>NZ_JAJOMA010000024.1 GCF_021129235.1 Kineosporia mesophila
GGGTTGGCCGTACTGCGGCGGCTGCTCGGAGGCGCCCGTCTGGTCGGCCTGGCCTGCCCGACCGTACTGACCGGGTTGGCTGTACTGACTGGGCTGGCCATATTGACCGGGCTGCCCGTACTGGCCTGACTGGCCGTAGGTTCCCTGCCCGTACTGCGGCCCCTGGCGCCACGACGGCCCGTTCGGCTGTTCCTGCTGCCCGTACTCAGGTGCCGGGGGCTGTTCATCGCCCGGGTTGCCTGACTGCTGTCCCGTGTGGTCCTGGCCCATCCGGCCCATCTGTCCTGACTGGCTCGATCCTGAGCCCTCGGTCTGATCCTGGTGTCGCGCCTGACCCGCCTGTGCTGCCTGACCCGCCTGTGCTGCCGGGCCTGTCCGGGCTGCCTGACCCATTTGCCCGGCCTGACCCGTTCGCCCGGCCTGACCCGCCTGTCCGGCCGGGCTCGCCGTTGCCTGCCCGAACCGGCCGAACCCGCTGAACTGGGCCGGTTCACCCTGGTTCTGCGGCCCGGTGTCGAGCGGCTGACCCGGGATGATCGGCGTGTACTCGGTCGGCAGACCGTAACCCGGCGCACCGTACCCGGGCGGCGGAGGGGGCGGTGCCGGTACGACGCCGTCCGGCCCCGGCGTGCCGTAGACCGGACCCGTCTGCGTACGAGCCCGGCCGTCGTCCTGGCTCTGATCCTGGCCGGGCTCCTGGTTCGTGCTCACGTTCTGGTTCCGGCCGATTTCCGCAGGCTGGTGTTCCGGCTGGGTCCGTTCTGGCTGGGTCATGGCAGGCCCCCTCTCCTCACACGGTAGAACGCGCCAGTCGTGCTCAGCGATCCTCGCCGTCACCCGTGACGAAATCGATGAGTTCCTCGACCCGGCCGAGCAGGGCCGGTTCCAGATCGGCGTAGGTGGTCACGGAGGCCAGGATGCGCTGCCAGCCCTCCGCGACGTCGGCCTGCTCGTGGTGCGGCCAGCCCAGCGCCTCCAGCACGCCCTCCTTCCACGGCAGACCCCGGGGGATCACCGGCCAGGCGTCGATGCCGAGCTTGTGCGGGCGCACGGCCTGCCAGACGTCCACGTACGGGTGCCCGACCACGAGCACGTTCTCGCGGGCTCCCCAGACCCGGGCCGCCGCGGCCGCCTCGTGCCACTCCTTGCTGCCCGCCACCAGGTGGTCGACCAGGATCCCGAGCCGCCGGCCGGGCCCCGGGCCGAAGTCCGCGACCGCGTCGGCGAGGTCGTCGACACCGTGCAACGGCACCACCACGACCCCCTCGACCCGCAGGTCATGGCCCCAGATCTTCTCGACCAGCTCGGCGTCGTGCTTACCCTCGACCAGGATGCGCGAGGCCCGCGCCACCCGGGCCCGGTGGTCGCGGACCGCGACCGACCCCGACGCGCTGCGCAGGTTCACCGGCTTCGGCGCGGGCGCCGCGGTCCCGGGCGGGACGAGTTTCACGGCCACCCCGTCCACCCAGAAGCCCGGGCCGAGGGGGAACGAGCGGGTGCGGCCCTTGCGGTCCTCCAGCACCACCACGTACATGCCGCCGCTCTTCTCGGTGCGCACGACGGCGCCCACCCAGCCGGTCTCGACGTCCTCGACGACCAGCCCGAGGTCGGCCGTCTGCTCCCGCAACTGTGGTTTCTTGCGGGAGGCGGAGATCGCGTCCGCCCCGTAACGATCACCGGGACGAACAGCTGGACGAACACCGGGAGATGCACTCGTGGCCTGGGGACCGCGCGCAGAACCGGGCATCCTGGGCAGACTGGGAACCATGGCGGGACCGTAGCCAGGAGGCGCCGGGAGACCTAGCCGACCCGCCGTGGACACACAGGGGTGCCGTCAGGGTCGTAAACTGGCACTCCCGCGGTGTGAGTGCCAGGGTGAGCCGAATGACTGAGAGGTGGGTGGCATGAGCGAGGAACGCAAGCTCGCTGTGCTGCGCGCCATCGTCGAGGACTACGTCGAGACGCGGGAGCCGGTGGGGTCGCGCGCGCTGGTCGAGCGCCATTCCCTGGGGGTCTCCCCGGCGACCATCCGTAACGACATGGCCGCGCTCGAGGACGAGGGCTACATCGCGCAGCCCCACACCAGCGCCGGCCGGGTGCCCACGGACAAGGGCTACCGGATGTTCGTCGACCGGCTGAGCGGTGTGAAGCCGCTCTCCACGGCCGAGAAGCGGGCCATCCAGACGCTGCTCGACGGCGCGGTCGACCTGGACGACGTGGTCGGCCGGACGGTGCGCCTGCTCGCCCAGCTGACCCGGCAGGTCGCGGTCGTGCAGTACCCGTCGCTGAGCCGTTCCACGGTGCGGCACGTGGAACTGGTCGCGCTCGAGGGAACCCGGCTGCTGGTCATCCTGATCACCAACACCGGTCGCGTCGAGCAGCGCATCGTGCCGGTGGTGGGCGAGATCTCCGAGCAGACGCTGGCCGGTCTGCGCACCCGCCTCAACCTGGCCGTCGCCGGGCGCCGTCTCGCCGACGTCAGTGCCGTGGTGGCCGATCTGCCCGAGCAGTTCGGGCCGGACGACCGCACACTGGTGCGCGCGGTGATCGTCGCGCTCGAGGACTCGCTCGACATCGAGCGCGAGGAACGCATCGTGCTGGCCGGTACGGCCAACCTGGCCCGTTCCGGGCCGGACTTCGTCCAGCACATCGGCCCCGTGCTCGAGGCCATCGAGGAGCACGTGGTGCTGCTGAAGCTGCTCACCGAGATGGGCGACGGTGCCGGTGGCGTCGGCGTGCTGATCGGCCGCGAGACCGCACACATCGGTCTTCAGGAAGCTTCGGTGGTGTCCAGTGGTTACGCCTCGCAGGGAGAGGTCGTCGCGCGCCTGGGCGTGCTCGGCCCGACCCGCATGGACTACCCGAACACCATGGCCGCGGTGCGTGCCGTGGCGCGGTACGTGTCCCGGATCCTGGCATCGTGATCAGGACCGGGCCCGGACCCTGAACCAGGGGCCGGGATTATCAGCCCGGCCACGTACTATGCGGCACCGCCTTTCCCTCTTTCATTGCACCGATCTGGAGAGAACATCACCGCCGTGAGCGATTACTACGAGGTGCTCGGGGTTTCCCGGACGGCCAGCCCCGAGGAGATCAAGAAGGCGTACCGGAAGCTGGCCCGTCAGCTGCACCCGGACGTCAATCCGAGCGAGGAGGCCTCCGAGCGGTTCAAGGAGGTCGGCCGCGCCTACGAGGTTCTCTCCAGCCCGGACAAGCGGCAGGCCTACGACACCGGCGGTGACCCCAACGGGGCGGCCGGTTTCGGCGCGGGCTTCGGCTTCACCGACATCTTCGAGACCTTCTTCGGCGGCGGCGCCGGGGGTGGCGCCTCGCGGGGTCCGCTGCCGCGTCAGCGCCGGGGCCAGGATGCTCTGATCCGGATCGAGATCGACCTCTCCGAGGCGGCCTTCGGTGGGCAGCGCGAGCTCCAGCTGGACACCGCCGTGGTCTGCCAGGTCTGCAACGGCAGCTGCTGCCAGCCGGGCACCCAGCCGGAGATCTGCGACATCTGCAAGGGCCGCGGCCAGACCCAGCGGGTGGCCCGGTCCTTCCTCGGCCAGGTGATGACCACGCAGGCCTGCGTCAACTGCCAGGGCTTCGGCACCGTCATCCCCAGCCCGTGCCTGGAGTGCTCCGGCGAGGGACGCGTGCGCTCGCGCCGTACCCTCACCATCAAGGTGCCCGCCGGTGTCGAGACCGGTACCCGCATCCAGCTCTCCGGCCAGGCCGAGATCGGCCCGGGCGGTGGTCCGGCCGGCGACCTCTACGTCGAGATCGTCGAGCGCCAGCACGCCGTGTTCACCCGGCGCGGCGACGACATCCACTGCACGGTGGAGGTCCCGATGACCGCCGCGGCCCTCGGCACCACGATCGAGCTGGACACCCTGGACGGTCAGGAGAGCTTCGAGATCCGTTCGGGTTCCCAGTCCGGCGAGGCCACCACCATGCGCGGGCTCGGGGTCACCCACCTGCGGGGCGGCGGCCGGGGCGACCTGGTCGTGCACCTGGCGGTGCTCACCCCGATCAAGCTGGACGAGCAGCAGGAGGCCCTGCTGCGCGAGTTCGCCAAGCTGCGCGGGGAGGACCGGCCCTCCGGCCGGATGACCCCGGTGCACACCAGCGTGTTCTCCAAGCTCCGCGACCGTTTCGCGGGACGCTGACGTCCATGCCTGAAGACGCGGCTCAGCATCCGGTGCGCGGGATCGGGAACCACTCGTGACCCTGCCCCGATTCTTCGCCGAACCCGGAACCCTGATCGGCGCCGCGCCGTCCACCGACCTCGTCCTCGACGGGGACGAGGGGCGGCACGCCGCCGGGGTGCGCCGGATCCGGGCCGGTGAACAGGTCGAGATCGCCGACGGCTCGGGTGCGGTCGCGCGGTGCACGGTCACGGCCGCCGGCCAGGGCCACCTCGACCTGCTGGTCGACGAGCTCGAGCTGATTCCCGAACCGGCCCTGCGCTTCGGCCTGGTCCAGGCCCTGGCCAAGGGCGGGCGCGACGAGATGGCCGTGGAGACCGCGACCGAGGTGGGCATCGACCTGGTGCTGCCCTGGCAGGCCCAGCGCAGCGTCTCGCGCTGGGAGGGCCCGAAGGTCGAGAAGAACACCCGGCGCTGGGCCACCATCGCCCGGGAGGCCGCCAAGCAGTCGCGGCGGGCGCGAATCCCTCACACGGAGGCGCTGCGCACCACCACCGCCCTCGCGCACCGGCTGGCGGAGGCCGACCTGGCCCTGGTTCTCCACGAGGACGCGGTCGATCCGCTGGTCGGGGTGAAGCTGCCCGACGCGGGAGAGGTGCTGCTGGTCGTCGGCCCGGAGGGCGGTATCGGGGAGAGCGAGCTCGCCACCCTGACCGCCGCGGGAGCGCGACCGGTGCGCCTGGGGCCCGAAGTACTGCGGACGTCCTCGGCCGGACCGATCGCCCTGGGGATCCTCGCCGCGACCTCGGGCCGCTGGGCCTGAGCGGTAGCCTCAGGCCCGTGACTGACTGCCTGTTCTGCAAGATCATCGCCGGCGACCTGCCGTCCGACATGGTGTACCGCGGTGACCGCGTGGTCGCGTTCCGCGACATCAACCCGGTCGCGCCGACCCACATCCTGGTGGTGCCGGTCGACCACCACCCCGACGTGGTGCACCTCGCGGCGAAGGACGAGCCGCTGCTCACCGAGCTGGTCACGGTCGCCGGGGAACTCGCGAAGGCCGAGGCCGGGGGCCAGTTCCGGCTCATGTTCAACACCGGCGCCGAGGCCGGGCAGACCGTCTTCCACGTGCACGCCCACGTGCTCGCCGGGCACCCGATGGGATTCCCGGGCTAAGAGGGACAAAATCGGGGAGCCACGGAACGGGGGCGGAGGTTACGATCGGTGCCTCAAGGCTGCCATCGTCCAGAGGCAGCGCGCCGAACCCGGAGAGGCGGGCGTAACCCCAGCTCATGACGGAAGCGAAGAGCGGTGCGGAGGCTGTGCACCGGATCGTCGTGCCGGCCGAGGTCAGCATGGTGGCCCTGCTGGGAGCCCGGGACGAGGTTCTGCGAGCGGTGGAGCGCGCGTTCGGTCGCGCCGACATCCACGTGCGGGGCAACGAGATCACGGTGACCGGCCCGTTCGGTGAGGTCGCCCTGGTGGAGCGCCTGATCGACGAGTTGCTGGCGGTCGTGGCCGCGGGCCAGGCGCTCACACCCGACGCGGTGGAGCGCTCGATCGGCATGCTCCGGCAGCAGACGGCCGAGCGGCCGGCCGACGTACTGACGCTCAACATCCTCAGTAACCGCGGTCGCACGATCCGCCCGAAGACCCTCAACCAGAAGCGCTACGTCGACGCGATCGACCAGCACACGGTGGTGTTCGGCATCGGCCCGGCCGGTACCGGCAAGACCTACCTGGCGATGGCCAAGGCCGTGCAGGCGCTCCAGGCCAAACAGGTCAACCGGATCATCCTGACCCGGCCGGCGGTCGAGGCGGGGGAGCGGCTCGGCTTCCTGCCCGGTTCGCTGACCGAGAAGATCGACCCGTACCTGCGCCCGCTGTACGACGCGCTGCACGACATGCTCGACCCCGACTCGATCCCGCGGCTGATGGCGGCGGGCACGATCGAGGTGGCCCCGCTGGCCTACATGCGTGGTCGCACGCTGAACGACGCCTTCATCATTCTCGACGAGGCGCAGAACACCTCGCCGGAACAGATGAAGATGTTTCTGACCCGGCTCGGCTTCCAGTCGAAGATCGTGATCACCGGTGACGTCACGCAGGTCGACCTGCCCAGCGGCACACAGTCCGGCCTGCGCGTGGTGCAAGACATCCTGGACGGTGTGGACGACATCCACTTCGCCCGGCTGACCAGCACCGACGTGGTCCGGCACCGGCTGGTGGGCGAGATCGTCGAGGCCTACGGCCGGTGGGACAACGACCGGCAGACGGCGGTTGGCCAGTCTGTCGGCACGGCCGACCCGCGACCCGCCCGGCAGCCACAAGACCGGATGGCCCCGCAGAACCGCATGGAACGACGCAGCCACCGAACCGGTCGCTGAACTGGCCCGAGGGGGCCGCGTACTTTCGGTGCGCGGCACCCCTGGCCTGACCATGCCCGCCGATGCGAGACAATGACCCGGTGAGCATCGAGGTCAACAACGAGAGCGGCGTCGCCGTCGACGAGGCGGAAGTGGCGGCCCTGGCCCGCAGCGTGCTCGACGCCATGCGCGTGCACCAGCAGGCCGAACTGTCCGTCGTGATGGTCGACGAGGCTTCGATCGAGCAGCTGCACATCCAGTGGATGGACGAGCCGGGCCCGACCGACGTGCTCTCCTTCCCGATGGACGAGCTGCGCCCGGGCAAGGACGACGAGGAGCCGGAACCCGGTCTGCTCGGCGACATCGTGCTGTGCCCGCAGGTCGCGCAGAAGCAGGCCCGCGCGGCCGGCCACTCGTTCGAGGAGGAGCTGCTGCTCCTCACCACACACGGCATCCTGCACCTGCTCGGCTACGACCACGCCGAGCCCGAGGAGGAGAAGGAGATGTTCGGGCTCCAGCGCAAGCTGCTGCTCACCTTCCTCTCGACCCGAGGCAAGGTCTGAGGTAACCCCATGGTCGGCCTGATCGTCCTGGCACTCCTGCTCACCGTCGTCGCCGGTCTGGCGGCGGCGTCCGAGTCGGCGCTGTCACGCATCGGCCGGTCCCGGGCGGCAGACCTCAAGCACCAGGGCCGGCGCGGCGCCGATGCCGTGGTGCGGGTCGCCGACCAGCCCGCCCCGGTGCTCAGCGTCGCCACCCTGCTGCGCGTCAGCGCGGAGGTGGGCGCGGTCGTCGCCGTTACCTTCGCCACCGTGAAGACCCTGGGCCTGCACTGGACCTCGGGTCTGGTCGCGGGCCTGATCATGGCGGTGGCGTCGTTCGTCACGGTCGGCGTGGGCCCGCGCACCCTGGGCCGGCAGTACGCCGACAACGTCGCGCTGATCGCGGCCCGGCCGCTGCTGGCCCTCACCACCGTGCTGGCCCCGCTGACCCGTCTGCTGGTGCTGATCGGCAACGCCGTGACCCCCGGAAGCGGTCTGCGCGACGGGCCGTTCGCCTCCGAGGCGGAGCTGCGGCAGTTCGTCGACATCGCCCAGGAGAGCCAGCTGATCGAGCTGCGCGAGCAGAAGATGATCCACTCGGTCATCGACCTGGGCGACACCCTGGCCCGCGAGGTGATGGTGCCGCGCACCGACGTGGTGAGCGTCGAGCGCGACCGCAACCTGCACGACGCGATGTCGCTGTTCCTGCGCTCCGGTTTCTCCCGGGTGCCGGTGGTCGGCGGCGGCCTGGACGACCCGGTGGGCGTGCTCTACCTGAAAGACGTGGCCCGGCGCATGCACGAGCAGCCGGAGGCCGGGGCGGTGCAGCGGGTCGAGTCGATCATGCGGCGCCCGGTGTTCGTGCCCGACAGCAAGCCGGTGGACGCGTTGCTGCGCGAGATGCAGCACGCCGGTCACGCGGTGATCGTGGTGGACGAGTACGGCGGCACCGCGGGTCTGGTGACGATCGAGGACATCCTCGAGGAGATCGTCGGGGAGATCGCCGACGAGTACGACCAGATCGAGGCCGAGGTGGAGAGCCTGCCCGACGGCCGCCGCCGGGTCAGTTCCCGCATGCACCTGGACGAGCTCGGTGACCTGTTCGGCACCGAGATCGAGGACGAGGAGGTCGACACCGTGGGCGGCCTGCTGTCCAAGGGCCTCGGCCGGGTGCCGATCGCCGGTTCCACCACCTCGGTCCAGGGACTGCTGCTCACGGCCGACACCTTCGAGGGCCGGCGGCACAGCCTGGCCACCGTTCTGGTCAGCCGCGACGAAGAATTCGACGGAGAGGGGAACGACGCCCGATGAACAGGACCAAGTTCCTCGTCCTGCTCCCGAACCTGCTGCTCCTGATCGCCGTCGTGCTGATGGCCGTGCAGGGCGGGTGGTGGCTGCTCGCGCTGCTCCTGGTGCCGCCGCTGCTGTTCGGCATCTACGGCGTGCTCAACCCGGCGGCCACCGCACCCGTCGCCCCGAAGTTCGGCGAGCCCGGAGAGTACCGCGTGGTGCTCCAGGTGCCCGGCCCGAACCCGGTCCGGGTGATCCGCGAGGTGCGCCGCACCACCGGCCTGAGCCTGATCGCCGCCAAGGAGCTGGTCGAGGCGTCGCCGGTGATCGTGAAGGAGAACCTCAGCGAGACGAGCGCAGGACTGGTCGCCGACCACCTGACGAAGGCCGGGGCACGTGCCCTGGCCGCACCCATCGGAGAGAAGTGACTGACACCAAGCACCGTTCCGGCTTCGCCTGCCTGGTCGGCCGGCCGAACGCCGGTAAGTCGACCCTGACGAACGCCCTGGTCGGCGAGAAGATCGCGATCACGTCGAGCCGGCCGCAGACCACCCGGCACACCATTCGCGGCATCGTGCACCGGCCCGACTCCCAGCTCGTCCTCGTCGACACCCCGGGGCTGCACAAGCCCCGCACGCTGCTCGGTGAGCGGCTGAACCACCTGGTGCGCGAGACGCTGCTCGAGGTCGACGTGGTCGGGTTCTGCCTGCCCGCCGACGAGAAGATCGGCCCCGGCGACAAGTTCATCGCGGCCGAGCTCAAAGAACTGCGCCGCACCCCGGTGGTGGCGATCGTGACCAAGTCCGACCGGGTGAAGCCGGAGACGCTGGCCGCGCACCTCCTCGACGTGCAGAACCTGATGAACGAGGCCGACGACATCATCCCGGTCTCCGCCGTCAACGGGTTCCAGGTCGACGCCGTGTCCGATCTGCTGATGAGTCACCTGCCCGAGGGCCCGCGGATGTACCCGGACGACGAGCTCACCGACGAGCCCGAGAACGTGATGATCGCCGAGCTGGTGCGCGAGGCCGCGCTGGAGGGTGTGCGCGACGAGCTCCCGCACAGCCTCGCGGTGGTCGTGGACGAGGTGAGCGAGCGCGAGGGCCGTCCCGAGAGCGCGCCGCTGCTCGACGTGCACGTACTGCTCTACGTGGAGCGCGACAGCCAGAAGGCCATCGTGATCGGCCGGGGCGGCAGCCGCCTGCGGGAGGTCGGCACGAACGCCCGCCGGGAGATCGAGGCTCTGCTGGGCACGCGCATCCACCTGGACCTGCGGGTCAAGGTTGCCAAGGACTGGCAGCGCGACCCGAAGCAGATGCAGCGACTCGGGTTCTAGGTGGCAGCGGGACTTCTGGCTGATCTGACCCCGCTGCACCACAGCCGCCCCTACCGGCGGATGTGGCTCGGCACGTTCCTCAGCTCCATCGGCTCACAGCTCACCACCGTCGCGGTCGGTCTCCAGGTCTTCGACCTGACCGGTTCCACCTTCAAGGTGGGGCTGGTCGGTCTGGCGGCCCTGGTCCCGCTGATCGCGTTCGGTCTCTACGGCGGTTCGATCGTGGACGCCCACGACCGGCGCCGCGTCATCATCACCAGTTCCAGCGGCCTGTTCTCCGTGGCCCTGTGCTTCGCGCTCCAGGCCTGGGCCGGGCTGGACAACGTGTGGCTCCTGTACGCCCTGGTGGCGGTGCAGAGCGGCTTCTGGGCGGTGAACTCACCGGCCCGGATGGCGATCCTGCCGCGGTTGCTGCCGTCCGGGATGCTGCCCGCCGCGAACGCCCTGTCCAGCCTGGCGAACAGCGTCGGCATGACGGTGGGGCCGCTGCTGGCCGGGTTCTGGGTGCACTGGTTCGGATTCGGCGGCACCTACTTCAGCGAGGTGCTGCTGCTCGGCATCGCCCTGACCACGCTGATCGCGCTGCCGTCGATGCCCCCGCTGGGCGAGGTGCGCCGCTCCGGCCTGGCCTCGGTGCTGGAGGGCCTGAACTACCTGCGCACCCGGCCGAACGTGCGGATGACCTTCATCGTCGACCTGATCGCGATGATCTTCGCGATGCCCCGCGTGCTCTTCCCGGCGCTGGGCGCGGTCGTGATCGGCGGGGGCGCGCAGACGGCGGGCATCCTGGCCGCCGGGATCGCTTGCGGTGCGGTGCTGGCCGGGGTGTTCTCCGGCCCGGTCAGCCGGATCCGGCGTCAGGGGCTGGCGGTGCTGGCCGCGATCATCGGGTGGGGCTCGAGCATCGTGCTGTTCGGCGTGGTGGTCGGGTTCGCGAGTCCTCCGCCGGACGGGGGTGCGCACTGGCTGCTGTGGCCCGCCTTCGGGGCGCTGGTGCTGGCGGGCATGGCCGACTCGGTGAGTGCGGTGTTCCGCAGCACGATCCTGCAGACAGCCACCCCGGATCACATGAGGGGACGCCTGCAAGGGGTGTTCGTGGTGGTGGTCGCGGGTGGCCCGCGCCTGGGGGACCTGGTGGTCGGCTCGACGGCCGACCTCACCACCGAGAGCGTCGCCGCGATCGCCGGTGGCCTGGCCTGCATCGTGATGGTGGTTCTGCTGGGGCTCAGCCAGCCGCGATTCGCTCGGTACGACGCTCGTCATCCGGAACCGTGACCCGGTCCTGGTTCACGGCCCACAGCACCACCACCCCGAGCGCCGCACCCACCAGCCCGCCGAAGCCGTTGGTGATGACGTCGTCGATGTCGGTGGCGCGGCTGTAGATGGGCAGTTGCAGGATCTCCACGCCCACCGAGACCAGCGTGGCCAGGGCGGCGCACAGCAGCATCCCGCGGCGCACGGCCAGGTACAGGAAGAGGCCCAGGGGGACGAACATGGCCACGTTGCCGCCCAGGTAGATCAGGAAGTCGGCGGGGTCGTGGAGGTACTGCCGCAGCGTGCCGAGGGGATGCAGCTGGAGGTGGCCCGGGCTGGTGGCGCCCGCGCGGCGGGTCAGGGTGCTGATCGCGATCACCCCGAGCGAGCCGATCACCAGGCACAACGCCCAGGGCGTGAGGCCGTGCCAGGGCCGTCGGTGCCGTATCAGCACGGCCGCGGCCAGGGCGATGCCGGCCACCACGATGTCGAGCGCCAGCTGCGCGCCGAAGCTGCCGCCGAACCGCAGGGCGTTCGATATCCAGTACCCGTCCACCTGAGCATGATGAACAGGTGGCACTGAGAAGTCGCTGAGGCGAACTCCCCGGTCCGGCACCGGATTGTTGCCCCCACGGAGTGGGGATGTACCCTGTCGCTCGTGCGTTCGGAGCTTCTTCTCCTTGGTCGCCGCGGCGGGACCTGCTAGGCCGGTCCTCTCGTCGCGGTGTTTCTTCTGCCTGCCGGCCGACCGTCCTGAACGCCCAGAAGAACCAGACCACGTAGAGGCAAGAGGCCATGAAGAACACCCAGAAGCCTTCCGGCATGCCGGTTCACAAGTACGTTCCGTTCCACGAGCTGATCAGTGTCGCTGTGGAGAACCGCACCTGGCCGGACAAGCGCATCGAGACCGCCCCGCGCTGGTGCGCGGTGGACCTGCGCGACGGCAACCAGGCGCTGATCGACCCGATGAACTCCGAGCGCAAGCGCCGGATGTTCGATCTGCTGGTCCGGATGGGTTACAAGGAGATCGAGGTCGGGTTCCCGGCCGCCAGCCAGACCGACTTCGACTTCGTGCGTGAGCTGATCGAGGGTGGCCACATCCCCGACGACGTCACCGTCCAGGTGCTGACGCAGGCCCGCGACGCGCTGATCGAGCGCACCTTCGAGTCGATCAAGGGTGCCAAGCAGGCGATCGTGCACCTGTACAACTCCACCTCCACGTTGCAGCGCCAGGTGGTGTTCAACACCGACGAGGACGGCATCGTCGACATCGCGCTGAACGGCGCGCGGCTGTGCAAGAAGCTGGCCGACGCGATGATCGGCACCGAGGTCTACTTCGAGTACTCGCCGGAGTCGTACACCGGCACCGAGCTGGAGTTCGCCAAGCGCATCTGCAACGAGGTGCTGGCCGTGTTCGAGCCCACGCCCGAGCGCAAGGTCATCATCAACCTGCCCGCGACCGTCGAGATGGCCACGCCCAACGTGTACGCCGACTCGATCGAGTGGATGAACCGCAACCTGGCGTTCCGGGAGAACGTCATCCTGTCGCTGCACCCGCACAACGACCGCGGCACCGCGGTGGCCGCCGCCGAGCTGGGCTACCAGGCCGGCGCCGACCGCATCGAGGGCTGCCTGTTCGGCAACGGTGAGCGCACCGGTAACGTCTGCCTGGTCACGCTGGGCATGAACCTGTTCGGCCAGGGCATCGACCCGCAGATCGACTTCTCCGACATCGACGAGATCCGGCGCACGGTCGAGCACTGCAACCAGCTGAAGGTGGCCGAGCGTCACCCCTACGGCGGCGACCTGGTCTACACCGCGTTCTCCGGCTCCCACCAGGACGCGATCAAGAAGGGCATGGAGGCGCTGCAGACCTCGGCCGCCGCGCAGGGCAAGACCGTCGAGGACGTCGTCTGGGCGGTGCCCTACCTGCCGATCGACCCGCACGACGTGGGCCGCTCGTACGAGGCCGTGGTGCGCGTCAACAGCCAGTCGGGCAAGGGCGGCGTGGCCTACCTGATGAAGAACGAGTACCAGCTGGACCTGCCGCGCCGGTTGCAGATCGAGTTCAGCGCCGTGGTGCAGAAGCACACCGACAACGAGGGCGGCGAGGTCACCCCGGCCCAGCTGCTGACGATCTTCTCGGACGAGTACCTGCCCACCACCGAGTCCAGCCGCCCGGCCTGGGGCCGGTTCTCGCTGAAGTCGATCGAGCACACCAGCGACGACAACGGTTCTGACCGGCTGCGCGTCGAGATCATCGACGGCGGTGCGCCGTTCACGCTGCACGGTGCGGGCAACGGCCCGATCGCGGCCTTCGGCGACGCGCTGGCCAGCCACGGGGTGTCGGTACGGGTGCTGGACTACAGCGAGCACGCGATGAGCGCCGGTGGCGACGCCAAGGCCGCGGCCTACGTCGAGTGCCAGATCGGCGAGAACGTGCTGTGGGGCGTGGGCGTCGACGAGAACATCGTGCGGGCCTCGATGAAGGCCGTACTGTCGGCGGCCAACCGGTCAGCCGGGCGGTAGTTCATGCCGGCGGTGTACCGGGACGATGCGATCGTCCTGCGCGCCCAGAAACTGGGCGAGGCCGATCGCATCGTCACCCTGCTCACCCGTGAGCACGGGCGGGTACGCGCCGTGGCCAAGGGCGTGCGCAAGACCATGTCCCGGTTCGGCGCCCGCCTGGAGCCGTTCATGCTGATCGACGTCCAGCTCTACGAGGGCCGGTCGCTCGACACCGTGAACCAGGTGGAGACCATCGGGGCGTACGGCCTGACCATCGCCGCCGACTACGCCCGGTACACCGCGGCCACCGCCATGCTGGAGACCGCCGAACGACTCACCGAGACCGAGCGTGAGCCCGCCCTGCAGCAGTTCCTCCTGCTCGCGGGCGGGCTCCGCACGCTCTCGCAGAAGGCGCACGAACCCGGCCTGGTGCTGGACGCCTACCTGATCCGCTCGCTGTCGGTCGCGGGCTGGGCACCGAGTTTCACCGACTGCGCGCGCTGCGGCCAGGCCGGCCCGCACCGCGCGTTCTCGCTGGCGATGGGCGGTTCGGTGTGCCCGTCGTGCCGTCCGCCCGGCGCGGCCGCCCCGCACCCGGAGACCCTTCGCCTGCTGTCGGCCCTGCTCACCGGCGACTGGCCGAGCGCCGACGCCAGCGAGGCCCGGCGCCGCCGCGAGGCCAGCGGCCTGGTCGCCGCCTACCTGCAGTGGCACGTCGAACGCCGGGTGCGGTCCCTGCGCTGGGTGGAACGCGACGGTGACCGGCCGTCGATCAACGTGCCGGCGAATGTACCGGTGAACGTCCCGGTGAAGGTGGCGAAGATCGACGTGGCCGCGATCGAGCGCGCCCAGGCGGCGGTGGCGCCCACGCTGGACGACCCCGAGCCGTTCTAGGGCCTGTCCTGCGGATCATCGCCTACTGCGGGGCACCCGGTGGGCCGTCTGGACGCGTCCGGCGTGGCCCCACGGAGGAACCACTACGAGGGGCCCCACCGGCCACGCCCAGCCGACCCACCGGGCACCTCCGTAGCTCACGGCGTGATCCCGCAGGACCGGCCCTGGAGCATGCGCGGGAAGCCCGGCCGGGTACGAGGGCGAAGCCGGCAAGTCTGCGTTGTGTACACCTGGTACATCCGGTACCGGATGTACCAGGTGTACACAACGCGTCCGAGGCCGCGCCACGAATCGTGGGCCTGAGATCGTGATCGGGTCAGGGGCCGGCCCGATGGCGCCGGCGTGCGTTCGCGGTTACCGCGCGAGGGCCGGCCCAGCGGGTACTACGATCTTCCCGCTCCCGAATCGTCCTCGCTTAAGGGGTTTTCCTTGGCGCTCCGCCGTCGCCAGCCCGGTCAGTCACAGCCCGTCCGCACCGCACCGCCGATCGCGCCGCCCGCGCACCCCTCCGGTGCGAAGCCGCCCGCGATCCCGGCCGAGCTGGTACCGGGCCACGTCGCCATCGTCATGGACGGCAACGGCCGCTGGGCCAACCAGCGCGGGCTGAGCCGCACCAAGGGCCACGAGATGGGCGAGGCCTCGCTGCTCGACGTGGTCGCCGGGGGCATCGAGATCGGCGTCAAACACATCTCCGCGTACGCCTTCTCCACCGAGAACTGGAAGCGCTCGCCGGACGAGGTGCGCTGGCTGATGGGCTTCAACCGCGACGTGATCCGGCGCCGGCGCGACGAGATGCACGAGTGGGGTGTGCGGGTGCGCTGGGCGGGGCGCCGGCCGAAGCTCTGGGCCAGCGTGATCAAGGAGCTCGAGATCGCCGAGGAACTCACCCGCGGCAACGACACGATCACCCTGACGATGTGCGTGAACTACGGCGGCCGGGCCGAGATCGCCGACGCCGCCCGCACGATCGCCCAGCTGGTGGCCCAGGGCAAGCTCGATCCGGACCGGATCGACGAGCGCACGATCCAGAAGTACCTGGACGAGCCCGACCTGCCCGACGTGGACATGTTCCTGCGCTCGTCGGGGGAGCAGCGCACGTCCAACTTCATGCTCTGGCAGTCGGCCTACGCCGAGATGGTGTTCATGGACGTGCTGTGGCCCGACGTGGACCGGCGCACCCTGTGGGAGGCCGTTCAGATCTATGCCGAGCGCGACCGGCGGTACGGCGGGGCGGTCGACAAACCCACCGCCTGATCCCTGGAATAATGAGAATCGTTCTCTAGTTGTCTCGATCAGTCCGAACTATTCAAGGAGTGATCGAGATGGCGAGCCGCACCGAACTGCGACCGATCGTGAAGCTGCGTTCGACGGCCGGCACCGGGTACACGTACGTGACCCGCAAGAGCCGCCGCAACGACCCCGACCGGATGGTGCTGCGCAAGTTCGACCCGGTCGTGCGGGCCCACGTGGAGTTCCGCGAGGAGCGCTGACCCCTCGAAAAGTGAGGACGCCCACCACAGTCGTGGTGGGCGTCCTTACTTTTGCGTTTACCTGGCCTGGCAGTCCGCGCAGATGCCGGTGATCTCCACGACGTGGTCGACCTCGGCGAAGCCGTTGGCGGAGGCCACCTTCTGCGCCCACTTCTCGATCGAGGGGCTTTCCACCTCGACGGTGCGCCGGCACGAGCGGCACAGCAGGTGGTGATGGTGCCCGCGGCTGCAACGGCGGTACATGGACTCGTTGTCGGCGGTCTTCACCACGTCGACCTCGCCGTCCTCGGCGAGCTGCTGAAGGGTGCGGTAGACGGTGGCGAGCCCGACGCCGTCGCTGGTGTCGCGCAGGATGGAGTGCAGCTGCTGGGCGCTGACGAACTCGTTCACCTGGTCGAGCGCCGCCGAGACGGCCACCCGCTGCTTGGTCTCGCGCCGGTTGGTGCTCATGCCCGGCAGCTTTTCACGTTAGGCGTGCCTAAGGCGTCATACATGGGACTCATTCTCAAATATTGGCCCTGGCCTCGTCAAAACCTTTCGCCCTGGGCGCACCGGTAGGTTGGGTACGTGTTCGTCGTCACCCGATACCGCGTTCCCCCCGAGGAGGCCGACGAGTTCGCCGGCCTCGCGCGGGAGGCCCTGACCGCGCTCACGGCGAGGCCGGGCTGCCTGGACGGACGGGTGGGCCGCTCGATCGACGAGCCCGCCCTGTGGGTGCTCTCCACCCGCTGGGAGAACGTCGGCGCCTACCGCCGGGCGCTGTCGAACCCCGAGGTGAAGGTGCGCGCCGTGCCGCTGATGTACCGCTGCATCGACGAGCCGACCGCCTTCGAGGACCTCGCCACCTGGACGCCCGCGCAGGGCCGGCAGGAGCACGAGAGCGACCTGATCGTCGAGTAGATCCCACCGCGTCGGAACCACGGTCCGAACCGGACTACCCTAAGCCGGGTCAGATTTCCAGGAGTCGCCCCGTCGACGCCCCGCCGGATGGAGTGAGCCGTTCGTGGCCGCCAAGCAGGAATCCCGCCTCGATGCCGTCGTCAGTCTCAGCAAGCGCCGGGGATTCGTATTCCCCAGCGGTGAGATCTACGGCGGTACCCGCTCGGCCTGGGACTACGGCCCGCTCGGTGTCGAGCTGAAGGAGAACATCAAGCGCCAGTGGTGGCGCACCATGGTCACCAGCCGCGACGACATCGTCGGCCTGGACTCCTCGGTCATCCTGCCGCGCGCGGTCTGGGAGGCATCCGGCCACGTCGAGGTGTTCACCGACCCGCTGGTCGAATGCCAGTCGTGCCACCGGCGTTACCGGGCCGACCACCTCGAGGAGGAGTTCGAGGCGAAGAAGGGCCGCCCGGCCACCTCGCTCGAGGAGATCGTCTGCGTCAACTGCGGCACCCGCGGCGCGTGGACCGAGCCCAGGCAGTTCAGCGGCATGCTGAAGACCCACCTCGGCCCGGTCGAGGAAGAGGCCGGCATGCACTACCTGCGCCCGGAGACCGCGCAGGGCATCTTCGTGAACTTCAAGAACGTCTACCAGGCCGCGCGCCGCAAGCCGCCGTTCGGCATCGGCCAGATCGGCAAGTCGTTCCGCAACGAGATCACGCCGGGCAACTTCATCTTCCGCACCCGTGAGTTCGAGCAGATGGAGATGGAGTTCTTCGTCGAGCCGGGCACGGACGAGGAATGGCACCAGTACTGGATCGACACCCGGATGGCCTGGTACACCGACCTCGGCCTGAGCCCGGACAACCTGCGCCTGTACGAGCACGCCAAGGAGAAGCTCTCCCACTACTCCAAGCGCACCGTGGACATCGAGTACCGCTTCGGTTTCCAGGGCTCGGAGTGGGGCGAGCTCGAGGGCGTCGCGAACCGTACCGACTACGACCTGAAGACCCACAGCGAGAAGTCCGGCAACGACCTGAGCTTCTTCGACCAGGCCAGTAACACCCGTTACCTGCCCTACGTGATCGAGCCGGCCGCCGGCCTGACCCGTTCGCTGATGGCCTTCCTGATCGAGTCCTACACCGAGGACGAGGCGCCGAACACCAAGGGCGGCGTGGACAAGCGCACGGTGCTCAAGCTCGACCACCGTCTGGCCCCGGTCAAGGCCGCGGTGCTGCCGCTGTCGCGCAACGCCGACCTGTCGCCGAAGGCCCGCGACCTGGCCGCCGAGCTGCGCCGCTCCTGGAACGTGGACTTCGACGACGCCCAGGCCATCGGCCGCCGTTACCGCCGCCAGGACGAGATCGGTACGCCGTACTGCATCACGGTCGACTTCGACACGCTGGAAGACGACGCGGTCACAATCCGGTCTCGGGACACCATGGAGCAGGAGCGGGTGCCGCTGAACGCCGTCACCGCGTGGCTCGGCGCACGCCTCCCGGGCTGCTGATACTTCGTACCGTCGATCGGCCGTCACGCAAAGTCGTTGCGTGACGGCCGATTCTGTTTCTGTGCGGCTTGTGTAACGTTCGCCCGTGCTCAATCCGCTGGACGCCGTCGACTGGTCGTCGCTGACGCATGCCTTCGGCGAGGCGGACGACGTGCCCGGGCTGGTCGGGCAGTTGCTGGAGGACGAGTGGCAGGACGCCGCCGACGAGCTCACCTCGATGCTCGTACCCGGCGACGAGGTGTTTCCCGCGACCGTGGTGGCCCTGCCCTTCCTCGTCGAGGTCGCCCTCGACCCGGACGCGGCCGGGCGGTCCGGGGCCCTGCAACTGCTCGGGGCGTACGGGGAATCGGTTTCCCGGGGCGCCGGTCCCGACTTTCTGAGGGGGGAAGCGGCTGCCGCGCTGCGGGAGTCGTCGCAGGCGGTGCTGCCGCTGGCCGCCGATCCCGACCCGGAGGTGCGGGCCGCGATCTACCAGGCCGGGGTGTGGTTGCCGGAGGCCGCCTGGTTCCTGCGGGAAAGGCTGGAGGGTGAGCGGGATTCGCTGGTACCGCTGGTCGAGGCGCTGACCCGCCTGCGGGACTTCGACGCGGGCGACCTCGATCGCCTGCGGGTGATCGGGCGGGACGACGCGGTGTTCGCCGCCGCCTGGGCGTCACTGACCTCCGGTCACGAGATCCACGGCGCGGCAGAGCATCTGGTACGCCTATGGCCTTCTTGCGACCGGGACGACACTTTGGGACGCCTGGTGCGGGCGGCCGGGGTCCGGGCGGTTCCGGTGTTGTCGGGGCTCGGTGGCGTCGCCGGGTCCACGGTCGGTGAACTGGCCTGGGCCTGGCACGATCTCGCGCTGATCTCGCGTTCGGCCGGGGAGCCGGCGCGGGATGCGCTGCTGGCCCTGGTCGAACGGGCCGTTCCCGCCGACCTCGAAGACCTGCTCGGCGCCCTGATTCCACTGCTGCCCCTGGCTGTTGATTCCCCGGCTGATGATTCCCGCCCGGCGGACGCCATCGCCGGTTCCTCCCGGGCTGCTGATGTCGTGGCCGGCGACTCTCCGGTCGGCGACTCCCGGGCTGCTGATTGCCTGGCGCGGCTGGTTCCCGGCTCGCCGGAGGACGAGGCCGCGCTCGCCGTGGCGCTGCTCGTGACGGGTGACGGGCGCTGGGTCTCCCACGCCCGGGCCGCGCTGGCCGCCCCGGAGCCGCCGTACCTCGGCATCGGTGGAGCGTCGGTCGATTTTGCCTCCGCTCTGGCTGATTTCGCCGACGATGACCGGGACGGCCCGGAGCTGGTCGCGCTCGCCCGGGCCGCGATCGCCGCCTGGCCCACCACTGCCGACACGTGGACCGAACTGCTGAGCCAGGTACCGGCGTCCCCTGCTCTGGTCGAAGTTCTTCTCCTCGCAGCCCCCTCGAAGGCCGCCGTGCGGCTGCTCGCCCGGCTGGCCTTTTCGCGGCCCGCGGTGTTCGACGTGGCCACCCACAGCGCGATCCACGCCCTGCCCGTGCCCGGTGGCGACGCCGGGGCGTGGCTGCTCATCACGCAGGCCCTGCTCGACTCCGGCGACCCCGCGGCGTTCAGCCGGGCCTGGCGGATCAGCGAGTCGGGCCCGGGCGAGGACGAGCTGCTGCGTATCTGGGCCACCCACGCCTCGCCGGGGGTCGACGCCGTCTGCCTCGACCTGATCACCCGCACCTCCTGGGGCATGTACCGCAGCCGAACGGTGCAGGTCGCGGCCCTGGAGATTCTGCTGTCGCCGGTGCTCACGGGAGCGCCGGACCTGCCGGAGCCGGTCTGGCCCGCCCTGCTCGGCCTGCTGGAGGTGGCCGGCGGTGCGCTGCCCGGGGCTGTCCGGCTGGGGAACCAGCTGGTGACGGTCCGTCCCGAGCTGCGGGCGCAGTGGCTGGCGGCCCTGCACCGCCTGCCGGACCCGGTCGCGGTGGAGGCCCTGCAGGCCCTGGGCGACATTGTCCCGGAACAGGCACTGGAACGGGCGGTCGCCGGTCTGCGCGAGGCCGCGGGCACCCGCCGGATCACCGGGACCGTCCTTCCCGCGACCCGGGTGATCCGCAACGCCCTCGCCGACCGCCCCGACCTGCGCCTGGGCGTCACGGCCGACCTGGCCTCCCTGGTGGCCGCGGACGAGAGAACCCTCGTCCCCGGCGACATCCGCGCGGACACCCATCTGCAGCAAGCCCTGACCACATCCCTCCTTCGTCCGTGATCATGCAAAACCTCCCCGGTGTTCTAGAACTGTGAGTCTGTGCAGGTGGTATTGGCCGGTTCGCTACTGTTCGGGCCATGATCCGAAGCCTGGAAGCGGTCGACTGGCCGTCCCTCACGCACGCCTACGGTGGGGCGACGGACACGCCGGACCTGCTCGGGCAACTGCGCACGGTGGACTGGCCGGAGGCGGTCGAGGCGCTGTACGCGTCGATCCTGCACCAGGGCACCGTCTACCCGGCCACGGTGGCGGCGTTGCCGTTCCTCGTCGAGGTCGCGGTGGACCGGGAAGCTCCGGGGCGGCTGGGGGCGCTGCAACTGCTGAGTGTCTACGGGGAGTCGGTCACCGGAAGCATGGCTCTGGCGTCCGCCGACCTGGCTGCCGCGGCGCGGGACGGGCTGGAGGAGGTGGCGCAGGAGCTGCTGCCCCTGACCGGTGACCTCGATCCCGAGGTGCGGATCGCGGCCTACGAGTGTTCGTCGCACTGGACGATCGTTCGGGACGATCTCGATGTGGCCGTTGCGCTGCGGGAACGTCTTGCGGCAGAGAAGGATCCGCAGGCCCGGGTGGCGCTGATGGAGCCTCTCGCCCGGCACGGGGCCCTGACCGCCGACGACCTTCAGATGCTGGTGGACGCGGGTCAGGACGACGTGGTCTTCGCGGCGGTCTGGTCGGCGGTGGGCCTGGGGCTCGATCTGCCCGGCGCACTCGACCATCTCGCCCGGTTGTGGCCCGCGCAGGCGCAGGAGTACCCGGCCTCGGACGCGGCGGGCTCCCTGGAACTCATGGTGCAGGCGGCCGGCGCGCGGGCGGTGCCGGTGCTGCTGCGGCTCGCCGACGTCGACGAATCCGGCCTGGGCGCCGAGGATCTGGCCTACTGCTGGTGCCAGGTGGCCGACCTGTCCCGGCCCGCCGGCCGGGCCGCGGTCGACGGGCTGCTGGCGCTGGCCCGCACGCCGCTGGAACCCTCCGCGGCGGCGGCCGTGGTGGCCGCGCTCGGGTACGTGCTTCCCGGCGGCCCGGAACGCTCCGCCGAGGTCTGCGACGTGGTGGCCGAACTGGAGAGCACAGGCGTTCCCGAGCTCGAGGCCGCCTGCATGGTGATGCTTTTCGGGGTGCAGGACGAACGCTGGACGCAGGCGGCCGGCCGGCTGACGCAGGCCCCCGAACCGCCCGGCGTGCACTTCGGCGACACCACGCTGGCCCTGCCCGCGGCCCTGATCGGTTTCCGTGCGCGGCCGCGTCCGGTCGCCTGGGCCCGCGCCGAACTGCTCGACCTGATCCGCCGGGCCGTCGTGGCCTGGCCGGCGCGGGCCGGCCAGTGGGTATCCGTCCTGGCCCAGCTGCCGCCCTCACCGGAGGTGGTGGCCCAGCTGATCGCTTCGCTCGAGCAGGAACCCCGTCCGGGGGCCGAGGTGCTGGCCCACCTCGCGGTCCGGAGCCCGGACGGGTTCGGCCCGGAACTGAGAGACCAGGCGCTGCAGGCCATCACCGCGGCGATGCCGCGTACCGTCGAGCGTGACGAGGACCGGGCCTGGTTGATGGCCGCCCACGCCGCGATCTCTGCTGATGCCGAGGCTTTCGAGCCGGCCTGGCAGCTGGGCGCGGCCGGGTTCGACGCCGACCGGATGCTCACCCTCTGGGCCGAGCACCCCTCACCTGCCCTGACCCAGGTGTGCCTGCGCCTGGTCGCGGAGAGGGTGCGCCGCTCCTACCCCGGCCGCGCGGTGCAGGTCGCGGCCATCGAGATCCTGCTGCGCCCGGTCTTTTCCGGGGCAGAACCGGACGGCGGCCTCGCCCCGGTGTGGCGTGCGCTGCTGGCCCAGGTCGACGCCGCCGGCCCACCGCTGGAGACGGCCGTGCCGCTGGGCAACCGGCTCGTGGGGGCCCGCCCCGAACTGCGGGAGGAGTGGCTGTCGCTGCTGCGCGACATCGCCGAGCACGGCCGCGAGTCGTGGGCCGGCCGTGACCAGACCTCGCGCGCCCTGGCCCTCGACGCCCTGGCCGAACTCGGCGACCTGACCCCCGAACAGGCCGTGGACCGGGTCCTGGCGATCCGGATCGGCGAGTTCGGGGCCACCGGCACCGCGCAGGTGGTGGACTCGGTGGCCCGCGTCCTGGCCCGAGCCCTCACGCAGCGCCCCGACCTGCGGGACCGGGCGGCGGCCGAGCTGGCCCCGCTCCTGGACGGCGACGACCGCATCCCCTCGGCCGGCGCGCCGGAGGCCGACGCCCACCTCGTCCGTACGCTCCGGGCCGCTCTGAACGGGTGATGCCTCTCCGCCCATGACACTTGTCATGGGCGGATCATGACGAGCGGCATCGGTACGGGGCGTCGTCCGGCGGGAGCCTGGACGACATGAACACGACAGCGATTCAGGAGACGCTTCCCGCTGTGCAGCTCTCCGGTCTGGTCAAGAGCTTCGGGGCGGTGACCGCCGTGAACGGGCTGGACCTCACCGTCACGCCGGGTGAGGTCGTGGCGTTCCTCGGGCCCAACGGGGCCGGAAAGACGTCCACCATCGATATTCTGCTCGGGCTCAGCCGGGCGACGCGGGGCTCGGTGAAGGTGTTCGGGTTGGACCCGGCGCAGGCCGTCGCGCAGGGCCGGATCGCCGCCGTGATGCAGACCGGCGGCCTGCTGAAAGACCTGACCGTGCGGGAGACGGTGCAGCTGAACGCCTCGCTGTACCGGCAGCCGCGTCCGGTCGGTGAGGTGCTGGAACGGGCCGGGATCACGCAGATCGCCGGGCGCCGGGTGGGGAAGTGCTCGGGAGGGGAGCAGCAGCGTCTGCGGTTCGCGCTGGCGTTGCTGCCCGAACCCGACTTACTGGTGCTGGACGAGCCGACGACGGGTATGGATGTCGAGGCGCGGCGCGCCTTCTGGAACGCGATCCGGCAGGATGCCGCCCAGGGCCGCAGCATTCTCTTCGCCACCCACTACCTGGACGAGGCCGACTCCTACGCCGACCGGATCGTGATGATCCGCAAGGGCGCGGTGGTCGCGGACGGCACCGCCTCGCAGGTGCGGGGCATGGCCGCCGGCCGGCAGGTGCGCGTGGTGCTGCCGGGGGCCGACCAGGTCGCGCTGGCCGCTCTGCCGGGCGTGACATCCGTTCAGCAGCGCGGTGACTCGGTCACCATCGCGTGCGGTGACTCGGACTCGGTGCTGCGGTACCTGATCACCAGCACCACCGCGCACGACTTCGAGGTCACCTCGCGCAACCTGGAGGACGCGTTCATCGCGCTCACCACCGACGAAGCCACGACGGGACAGGGGTTCTGAGATGAGCACGACGAGTATCGAACGCGGACCGGTCACCTTCAGCCCCACCTACCTCCTGCTCGAACTGCGCCGCTCGTTGCGCAACCGGCGCACCCTGATCTTCCTGGTGATCATGCCTCCGGTGTTCTTCCTGCTCTTCGGGCACGGCTACCGGGACAGCGACCCGGAAGCCTTCGCCTACGTGATGATCAGCATGGCCGTCTACGGCGCGATGATCGCGACCACCTCGATCGGCGCCCAGGTCTCGGTCGAGCGGTCACAGGGCTGGACCCGGCAGCTGCGCCTGACCCCGCTGCGGCCAACCGGTTACGTGCTCACCAAGGTCGGTGCGGCGCTGATTCTGGGTGTCGTGCCGGTCGTGATCGTGCTCGGGGTGGGCGCCGCTCTGGGGGCTCAGCTGAGCTTCGGTGAATGGATCGCTGCGGGGGTGCTGAGCTGGTTCTGCTCGCTGGTCTTCGCCGCCCTCGGCCTGTTCCTCGGATACCTGATCCCGGCCGAGAACGCGATGCAGTTCATGGGGCCGCTGCTGGCCCTGATGAGCTTCTTCGGCGGCCTGTTCCAGCCGCTCGACCAGATGCCGCAGGCCCTCCAGGACATCGCCCCGTGGATGCCCACCTACGCCGTGGGTCTGGTGGCCCGCAGCCCGATCACCGACTCCGGCCTGACCCTCGGTCATGTCGCCGACCTGCTGCTCTGGACCGGTGTCTTCGTGGCCGGCACCGCACTGCTCTTCCGCCGCGACACCCAGCGGGTCTGAAGACTGTCGGTGGGGTCGGATACGGTCTTTTCCATCAGCTCGTCGGGTCGCGTGAGGAGGTCGGCATGAGCACGGAAACCACTGCACCCGTGATGTTCGGCCGCCTGCGCGTCGGCCGGTGGGTCTTCTCGCCGAGCTGGTTGCTGTCCGGGGTCTGGCTGTTCTTCCTCAGCGAGACCTTCGGCGCCGCGCTCGATCTGGAGTCCTTGGTCCAGCGGGTGGTCGCGATCGCCGTGCTGCTGGTTTTCTGCGCGCTCTACATCTACGCGTTCCAGATGGCCCGCAGCCGCCGCTGGGTCGGTGAAGAGGTCGGCCCGGTCCGCTTCCTCACCGTGCTCGTCCTGGCGGTCGCCCTGACTCTGTCGCTCTGCCTGCTCGTCGGTGAGTACGGTCTGACGCTCGCCGTCTACGACGCGGTGATGGCGATCATGCTGATGCGTCCTGGGTGGGCGCTGGCCAGTGTGGTCGGCCTGGTGGTGGGCGTGGAGACCGCCACCCGTACGGTTCCGGGCTGGGTGCAGCAAGACGGTCTGGCCTTCTCCATCCTGCTGTCCTCGGTCGCGGTCTGGGGCATCTCGCAGATGGTGGCTCGCAATATCCAGCTCGCCCAGGCGCAGCAGCAGATCGCCCGGCTGGCGGTGGCCCGGGAGCGCGACCGCTTCGCCCGCGACCTGCACGATCTGCTCGGCCACTCGCTCACCGTGATCACCATGAAGAGCGAACTGGCCGGTCGCCTGGTGAGTCTCGACGCGGGCCGGGCCGAGCAGGAGATCGCCGACGTCGAGCGGCTGGCCCGCGACGCTCTCGCCGATGTGCGCGCGGCCGTGTCCGGGTACCGCGAGGTCACCCTGCCCTCGGAGCTGGTGTCGGCGCGCATCGCTCTCGACGCCGCGGGCATCGTGGCCGAACTGCCGAGCGCGGTGGACGAGGTGCCCGGCGACCGGCGCGAACTGTTCGGCTGGGCGGTGCGTGAGGGGGTGACCAACGTGGTGCGGCACTCCGGGGCGGGGCACTGCCGGGTCACGCTGTCGCGGACGTGCGTCGAAATTGTGGACGACGGTCACGGTCCGGGGTCAGTGGACGCGGTGGTGGTCGGGTCGGGGGACGAGTCGGTGGACGCCTCGGGGCACGGTCCGGGGAACGGGATGGGGAACGGGTTGCGGGGATTGCGGGAGCGGGCCGAGGCGGTGGGCGCGAGCGTGTCGGTGGGGCGCGGCGACGAGGGCCGGGGTTTTCGGTTGAGGGTGGGCTCGTGACGATCCGGCTGCTGCTCGCCGACGACCAGGCCATGGTGCGTGGGGCGCTCGCGGCCCTGCTGGGGCTGGAGCCGGACCTGGAGGTCGTGGCCGAGGTGGGGCGGGGCGACGAGGTGGTGGCCGCGGCACTGGAGAGCAAGGCCGAGGTGGCACTGGTTGACGTCGAGATGCCGGGGATGGACGGGCTGGCGGCCACGGCCGAGCTGCGCCGGGCCGTGCCGGGCTGCCGGGTGCTGATCGTGACGACGTTCGGGCGGCCCGGTTATCTGCGGCGGGCCATGGAGGCGGGGGCTGCGGGGTTCGTCGTGAAAGATACGCCGGCGCGGCAGCTGGCCGATGCCGTGCGCCGGGTGCATCAGGGGCTGCGGGTCGTCGATCCGACCCTGGCCGCAGAGACGCTCACCGCCGGGGCCAGTCCGCTGACCGCCCGCGAGACCGAGGTGCTCGCCGCCGCGCGGGGTGGGGGCACGGTGGCCGACCTGGCCCGGAAACTGAGCCTGAGCCAGGGCACGGTGCGCAACCACCTCTCCTCGGCGATCGGCAAGACCGGCGCCCGCACCCGGGCCGAGGCGGTGCGGCTGGCCGAGGACAACGGGTGGTTGCTGAGGTGAGCCGGGACAGGACTGAGACAGGGCAGGGCCGGGACAGGGCTGAGACAGGGCCGGGACAAGGCTGAGCTGGGTCGGGCTGAGCAGGGCTGGGCCGGCACAGGTTCGTGATGTGGGGGCAGCCGAGGATGGCACTGGTTTCGTGATGCGAGGGATGATGCGCGGATGACCGAGTTCGACGCAGTGCTGTTCGACGCCGGTGGGGTTCTGCTGCTGCCGAATCCGGAGACGACCGGTCCTCTGGTGGCTCCGTTCGGTGGCTCGACCCGTACGGCGGATCTCGAGCGGGCCCACTTCGCCGGGGCGCACGCCATGGATCACGCCCGGGCCGAGGGGGAGGATTCCGACTGGCAGGCCTACGCCCGGGCCTTCCTGCGGGCCACCGGGGCACAGATCGAGGGGCAGGAGAAGTCGGCGGCCGACGCCTTCATCGACGGGTTCAACCACACCTTGTGGCAGCACCCGATGCCGTCGGCGGCGCCGACGTTGCAGTCACTGGCCGACCGGGGCGTGCCGATCGGGATCGTCTCCAACGCCGAGGGCCAGGTAGAGGGTGACCTGGCCCGGTTCGGCATCTGTGGCGTCGACACCCCTGGGGTCGCGCGGGTGGCCTGCGTGGTGGACTCGCACGTCGTCGGGGTCCGGAAACCCGACCCCGCCATTTTCCTGCACGCTTTTGATGCCCTGGGCGTGCCGGCGTCCCCACGCATCGCCTATGTGGGTGACACCGTCTTCTTCGACGTGCGGTCCGCCACCGCGGCCGGCCTCACGCCCCTCCTGCACGACCCGTACGGGATGCACGAGGCCGACCCCCACCCCAGCGGCCCGCACCGCGTGCTATCCCGGCTCGGCGACCTGCTCGACCTGGTCTGACTCTCAGAACCCGATGCTCAGAACCCGACTCTCAGAAGACAGGCGCTCGGAAGGTGGGCGCTCAGTTCTGGAGACGGGGCTTCTGAGTGACCAGGCGCTCGACGTTGTGCAGGGTCTGGTCGAGACCGGCGTTGATGGTCTCGGGATCGTCGTGCTCGGTGTGCAGCGTGACGGCCAGCCGGGCCCCGTCTCCCTCGGGCGTGACCTGCAGCTTTCCGCCGTAGTTGTGATCGTTCAGAGCCGGGGTGCCCCAGGTGATGGCGCGATGGTCGGCGTCCACCGCGAACGAGGCATTGGACTCGACCCGCTCCGCGTGGCCGCTGTGCGTGGCCTCGGCGGGGATCCGGGCCGTCACGTGCACCTCGTCGCCGGTGGCGGAATGGGCGTCGGTGAGACCGGCGAAGTAGTTGGGCAGGTTCTCCACCCGGGACAGATAGTCGAACAGCTCGTCCGGGCTGGCGGCGATGGTGAGGGTGCGCTGGTACTCGGGCATTTCGGTACCTCCCGGTGGAAACTACGGGCGTGCCTGGTCACGGTGCGTCCTCAGCCTGATACAGCGCCGGAAAGGTGCATCTCCAGAGGCCGGTCAGGTTCACGTCCGAAGGTGGGAGACAATGGGACACGTGACAGCTCTGCAGGTCGGACCCCACCGGATCGCCACACCCGTCGTTCTCGCCCCGATGGCCGGGATCACGAACACGGCCTTCCGGCGGCTGTGTCGCGAGCAGATGGCGTCCGAGGGTGGTGAAGGGCTCTTCGTCAGCGAGATGGTCACGTCCCGCGCGCTGATCGAGCGGAACGACGAGTCGATGCGCCTGATCCAGCACGACCCGGACGAGAACCCGCGCAGTGTGCAGCTGTACGGCGTCGACCCGGCCACGGTCGGGGCCTGTGTGTCGATGCTGCTCGACGAGAACCGCGCCGACCACATCGACCTGAACTTCGGCTGCCCGGTGCAGAAGGTGACGCGCAAGGGCGGGGGAGCAGCGCTGCCCTGGAAGGCGGGGCTGTTCGCGGCGATCGTCTCGGCCGCGGTCAAGGCGGCCACTCCATACGGCGTGCCGGTGACGGTGAAGATGCGCAAGGGCATCGACGCGGATCACCTGTCCTACCTCGACGCCGGGCGCATCGCCGAGGCCGAGGGCGTGGCCACGGTGGCGCTGCACGGGCGCACGGCGGCCGAGTACTACTCGGGCCAGGCCGACTGGTCGGCGATCGCGAACCTGAAGCAGCACGTCACGAGCATCCCGGTGCTCGGCAACGGTGACATCTGGTCGGCCGACGACGCGGTGCGCATGATGGCCGAGACCGGCGCCGACGGCGTGGTGGTGGGCCGGGGCTGCCTGGGCCGCCCGTGGCTGTTCGCCGACCTGGCCGCGGCGCTCGACGGTCGCGCGACCCGCCGGCAGCCCGGGCTGGACTACGTGCTGGCCACGATGCGCCGCCACATTCAGCTACTGACCGAGCACTACGACGGCTACGAGAAGCCGGTCAAGAAGACCGGCCGCGACGCCGAGAGCAACGCCGAGAACCGGGCCTGCCGCGACTTCCGTAAGCACATCGCCTGGTACTTCAAGGGGTACGTGGTGGGCCGAGAGACCCGGGCGGCGCTGGCAATGATCAGCTCGCTGGCCGAGTTCGACGACCTGGCGGGCCAGCTCGACGGCAGCCAGCCCTACCCGGGCGAGCACGCCGAGGGGCCGCGGGGCCGGGCCGGATCGCCACGATCGGTGTCGCTGCCCCACGGCTGGCTGGACAGTCGCGAGATCGACGGAGAGCTCGCCGGCATCCTGCGGGAGGCCGAGCTCTCGGTCTCCGGCGGCTGAGATGGCTCCCTACGCTCCGGGGTACGAACCCGCCGACCAGGCCCGCTGGCATCCCGAACCGCCGAAAGACCCGCGCCGCGGCGAGTTCTCCCGCGACCGGGCCCGGGTGGTGCACTCCTCGGCGCTGCGCCGGCTCTCGGCCAAGACCCAGGTCGTGGGGCCCGGCTCGGACGAGTTCGTGCGCAACCGGCTCACCCACAGCCTCGAGGTGGCCCAGGTGGGGCGGGAGCTCGCCCTGGCCCTGGGTTGCGACCCGGACGTGGTGGACACCGCCTGCCTGGCGCACGACCTGGGGCACCCGCCCTTCGGGCACAACGGGGAGACGGCGCTCGACGAGATCAGCGCCGGCATCGGTGGATTCGAGGGCAACGCGCAGACCCTGCGGCTGCTGACCCGGCTCGAGCCCAAGGTGATGGGGCCGCGGCGGGCCCACGGGCTGAACCTGACCCGCGCCTCGCTCGACGCCGTCGCGAAATACCCCTGGCGCAGCGGTGAATCGCCGACGGAGGGCTCACGGAAGTTCGGCGCCTACGACGACGACCTGGCCGTGTTCGAGTGGCTGCGCGAGGGGGCTCCCGACCGGCACCGCTGCATCGAGGCCCAGGTCATGGACCTCTCCGACGACGTGGCCTACAGCGTGCACGACGTCGAGGATGCCATCGTCTCGCTGCGTTTCGACCCCGCGCGGCTGGAGCACGGCGACGAGACCGGGCACATCATCGAGGTCGTGCGCAGCTGGTACCTGCCCGACGTGGCCGACGACGTCATCGCCGAGGGCCTGGAGCGGCTGCGTCGGCTGCCGGCCTGGGTGACCTCGTTCGCCGGTGACTACGCCTCACTCGCCGCGCTGAAAGACATGACCTCACAACTCATCGGCCGGTTCGTGCGCTCGGTGGAAGAGGCCACGCGGGCACAGGCCGGCGGCAAGCCGCTCACCCGTTACCACGCCGATCTGGTGGTCCCGGTGGAGACGGAGGTGGAGATCGCCGTGCTCAAGGGTCTCGCCGCCGTCTACGTGATGACCGTCGAAGACCGTCAGCCGCTCTACAGCCGCCAGCGCGAACTCCTGATGGAACTCGTGCAGGTGCTGGAAGACCGCGCTCCGAAAGCCCTCGACCTTCAGTTCGCGGTGGACTGGAATGCGGCCCCGGACGACGCCGGGCGGCTGCGGGCCGTCATCGACCAGGTCGCGAGCCTCACCGACGCCCGCGCCGTGACCTGGCATCACGAACTGCTCCCCAACTGACACGCTGGGTGATTTGATCCGTTCTTGTGGTGGGCGAAGCACTCGGTGTCATATGGCACTGCCATCATGCCGTCCTCCACACCAGGGCCGACGGACAGGGCGCGCGTGAGCACTGACTACTTCCAGAACCGTTCGAGCTACGAGGGTACGCGGCGTGGTCTGGAGGCACCGCGGGATCGTGAGCGGGGCCGAACCGGCAGCCTTCCGCTGGAGACGGGCTCGCGGCGGGTGGTGCGCCCGCCGACGGCGGCCGCGCACAGCATCACCTGGGGCACGACGATCAAGATCACGCTGGCCATCTACTTCGGGATCATGATGGTGCTGGTGACGCTGGCGCTCGTGAGTTTCCTGGTGCTGCGCCTGGCGATCGGCGTGGCCGGTGACCAGCTCGAAGAGCTGAAGATCAATTGGCAGACCACCTCGGCGGAGGAATCCACCGCCACGCCGTAGAATCACCGGGTGAGGATCCGCCGCGAGGACGTCGAGACCGTCCGGGAGCGGTCCCGGATCGAAGAGATCATCGGCGAGCACGTCTCGCTGCGGCCTGCCGGGGTCGGGGCCCTGAAGGGCCTGTGCCCCTTCCACGACGAGAAGACGCCGTCCTTCAACGTGCGGCCGACCGTAGGTTTCTTCCACTGTTTCGGCTGCCAGAAGGGCGGCGACGTCATCTCCTTCGTGCAGGAGATCGACAGCCTTTCGTTCGCCGAGGCGGTCGAGCGCCTGGCCCAGCGCCTGGGCCTGGAGCTGCGCTACGAGGACGACAACGGCAACGAGGGCAAGCGGCCCGGCCAGGAGGGCGTCAACCAGAGGCGGCGTCTGCTGGAGGCCAACCGCATGGCCGCGCAGTTCTTCGCCGAGCAGCTGGGCACCTCGCCCGACGCGTCCATCGGCCGGCAGTTCCTGGTCGACCGGGGCTTCGACCAGGCGGCGGCCGAGCTGTTCGGGGTCGGTTTCGCGCCGCGCGGCGGTGAGGTGCTCACCCGCCACCTCCAGGGCCGCGGGTTCACCGGCGACGAACTGGTGGCCGCCGGTCTGTCGGGGCAGGGGCGGCGCGGGCTGTACGACCGGTTCCGCGGCCGGCTGATCTGGCCGATCCGCGACGTCACCGGTGACAACATCGGTTTCGGGGCGCGGCGGCTGTTCGACGACGACACGATCGAGGCCAAGTACCTCAACACCCCGGAGACCGCGCTCTACAAGAAGTCCCACGTGCTCTACGGCGTCGACCTGGCCAAGCGCGAGATCGCCAAGAGTCACCAGGTGATCGTGGTCGAGGGCTACACCGACGTGATGGCCTGCCACCTGGCCGGTGAGCCCACCGCCGTGGCCACCTGCGGCACCGCGTTCGCCGCCGACCACATCCGCATCGTGCGGCGCCTGATCGGTGACGAGCGCAACTCCGGCGGCCGGGTGATCTTCACGTTCGACGGTGACGCGGCCGGGCAGAAGGCCGCGCTGAAGGCGTTCGAAGACGACCAGCGGTTCGTCTCGCAGACCTACGTCGCGGTGGCCCCGAGCGGGATGGACCCGTGCGACCTTCGGCTCCAGCAGGGCAACGAGGCGGTGAAGGAGCTCATCGGCTCGCGTCGCCCGATGTTCGAGTTCAAGATCCAGTCGATCATGAACGAGGTCGACCTCACCACGGTCGAGGGCAGCGTGCGCGGGCTGCGCCTGGCCGCGCCGGTCGTCGCGGGTATCCGCGACGAGGTGATCCGCCTCGGGTACGCCGTGAAGCTCGCCAACATGCTGGGCATGGAAGACGAACCGGTCCGGCAGGCGATCGACCGGGCTCAGCGCGACCAGAGGGCGGGCGGCGCCGCGGGTGCGGTCAATGGTGGACGTCCCGGTCAGGGTCGCGAGTCCGGTGCCGGTGGACGTCGGGGAGACGGGGGACGGCCGCCGCGTCGCGGTGACGGTCCTCCCGGGGGTGTGCGGCAGGCCGACGGCTCGTGGCTCATGCCCGACGGCACGTACATCCTTCCCCCGCCCGAGCCCAAGCGGGAATGGAAGGGCAAGGGCGGCAAGGGGGGTGGCTGGGGCGAGGGCGATCGCCAGCGCTGGAACAACGGCGAGGGCAAGACCGGCTACGCCAACAACAACAGCTACGGCAACAACGGTTTCGGCCATCAGGGCGGCTGGAACGATCACGAGCCGCCGCCGGACGACGTGCCCCCGCCGCCCGAGGACGAGCCCGCGCACGATGCCTTCGACTCCGGGTTCGGGCAGCCGGGCCGGTCCGCGGCCCCTCGTACCTCGATGCGTCCCAATATGAACCGCCCCAACCGCACCGACCCGGTGGCGGCGATCGAGCGGCAGGCACTGGAGTGCATGTTGCAGGTACCCCGGCTGGTGCCCCCGCACGACGCGGACACCCTGAGTGGTGAGGCGTTCCAGACCCCGGCCTACCGCGCGGTGCACGACGCGATCCGGGCGGCGGGCGGCATGGCCGAGGCCACCGGCATGGCCGGCCCGGCCTGGGTGACGATGGTGCAGGACTACGCGCCCGACGTGGTGGTGCCGATGATCACCGAGCTCGCGGTGGCGCCGATGCCCGCCGACCGCGAGGAGGAGATGGCCAAGTACGCCGCCTCGATGGTGCTCAAGGTCGCGGAAACCGCTCTGCTGCACCGCATCGGGAACCTGCGCAGCCGGGTGCAGATGATGGCCCCGGACGACGACATGGCTGCCGCGTTCGCCGAGCTGGTCGCGGCCGAGAACGAGCGCCGGGCCCTGCGCGACCGTATCAACGGCAGCAGCCTGGAGTGACACAGCTGAAGGGTTTTCGATGCGATTGATCCCGCGCCGGCCGAAACGGGCGGTCATGCCCGACGGCATGGAACAGGCTCTCGGGCTGGACGAGCCCGGCACCGCCCGGCTGCTGGCCTGGTCGGTGCTGGTGGGTGGGGGCGCGGCCGCCGCCACCGTCCGCGACCTGCGCATCGTCACCCCCCGCGGGGAACGGATGGTGCACACCTGGGACGCTGTCGACCGCGCGGTCTGGGACCAGGACTCCCGCATGCTGGTGATCTGGTGGGTGCACTCCCGCAAGACCACACCCCTGGAGATCCAGGACGACGTGGGCCGGCTGCCCGAGGTGGTGCGCGAGCGCGTGCAGTCGTCGGTCGTGCTGAGCGCGAGTGTGCCCATGCGGCGCGGGAAACCGGCCAAGGTGGCCCTGCGCCGCGACCCGGACGGCCGGCTGCTGGCCCAGTCGCTGCTGCCGCCCGGTCTGCGGGCCGACGCCCCCGACTTGAAGCCGGTCATCGACCAGGCGCTCGCCGACCTGTGGGCGGAGGCAGGCGAACAGGGGCTGAACGCCGGTGCCCCGCCCGCGATCTGAATGGGCGTCGGCGCCGGGGTGCGGCGATGATGGAGAGCATGGACGGCCAGACCGGTGAGCAGTGGTGGGACCTGGCCTACCAGCAGCGACAGGAAGAGCAGCGGGAAGAACGGCAGCAGCGCCTGGCCCGTCAGATGGCCGCGCAACTGGCCGAGCCGAAGCCGCCGCCCGCGCCGGAACCCGGACCGGAGCCGGAGCCGGAACCCGATCCGCTCGCTGCCCAGGACCTCACCTTCCTGCTCGGCGCCGCCTACCAGTCGATCCAGACCGAGTTCCGCACCGAGCTCGACAGCGCGGGCTACGCCGACGTGCGTCCGTTGCACAGCCTGGTGTTCCAGGTGCTCCAGACCCGCGGCGGGTGCACCAGCGGCGATCTCGCCGATGACCTGGGCCTGACCCGGCAGGCCACCCTGCAGACGGTGAAAGACCTGGAGAAGCGCGGCTACCTGCGCCAGGCCCCGCACCCGGAGGGCGGCCGGCGGGTGCTCTACGTGCTCACCGAGAAGGCTCAGCAACATCTGCGCGCCGCCGGTTACGTGCTGGGCCGCATCGAGAACCGGCTCGTGGACAAGATCGGCGACCAGAGCCTGACGGTTCTGCGCACCCGTCTGGCCCAGCTGGTTCGAGCCCAGGTGGGAGACGACGTCCCACCCCTGCGCCCCCTCTGGTGACGGGGAAGGTTGGCATGATCACGACCCAGAAACTTCCTTTGAACTGCTGTCTCCTCAACTCGGACCGCTGAACCGCCGAGTTCGACAGGTGTGACGATTCCGGGAGGTGTGCGTTCCGCCGCGCCGCCCATCGTCATTCCCCGGCCGAGGGGCCGTCACGCCGGTGAGGATCTGCCGCCCACCCTCATCGGTGACGTACTGGTCGAACGGGACCTGCTCTCCGCGGGCGATCTGGCCTGGGCCCTCGACGTGCAGAAGCGCACCGGCTCCCGGCTGGGCGCGATCCTCATCGCCTCGGGCCTGGTGCGGCGCCTCGATCTGTACCGCACGCTGGCCACGGTCTGGGACAGCGAGTTCGTCGACGTGGCCAACACCGAGATCGACCCGGAGCTGGTGGACGGGCTGGAACCCCGGGTGCTCGTGGACGAGGGCTGGATCCCGGTGCGTCACGACGCCGACGGGGTGCTGGTGGTCGCTACGGCGGAGGAGCCGAGCTGGGCTCGCCGCCGGCACATCGAGCAGCTCGTCGGGGTGCCGGTCCGCCTCAGCGTGACGTCCGACTGGGACATCGCCCTGGCCATGCGCAGAGTGTTCCGCGAGCAGCTGATCGACGAGGCCGCGAACGGGCTGTGGCAGCGGCACCCGGCGGCCTCGGCCCGGGAGGTGCTCTCCACCGGCCAGAAGGTGGTGGGCCTGTCGGTGGCCAGCGCCGGGATCTTCGCGATGCTGTTCCAGCCCCTGCTCACGCTGCTCGTGGTGTCGATGCTGGTGGCGGTCTTCTTCCTGGTCGGGGTGCTGTTCAAGTTCGTGGTCTGCCTGGTCGGGGCCCGCCGCGAGGCCGCGGTGCCGATCACCGACGACGACGTGGCCGCGCTGACCGACGAGGAGCTGCCCGTCTACACCGTGCTGGTGCCGGTCTACCGCGAGGCGAACATCGTGGCCGATCTGATCGGCAACCTCGGCAGTCTCGACTACCCGGTCGAGAAGCTCGAGATCCTGCTGCTCCTGGAGGAGGCGGACGACGAGACCCGGCTGGCCGCGGCCGCCGCCGACTGCCCGAGCACGATCACGTTCGTGGTGGTGCCCCAGGGTGGCCCGCAGACCAAGCCCAAGGCCTGCAACATCGGACTGTTCTTCGCGCACGGCGAGTTCCTGGTGATCTACGACGCCGAGGACCGGCCCGAGCCCGACCAGCTGAAGAAGGCCGTGATCGCCTTTCGCCGGGCGCAGGAGCAGGGCAACGAGAAGCTGGTCTGCGTCCAGGCGGCGCTGAATTACTGGAATGCCGAGGAAAATGCGCTGACCAGGATGTTCACCCTGGAATACAGCTTCTGGTTCGACTACATGCTGCCCGGGCTGGAGGCCCTGCGACTCCCGATCCCGCTGGGCGGCACCAGTAATCACTTCCGCACCCAGCCCCTGCGCGACCTGGGTGGCTGGGACCCGTACAACGTCACCGAGGACGCCGACCTGGGCATCCGCGCGGCCTCGCTGGGTTACACGGTCGGCGTGATCAACTCGACCACCTACGAGGAGGCGAACCGGGCCTACGGCAACTGGATCCGGCAGCGCTCCCGCTGGATCAAGGGCTACCTGCAGACCACGCTCGTGCACACCCGCCGCCCGGTGCGCCTGGTGCGGGAGGCCGGGGCGGTGCAGGCCCTGGCGTTCGCCCTGCTGGTCGGCGGCACACCCCTGTCGTTCCTGCTGTCCCCGCCGCTCTACGCCCTGTTCATCACCAGCCTGCTGGTCCCGATCGAGTCGCTGAACGCGCTCTTCCCCTCACCGATCCTCCAGATCAGCCTGGGCAACCTGCTGCTGGGCAACTCGATGATGATCTACGTGACGATGATGGGGGCCTTCAAGCGCCGCCGCTACCGCCTCGTGCCCTGGGCGCTGCTGAATCCCCTCTACTGGATGATGCATTCGATCTCGGCCTACAAGGCGTTGTGGCAGTTGATCACCAACCCGCACTACTGGGAGAAGACCACCCACGGGCTGTCGAGCGTCCATCATCCGGATCCCGAACACCCCGGGAACCCGGCGTGATCACGTTCCTGGCCCTGTTCGGCGCGGGCACCCTGCTCTTCCTGGTGCTGCGGGCCCTGCGCCGGTTCGCCGTGCACGGCTCGACCGCCGAGGGGCTGCTCGCCGGACTGGCGTTCGGCGTGCTGGTGCTGGTGAAGCCGCTGCTGCTGATCCCGGTGGCCGCGCTCGTCGCGATCAGCGCGGTGATCACCGCCCGGCACCGTCCCGGAGAACCCGGTGCCGCCGTGGCTGCCGCCAGCCTGCTGATGTTCCCGGCGGCCGCGGCGACTGCCTCCTCGGCGTTCCTGATCTGGCGTCTGGGATGACCGGAAACCTATGGTCCCGCCGTGCTGAGAGCGATCCGTGATGCGTTGGTGGGGGCCGGAGCCCGGCTGTGGCTGCGGCACTGGCCGGCGTCACGCCCAGATCGATGTCGGTCATGCCGTCCTGGTCGAGATACGTGCTGTTGACGCGATCTGCAGGCGGGCGCCGGGCGCGGCGTCCTTCGGCATCTCGATCGCCCCGGTCGCGTACCGGGCCAGGCCGACCGGGGCCGTGCCGGGCTGCTAGATGCCGCGGCCGTCGGTGGCCGGCGGGCAGACCCGGCCCTGGTTGTCCTCGATCGCCGCGTACGGCAGCGACGCCGTCTCGCCCTGGACCACGATCTTCACCGCACGGTGACGAACACGCCGGGGGAGCGGTAGTTCGCCTGGTCGTAACCGGCTGTCAGATCAGACAAACCACCTACCGACATGGCTGTGACCTCGGCGTGCCGCAGCTCGACCGGCCTGTCCACCGAACCCCCGCGCTGGAACAGCGGCACGTAGTCGGGGTTGTCCTTGCCGGCCTCCATGACGAAACGCCCCACCGCGAGCGCCGCGATGATCAGCACCACGAGCAGCACGACCCGCCGCATCGGGGTGCGGGAACCCGAACCACCACGCTGGGGACCGCCGGGCTGCCAGGCCTTGTCGCGGTTGCCGGGGAAGGCCGGGCCGGGACCGCCGAGCAGCCGGGGGCCGCCCTCGTCCCAGAAGCGCTCGTCCCACTCCTTCGGGTCGCGGCTCTTCGGAGCTCTGTTCTGGCTGTCCGGGCTACCCGTCTCCGGGTCGTCCCAGGGCCGCACCGCCTTGTTCTGCGTCTCGAACGACCCCCGGCCCCGCGACTCGTCGGCCTCTTCCGGCCGGGCCCGCTGAACCGGCGCGCCCCAGCCCATCTCGCCGGAGGCGGGCGGGCTCTGCCGGATCTCGCCCGAGGGCGGCTGGTACTCGTCCACCCCGGGGGTCGCGTACCCGTTGAGGGGCGGCGACGGCTGCACCTGCTGCCAGCCCGGGGCGTCGTCGGTGACGGGAGGCTGCGAGCCGGTCTGGTAGTCCTCGAAGGACGCCCACTCGGGCTGCTGGAACCCGGCCGGCGCCGTCTGCGGGTACTCCGGGTCCTGGTACGGCGTCGCGTACTCGATCCGGTCCATCCCGTCGGTCGCGGGACGCTGGTACTCCGCCTGCGGGTACTGATTCTGGCCGTACTCGTTCTGGCCGTACTGACCCGGGTACTGCTCCGGGTGCGCCGCGGGCTGCTGGGTCGGCTGGGACTCCGACCGCCAGGCCTCTGGCTGCTGGAACTCGGGCTGGGACCCGGACCGGCCGGACTGCCAGGCGGCAGGCTGCGAAACCTCGGCCTGGGACCCGGACTGCCAGGAGGCGGGCTGCTGGACCTCGGCCTGGGACTCGGGCTGGCCGGACTGCCAGGCGGCGGGCTGTGGAACCTCGGTCTGGGACCCGGACTGCCACGAGGCGGCCCGCTGGACCTCGGCCTGGGACTCGGGCTGGCCGGACTGCCAGGCGGCGGGCTGCGGAACCTCGGCCTGGGACCCGGACTGCCACGAGGCGGCCCGCTGGAACTCGGGCTGGGACTCGGGCTGGCCGGACTGCCAGGCGGCGGGCTGCTGGACCTCCGGCTGTGATCCCGACTGCTCCGACTGCCCTGACTGCCCCGACTGCCAGGCCGCAGGCTGCTGGAACTGGGGCTGGGGTCCCGATTGCCCCGGCTGCGGCGACGACCACGCGGCGGGCTGCTGCGGCTCGGGATGGCGAACCGTCGGCTGGTCGAACTCGCGCGGCTGCTCCACCACCCTGCGCGGTTCGACCGGCTGAAGCTGCTCGAACTGCCGGGGACGCTCGGGTGCGCGCACCGTCGGCTCGAACTGCGGCGCCGACGGAACGGGAGACTGCTGCTCCGGAGCCGACTGCACCGGAGCCGATGGGGCCGAGGGCGCCTGGGGCCGGGGCGAGTCCCACCGCGCGGCCTGCTGCTCGCTCGCGGCCTGCCGGGCACCGCTGAAGAACGCGCTGCCACCGGCGGTCGCCGGGTACGACACCGGCGGCTGGTACTCCGTGGCGGTCTGCCGGGTGTCCGCGGCGAAGAGGCTCGAGGAGTCCTCGCCGAACGAGGCCGCGGCACCCGCCCACCGCTGGTGGGCGTTGTCCCGCGGGCGCTCGCCCTCCGGGGGCTCCCACCCGTCCGCGAGCGGGATCGGCCGGCCGGTGACATCGCGGTACACCGCCGAGGACTGGTCCTGCGCGGGCGCGCGCGACTCCTCCGGCTCGGCGGAGGCCTCCGCGGAGGACTGCGGTCCGGTCCTGGTGGTCAGGCCCTGCCTGGACCAGTTGTTCTGGGTGCTCATCCGGCGGCCCTCGTATCGGTCACCGTGAAGCTTCCGGCGTTCGTGGTGTCGGTCCCCGCGTCAGTCAAGGTTTCTGTTTCCGTATCAGTCGGTGGGTCGGTCGTGCCCGCCGAATCGTTGCCCGCGACTTTCGCGGGCTGCACCGTGAGTGCCGACTCGGCGATCACTGCCGGGTCGAGCCACATCTCGGTCTGGTCAAGGGAGTTCACGCGCAGGGTGTGCCGGACGAGCTGGACCGTCACCTCGTCGGCGGCCCGGGCGGAACCGCGCTGCTCGTACAGGAAGGCCGCCTCGTAGGTCAGACCCGGCTGCAGCGGGTTCAGGGTGCTGCTGTCGGCGTGGTGAAGCAGCTGATCGGCGCCGTGCCGATCGGTGCGGTCGTCGTCGTCCGCCGTGGTCAGGTCGAACTCCGGGCCACTGACCAGACCGTCGACGCCGTTCACGGTGACAGCCTCCTGGGTGTAGAGGGGAGCCAGGCTCTTGTCGCTCGTGTTCTCGACGATCGCCGGCCGGCAACTCACATTCTCCATGGTCGGGACCCCGGGAAGTTCGTCCGCCCACACCAGACGCTTGATCGTGATGTCGAGAGGGTCCGCCGTCATCGTGGTGCCGACCTTGATCGCGGTCGCTCGGTCACTGCCGTCCGCCTCTTCCAGTCCGCCGAACGCCGCGGTCACGCCGAGGATCACAGCAGTGACACCGACGCCGAAGTTCCGCAGGGGCTGCTCGAGCAGGCGCTCGGCGACCCCACTGCGTTCGGCCGACGGTTCCTCGGGGGGAACGGATGGTAGTGACATCGGGACGGATTCTAGGGACATGCCCTTGGTGTGGTGGGTGTTTCTTCTGCTTATGACCGCCCGGAGCAACCTGGTTACGTATTGTCAGGCCAGGTGTGCCGGGAGTTGTGGGAGTGTCAGCTCGCGGATGCTCGAAGGGTTCAGCCCCAGGGTCTTGACGGCTTTCACCAGACTCTCACGGGACTGCCGTTCGTACAGCGCCTCCCCGGAATGCACCGGCCGGTCCAGGGCTCGCGAGATCCAGGCGGCGTCGCGTACGGTACCGGCCTGCTCCGCGTCGATCGTTCCCGCGCCCGTCAGGTTCGAGCTGAAGATGCCTGCGGCAGAGCGGGGCAGGAAGTCCTCGTAGACGATCGGCGTCGCGATCAGTGCCCCCGATCGCACCAGGTCAAGAGCCGAAATTGCGGTCCCCTCAACCCTCCGGGCCCGGGGGGTGCCCCCAGCCTGAACGCTTGCGTCCACGGGGTTGCCGGGAGCGAAGCGGAAGTACCCCAGATCCTGGGCGAGCAGGCTCTCCTCGGTCGCGGGCATCCCTGCCCGCCAGACGCTCTCGGTGACCTGAGCGCGTTCACCGTGATGTTCGTCCCTCATTTTCTGGTGGATCTGCGTGTCGAAACTCTCGATCAGATCCCGTCCGGCGGGGGTCAGGGCGATCGCCCGCTGCTCCACCTCGCCGAAACGCACCCGCAGAGTGCCGGCTCGCACCGAACCGTCTTCGAAACGCATCGGCCGGGCCTCGTCGAGCGCCCGGAACGAGGTCTGGCGCAGGAGGACGTCCGGGCCGCCCCAGCGCGGCGGGCCCTGGATCGACGGGATCATGGTGACGCCCAGGGTGGTCATCCGGCGGTAGAGCTCGTCGATGTCGAGCACCCGCGGTGTGAGGTGATTGACATGGGTGGTGGTGACGCCGCCGATGTCCGCGGCCACGCTCGAGACCCGCTCCAGGCGGCGGTACCAGGCGACCTCGACCGGCTCGGGGGAGAGCTCGAAGGCCGAGGCCGCCAGCTTCAGGAACCGCTCGGCCTGCTCGGTGGGCAACTCGCCCTCGGTGGCCAGGGCGTCGGCCAGCGGCATCAGCTCCGGCGGGAACAGCTGCCGCCGGGCCAGGAACGCCGTCAGCTCCTGCTGGAGCCCGGGGTCGAAGAACCGCGGGTCGTCGGGCACCAGCACCGATGTGAACACCCGGAACGGGTTGAACTCCAGCTCGTCCGGATCGATCGGGCGGAAGGCCGTGGAGACCACCGGCACCGGGTCGGGCGCGGCCTCGCGCAGGTCGTAGAAACCGACGGGATACATGCCCATCGCTGCGAAGATGCGCCCCACCTGATGGAGCTCGTCCGGCGTGCCGACCCGGATCGCCCCGTGCCGTTCGGCCGTGACCCGTTCCACACCGCCCAGCTTCAGCGCACCCGCCCCCCGCGCGGCAATCACGTCGCGGTTGACCTGCTGCGACACCTCGACCAGCGTGGCGTAGAGCGGCACCTCCTCGCCGTAGATCCGGGCCAGCCGGATCGCGAAGGCGGCTCGTACCTGGGCCGAGGTCATCGTGCGCATGCCGGTCCTCTCATAGTTCAACCTTCAACGAAATCATTAGACGCTGAAGTCCACCCCCTGCGCCAGCGGCAGTTCGCCCGAGTAGTTGACGGTGTTGGTGGCTCGCCGCATGTAGGCCCGCCAGGCGTCCGAGCCCGACTCCCGCCCACCGCCGGTCTCCTTCTCGCCGCCGAACGCCCCACCGATCTCCGCCCCCGACGTGCCGATGTTCACGTTGACGATGCCGCAGTCCGAGCCCTCGGCCGAGGTGAACAGCTCGGCCTCGGCCACCTCGCGGGTGAATACTGACGACGAGAGACCCTGCGGCACGGCGTTGTTCATCGCGATCGCGTCGGCGAAGTCGTCGTAGGGCAGCAGGTAGAGGATGGGCGCGAAGGTCTCGGCGTACACGATCGGGGTCTGCTCCGGCAGGCGCACCAGCGCCGGACGCCGGTAATGGGCTTCCGGGGCCTGGTTCTCGAGTTCCCGGGTGCCGCCGGCAATCACTGTTCCACCCTGTTCCTGGGCTTCCTGAAGGGCTTTCGACATGGCGGAGCTTGAGGACGCGTCGATCAGCGGGCCGACCAGGGTCCCGTCGGTCGTCGGGTCGCCGACCCGAAGCCGTTCGTAGACCGCCGCCAGCCGGTCCGTGAGCTCGTCGATGATGCTGTGGTGAGCGATCACCCGGCGCATCGTGGTGCAGCGCTGCCCGGCGGTACCGGCGGCGGAGAAGACGATTCCGCGCACGGCCAGGTCGAGATCGGCCGAGGGAGTGATCACCGCGGCGTTGTTGCCGCCCAGTTCCAGCAGGCTGCGCCCGAACCGCTGGGCCACCCGCGGCCCCACCTCGCGGCCCATCCGGGTCGAGCCGGTGGCGCTGACCAGGGCGACGTCGGGATGCCCGGCCAGCTGCTCACCGAGCTCACCGTCGCCGAGCACCAGCTGGGCGACGTATTCCGGATGGCCGTGCTCCACCAGGGCCTGGCGCAGCAACGCATTCGCGGCCAGCGCGGTGAACGGCGTCTTCTCGGAGGGCTTCCAGATCACCGTGTCACCACAGACCAGGGCCAGCGCGGTGTTCCACGACCAGACCGCCACCGGGAAGTTGAACGCGCTGATCACCCCGACCACGCCCAGCGGGTGCCAGGTCTCGCTCAGCCGGTGCCCGGGTCGCTCCGAGGTCATGGTGTGCCCGTACAGCTGCCGCGACAGGCCCACCGCGAAGTCGCAGACATCAATCATCTCCTGCACCTCGCCGAGCGCCTCCGAAGTGATCTTGCCTGCCTCCAGGCTCACCAGCGTGGCCAGATCGCTCTTGTGCCCGGTCAGCAACGCGCCGAGCCGCTTGACCACGGCACCCCGCGCCGGCGCCGGAACCCGCCGCCACTCAAGGAAAGCCGCCCGCGAACGGGCAACGGCGTCCTCAATTTCGGGGCTCCATTCCACCCCACCCATCGGCAACCCGTTGACCGGCGAGAACACCGGCCGCGACCCACTGAGCGCGCCAGGCTGCACCCCGCAGCGCTCGGCCGCGGTGCGGGCCCGCAGGGTCAGAACCTCGGCTCCGGGAATGCTTGCGCTGGTAGCCATGTCGCTCTCCCTCGGTCGTCTACGTACCTACCTACTTCGTTCGTGGTCAGGCAAAATGTCCCCGGAGTTCTAGAACTCCTCAGATCACGTTGTGCTCGGGGCGTAGTCGCTCATTCGTGAAACGCTCTGCCGAAAGGCCACTCACGTCAATGGACGGGGTCACGCCGAGGTAGAGGTCGCGCATCACCTCACCCGCCGCCGGGCCCATCAGGAAGCCGTGCCCGGAGAAACCGGTGCAGTAGAGAAAGCGGGACAGGCCGGGAGCCTCACCGATCAGGGCGTTGTGGTCGGGCGTCATCTCGTAGAGCCCGGCCCAGCCCCGCCGGATGCCCACCGATCCCAGGCCGGGCACCCGCGCGGCCATCGCCGAGGCCAGGTCGTCGAGCCAGTCCTGCGTCGGGCTCTGGTCGAAGCCCCAGGTGTCCTCCTTCTCCGTGCCGCCGAGCAGCAGCCCGGGCCCCTCCCGGTGGAAGTAGAACGAGGTGCCGAAGTCGATGGTGAAGGGAAGATCCGGCGGAAGGCCGGCAATCGCGGTGGTGACGGCGATCTGGCGGCGCAGCGGACGCACCGGCAGGTCCACGCCGGCCCAGTCGGCGATGCGGCCCGACCAGGCTCCGGCGGCACAGATCACGGTGTTCGTGCGGATCCGCCCGGCCGGGCTGAGCACGGCCTGGATCTCGCCGTCCTCGGTGAAGATCCCCGTCGCCGGTGTGCCGGTGAGGATCGTGACGCCGAGTTTCCGGGCCGCGCCGGTGTATCCGGCCACAACCGACTCCGGCGTGCAGTGCCCGGCGTCGGGGGAGAAGAGCGCACCCCGCAGGCCTTCGGTGCTGATCGGAGGGGAGAGGCGCCGGGCCTCCTCGACGTCGATCATCCGGCTGGGCACGCCGAGCGCGTTCTGCAGTTCCAGCCCGGCCTCGAACGCGGCCAGGTCGGCCTCGTTGTCGAGAAGGAAGAGGTAGCCGCTGATGTCGAGGTCGATGTCCCGGCCGAAGTCCTGCCCGAACCGCCGCAGGGTCTCCAGCCCCCGTAGCCCGAGCCGGATGTTGACCTCGTCGGAGAACAGGGCCCGCACCCCGCCGGCCGCCTTGCCGGTGGAACCGCTGCCCAGCTGACCGCTCTCGAGCAGAACCACGTTCTCCACCCCGGCCGCGGCGAGGTGATAGGCCGTGCTCAGCCCCATCACCCCGCCCCCGATCACGACCACATCGGCCTGGGCGGGGGGAACGGGACGCGGCGCGCGGGACGTCGTGGTGGCCATGCGCAATGGTACGAAAAGCGTCAATGGGTGCTTCACTCTGCGTGGCCCGGGCCTGATCCGACCGGGTGAGTCGCCCGCGAGCGCTCAGGCCCGCCCCGCCCGCCCCCGATTCCTCACGGAACGACGACGACAGGGAATCCAGGGGGATGCGGTGCCGACGCTGGCCGTTCGCTCCCTGACCCTGATGGCGACCGCCGTGACGTCCGCCGTCCTGGGCTGGGCCGGGCTCAACCTGCTCTACGACCCGGCGGCGGGGGCACCGGTCTGGTGGCCCCTGGCCGGGTTCGGCGCGGTGATCCTGGTCTTCGGCTCCCGACCGCTGTGGCCCTGGATGGTGGGTGGCCTCGCGGCCGGGTCGACGCCGATCGTGCTGCTCTACGAGCTGAACACGGTCAACGTCGCCGGGCTGATCGCGGGACTGTGCGAGACCCTGATGATCGCCCTGCTGCTGCGGCGCACACGCCCTCGCAGCGCCCTGGACGAGTCGCTGATGGACACGGTGCGCGTGCTCGCCTGCGTTCTCGCCGGAAGCGCCGTCGCGTCGGTGGTGTTCGCCGTGATCGGGTCGAGCGGAGACCGGACGATCATGAGCCTGTGGTCCGAGTTCGCCCGTAATCACCTGCTCGGCCTGATGGTCGTCTCACCCTGCCTGGCGGTGAGCGTCAGTCGCGACGAACTGCTCGTGCTGCTGCGCAACCGGCGGGCGAACCTGGAATGGCTGGCTCAGATTGTGGTGACGATGATCGCCGCGTCGCTGGTGTTCCTCACCCATCAGCACCTGGTCGGCGCGACGATCCTGGTGCTCCCGCTGCTCTGGTGCGCGCTGCGTCTCGGTCCGCTGCGGACGATGGCCGCCCTGGTGCTGGTCGTCTCGGCGGCCGGGATCGGTGCGGGCCACGGCCCGGAGCAGATCGCGGCGCGGGAATCGGGGACGGAAGGGTTCATGGCTCTCCAGCTGTCCCTGGGAGTGCTGTGCCTGACCGCGATGGTGACCTCCATGGCCGGGCGCCTGCGGGAACGGACGATGCAGCTGGTGCACGAGCGCACAGGGGACCTGAACAAGGCCGAGCGGATCGCGGGGATCGGATCGGCCCGCTGGAACCCCACGACCGGCCGCACCGTCTGGAGCGAAGGGCTGCACCTGCTGCTCGGCACCGATCCGCACAAGGCGCGGCCGAGCCCCGAGGAGTACCTGACCCACATCCATCCCGACGACCTGGAACGAGTCACCGCCGACGTCGGGGCCCTGGCGGAACGGGGCGAGGCCTCGACCCTGGAGTACCGGATCGTGCGGACCGACGACGAGGTGCGCGACGTGGTGCTGCGCTCGCTGGCCGAACGCCGGCCCGGCGGGACGGTGAGTGACGTGTTCACCATCGTTCAGGACGTCACCCAGGCCCGGGCGGCCGCCGCCGAGCTGAAACGGGTGCACGACGAACTGACCGCCGTGCTGGACGCAGTCACCGGCACGGCGATCATGGGGACGAGCGGGCCGCACGGCATCATCTCGTTCTTCAACGTCGGCGCGGAGAACCTGTTCGGCTACCGCGCCGACGAGGTGATCGGCACGATGAACGCCTGGGACGTGCACGCCCCCGACGATCTGGAGCGCCGGGACGAGAGCGGTTCCGATCAGCGGGAACTGATCGCTGAAACGCTCGCGCGGGACGGCACCTACAGCGGGCAGCACACCTTCCTGCGTCAGGACGGATCCACTTTCCCCGGGCATCTCACGATCACCATCCAGCTCCTGTCCGACGGCACGCCCAGGGGTTTCATCGGGGCGATCACCGACCTGACCTCGGTCCTGAGCGCCCGGGAGAACCTGGCCGAGAGCGAGAACCGGTTCCGGCTGGCCTTCGACACCTCACCGATGGGCATGGCGATCGTCTCGCTGTCGACCGCCGATCCTGGTCGCTTCCTGCGGGTCAACGAGGCCCTGTGCGAATTCGCGGGGGTGAGCGCGGAGTACATGCTCGCGGCCGGCATCGGTGACTTCCTGGGCGACGACGAGCACTGGGAGGAGTCGATGACGAACCTGGCCGACATGATGACCGGCCGCCGCGACGCCCTGGTCGTCGAGCGCCGCCTGCGCCGCCCCGCCGGGGGCCATCAATGGGGCCGTCTGTCGATGTCGGCCGTGCGCCCCGACGGTGACCGTGACGCGTACCTGATCGTGCTGGTCGAAGACATCACCGCCCGCAAGGAACTCACCGAGCAGCTCCAGCACGAGGCCGCCCACGACTCCCTGACCGGCCTGCCGAACCGTCTGCATCTGCATCGTCAGCTGGACCGGGAGCTCCGGGAACGCCGAAAGGGTTACGTGGCGATGCTCTATCTGGACCTGGACGGGTTCAAGGCGGTGAACGACTCCCAGGGCCACGGGGCCGGCGACGAGCTGCTGGTGCAGGTGGCCGACCGGATCGCGGCCTCGGTGCGCTCGAGTGACGTGGTCGCCCGGCTGGGTGGTGACGAGTTCGCCGTGCTCTGCGCGGGCGTGCCCGACATCGAGACCGCCATGCGCATCGGCCGCAGCGTGCTCGCCTCCATCTCCCGGGAGTTCGACCTCAGCCGGACCCGGGCCCGCGTCGGCGCGAGCATCGGCGTGGCCGTCGCCACCGACGGGGACACCGGCCCCGAACTGCTGCACGCGGCCGACCAGGCGATGTACGAGGCCAAACGGGCGGGTAAGGGCACGGTGCTGTTCAACGAGCGGGCCCGGTGATCCTTGCCGGTTCGGCGTGTTCGACGCGCGACGCCGGGATGGAGGGGGCACGGTGTGCGCATGAAGGACTCACTTGCCGCCCGCGCCGAGACGCTGGGCACCCTGCACGCCCGTCGCCCCCTGGTACTCCCCACCGTGTGGGACGCCTGGTCGGCCCGAACCGCGGTGGCCGCCGGGTTCGAGGCGCTCACCATCGGCAGTCACCCCCTCGCCGACTCCCGCGGCGCGTCCGACCAGGAGGGGCAGACCTTCGCCGAGGTCATCGACGCGGTCCGCCCGATCATCGCCGCCGTCGGCGTCCCGGTCTCGGTCGATCTGGAGTCCGGCTACGGCCAGAGCCCCGAAGCCCTCATCGAGGGCCTGCTCGACGCCGGTGGCGTGGGCCTGAACATCGAGGACACCGTGCACTCCGAGGGTGGGCGCGTGCGCACCACCCAGGAGCACGCCGACTACATCGCCGGCCTGCGCGCGGCCGCCGACAAGGCCGGCGTCAACGTGTGGATCAACGGCCGCACCGACCTGTTCGCCCACGCCGCCGACCACGCCGCGGTGGCCGACGAGGCGATCGTGCGTCTGAAGGCACTCGTCGAGGCCGGCGCCGACAGCGTCTACCCGGTGAAGATCCAGGACAACGACGAGCTGCTCACCGCTGTTGTGCAAGCCATTTCGGTGCCGGTCAACTCCACGGCCCACCCGGTCAAGCACGACCTGGCCCGCTTCGCCCGCCTCGGCGTCGGGCGCATCACCTACGGCCCGCTGCTGCAGTCGGCCCTGACCGACTCGATGAAGGCCATGATCGGCCCCTGGCGAGGCTGACCGTCATCGGGGAGGATCCGTGCGTCGTATCCGCACGGATCTTCCCCGGTCTGGGTTTGGGGCCCCAAACGACGAAAGGGACCCTCGCGGGATCCCTCTTGTCAGTGAAGCTCCCCCCACTGGACTTGAACCAGTAACCCTGCGAGACACCGTCGATGTTGGTGGATGGCTGTGGAGGCTTATCGTATGAGCCCTGACCTCAGCGCCTTGGCTCCGTCTAGTAGATCGGCCCGTGGTCGTTTGCGGTCGATCGTCGTTGAATCGCGTGCATTAATCGTGCGTGCTGGCGTAGACACGCACCCCAACTCCCATAGTGTCGCCGTAAGGCCGATCACCTGGCTACAGTTGCCGTGTGAGCGACTACAGCGACGACACAGACTCTGATACAGAACCAGGTGTTTTAGAGGCGGAGGCAGCGCAGGGATCTGACGACGAGAAGGTTTACGATCCCGAAGCGGGAGAAGTAGATGAAGACCCCATTTCTGCTCAAGAGGCGCTGAGATATTTTGGTGCAGACTTCGATGTTGACGGGTTAATTAGGCGCCTCAATAATGGCAATTTTGTTATACCAAACTTTGATCCTGCCGTGGAGACCTCGGAAGGAGTGGCCGGTTTCCAGCGTAAATTTGTATGGACGAAAAAGCAAATGGATCGATTTATTGAATCCATTCTTTTAGGGTATCCAGTGCCAGGCATTTTCCTGGTCGAACGTCCCGATAGAACTTATCTCGTGCTTGATGGCCAACAGCGATTGCGCACGCTTCAGCTATTCTATTCTGGTCGCTATTGGCAAGGAGAACAGGAGCGAGTTTTTCGCCTCGCCGCGGTCGGTGAAAAGTTCAAAAGGCTAACCTACGATGGCCTAGGCGCCACAGAAAAAAATCTTTTCAGCAACACGTTCATTCAAGCAACTGTCGTCGTGCCGAAAAACCACAATATGGCAGGCGTCTATGCATTGTTTGAGAGGATTAACAGTGGCGGTACCAATCTCCAAAGCCATGAAATCCGAGTGGCCCTGTACAGTGGTGTTGTTATCAATGAGATTAGAGAGCTTAACCACTCGCCGGATTGGCGTGAGCTGTTCTCGCCTAAACCGCATAGTCGATTGAAAGATAATGAGCTAATTCTCCGACACTTTGCGCTACGGCCAATTGCTGAACGGCTATCAAAGTTTGGGTGGGACGAAGAAGCCGCTAAAAGCGAGTTCCTCCTGGAGAACGGCAAGGATACTGCCATTCCTCCCAATTTCTATCGGCCACCAATGGCGACGTTCTTAAATTCTTATCTAGCTCAGCATGTGGAACTGGATGAGGAAGTGCGTTCGGCGGCGAACTACTTCGGTCTCACTTGTAATTTAATTGTTCAACAGATTGGCCCGCGAGCACTCAAGATTCGCGGCGGCTCGCAGGTAAATGCAGCGCATACAGATGCGTTACTCACGGCTATATCGCTCAATATGGAGCGGGGGACGCTTATAGCCATTGATGACATTGGCGCAGCGTATAGCAGCCTTCTGGAAGACGACGATTATAAGAAGGCAATCTCGGATAGTACTTCCCATAAGGATATGGTCCTACAGCGACTCAAAGTTGCCTACCTGGCTTTTAGCGATGCGCAATGACCGCTGATACCAGCGCCACGGCTCCGCCGAATACGCGGCAGGATGCACGAGAGCGGGTGGATCTACTTTACGAAAACTTGACTGATAGTTTTGCCGATTTTCAGCAGAATTTGTCAATCACACCGCCCTCTATCCAGGCCGACATGCATCTCTACCTCTGTATCCGCATGGCAGGGTTTCTGGAACAGCTTGTATTTCTGACTATTTCGGGATATATGCGCGAACTACTCGGAGGACACGCGCGAAATTTTTACGGTTCCTGGTTCTGGAAAGCACCTAATCTTACCCCCGAGCAATTCAAGGGATTAATAAAAAGATTTGATGATCCCTGGAAGACGGAGTTTCAAAACTTTTTGTCTGATGGCCTACGGACCTCGACGCTCAAAAACCTACTAGAGATACGCAATAAGGTGGCGCATGGGCAGAGTTACACAGGAGGTCGAGGGCAGCTCACCAGTTATATGGAGCTTGTGAGTGACATAAAAGACTGGATGTACGCACGTTTCGTAGATTAACAATCCGTCTGTGGATGAGATAGGAAATGTCTGATAGTGAAAACATCCATCTATCGGAAATAGGCCGCCTGGCGATTCTTGCCGGTTCCATCGAACGACACATGGCGGATTTGACGGCTCTTCTAGTCTCTCCCGATTCTAGCGAGGTCGGCTATACCGTAGTGAAACGTCAGCAGTTTTCAGGTCTGGCCCAACTTGCTAATCAGGTTTTAATCAATCGTCTGAAGAATCCAGACTCGCGATATTTCGACTTGCTGGATCCTATTTCGAAATGGATAACTGACGCCAGGAAGGTCATGCAGTGGCGTAATCAACTTCTTCATGCCACGTGGATGTTTTACCCTATCTCATCGCAGGCGTTAATACTGCGCCGTGGCGGCGAAACTGAAGATATTTCAATAGAAAAGATCCGCGGCTATGTCGCAATCGCAGAAAAAGTTGACTTGCGGGGTGGAAAGCTTTGGGAAGAATTCCTTGATCGCTGTGGCCACCTTGATGCACTAATCGAAGCCACGAAAAGAATTGACCCAGATTGGTTCGGCGAGTGAGGGGTACAGGTTAGCGCCAGATTCTATACAGCAATCATGCTCAAGCTTCCAGGACCTTGGGTCAGCTATTGCTGCAAGATCAATGGGGTGCGGATGTCGTGCGTGGCCACTGGACGCGAGGCAGCGCTTATGATGTGTGGCCCCACTAACAGCCCCCTCCGGATCAGAGGCCGCCACCGTACTTGCTGGCCGGGAGCACGGTAGCTGCTGGCACCTATAACATCATCGCTAGATGATGTTATAGGTGCCACGCTCAGCGCTGTATGAGTCGAGAGATATTCGTTTCGGAGGCTCCGACTTTGTCTATATCCTGGGAGTAATGGCCCGAGACCCCCAGGACGATGAACTAGCCGTTTTCGCAGCTGAACGTCATTTCGGTGTCGCTTGTCACCAATGCTTGGCGTGCCGGGCGCGAGTTCACGCTCATGATGTGCGGCGCCCCGACGCACTCGCCGACTAAGAGGTCGATTCTCGTGGCCGGGCGGACACGACTTGGGCCTAAGGCACCCTGCGCTCCAGTCTGGTAGCAATACAAGGGGCAACAGGGGTAGCGAAAAGCGGCAGTTCAAGCCGTCGGCGTGCGTTGGTCTGTGTGAGGCTGCCGGAGAATGCATACCTAGATCATCTTCCAGATTCTCCCTGGGCCCCGAACCGAGTCGCGGACCCTCGTACGGTAGCTATCGCTGCGCTGCCAGCGATCGCAGGTTGTCCAAATACTCCTGACCCGCCGTTTCCGCTGAGTATCGTTCATTGACAACCGTGGCCAAGTCACGGCTCACCATGAGCAAGGAGGGGAGCGACTTCCTCTCGCCAATCAGAGCATGCTGTCCGTACGCGACAGCTGAATCCAAGTCGCCCTGTCGAGCCGCAGCCACGCCAAGAGTGATGCGGGCTTCGGAAATTCGCATTGGCGAGCGTTCTGTCCCATCAAAATCGGTTCCCGCCCGAATCACTTCATGGGCAAGCGATTCCGCTAGCGCGTCTTCACCGAGTGTTCGATAGCAATCCATGGCATAAAAATCAAACTTTGCCGGATCGACCACAAAGTGGTTATCGAGGTTTTCGGGATGATCCATTCTCTCTAACAACTTACGACCCTTGTCTAGGGCAACCTCCGTTTGCCGGCGATCACCGATACGAGCCCTTGGCTTCCTGCCCGAAGAGCTGGACAGCCACGCTTTGGTCAGCCGCAATTTCACCGCCAGCCTTGGCCGCCGCAACCACACCTCGATAGTCCCCACTGGTTAGGGCCGCCCAGGCACGCATTTCGTAGGCCCACCCAGAGATATGAGCGTTGCCCGATTCGGCTCCAAGGGAAAGCGCCGATTTACGGGTTGCCTCCGAGACTCGCCGGTCCCCCAGATCGTATTCAACGCATCCGATAAGCAAGGCTAGCCAGCCGGCCAAGGTCAAAACCTCGCGATGCTGCGTCAAGGTAAGACGCTGGGTTTGGAGAGCGGCGACACGATTCAGCCAGTTCCGCCCCTCCATTAGAAGTTGTTCCGCTGGCAGGTAGGCGTACTCGGAACACAGCCGGTCAACCGTTATCCGGAGGGCATCGAGGGTGGCATTGTCGACATCGGAACGCTGCATCCGATTGACAATTTCCAGAGTCTCCATGCCACTAACCGAGGCAACTTCCGCATTTCCGTTGCGATGACCCGCGAGAGGAAAAAGTGCACGCGTGACGGTTCCGAAGGTCGACGCAATAAGAGCCTGATAGCGCTCACCAGGAATTGTCTCTCCCGCCTCCCACCTCTTCCATTGCCTAAGCAGACTGGCATCATCCGGTAGTTCCCGATCCGAATGAAGTCGCATTGCATTTATAGCGGCCTGCTGAGACCACCCGCGAATGTTGCGCTCGACGGTAATTCGCTGTGCCCAGTGCGGTCGATTGTCACTCACGTATCGTCCCCTTCTTTGGCAATGCGAGCGAGGTATCCATCGTGTCGAGCATGGGTGACTAGCGACAGTGACAACCTGCCTGTCACCACTTGTCACCTACGTGTCCAGAAAGTGTCACTGCCCGGAACGTGTGCTTTCAGTGCACTGTTCTCATCATGTTCCCGGCACAACGTAAGCGAGCTAGTCCCGGCCTTCGAGGGCCTGAAGTCGCGAAGAAAGGTGTTGGTAGTCCTCTCGCAACGATCGAACTTCTTCCGCAAGGGCCGTAAGCGCGTCCCCCCCAGCTTCTGGCCGTTTCCGTGTGACGAAACTTCCTCGGTTAGGCGTTGTTTCGATCACGCCCTCCTCGCGAAGCAAGCGCAAAGCGTTCTGCACCGTCATCTGCGCCACAGCGAACCGATTGGCAAGCGCCCGGATAGACGGCAGTCGCTCTCCCGCCGGCAGGACGTTGCTGGCCACGTCCTTACGTAGCTCATCGGCGACCTGAACGTAGGGCGGGCGCGGGTCATTGGCAGCCAGGCTCATACACCAAGTCTACATGTCAGCGCAAGCTAATACGACCTCTTGCAACCTAGAGCGTACTAGTGCATGCTAGTTCACATCAGCCGGTCACGGGGCGTGCGAAGTCCGCCGCTTCCGCCATCACCACCAACGACGGAGGAACCGATGCATATTAAGGACGGTCCAACCGCACAGGAGCTGCAACGGATCGAGGCTCAAGCGCCCCTGACCGCTGCTGAGCTGCGCGTAGTCGACGCTGAGATCGCTATCGCCCGAATTGACGACATGGCAACGGAATTCGGCCGCTGCCTGCTGCGTCGTGCGGAAGCGGAGAAGGCGGAAGCCCTTCGTGAGGTGCGTGCACTCACGAACTCGTCTGCTCCTGCCTTTCTGGGAGATGCGGCGTGAGCGCCCGGACGTCGGGTGAGCGTGCTGCCGTTGCTGTGCTGCTGCTGGTGAGTGTTGGCTCGATCACGGGTGCTGCTGTCCATCGTGGCGGGGCTGATGAGTCGGTTCCGCCGGCGGATCAGTGGCGGGTGGTTCAGGTGCACTGTGAGAACGAGCGGATCCAGCACGGGGTGGATCGGGGTCGCGCGGATGGCCTGCTGCTGGCGCATGACACCGGGGTGGCGTGCTGATGTCGGCCCGGGAGATCGGCGCCGATGCTGCCGAGGCGCTGGCGCGCACGGTGGCCGGGATCGGTGGCCCGGTCGGGGTGACCCTCGATCACCGGGCGATGCCGATCGGGTCGGGTGAGTGGGTGACCTACCGCTACGGTCTCGCGCCGGCCGGTCTGGCCACGATGCGTCAGCTTTCGGCGATGGGCCTGCGGCCGGGCGGTCATCAGCCGGTGGCCGCGTTGGCCCGGCCCCGGGGTCGGTGGGTGGCCTACCTGTACGACGTGTCCACGGCGAAGGCGAAGCGGCCGATGACGCGGGCCAAGCGTCGGGCCCTGGCCGCGGCGAACCGGGCACAGCGCATCTGCCCCACCTGCGAGAGGGACGCCGGGTACCGGATCCCGTCCCGGCTGGGTGAGTGCGTGGACTGCCACTTCGGCCCGGCCGACGACATCACCAACGAAAACACCAACGTGATCGAGCGATTCGGAAAGGTGGCCTGACCATGTGCAAGGGCGACGGCAAGGGATTCTGCGAGGGGCGGAGCCAGTACAGCGACGCCGAGTGGCAGGCCGAGGGCGACATTCTCCCGCGCCTGGCCACACTGTGGTCGGCTCTGCACGAGGCGCAGAGCCTGCCGGGCTGGGACCCGGCCAAGGTCATCACCGCGGACTGCGGTTACCGCGGGATCCACATCCACCTCAACGGGGACGAGGACCTGGGCTACCGGCTAGCCGCCCGGCTGCTGCCGACCGCGTTGTGCCGCACGCAGCGCACCCACACCGAGCAGGAGCACTCCGCCCCGGACGAGATCGTGTCCGTCCTCAACTGGTACGGCATGTACGCCGGTCAGGCCCTGAACGTGACCTCTTCATGGCGCACTCCGCTGGTCGAGCGTGACCTCACGGCCGATGAACTGGCCGTCGGCGTGGCCGAAGGGTGGGCCGACCCGGAGAACGACCCGGCCGACATCGACTGGCCGACCCGGCAAGCGAACGCTCTGATCCCGTTCACCGTGGTCGCCGGCCGCCCGTGCATCCCGGGTGCCTCGACCGGTATTCACCGGGGCCGTAACGAGATGGGTCGCTGGGGTGAGTCCGCGATGGCCGATGCGCTGGTCACGGCCGACCTGGGCGACGGGCAACGGTGGCTGCTGCTGATCTGGCGCGGCGACGGTCACGGGTGGGCCGTGCCCGGTGGCGGTATCGAGGCCGGCGAGACGCCGGTGCAGGCCGCATCCCGGGAACTGGCCGAAGAGACCGGGCTGGGTCTGCCGGCCGATGCGTTCACTCCGTTCGCGCCCCGGCTGGTGCCGGACCCGCGGGCCAGTGACGAGGCCTGGGCGGTCACCGTGATCTCGCGGACCCACCTGAACCTGAACGGTCTGGGCCACGGGCTGCCGGAGGTGACGGGCTCGGACGACGCCCGCCGGGCGGAGTGGATCCGCGCCAACTCCTACGCCGACATGGTCACTGACCTGCGCGCACGGTTCGCCGGGGCCGTGTTCCCCGCCCACGTCGAGTTCCTGAGCGACTTCCTGCAGTAGCCGCACCTGCCGGGCTGACCGCCTCCTACAGCTCCCAGCCCGGCAGGGCACCCCACCCACCAGCAATCCAGAGGAAGGGCACCCCCATCATGACCGATCCCGCCACCTTCGCCGCGCTGTTCTGCGCCCTGTACGCCGCCCATCAGGTCGGTGACCACTGGGTCCAGAGCGACCACGACGCCGCCACCAAGGGCAAGCCCGGCCGCGCCGGACACACCGCCTGCGCCAACCACGTCTTCTGGCTCACCCTCACCAAGGCCATGGCCGTTCTGGCCGTCGTGCAGGTGACGGGCCTGAGCCTCACCCTGCCGGCCGTCGCCCTGGGCATGGCCGTGGACGCGGCATCGCACTACTGGGCCGACCGCCGACACACCCTGGCCGCCCTGGCCGACCTGATCCCGGGCAAGAGCAAGTTCTACCGCTTGGGAGCACCCCGCCCCGGCCACGACGACAACCCGACGATTGGCACCGGCGCCTACGCCCTGGACCAGTCCTGGCACATCGGCTGGCTTTTCATCGCCGCACTCCTCATGTCCCTCTGAGCAGAAGGAGACCCGTCATGGCTTTCGGGAAGAAGACCAAGACCACGCCGCGCGGATGTGGCCGCTGCCGGTGCACCCATCAGGGCGGACTGTGCCTCAGCTGCAACTGCGCGTGCCGCCCGAGCAACCCGGCGGTGTGCCCGTGCTGCGGCGCGGACGACCGCAAGCTCGGGGGCCGGCGCTGATGGCCAAGGAAACGTTCCGCGCCCTGCTGGAGTGCCGCCACGTGATCATCGTCGACACCGACCTCCCGATGCAGTTCTGGTGCCCGACCTGCAAGCAGACGCGCGATGTCCTGATCAACAGTCAGGTCAAGAGCGATCACCCGATCCACCGCCTCCCGCGCCGATTTGGCCGCTAGACCTCACCCCCCAACCGCCCCCCGATCAGCACCCGATCAGCACTGCCCGCCCCCAACGCATCACGGAGGAAGCACATGGCCGACATCTGGATCAACGGAAAGCGCGTCGATGACACCGGCGACGAGGACGAGAACGCCGACATCACCGTGAAAGGAACCGGTTTCACCACCGTTCTGCGGGGTGTCAGCGGCACGGTGACCATCAACGGCACGTCCGACAAGTTCTCCACCACTGTCCGCACCAGCGGCAAGAAGCGCCGCCGCTCCTGACGCCAGCTCCGCCCGCGGGTGTGCAACCACCCCGGACCGGAGAACCACAGAAATAGCCACTCTCACAACCGAAATGGAGACCAGCATGGGTATCAACTGCTCCGCTTGCCCGGACGTGCAGTTCAACAACCACTCCGGCGCCGAGGCCACGCACCTCGCGAATGTCCACAACCAGGTGCAGCACAACTCCAGTAACGGCCCGGCTCAGGGCAGGTAACCAGCACGCAGCCAGCCCATTTCAACTGAAAGCGAGCCCCGTTATGGACAATCCCGATGCTCAGGCCGCGAGCTACGCCATCCTCAAGTCCGCCGAGCGGTCAGGCAACCTGGACAAAATCCTTGCCACCTTCAGCCCGGCCGAGCTGGCCGAGGTTCGCGGGAACGTCACCGAGCACCTGAAGCGCCAGGGCAAGACCTGGGGCGCCAAGTGGACGTAGCTCCGCCCGCGTCACCGGCCTCGGTCGGCTGAACAGCAGGGTGGCCGGTCAGGTGTGCAACCACCTGACCGGCCGGGTGCTCCGCCACTCTCACAGCAACAGGGCCCGCTCAGCCTACGGCACAGACCCCGGTCCGCACCGTCCCCTCAACCGCACGATGTAAGGGAAGGACTGATCATGGAGAACGCCACGCAGGACGCGGGTTCCGAGGCCGCGGCGACGCTGGCCCGGCAGGCTCAGCGGCTGGGGGTGTGGGCGCGGATCGTGCTGGTGCCGGTCGCGGTCATCGGCGCGGTCCTGTCGTACCAGAGCCTGTACACGGCGGCGGAGCCGACGTTCGGGTCGTTCCTGGCGGCGGGGTTCCCGCTGCTGGTCGACCTGCTGATCCTGGGTGCCTCGCTGCAATACGTGGCCGGCGCGAAGATCGGCCGGCCGATGAACGGCTGGCGCCTGACCGCGCACTGCGGCGTGGCCGGGACGCTGGTCTTGAACGCCCTGGCCGCGGCCGAGCTGGGTGAGGTGCCCTGGCACATCACGGCGCCGGCGGTGTGGGCGGTACTGGTCGAGCTGACCGGTAAGCAGGTTCTCGGGCAGTGGAAGGCCGCCCACGGCCAGGGCACGGGCATTGCGTCGGCGCTGTGGCTGTCGGCGCCGATCGAGTCGGCCCGGACCCGGCTGCTGATGGCCCGTACCGGCGTGGCCGATGCGACGCAGGCCCGCATCGGCGTGGGAACGGCTGCGGCGGCTCGGGAGGCGTTGTCCCTGTCTCTGCCGCGTAAGGCGAACGCCCGCAAGGACGCCCGCCGGGTGCGGCGCGTCGTGAACCGGCAGCTACGCGCCGGCAGTCTTGCTCCTGCCGCGGTGCTGGTCGCCGTCGGCTGGAACGAGGCTGACCAGAACGGTGACCTGACCCCGGACACCATCCTGCGCGCCGTGGTCCAGAACATCCTTCACCCGGCCCCGACCCTGCTGGTCGGTGGCGAGCCGGGCACCAGCGTGCAGGAGCCAGACGGTCCGGACGAGGCCGAGTCCCGCACCGAGCACGCGGTGATCCTGAACGAGCTGCGCGAGCGTCACCCCGACTGGCCGACCGAGACCGTGACCGATGTGGCCGGCGCCCTGGCCCCGGGCGGTGTCCTGCCGACCCCTGCCCCTCGCGCCATCACGGCCGTTGCGGACGCGGCGCCCGAGAGCGGTCCCGAGGCCCTGGCCGACACCGAGCCGCAGGACACCCCGGCCACCCCGGCGCCGACGGTCAAGCCGAGCGTGTCCCGGCGTCCGGGGCGCACGACGAGCACGCGGGACAAGGTCCTGGGCCTGCGGGAGAAGCACCCGGATTGGACGGTCGCGAAGATCGCCAAGCAGGTGGGCGTTTCGGACCGCACGACTCGCCGCTACCTGAACGGCGACGGCGCGAGCGAGAGCCCGGCGCAGAGCCCGGCCGCCTGAACCCCGTCGGTCCGGTCAGCGAATCACACACTCAGGGAAGGGGAACGTGATGGCATTCAAGTTCAAGGCGCTGCGGTTGCCGTTCGTGCGGATCAGTGACGGCAAGTCCGGCCGCACCGTGACGTGGCATGTGGGTGGCTGGTCGTACAACAGCCGGACCGGCAAGCAGTCGGTGAAGCTGGGTAAGAACGCGCGGTGGGAGTCGAAAACGCGCGCGCAGAAGACGAAGAATGGCCGGTACACAGCTAAGCAGGTTGAGCAGATGGCGGCCAAGGAGCGCCGGGACGCCGAGCGCACGGCGCAGCGGCAGGAGTGGCGCCGGAAGATCGCGGCCGGAGAGGTCGAGGGGCTGAAGGTCCCGGCAGATGTCCGTGCCCGACCCGGTCGTAACGGCTCCGGCGCCCGGAAAACGACAGGGCAGAAGGGTAAGCGCGCCGGCGCGTCGCACATTGTCCACAAGGCAAAACCGGTCGATCCCCAGAACTGGGCGGTGAAGGCCACGGCTCACCGGCGGGAGCGGGCTGAGCTTCGGGCTCAGCTAAAGGCCCGGCAGCAGCAGGAGGAGATCCGGGCAATCCAGCAGTGGCGGGCGAGCGGCCTCAGTGCAACCGAGATTGACGAGCGGCATGCCCAATTACGAAGCGGTCTAGAAACGTTCGCGGCGCTCGAAGAGCTACGGCTCATGCGCATGCAGGAGCAGGAGTCATCAGCGCAGGCCACCGAACAGGCCGCCCCGCAGACCGACCAGCAGACCACAGCGCCGAAGGATCAGGCCCGCGGGGGCATGTGCGGGGCGCCGACCCAGGACGGGACGCCCTGCCGCAACGCCAAGGGCGGGTGCCCGCACCACAAGAACGGCGCCGCCCGATCGACCGCGCAACGCGCCCGACGCCGGTCCTGACCGGCATTCCCGGCCCCCCGGCAGTTCTCAGCAGCTTCGGATGGATGACCAAGAAGGAGTGAGCATCATGGCGAACATCCTGCCGTTCGGCCGCCGTCCCGACCCGGACGAGCGCCCCAACACGAGCGCGACCCGGGCCGGCACCGCGGGCGACGAGCCGCAGAACGATGGCGCTCTGGCCATGTCCCCGTACGCGATGCCGGACGCCGACCCGGACGCCGACCTGGCTGACCGGGCCGGTGCCGATGACGTGACACCGGTTGCCGAGGCGGACACGATTGCGGGGCCGAGCTGGGGTTCCCCGGCCCCCGCCGCGGACATGATGGCGGATGAGGCGGTCCGGGAGCTGCTGGCGCTGTACCGGCAGATGCAGGAACAGGGCATGCCTCTGACCGGCATGCCCCGCGCCGGTAAAGAGATGCGGGCTCACGACCTGACCGGCGCTGCGTTGGAGCCGTACCCGGACATGTCGCAGGACATGTCCGGTGAAGGGCCACAGGAGATGTCCGGTGAGCTGGTCGTGCCGGTGCTGGAACCGGACAGGATTTTCGGCCCGGACGGCGCCGAAGATCTGCGCCCGATCGTTCCGGCGTGGCTGGCCTCGGGGGAGGGCCGCAAGGCGGTCGCCGGCTGGTGGTTCCACGTGCAGTGGCACCGGGCAAAGTTTCACGGGATCCGGATCCCGACGTACGTGGCACGGATCGCGTGGCGGGCTCCGCGGGGGGTCTGGCGGATCACCTCGGGCCTGACACGGTGGGCGCTGGACACCCGCGCCGATGCCCTGGAGCAGGCGTTGGCCTCGGGGACGAAGATGGACACGGCCACCTTCATCCAGTTGCGGGAGAACCGCTCGATCCGGGTCCGCGCCCGGCTGGCGACCGTCGCCGCGGGCACCGTGGTCTCGGCCGTGGGCGGTGCGGTCGCGGTGTCGCAGTTGCCGACCGGGGGCGGGACGCTGGCCGCCGCGGGCGCGGTGGCGGCGCTGGCGTGGGTGGGCTCGGACCAGGACCGGCCCCTGATCGGGGCGGCGATGGCCGCCTCGGGCCGGTACCGGGAGCTGACCGACGCGATCGTGATGCGGGCGCTGAAGGCCGCTGGTCTGGGTGGTTCGGTGGCCAAGGTCGACAAGAACGGTAACGAGATCGAGGAGGACACCCGCCCGACCCTGGCTCAGCCGATCGCCCGGTCGGCGAACGGTCGCGGCTACGAGGTGGTGGTGGATCTGCCGTACGGCAAGACCGCCGGCGATGCTGCCGCCGCGGTGGACAAGATCGCATCCGGCCTGGATGTGGACACCGCGCAGGTCTTCCCCGAACCGGTCGCCGGGAAGTCTCGGCGGGTGTCCCTGTACGTGGCCGATGAAGACCCGATGCTGCTGCCGCCGCACCGCTCCCCGCTGGCCCGCCTGCCGAAAGCCTCCGTGTGGGAGGCAAACCCGCTGGCCCGCACGCCCCTGAGTGCTGCGGTGAAGGCCACGCTGATGTTCAATTCGTTCCTGGTCGGGGCGCTGCCGCGCTCGGGCAAGTCGTTCGCGGCCAAGTGCCTGGTCGCGCCGGCGGTCCTGGATCCGCACTGTGACCTGACGGTGCTGGACTGCGGTGGTGGCCGTGACTGGCTGCCCACGCAGGAGATCGCGGTGGACTACGTGGCCGGGGACGAGGAGGAAGACCTCCTGCGGATCGTGGCGATCCTGAACCGGATCCGGGACGAGGCCCGGGAGCGGCTGGCGAAGTTCCGGAAGATGTCCGCGGCGGAGATGCCCGAGGACAAGCTGACCCGGGCGCTGGCCGCGGACGGGATGCGCCCGCACGCCATCGTCGTGGATGAGCTGCAAAACCTGCTGCGCGCGAACAACAAAGAGATCCGCAAGGCCGCGCTCGAAGTGCTGGTGTGGCTGGCCAAGACGGCCCCCAAAGCGGGGTACATCCTGATCCTGATCACCCAGCGCCCGGCCGCGGACGTCATCCCCTCCGACCTTCGGGACATCATGAGCGTCCGGATCGCGCTGCGGACCAAGACCCGTCAGGGCTCGGACGCCATTCTCGGATCGGACATCTCAGCCACCGGGTACCGCACGGACCGCTTCCTTGAGAGCCACAAGGGCGCCGCGGTCATCGGCGGGATCAGCACCGGCAAGGGTGGAGACCTTCAGGTCGCCCGTACCGACCTGCTGATGCCGGCCGAGTTCGCCCGGGCCTGCGCGGTCGGCCGCAAGCGCCGCGAGGACGCTGACACCCTGCGCGGCGCCGCGATCGGCGATGCCGCCCCGGTGGAGATCACCATCACGGTCCTGCAAGACGTGGCCGCCATCTGGCCCGGCGATGAGGCCAAGGTCCACGCGTACGTGATCCTGGCCCGCCTCAAGGACATTCACCCCGACCGCTACGCCGGCATGGCCGACGAGGCGGCCCTGACCCGGGCCCTCAAGCCCTACAACATCACCTCCGGACAGGTCTCCCGCGGCGGCGTCAACCGCAACGGCTACAAGCTCAGCGAGATCCGCGCCGCCGTCCGAGCCCGCAAGGCCGCCACCCACGATGACGAGACCAGCGACCCCACCGACACCGACGACTAACCCAATCCATCACCGAACGTAACAACCAAGCGCAAGGCCCAAGCCTCGGTCCTAGGGGTCAGCACCCTCTAGGGCTAGAGGCACCCCTAGACGCGCCCCCATGCCCTGACCTGGCCCCTAGATCCTAGACCTGACCTGCACAAATAGCCGTAGATCCCACTGAGGAGGCGTTATGAGCCCCGCTCTACTCCTAGCCCTGGCCACCACCGTCGTCACGCTGGGTTACATGGTGGCGTGTCGGATCTGGCCCTACGCCGCGTGCGTGACCTGCGACGGAGCGGGCCGACATCGCTCCCCGTCCGGCAAGGCGTGGCGCACCTGCCGGCGCTGCCGGGGCACCGGAGCCCGCCTGCGCGTCGGGCGCTGGCTCTGGGACCTCGCCCGCCGCGAATTCGGCCGCACCCGCGACCCGCGCTGAACATCCCGACCCAACAGGAGAAAACGATGTGTGAAGAGTGCGGCAGCATCCCGACCGCTCAACAGTGCGGGAAACCCGATGAAGAGTGGGAAATCCTCGGCGACATCGCGCGCGGTCTGACTCCGCGCTACTCGTGCCCCGAGTCGATTCCCTGCCCCCGCCACGACCGTCCCGAGACCACGTCGAAGAGCTGACACCCACCCCGGCGCCCAACGCTCGATCCCTGGCAACGACTTTCGGAAGGAACGCTCGTGATCATCGCCGCTGAGAAAGACCTGTGGTTCGTACGCCAGCACCTCACCGTGAAGATCCTGCTGGCTGCCCTGGTCCTGACCGTGCTCGGTCTGGGTTGCACCGCCCGGGCCGTCTGGTTCCTGGCCACCCGGCAGAGCACCGTAACTGCCAAGGTCGCCCTGGCCCTGGCCATGATCGCCGTGCTCGCGCACGCTCTCGTCGTGCAGGGGAGCTGACCCATGAGCATCCAGACCGCCCGCTGCTGGGTTCTGCGCGCCAGGAACGACGAGGTCCCCGATATCGGCACCGAGTTCTTCGACGCTCATTACGGCGACCCGATCCGGGCTTTCAAGGGGCGGGCCGAGCTGATCGAGGGCCACGGCATCCAGGCCCTGACCGGCGTGCACGTGAGTCTGCTGCCGCACCGGTGCGTGTTCCTGACCTGCGACCGCTGCGGAGCCAACTTGGAGGACCTTGATAGCGGTTTCGGGCTGCACTTCCTCCTGCGGCGCGAGCTGATCCGTGAGGCGATCGAGCAGGTATGGGTCACGGACGGGGAGCTGTGGCGGTGCGACGTCTGCCACGCCGGGCACCCGAGTGTCGGGTTCGTCGTGCCCGTGCCGGTCGAGGTGGGTGCCTGATGGGCGCGCCGAGGGCGGGAGCGGGGGATGCTCACCTCACGCCGGATGAGGAGCTGATCGCGTGCGTCGGCGGACTGATGGACGGGCAGTGGTTCACCGCCGCGGACTGGGCCGCCCGCCAGCAGACCGCTGCCTACATGCTGGCCCGGGAACAGGGCCAGGGCGCCAGCACGATCTACGAGCCCACCCGCGAGCGGCGCCGGCACCGCACCGACCCGCGACCGGGCATCGTCTGGGTACCGCAGCGCACCGAGGCCGCGCCGGCGCCGGTCCGGGAGCCACTGGTCCCGATCTCGTCGGTACCTGCGGCGCCACCAATGCCCATGGCGCCGGGCATCGAGGTGTTCCGCCTGCTGCTGACCGGTTCTCGCCGGTGGAACGACGTCGCCACGATCACCCGCCGGCTGGACGGGGTCCTGGCGCGGCACCCGGGCCTGATCATCCGGCACGGCGCATGCCCCGCCGGGGCCGACGCGATCGCCGAGACCTGGGCACGAGCCAACGGGGTCCCGACCGATCCATGGCCGACCGACTGGCGGGGCCTGGGACGTGCGGCCGGTCCGGTGCGGAACCGGGCCATGGTCGAGGCCGGCGCCGACGGATGCATGGCGTTCATCCTCGATTCCAGCCGCGGCGCGAGCCGGTGTGCCGACATGGCCGACGCCGCCGGCATCCCGATCTTCCGCGAACGCCGCACCAGCCGCGGGCATCTCGCCGCGCAAGCCGCATAAACCGGCCCGCCTGATCCGGTCGCGACACCGGCCCGGCCGACTCCGAAACCACTACCTGCAAGGGGGACACCATGATCCGCAAGAGCAACCCGAACACGGCCACCAAGGGCGCCACGGTCGCCACCGTGGCCGCTATGAGCCTCACGGCTCGCATCGCTGAGGTGAGGATCCTGCACACCTGTAACCGGCACCCGTACGGCCTGCTGCGGCTGGAGACCGTGGACGGTCAGGCCCTTCCGGGGTCGGCGATGATCTTCCCGGGGGAATGGGTGACGTTCCGGCGCCTGGTCACGGTCGGAGCAACGGTGGTGCTGGCCGGGCAGGTCTGCCAGCCCGATCCGGGCCGCCCGCCGGTGCTGTACGTCACCAGCGTGATCGGGCAGGACGTCACGGCCGTGGGGGATGCGGCGTGAAGGGGGCCAGCGGGGGTCTGCGTCTGGTGGATCTGTGCTGCTGCCAGGGCGGTGCCTCGCGGGGGTATGCCGAGGCCGGGTTCACGGTGCAGGGCGTCGACATCACGCCGCAACCGCGCTACCCCTACCCGTTTCACCAGGGAGACGCGATCACGTTTATCGCCGAGCACGGGCACGAGTTCAATGCGATCGCGGCGTCTTTCCCGTGCCAGGCCTACACCGCGTGCTGGCAGATTCAGCGCAACGAGCACCCCGACCTGATCGACGTTGGCCGGGAAGCCCTGAACGCGACGGGCCTGCCATGGGTCATGGAGAACGTGCCCGGGGCCCCACTGCGGGACCCGGTCGAGTTGTGCATGTGCATGTTCACCACTGATCCGGGCACGTATCGGCCGCGCTGGTTTGAGACCGGGGGCGGCTTCACCCTGCCGCGCATGGAGCACCGCCCGCACACCAAGCGGCACACCAAGATGGGCCGCCCGCCGCGCCCGGACGAGGTGATGCACGTGGTCGGGAACTTCTCCGGTGTGGCCGCCGCACGCTTGGCCATGGGCATCGACTGGATGACCAGAGACGGCCTGCGCGAGGCCATCCCGCCCGCCTACACGCACTGGATCGGCACCCACCTGCACGCCACACTCACCCCCACCATGACCGGAGGTGCCCGTCATGCCGCGTAACCCCTCCGTGCTGCCCGCCGCACTCCACGCCGCCGGGCGGGGCTGGCCGGTGTTCCCGCTGATCCCGGGCAAGAAGTTCCCGGTGATCCGCTCCGCCCACCCTGCCGACGTCGGGTCGGCAAACGGCGACGTTTGCCGGGGCGAGTGCGGCCGGGAGGGACACGGCCTGTACGACGCCAGCACCGACCCGAACGTGATCGGCGCGTGGTGGCGTCGGTGGCCGCGCGCGAACTACGGCATCAACTGCGGCGGAGCCGATCTGGTGGTCGTCGACCTGGACACCGGCAAGGGCACCCCGCCAGCGCAGGTGCTACCCGACCAGCACACGAGCGAGGTGACCCCGGCCGGGATCCTGGACGGAGCCGACGTGCTGACCTGGGCCGCTGAACGGGCCGGGGCGGTGATCGAGTGGGGCGACACCCTGACCGTGGCCACCCCCTCCGGTGGGACACACCTGTACTACGCCGCCCCCGAAGGGGTCGAGGTGCGGTCCTCCACCGGGCACACCGGCACCGGCGAACGGACCCGGATCACGGGGCTTGGGTGGTCGGTCGACGTGCGCGCCGTCGGCGGGTACGTGGTCGGGCCGGGTTCACGGATCAGAGCATCGACGGACGGCTACGCCGCGATCATCAAGGGCGCTGTCGCGCCAACCCCGCCCTGGCTCCTGCACCTGCTGCACGCCATCGCGGCCCCCGAACGATCGGGCGGACCTGAGGCCATGCCATCCCGCGGTGCAACGCCCGCCAGGGCCCGGTCTGCGGGCTCACCGAGCATCGGGGCCGGGTACGCCGATGCCGCCTTGACCGGGGAGCTGGAGAACATCGCCGCATCCGTGGCCGGCGCAGCCGGCGGCAGCGGCCGCAACGCCACGCTCAACCGGGCGGCGTACAAGCTCGCCCGACACGTCGAAGCCGGGCACCTCAGCCGCGAGGCCGTCACAGCACACCTGCTGGCCGCCGGATGCGGCGTAGGCCTCTCGGAGCGCGAGGCGTCCGCAGCGATCGCCTCAGGCCTGTCTCAAGGCCGCGCACGCACCCATCCCGCCCACATCGTCCACGCCGCGCACGCTCGCACGCCAGGACGCACCCGACCCCGACCGCTGGCGATCGAACGCCCGCAGCACTCCTGAGCATTCGCACCACTTGAAGGAGGTCCCCATGAACGGCATCCCGGCCGACATCCCCACCGACGTCGCCGACGACCTGATCGACCTGAACGACCTGCCGGCTGAACTCTTCGACGAGTTGGCCGGCACTGCGCCCGCTGTTCGTGCTGCGTCATCGCGACGTCCGTTGCGCGCCGTGCCCACCGACGAGGACACCGTCGGCGGGCAGGGCGCGGGGGACGAGCAGGATGGCGACGAGCACGACGGGCGCGCCTACATCGAGGTGTCCGGTAACCCCGATGCGATCCGGAAACTCAAGCGAGCTGTCGGTTCTGGTGCTATCCCGGACCTGTATGTGACGGGTGGGGCCCCGGTGCGGATCGAGCGAGTTTCCGGGACCCTGGCGGTCGACCTGGACGAGGACGCGCCGCTGCCGGTGGTCCCGACGAAGGTCACGGGGGCGCTGCTGGCCAACCTGCTGGCCGCGCACACGTACACGTTTCAGACCAAGGTCAGGAAGGACGAGCAGGGCAAGCCGGAGTTCTTCCGGGAAGAGATCACCCCGCCCCCGCCGGTCCTGAGCGCGGTCCTGGCCGGGGCGGAGTGGCCGCACACCCCGACCCTGGCCGGGATCATCGGGACTCCGGTCCTGCGCCGGGACTGGTCGCTGTTGCAGAACCCCGGGTATGACCCCGCCTCGGGTCTGTACCTTGCCCCGACCGTGGCGTTGCCGCCGGTTCCGGTGAGGCCGAGTCCGGCGCAGGTAGCCAAGGCTCGCGAGTTCGTGACCTCCACACTCCTGGGTGATTTCGAGTGGGAAGACGCCGCGAGCCTGGCGAACTTCGTCGCGATGCTGGTCACACCGTTCCTGCGCCGGCCGCTGAAAGCCCTGGCGCCGCTGGCGATCGTGTCGGCCTCCACCGCCAGTTCGGGCAAGAGTTTGTTGACCGGTCTGGTCGGGTTGCTGGTCGGTCAGCAGGTCGTGCCGTGGCCGGCCGATAACGATGTCGAGCTGGAGAAGCTGATCACTGCGACGTTCACGCAGGAGTCCGGGGCGGTCATCTTCGACAACATCGCCGAGGGAGAAGCGATCAGCAGCCCGATCCTGGCAAACCTGCTGACCAACCCCATGTGGTCGAGCCGGATCCTGGGCAAGACCGGCATGGGCGCATGGGTCAACGACCGGCTCTGGATGGTCACCGGCAACAACCTGCGCGTGGGTGGGGACATCGCCTCACGATCGGTTTACATCCGCCTCAAGCCCAAAGCCCCGCACCCCGAAACCCGCACGGGGTTCGCGATTCCTGACCTCCAGGGCTGGATCATGGACCCCAACCACCGGGCCGAACTGCTGTGGCGCCTGCTGGTCCTGGTCGCGGACTGGGTCGCGGCCGGCACCCCCCGCGACACCAGCACCCCGCCGATGCGGCAGTTCACCCCGTGGGCCCACGGCGTCGGAGGATTCCTGACCCACCACGGCATCACCGGGTTCCTGACCAACCTGCACGTGACCCGCGGCATGGACGAGGAAGACCAGAAATGGGCGATCTTCCTCGGACGCTGGCGCGAACGCCTCGGGGACAAGCCTCTGAAAGTGAACGCCGTTCTAGCCGACGGCGAGATTGTCCGGGACTTCGCCGCAGGGCACGACGTGGACCCGTGGGACGGCGACTTCATCACCGACGAGCGCGGTCGGCGGCCCAAGAGCCCGCAGATGCTCGGGCGGATGCTCGCCGGCCAGGTGGACCGCTTTCACGGCGACCCCGCCATGACCCTGCGCGTCATCACCGACAGTCACGCCAAGGCTAATCAGTATTGGGTCGAGGAGTACCAGCCATGAACCGGTTCGGCGCGGCTCCGAATGAGATCTCGCGTTTGAACCCCGCAAACCCCGCAACTTCCGGTCTGACCTGCAAAAAGACCCAACTTTTGAACCCCGCGGGAACCCCGCATGAACCCCGCAAACCCCGCAAGATCAACAGGTTGAACCCCGCAAACCCCGCAGATTTGCGGGGTTCAAAACAGCGAACCCCGCAACCCATAACCCCAGGCCAGGGCCCTATAAGGCGATCTTGCGGGGTTTGCGGGGTTCCCCAAGGTCGGTTGCGCTACAGACGTCAGATCCAGACATCGGGACGCACCGATCAGCCGTCGTCAGCTAACTGTCAGCCGCCCACCCAACGTCACACCATGCATTCGCCGCGCGGATTGCATGGCATCAGTTCGGCACCGGCACTCACCACCACTGCGGGAAGGGATTAACCCATGGCGTCACGACTCTGGTCCATCGAGGACGTGTCCGAGTACCTGGGGGTTCCGGTGCAGACCCTCTATAGCTGGCGCACTCGTCACTACGGCCCGCCCGCGAGGAAGGTCGGAAAGTACCTGCGGTACAAGGAGGAAGACGTTGCCGCGTGGCTTGACTCCCTGACCCTCTCCGCGTGAACTCCTGAAAGGAAGACAGTTTCATGGCCCGTCCGCCGCTGCCCCTGGGCACCATGGGGGAAATCCGCTACTACCCAACGTCGAAGGGCTACAGGGCCGTCACGTACTACCGGGACTATGACGGGATCACCCGTCAGGTCGGGCGGACGGGCCGGACCAAGCCGGCGGCTGGGAACCGGCTGAAGGAAGCGTGCCGGGATCGTGGCCGGACCGATGCGGCTGCCGAGATCACCCGGGACACGACGGTCAAGGCTCTGGCCGAGGAGTGGTTCAGTGAGGTGGCTTTGGCTGTCCAGATGGGGGACAGGTCGCCCGGGACCGGTCGGGCCTACCGCGATCGGCTCGACAACCAGGTGCTCCCGGCGTTCGGGGCGCTGCGACTGCGCGAGGTGACCGTCTCCCGGACCGACCTGCTGATCAAGCGGGTCCGGGAGTCGAACGGGGTGTCCATCGCCAAGACCACCCGCACGGTCCTGTCGGGCATGTTCGGGCTGGCCGTCCGGCACGACGCCATGCCGGCCAACCCGGTGCGCGAGACCGCCACCCTGCCGTCAGCCGGCAAGAGCCCCCACCGCACGCTCACATTGGCCGAGGTGTGGGATCTACGGGCGAAGCTCGGGGCCGATCAGCCGGCGGTTGACTGGGAACTGCCCGATCTGGTCGACGTGATGCTCTCCACCGGCCTGCGGATCGGTGAGGCAACGGCGATCACCTGGGAAGCGGTTGACCTGGAGAAGGGGACCGTGGAGGTGCGCGGCACCGTAATCCGGGTCAAGGGGCAGGGGCTACAGATCAAGCTCAAGCCCAAGAGCCGGGCCGGATGGCGCATTGTCGTGCTGCCGAAGTGGGCGGTGGCCATGCTGAAGCGCCGCAAGGATTCGATGCCGGCCAACCAGTGGGGAGCGGTGTTCACGTCCCCGTTGGGGCACCTGCGTGACCCGAGTAACACGCAGGCAGACCTGCGAGATGTGTTCTCCCGGATCGGGTACGGGGACATCACTTCGCACACGTTTCGCCGCACGGTGGCCACCCTGATGGATGAAGCGGGATTGAGTGCCAGAGCAGCCGCAGACCAGTTGGGCCATGCCAAGGTCTCGATGACGCAGGACCACTATTTCGGTCGCGGCATTGCCCAGACCGGGGCGGCAAGAGTGCTGGAATCCGTCAGCCAGTCTGAGACCGAAGAGGACGTTAGTCGTGCATAAACCATGTCGATGATCTTGCCTATCGACCGGCCCAGGTCTGTGACCTGGGATGAAGCTCCCCCCACTGGACTTGAACCAGTAACCCTGCGATAGACGGACCGATTTCCCGGAAAACCCTTGGTATGGGCCCTGACCTGCGCTGGAACTCCCACGCGGTCACGGGCCCTTGTGGTTGTTTGGCGTCGATCACGGCCTGATTTGTGGCGCAATCATGGCGGCATCCCGGCCACGGACCGAGGCGACGACGCGTGAGCGCATCTGGGCCCCGCTGGGACGGCCATGCCGGTCTAGAACCCGGCTGCTGGCGGAGATGCCCGGGGAGACCATCTGGACCCCGTGTGGAGCCATCCCCGCCTCCATGACTGACGGACCCCGACCACGGCGTCACCGTCACTCGCATGCCCAGGCCGGTGATTGGCTCATCTTCGCGATGTAAGCCAAGTGCGACCCCCGGCGGCGTCTCCGCTACGGGCGGCCTCGCGGCGCATACCTACCACTCGCACGCTTGCACGCAGGGTGGCTGCCCGGTGAAGGGCGTAGCAGTGCCTATCTCCGGGGGTCGCTTCGGCAGGCTACCCGCAGGCCGATCGAAGTGCCGTTGTCGGCCCAAACGCCGTGCGCCGGGTTTCCCCGGGTGGACCGGCCGCCAGGCCGCATGCCGCCCGGGGAAGAACCCGGCGCTGCGGCCCGCGGAGCGGGCCGCCTTGACTTCTAAAAGGTAAATTCGGCAGCAACGGACAACGTCAGATCAGGCGTGTCGTGTATCCGTCGTCCACGAGCTGCTGGAAAGCCGATCGGACCTCGTCCGGCATGGACTGCTCGATGGCAAAGCCCTTCTCGGCGTAGACCTTGATTCGCTGGGTGTCGCCTACGAGCATGTTCACGACGCGTTCAAAGTCCCCAATGCTGGACACGTAGTCGTCCAAGGTCAACGGAAGCGATGCGCACTGAACGCTGACTTGGGGCCAGAGCTTGCGACAGGTCGCGAAGGCTCGGCGCTGTTGGTAGGGACGTGAAATGAGCGTGACCGAATTCGGTTCAAGCCCTCTTTTCTGGAGCAACTTTCGAGCCAAGGTGATGTTGTCCCCGGTGTTGCGCGCTTCCGGTTCGACCATGATTGCCTCATCAGGCACGCCCAGGGTCAGTGCATGCTCGCGGTAGTGCACGGCTTCGCCCCGGGGGAATCGGTCGATGGTTGTGGGGGCGTTGGCGCCGGTAAAGACGATGAGTGGAAAAGTGCCGGCCGAATAGAGGTCAGCTGCGCACGTGGCAACTCCAAGATCGTGGCTGCCCAGACCGATGCCGACGTCCGTGGGCTCCAGAGCGTGATGTAGATCGTGGTAGGCCCAGAGCACCTCGACAGCAGATCGGATGCTGTGAGGAAGCTCTGCGGTCTGTGTAGTCAAGGAGGCCTCATTTCTCATTCAGGGATGTCAAATTCGTAGGTCCAGGTGAACCGACTCGCAGAATGCACGCCGACTGCCGACTCCACCGGTTGCCCTTCTTCGGTGAAGGTCGTCCGATGCAAGACCACAACGGGTTCGCCCTGGGGGAGTTCCAGGGTGGCGATTTCTTCGGGTGTTGGCATCCGGGCATGAAAACTCTCCCTGATGTGGTGCGGTTCAAGGCCTTTCAAGGTGAGGACCTGGAAGCCGCCACCACGTCCAGCCGGGCCTGGTTCGGGGTCGACCAGTGGTGTGTCTGCCACATCTTCGGGTCGGTAGTAGCTGGTGAGGGTATGAGTCGGACTGTTGGCGTCTTTGACCAGCCGTGCCCGCGCGTAAACGGGTTCTCCTATTGAAATTTGAAGTGCATCGGCGGTCAGTTCGTCGGCCGGTACCAGACTGATCGTCTGCGTTTGGTCGGTAGGCTTCCACTCCCTGCCGCTGGCCTCGCGGTCTGCGGCAAACGCTACCAAACCGAACTTCCATTTGCTTTTGGCGTACCGCTCGATCCCGAGGCGCTTCATCGGCGGCCGTGATCTCACCACGGTCCCGCGCCTGCGAACCGGTGTGACAAGACCCTCGGCGGCCAATAGGCCCACGGCCTGGCGAACCGTCTTGATGTTCACGCCGTACTCAGCTGCTAGCTCGTCCTGCTTAGGCAGGGTCGAGTCAGGCGGGTACGCGCCGCGTTGGATCCCCTCACGCAGCTTCTCCGCCAGTTCGCGATGCCCGATGGCCATGCGCCTCACCTCCTGGATCAAGGCTAGCCGTATCGACCCGTTGGCCCCACCAATGTCAATAGAACCGGCTCTATTGACGCAGTCGCGATCGGTGTGCTCGAATAGGACCACTCCTAATGGAGATGGTTCGGGTTCCTGATCGATGAGAGGACAAGCGCATGGCGCTCATGGGTGGGTACCGGTTCACGGTGCCGATGGCGGATGCATTCCCGCATGGTCTGTATGCGATGGGTGTGCAGCAGGCGATGGATTACGACCAGAAGACGGGTCGTCAGACGCCTTCGAAGGACAAGCAGACCGGGGAGCTGGTCTGGACGGTCACGTGTATCGACCGTGACCCCGAGGCGCGTGAGAAGGAAGTAAAGATCAAGGTCACGGCGCCTCATACGCCGATGCTTCCCGAGGAAGTTCTTCCCGGATCGGGTCTGCGGGCTGTGGAGTTCACCGGCCTCGTGGTGACGCCGTACATCCAGGAGGGTCGCGGTAACGGCCGGGCGCGTATGGCGCTGTCGTTTCGTGCCACAGCTGTTCACCCTCAGGGCAAGGCCCCGGGGACTGCGGCGCCCACGACGGGCCGTGGTTCCCGGCAGGCGTCCAGTGAGGGTGACAAGGCGGCCTGACAGCTTCACAGGGTCGCATCAGGTGCCCCCGGGATCGGCGGCTACCGGTCCCGGGGGCGTACATCAGCGGATGAATAGGAGTCCATCGCGATGCAGGATCAGATTATCCACGCCGGGCGGAGGGTGCGTTGCGGTCAGTGCAACGCGCTCGTGTCGTCCGAGTCGCTGGCGAACGGAAAGTGCGGTGCGTGTGCGGTTCAGCCGACTCTGCCGCTGCGTGACAACCAGGGCCGGTTCTTCTCGGGTCAGCGTGAGGTGTGCATGCCGGGCACCCGTGGCGGCCTGGTCGGCAGCCTGGTGATGGTGGGTGGTCTGCTGTGACCTCGCCTGTCGTCACGCTCGTCATCAACCCGCGCAGCCGCCGCAAGTTCGATCGGCTGGTCTCGATGATGGAACACACCCGGATCGTCCTGGACGAGGCGCGGGATGTGGTGTCGAAGCTGGACCCGCAGAGCGCTTCTCGTCGTGCGGTCCCGCCGGATCTGCTGCTGGCGCTGGTGAAGAAGGCGGAAGACTCGCTGGAGGCCCTGGAGGGTCGTGTCCGGCGCGGTCAGGCAGAGCTGCTGGCTCAGGACTGGAGGTACTGACATGGCACGGGTTGACCTCGAAGACAGCATGGACGACCTGACCAACGCCATGAAGCTGCTGCGCCCGGTCACCAAGGGTGCTCCGGATTCGGCCAAGCTCAAGGGCGCTCACGACCGTCTGACGCGTGACGTCGCGGTCCTGATCCTGGTCATGGACGACGCCAGCCGCGCCTACTCGGCCGAGAACGACCGGTAGGCATTTCCCCCGGCATCTGCCGGACGTTCCTTACGTATGGCGGGTTCCGGCCTGGCTGTCCCTCGAACGCGAGCGGTCAGGCCGGGGCTCTGCCCTGCCCACTTTCACGATTGAGGTTTCCTCATGGGCGTTCTCACGTTCTCTTCGAAAAAGTCGGTGGTCCCGGCGCCGGATCGGCAGTCCTCTCGTGAGGTCGGTGTCGAGTGGCGCGCTGCGCTGTGGATGCTCCGTCACCCGGGGATCACCGCGTCCACGACGGCTATTGCTGCCGGGACGATCGAGCTGGGTCCGACCACGATGGCAGGCATTGCCGGTGGAACGGCTGTGGGCGTCTGTGCCTGGTACCGGGGTCACCCCAACTCCTATGACCGCCTGATTGCCCCACGGCTTCGCTCGTTCGGTCGCCGCTGGAGTGCTTACGCGGGCCGTCACTGGGCCGATGTCTGCATGGCCGTGGATCTGGCACCGACCAAGCGCCGTACCGGCGTCACGCAGATTCCCCGCGTGCTGCGGGTGCTGTCGTACTCCCCGAGCATCGACACGGTCATGGTCCGGATGGCTCCGGGACAGTCGGTGAAGGTCTGGGAGGACAAGGCCGAGATCATCGCCGATGCCCTGGGAGCGATCCGGGTTGCCGTCGAGCGTATCCGCCCGCAGGTCGTGGGCCTGGTCATCGAGCGGTCCGAGCCGTTCACCGAGATTCTCGATGCCCCGGTCATGCCGGCCGATTCGTCCACGGTCGACCTGAGCGCGGTCTACCTGGGCGAAGACGAGTACGGGGCCGACTGGAGCGAGTCCTTGATCGGTCAGCACTGGCTGATTGCTGGTGCCACGGGTGCGGGGAAGGCTTCGCTGATCTGGGCTCCGCTGCGCTCGATCGCCCCGCTGATCCGTGACGGCCTGGTGCGGGTCTGGATGGTGGACCCCAAGCGCATGGAGCTGGCCCGTGGGCGTGACGTGGCCTACCAGTACGCTTCCGAACCCGACGAGATCGTCCGACTGATCGATGATTTCGTGGAGGACTGCCGGGCTACCCAGCGTCGTCACGCGGCGGACTCCAAGGCGAAGTTCGCCATGTCGCGCCAGACGCCGTTCAACCTGCTGGTGCTGGATGAGATCGCGGCGTTGCTGTCTTTCGGGAAGAACAACCGCGAGATCCGTAAAGCGCTGGAAGAGATCGGAACGCAGGGACGCGCCACCGGTCACAGCATCCTCGGTGAGGTCCAGGAGCCCTCCAAGGATGTCCTGCCGATCCGTGACCTGTTCACTGTGCGCGTCTGCCTGCGGGTCACGTCCGCCGCTCATCCCGACATGGTCCTGGGTGATGGTGCCCGGCTGCGGGGTGCTGCGGCGGACGAGATCCCCAACGACCCGAGCACGGCCGGTATCGGGTTCAAGATCCGCACCTCTCGTGTCCCGGTCCGGGTGCGTGCTGCGTACGTCGATGACGCCGAAATCGCTCAACTGGTGCGGTACGTCACGACCGGATTCGGGTTCCGCGTCATCCAGAACGACAAGTTCGACGACCTCGACAACGACGACGACGGGCCTACGGGCTCGATCAGGGTGGTGGGCTGACATGGCACAGATTCACATCTCCACGGACGTTCAGTGGATCACGAGGGTTGTCCGGACCGTGCTGTTCTGGATGCTGGTCTTCCCGCTGGCCGCGTTCATCCTCGGCGGCATGTGGTGCCTGATCGCGGTCGGTCTCTTCCAGGCCCTCGTGATCGGTCTGATCTGGTGGGCGGTGCGCCGATGAGCCCCCGACGGCACCAGCACCCGGACAAGTACGCCGACGAGGCTGCCGAAGCGATCCGCAGCCTGAACCACCTCACCATCCACCGCGACAGCCCCGGCTACGAGTGGCCCTCGGACGTGGATGCCGTTATCGCTCACCTGTCCTCGACCGTGGCGGGCATGGACCAGGCCCTCGGACAGGCCTTCAACTGGCTGGTCCGCGAGCACCAGGCCGGAAAGGTCGGCCACGATGCGGGCCTCGACGTCGCACCGGAACTGCGGAATCTGCGCGAGAACCTGACCGGCGTCAGCAGCCAGATCAACGAGCTGACCGTCAACCTGGACAAGCTGCGCCGGGTCACCTCGCACCTGACCGGCCGCATCACCGGCGGGGCAGAACAGTGAAGAGCATCTACCAGTGCCCGACCTGTGGCCTGTCCTTCTACGACCGCCAGGTGCACCGCGACTACTACTGCACCAAGGGACAGTTCGGAACCAGGGCTCCGGCTCCTCGTCCGGCCGTGGATCTGCTCGACACCTCCGGCTGTGCTCGCTGCGGTGACTGCATCTCCTGCGGTGCCAGCGACAGCTACTCGCTCACGGTGCAGGTCCCCAGCATGGCCCTGGTCGCGTGCCTGCGGACCTGCTCCTCCTGCGGCGCTGATGCGGCCGACCGCCTCGACGCCGGCCGAATCGACGAGGCGATTCAGGACCACTGCGAACACCTCGGCCTCACCCGTCCCCGGATGCGAGGCGTCTACCTCGCCCAGATCGAGAAGGGCCACGCAGCATGAGCATTGACATCAAGAAGCGCTGGCTCCTGTGGTGCTGGGAATGCGATGCCCGGGACATCGTGCATGAAGCCTCCCTGGTGCAGGGCCTGGAGCTGGCACACCTGCGCTGGTGCGGCATCGTGGTCAAGGCACAGGTGCAGACGTACTTGGTCGATCCGAGTCAGCTCGACGACACCAGCGACTGCACCCGCCGGGAACGCTGCGAAAACTGCCGGAGTACCAAAGACGTCGCCGTCAGCACGGTGCGGTACACGGTGGGTGTGGTCTGCCTCGGGCTCTGCGCAAGCTGCACAAGCCAAAACCTCTCCATAGGACTCTCTTTCGACGACGTCACCGATCGCGTGGCCGAGCACTGCGAACACCTGGGCATCGACCTGGGCACGTTGCGGGAGGCGGTCAACTTTGATGGATACCGGGGTGGCCACGCATGAGCCGCAACCGTCCGGCCTCACCGTTCGTCCTGGTCGGCTCCGCCGGGATGTGGGCCGCTGACTGCCTGTCTCCCGGATGCCTGTGGACCACCACCACATCCGACCCCGAATGCGCCGACCAGCAAGCACTTTCACACACCACACATGTTCACCCGGAGGTGCTGTAAACCGTGACGAGCCTCGACGACGTCACCCGGACCGAACCCTTGTACCTGTCGGTCACGGACGAGCGTGAGCCTGCCCGTCCCGGTTCCCGGATCCAGCGCGCCCGGATGCCGCTGGCCAAGGACGTCGTCGAGGCCGTTGCGGTCTCTCACGGGGTCTGCATCCGCCCCGTCCTGATGAGGGTCACCGACGAGCTCACCGGCCGCATCCGCGACGTTGACGTGCCCTGTGGAGCCACCCTGGCAGCCAAATGCCCCTCCTGCGCTGAACGGGCTCGGCGTCTGCGGGTTCACCAGTGCCGCGAAGGATGGCACCTTGAGGCAGAACCCGACCTGACCCCCGACGTCCCGAACGACGAACAACGCGACCTCGCTACGGCTCGCGCGGACATGACGGCTGCCCGGGACGAATTCACCGCTGCCGGTGATGACCTGTCCTCCCTGGCCGCGACCGAGGCCCTACAGATGACCGACGCCGAACTCCGCAAGGCCGGAATCCGCGGTGACATCGACCCGCCGCTCAAACCCCGCCGGATCCGCTCCACCCGCCGCCGCGAGGATACCCCCGACCTGCCCAAGCGCGACATGGTCAACACCACTCTCGGCCGCGCCTTCACCGGCCGTGACGGGCAGGTGTTCCGCCCCAGCATGTTCCTGACCGTCACCCTGCCCTCGTACGGTCGGGTGCGCTCCGACGGCACGCCGGCCGATCCGGGCACCTACGACTACCGCCGCGCGGCCCGGGACGCCATCGCGTTCTCCCGTCTGATCGACCGGCTGATCCAGAACCTGCGCCGGGTCGCGGGTTACGACGTGCAGTACTTTGCCGCTGTCGAGCCGCAGCGCCGGTTGGCCGCTCATGCCCACTTCGCGATCCGGGGCACGATTCCCCGCGCCCTGATCAAGCAGGTCGTGGCTGCCACCTACCATCAGGTCTGGTGGCCCGAAACTGGCGCACCGGTCTATGACGACCTGCACCGGCCCCTGTGGCAGGCCGACCGCGACAACCGCGAAGACCGGTACGCCGGGACGTTCGTCGACCCCGTATCTGGCTCGCCACTGATCGCGTGGGATGACGCCCTGGACGCCATCGACGTAGCCACCGAACTGGACTGTGACGTCGAGCCCTACCACGTGGCCCGCCTCGGCTCCCAGGTCGATGTCCAGGGCCTGCTGTCGGGCACCCCCGAAGCGGACCGGCGCGTGCGTTACCTGGCCAAGTACCTGACCAAGTCCATGACCGAGGCCCACGAGCCCGAGGACGGCCCGCAGAGCGCCCACCTGGACCGCCTGGTCGCTGCTCTGGCTGTCGAGCCGTGCTCGCCCACCTGTCCGAACTGGCTGCGCTACGGCATCACGCCCAAGAACGCTCACCACGGCATGCGACCGGGCTCCTGCCGCTCCAAGGCACACCGCCGCGAGCACCTGGGCTACGCCGGACGCCGCATCCTGGTCAGCCGCAAATGGTCTGGCAAGACACTCGCCGACCACAAACACGACCGCCGCGCCTGGGTCATGGCCACCCTCGGAGTCCAAGACCAGAGTGCCGGCCGATCTGACACCGCCACCCCGGCCGATGACATGACACGTGAGCGGTACTCGTGGCGAATGGCCGAACGAGACGAAGCCCTGAAACCACTGACACACCGGCTCCTCATCGCTGTGGCGAACCGCCAAAAGTGGCGCGCCGCACTGGATGCCGCCAAGAACGGGCAACCACCACCCACGGACGAAGAACTTTCGGCAACTGGCAATGGCAGAGAGGGTACGGCGAAATGATTGCTCCGCTGTGGACTATCGGTGATGTGGCCGAGTACCTACAGGTCCCGAAGAACACGCTGTACACGTGGCGTAGCCAGCGAAAGGGTCCGCCGTCAGCGAAGATTGGTAAGTACATCCGGTATGACCCGGACCTGGTCCGAGCCTGGACGCTGGCTCAGCAGGAATCGGGGGACCTCTGATGCCGCGCGAACCTCTGCCACTCGGCAGTTACGGCACCATCCGGGTGCGGCCGGTCGGAGATGGGTTCCTCGCCCGGACCCTGTTCCGTGACTTCGATGGCGTCGTGCGGCAGGTCCGGCGTCAGGCCAAGACCAAGACGGCCGCACAGAATGCCCTGAAAAAAGCTCTGGCAGAACGGCAAACACCTTTCAAAGGTGCTCGCCTCACACGTGATTCACCGTTCAGTGCGGCCGCTGAGGTCTGGATGGAAGGACTGATCAAGAAGGAGATCGAGGAAGAGCGTAGTTCTGAGACGCTGAGGGTTTACGGGTCGGTCTACAAGAACCACGTCGCACCTGCCCTGGACGCTGTCCGGCTGCGCGAGGTGACGACTCCTTTGGTGGATCAGATTCTTTCGGCAATCAAGGCGAAGTCGGTGGGCAACGCCAAGCTGTCCAAGACGGTCATCGCCAGCGTCATGAAGGTGGCGATTCGGCACGGTGCCATCGAGAACAACCCGGTCCGGGAGACCGACCGGATCGAGACCAAGCGCAAGAAGAAGCGCAAGCCCAAGACCCTCAACGCTCAGCAGCGCGAGGTGTGGCTGTCGGCGCTCGACGCGAGTCCACGTGCCCGGGACTGGGACCTGCCGGATCTGACTCGCCTCATGCTGGCCACGGGCGTGCGCATCGGTGAGGTCCTGGCGATCGGCTGGGATGAAGTCGACCTGGACGCGGCAACCGTGAACGTCACCTGGCACATCGTCCGCAAGACCGGTGCCGGTCTTCAACGTCGGCCCTCGACCAAGTCCGGCGAGTCGGGGGAGAGGCTGCTACCGCTGCCCCTGTGGGCGGTCGAGATCCTGCACCGTCGTCGAGCACTGATCAAGGACGGCGTGCAGCCGGTGTTCCCGGATTCCCTCGGTGGCTGGCGTGACCCGTCCAACGTTCAGCGCGTGTGGCGGGAGGTGCGCGCAGACCTGCCCGAGGCGGCCAGCGAAGTGCTCAACGTGGACGACCTGGTGACTCATCTCCTGCGCAAGACCGTGGCCAGTCACCTGGACGACGCGAAGGTTCAGCGGCGCAAGATCAGTGACCAGCTGGGGCACGCCCGGCTGTCCATGACGGAGGACTACTACATCGCTCGGGGGCTGACGGACCGGGAGACGGCTGATGCTCTGGAAGACCTGTTCGACGACCAGGACGGCTAAAACTGTCTGAAAGATGTCGCCCGTCCGGCGCCCCAGGGAAGCTGCAACTCGCTGACCTGGGGCTTAGGCTCCCCCCACTGGACTTGAACCAGTAACCCTGCGATTAACAGTCGCATGCTCTGCCAATTGAGCTAGGGGGGATCGTTCCCACCGAAGTTCCCTCCGGCGAGAAAAACTCTACCAAACCCCAGAGGGTGCTGCTGACCATCCCCCGTGGGCGTGGCGGGTCCGGAACCTGGGACCTCGGTCACAGGGTCGGCACAGGCGGGTCACAGCTTCACAGGGAACTGCCAGGAGAAGCCAAGGCGGGGCACAGGTGGCGGGTCGAGCTTCGTGGAGGATGGCGCCGCCCATGCCGGGTGCGGCCCGGATCGAGGGGATCGAATCATGCGCGCACTACGTCTGACTGTCGCGGTGGCCGCGGGGGCCGTCGCGCTGGGGGCAGCCGGCTTCGCTGCGTACCCGGCCTTCGCCGATGACACGCCCGGCCCCAGTTCCAGCATCGGGGCAGCGGCGGGGCCGGACCGGATCCAGGACGCGCTCAAGGGACTGGTCGACGACGGCACCATCACTCAGGACCAGGCCGACAAGGTGGCGGAGAAACTTGCCGACTCCCAGGGGTCTCGCGGGGGTCAGCACCGGGGTGGCTTCGGGGGCGGATTCGGCGGTGGGTTCGGTGGCGGCTTCGGGGTGGCTCAGGACGAGCTGGCCAAGGCGCTGGGCCTGTCCTCCGACGAGCTGCGCAGCGCCCTGGCCGACGGCACGTCGGTCCGGGAGCTGGCCCAGAAGCAGGGCAAGGACGTCGACGACGTGATCGATGCCCTGGTCACGGCGGCGACCACGAAGATCGACCAGGCCGTCAAGGACGGGAAGCTGTCGCAGGACCGCGCCGACGACCTGAAGCCGGAGCTGAAGAAGCGCATCACCGACCTGGTCGAGAACGGTCCGCGGGGTCACTTCCAGGGTGGTCCGGGCCGGCAGAGGGGCGACCAGCAGGGGGACGAGGGCACGCCGGCCCCCAGCTCTCCGGCCCCCAGCTCGTCGACGCAGTCCCAGAACAGCGACACGTCCTTCCTGTAGAGATGCCCGGGCGTGACAGGCTCGGGACATGACGGAGCGCACTGTGCTGAAGGTCGGGGTCGTCGGGCTCGGGACGATGGGGGCGCCGATGGCCCGCCATCTGATCGCCGCCGGTCATGAGGTGACGGTGTGGAACCGCACCCGGTCGAAGGAAGAGCCGCTGGCCGTGCTCGGAGCGACCCGGGGTGATTCACCGGCCGCAGTGGCCGAGGGTGCGGACGCCGTTCTCACCTGTGTCTCGGACGATCCGGACCTGCGGGCCGTGGTGCTGGGCGAGAACGGTGTGGGGGAGACGCTGCCGTCCGGTTCGGTGCTGGTCGACTGCTCGACGGCGTCCCCTTCGCTGGCGCGCGATCTGGCCTGGGATCTGGCCCGGACCGGCCGGATGTTCGTCGACGCCCCGGTCTCCGGCGGTTCGGAGGGCGCGGAGAAGGGCACGCTGACGGTCTTTCTCGGTGGCTCGGCGGACGCGGTGGCCAAGGCCCTGCCGGTGGTGCAGACCTTCGGGGCCCGGATCACGCACCTCGGTGAGGCGGGCTCGGGGCAGGCGGCGAAGGCGGTCAACCAGGTGGTGCTGGCCGGGGCGTACGCGGGCGTGGCCGAGGGCATCGTGCTGGCGGAGAAGTTCGGCCTGCCCTTCGAGCAGCTGCTGCCCGCGCTGAGTGCGGGCGCGGCCGACTCGTGGGTGCTGCGGCAGCGGGCCGGCAACATGGTGAAGGGCGCCTACCCGCTCGGGTTCCGCACGTCGTTGCACCTCAAGGACGTGCGCATCGCCCTGCGCGAGGCCGCTGCCATGGACCTTCCGCTCGAGGTCGCCGAGCTGGTCGCGGGTATCGAGGAGAAGCTGGTCGCCGCGGGCTTCGGCGACGAGGACGTGAGCAACCTGGCCCGGCACACCCGCTCCGAAGACGCCTGAATCCTTCCCATCCCGTCCACCGTCACACCCGACGAGCCTAATCGTTATCGGGATGTGACAATGGCTGCGCGGATGCGGGTTGGACGAGGAGTCGGCAATGGCGGATTCACGGGCACGGGTAACGGGGTCCGAAGCAGGATCTGAACCGGACTCGGCAGCGTTGTGGGGGCCGCCGGGGCAGGAGCCGGTCGACATCAACCCGACCACCCCGCCGGGCCGGCCGTCACCGGATGCGCCGACCTGGACGTCCACCATCGTGCCGAACCGCACCGCCATCCAGCCCACACCCGTGCTCGAAAGTCTCGACGGGCAGGGGCAGGTGGCCGAGTTCGATCTCGGCGACCGGTCGGTGGTGCCCGGGAAAGACATCAAGATTGAAGACGCGTCGGACTGGGCGACCGATCTCGACCAACCCGACGGGTGGGTGGACGAGGGGGGTAGGGCGACCCCGGCGTCCTCCGGTCGCCGAAGGCTCTTCCTCACTGCGGCGGCCATTTTCGTGCTGGCGCTGGCCGGTCTGGCGGTGCCGGCGCTGTTCGGGGACGAGGAGCCCCCGTCGGCGGGGGAGACCGTGGTGCTGGGGAAGCATCTGATGGCTCCGGTGGCGCTGCACCTGCCCGAGGGAGCCACCGCGACGGCCGACGACAGCTATGTCGGGGTGCAGTTCGCCGGTGGCGGCTGGGTCCTGGTCACCGTGCCCGAGCAGGTGGTGCAGCCCGACGGCACGCGTACCGCGATGCCGGCCGATCCGGCGGCCTGGTTGCAGGCTCATCCGGATGTGTATGTCAGCGGCATCCGCCAGGTGCAGGTGGACGGGCGTAAGGCCATGCAGCTCGACTACCGGCGCTCGGCGATGGCCGAACCCCAGAGCCGCTACGCCCGCCTCCCGCTGTTCTGCGGCTGGCGGGGCGGTAGCAGTCTGGACGACACGAGCATCTACGGGGCGGGCCGGGGCCCCTCGAGTCAGGAGTGCACGAAGATCACCGACGGCGCCCGCGTGCGGGCCACCTTCATCCCGATCGAGGGGCGAACCGTGCTGGTCGAGGCGGTCTGGAGGCCGTACGGCGTGTGGGGCTGGCGGATGCCCACCTCACTGAGCGACTCCTACGACGACCTCCTGGACGGGCTCTCACCCCGGGTCACCGACAACTCTTAGTACTGATTCGGCCAGGACTTGCTGCGGCGGAACAGCCGGGGACGCACCTGTTCCCGACGGCGACGGGTGCCCGCCGGGGTGCGTTCCTGAGCCGGTTCCAGCGCTTCCCAGATCACCTCGGACGTCTTGAGGGCGAATGGGTCACGCAGAATCGACATGTGGTCGCCGGGCACGTGGGTGAGCCGCCAGGTGCCGGTCAGGTAGGGCGCCCAGGCGCGGCGGTCCTCCTTCTCCTCGCTGTCGGCGGCCACGATCACGAGGGTCTCCCCGTCGAACGGCTTGCCCTTGTACATGCGGTGCAGGTAGTTGCTCTGCCGCCAGAAGCGCCAGTACTGGTCGTCTCCGGGGGTGCCGCGCAGGCCCGTGGTGGCCACGCCGAGCGCCGTCTTCAGCCGCTGCACCGGCGAACCCTCCGAGTTGGCGTGGGATTTCCGGTCCGGTGGGAACGAGTCGAGCACGATCAGCAGGCCGATCTCCTCACCGGCGTCGCGCAGCTGGTGCGCGACCTCGGTCGCGACTACCCCGCCGAACGAGTGACCACCGATGAAATAAGGCCCGCTGGGCTGGATCTGGCGCAGCATCCGGATGTGTCGGCGGGCCGAGGCCTCGACCGTCCAGTCCGGGATGCCGCGCGCCTCCAGCCCGTAGGCCTGCAGCGCGTAGACCGGCTGGTCGTCGGGCAGTTGGCGCACTAGCGGCACCAGCGTCACGCCGAGTCCACCGCCACCCGTCAGCAGGAACAGTGGGGGACGGGAACCCTTGGCCCGCAACGGGATCAGGGTCTGGTTGGCGGCGTCGACCTGGCGGGTGACCCGTTCGGCGAACTCACCCAGCGTGGGCGCCTGCACCAGCACCGTGGTCTGCGCCTCGTTGGTCGAGACCCCGAGCTCGGAGTGCATCCGGCTCATCAGGCTCTCGGCGGCCAGCGAGTCGCCCCCCAGCTCGAAGAAGTCGTCGCTCAGGCTGATCTCGGGCAGGGCCAGCACACTGCACCAGAGCGCGCGGACCACTTCCTGCCACTCGGACAGGTGCTCCTTGGTGGCACCGGCGCGCACTTCGGGCGGTTCGGGCAGCCCGGCCCGGTCCAGTTTGCCGCGGTCGGTGCGGGGCAGCGCCTCGAGGAAGACGATGCTCTCGGGAACCATGTACGAGGGCAAGACCTCGGTCAGCCGCTGCCGCACCGAGGCCGCGCCCGGCCGCTCGGCGGTCGACACGAGGTACGAGACCAGGCGCTTTCCGCCGCTCTCGCCACTCTTCTCGGCGCCGACGGTCAGCGACTCGGTGATGTCGTCCAGCGCCGAGAGCGCCGCGTCCACCTCGCCCGGTTCCACCAGGTAGCCGCGGATCTTCACACTGTGGTCGCGGCGGCCCAGCAGCCGCAGCGCACCGTTCTCGTCCACCGTGCCGACATCGCTGCTGCGGTAGGTGCGGGAGCCGTCGGTACCGCGCGGGGTCGGGGTGAAGGCCGCGTCGGTGGCCACCTGATCACCCAGATAGCCGACGGCGAAGTTCCGCCCGATCAGCGTCACGGTGCCGGAACCGTCTGCGGGGACGATCGATCCGGACTCGTCCACCAGCATCAGCTCGACGTCGGGTATCGGCTGACCCACCGGCAGAAGCCCTTCGAGTACTGGGTGCGGGCTGTCCACACGGTACTCGGTGAGCAGGCCGGTCTCGGACGAGCCGTAACGGTTGCGGATCAGGCAGCCGGACGGCAGCAGGGCCCGGGCGGCCTCGATGTCGGGCCCGTACGCGGCCTCACCGGCGATCGTGACACTGGTGAGCTGCCGCAGGAGCTGTGGGTTCGGCGAAATACCCACCAAATTTCGCAGGATGGCCGGGCTGGCCTGCATGATCGTGACGTCGTTCTGCTCGATCCAGGCCGGCAGCGAGCCGATGCCGCGGCTGCGGATGTCGTACATGGCCATGGTGGTGCCGACCAGGATGCCGGCGCAGGTGGCCATCAGCCCGGCGTGGAAGGCCATCGGCAGGGTGTGGGCGACCACGTCGCCGGCGCCGTAGCAGTGGGTGGCGCCGGCATTGGCCCAGGCGTCGCGCACCAGCATGCGGTGATCGTTGACGACGACCTTGGGACGCCCGGTGGAACCGGAGGTGAAGGCGTAGGCGGCCGCGTCGGTGGGCGCCGGGCCGCTGGCCCAGAGATCTTCGAGATCGGACTCAGTACCGCAGGTCTCGGCCGAGCCGTCGACCACGACCTGCTCCACGAGCTGCGCCGCGGCCTCCGCGTTGGCCTGATCGGTCAGGCACAGCCGCACGTCCACCCGCTCGACGAAGGCCTGGAGCCGGGCCGGGGGAGTGCGCGGGTCGAGCACCAGGATCGGGTGGCCGGAGGTGACGATGCCCCACAGCGCGGCGACAGCGGCGGCGCCGTGCGAGTACAGCAGGGCGACCGGCCGCTCGGCCGGCGAACCGGCGGCCGCGGACCGTACCTGACGCCTCACCGCGGCCACGCGCAGGGCGAACTCGCCGTACGTCAGGCGCAGTTCGCCGTCGTGCACGGCCAGCGCACGGGGCTGGGAAGCAACTACATGGTGTAGCCGAGCGACGCTGCCCGCCTCGACGTCCGTGTACGCCAACGGATCGACATGGCGCTCCGTCTGAACGGCTTGCGCGCTCATTCCTGGCCCCTCCCTAGGTCTGACGCAACGTCATATTTGCTAATCCTGACGTTGCGAGAGACTTCACGATCAACGCTCACCAATATGCCAAGGAGACCGGGAATCGGTCGCGAGAGCAAGTGAAACCCATAGGTAGACACAGGGTTGTAATGCACCTATTGATGTCACTAGGGTAGTAAATGGCCTGGCCCCTTAGTGGGTGATGGCTGAGAGAAATCGGAGAAGGACCACACTTGCTGGTGCCAGTTTCGTAGGGTGAGCGCATGACCGAGACCCCCAGCCCGTGGGCCACCCGTCGTCGTGCTCCGGTGCGCTCCACCCCCCAAGAGCTGCACCTCTCGGCAATGACTTTGCGTTACTGCTCTTTCTCGGACCGGGTTCTGGCCGCGGCCGCCGCGGGGTTCAGCGGTATCGGTCTGGGCGCGGTCGACTATCTGGACGCGCGGCGCTCGGAGTTCTCCGAGGAACAGCTCGCGGATTACGTGTCCCGGCACGGCCTGCGGGTCGTCGAGCTGGAATTCCTGGCCGACTGGTGGCGTGAGGCCGATGTGCGGGGCGTACGCCTCGAAGAAGATCTTCTTTTCTATCTGGCCGACCTGCTCGAGGTTCCCCAGATCAATGTGGGCCTCTTCGCCGAGGTGCCCATGGACGTCCAGAAGCAGCAGTTCCGCCGCCTGTGCACCCGGGCCGCCGACCACGGCGTCCGCATCGCCCTGGAGTTCATGCCCTACAGCAGCCTGCGCACCCTCGACGCGGCCCGTGAGCTGGTCTCCTGCGCCGACACCGGCAACGCCGGGCTGATGCTCGACGCGTGGCACTGGCACCGCTCCGGCGGTACCCCCGACGAACTGCGGGCCCTGAGCGCTTCCGAGGTGTTCGCCGTGCAGCTGTGCGACGCGTCCGCCGTCCCGAACCCCGACCTGCGTCACGAGGGCCGTCACGAGCGCCTCCTGCCCGGGGAGGGCGTGGTGGACCTGAACGGTTTCCTCGGGGCACTGACCGGGATCGGCGTCGACCTGCCCCTGGCCGTCGAGGTGCTGTCCGACCAGCTCGACGCCCGGCATCCGGTGGAGGTGGCGCGGCTGGCGGCGCAGTCGGTGACGCCGTTGCTGGCGGAGCGCGCCGCGGTGGCTTAGGCCGCCCCACCCCTTTTTTGTTCGTGATCATGCGAGCCTTCCCCGGGGAAGACTCGCATGATCACGCTAGAAGTGGCCGGCTACTGCTCGCCCATCCAGGCCTGCACCTGTTCCGGGCTGGACCGGGGTGCGTCGATGAAGTGTGGGACGAACCGGGCCTGCGTGTCCGTGATCAGACGCCCCGCGTCCGTCTCCCGGATCCCCAGCCCCGCCGCCTGGTCGCCGATCACCCACGTCCCCAGGACCGGAAGGCAGTCCCCGATCCGCGGAACCTCCTGGTACTTCTGGTAGATCGCGGTCTGGCCGTGGGTGTGCCGCTCCTCGACCCCGGCCGCGACCCGTCCGTTCCTGATCACCTTGACGCCCGCGCCCTCCCAGCCGTGCACGGGCTTCACCACGTAGTCACGACCCAGCTTCTCCGGCGACCAGTAGGCCGGCAGCAGGTTCGGGTGCCCCTCGTACAGCTCCCACATCGTCGCCAGCACGGCCTTCGACCCGGTGAGCACCTTGTGCACGGGCTCCAGCCAGGTGGTACTGCTCTCGAGTGCCCGCTGCCCGAACTCCTCCGCCAGCATCCACTCCCACGGATACATGGCGAAACAGGTCTTCACCTCGTCGTTCTCAAGCCCCATGAAGGTCGTCGAGCCGGGCCGCAGGCCGAGCTGATCGATCGGCAGCGTGATCGCCCGGCCTCCCGCCTCCCGCACCGTGTCGGCGACGTAGGCGATCGTGTTCCAGTCTTCCAGCGGCTCCGAGACCCCCGCCACCAGATGCACGAACTCGGCGTCCTTCAGATGCTGCTGCCAGGTGTGAACCAGACGCTCGTGCAGCATGTTCCACTGGTCACGGTCGGGCTGAACGGTCTCCAGCCAGGTCCACTGCGTCACCGCGGTCTCGACCAGCGCCGCCGGGGTGTCGGCGTTGTACTCCAGCATCTTGGCCGGCCCCACGCCGTCCCAGATCAGATCGAAACGCCCGTACAGCGACCAGTTCTCCTCCGCCGACTTCCGCAGGTAAGGCCACGCGTACTCCGGGATGCCGAGCTTCTTCAGCGTTTCCGTGTCGTGGCACATCACCCGGGTGGCGTGCATGGCCATCTGGTGCAGCTCGTTCGTGACCCGCTCGAGCTCGTCCACCTGAATCCCGGAGAACCGGTACGCCGCCCCCTCGAACCAGTACGGCAGCTCGTCCCCACCGTCGTTGCGCTCGCGGGCGTAGGCCAGGCCCTCTTCCTCGACGATGCGGTAGACGTCGGGACGAGGTGTCTGCGGAAGCCGGATCACCCGCCCACGCTCCCACCGTGGGCACGGCTGGTCTTGCCGAAGCCGCCCCTCGAGAGCGCCGACTTGGTGCTCTGCTTCGTCACCGTGCCGCCGGCCGTGTCGCCACCGCCGTAGACCGCCCCGTGGCCGCTCGGGATCGAGCTGACCGAGCCGGGGTAGCTGGACATCTTGCCGCCCACGGCCGGGAATGACGTGCCGCGGGGGAAGAGGCGCCAGAGGAAGATGCCGCCGCCGTGGGACGAGCTACCGCCGTTGTGGTCGCACTGGTCGTCGTCGACCCGGGTCTGTGTCGTCTGGTTCACGCACACACCCTGGTGGTCTTTCTGCGGCTGACTACCGCATCCGGACAGCACGGCTGCCGCGAACAGGGCCGTGCCACTGGCTACCACCATGGTGCTGCGCCTTCGAGGGTTCACCCGTACCGATCGTTCCCGTCTGTCATGAGCTGATGTCAGTGTCTGTGCTTCTGACGACGGAGGAGCGGTGGTCTGTTGCACGAGTTCCCGCATGTTCTTGTGCTGCCGGTCACGGTGGTCGTCACGGGACGGTGGCGTGTGCACGGGGTCCACTCTGTCCTGTGCCGGGGCGTCCGCATGTCGGAATTCGTCATATCCGCCTGACCAGGGCAGACGTGGCTCCTGGCATCCGTTGTCCACCAGATGTCCGGGACCGGGACCGTGGGCACCCGCGCTGCCGGTAATCTTGCCTGCGGCACCCCCGGGTGCTGCCTGCCCACAGTGACGTGGTGCAGGGCGGGCCAGTAGCTCAATAGGTTAGAGCAGCGGACTCATAATCCGTAGGTCGCGGGTTCGAACCCCGCCTGGCCCACCTTGTTTTGCGCTCGAAATAGCCTTTGACCTGCGGTTTCGAGAGTCCTTGCTCCAGGGTTCCTCGGAGGCTGACTTCGGGGATCCACGGCTGTCGCCCCTAATGAGCCCCCAGGTTCGAGCGATCGCAAGGTACGTAGACAGACGAGTACCCGGCAGAGATCGAGCGAACCCTTCACGCGATCCGGCACAGAGCAGTAGCCCAATCGAGCGTGCCGGAGTACAAAGATCTTGGATCTGCCATTGGGCGGGCAACACGCTGGCATCAGCACGATTTTCTGACACACGGTTAGGAAACCGATGAGGGTACGGTCCAATGTGACTCAACCGCCCGGTACTCGCCCGCACATCCTCGACCTGGAGCAGCTCCGCTTCGCGTTGAACAGCGTGGTCGATCTGGCTGCTGCTCGCTTCGGCACGACGATCGATGTTGATCAGGTATTGGAGTACAACGACTACTACTGGCAACTTCCCACTGACATCGCCTACGCCATGCACGCCGATCCCGGTCTGTACGTGAACGTCGGCCAAATCAGCGATGACCTCGAAGAACTGGCCGAGATGCTCGACGAACCCGATGAGCAAGTGCTGTGGCATTCACTGGAGCACCTGACAGGGTTGCTGCGTCTGCTGGCCTTTCTGGAGAACCCCCGACCGGGGCGCGAGCGACCTCCGGGCCAGGTCTCGCCGCTCCCCGACATCACCGACCCGAAGCCGGCGCACAACCCGCACGTGCCTTGACCGCTTCCCTATCAGGCGATTGACGGACGGGACTGCTCACCACGAAGGACGCGCGCGGCAAGGTTCTCGCTTACAGCTACGACAAGCTCGGGCGCCAGACTTTTCTGCGCAAGGGCACCAGCGACGGCAGAGAACTCGCCGAGTGGCAGTACGACTCCGTCGCAACCAACGGCGTCGGTCGCCTGGCCAAATCGATTCGCTACGAGTATGACTCGGCCGGAACCGCCTCCGCGTACACGACCTCGATCGGCTCGTACAACGTGGACGGCCAGCCCCTCAGCAGCACCCTGACCCTGCCGTCCACCGAGACAGGGTTGTGTGTGTCGGGTGCCACGAACAAGTGCGCCTACACCCAGCAGATGCTGTACCGGCCCAACGGCCAGATCAGCAAGGTTTCCGTGCCCGCAGCCGCTGACCTGCCGCAGGAAACCCTGACCACCACCTACTACGAGCGGGGCCACACCGGCGGCTTCAGCGGCGCCCTGACCGGAGCCGGAAGCCAGGTCTACGTTCAGGACGTCGTGTACAACCAGTTCGATCAGGTCCTGCGCAAGGGACTGGGCGAGTACGGCAACCGCGTCACCCAGTCCTACCGGTTCGACGAACCGACCGGACGTCTGACCAAGTACTTCGCACTGCCCGACAACAAGACCTACGTGTACAACCAGACGTACACGTACACCGACTCCGGCAACGTCACCTCGATCAAAGACGCTCCCGAAGGCGGACAACCGTCAGAAACCCAGTGCTTCACCTACGACTACCGTCAGCGCCTGAGCGAAGCCTGGACCCCGACATCCCTGTCGTGCACAGCCGCCCCCAACAAGGCCGCCCTGGGCGGGCCCGCCCCGTACTGGCGCTCTTATACCTACGACGCGGCCGGCAACCGTAAGAGCGAAACCGCGCACGCCACCACGGACACCACCCGCACCTACACCTACCCGGCCTCTGGCGGAGCCCCGGGCAGCGCTCCGCACGCCGTCACCAGCGTGGCCAGCGTCACCGGCACCGCCGCGGCAGTCACCCAGAAGTACGCGTACGACGAAGCAGGCAACATGACCTGCCGGCCTACCGGGGCCACGGCTAACACCTGCCCGTCCACCGGCACGAAAGACGCCGCCGGACAGGCCCTGACCTGGACGGACGAAGGCAGCCAGAGCACCGCGACAGATAAGAGCGGCACCACCAGCTACGTCTACGACGCCGACGGCAACCGCCTGATCCGTCGCGACCCCACCGGCACGACCGTCTACCTGACCGGTGGACAGGAAGTGCGCAAACCGACCAGCGGCACCGCCACCGCTACCCGCTACTACAGCCACGACGGCGAAAACGTTGCCGTGCGAACCAAAGCGGGTCTGAATTGGCTCTTGAACGACCACCACGGCACCAGTACCGCGTTCGTGGCCGCCGTCGGTCTCGTGGCCACCCGCCGGCGCATGCTGCCCTTCGGAGAAGACCGCGGCACCGCGCCGGCCTCCTGGCCCGGGGACAAGGGATTCCTGGGAGGAACCAAGGACAACACCGGCCTGACTCACCTGGGTGCGCGCGAGTACGACCCGAAACTTGGCCGGTTCGTCTCGGTGGACCCGGTCATGGACCTGACAAAACCTGACCAGTGGAACGGGTACTCGTACGCGAACGACAATCCCGTCACTCTCGCCGACCCCTCCGGCCTGAATCCGTGCACGTCGGACGACGGCCCGGACTGCATGGTCGGGGGTGACGGGAAGGCGACCTCGCGCAAGGAGCACAACAAGAAGAAGAAAGAGGCCAATGGGCACGCCTCGACTTCGAGTAACTCCACCGGTACCTCGTCCGGTTCTTCCAGCCGAGGAACATCCCACGTGTGGTGGTACGGGCCGCCCAAGGCCCCCATCGACATCGCACCGGCCCTGCCGGTGGTCGAGAAGGAACACCATTCCGGGTTCTGGGGCACCACGTGGAAATACACGAAGGTCGTCGCCGGCGAGGTCACCGGATTCAATGACGCGAAGAACTGCCTCATGGAAGGTGACGTGGCCGGGTGCACCATGACCGGGATCACGCTGTTCCCACCCGCCCGGATCGTCAAATTGGGAGCCAAAGGTGCGAAAGCTGGATGGAAGGGAGCCCGTTTCCTTCAGAAGGGTGCAAAGGCTGCTAACGCGGGAGACGAGGCCGGCGCCGCGACGAAAGGTCTGTCGAAGTGCCTGAACAGTTTCGCCGGACCAACTCTCGTTCTGATGGCCGACGGGACCAGCAAGCCGATCAAGGATGTCGAAATCGGTGACAAGGTCCTGGCCACAGATCCTGCGACGGGTGAATCGGGTGCCCGCACCGTGACCGCGGTCATGGTTCACCAGGACACCGAACTCACCGACCTGTCCATCCGTGATGAGTCCGGTAAGACAGCCGTCGTTCACACCACCCAGGAACACCCCTTCTGGAATGCGGGGGACAGGCAGTGGACGGACGCCCGCGACCTGAAGGCCGGAGACCAGCTGACCCCGACCACGGGGGCACTCCCTGAGGTTATGCAGGTCAGAGTCTTCGACGGCTCTGCAACGATGTACAACCTCACCGTCGCAGACATTCACACGTACTATGTCCTGACGGGAGCCACGCCGGTCCTCGTCCATAACTGCGGGACCGGGAACGTTTCGGACAAGATCATGAAGGATCACATTCTTCCTCGCCACGACGCAGATCACGCAGATGCGTGGAAGTGGGCCGAGAAATCCAAGTTTGAAGACTGGGTCGCGCCGGATCACATTCGCAACTGGGCGAAGCTGGCGATGAGGAAGCCGATGGATAATATGAACGTCGGCACCGGTTCCGCGCACCGGCACGTCCTGGATATCAAGAGTCGGTACCCGATTGGATATGACGCGGATGGGAATGATCTGTATTCAGTGGCGGTGTGGGTCCGCAATGGCGCGGTGGAAAGTGTTCATCCATACTGAGGTGCTGTGATGATCAATATGCAAATTCGCTCTGAAGGGGGTGAGATCGTGACGCGCGGGTCTACTCCAGGTATTCGCTGGTCGGACGCCCTAGCGCAAATCGATCGAGAGAAATTCCCCTGCCTCGCTGGACTGCTCCCATATGCGGACACTATGTTCAATGGGCGACAGGTAGAAAGGCTTAGGATGGAGGTGGAGAGCCAATCTGTGCGCGACATCCTTGGCGAAGAAAATGCATCGGAGATCGAGACGCTTTGTCGGAGGGTCGAAAATAGCTCACACCTCTATCTATGGTTCCTAGGGGATTAAGGGGGAATGGATTTTATGCGACTTTCGCGGGGTCGCCTTTAGCTGAATTGCAGAGTGCGACCGCCGTCGCGTGCGGTTGTCCTATCGGATGGTCAGCGATAGAAGTGGGTACAGTTTCGACGAGATGGTTGGGTTCGCGTACGGGCACACGGGTGGGGGAGACCCGGCAACGGGGACGCCCGTCCTCCGCGGAAGTTGAGACGACGCTTCGGCAGGCTGGTTCGCGCCAGTTGGCTGGGCAGAACTCGTCAAAGTTTGACCACTATGGTGTCCGCGTAATTGTCAACTGGGATATGTCGTGGGGTCCACGTCTTACTACCCTGGCAGGTGAATAAATGAATACAAGCGAAAGAGGTGAATGGCTCGGATGCTTCCTTACGGACACGGATATCCGTCGGCTGAAGGGCGTATCAGTTTCAGTTACCCCCGGAGCGGACTTTAGGGCTGGTTGAGCTGCTGGAAAACTGACGCAATCACGTTTTCAGGATTGAGGCGGAGATTGGGCTACCCGATTCCGATAGGACGGTGTGGGGTGTCTATGACTTGATTGCCGCCCTCGCACTCAGGAGCTTCATCTATCTCGGCATGAAAAACACCGAATCAGATTTCCTTGTGGGATTCAGGCGCGCGCTCGATGATGTTGACTCCAGGTTTAGGCAATTCACTGAAATTGATAAATCTGAAATTGTTAGTTGTCTCGATGGCGGGAAGCGATCGAATGGCGAATGGTGGTGGGATCGAGTTCCCCGAATTGGCACGATCCGTCGAGAGGCCGAGCGAATCAGATAGTCATGGTGACTCGATTGCGTCTGTTGAAAGGAAGAGAATCCGAGGGCGGGCCCTAGGAGTAATGCCACTTAAATGTCTGACGCGATGCGAGTTTCTCCACAGCCCCTGTTTGACCTGTTACCGCTGCGGCCTCACCTGATCGCTCCAGAGCACGTGGAAGCGGTGAACGGACGTTTCGCGGATGAGGGATTCAGGATCGTTACCGTACGAGCTGACAGCCAGCATGTCCGCACAGTGGATGATCTCCTCGGAGAAATATCCAAAGCATTGGGATTGTCAACAGAAGGACCTGTCAACTGGCCTGCCTTCAACGATTGGCTAGGAGACCTCTTAGTTGATGAGGGGAAACCCCTAGTAATAGTCGTCCACGGTCTTGACGCCATACTCCGCAGGAATGTCCAAGCATATCTACAATGCGTGCATGGCCTGCTCGGTATGACCGAGGCGTATCGATCGCCTGAATACCCCGAGCTCGCGCAACTCGAGTACGTATTTCCAGGGGCATGGGCCAAGTTCGGAGGGAAGGCATGATCTTCAAAAGATTTGTCGGTCCTGACTGGGTTCAGGTCGAATCGCTCATCCCTCAACTGGAGGCGCGACCATATCTGTGTGACGACGATGATCGCCAAAAAATTAGCGAGAAGCTCTCAAATTTAGGATTCATTGTTGCTCACGTTGAAATCGAGAGTGATACATCCTTCACGGAGGAGATTCTTCTCCGCAAGGTGGCGGAGGCCCTACACTGGCCAGAAGCATCAGGAACCAACTGGAATTCGCATTGCTCTTTGCTTTACCAGACGCTTACCCAATGGGAAGAACCACCAATCGCAGTGCTGATTCAGGGGATGGATGGCATCCTGCGCCGCGACATTCATGCCTTTACGCGAAGCATCCACCTACTTGAAGCGTCCACACATGCGGTTAGGCTGTCTGTCGAACACGCCGCCAGGCAGTTCCTGTACGTCTTCTCTGGAAACTGGTCTCCTGCCTGAGTTGCTGCAGCGGGCCAAGGCGAGCATCCCGAACGCTTCACCACCAGCCAGACCCTGCCCAAGGCCTTCAACCGCCCGACCGGGCCTGGATCAACCGACCTGACCTGCAGGCCGAAACGCCGGCCGTCTAACACCCGCTGGTCCCGGCTTCTTGGCACCTACCGCTTCTGCATCAGGCCCGATCATGTTGTCTAGCCCTACCTCGTCTCAAAGACATACGGCCCCAATACGCCCCCAAGGGCAGGATGCAGTGGACGTCATCCCCGCATCCTGCCAGCTCAGAGCCAACAATCCGGCTGCCAAAGCAGCGGACTCATAATCCGTAGGCCGCGGGTTCGAACCCCGCCTGGCCCACAGCGAGAGTGAGCTGCCCCGTTCCCTCGGAGTCCGGACCCAATAGGGTCGAATCCGAAGGAGAGGTGCTCGTGTCACGTAAGCGGTCGAGTTTCACCAGTGAGTTCAAGGATGAATTGGTGAAACTGTATCTGGATCAACAAGGCAAGAAAACGGTCTCGCAGGTTGCCCGGGAAAACGGTGTCCAGCCGGAGACTCTGCGGAACTGGGTGAAAGTATACGAGAAAGCGCATCCAGCAGAGGAAGAACCGCTGTCGATCTCGGAACGGGCGCGCCTTCGTGAGCTGGAACGCGAAGTGCGGGAACTGCGGCTGGAGCGTGAGTTCCTGGGAAAAGCCGCGGCCTTCTTCGCGAAGGAGTACCGGTAAGCGACCGGTACGCGTTCCTTGACGCGCAGAGGGCCAGCGTTGACGAGTCCGGTGCCCCTCGGTATGCGGTCGCCGCGATGTGCCGATGGCTGGGAGTTTCGGAATCTGGCTACTATGAGTGGGCTTCGAGGCCTCAGTCGCCGACCGCTGGCCGGCGTGAGCGCCTGGCAGCCCTGATCGGCGTGACCTTCACCGAGTTCGAGGGCCGTTACGGCTACCGGCGTATCCACGAGGCGCTGATCCGACGCGGGCACCTGTGCGGCCCTGAACTGGTGCGTTCACTGATGCGGGAACTAGACCTGGTGCCCTGCCAGCCACGATGTTCACGACGCGGAACAACCCGCCAGGCAGAGAAATTCGCTGACATCCCCGATCTGGTCAACCGTGACTTCAGCGCCGACGTGCCGGGCCAGAAACTGGTCGGGGACATCACCTACGTGCGGACCTGGGAAGGCTGGCTCTACGTTGCCCTGGTGATCGGGTGCTGCACCCGCAAGATCGTCGGCTGGGCCATGGACGACAACTACAAGACCCCGCTCATCCAGGCCGCCGTCGCCATGGCAGCCCGAAGTCTTAATCTTCCACCGGGCGCGGTCTTTCATTCGGATCGCGGCTCGAATTACACATCTGACGACTTCGCCGCCACCCTGGGAAATCTCGGATTGAAACAATCCGTGGGCCGCACCGGGATCTGCTACGACAACTCCCTGGCCGAATCAACCAACGGCGCCCTGAAAGTCGAACTCGTTAACCGAGAGGAATACCCGACCCGCGCCTACGCCACGAAGGAAATTGCCAGATACATCGAACTCTTCTTCAATACCCGAAGGTTCCACTCCTACCTGGGGTATCAAACACCACAAGAAGCCATGGACGAGTACTACGCGGCCGACAGAGCAGCCTGAAACCCAATATCAGGGACTCCGGAAAACGCGCGGCAGCTCACTGGCGGAGGCTCTGTGAACCAGCAAGGAGACGGGATTAGTGGCTGCTCCGCGAAAGTACGATGATGAGACCCGTGCCCGGGCCGTTCGGATAGTCGAGAACCGCATCTGAGACTATAAAGACACGCAGGTCGGCGCCCGCCGGCACGTAGGTGAACTGCTGGGCATCAACCCGGCAACGCTGCGGAACCGGGCCGAGAAGGATGAGATCGATGCATGTCAGCGCCCCGGAACGCTCACTGAGGTGAATGAGGAGCTGGCGGCGTTGCGACGGGAGAATGCCGAGCTGAAACGGGCGAACGAGATCCTCAAGGCTGCTTCAGCATTTTTCGCGGCGGCGGAGCTCGACCGCCGCCTCAGATGATCATCGCCTACATCGATGAGCACAAGGACCGCTTCGGGATCGAGCCGATCTGCCGCCTGCTGAGTCAGCACGGCATCCAGATCGCCCCGAGCACCTATCACGCGCGCCGCACCGAACCGGTGATCGAGGCGGAACTGGGCGGCGCCTACGCGGTCAACACGCTGCTGGACCTGCACCGGGCCAACCGCGGCGTTCACGGGAGTCGCACAGGCTGGCACGCCCTGCGCCGGGCCGGCCACGTGGTCGGCCGTGACCAGGTCGCCCGGCTGATGCGGATCGCCGGAGTCGAAGGGATCCGCCGCGGAAAGCACCACACAATCACCACACAAGGGACGAGAAAGCGCCCCGAAACCCAGATCTCATCGACCGGCAGTGGGATGCGCCCACGGCCCCGGATCAGTGGTGGGTCTCGGATTTCATTTATGTATGGACGCTGGCCGGGTTCGTTTACGTATCTTTCGTGACCGACGTCTACTCCCGCCGGATCCTCGGCTGGAGAGCCTCCACCAGCAAGACCACTTCCCTGGTTCTCTCCGCCTGGACCAGATCCTGTTCACCCGCAGGAGGACAAACATCCGTTTCGCCCCAACATGTTTGGTCCATCACGGCGACGCCGGCAGCCAATACACGTCGCTGACGATCTCCGAGGCCCTCACTGTCGCCGGAATCGCCGGCTCGATCGGATCGGTTGGCGATGCCCTGGGCCACGCACTGATGGAATTAACGATCGGCCTGTTCAAGACCGAACTCATCCACCGGCAGCGGTCCTGGACCGGCCGGGCCGAGGTCGAACGGGAGACCGCTTCCTGGATCTACTGGTTCAACACCAGCCGCCTGTGCTCCTCGATCGGGCACCTACCGCCGGTCGAGTTCGAACAGCATCACCATGACACGATGACCAAAGCAGCCTCGATACCTGAGCTTGCCTTAACCGAGCCTCCATCAGATCCAGGACGCTTCACCACTGTCGCAACCGCACCGGCCACGGACCGGCGAATCTCGCCACCATCCGCGGATCATCAACACACTCCGCGCCACCAGCCACGAAAGCATCCCGCTGGCCGACGAGCCCACCTACTTCCACCCGCCGCCCTACGCCTCCACAGACCGCTCACATAAGGGATAACCAGCCGGTATGTCATAGACCCGGGCAGAGTGGTACCGACCGGTTCGAATGCCGTCGTATGACCGGTGAGGATGCGCGATGACGAGGCCGTGCGCCCCCGGCGGCATGGCAGTCATCAGGTGCATCCACCGGCAATCCTCGCCACCGGTGCGTTTCATCTTGACGTTGCCGATCCGGCGAATACCCTACGTGGAGTCAAGTTTGGGCATGCCCAGTCCGTTACCTGAATTGGTTCAGAACGAGCCCACACATCAGGAACTCGACTTCTCGTAGCGGCCGTCAATTTCTCACCTGCCGGTGTGACGGCGCCCAGGAAAGGTTTTTTGCGTGCTTGATCAGCATCACGCGGTCGAACCTGTCCTCTCTACCGGAACCGTAGATCCCGCTCGTCCTGCCCATCTCGGTCATGTGCAGGAAAAGGGATCTCGGCCCCGGCCGACTTCCGACCAGGAAGCGGCACTCTCCCTGGAAAGCCTTCTGCTGCAGATGAGCCGAGGAAGCGCGCCGGCGTTCGAAATTTTCCATCGCCGCACCAGGAAGACCGTGATCCGTCTGGCTCGAACAGTGCTGCGGGACTGGCACCAGGCCGAAGAGGTCGCACAAGAGGTCATGCTCGAGCTGTGGCGTCACGCCGACGGCTTCGATCCCGCCAAGGGCAGTGCCGAAGGGTGGATCACTGTCATCACGCGCAGGCGAGCCGTGGACCGGGTGCGGAGTAGTGAAAGATCACGCACGCGAGAACACAGGACCGTGACTGGTCTTGACCTCATTGACGATGAGTTCGAGGAGGCTGTCCTGAACCGCCTCCAAAGTGATCTCGACGCCGCAAGGCTCCGGCGATGCCTTGACCAACACCTTTCCCCGATCCAGCGGGACACCATCAAGCTGGCCTATTTCGGCAACCATTCCTACGCCCGCGTAGCATCTTTGATGAAGCTTCCTCTTGGCACTATCAAGACGCGTATCCGGGACGGGCTGATTCACTTGCGAAACTGTCGAGCATGCTCACTGGGTGACCTCTCCGAGTGCCACGACTGAAGGCGCATGCTCCGCGTACCCAGACCCGACGGTGTCACCGTGTTCGGGGCCGTCCGGGGATTTCGAACCCTTCCGGGCGGCGCGACGCCAGGGAGATGCGTGTGCCGATTCCCGCCGATCCGGTCGTCACCGGGAACCACCACGAAGAGTCTTGCTGGGCAACGCCGCCTGGGCGGGGCTGCTCAGTCCCACCGCGGATGAGAAGGGCCGCGCAGTGATCTGGATCGGGGACGCTGTGGGCGTCTTCTGCGCTGGTGGGTCGGCCGGTGCCTTCGGGGTCGCGCTCCACCGGCTGCGCCGGGAACCGGCAACTCATCCTGGGCCGGCGGTTACCGGCTGGGGGTGGGTGGGTCGGTGGATGGGTCGATGTTCAGGTAGTTGACCCCGAGATGGTGGGCGACCTCGATGAATTTGTAGTAACTGACCGGCTTCTGGACGAAGCCGTTCGCATTCAGGTGGCAGCTTTCCAGGACGTCGCGGTCTTCGATGGAGTCGCTGAGGATGATTACCGGGAGTGCCTGGGTGGTGGGGACTGCTCGCAGTCGGCGCAATGCTTCGAGGCCGCCCATGCGGGGCATGTTGATGTCCATCAGCACGATCGAGGGCAGCAGCGGCTCGTGATCATCGGAAGGCAGGAGTAGATCGAGGGCCTGGGTGCCGTCGTGGACGACGATGATGTTGTTCGTAATGCCGTTCTTCCGGAACGCCCCCACCGTCAGTTCGACGTCAGTAGGGCTGTTGTCCACCAGGAGGATTGGCCTCTTGTGTGTGTCCTCCACCGCTATGACCCCCCCCGTGTCCTGCACCTAGGTATCAGCAGTAGATGCACGACGAGGCTAAATCAGGCTGCGTGAAACTGGGGGAGGCGCGCCTGTGGCCGCGCGGGGCGCCCTGTCGGCGGCGAGCTCACGATGAGGCAGACAGCGTTCACTTATTCACAGGCGCACGATGATCTTGCCGTCGTTCCCCGGAGCCAGCTCGTAGCTGGCATACAACTTCCGCACCTGAGGCTGCTTCAAGAACGTAATCACCCGCTGCCGCAGCTTCCCGCTGCCCTTGCCGGGAATGATCTCCACCGCCGTCTGCCCGGTGGCGGCGGCCCGGACGATGAATGTCCGAAGCGCGGTGTCGATGTCCCGGTTGCTCCGGAAGATCGGGTGCAGGTCCAGCGACAGCATGGTCAGCCTTTCGCGTCGGATTGACGGGTTTGAGGGTATCCGATGAGCGTCGTGGCTGGTCTGTGCGGCAATGGCTTTCGCTGGTGGCGGTCTGGTTCGGGCAATGGCACTGCTCATGGGCAGAGGGCGGCGCGGTCGGTTCATGTGTGGGTGAGGGGCTGCGTCGATGTGTACACCTGGTACATCCGGTACCGGATGCACCAGGTGTACACATCGCGCGCCTGTCTCTCCGAAGGTAGCTCCGTGGGGGCGCGACTCGACGCCCGTCGTAGGAGCTGGTCCTGCGACAGAGGTGTGAGCTGCCCCCAGCCCTTTGTGATGCGGAGCACATTTCGATGATCTTGTCGAGAAACCCCCAGGTAACGACCACTGTCGCTCCTCGTAACTATCAAGCGATAGCTAATAGACCCACACCGTCCAGCCGTCCCGAGAAAGCACAGGCCCCATGCCTCATCGGATGCGCTTCACCGCTCTCACAGCAGGCCTCGCGGTCACTGCCCTGGCCCTGACCGCCTGCTCCGGAAGCACCCCGGGCACGACCAGCACCGGTAGCTCGGACACAACCCTCAACCTCGCCTTCCTCGGCGCGATCTCCACACCCGACCCGGACTCGGCCTACGACGGCTACGAGCTCAACCTCGTGAACAGCGCCTACGAGGGACTGCTCGACTACCGGCCCGGTCAGGCCGAACCGAAGCTCGTGGGCCGGCTCGCCACCGAGTGGGAGGCCAACGCCGGCAACACCGAGTTCACCTTCACCCTGCGCGAGGGCGTGACCTTCCACGACGGCACCCCCTTCAACGCCGACGCGGTCAAGGCCAGCTTCGACCGCCGGGTCGACGTCGACGCCGGCCCCGCCTACATGGTCAAGGGCGTGAAAGACGTCAAGATCGACGGCGACTACAAGGTCACCGTCACGCTGAAGAGCGCCAACTCCAGCTTCCTCGACCTGCTCGCCTCACCGTTCGGGCCGAAGATGATCAGCCCGGCCGCGCTGAAGGAACACCCGTGGAAGGGCGAGGACGACAACTGGTTCGCCACCCACGACGCGGGCACCGGGCCGTACACGTACACCGGCTTCGACCCGGGCGTCTCGTACGACCTGAAGACTTACACCCAGTACTGGGGTGATGAACCCGGCTACCAGGACGTCCACTTCGACGTCGTCTCGAACATGTCGACCGTGCAGCTCCAGCTCAAGAAGGGCGAGGTGGACGGGCTGATCGGGTACACCGACAGCTCCTCGTTCAGCTCCCTGAAGAAGGTCGGGAACCTCGAGGCCTACGCCTTCCCGAGCATGCAGACGCCGACGCTGTTCGTGAACCCAAAGAGCCCCGAACTCGGCGACGATACCACCCGCAAGGAGTTCGTCGGCGGCATCGACTTCCCCGAGCTGACGAAGCTGGCGCTCGGCGACACCGGAACCTCCACCACCCAGGTCTTCCCGCAGAACCTGCTGCCGGAGTCCGTGAACCAGCAGAAGATCAGCTACGACGAGGGTGCGCTCGCCGATCTGGCCGGGGGTGCTCTCCAGGGTAAGACCATTTCGTGCGGGTACGCCGAGAGCAGCTCGTCCGGCCAGGCGCTGTGCGACAACCTGACGGCGATGCTGAATAAGGCCGGGGTGAAGGCCGACAGCACGGGATACGCCGCCGGCACCTACTACTCGGGTCTGGCCAAGGGCGCCGGCGCTCCCGACGTCACGTTCTTCTCAGGCTTCCCCGACACCGCCAGCCCGGATGCCTGGGGCATCGTCTTCTACACGCCTGACGGTGGTCTCGACCTCTTCGGTGCGAGTGTTCCCGGTCTGGCCGACAAGCTGGCCGAGGCCGCGACGAAGGACGACGACGCGCTGTACGGCGACGCCGCGTCGATGGTCAGTGAGTCGGCCTACTGGTACTCGGTGGCGAACAGCCTGGGCACGGCTGTCTTCCAGAAAGACGTCACCGGCGTCGAGGCGTCCTGGAACCCGGTCATTACCGGTGTGCTGCAGCTGGCGTCCCTGAGCCCGTCGGGAGACTGACCATGACCGCCGCCCTGTCTGTCGCCAGCCTCAGCGTCAACTACACCCGTACGACCGCGGTCGATGACGTCTCCTTCACCATCGAGCCGGGGCAATGTTTCGGCCTGGTGGGGGAGTCCGGCTCCGGCAAGAGCACCATCGGGCTCGCGGTACAGGGGCTGCTGACGGACCTGCGCGGCGTCACCACCCACGGCACGGTGACCGTCGCGGGCACTCCGCTCGACCCGTCGAAGGAGACGGGATGGCGGGGCGTCCGCGGTCACCGGGTCACCACCGTCTTCCAGGACCCGATGTCGTCGCTCGACCCGACCATGACGATCGGGAGGCTGCTCGGCTTGGTTGCCGGGAGCACGGCGGAGAGCACCCGGTGGCTGGAAGAGGTGGAGATCCGCGAACCGGCCACCGTGCTGCGCAGTTACCCGCATCAGCTCTCGGGCGGCATGCGTCAGCGGGTGATGATCGCCTTGGCCCTGGCTCGACGGCCTTCACTGCTGATTGCGGACGAGCCGACCACGGCTCTCGATGTCAGCGTCCAGGCGCAGATCCTCAAGCTGCTGAGTCGTGAGCGCGAACAGCTCGGCTGCGGAGTCCTGTTCATCACGCACGACCTGGGCGTCGCCCGGGCCGTCTGTGACGAGGTGGCCGTGCTCCGGGAGGGGAAGATCGTCGAGCACGGCAGCACCGCCGTCACGCTCGAGAATCCGCAGAACCCCTACACGCAGCGGCTGGTCGCCTCGCGGCTCACCCTGCATTCCGATCGGGGACGCCCGGTGGGGCTTCCCGAGGCCACGGTCGTCGCGTCGATGGCCGAGGCCCGAGGGATCCAGGACGCGGATCTGGAACGTCAGTGGACCGAGGGCAGTTTGCGGTGGAGCGATTTCAGGGCAGAGGACGAGGGTGGCCCGCGGGCGGGCGCACCGGCCCTCGAGCTGGCCAAGGTGAAGAAGTCCTTCTCCACCGGAGGCTTCGGCCGGCGCCACCGCAAAGACGTGCTGCACGACGTGAACCTGAGGGTGGGGACGCGCGAGAGCGTCGCCCTGGTGGGGGAGAGCGGTTCGGGGAAGTCCACGATCCTGCGGATCGCGGCCGGTCTCGAACAGCCCGACACCGGCGACGTCGTGGTCGACCGGCGTCGCGGCGAGGGAGTTCAGGTCATCTTCCAGGACGCGGGTGCATCCCTGACCCCGTGGCTCACCGTGCGCTCGCTGCTGATGGAGCGGCTCGGGAACACCGTCACCGGAGCCGGTCTCGACCGGTCCCAGCGCGAGGCGCACCTCCGGACAGCATTGGAACGTGTCGCCCTGCCGGCCTCGGTGCTCGACGCGAAACCGGCCGGACTGTCGGGCGGTCAGCGGCAACGGGTGGCGATCGCCCGGGCCGTGGTGGTGCCTCCGTCGCTCCTGCTGTGCGACGAGCCGACCAGCGCACTCGACGTGAGCCTGGCCTGCTCGGTGCTCAACCTGCTCAACCTTCTGCGGCACGACCTGGGACTGCCCATGCTCTTCGTCACCCACGACCTGGCCGCGGCCCGGGTGATCGCCGACCGCGTCGTCGTGATCAGCCAGGGCGCGATCGTCGAGAGCGTTCCCTCGGACGATCTCGGCGCCGCCATCACCAGCGACTACGGTCGGAGGTTGCTCGATGCCGTCCTCAGCTGAAACCGACGCCTCCGGCCCGGCGGCGACCACCTCGTCCTCTGCCGGTGCACCGCGGGCCCGCCGCAAGGTGACCCCGGAGACCGTGGCGCTCGCCGCTCTCGTGATCGTCGTCCTGCTGGCGCTCCTCGGTCCGCTGCTCTCGCCCTACGCGACCGACGTACCCTCCGGCACCCCCTATCTGGCGCCGTTCTCGGGCGGGCACTGGCTCGGTACCGACAACCTCGGCTTCGACGTGCTCACCCGGGTGCTGGCCGGAACCCGCATCAGCCTGTTCGCGGCGCTCGTCGTGACCGGGGGCAGCGCCCTGTTGGGCCTGCTCATCGGCGCCGTCGCCGGTTTTGTCGGTGGCTGGGTGGATAGTCTCCTCATGCGGATCACCGACCTGTTCCTGGCCTTCCCGGCCACGATCGTCGCGATGGCCATCGTGGCGGCGCTCGGGCCCAGTCTGCGCAGCTCGATGATCGGTATCGCGATCGTCTGGTGGCCGCTGTACGCCCGCATCGCCCGCGGTGAGATCCGCCGGGCCGCAGGCAGTCTGCATGTCGAGGCGGCACGCATGAGCGGTACGCACGGTGCCCGGCTGATGCTGCGGCACACGGTTCCCACCGTGATGCCGACCGTGCTTGTCACCGCCAGTCTCGACATCGGCGGCGTCATCATGACTCTCGCGGCCCTGGCCTTCATCGGGCTGGGCTCACCGGCGCCCTCGCCGGAGCTGGGGCTGATGTCCAGCGCCGGCATGCAGTACCTGCTCGACTCCTGGTGGATCCCGGTGTTCCCGGCGGTCGCGGTGGGTCTCCTGTCGCTGATCTTCAACTACCTCGGCGACGGGCTTCGGTCCGTCCTGCGGGCGAGAGGAGCCTGATCATGCTGCGTTTCACCCTGAGCCGGATCGGTTCGCTGGTGATCGTGCTGTTCGCGCTGTCGGTGCTGATCTTCGTGGTCAGCCGGTTCGGCGGCGGAGACCCGGTGCACGCCTACGTCGGGGGCAACGCATCGCCCGACGCGATCGCGGCGGCCCGCACCCGGCTCGGTCTCGACCAGCCCGTCGTGGTGCAGTACTGGGACTACCTGACCCGTCTGCTGCAGGGCGATCTCGGGCTCAGCCTGAGCACCAAACGCCCGGTGGCCGACGAGCTCAGCAGCCGTCTGCCGGCCACGCTCGAACTGGCCGTCGTCACGGTGATCCTGTCGATCGTCATCGGTCTGGTTCTGGCCCGGGCCTATTCGCTGCGCGGGCGGGCCGGGGGCATCATCCGGTTCGTGCTCTTCAGCGCGGCCAGTGCCCCGGCATTCCTGATCGCCACCTGTGGTCTGCTGCTGTTCTTCGGGCAGCTAGGCTGGCTGCCGGTCGCGGGCCGCACGTCGTACGGGGCGAGCAGCGGGCTGAGCGGCTTCTACGTGCTCGACGGGCTGCTCACCGGCAACATCCTGTACGCGTTCGACGCGCTGAAACACCTGATCCTGCCGGCCACCGCGGCCAGTCTGGGGCCGGGCGTCGCTCTGGCCCGGGTGCTGGCCGACGGTCTCGACACCAGCCTGCGGTCCGGTTATGCCCGCACCGCAAGGTCTCTGGGCGAGACCGAGTCGCAGCTGCTGCGGCGACACGGGCTGCGCAACGCGGCCGGTCCGGTCCTGAGCCTGCTCGGGGTGCAGATCGGGATGATGCTGTCCAGCCTGGTGGTGGTCGAGCAGATCTTCTCCTGGAACGGTCTGGGCCAGTACCTGGTCACAGCCATCAACGCCGCCGACACCAACTCCGTCGCCACGATCAGCTTGCTGCTGGGCGCGGTGTACGTCGTCGTCAACACGCTCGTCGACCTGGGGCTCGCGGTGCTCGATCCGCGCGTGCGCCTCAGCTGAGAAAGGAAACCCGTGTCAGACACTCCGCTACAGGTGACCGACTGGACACCCGCCGACGACCTCAAGCCCGTGGGCAACATCGTTCTCGTGGTGGTCGACATCCAGGGTGGTGGGCTCGAGAACCCCTACCCGGGCAACAACCCGGCGCTGACCTACATGCCGGGCCGCGAGGTGCGTAACCCCAAGGCCGTCGAGCTGGTCAACGCGTTCCGGGCCCGGCAGGTGCCGGTGATCTTCATCCAGGAGGTGCACAAGCCGAGCCTGGTCGACATCGGGCGCGAACTCGACGGTTCCGAGGGGCCGCACTGCATCGAGGGTGAGCAGCGCACGGAGCTCCACCCGGGCCTGGAACCGCGTCCGGAAGAGTACCTGATTCGCAAACGCCGCTACTCGGCCTTCTTCGGTACCGAGCTCGACCTGCTGCTGCGTGGGTACAAGGCCGAGACGGTGATCCTCATCGGTGGCATGACCGACGTCTGCATCCACTACACGGCGGTCGACGCGCACCAGCTCGACTACCACTTCCGCACGGTCAGCGACCTCGTCGTCGGCTCGGGCCAGGAACTGCACGACGCCGCGCTGCGCGCCATGAAGTACCTGCAGCGTGACTCGCTCGTGAGCAGCGTCGCGGTCTACGACTGGCTGGAGACCGTCCCGATCAAGGAGACCGCATGAACATCAGTGGCAAGACCGCTCTCGTCGTCGTCGACTTCCAGGGTGGCGACCTTTCCGGCCCGGCCGCGGCCTACGGCCGTGGGCAGCTGGTGAAGGCCCAGACGATGGTCGCCGAGTGCCGGGCCCAGGGGGTGCCGGTGGTCTGGATCCAGGAGGTGCACAAGTCCCACCTCACCGACATCGGCCGTGAGCTCGACGGTTCCGAGGGGCCGCACTGCATCGAGGGCAACCCGGGCACCGAGATCGCGACCGGTCTGGGGCCGGTGGGCGAAGAGTTCCACATCCGCAAGCGGCGGTACTCCTCGTTCTTCGCCACCGAGCTCGACATCGTGCTGAAGTCGTACGGCGTCGAAAACCTCATCCTCATAGGTGGGTTCACCGATATCTGCATCCTCTACACCTCGGTCGACGCCCACCAGCGCGACTTCCACATCCGGGTCGCCACCGACCTGACCGCCGGTTCGAGTGTCCAGGCCCACGACGACGCCCTGAAAATGATCAACTACCTCCAGCGCGATGCCCTGGTCACGTCCGACGAGGTCATGAGCTGGCTGGGCGAGCTGGCGCCAGTGGCGTGAAAACGAGTTGGGCACCGCGGCGGCGTCGGTGGTCTGAGCCCCGGGGGCCTTGGTGGTCCGGGGCTCGGGTGGCGTGGTGCCGGGGATCTGGTGTGCCGCAGTGATCCGGGCGCTTGTGACCTGAGGTCTGGAGCGCTGCGTTGGTCAGGGTTCTGTGGTGCTGTGGTGCTGTGGTGCTGTGGTGCTGTGGTGCTGTGGTGCTGTGGTGCTGTGGTGCTCGAGTGTTGTGGTGCCCGAGTGCTGTGGTGGCCTGCTGTCCGGCGGGCTGCCGTGGCGTGGGACGTGGCGGTCCGGGGCGACGCTTTGCGGGTCGGAGGTCGAGGTGGCGGGGAGATGGCCTGGTCCTGGCGACGGGAGGTCGTTGTGGCCCCGATCGGGGGCCCTTCGGGACTTGGGCCGGGTGGCTCGGGGCCGGGGTAATATCCTTGGAGTGAGAGCACAATGAGCCGTAACCAGGTGAGACCGCCTGGCCTGTACGGGCTCCCGGCATCGTTCTGGGCGCTCTGGGCGGTCACCCTGGTGCTGGCGGTCGGGCACTTCGTCGCTCCCTTGATGTCGGCCTGGCTCAGTCGCGACCGAGGGCTCGATGCGGCCACGATCGGGTTGGTCGTGGCCGCCTTCGGGGGTGGCGGGATCGTGGCCAGTCTCTGCGGTGGTTACCTGGCCGACCGGTTCGGGGGTGTGCGGGTGGTGGTCGCCGGGCAGCTCGCGTCGGCGGGGTTGCTGGTGGCGCTGGCGCAGCCGGTCTCCACGGGGACGCTGGCCGGGTTGCTGTTCGCCTACGGGGCCACGTCGCTGCTGCCGGGGCCGGCGCTCAGCTCGCTCATCGGGAGGCTGGTTCCGCCGGCCCTGCGGGAACGGGCCTACTCGCTGCGGATGTGGGCGATCAACTGTGGTTACGCGATCGGCCCGGCCTTCGCCGGCTGGCTGTCGACGTACTCGTTCGCGCTGGTGTTCTACCTGGAGGCCGTGCTGCTGCTGGCGGTGCTGCTCGTGATGGTGCCGTTGCTGCGCTCGACCGTCGCCACCGCGGTGGCGACGCCGACCCTGGTGCACGCCTTTGCGAAAGTTCGCCACGACGGCGTGCTCTGGGCGTTCACCGCGATCATGACGCTGTACCTCACCGTGTACCTCCAGGGCACGGCCACCCTGCCGATCGTCATGACCGACGACGGCTTCTCCGTGCCGGCCTACAGCACCTTGCTCACGATCAACGGGGCGCTGCTGTGCTTGCTGCAGATCCCGATGATCCGGGTGGTGGAGCGTCTGCCCAAGACCCTGGTGATGGGCAGCGGGGTAGCTCTGACCGCCGTCGGCTACCTGGTGCAGGTCTTCGCGACCCAGTGGTGGCACTGGGCCCTGGCGGTCGTGCTCTGGACCGTCGGCGAACTGGGCATCTTCCCGGTGGCCTCGACGGTGATCGCCGACATCGCCCCTCGCTCCCTGGAAGCCACGTACCAGGGTGTCCACGGCCTCTGCTGGCCGGTGGGACGGGTGCTGGCGGCCGGGCTCGGTGGCCTGGCGCTGGCCCGGTTCGGCGCCGCCAGTCTCTGGTGGAGCTGCGTGGCGGCCCTGTGTATCACGGTGCTGGCCCTGCTGGTGAGCCGCCGGGCCCGCGAGAAACGCGAGACTCTCGGCAGGGCAGCAGCAATCGGCTAGACCCATCATTTCGTCCGTGATCAGGCCAAGGTTGCCCGGGAAAGTGGGGGAACCTCCCGGCCGAAGGCCGGGGGATCGTATGATCATGGAAAAGGAGGTGGCGGCCCCAGCGTCGGGGTCAGCGGGCCAGGGACAGGTCGTTGGGCTTCGTGCGCGGGCTTGGCCGTGCGCCGGCTATTGCGGCGTAGCTACCGGACGACGGCCAGCACGGCGTCGCGGACGGCGGGGGCCAGGCGGTCGGCGTCGAGATGGGGGTCATGCACCCGCCGCAGGATGATGCCTTCGACCAGGCTGAAGACCACCTCGGTCAGGGTGCCGAGATCGGTTTCGGTGCGGCCGTTCTCAGTCAGAGCCTCGCCGACCAGGGTGCGGTAGACCAGGAACAGCTCGTGCGAGTGGGCGGCCATCCCGGCGGCCAGGCCCTCGCGGCGCACCTCCGGCAGGTAGCCGAGCAGGGCGACGTTCCAGGAGCCGGTGCAGAGCATGCGCACGTCGAACTCGACGAGTTGACCCAGCCGGTCGCCGGCGGTCAGGGCCTTGTCGGCGTGCAGGGCCTCGAAACGCTCCACGGTGGGGCGGAACGTCTGAAGTTCCACCTCGATGAGGATGTCGGCCTTCACCGCGAAATGCGAATACAAAGAGGGCTGCTTGATGCCGACGCGGTCGGCGATGTCGCGCGTGGTGGTGGCGGCGTAGCCGCGGGTGCTGAAGAGCTCGGTCGCGGCCTCGACGATGCGCTGGCGGGCCGAACTACGGGGGTGGCTCTCGGACCGCTCGGCCGGGGCGTCCACGGTCTCGGACATTCACCCAGTCTGCCCGGTATGGGGTCCGAAATCCAGTGTCGGCACTACGGAATCACTCGCCCCAGCCAGCCGGTGCGGCGATGCTCTCGCCGAACACGGTGTTGTAGTACTCGCGGTGTTCCTCGCACAGGCCCTCGTCGGTGAAACGGAGCACGAGACATCCGGGAAAAGTCACCAGGTCGTTCGGGGCAGCCGGGTTCCAGGCCGGATCGCGCAGGGTGGCCCACATTTCGACGAAGGTGCGCCGGCCCTGGCTGATCGGGGTGCCGAACCGCAGATCGAGCTCGGAGAAGGTGTCGGTGGCGCGCTTCCAGTGGGCGGCAATCTCGTCGTGCCCGCGGTGCGGCGCCTTCGTGGGGGAGTAGTAGTACGCGGCGCCGGGGGTGAACAGTTTCACGACGTTCGCGGAACTCCTCGCGCGCCAGGCAGAAGCGTATCTCTCGATCCATTCCGTGCGGTTCATGGGGTCATGCAATCACCCGTATGTAACAGGCTCTGGTCCGGGTGGGTGACGATGCGCCGGGAAGGGTCGTCACTCTCACGGCCTCATTACACAGAGTATATCTCTGTGTACGCTCAGGTAACTCGCTCACCCCGGTTCAATCCGGGCGCACCAGTTGGCAGGAGCCCACCCTCATGCGTTCTTCACGCGGAACACTGGCCTCAGCGGCCGCGGCGGCAGTTCTGGTCGCCACGTTCGCGGTCGGCACCCACGCGCCGTCTCCCGGTGCCGTCCACCTGACGACGGGCAGTACTGCCGGTCAGGGCGAAGACATCGCCGTTCCAGTGGCTTTCATTTCCCAGAAGAGCGCCACCAGTCAAAGCAGCGGATTCTTCTCCGATCTCATCGACGCCTTCCAGAAGGCCATGGAGCAGGCGGCCGCCAACGCCGCCGCCCAGGCCGCCGCGCAGCTTCCGGCCCAGGTGACCGGCGTGACCGCGGTCGCGGGGGATTCCCGGGTCAACCTGACCTGGACCGCGCCGTCCTCGAAGAAGGCCATCACCGGCTACACGATCACCTACAGCGCTCCGGGCCAGGCGGCCCGCACGACGAAGGTCACCGGCACCACGGGTTCCCTGACGGGCCTCAGCAACGGCACCGCGTACTCCATCACCGTCACGGCGACCAGCTCGGCCGGCAGCGGCCCGGCGTCGTCCGCCGTCACGTCGACCCCGTCCACCGTGGCCGCGGCCCCGTCCGGGCTCTCGGCCTCTCCCGGTGACGCCCGGTTCGCGGCGAGCTGGAGCGCGCCGACCCAGACCGGCGGCGCCCCGATCACCGGGTACGTGCTCACGGCGACCCCGGGCACCGGGGCTGACGTCGTCCGTAAGGTCGACGCCACCACCGCCACGGTGACCGGCCTGACCAACGGGATCACCTACCGGGTCCGCGTCGCGGCGGTCAACGCCGCGGGCACCGGCTCCACCTCTTCCTCGGTGACGGTCACGCCGCTGACGGTGGCGCAGGCGCCGTCGAGCCTGGCGGTCGACTCGGGCGACGGTTCGTTCACCGCCACCTGGAACGCCCCGGCCGAGACCGGCGGAGCGCCGGTGACCGGTTACGCGCTGACGTACGTCACGCCGTCCGGTGCCCCGGTCGTGCAGCCGGTCAGCGGCACCCGGGCGGTCGTGTCCGGCTTGAGCAACGGTGTCGCGTACAAGGTCTCGGTCGCCGCGATCACCGCGGCCGGCACCGGGGCCAGCTCGGCCGGGGCCTCGGCCCTGCCGCAGGCCCCGGCCCCCGTGGCCCCGGAGGTCACCCCGGCGGCTCCGACCCCTGCGGCCACCCCCGCGGCCACCCCCGCGGCCACCCCGACCCCGGCGGCTCCGACCGTAGCTCCGACCGTGGACCCGACCCCTGCAGCCACCCCTGCAGCCACCCCTGCAGCCACCCCTGCAGCCACCCCTGCAGCCACCCCCCCCCCCGCCGCCCCCACCCCGGACCCCACCCCCCCCACCCCCCCCCCCCCCCCACCCCCCCCCCCCCCCCCACACCCCCCCCCCGACCACCCGACCCCCCGCGCGGAACCGGCGGCGCGTAGTCGGGGTTGTCCTGGCGGGCCTCCAGGCCGAACCGCCCACCCGCGAGCGCCGCGATGACCAGCACCACGAGCAGCACGACCCGCCGCATCGGGGTGCGGGAACCCGAACCACCACGCTGGGGACCG
>NZ_JAJOMA010000025.1 GCF_021129235.1 Kineosporia mesophila
CTGCTCGGTGGGGGTGCCGCCGGGGACCCGTTCCCCGGTGCCGCCGACGAGAACCGTCGGGGTCGTCGGGGTCCCGCTCCGGCGGGCCCGCCCACGGGCGGTGGCTTGCTCGGTGGGGGCGACGCCCCTTTCCCCAGCGCACCCGGTACACCCAGCACACCCGGCCCGGCCGGCGAAGGTCGTCGCGGGGTGTTCGGCCGGGGCCGTCGTGGTCCGGAGCCGTCCGGTCCGCCCACCGGTGGTGGTCTGCTCGGTGGGGACGACAGTCCCTTCCCCGACCCGTCCGGTCCGTCGACCGGCAGTCAGTCCCGCCTGAGGGACAGCGGTCCTGTCCGGCGCCCCGGTTCCGCGAGCCGCTCGGGTGGGAACGCGTTCCCCGACCCGTCGGCACCGGCCGAGGAGGGCCGGCGCTCAGGTCGTAGCCGCCGCACCGCCGACCCGTCCGGCTCGTCCGGCCCGCCCACGGGTTCCCGCGGTCTGTTCGGTCGCGGCCGGGCCGAGCCGGAGCCCGACCCGTTCCCCGATGCCCGGGCCGCGAACGCCGTCGGTGAGGGCCGCCGTCGCGACCCGGACCCGTCCGGCCCGCCCACCGGTGGCCGGGGCCTGCTCGGCCCCGTTCCCGACGACGACCGGGACGACGACCCCTTCACCCCGGCCGAGGGCAGCCGTGGGCTGCTCGACGCGGCCGACGACGGCCGCCGGCCGGGGCGTTCCCGCCGCCGTGAGCCCGACCCGTTCCCGATGGCGGGACCGGCGCAGGACGAGCTCACCCATCCCGTCCGACAGCGACGAGGAGACCGACCCGAACGAGGCGACCGCTCGATGGACCGATCGATCGAGAACGACCCGACCGGCCACGAGGCCGCCCGGGCAGCCTTGCGGAACATGGATCATCCGCCCCTGCCGGATGCGACGATCGTGGCCGTGGCGGCCAAGGACCACGGCCGGGCGGGCCGCAACCTGCCCGCGGCCATCGGTGTCGGTGTCGCCCTCGGCGTCCTGGCCCTGACCTCTCTGTTCGTGCGGCCCGAGGCGTTCGTGGCGCTGGCCTCGTTCGTCGTGGTGCTCTCGGTCTGGGAGCTCTCCGGCGCGCTGGCGGCCAAGCAGATCGTCGTGCCGGTCATCCCGGTCGCGGTCGGGGCACTCGGCATGCTGGTCTCGGCGTACGTCGCCGGGCCGGAGGGGCTGCTGGTCAGCTACATGCTCACGGCCTTCGGCATCCTGCTCTGGCGGATCGTCGAGGGCCTCGACGGCGCGATGCGCGACGTCACCGCGGGCCTGTTCGTGGCGGCGTACGTGCCGTTGCTGGCCGGGTTCGCGATCCTCATGCTCGCGGCCGACCAGGGGCCCAAGCGGGTGGTGACGTTCATCCTGGTCACCATCGCCAGCGACATCGGTGGTTACATCGCGGGGGTGCTGTTCGGCAAACACCCGATGGCCCCCAGGATCAGCCCGAAGAAGTCCTGGGAGGGCTTCGCCGGGTCGATGGTGGCCTGCCTGATCGCCGGTACGGCCTGCGTGGTGTTCCTGCTCGACGGCCCGCCCTGGGTGGGTGCGGTGATCGGCATCGCCGCCGTGTTCACCGCCACCGGGGGAGACCTGTCCGAGTCCCTGCTCAAGCGTGACCTGGGCATCAAGGACATGGGCAACCTGCTGCCCGGCCACGGCGGAATCATGGACCGGATGGACTCGTTGCTTCCCTCGGCGCCTGTCGTCTACCTGCTGCTGTTCTTCCTGCTCTAGACCCGAAGAAAGATCTGATGACCTCCGAAGCCCCGTCCGCACCGCTGCCCGAGCCGCGGCCGACCGCCCCCGAGCCCGGCAAGCTGCTCATGGTGGCGCCCCGCCGGGGCAAGCCGCCGAAGCACCTGGCCGACCTGACGCTCGCCGAGCGGATGGCCGCGGTCAAGGAGCTGGGCGAGAAGCCGTTCCGGGGTCGTCAGCTGTCGGTGCACTACTTCGAGCGCCTGGCCGAGCTGGACGCGAAGAACCCGGACAGCGCGGCGGCCCTCACCGACCTGCCCGCGGCCTCGCGTCAGCCGCTGCTCGACGCCCTGCTGCCGAACCTGATCCACCCGGTGCGCGAGCTGGTCTGCGACGACGGCGCCACGATCAAGACGGTGTGGCGGCTCTTCGACGGGGCCCTGGTGGAGAGCGTGCTCATGCGCTACCCCGACCGGGCCACGGTCTGCGTCTCCAGCCAGGCCGGCTGCGGCATGAACTGCCCGTTCTGCGCCACCGGCCAGGCCGGGCTCACCCGCAACCTGTCCACGGCCGAGATCGTCGAGCAGGTCCGCACGGCTGCGCGGCACATGCGCACGGCAGCGCCCCTGGGCAAGAGCACCGAGGGCGCGCCCCTCGGCGAGGAGGCGGAGGAGGGCCAGGCCGGCCGCGTCAGCAACGTGGTCTTCATGGGCATGGGCGAGGCCCTGGCCAACTACAAGGCCGCGATCGGCGCGATCCGCCGCCTCACCGACCCGGCCCCCGAGGGTCTGGGCATGTCCGCCCGGGGCATCACCATGTCGACGGTCGGCCTGGTGCCGGCCATCGACAAGCTCGCGGCCGAGGGCATCCCGGTCACGCTGGCCCTGAGTCTGCACGCCCCCGACGACGAGCTGCGCGACGAGCTGGTGCCGATCAACACCCGCTGGAAGGTCGGCGAGACCCTCGATGCCGCGCGGCGCTACTTCGACGCCACCGGTCGCCGGGTCAGTATCGAGTACGCCCTGATCAAGGACATCAACGACCACGAGTGGCGGGGCGACATGCTCGGCCGCGAGCTGAACAAGCGGGGCAAGGGCTGGGTGCACGTCAACCCGATCCCGCTCAACCCCACGCCGGGCTCCAAGTGGACCGCGAGCACCCGCCGCGCCCAGAACGCCTTCGTGAACGCCCTACGTGAGCGCGGCGTGCCCACCACGGTCCGCGACACCCGGGGCCAGGAGATCGACGGCGCGTGCGGCCAGCTGGCCGCCACCGTCTGAGCAACCCCGAGCAACCCCGAGCAGTGGCGTGACGGTGGGCACCGGCGGGTGCCCACCGCACAGCTGACGTACCGGAACGCTCTCCGGACGGACCACAGCGGCATCAAAAAGTCACGGGTGCATCACAACTGGTGAGCTGCTGCAAATTTCACGTGTCCCATCTGCGGACCGACCCCCACGGACGCGCCCGTCGGGTGCAGAATGTGAGCCGTGAGCGACACCTTTCCGCGGGCAGGCCGGCTATCCAAGGGCTACGACATCGACCAGGTCGAGTCCTTCCTGGGCCGGGCCCGGTCCGCGTACGAGGAGAACGGGCGTGGGCCCGCGATGACGTCGTGGCACGTCCGCACGGTCGGCTTCGACCTGGTGCGCGGCGGGTACGACGTGGACGCGGTCGACGCGGCCCTGGACCGCATCGAAGATGCCTTCGCCCGTCGTGAGAAGCAGCGGGGTGAGGAGCGCAGCGGTAGCCAGGCCTGGCAGACCCAGCTCCGTACTCAGGAGCAGTCGCTGCGCGCCCAGCTCGGCCGGGGCGACGGCGAGCGGTTCCCGCGGGGCAGCGGCATGGAACTCACCTACGACCTCGACGCGGTCGACGACCTCTGCATCCGCATCGAGGAATCGTTCGCGATGGGCCAGCCCCTGCCGCCCGACGCCGTGCGCCTGGCGGTGTTCAAGAGCCGGCGCGGCTCCCGCGGTTACCGCGAGGCCTCGGTCGACGCCTTCCTCGACCGCGTGGTCGAGCTGCTGGTGGTCCAGACGGTCTAGAACCAAGCCCCAGAATTGAGGACGCCCGACAGCCGAAAGCTGTCGGGCGTCCTCAATTCGGTGGTCGCCTCCCCACCCGGGAAGGGGACTAATCCATCTCCACCACGAGGTCGGCGCGGTCACTGCTGGCCTCGATGAGCAGGGCGTTGGGCTGGTCGGTCTGCTCGATCCACTGTGCCGCGAACTGGGGGGTCTTGCCGAAGAGCACGTGCCGGGCGAGCAGGCGTTCCAGGCGCAGGTCTTCCGGGGTGCGGCAGAACCAGACCTCGTCGAGCTGTTCCCGGGCCCGGTCCCAGTCGCCGCCGAGCAGGAGGTAGTTCCCCTCGGTGACCACGACCCGGACACTGGGCGGCACGGCGATGGCCCCGGCGATCGGCTGCTCGATGGTGCGCTCGAAACCCGGGGCGTAGACCAGGTCACCCGACTCGCGCAGCCGGTGCATCAGCGCCGAGTACCCGAGCGCGTCGAACGTCTCCGGGGCCCCCTTGCGGTCGCGCAGGCCGAGTCGGTCGAGGGTGACGTCGGCCAGGTGGAATCCGTCCATCGGCACGTGGGCCACGTGCTCGGGGCCGATCCGGTCGGCGAGCACCGCGACCAGCTTCTCGGCCAGTGTGCTCTTGCCCGCGCCGGGCACTCCGGCGATGCCGACGATGACCCGGTCGCCCATCCGCGCGGCGGCCAGTTTCAGGACCCGGGTGCTGAGTTCGTCCATCGTCGGTCGCACCAGGGCATCATGCCCTGCCACCGTGTTCTGCGCAGGTACGGGCGCGCCGCTCACGGGTGACGAGCCGCGGACAGACCGTTCACCAGGTAGGTGTGGGCGTGCTTCGCCAGGTCCGCGCCGTCCGACCAGAGGTTGCGCCAGATCGCCAGGTCGTTGGACAGGCCGGGCGCCACGACGGCCGAGCTGAACGACTCGAAGGTGATCGGGCCGGTGTAGTCGATGTCGGCCAGGGCGTGGAAGAACGCGGTGAAGTCGATGTGTCCGCTGCCCAGGTAGCCGCGGTGGTTCTCGCCGATGTGCACGTAGCCGAGCCGGTCGCCGACCTCGTGCACGGGCCGCACCATGTCGGCCTCCTCGATGTTCATGTGGTAAGTGTCGAGGTGGATCTTCACGTTGTCGGCACCGATGTCGTCGGCCAGCAGCAGGGCGTCGTGCGCGGTGTTGATGACGTTGGTCTCGTAGCGGTTGCAGATCTCGAGCATCAGCGTGATGTCGTGCTCCGCAGCCTGCTTGGCCAGGTCGCGCAGCACTGCGATGACGTTGTTGCGGCCGGCTGTCGACAGCGGCGCCGCAGCCTTCCCGAACGCGCTGTACAGGGCACCCGCGAACATCGTGCCGCCGATGGCAGCGGTGATCTCGAGCGACTTGCTGAGCAGTTGCGCGCCGCGGGCCACCACGGCCGGGTCCTCGCTGGACACGTCGGCGTCGGGGGCCAGGCCGCGTGAGCAGGCGACCTGGAGACCGGCCTGCTCCAGGGTGGTGCGGGCGTGCGCGGTGTCCATGGTGAGGCCGTCGTGCAGGGAGAACTCCAGCAGGTCGTACCCGGCCTCCTTCGTGCTTCTCACCGCCTGCTCGACCTCGGCGGGGCTGGTGCTGCCGGCCCAGACCAGCGCGTGCACACCCAGAGCGTTCATGGTGAATCTCCTTACGATGAAATGAAAGTCAGGACTGCTGGGCGCCGGTGATCAGCGCGACGATCTCCTCGCCGGTGGTCTGCGCGATCCGCCGCCCGGCGACGCAGCGGCCCGCGCGCATCACCCAGACGTGGTCGGCCAGGCGCATCACCTGGGCGAAGTTGTGGCTGATCAGCAGCACGGCGTGGCCGTCCTCGCGGAGCTTGGTGATGAGCTTCTCGACGCGCTCGGTCTCCTGGACCCCCAGAGCCGCGGTCGGCTCGTCCATGATCACCAGCTTGGAGCTGAAACCGGCGGCGCGGCAGATGGAGACGGCCTGGCGCTGGCCGCCCGACAGACGCCGCACGGTGGAGGTGACGCTGGGTACGTTGACCGCCAGCGTCGAGACCATGCGCTGCGCCTCGCGCTTCATGGCGCGCTTGTCGAGGATCGCCAGCGGCCCGAAGCCGTGCACGATCTCGCGGTTCAGGAACAGGTTCTGCCAGACGGTGAGGTCCTCGACCAGGGCCAGGTTCTGGTGCACGGTCTCGATGCCGGCGTTGCGTGCGTCCTCCGGGGTGGAGAAGTGCGCCGGCTGCCCGTCGAAGCGGACCGTGCCGTCGTCGGGGCGGTGGATTCCGCTGAGACACCGCACCAGGGTGGATTTCCCGGCGCCGTTGTCGCCGACCAGGGCGGTGATCTCACCGGGCTGCAGGGTGAGGGAGACGTCGCGCAGGGCGCGGACGCTGCCGAAGGAGAGCGAGACGTTCTCGACGGAGACGAGGTCGTGCGTCACGGTGGTCGCGGTCACGGTGATCTCCTACTTCTGGAAGCGCATCAGGAGGGCGGCGAGCACCACGACGATGCCGACCGCGAGCGGCTGGTAGAACTGCGAGACGCCGACCAGGGTCAGGCCGTTGACCAGCACGGTCAGCACCAGGGCACCGAGCACCGGGCCGACGATGGTGGCCCGGCCGCCGAGCAGGCTGACGCCACCGAGCACGACGGCGGCCACGGTGTTCAGGGTCATCGTGGTGTCGGCGGCGGGGGAGGAGGCGCCGATCCGGGCGACCAGCAGGATGCCCGAGAGCCCGGCCAGCACACCGGAGACGGTGTAGACGGCGATCTTGATCCGGGCGGTGCTGATACCGGTCGCGGTGGCCGCCTCGGGGGAGCCGCCGGCGGCCAGCACGTGCGTGCCGAACCTGGTGTTGAACAGCACCACGTGGGTGATCACGGCGATGACGACGGCGAGCAGGAAGGTCCAGCCGAACAGGCCGATGCCGCGGGTGGAGAACTTGAGCAGGAACGGGCTGATCACGGTGGTGGGCTTTCCGTCGGCCAGGATCAGGGCCAGGCCCGAGGCCGCGCTCAGCGAGCCCAGGGTGACCACGAAGTCGGGAATCCTGCCCTTGGCGATCAGGGCGCCGTTGACCGCGCCGAACACCAGGCCGGTCACGACCGCGAGCACCATGCACAGCGGCAGGGCCCAGCCCTGGGTGAAGGCCCAGCCGAAGGCGCAGGCGGCGAAGGTCATCACCGAGGCCACGCTGAGGTCGATGCCCCCGGTGGCGATGGTGAAGGTCTGGCCGATCGACAGGATGATCAGGATGGCGGCGGCGACCAGGATCGACTGGACGTTGCCATAGCTGAGGAAGGTCGAGTTGAGCGCCTGGAACACGATCGTCAGGCCGATCAGGCCGACGAGCGCGGCCCAGTCGGCCCAGAACGCGGGGTCACGTAGTCGCTGACTACGGGCGGGCGCCGGGGGTGCGGGGGGCGCCTCGACGGTGGTCGCGGTCATCGCAGAACCTTTCGGGTCTGAAGCGGCGGGTTTTCGGTCCGGGAACAGGGGACGCCGGGGGTCGCCGACGAGGCCGGTCGCGTCGGAATTCCGGTTGCCTGCGAACGGCTTACGGACGATGTGGTCGGCGCGCGCGGGCCGGGGCCCGAGGTTCGGGGGGAGGGCGGACCGCTACTTGAGCAGGTCGGCGATCGGGTCCTCGTAGTCGCCGAACGGCTTCGGGGTGGCCTTGAGGGCCTGGTCGGCGACGTCCTGGGTGACCAGCTCGACCGGTGCGTTCACGGTGGTCGGCAGGGTCTTGCCGGCGGCCGCGGCGGCGCAGGCCTCCACACCCATCTCGCCGATGGTGTACGGGTACTGGGCCACGGTGGCGGTCAGGCCGCCGTCCTTGACCGAGGTCAGGGCCTCCTCGACGCCGTCGGTACCGATCACCTTGACGTCGCCGGTCTTGCCCGCGTTCTCGACGGCGCGCACCACGCCGAGGGCCATGTCGTCGTTGGCGACGTAGAAGCCCTTCAGGTCGGGGTGGGCCCGCAGCACGGTGGTGGCCTGGGTGAGGGCCTTCTCGCGGTTCCAGTCGGCGGCGACCTCCTGTACGACCTTCACCGAGGACGAGAGGCCGGACGTGAAGCCCTCCACGCGCTTGCCGCTGGTCACGTCGCCGGAGGTACCGCCGATCACGGCCACCTCGCCGGAGGTGATCTGCTTGACCATCTCCTGGCCGGCGAGCCGGCCGGCCGCGACGTTGTCGGTGCCGATGTAGGTGGCGGGGGTGGCACCCGCGGCCTGGGCCGCCTCCTCCTCGACGGGGGAGTCGATGTTGACGATCGTCTTCTTCGCCGCGGCCAGCTTGGCCAGGCCCTGCACCAGGTTCGTGCCGGTGATCGGGTTGACGACGTAACAGCTGAAGTCCTGCCCGGCGAGGGCGGTGAGCTTGTCGGCCTGACCGGTGGTGTCGGTGATCGAGTTCGCGGCCTGGATCGTCGGGTCGATACCGGCCGTGCTCGCGCCGGCCTTGATGCCGTCTTCCATCGTCTGGAAGAAGGGGTTGTCGAGGCCCTTGATCACCGCGGCGACCTTGGCCGGCTTGGCCGGATCACCGGAGGCCGGGCCGGAGCCCGAGGACGAACTGCCGCAGGCCGCGAGGGCGGCGGCGGTGCAGGTCAGGGTGGCGCCGAGGGTGGCGATGCGTCGGATCGAGGTGCTGGCTCCCACGTTGGAGCCTCCTTTTCGAACGGGGTACGGCTTCGTACCGCCAACGGTCTGGTTGATTACACGTCCTGTTGCGTCCACTGTCAATCGTTAAGAGGGGACCTTTTGCAAACTCGCTAGACAGAAATAGGATGTGGTCGTGTCCGAATCCCGCGAGCTCAGCGTTGACTCGTACGTCCCCCCGGAGATGCTGCGATGACTGCCGTCCCCCAGGCCCCGGCCACGTCCTCCGTCCCCCCGGACGGCTCAGCTCCGGCTGCGCCCGGAAGCGTGAGTGGCGTGGGCGAGATCCTCGCCCTGTTCCGCGACGGCACGGCCCTCACCCGGTCCGAGGTGATGACCAGCACCGGCCTGTCCCGCACCACGGTGAACCAGCGGCTCGACCAGTTACTGCAGGCCCGCCTGATCGCGCCCGCCGGTGAGGACAGCCCGACCCGGGGCCGGCCCGCCACCCGGTTCGGCTTCAATGCCGCCCGGGGTGTGCTGCTCGTGGCCGACCTCGGCGCGACCGGGATGCGGGCGGCCGTGTGCGACCTGAACGGCGTCATCGCCTCGGAGAGCCAGCAGCGCATCGACATCACCGAGGGCCCCGACCGGATCATCGGCCTGGTCGGAGAGCATTTCACCCGCCTGCTGGCGGAGACCGGCAACACTCCGCACGATGTCCACGGCATCGGGATGTCGGTGCCCGGACCGGTCGATTTCAACCGCGGTGTCGTGGTGAACCCGCCGATCATGACCGGCTGGGACGGCTACGACATCCGCGGCTGGTTCGCCCGCTCCTACGACTGCCCGGTCCTGGTGGACAAGGACGTCAACGCGATGGCGTTCGGCGAGTACCGCCGCAACTTCCCCACCACCGGCCATCTGCTGATGCTCAAGCTGGGCACCGGGATCGGCGCCGGGGTGGTGGTCGGTGGCCAGATCTACCGGGGGGCCGACGGCGCGGCCGGCGACATCGGCCACTCCCAGATGACCCAGCCCGACGACGAGGACCAGCCGCTGTGCCGGTGCGGCAACGTCGGCTGCGTGGAGGCGTACGTGGGGGGCTGGGCCCTCATGCGTGACCTCCAGGCGGCCGGCCGCGACGTGGCCAGTGTCGACGCCGCGATCGAGCTGGCGCTGGCCGGTGACCCGGTCGCCGTGCAGATCACCCGCCGGGCCGGGCGCGTGCTCGGTGCGGCCGTGGCCGGCGCGGTGAGCCTGTTCAACCCGCGCGTCGTGGTGATCGGCGGTCAGCTGGCCCGCGTCGAGGGGCAGCTCTTCGCCGGGATCCGCGAGATGGTCTACCGGCGCTCGCTGCCCCTGGCCACCACCCGCCTGCAGATCGTGCGCAGCTCGCTCGACAACACGGCCGGCCCGATCGGTCTGGCCCTCTCGGTGGCCGACGCGATCTTCGCCCCGGACGCGGTGGGCCGGCTGATCACCGATCCCGCCTGACCCCTACAGCCGGCCCGCCCCCGGTCGACAGGACCCGGAAGAGTCGTGGGCAGGACGGGATGTGACGGGCAGGGCTGATCTTTCGGATGAGGTGGCGCGGCAGGGCCTTCGTGGTCGCGGTGGCGGGCCTCCTCGTCGCGGCCGCTGTCGTGCTGCCCACCACCCAGGCGGTCTTCAGCGCCGGCACCGACACCGGCGCGACATTGTCCAGCCGCGGCGACTTCGCCGTGGGGCCGCTCTACAAGTGGGGCCTGAACACCACGCCCCAGCAGAGCCCGTCACAGGTGGGCCGCAACACCACCTGGAGCCGGGCGACGGCCGGCAGCGGGCACTCCTGCGCCGTGCGCACCGACTACAGCCTGTGGTGCTGGGGGACGTCGAGCTCCGGGGAGCTCGGGCTGGGGATCGGCGCGTCCGAGTACGTCGTCGGCCCGACCCGGGTCGGCTCGGGCAACTACTCACAGGTCTCCGCCGGGAGCGCCACCACCTGCGCGATCCGGACCACGAGCACCCTGTGGTGCTGGGGCCGCAACAGCAGCGGCCAGCTGGGTCTCGGCGACACGGCGTCGCGGACCGTGCCGGTTCAGGTCGGTTCCGCGGGGGACTGGACCCGGGTGGCGACCGGCGACACCAGCACCTGCGGGGTGCGCTCGGGCGGGACGCTCTGGTGCTGGGGCGACAACACCTACGGCCAGCTCGGGCTGGGCGATGCCACCCGCCGCACCTCCCCGGTCCAGGTCCCCGGCACCGGCTGGGCGGGCGTGAGCCTGAACGGGACCTCCGTCTGCGCCGTGACCACGGCCGGGGCGCTGTGGTGCTGGGGCAGCAACGGCAGCGGCCAGCTCGGGCTGGGCGACACCGCCGACCGCTCGGCCCCGGTCCAGGTCGGCTCGGCCACCTGGAGCTCGGTGAGCGCCGGGAGCCAGCACACCTGCGGGGTGCGCTCGGGCGGCACGCTGTGGTGCTGGGGCCTGAACACCTCCGGTCAGCTGGGCCTGGGCGACACCACGGCCCGGTCGTCGCCCGTTCAGGCCGGGACCGGCACCGACTGGTCCACGGTCGCGCTCGGCAACGCCGACAGCTGTGGCGTGCGCACCGACGGCGGACTGTGGTGCTGGGGCTCCGGAGCCCGCGGCATGCTCGGCACCGGTGACACCACCAACCGCACGGCCCCGACCCGGATCGGCAGCGCCACCGACTGGAGCTCGATCGGCGCCGGCGTGCAGCACACCTGCGGGGTCCGGGGCGACGGCACCCTCTGGTGCTGGGGATACGGGTTCAGCGGCCAGCTGGGCAAGACCCTGGCCGCGCCGTCTCAGGTCGGATCGGTGACATCCTGGCAACGTCTGGCCCCCGGACGGCTCAATCTCTGCGGCCTGCGCGAGGACTCGACCCTGTGGTGCGCGGACTACAACGGCTGGGGACAGCTGGGCCAGGGTGACTACCTGGTGCGGTCCGCGCTCACCCAGGTGGGTACGGCAGCCTGGCGGTCGGTCGGCATCGGGCAGTACCACGTGTGCGGGGTCCGCTCCGACGGATCGCTCTGGTGCTGGGGCGAGAACTCCAACGGTGAGGCGGGGTTCGGCAACACCGCGAACTACGTCTCACCGCGGCAGGTGGGCACCGACACGAACTGGGCCACCGTCTCCGCGGGCCTGGCCTACACCTGCGCCACCCGCACCGACGGCTCCCTGTGGTGCTGGGGCCTGAACTCCACCGGTCAGCTCGGGCTCGGCGACACGAACGACCGCACGGTCCCGGTCCAGGTCGGTACCGACACCACCTGGCGCCGGGTCAACTCGGTCTACGGGGCCTCGTGCGGGATCCGGGCCGACAGCAGCCTGTGGTGCTGGGGCTGGAACCTGCGCGGTGAGCTCGGCCTGGGCGACACCACCAACCGCACCGCCCCGGTCCAGGTCGGCACGGACACCGACTGGGCCGACGTGCAGACCGGCGGGGTGCACACCTGTGCCCTGAAGACCGACCACACACTCTGGTGCTGGGGCGCCAACGACAACGGTCAGCTCGGCCTGAACGACAGCACCCAGCGCACCGCCCCCACCCAGGTCGCCGGCACCGCCTGGTACTCGCTCAGCCTCGGCTACGCCCACACCTGCGCGATCCAGGCCGACACCTCGCTGTGGTGCTGGGGCTTCAACGGCACCGGTCAGCTCGGCCTGAGCGACACCACCGACCGGGCCGTCCCCACCCAGGTCCCGGGCGTGCGGACCGCCTACGTCGCGGCCACCTGGTTCAGCACCTACGCCACCCAGTTCACCTCGTAGGAGCAACCCCCACGCAACCCCGGCTCCCGCAAGATGCACGCCATGCGCGACCCGCACGACACGCCACCCACCGCGCCCTCTCGTGATCAGTCGGGCCTTCCCCGTGATCAGGTAGTCACCCAGCCTCCGGCCGGGGAAGATTTGCCTGATCACGACGGGTGGGTGAACGACGCGGGCGGTGGGACCTACTCCTTCGGGAGGTTCCCCAGCACGCGGTCGACCTGGATCGCCAGGACCACGCGGGACGGGTTCTCCCGCGGCTCCCGGTACCGCTCCGCGTACCGGCGCTCGCCCTCCCGAACCTCGGCCTCGTCCTCCAGCAGGTGGGCCGGACCCTCCAGGGTGAGCCAGAAACGCCCGTCCACCACCGACACCGCCGCGCGGGTGCCGCGCGCGGCGTTGCGGGCCTTGACGCTGTCGCCCGAGCAGATCACCCGCACCCGGCGGGCCGGGGCGTCCCAGGTGAAACCGACGGGCACGACGTGCGGACTGCCGTCGGCGCGCAGGGTGGTGAGGGTCGCCAGATGCCGCTCGGTCAGCAGGGGCCGGGCGGAGGCGGGAAGATCAGCGGGGTCGAAGGCCACGGGGCAAGGGTGCCACGGGTCCTCGATACCGATGGACGGAGGAGTGCACACATGACGAGCTACGCCGGTGAGTACCGCAAGAGCCTCGACGACCCGGCGGCGTTCTGGGGTGAGGCGGCGCGGGCCATCTCCTGGAACCGCAAGCCCCGGCAGGTCCTGGACGAGGAGAACGCCCCGATCTACCGCTGGTTCCCCGGCGCGCGGCTGAACACCTGTTACAACGCGCTGGACCGCCACGTCGTCGCGGGCCGGGCCGACCAGGCCGCGCTGATCTACGACTCGCCGGTCACCGGGACGAAACGCACCTACACCTACGCCGAACTGCTCGACCTGACGGCCCGTTTCGCCGGTGGTCTGGAGGCCTGCGGGGTGACGAAGGGCGACACCGTGCTGATCTACATGCCGATGGTGCCCGAGGCGGTGATCGCGATGCTGGCCTGCGCGCGGATCGGCGCCGTGCACTCGGTGGTGTTCGGCGGTTTCGCCCCGGCCGAACTGGCGGTCCGGATCGACGACGCCCGGCCCAAGGTCGTGGTCGCGGCGTCGTGCGGCGTGGAGCCCACCCGGGTGATCGAGTACAAGCCGTTGCTCGACGAGGCGCTGCGCCGGGCCGGGCACCGGCCGGAGACGACGGTGGTCTTCCAGCGGCCCCAGGCGGTGGCCGAGATGGGACCCCAGGACGTCGACTGGCGCACGCTGATGACGCCCAACGCGGTGCCGCCGGCGGCGTGCGTCACGGTGGAGGCGACCGATCCGCTGTACATCCTCTACACCTCGGGCACGACCGGCCGGCCGAAGGGCATCGTGCGCGACAACGGCGGGCACGCGGTGGCCCTGGCCTGGTCGATGAAGGCCGTGTACGACATCGGGCCGGGCGACGTGATGTTCACCGCCAGCGACGTCGGCTGGGTGGTGGGGCACTCGTACATCGTCTACGCGCCGCTGCTGGCCGGGGCCACCACAGTGCTCTACGAGGGCAAGCCGGTCGGGACGCCCGACGCCGGGGTGTTCTGGCGGATCGTGGACGAGTACAAGGTAAATGCTGTGTTCACCGCGCCGACCGCGTTCCGGGCGATCCGCCGCATCGACCCGTCGGCGAAACTGCTAGAGGGCTATGACATCTCGAGCCTGCGCACGTTGTTCCTGGCCGGTGAGCGGCTCGACCCGGACACCTACCGCTGGGCGTCGGAGAAGCTCGGGGTGCCGGTGGTGGACCACTGGTGGCAGACCGAGACGGGCTGGCCGATCTGTGCGAATCCGCGTGGGCTGGAGGATCTTCCGGTCAAGGCGGGGTCTCCCTCGGTGCCGTTGCCGGGCTACGACGTGCAGGTGCTGGACCCCCTGGGACAGCCGCTGGGCCCGGACCAGGAGGGGGCCATCTGCATCCGCCTGCCGCTGCCGCCGGGCACCCTGGCCACACTCTGGCAGGACGACGAGCGGTACGTCTCCTCGTACCTGTCCGCCTTCCCGGGCTACTACCTCTCGGGTGACGGCGGGTACCGGGACGGGGACGGCTACCTGTTCGTCATGGGCCGCACCGACGACGTGATCAACGTGGCCGGGCACCGGTTGTCGACCGGGTCGATGGAGGCCGTGCTGGCGGCGCACCCGGCGGTCGCCGAATGCGCGGTGATCGGGGTGCACGACGAGCTGAAGGGCCAGCTGCCGCGCGGTTTCGTGGTGCTGAAGGCGGGCGTCGAGACTCCGGGCGATCAGCTGCGGGACGAATTGGTGACGCTCGTGCGCACCGAGATCGGTGCGGTCGCCTCCCTGCGGCGCGTGGATGTGGTGGCCGCGCTGCCCAAGACGCGCTCGGGAAAGATCCTGCGTAAGACGATGCGGGAGATCGCCGACGGGGCGCCGGTGAGCGTACCGAGCACGATCGAGGACGTGTCGGTGCTGGACGCGCTCACGCCGGTCCTGCGGGGCTGATCCCGGAGGCTTACGGGACGACGAAGGCCCCGGTCCGTGGACCGGGGCCTTCGTGGTGCTCTCAGTCGAGCGTGATCTTCAGGGAACCGTCGAACCGGATGCTGCGCACAGTCTCGGTCTGTGCCCGGGCCTCCAGCGCCCTCGGGGCGGGGGTACCCCCTCAGATCTCGATGGTGCGCTCCAGGTTCGCCAGCTTGCGGCGGGCCAGGGCCAGGTTCGAGCGGTGCTTGTCCAGCGCCAGGTAGAGGAACAGGCCGATGCCGGACTGGTCGGTGATCAGGCGGATCAGGTGGTACTGGGTGTCCAGCGTGATCAGGATGTCCTCGATGCCCTCACGCAGGCCCAGGGCCTCCATGGTGCGCAGCTTCGAGCGGACGACCTCGGTGTTGCCCGCCGCGGCGACCTCGAGGTTCAGACTGCCGCCACCGGCCTGGCCGAGCGTCATACCGCTCGTGTAGTCCACCAGCGCGACGCCGACGGCGCCGTCGATCTGCATGGCTTCCTTGAGGACGATGTCGATGTTCGTCACGTTGTCTTCCTTCCGGCCCTGAAGGCTGGTGTGAGGGGAGCGGAGTTGCAGAGCGGTTCCGGGCCGGTCACCGGACCCGGAACCAAGGGGCCGGCGGGCAGGACTGACAGCAGACCCGTCGGGAATGCTCTCTGCTTGTCTTTCGGCAGTCCTGGCCGGATACCAATCCGCCGATTGGTCGGTCCGGCGACGCAGGGCGCCCTCCGGGGCCGACCGGGTGGCCGGCTGGGCCTGGGCCCGGACGTGCCGCAGATCGATGGGCTCGGTATTGGGGGAGACCCGGGCGGGTGCTCGTTCGGGGGAGCCGGGGGAGGCGCTGGGCGGGGTGCCGTAGCCGGTGCCGTCGTAGCCCGCGTAACCGCCGGGGCGGCCCGGGTCGACGGGGGCGGGCCGGGCCGTCCCGTGCACGAGCTGCTGCGGCTGGCTGCGGGGGGCCGGGTCCGGCACCCTCGGCGCGGCCGGCTGCGCGCCGGAACGGGCGGCGCGGTAGCCCTGCTCGGTGCGGTAGTCGTTGGGGAAGGACGGCCCGTACTCACCCGGGGCCGCTGCCTGCGGGGGCTGGGTGTGGGGGATCTGCGTGTGGGTGGGCTGTGCGCGAGGGGGCTGTGCGGGAGTGCCGTCGACCATGGCCCGGCGAGCTTCTTCCTGACGGCGGGCCTCGGCCGCGATCGGCGACGACGAGACCAGATAGGTACCGGAGACCGGCGAGATGACAGTGGCGGAGGAGATGATCGACTCGGCGCCGGTGACGGGCGGTACGTCCGCGCCGGCCAGGGGGTGTTCACCCGGCTGCTCCGACTGGGGCTTGGGGCGCCGGGTCCGGGCCGGCAGCGGTGCGCCCGGCTCGAAGGCGAACAGGTGTTCCTGGTCTTCCGGCGACAGGTTCAGGTCGAGACGGTCGCCGTCACGCATGTCGCCGGGCCGCAGGGGCACGGGCATCTCACCCGAGTCGGTCGCAGTGGGTGCGGGGATCGCACTCGACGGGGTGCCCGTGGTGGCATGTCTCGGCTCAGTGCGGGCCATGCGCTGGCGTAAGCCGGCAAAGCCCCTCTGCGAATTGCTCATCGAGTCTCCAGTCATCGAGGGCCGAAGGCTCTAACGGACTGTGCCCTCCCCACTGTCCGACAATGGAAACATACGTTGTCAGGGCAGGGAAGCAGCATTCAGAAATGCCCGCCGACGAGCTGCTCCGGGCTGGGGGGAAACACCCAAGTCACGCTGGTCCGGCGACGCACGGTGACGAAATTGTGATCCATTGTGCGATGGTCCCGCAACACCCCGTGAGAAGCGGCTGGTCATTTAACCGTGTTAGAGGATCGTTCCAGAACGCGATACTAACGCTGTGTCGAGATCCGGCAACTGACGGATACGGAATACGAGCACTTGGCTCGAGGTATTTCTGAGAGTGATGAAAGAATTACGATGCGCATTGTCACGCAGCGTTCGCCGGCTGATTTCTTTCCCGTCGTATTGATCCCGGCAATCCTTCGCGGTCACGATTCGATGACGAATCATTTTCGGTGATCGGGCAATTGCGGAGACCGGTTCATTATCACCCGTTCGGGCGAGTCCGGTGTGGGGTAAACCCCCGCGAATCGCCTCGGGAATGGCGGGCCGGGCATTCTTTATGTCCGTTACGGGTATTTGAGGATAGTTCAAGGTTGAGGCCGGACCCTGTTCCCGGGCCCGGTCGCAACCACCGGCGCGCTGCTCTGTGGGCCCACCCGGACCGAGGGCATATCGGTGACGAGCGCCACGGTGCCGAGTTGTCCGGTCGGCGGCACGGAAAGCCCGGTGGCGGGCCGACCCGGGCCACCGACGGCCGGCCGGTGTGATCAACATTGGCAGGGAAGGGGTGCAGGCGGAAGGTGTCCCGCCTCAAAAGGGGCGCTTGCAGGGATTCGCGCACCAGGGCATCCGACTGCGTTTGCCGGCACCCCGGACGCCCTCTACCCGATCCCACCGCCCGCCGGCCGAGAGCCGATCTCCCCAGCCGCGTCCGTGATCAGGCCAAGCGTCCCCGAGGCCGGCTCGGGCCAGCCGTTTCCCACCAGCAACACTGGTGGGTATGAAGATTTTCGCCGGCGCTGCCGGATGACCGGGAGTCTGCCCACGCTCAGTGTGGTGATCTGCTGCCGCAACAGCGCGTCCACCCTCGCGGGGACCCTGGAATCGGTGGCCGCGCAGGGGTACCCGGGCTGGTGGGAAACCGTGGTCGTCGACAACGGCTCCACCGACCGCACCGTCGAGGTGGCGCAGGGGTTCGCCGGGCGGCTGCCGAAGCTGCGGGTGCTGCGGGTGCCGGAGCCGGGATTCCAGGCGGTGGCGCTCAACCACGGCATCGAGCAGAGCACCGGTGAGGTGATCGTCTTCGTCGACAGCGACGACCTGGCGGCTGAGGGCTACCTGGAGAAGATGGCCCGGGCGCTGGCCGACGTGCCGTACGCCGGCGGCGAGCTGGAGGTGGCCCGGCTCAACCCGCCGCCCGTGCGTGCCCGCCGCGACCTGTTGCAGAGCCGGCGGATCGACGTGTTCTTCGACTACCGCCCGGCCGTCGTCGGAGCCTCGATGGGGGTCCGGCGTGAGGCGATCGCCCGGGTCGGGGGTTTCGACGAGGCTCTGCCCACCCAGCACGATCTGGACCTCTCCTGGCGCCTGGCCGGAGCCGGCGTGCCCGCGACGTTCGTGCCCGGCGCGGTGCTGCACTACCGCTACCGCCCCGGATCCCGTGAGACCTTCCGGCAGGAGCGCGGTTACGGTCTCGGCGAGGTGATGCTGTACCGCAAGTTCCGGCATCTCGGCATGCCCGGCCGGGGACCCCGCCAGGCCGTCGGCAGCTGGGCGCGGGTGCTGTTCGCCCTGCCGGGAGCTCTCAGCCCGGCCGGCCGGGCGAAGCTCGCCACGGTGACGGGCAAGGCGGTGGGCCGGCTGGAGGGCAGCCTGAGGCATCGGACGAGCTACCTCTGAGGCACCGGTAACCCCCCATCACGAAGGGGTTGGTGGCGGTCAGTGGCCCAGGAGCGGGGACATCAGGCGGGCCGCTACCGACTCGCGCTTCGTCAGGCGTTCCTCGGTGTCGGCCGCCGTCATCGCGGTCAGGCCGGCGTTGGTGCCCAGCCAGCGCAGGGGTTCGGGCTCCCAGGCGGGGGAGTGGTGGCCCACCCAGGGCAGGTGCACCAGCTGGGTGTCGTGGCCCAGCACCAGGTCGGTCAGGGTGCGTCCGGCCAGGTTCGTGGTGGACAGGCCGTCGCCCACGTAGCCCCCGGCCCAGCCGATGCCGGACGAGGCGTCCAGTCCCACCGAGGCGTTCCAGTCGCGGGCGATGCCGAGCGGGCCACCCCAGCTGTGGGTGAACCCGAAATCGCGCAGGGCCGGGAAGAGTTCGGTCAGGGTCCGGCGCAGGGCGGCGAACACCCGGGGGTGCCGGTCGAAGGACGGGTCGATGCGGGAGCCGAAGTGGTACGGGGCCCCGCGGCCGCCGAAGGCGATGCGGTCGTCGGCGGTGCGCTGTCCGTAGATCACCAAATGTCTTGCGTCGGTGAAGGTCTCGCCCCGCGACAGGCCGACGGTGGACCAGAACGAGGCGGGCAGGGGCTCGGTCGCGATCATCAGCGAGTAGATCGGCGCGATGGCCCGCCGGGTGCCCGGCAACTGCGAGGTCCAGGCCTCGGTGGCCCGGACGACGTGCTGTGCGTACACCGTGCCCCGGGCGGTGCGTACGCGCGGCCCGGCGCCGCCGGTGCCGTTGTCCGGGGTGCGCGAAAGGATCTCCAGGGCCGGGGTGCGCTCCAGCACCTGAGCGCCGAGCCCTTCGACCACGTCGGCCAGGCCGCGCACGAGCAGCGCGGGCTGAAGACGGGCGCAGCTCGCGGTGAACCCGGCCCCGACCACCCCGGAAGCCCGCACGCGGGCGGTGGTCTGATCCTCGTCCCACATTTCGTACTGATCGATACCGCCGCGGGCCGCATCGGCGGCTACCGACGCGCGCACCCGTTCGAACTGTACTGCCGAGCGGGCCAGCTCGATGGTGCCGCCCTTCGCGAAATGACAGTCGATGCCCTCAGCCGCCGCCACCCGGCCGACCTCGTCGACCGTCTCGTTCATCGCCCGGCGCATGTCGAGCGCCGGTCCCAGGCCGTGACGCCGGGCCATGGCCTGTACGCCGACGGGGAACAGGGCCGAGCACCAGCCACCGTTGCGCCCGCTGGCCCCGAAGCCCGCTATCTCGGCCTCCAGCACCGCGACCCGCAGCGTGGGATCGGCCCGCAGCAGGTAGTACGCCGTCCACAGCCCGGTCAGGCCACCGCCGACGATGCAGACGTCCACCGTCAGATCGCCGTCCAGACCGGGCCGAGGGGTGAGTGGATCACCCGCGGCCGCCGCCTGGTCGAACCACAGCGACACCGACGGGTAGCTCACGACCGGCCCTCCGGCCAGTCCGCAAGAGCCGCCGGCACAGCCGGATCACCGGGAATGCCGGGAGCGCTCAGGGGCTCGCCCCAGGTGTGGCGCAGCGGCACGATGCCGCCCCACACCGGAGAGTCCAGGTCTTCGGACGCGTCGTCGGGCGCGTCTTTCGCCGACACCTTGAGTGACCACTCGGTCAGCGGGAGCGCCAGCACCGACGTGGCCACCAGTTCCTGGGCCGACGGGGTGCGGGCCTGGGTCATGCCGGGCATCAGCGCCTCGGAGAGCACCGCGAGGGCCCGGGCCTTCTCCGAACCTTCCAGAGCGGTGTACCCGCCGAAGAGCATGGCGCTGCGGTAGTTCATGGACGACTCGAACTGGCTGCGGGCCACCACCACCCCGTCGAGCAGGGTGATGGTGGTGCAGGTCTCCACCCCGGTCGCGAGGAAGCGGAACGCCTGGGACGCGGTGGAGCCGTGGATCAGCAGGCGATCGCCGTCGCGGGCCATGCCGGTCGGCACGACGGCCAGCCGGCCGGGGGCCGGGACGGCGACGTGGGCCACCAGGGCCGCGTCGAGCACCGCGTCCAGAGCCTCCCGCGAGGTGACCTGCTTGTGTGGCGCCCGCCGCACCTGCGTCTTCGGACGTTCCTGTCTCACAGTCGGTTCCACGCCTCCGTCAGGACGGACCGGAGGATGCCCTCGATCTCGTCGAACTCCGTCGGCCCGATGGTCAGGGGCGGGGACAGCTGGATCACCGGGTCGCCCCGGTCGTCGGCGCGGCAGTACAGACCGGCGTCGAACAGCGCCTTGGAGAGGAATCCGCGCAGCAGGCGCTCGGACTCCTCGTCGTTGAACGTCTCCCGGGTGGTCTTGTCCTTCACCATCTCGATGCCGTAGAAGAAGCCCTCGCCGCGCACGTCACCGACGATCGGCAGGTCGCGCAGCTTCTCCAGGGTGGCGCGGAAGACCGGGCCGTTCACCCGCACGTTCTCCAGCAGCCCTTCCTCCTCGAACAGCTCGAGGTTGGCCAGGCCCACGGCCGCCGACACCGGGTGCCCGCCGAAGGTGTAGCCGTGCGCGAAGTAGGTGGAGTCCTTGCTGAACGGCTCGAAGAGCTTCCCGCTCGCGATCATCGCGCCGATCGGCGAGTACCCGCTGGTCATGCCCTTGGCACAGGTGATCATGTCGGGCACGTAGCCCATCTCGGTGCAGGCGAACATGCCCCCGACCCGGCCGAACGCGCAGATCGTCTCGTCCGACACCAGCAGCACGTCGTACTGGTCGCAGATCTCCCGCACCCGCTCGAAATAGCCGGGCGGGGGCGGGAAACAGCCACCGGCGTTCTGCACCGGCTCCAGGAACACGGCCGCCACGGTGTCGGGGCCCTCGAACTCGATCGCCTCGGCGATACGGTCGGCGGCCCAGCGCCCGAAGCCCTTCGGGTCGTCGCGGAACTGCGGTTCGGCCCGGTAGATGTTGGTGTTCGGCACCCGGAACGCGCCGGGCACCAGCGGCTCGAAAGGTTCTTTCAGGCTGGGGATCCCGGTGATCGAGAGAGCACCCTGGGTGGTGCCGTGGTAGGCGATCGAGCGGGAGATCACCTTGGTCTTGCCCGGCTTGCCCTTGAGCTTGAAATACTGCTTGGCCAGCTTCCAGGCGGTCTCGACCGCCTCACCGCCGCCGGTGGTGAAGAAGACGCGGTTCAGGTCGCCGGGGGCGTAGTGGGCCAGCTTCTCGGCCAGCTCGATCGCGGGCGGCGTGGCGTACGACCAGAGCGGGAAGAAGGCCAGCTCTTTGGCCTGCTTCGCGGCGGCCTCGGCCAGCTTCTCCCGGCCATGACCGGCCTGCACCACGAAAAGGCCCGCCAGGCCGTCGATGTACTGGCGGCCGGTGGAGTCCCAGATGTGGTGACCCTCGCCCTTCACGATGACCGGCACCGGGTCGGGGGCTTCCCCGAAATATCCCGAGTGCCGGGTGAAGTGCAGCCAGAGGTGGTCCCGGGACTTGTCCTGCAGGGCCTGGGTCAAAGCGTCGGTCATCTGGTACCCCAGTTGTAGAGCTGTTTGCGGAGCTTGAGATAGACGAAGGTCTCGGTGCTGCGGACGCCGGCCAGACCACGGATCTGGCGGCTGACCAGGTCGAGGAGGTGGTCGTCGTCTTCACACACCAGCTCGACCAGGAGATCGAACGAGCCGGCGGTGACCACCACGTAGTCCACCTCGGCCATCGCCGACAGCTCGTCGGCGACCGGCTCGATCTCCCCGTCGACCCGCACGCCGATCATGGCCTGACGGGTGAAACCCACCTGCAGGGGATCGGTGACGGCGACGATCTGCATGACCCCGCCGTCGAGCAGGCGCTGCACGCGCTGCCGGACGGCCGCCTCGGACAGGCCCACGGCCTTGCCGATGGCGGCATACGGACGTCGGCCGTCTTCCTGCAGCTGCTCGATGATCTGCTTCGAGGTCTCGTCGAGAGGCTGCGAGGCGGACCTGCCGGGCGCCGGCACGGGTTTACGCGTCACCTCTCGATCCTGGCCCGTCTGCGGCGGGTTCGGCAATAGATTTCGTTGTTTCTGGTGCGGAAACATTCGGATCCATGCCTGCGGTGCGTTCGGGACGACGGAACCGGTGGGCAGGCCACAGCCCCGTCCGGGACACATGCCGGAAACATTGACTGCGAATCCCGCACTGCGTTTTCCGGCCGTCGAAACCCCCACAATCGACCGGTTTCACGGGCCCGTGTCGGTATCCGGTAACGAATCCGTTGCGTTTACCCGGTCGGCGCTACGAAAAACCGCGTCGACTCCTTGCCGTGTCTCTTGACCCCGTGTCAGTATCCGAGCTGTTCGGCCGGAACTACCCATCAGTGTTCACTGAGTGTGAAAGCGTCCGGGTGACCGTGAAAGTTAACGACGTATTGCGAACCAAGCGTGATCGGCGTCGATGCCGGATTTCGTGCCTAGGCTGACGCCCCCCGCCGACGCCGCCCCGAGAACGTCACCCGTAGCGCCAGGAAAGGACTTTCGTCCCATGACCCAGCGTCGTCGCCGTCCGCTCTCCCCCGAGGCCGCGGCCGTGATCCGGGCGCAGCGCGGTTTCTCCCGTCGCTCCCTGCTCGGAGGCACCGGTGCGCTCGGCCTCGGTGCGGCCCTGGCCGCCTGCGGCACCTCCGGTACCGCCACCGGTGGCAGCGACTCCAAACCCGCTGCCGCGCAGGACACGTCGGCCAAGGACAAGATGGTCAACTGGGCCAACTGGACGCTGTACCTGGACTACGACGAGAACACCAAGACCTACCCGACGCTCGAGGCCTTCCAGAAGCAGACCGGGATCGAGGCCACCTACGACGAGGCCATCGAGGACAACGACTCGTACTACGGCAAGATCCAGGGACAACTACGCAACGGCCAGGACATCGGCAAGGACGTCATCGTCTTCACCGACTACATGGCCGCCCGGGTGATCGAGCAGGGCTACGTGCAGAAGCTCGACCTCGGCAGCATCCCGAACAGCAAGAACATCCTCGACAACCTGAAGACCGTCGACTTCGACAGCGGCCGCAACTACTCCCTGACCTGGCAGTCCGGCTACGCGGGCATCGCCTGGAACAAGGAGAAGCTGCCGCAGGGCATCAAGAGTGTGGACGACCTGTGGCGGCCCTCGCTCAAGGGACGCGTCGAGGTGCTCTCCGAGATGCGCGACACCCTCGGCCTGATCATGCTCGGCCAGGGCGTCGACATCTCCGGCGACTTCAGCAGCGACGATTTCGGCAACGCCCTCGACGTGCTCGAGAAGCAGCTCAACGAGGGCCAGATCCGCCAGGTCAAGGGCAACTCCTACAAGGAGGACCTGATCTCCGGCGACGCGGTCGCGGTGATCGGCTGGTCGGGCGACATCACGCAGCTCAACGCCGAGAACGGCGACAAGTGGGGCTTCGCCATCCCCGAGGCCGGCGGCACGCTGTGGAGCGACAACATGCTCGTTCCGATCGGCTCGCCGCACAAGGCGAACGCCGAGGCCCTTATGAACTACTACTACGAGCCCGAGGTGGCGGCCGAGGTCGCCGCCTACGTGAACTACATCTGCCCGGTCAAGGGCGCCCAGGAAATCATGGCCGCCAGTAAGGACAAGGAGCTGGCCGCGCTCGCGGGCAATGCCAACATCTTCCCGACGGCCGCGGACCTGGCCAAGGTCAAGGTCTTCCGCACGCTGAAAGGCACGGAGCAGACCGACTTCACGTCCGAGTTCCAGCGCGTGCTCGGTAACTAGTAACAACCCAGGAAGAGGGCACCGATGGCGACTGCGGAAGCAGGCGGAGACCTGCGGCTGAGCGGCGTGACCAAGCGGTTCTCGGCGTTCACCGCCGTCGACGGCATCGACCTGACGATCGCGCAGGGCGAGTTCTTCGCCATGCTCGGGCCGTCGGGCTGCGGCAAGACCACCACGCTGCGGATGGTCGCGGGGCTGGAGGAACCCACCGAAGGCTCCATCCACCTGGGCGATCTCGACGTCACGCACAAGAAGCCGTACCAGCGGCCGGTGAACACGGTGTTCCAGAACTACGCCCTGTTCCCGCATCTGACGATCTTCGAGAACGTCGCGTTCGGCCTGCGCCGGCGCGGTGTGAAGGACGTGAAGAAGCAGGCCACCGACGCCCTGGACCTGGTCGAGCTGGGGCACCTGGCCCAGCGCAAGCCGGCCCAGCTCTCGGGCGGTCAGCAGCAGCGCATCGCCCTGGCCCGCGCCGTGGTCAACCGGCCGCAGGTGCTGCTGCTCGACGAGCCGCTGGGTGCCCTGGACCTGAAACTCCGCCGACAGATGCAGATCGAGCTCAAGCGCATCCAGACCGAGGTCGGCATCACCTTCGTGCACGTCACGCACGACCAGGAAGAGGCCATGACGATGGCCGACCGGGTCGCGGTGATGAACCACGGGAAGATCGAGCAGCTGGGGGCGCCGAGTGACCTGTACGAGTCGCCCGACACCACCTTCGTGGCGAACTTCCTCGGGCAGTCCAACCTGGTGCCGGGCACCCGGACGGGTACCGACGGCGGCTACGTCGTGATCGAGAGCCACGGCCAGAAGGCGCGGATCCTCCAGAGTCGCTGCGTCCCGGGGAGTGACCTGCTGCTCGGAGTCCGGCCGGAGAAGATCCGGATCCAGGAAGCAGGGGACGAGGTTCCCACCGGTCTCAACCGGCTCACCGGCGGTGTGGTCGTCGACGCCAGCTACCTCGGTGTCTCCACCCAATACCTGGTGCGCCTGCCGTGGGGTCAGAACCTCACGGTGTTCTCCCAGAACCTGGGTATCACCGAGCGTTTCCGGGACGGCTCGGCGGTGACGCTGGCCTGGGAGCCGGACCACAGCTTCGGCCTGGCCGGTGACGCCGCGGCCGGCGTCGACGAGGAAGCGGCCGCGCTGGCCGCGGCGGCTTCGGCTCCGCAGGGCTGATCGCCATGGCCGCCATCGCCCCCCGCGCCGACGCCACCGAGGAGCTTCCCCGGGCCACCGGCCGTCAGCTGCGCACCGTTCTGATCCTGCTGGTCCCGGGTCTGCTCTGGCTCGGCATCTTCTTCGTGGTGCCGCTGTTCACGCTGGCCGGCACCTCGACCCAGACCCCCTCGGGCTCCGGTATCCCCGGCGAGTTCGTCCAGACCTTCCACCTGGCGAACTACTGGGACGTGATCAGCGAGTACAAGGGCCATTTCGGCCGCTCGTTCCTCTACTCGATCCTGGCCACGGCGCTCTGCCTGGCGATCGGCTACCCGCTGGCCTACCTGATCGCGTTCCGGGCCGGCCGGGCGCGCAACCTGCTGCTCGTGCTGGTGGTGGCGCCGTTCTTCACCAGTTTCGTGCTGCGCACGCTGGCCTGGCGGCAGATCCTGTCCGACGACGGCTGGGTGGTCTCCTCGCTGAAGTGGGTGCACGTCATCCCGCAGGACATGGCGGTGACGGCGAGCCCGCTGGCCGTGGTCGCGGGTATCACCTACAACTTCCTGCCGTTCATGGTGCTGCCGCTGTACTCCAGCCTGGAGCGCATCGACCCGCGGCTGATCGAGGCCGGGGGAGACCTCTACGGCAACGGTTTCGCGGTGCTGCGCAAGGTCACGTTCCCGCTGTCGATGCCGGGGGTGGTCGCCGGCACGCTGCTGACGTTCATCCCGGCCTCCGGTGACTACGTGAACGCCGCGCTGCTGGGCAACAACCGCACCACCATGGTCGGGAACGTGGTGGAGAGCCGCTTCTTCCGCGTGGTCGACTACCCGACCGCCGCCGCCCTCAGCTTCATCCTGATGGCGATCATCCTGGTGCTCGTCGTGCTCTACGTGCGCCGCGCGGGAACGGAGGAGCTCGTATGAGCACCGGGATCAAGGCCCGTCGCTGGCTCGGCCGCCATGCCCTGCACATCTACGGGGTGCTGGCCTTCGCGTACATCTTCACACCGATCGCCTACGTGATGGTGTTCAGCTTCAACCGGCCCGCGCGCAGCAACCTCACCTGGCGCGGCTTCACGCTGGAGAACTGGACCAACCCCTGCAACGCCCCGGACGTCTGCAACGCCCTGGGCAACAGCCTGAAGATCGGGGTGGCCTCGACGGTCATCGCCACGGTGCTCGGCACGATGGTGGCGTTCGCACTGGCTCGCTACCGGTTCCGCGGCCGCACGACCACCAACCTGCTGATCTTCCTGCCGATGGCCACGCCCGAGGTGGTGCTGGCCGCGTCGCTGCTCACGTTGTTCCTGAACATGCGCGTGCAGCTGGGCTTCACCACCATCATCATCGCGCACGTGATGTTCAGCATCAGCTTCGTGGTGGTGGCCGTGAAGGCGCGCATCGCCTCGCTGGACCCACGGCTGGAACAGGCCGCGCAGGACCTCTACGCAGGAGAGTTCGAGACCTTCCGCCGGATCACGCTGCCCCTGGTCGCGCCCGGTATCGCGGGGGCCGCCCTGCTGGCGTTCAGCCTGTCGTTCGACGACTTCATCATCACCAACTTCGTCTCCGGTGACGTCAACACCTTCCCCAAGTTCGTGTACGTGTCGGCGGGGCGCGGTATCCCGGCCGATGCTTACGTCATCGGCTCGGCGATGTTCCTGCTGGCCATGGCGATCGTGCTGGCGGCGGAGCTGTTCCGCTGGCGCCGGGCCAAGAACCTCTAGGAGGCCGGGATGGCACGGTCGAGTTCCTGGGCCGGGGGCTCCCTGACCGGGGCCTCCCACACCCCGCTCTGGCTGGACACGGCCGGCGCACCCGCTCCCCGCAGAAGCCTCGACGCCGACCTGCTGGTCGATCTCCTCGTCGTGGGTGGTGGTTTCACCGGTCTGTGGGCTGCTCTCCAGGCGGCGGAGGAGAATCCCGGACTCGTCGTCGCCCTGGTCGAGGCGGGTTCCCTGGGATGGGCGGCCAGTGGCCGCAACGGCGGTTTCTGCTCCGCCACCCTGACGCACGGCCTGGGCAACGGGATGTCCCGCTGGCCCGGGGAGATGGCTCTGCTGGAGCGTCTGGGCCGGGAGAACCTCGACGGGATCGAGCAGTCGATCGCGCGCCACGGCATCGATTGCGGGTGGACGCGGGCGGGCGAGATGACCGCCGCGGTCGAGTCCTGGCAGGTGGACGACCTGGTCGAGTCGGTGCGCGTGTCCCGGCAGCTGGGTGGCAGAGCGACAATGGTGGACGCGGTGGGCGCCCGGGCGGTCGCCGGTTCCCACACGTACCTGGCGGGTGCGGTGGACCCGGACTCCACGGCCGTGCTCGACCCGGCCCGCCTGGTGTGGGGGCTGGCGAACGCGGTCGAGCGGCTCGGGGTCACGATCGTCGAGGGGACGCGCGTGGTGGGTCTGCGCGACGAGGGAACGCGGGTGGCCGTCGGAGTCTGCACGGGTCTGGACACCGGTCTGGCGGCGGCCCCGGAATCGTCCCTCGTGCGGGAGTTCACCGTGCGGGCGAGTCGGGTGGTGCTGGCGACCAACGTGTTCCCGAACCCGCTGCGCCGTCTGCGACCGTTCACGGTGCCGGTCTGGGACCACGTCCTGGCCACCGAACCTCTCACCGACCGGCAGTGGGACGACCTGGGCTGGCACGGCGGGCAGGGCATCTCGGACGCCGGTAACCAGTTCCACTACTACCGCACGACCGCCGACCGGCGCGTGGTCTGGGGCGGATACGACGCCCTGTACTACTACGGCTCGGACCTGTCCCAGCGCCGCATGCGCCGCGAGGACACCGAGAAACGTCTGGCCGAGCACTTCTTCACCACCTTCCCGCAGCTGCGAGGCGTGCGTTTCAGTCACACCTGGGGCGGTGCCATCGACACGAGCACTCGGTTCACGGCGCTCTGGGCCCGGGCCCTCGGGGGCAAGGTGGCGTCGGTCAACGGCTTCACCGGGCTCGGCGTGGGCGCGTCCCGCTTCGGCGCCCGCGTGGCCCTGGACCTGCTCGACGGCGTGGAGAACGAGCGCACCCGCCTGAGCATGGTGCGCCGCCCCCCGCTGCCCTTCCCCCCGGAACCCGTGCGCTGGGCCGGGATCGAGCTGACCCGCGCGAGCCTGGCCCGCGCCGACGCCTCGAACGGCCACCGCAACCTCTGGCTGCGCACCCTCGACCGGTTCGGCCTGGGGTTCGACAGCTGACAGCCGATGCGGTGAACCGCCACTCGTGGTCTGCTCACGGAAGGGGTCGACGTGACGATCCAGGACGTGCCCGTGACCAGGAACACCGGCACGAACAGCCGGACCGGGTCGAGGGCGGGAGCGGCGCAGCCCGCGGCGTCGGCGATCGCCGAGCCGGCCGGCAGCCACGAGGAACTCAGCCACCGGGGCAGCGCCGGGAGCAGCGACCCGGGTGTGAGCACCCCGGTGGCGTCGAGCCCGGTCAGCACGGTGGCGCTGGCGGAGAGTGCGGTGGTCGTGACCGGCAGACGGCGGCGGCCGAGCGAGTCGGCGAGCGCCCCGGCCGGTAGGGAGGGGGCGAGAACGGGAAGGAGCGACGCGGTCTGCACCAGGGCGACGAAGCTCGCCGAGTAGGAGTGCCCGTTCGGGAACCACTGGGCGCCGACGCTCTGCATCCAGGCTCCGACGGGGGCGCGAGGCATGCGGTCCAGGGCGTACGGAAGACCGGTCGCCGTAACGGGGCCCACGGTGAGGCGGAGGACAGGAGAGCCTGCAGCGCGGAAACCAGGAGGGCGCGGGCTCAGGGCAGCAGGCCGTCCAGCACCGGGCCCAGCATGGCCGCCATCGTGCGGGCACCGCGGATCTGGCGGCGGGACCAGGGGGCGTCGTCGCGGCGGTAGCACTCCAGCAGGCCGATCACCCGGTCGCGGCTGATCACCGGCACCATCAGTACGGTCTCGAAGTGCAGGCGCTGCAGCAGGTCCCGCTCGGTCTGCTTCCCCGGGGCACCACGGCCGAAGGGATCGTGACCCCGGTAGACGGGGACGACGGAGCGGGTGCTCAGGCAGAGCTGGGTGAGCGGATAACTGGCCAGGGGATAGGTCGGCGTGCTGTCGCCGGACGGGGCGGCGTCCGGGCGACCGGCTGCGACCAGGGCCGACTCGTCGTCGGTGAGCACACTGACCTCGAGGTGGTCCGCGCCGAGCACCCGTCCGCAGCCGGTCACCAGAGTATGCAGGCCGGTCAGGGAGGTGACGGAAGTGAGGCGGGTCAGGAACTCGTCGATGGCGGGGGCGCTTCTCGCCTCCGGCGCCGAGGGCCGGGGCGAGGAAGTGGCCGGCGCCGGTCGGGCCGGATCTCCGGAAGCAAGCGGGCGCCCGGATTGCGCCGGTCGGCCGGACAGCATCGCCACCATGCGGGCGTGCGCCGAACGCACGGCGCCGGGCTCGGCGGCGCGGAACTCCGCCTCCGGCAGGCCGACGGCCCAGCCCTGCGCGGAGGCGACGTCGAGATCGGCGATGGCCTCCAGATCGTCGAGGTTCTCCACCCCCTCGGCGCAGACGGTCGCGCCGATCTGTTCGGCCAGGTCCACGACGGCCCTGATCAGCGCGGCCTTCGACGGATTGCCCGCCACGCCCTGCACGATCGCCCGGTCGAGTTTCAGCTTGGTGGGAACGAGGTTCAGTACCCGGCGCAGGCCTGAGTGGGCGGTACCGACGTCGTCGATCGCGACCCGGGCGCCCCGTTCGCGCAGCTGATCGAGTTGACGGCGCAGGGCGCCGGTGCCCGGCGACCACTCGTGCTCGGTCAGCTCGATCTCGATACCGGTCAGATCGGCGGGCAGCACGGCGATGAACGACGGGCTGGTCAGAACGGTCGGCGAGACGTTGACCGCGATCGTGGTGCCGGGGGGACGCTCGTGCCGGCGGGCGAGGGCACGCACGACGGCTGCGGACTCCAGCGCGGTGCCGAGACCTAGATCGCGAGCCCGGGTGAACCAGTCCTCGGCGCCGCGGATGGGGCTCGCGGGGAACCGGGCCAGTGCCTCGTAGCCCTCGACCGTCATTCGCGACAGCGAGAGCTGCGGCTGATAGACGATCTTCGGGCCACCACTGTCGAGCAGGCGGTGCAGTGCGAGCCGCGACGCATTCATGGACGGCCAGGCGTGCTTGTCCTCGTGACTCACCGAGCCGCGCCGGGCGGACGGAACGGAAGCGGTTTCCATCGTGCGACCCCTGGGGGAGAAGGGCTTCAACGGGGCCGTGGGATTGCGGCCGTTCGTGAAGCCTTCCATAGGGCCCGCACCGAGGGATCCTCTGAACGGCCTGGTTTTCGTTACAATCAGTGGATGGCTCGTCACTTCGGGCGGAGATTCCGAACGCTGGGTCGCGCCCCGCGCGATGCCCGGTGGGGGCGCCTCGTGGGCGGCCCCCGTCCGGTATCACGGAACGCTACCGAGGTGCGGTTCGCCCACCCGTTGCCCGGGGGCGCTCAGCCGACCTGTTCGGCCAAGGCCTCGGCGAGCACGGTGAGGGCGTCGTCGAGCAGGTCGTCGGTGATCGTCACGGGCGGTAGCAGGCGGATGACGTTGCCGTAGGTGCCGCAGGTCAGGGCGATCACGCCGTGCTGGTGGCAGTGTTTCGCGACCCGGGCCGCCAGGCCCGCGTCCGGGGTGGCCGAGCCGGGGACGTTCAGTTCGATCGCCTGCATGGCTCCGCGCCCCCGGACGTCCGCAATCTGTGGGAACTTCGCCTGGAGATCCAGCAGGAAGGACCGCAGCCGCTCGCCCAGCCGCCTCCCGGTCTCCACCAGACCGTCCTGCTCGATGGTCGCGATCGCGGCGAGCGCGGCGGCGCACGCCACCGGATTGCCCGTGTAGGTGCCACCGATGCCGCCGGCGTGGGCGGCGTCCATGATCGAGGCCCGGCCCGTGACCGCCGAGAGCGGCATGCCGCCCGCGATGCCCTTGGCGGTGACGACCAGGTCGGGCACCACGCCCTCGTGCTCGCTCGCGAAGAAATGACCGGTGCGGGCGAAGCCGGACTGCACCTCGTCGGCCACGAACACCACCTCGTTCGCGGTGCACCAGGCGGCCAGAGCCGGGATGAAACCCGTTGCGGGCTCGATGAAACCGCCCTCACCCAGGATCGGCTCGAGCACCAGGCAGGCCACCCGTCCGGCACCGACCTGGCTCTCGATGTCACTGATGGCCCGGGCGGCCGCCGCGGCCCCGTCGGTACCCAGCGGGTCGCGCAGCGGGTAGGACATCGGCGCCCGGAACACCTCACCGGCGAACGGGCCGAAACCGTCCTTGTAGGGCATGTTCTTGGCGGTCATTGCCATCGTCAGGTTGGTGCGGCCGTGGTAGGCGTGGTCGAACACCACCACGGTGTCGCGGCCCGTGGCGCGGCGCGCGATCTTCACCGCGTTCTCCACTGCCTCGGCGCCGGAATTGAACAGGGCGGAACGCTTTTCGAAGTCACCAGGGGTAAGGCGGTTGAGCGCCTCGCAGACCGCCACGTAACCCTCGTACGGGGTGATGGTGAAACAGGTGTGGCTGAACTGCGCGATCTGCTGTTGCACCCCGGCGACGACGGCGGGCACCGCGTGGCCCACCGTGGTGACGGCGATGCCGGAACCCAGGTCGATGAGGTGGTTACCGTCGACGTCCACCACGATGCCGCCACCGGCCCGGGCCGCGAACACCGGCATCAGGCTGCTGACCCCCGAGGCCACCGCCGCGTCCCGCCGGGCGGCCAGCTCACGGGAGCGGGGACCGGGCAATTCGGTGACCAGGTGGCGCTTCTGGGCGACGGCCGGGGCGGAGTACGGCGCTGCGGACAGGCCGGCCGCGCCGGACTGGGGGAGGCTGGAGTCGGGCATGGGCCCAGCATAGTTTCCGTACGGATTTCGCGTGATCGCCCGGGCACGGTCTGTCTTCCCCGAGGGACTCCGGGGAAGAAGCTCGTCGAGCAGTCCGCCACCCAGTTGCTGCGCGCGTCGGTGGAACTCGGCGGCAACGCGCCCTTCCTGGTCCACCCCGACGCCGATCTCGACGCCGTGGGCACCGGGGCCGAGATGCTCGTCGGTGGTTCCCCCGGCGATCATGAGCCGTTCGCCCCGGCACCGGGCCTGCGCTCCGGGATGCCAGACTGGCCGCCATGTCTGAACGTCGCGACGTCGTGCTCCTCGGTTCCACCGGTTCCATCGGTACTCAGGCGATCGACGTGGTGAGTCGTAATCCTGACCACTTCCGCGTCGTCGCCCTGGCCGCCGGTGGCGGCAACCTCGAGCTGCTGGCCGCCCAGGCGGCGCAGTTGCGGGTGGCGGTCGTCGCAACCGGGGACGCGTCGAAGCGCGCGGCTCTCGAGGAGCTCCTGAACCGTCACGCGGGGGCGGGGCACGGTATCGAGGTGCTGGCCGGGCCCGACGCCGCCGCGGAGGTCGCGGCCCGCCCGGCCGACGTGGTGCTGAACGGCATCACCGGGGCGATCGGCCTGGCCCCCACGCTCGCCGCGCTCGGCGCCGGCAGCACCTTGGCCCTGGCCAACAAGGAATCGCTGATCATCGGCGGCGAGCTGGTGACCGGTGCCGCCGCCCCCGGCCAGATCGTGCCGGTCGACTCCGAGCACTCGGCGCTGGCCCAGGCCCTGCGCGGGGGGACGCCCGACGAGGTGAAGCGGCTGGTGGTGACGGCCAGTGGTGGCCCGTTCCGGGGCCGGACCCGCGCGGACCTCGAGAAGGTCACGCCGGCCCAGGCTCTCAGGCACCCCACCTGGAACATGGGCCCCATGGTCACGACGAACTCGGCCACCCTGGTCAATAAGGGTCTCGAGGTGATCGAGGCGCACCTGCTGTTCGGCATCCCCTTCGACCGGATCGACGTGGTCGTGCACCCGCAGTCGATCGTCCACTCGATGGTCGAGTTCACCGACGGCTCCACCCTGGCCCAGTGCTCGCCCCCCGACATGCGCCTGCCCATCGCTCTCGGGATGGGCTGGCCGCACCGGGTTCCCGAGGCGATCGGCGGCCTGGACTGGACCACCGCGAGCACCTGGGAGTTCTTCCCCCTCGACGACGAGGCCTTCCCGGGAGTGCGGCTGGCCCGCGCCGCGGGCGAGCGGGCGGGCACGTTCCCGGCCGTCTACAACGCCGCGAACGAGGAGTGCGTCTGGGCCTTCCACGACGGGCGCATCGGCTTCAACCAGATCCTCGACGTGGTCGGCGACGTGCTGGCCGACCACACGCAGGAGGGTTCCCTGACGATCGAGGCCGTGCTGGCTGCCGACACGTGGGCTCGTGAGCGGGCCCGCGAGCGGATGGCGAAGCTGTCCTGACCCCCCGATCCGGACCAGCTGGGTGTCGAGGGTGACGGGACCCGCGTCCCCGGCCCCGCCGACAAGGTGACCCCGCCGGAAGGTGACCGGAGCACCATCGGTGCTCCGGTCGTCTTCAGGCAGTGATCTAGAACAGGATCGTCGCGTAGGTGCCGACCGTCTGGAACCCGACCCGCTCGTAGGCCCGGATGGCCCGGGTGTTGTAGCCGTTGACGTACAGGGAAACGATCGGGGCGACCTCACGCTGCACGGTCTCGACCAGGCTGGCCATGGCCGGGGCGGCGACGCCCTGGCCGCGGTAGCGCGGGTTCACCCATACGCCCTGCACCTGCACGGCCTCGGGCACCACCGAACCGAGCTCGGCCTTGAACACGACGACGGGGCCGGACTCGGTCTCGTCCATGCGCACGAACGAGCGGCCCGACGCGACCAGGCCGCTGACCTGGGCCCGGTACACCGCTCCACCGTCGGCGGCGACGGGGGAGTAGCCGACCTCCTCGGTGAACATCGCGACGCAGGCCGGCACGAGCAGCTCGAGCTCGGACATCTGGCTGCGGCGCACCAGGAGGTCGGACTCCACCGTGGGCGGGGTGGACATGGCCATCAGCGGCTGGTTGGCCCGGATGTCGCGGGCAGGACCCCACGACGCCTGGAGGTGCTGCCACAGCCCGAGCACCATGTGCGCCGGACCGACGATGCTGGAGCACTGCCGGCCACTGCGCCGGGCGCGGTAGGCGAACGCCTCCACGGCCTGCTCGTTGGCGTTGACGGGCACCAGGTTCGCGCCCGACCAGCAGGCGGCCCGCATGGCGCCGGACTCGTACCAGCCCCAGATCTCGCCGCCGTGCCGGCGCGGGTCACCCTTCAGGGCCCGCAGCCGGGCGGCCACGAAAAGGTTCGCGACCGGGTCCTGGGCACACAGGGCCAGGGCCTCTTCGACGTCGTCCCTGGCCAGAACCTTCAGCGCCGAGCGCAGCACGTGCAAACCTCACCTGTCGTCATGGTGCGCCCCGCAGCCGGCCGCAGGTCAGCTGACGGACACCTGGGGAGAGCCCTCCGGCGCATCATCGCCCATCTCCTCGGCGATGCGCATCGCTTCCTCGATCAGGGTCTCGACGATCTTCGACTCGGGCACGGTCTTGACGACCTCACCACGGACGAAGATCTGGCCCTTGCCGTTGCCGGAGGCTACTCCCAGATCGGCCTCACGCGCCTCGCCCGGGCCGTTCACCACGCAACCCATGACGGCGACGCGCAGCGGCACCTCCATGCCCTCGAGGCCCGCGGTCACCTGTTCGGCGAGCGTGTACACGTCGACCTGGGCGCGACCGCAGGACGGGCAGGAGACGATCTCGAGCTTGCGCGGGCGCAGGTTCAGCGACTGCAGGATCTGGATGCCGACCTTGACCTCCTCCACCGGCGGGGCGGAGAGGGACACGCGGATGGTGTCGCCGATGCCGTTGCCGAGAAGGTGGCCGAAGGCGACGGCCGACTTGATCGTGCCCTGGAACGCCGGGCCGGCCTCGGTGACCCCGAGGTGCAGGGGCCAGTCACCGCGCTCGGCGAGCAGCTCGTACGCCCGAACCATGACCACCGGGTCGTTGTGCTTGACCGAGATCTTGAAGTCGTGGAAGCCGTGCTCCTCGAACAGCGAGGCCTCCCACACCGCCGACTCGACCAGCGCCTCGGGCGTGGCCTTGCCGTACTTGGCGAGCAGGCGCTTGTCGAGCGAGCCGGCGTTGACGCCGATCCGGATCGAGGTGCCGGCGTCGCCCGCGGCCTTGGCGATCTGCTTGACCTGGTCGTCGAACTGCCGGATGTTGCCCGGGTTCACCCGGACGGCGGCACAGCCGGCGTCGATCGCGGCGTACACGTACTTCGGCTGGAAGTGGATGTCGGCGATCACCGGGATCTGCGACTTCCGCGCGATCGCCGGCAGCGCGTCGGCGTCGTCCTGGCTCGGGCAGGCGACCCGCACGATGTCGCACCCGGCCGCCGTGAGCTGGGCGATCTGCTGCAGCGTGGCGTTCACGTCGGAGGTCAGCGTGGTCGTCATGGACTGCACCGAGACCGGTGCGTCACCGCCGACCGCGACCTTGCCGACCTGGATCTTGCGGGATTTGCGGCGGGGGTTGAGAACGGGCGGCGGCGCGGTTGGAATACCCAGACTGACGCTCATGACCTGAACCGTGCCTCCTTGGGAAAACCCCGTTTAACTGCCCTTCCGTCCATTCAGAACGGATCGGAGCGTCAATTATGCCGTGCCCGGTGGGTGCTCCTTCTCACCTGTCCTCACCCGCACGGTGGGTACACCGGATGTTCATCCCGGCCGACAGAGCTCCAGAAGAAAGAACCCGGGCTGTCCTGTGCCACCGGTCGACAGGCCGGGCGGGTATAAAAGTGGGGCGTTCCCCGATCCGGGCGAACAGGGTGCATCTGACGGCGATCAGGGAGTAACGGCGGGGATGAGTTACACGATCGGGGTGGTCCTGTTCGCGCTCGGCCTTCTCATCAGCGTCTGTCTGCACGAGGCCGGGCACATGCTCTCGGCGAAACTGTTCGGTATGCGGGTCACCCGCTACTTCGCCGGTTTCGGGCCCACGGTGTGGTCGTTCCGCCGGGGTGAGACCGAGTACGGCTTCAAGGCCGTACCGCTGGGCGGGTTCGTCAACATCATCGGCATGGCGCCGGGTGTGGAGGAACCCGAGGCCGAGGAGACCGAGGCCCAGGGCCGGGCCTTCTGGCAGAAGCCGCTGTGGCAGCGCACGATCGTGCTCGCCGCCGGCTCCATCACCCACCTGGTCATCTGCATCCTGCTGCTGGTGCCCGCCTTCTGGCTCTTCGGCGTGCCCACCGCGAAGGCCCTGGACCAGACCCCGGCCGTGGTCGGCGCGGTCTCGCAGTGCGTGATCCCGGACTACGACGTCACCGGTGACGGCGCCCTGCGCGCCTGCACGGCCGACGACCCGAAGTCGCCCGCGGCCCTGGCCGGGCTGAAGCAGGGCGACCGGATCACCCGTCTCGGCACCTCCGGCATCCCCTCGTACGCGGCGTTCCAGAAGGCCGTGCGCGAGCAGCCGACCGACCAGGCCGTGGCACTGACCTACGTGCGCGACGGCCAGGAGAGCACCACCCAGGTGACGCTGGTCAACACCCAGCGCCCGCCGCTGGGGGCCACCGACTCCAGCTCGCTGGTCGCCACCCCGACCATCGGCATCCAGAACCAGACCGAGGTCTACAACGACCGCTACGGCTTCGTGGACAGCGTCGGCCAGGCGTTCAAGACCACCGGGCAGACCCTGGTCAGCGGCGTCGAGGCAATCACCCGGCTGCCCAGCAAGATCAGCTCGCTGTGGAGCGCCCTGCTCGGGGGCGAGCGCTCGCCCGACGACCCGGTGAGCGTCGTCGGCGCCAGCCGTCTGGGCGGGGAGATCGTGCAGACCAGCGGCCTGCAGGGCGGGGCCACCTTCCTGTCCATCCTGGCCGGGCTGAACGTCTTCCTGGGCCTGTTCAACCTGCTGCCGCTGCCCCCGCTCGACGGTGGTCACATCGCGGTGGCCTGGTACGAGGCGGCCCGCCGCAAGCTGGCTGCGCGCCGCAGCCGCCCCGACCCGGGCCCGGTCGACCGGGAGAAGCTGATCCCGCTCACCCTGGCGATCATCGTGATCTTCGGTGCCTTCACCCTGCTCACGGTCTCCGTCGACGTGGTCAACCCGATCCGCCTGCAGTAAGAGGTCCTCCACCCGCGTCCGGTTCCCCCGGGCGCGGGTGGAGGATAAAACCACTGGTGGCCAAGGACTAGGCTGTAGAGCTGTTCAGTCCACCCCCAGGAGGATGAGTCACGTGCTGCTTCGGATGTCGTCGTTGTTCCTGCGAACGCTTCGCGAGGACCCGGCGGACGCCGAGGTTCCGGGGCACCGCCTGCTGGTCCGCGCCGGCTACGTCCGCCGCGCGGCGCCCGGTATCTACTCGTGGCTGCCCCTGGGCTACCGCACCTTCCGCAACGTCGAGCGCATCGTCCGTGAGGAGATGGACGCCGCCGGCTTCCAGGAGGTGCACTTCCCCGCGCTGCTGCCCCGTGAGCCCTACGAGGCCACGAACCGCTGGACCGAGTACGGCGACAACCTGTTCCGCCTGAAAGACCGGCGGGGCAACGACTTCCTGCTCGGGCCCACGCACGAGGAGATGTTCACGCTCCTGGTGAAAGACCAGTACTCCTCGTACAAGGACCTGCCGGTCTCGCTCTACCAGATCCAGACCAAGTACCGGGACGAGGCGCGGGCCCGGGGCGGTCTGCTGCGCGGCCGCGAGTTCGTGATGAAAGACAGCTACTCGTTCGACATCGACGACGCCGGTCTGGCCGCCAGCTACCAGCGGCACCGCGACGCGTACATCAAGACGTTCGAGCGTCTCGGCCTGGACTTCGAGATCGTGTCGGCCACGTCCGGCGCGATGGGCGGCAGCCGCAGCGAGGAGTTCCTGCACCCCACCGAGATCGGTGAGGACACGTTCGTCCGCTGCACCACCGGGCACTACGCGGCCAACTCCGAGGCGGTCACCACGCCCGCCCCGGCCGTGATCCCCCTGGAGGGTCTGCCCGCCGCGCACATCGAGGACACGCCCGACACCCCGACCATCGACTCGCTGGTCGCCGCGGCCAACGCGATGTTCCCCGGCCGGGACTTCACCGCCGCCGACACCCTGAAGAACGTCGTCGTCACCCTGGTGCACCCCACCGGCGAGCGCGAACCGCTGGTGATCGGTGTGCCCGGTGACCGCGAGGTGGACACCAAGCGCCTCGAGGCCGCGGTGGCCCCGGCCGAGATCGACGCGTTCGAGGCGGCCGACTTCGCCCAGCACCCCGGTCTGGTGAAGGGCTACATCGGCCCGCAGGCGCTGGGCACCGAGTCCCAGACGAAGATCCGCTACCTGCTCGACCCCCGCGTGGCCGGGGGCAGTGCCTGGATCACCGGCGCCAACCAGCCCGGTAAGCACGTGTTCGACCTGGTCGCCGGCCGGGACTTCACCGCCGACGGCACGATCGAGGCCGCGAACGTGGTGGAGGGCGACCCCTGCCCGGTCTGCGCCGCCGAGGGTGGCGAGGGCAGTCTCACGCTGGCCCGCGGTCTTGAGATCGGCCACATCTTCCAGCTCGGCCGCAAGTACGCCGACGCGCTCGGGCTGAAGGTGCTCGACCAGAACGGCAAGCTGGTCACGGTGACCATGGGCTCGTACGGCATCGGCGTCAGCCGGGCCCTGGCCGCGATCGCCGAGGCCTCCTGGGACGAGAAGGGTCTGTGCTGGCCCCGCGAGGTGGCCCCGGCCGACGTGCACGTGATCGCGCAGGGCAAGGCGGCCAAGGACACCGCGGTGTTCGAGGCGGCCGAGAAGCTGTCGCGGGAGCTGGAGGCCGCGGGCGTCCGGGTGCTGTTCGACGACCGTCCCAAGGTCTCGCCCGGCGTGAAGTTCAAGGACGCCGACCTGATCGGGGTGCCCTCGATCCTGGTGGTGGGCCAGAAACTGGCCGACGGCGTGATCGAGTTCATCGACCGCAAGAGCGGCGCGAGTGAGAATGTCCTCCTCGGCGAGGCCGTGAAGCACGTGGTGGCAGCGATCAACGAGTAGGCGGGTGGGGTTCCATGCTTGATCTGGCTCTGGCTCAGCAACTGCGGAAGGCCGGTCTGGCCTGGAACCCCCTGCCCGGGGACCGCTTCGTCCTGCCTGACCGGGGCATGGACGAGGAGGTCTTCGTGGTCAGCAACATGGTCGTCGAGGTGCACGACGTGCCCGGTGGCCAGGTGATCGGCTTCAACGGCACCACCGAGTGGGCCCTGGACTCCCTCGAGCAGCAGCAGGTGGTCTGGATGCCGCGCGAGACCCAGCTGCGGGAACTGCTCGCGATGCGCTTCGTGAGCCTGGAGAGCGTCACCGGGGGATTCGCGGTGACGTTCTCCCGGAACGACGGCACGACCCTCCGGGAAGTCGATGCGGACGCCGAATCCGCTTACGCGCGGGCTGTTCTCGCCGTTCTCGAAGCGAAGGGGTGAGCCGTGGCGATCGAGGCCGTGATCTTCGACTGGGGCGGCACGCTGACTCCGTGGCACGCGATCGACCTGGATCGCCAGTGGCAGGTGTTCGCGCAGATCTACGCCGCCGATCATCCGGACGGTGGCACGGAGCTGGCCCGGCGCATGCGCCAGGCCGAGCGGGACTCCTGGGCCCGGCTCAAGGAGACGGGAGCCAGCGCCCGGCTCACCGAGGTGTTCGAGGCCGTCGGTGTGCAGACCGACCATCCGGGCCATCAGGCCGCCCGGGTGGCCTACGAGGAGTTCTGGGAGCCGCACACCTATCTCGATCCGGACGTGCCCGAGGTCTTCGCCGGTCTGCGGGAGCGCGGCATCCGGATCGGAGTGCTCTCCAACACCATCTGGTCGCGGGAGTACCACCGCGGCCTGTTCGCGCGTGACGGCATCCTGGATCTCATCGACGGTGACGTGTACTCGTCCGAGATCCCTTACGTGAAGCCGCATCCGGAGGCGTTCGGGGCCGCCCTGAAGGCGGTGGGCTCACCCGATCCGGCCGCGTGCGTCTACGTCGGCGACCGCGTCTACGAAGACGTGCACGGGGCCCAGCGGGCCGGGATGCGGGCGGTTCACGTGCCGCACAGCGACCTTCCGCCCGACCAGCAGGTGCCCGTCGAGGTCACCCCGGACGGCACGGCCCACCGGCTCCTCGACGTGCTCACCCTGGTGGACGGCTGGCGCTGATCAGCTGCTGCTGCCCGGGTCGGCGACCGGCTTCTTCGTCCAGGCCGCCTGGCGCCGGGTGCAGTCGACCAGCACCCCGGCGGCGGTCGTGGTGACCGTGTCGTCCTGCGCCACCGCGATGACGTCCACGGCCAGCCCGGCCAGGCGCTGCTCGATCGTCGTGGCCAGGGCCGCGGCCTTTCCGGCACTGGTCGGCGGGGTCACCGAATAGGCCGCGCTGCCCTGGACCGGGTCCACGTTCGCGGCCAGGAGCAGGCGCTCCAGCTCGTCACGCTGCTGCCGGTGCACCTCCCAGATCTCGTCGGCGACCTCCCGTCGGTCGCCGCCGATATGGGCCACCACCAGCGGGTACGCGTAGAACGCGGCGTGTTCCCCGGCCAGCAGCCGGTTCAGGGCGCCGCTCTCGCCGGTGGTGAGGGTGCTTGAGGACGAGGTTGCGCTCGTTCCCGGGGTGGTGGCGTCCTCGTCGCTGGTAGCCGATGCCGACGGACTCGCGTCCTCGTCGTCGTCCTCGATCGAGGAGACCGTGAGCTCACCGAAGGCCTTGCCCCCGGTGGCCGAGCGCAGCAGGTCGGCGTTGGCCGCGCACGAGGCCGCGAGTCGGTAGAGCAGCCCGGCGAAGGCCGGGCTCAGGCCGGCCGCATCACCCAGAAGGGTTCGGGCCGCCGACCATTCGGCCTTGGCCAGGGCGGAGGGGGACTCGGCCGTCTCGGTGCCGGACGTGTCTGGAGTACCGGACGAGGTGGGCCCCGGGGTGGGCGAGGTCGTCCCGGACACGGGGGAGCCGAGATCCGTGAGCTGGGCCGTGTGCGCCTCGGCCGTCCGGGTGAGCAGTTTCGCCGTGCTGCCCTTGATCCGCAGGGTCGCGCCGTTCGGCAGCGTGCCGGAGGCCAGGGCCGAGGCACTGGCGCGCAGGGCCGTCACCGTCGTCACGGCCCGCGCGACGGCGGCCGCCTCGGGGCCGGAGTCTGTACTCGCTGCCGCCGTGGTGCCGACGGCGGAACCCGCGGAACTACAGGCAGTGAGCCCCACGCTCGTCAGGGCCAGGGTGCCGAGAGCGAGGAACGCCCTGCGACCGGCCGGCGGCACCGGCACGGATGCGGGTGGGGCAAGGGACGTTCCGGTGTTCGGGCTCAGCACCGGGGGATCATTTCACGAGACGGATGTGAACCGTGGGTTCCGGCCGATCTTGACAAGTCGGGCCCAGGTCAAGGGAAGCCCCCCAGTGACGGTATGTTTGTCCGCTGGCGCGCCCGCCCGGGTGCGCCACCATGGTTTCCCAATCCAATATCGAGGAGGTCGGCATGAGCGCGTCCTCCGGACAACAGGCAGCCGACGGTGTGCGGGCCCTGGCGGAACCGCTGGCCGCAGACGCCGGGCTGATGATCGAGAGCGTCATCGTGACGCCCGCCGGCAAACGGCGCGTACTGCGAGTGACGGTCGATCTTCCCGAGACCGAACTCGGTGGTGTGCCCATGGAGTCCGTGGCCATCGTCTCGCAGTCGATCTCGCAGGCGCTGGACGAGAGCAACGTGATGGGCGGTCTGCCCTACGTGCTCGAGGTCAGTTCTCCGGGTGCCGACCGTCCGCTGACGCAGCGCCGCCACTGGATGCGTGCCCGGCGGCGCCTGGTGCGCACCCTGGCCGCGGCCGGGGCCACCCCGCAGACCGGCCGGCTCACCGACGTCACCGACGCGGGCATCGTGCTGGACGACGAGCAGCAGGTGCCCTGGGCCGAGATCACCGGCGGCCGCATCGAATTGGAGTTCGGGCACCCCGACGACTTCGCCGACCTCGACGACCTCGAGGCGGACGACGACTCCGACGAGGACGAGGGCTGAACGATGGACATCGATCTGGCGGCCTTGCGCGCGCTCGAGCGCGAGAAGGAAATCCCGCTCAACACGCTGGTAACGACCATCGAGACGGCTCTGCTGCAGGCTTACCACCGCACCGAGGGCGCTGAGTCGCTGGCGCGGGTGGAGCTCGACCGCAAGAGCGGGCACGTGGTGGTCTGGGCCCGCGAACTGGACGACACGGGCGCGCTCAAGCGCGAGTGGGACGACACCCCGGCCGGTTTCGGCCGGATTGCGGCCACCACCGCCCGGCAGACGATCCTGCAGAAGCTGCGCGACGCCGAGGACGAGCAGGTGCTCGGCGAGTTCCGCGGCCGGGAGGGCGACATCATCTCCGGCATCGTGCAGCAGAGCGCCGACCCGCGCATGGTGCACGTCGACCTGGGCACGGTCGAAGCGGTCCTGCCGCCGGCCGAGCAGGTGCCGGGGGAGACCTACCCGCACGGAACGCGGCTGCGCTGCTACGTGATCGGCGTGCGCAAGGGCCTGAAGGGGCCCTCGATCACGCTCTCCCGCACGCACCCCAACCTGGTGCGCAAGCTGTTCGCGCTGGAGGTGCCCGAGGTCGCCGACGGCACCGTCGAGATCGCGGCGCTGGCCCGGGAGGCGGGTCACCGGTCGAAGGTGGCTGTGCGCGCGACTGTGGCGGGTGTCAACGCCAAGGGCGCCTGCATCGGCCCGATGGGGCAGCGGGTGCGCGCCGTCATGACCGAGCTGCGCGGTGAGAAGATCGACATCGTCGACTACAACGAGGAGCCCGAGGCCTTCGTGGCCAGTGCGCTGTCCCCGGCCCGGGTGTCGTCGGTCGAGGTGCTCGACCTGGACGCCCGCTCCGCCCGGGTGATCGTGCCGGACTACCAGCTGTCGCTGGCGATCGGCAAGGAGGGCCAGAACGCCCGCCTGGCCGCGAAGCTGACGGGCTGGCGCATCGACATCCGGTCCGACACGGCCCAGCCGGGTCAGTCCGACCCCTCCGGCCCCTCCGGTCAGTCCGGGCAGCCGGGGCGGTCGGGACGATCCGGTCCGGACACACCGGCGGCGCCGGCCGGTCCGGGGAGTTTCTGAGCGAGCCTTGAGCCACCCTGGGAACAAACGCGCCGGATCCGGGGCTATGCTGGGCGGGGCCGGTGACGCGGCCACGAATCCTGAGCGCTCGTCCCCGGTCCCGCGCGGACCGATTCGTACGTGTGTGGGATGTCGTGAACGCGCCGAGCGGTCCGACCTGTTGCGGGTGGTCGCGGCCGAGGTCGACGGTAAGTGGTGCGTCGTCCCCGATCCGGGCCATAAGCTGTACGGCAGAGGTGCATCACTGCACCCTGTGCCGGGCTGCCTTGAACTCGCTGAACGCCGCAGGGCTTTTCCCCGGGCACTCCGCCGTGGAGGCCCACTCGACGCGGTTCAGGTACATGAGTTCGTCGCAGCGAAGTAGTAACAGGTGTCAGGTGTGTCCAGACGAAAGCGGGTCCAACGCCATGAGCAGCACTTCGAAGGCAGAGTCGGCGCTGTGAGCACCCGATGAGCGCGCTCCGATGAGCACCCCCTTTACGTAACTACGGTCCGTAGCCTCCTCCTGGCTCGGGCCGAGACAGGAGTGATGTGGCAAAGGTCCGGGTCTATGAGCTCGCGAAAGAGCTCGGAGTCGACAGCAAGACCGTACTGAGCAAGTTGCAGGACATGGGCGAGTTCGTCCGTTCCGCGTCGTCCACCGTCGAGCCCCCTGTGGTGCGCCGCCTCCGCGAGGCGATGCCCGCCGCAGAAGGTGCCGGTGGCCGTAAGCCGGCCAAGCCGGCTCGTCCCACACCGGCCCCGGCACCGGCCGCACCGGCCGCGTCGTCGGCACCCGCCGTCGCTGCGACCCCGGCCGCACCGGCCCGGCCCGCGCCGACGCCGGCCCCGTCCCGTCCGGCTCCGAGCCCCGCCGCCGCGGCCCCGTCCGCACCGGCACCGGCTCCCGGTCCGGCCAGTGACGCCCCGTTCACGGCTCCGGCCCCGGCTCGTTCCGAGGGTGGCCGCCCGACCCCGGGTCCGCGTCCCACGCCCGGTCCGCGCCCGGCGCCGGCTCCGGCCGAGCGCCCCGCCGCCGCGGCTTCCGCCCCGGCTCCGGAGCGCACGGAGCGTCCCGAGCGCCAGGACCGTGGTCCCCGCCCGGAGCGTTCCGACCGTCCGCACTCGGGTGACCGTCCCGAGCGAGGTGGCCCGCGTCCCGGCCCGGGCGCCCGCCCGCAGGCCCCGGCCGCGCGTGGCGATCGTCCCGAGCGCCAGGACCGTGGTCCCCGTCCCGGTGGCGACGCCCGTCCGGGCCCGCGTCCCGGTCCCGGCGCGCCGCGTCCGGGTAACAACCCCTTCGCGTCCTCCCAGGGCATGCCCCGTCCGGGTGGCCGTGGTGGTCCCGGTGGCGGCGGCGGTGAGGGCAACGGCCCCACGCGTCCCGGCAACAACCCCTTCGCACCTTCCCAGGGCATGCCGCGCCCGCAGCGCGGCCCGCGTCCCGAGGGTGCTCCGGCTGCCCGTAGCGGCGACGCCGGCGACCGTCCGGCACCCCGTCCGGGCGGCCCGCGTCCCAGCCCCGGCAGCATGCCGAACCGGCCCAACCCGGGCATGATGCCCGGTCGCACCAGCGTCGGTCGCCCCGGTGGCGGCGGTGGCGGTGGCGCCGGGCGTCCGGGTGGCCCCGGTCGCGGTGGCCCCGGTGGCGGCGGCGGTGGCGGTAACCGCGGTGGCTTCGGCGGTCGTCCCGGCGGTCCGGGTGGTCCCGGCGGCGGTGGCGGTGGCTTCGGCGGCCGTCCCGGTGGTGGCGGTCGTGGTGGCCGTGGTGGCACGCAGGGCGCGTTCGGTCGCGCCGGTGGCCGTCCGGTCCGAGGCCGTAAGTCGAAGCGTCAGCGGCGTCAAGAGTTCGAGAGCATGGCGGCACCGGCTCCCGGTGGCGTCACGGTTCCCCGCGGCGACGGCACGACGATCGTCCGCCTGCGTCGCGGCTCCTCGCTGACCGACTTCGCCGACAAGATCAACGCGAACCCGGCCAGCCTGGTCACCGTGCTGTTCCACCTCGGTGAGATGGCCACGGCGACGCAGTCGCTGAACGAGGAGACGTTCGACGTCCTCGGTGAGGAACTGGGTTACGTCATCCAGGTCGTCTCGCCGGAGGACGAGGACCGTGAGCTGCTCGGCACCTTCGACATCGACATCGAGGGCGAGGCCGAGGCCGACGAGGAGTTCCTCGTGGCGCGGCCGCCGGTCGTGACCGTGATGGGTCACGTCGACCACGGTAAGACGAAGCTGCTCGACGCGATCCGGCAGACCGACGTGGTGGCGGGTGAGGCCGGTGGCATCACCCAGCACATCGGTGCGTACCAGATCCACACCACGCACGAGGGCCAGGACCGCGCGATCACCTTCATCGACACCCCGGGTCACGAGGCGTTCACCGCCATGCGTGCCCGTGGTGCGAAGGTCACCGACATCGCGGTGCTGGTGGTCGCGGCCGACGACGGCGTGATGCCGCAGACGATCGAGGCGCTCAACCACGCCCAGGCGGCCGACGTGCCGATCGTGGTGGCCATCAACAAGGTGGACAAGGAAGGCGCGAACCCGGACAAGATCCGGCAGCAGCTGACCGAGTACAACCTGGTCGCCGAGGAGTACGGCGGTGACACGATGTTCGTCGAGGTCTCGGCGAAGCAGCGGCTCAACATCGACGGTCTGCTCCAGGCCGTCCTGCTGACCGCCGACGCGGCGCTCGACCTGCGGGCCAACCCGGAGAAGGACGCCCGCGGCGTCGCGATCGAGGGCAACCTCGACCGTGGCCGTGGTCCCGTCGCCACCGTGCTGGTCCAGTCCGGCTCGCTGCGCATCGGTGACTCGATCGTGGCCGGTACCGGCCACGGCCGGGTCCGCGCCATGATCGACGAGCACGGTGAGACCGTCGAGGTGGCCACGCCGTCCCGTCCGGTCATGGTCCTGGGTCTGACCAGCGTGCCCGGCGCCGGCGACACCTTCCTGGTGGCGCCCGACGACCGCACCGCCCGTCAGATCGCCGAGAAGCGTGAGGCGATCGAGCGGAACGCGGCCCTGGCCAAGTCCCGTAAGCGCATCAGCCTCGAGGACTTCACCAAGGCCCTCGAGCAGGGCAAGGTCGAGACCCTCAACCTCATCCTCAAGGGTGACGGCGCGGGTTCGGTCGAGGCTCTGGAAGACGCGCTGCTCCAGATCGACGTCGGCGAAGAGGTCGAGCTTCGGATCATCGACCGTGGTGTCGGTGCGATCACGAAGAACAACATCAACCTGGCTGTGGCCTCCAACGCCATCATCATCGGCTTCAACGTGAAGTCCGAGGGCCAGAACGCCGAGTACGCCGACCGTGAGGGCGTCGACCTGCGCTTCTACTCGGTCATCTACCAGGCGATCGAAGAGGTCGAGGCGTCCCTCAAGGGCCTCCTCAAGCCGGAGTACGAAGAGGCCGAGCTGGGCCGCGCGGAGATCCGCGAGATCTTCCGCTCCAGCCGGTTCGGCAACATCGCGGGCTGCATCGTTCGCTCCGGGGAGATCCGGCGCAACAGCAAGGCCCGGGTGTTCCGCGGCGAGAAGATGGTCGCCGAGGGCCTCTCGATCGAGTCGCTCAAGCGGTTCAAGGACGACGCGACCGAGGTCCGCGAAGGTTTCGAGTGCGGTATCGGACTGGGGTCGTTCAACGACATCCAGAACGAGGACGTCATTCAGACCTACGAAATGCGCGAGAAGGCACGCGCCTGATCGAGCTGAAGGCAGGTGAGGCCGGCCGCACCGGCCGGCCTCACCGCCGTCAACTGCCGGAGGTGCCGTGTACATCGGATCTCTGACGCTCGACCTTCTGCTGGGCGACGTTCACTCGCTCAAGGAGAAGCGGTCGGTGATCAAACCGGTCGTGGCCGAGCTGCGCCGTAAGTTCGAGGTGCACGCCGCCGAGACCGGCGAGGCGAATCTTCACCGGCGCGCCGAGATCGGCGTCGCCCTGGTCTCTTCCGAGTCCGGCCAGTGCCGCGAGGTGCTCGAGTCCTGCGAGCGGCTGGTGGCCGGCCGGCCCGAACTGCAAGTGCTCTCCGCCCGTCTGCGGGTGTGGAGCGACACTGACGACGATTGACGAGCGGGACGGACGATGACCGACACGGCACGGGCACGCAAGCTGGCTGACCGGGTGCGCGAGGTGGTGGCCGAGGCCCTGGAGAAGCGGATCAAAGATCCGCGTCTGGGGTTCATCACGGTCACCGATGCCCGGGTGACGGGTGACCTGCAGCACGCCACGGTTTTCTACACCGTCTTCGGTGACGACACCGAGCGGGCTTCGACCGCCGCGGCCCTGGAGAGCGCCAAGGGCGTTCTGCGGTCCGAGGTGGGCAAGCGCACCGGGATCCGGCTCACGCCGACCCTGGAGTTCATCGCCGACGCCCTGCCGGAGACGGCGGCGCAGATGGCCGAGCTCCTGACCAAGGCGCACGAGAAGGACGCTCAGGTCGCGGCCCTGGCGAACGGCAAGCAGTACGCCGGCGACGCCGACCCGTACAAGAAGCCCGCCGTGGTGGCGGACGAGGACGACGACGCGTGAAGTCCCGTGAGCCGGGTCCCAGCGGCCTGGTGATCGTGGACAAGCCGGCCGGGATGACGTCGCACGACGTCGTCAGCCGGATCCGCCGGCTGGCCGGCACCCGTCGTGTCGGCCACGCCGGCACGCTCGACCCGATGGCCACCGGCGTGCTGGTGATCGGGGTCGAGCGGGCCACCCGGCTGCTGACCTACCTGGTCGGCGCGGACAAGGCCTACGCGGCGACGATGCGTCTGGGGATCGGCACGATCACCGACGACGCCGAGGGCACGACGTCGTCGTCGCCGGGGCAGTCGCCGCTCACGCCGGAAGAGGTCGATGCGGCCGCGGAGTTCCTGCGCGGCCAGATCCAGCAGGTGCCGAGCTCGGTCAGCGCGATCAAGAAAGACGGCAAACGGGCCTACACCCGGGTGCGCGAGGGCGAGGACGTGCAGCTCGAGGCGCGCCCGGTCACGGTGTCCGAGCTGAGCGTGCTGGCGGTGCGCCCGGCGGAGCAGGACGGCACGCCGGTGCTGGATGTGGACGTGCACGTGGTCTGCTCGTCCGGCACCTACATCCGGGCCCTGGCCCGCGACCTCGGTGCGTCCCTGGGCAGCGCCGGGCACCTGACCGCGCTGCGGCGCACCCGGGTCGGTCCCTACCGGCTCGACGGCGCGCACACACTGCCGGAGCTGGAGGAGTCGTTCGCCCTGCTGCCCATCGCGGACGCCGCGCGGGCAGCGTTCACCGGGCGGGACCTCACCCAGGACGAGGCGCGCAAGCTGGCGCACGGCCAGCGGCTGGAAGCGAGTGAGCTGGGCCCGGGACCCGTGGCGGCGTACGCCCCGGACGGGTCACTGGTGGCTCTCATCGCCGACGCCGGGCTGACCGCGCGCCCGCTCGTGGTTCTGACCGGCTGAGACGTACTGACAGGCGGAGAGGTACTGAACAGGCGGGGAGCCGGATCAGCGGCTGCTGGTCGCCAGGGTCTTCTCGTCGCTGCTCTGCGGAGCGGCCTGGCTGCACGGCCAGACGGTTCCGCAGATCACGCAGAAGCCCCCGCCACTGCTGTGGAGAAAACTGTCGATCCCTCGTTGGGCGGGCATCGGGGCCCGTCCGGCGACACGCTGGCTTTCCATAGTGGTGTCCTCGCTGGACTTGGTTAACTGAACGTGCTTTCTCAATCGCCGATCGTGAGGGGCTTGTTACCTTGCTCTCACGACGAGCGTCTGATTTCACCACATCGGAGCACCGAACGTGGAACTGAAGTGGCCACCTGGCAGAGTTGTCCCGTGAAAGAGAGCCAGGTGCACGTGTGGCGGGAACTGAGCGAGGTTCCTCCCGGCTTCGGCCCCTCGGCGGTGACCATCGGGAACTTCGACGGTGTGCACCGGGGTCATCTCGCCGTTCTGGACCGGACCGTGCAGGCCGCGGCCGCCCACGGCTGGCGTGCGGTGGCGATCACCTTCGCCCCGCACCCCTTGGCGGTGCTGCATCCGGAGCGGGCTCCCCAGCCGCTCTCGACGGTGGAGCACCGGCTCGAGCTGCTGGCCGACACCGGCCTGGACGCCGTGCTGATGCTGCCGTTCACCGCGGAGCTGGCGCAGTGGAGCCCGCGGCGGTTCGTCCAGGAAGTGATGGCGGACGCCCTCGGCGCCCATGAGGTGGTGGTCGGCTCCGACACCCGGTTCGGCCGCCGCAACGCCGGTGACATCGGCACGCTGCGCGAACTCGGGTCGGAACTGGGCTTCTCGGTGGACGAGGTGGCCGACCGGCTGGCGGCGGACGGCGCCCGGCGCTGGTCCTCGACGCTGGCCCGGGAGCTGATCGCCTCGGGCGAGGTGCTCGAGGCCGCCGACGTGCTGGGCCGTCCGCACCGGGTGACCGGCGTGGTCGTGCACGGCGATCACCGCGGTCGGGAACTGGGTTTCCCGACCGCCAACCTGACCACCGACGCGATCGGGGCCGTGCCCTCCGACGGGGTGTACGCCGGCTGGCTGGTGCGCCCGGGCGAGAACGGTGAGCCCGGGGCCTGTTCCCGGCACGACACCGGTGAGCGGCTGCCCGCGGCGATCTCGGTCGGCACCAACCCGACGTTCGACGGTGAGGAACGCCGGGTCGAGGCCTACGTGCTCGGCCGGACCGACCTCGACCTGTACGGCGAGCGGGTCGCCGTGGAGTTCGTCGAGAGGCTGCGGCCCACGCTGCGGTTCGACGGTATCGAGTCGCTCGTCGACCAGATGAACGCCGATGTGGCCCGGTGCCGTGAGGTGCTGGGAGTGAACACACCGGCTTGATCGGCACAACACCCGTTGCTCAATTGGGATGACTGCCCGTTGCGCTGTTAACGTAGCGGGTGCCGTTAGATCGGCCGCGGATTCCAGAGTGCCCGGGTGGATGTGCCCCGGCGCGCCGCGCAGCGATTTTCAGGAGGACATCGAGTGCCGCTCGACGCCGAAAAGAAGCAGAGCATCATCGCGGAGTACGCGACTGTCGAGGGTGACACCGGTTCCCCCGAGGTCCAGATCGCGATGCTGACGCAGCGCATCAAGGACCTGACCGAGCACCTCAAGGAGCACAAGCACGACCACCACAGCCGTCGTGGTCTGCTGCTGCTGGTCGGTCAGCGTCGTCGCCTTCTGAAGTACGTCCAGAAGAAGGACATCACCCGCTACCGGGCGCTGATCGAGCGCCTCGGCCTGCGCCGCTAACTGAAGTGAGGCCGTGACCGGGGCTCCCGGGCACGGCCTTTTCGGTGTGTCAGGTTGTGTCTTCGGCCCATCGTTACCCGATCATCGGGTCATCGGTGGGCCGTAGCGCAAAGCAGCACCGGCGTATCACCTGCACCAAGCACCAACCTCAGGCAAGAAAACAGGAGGGGTCGGCGAGCACCGGTCACCGGTCCTCGGTAGTGGCCTCCGCGAGATGCCGTCAGTAACAGCGACAGGCGACCCGCGTGGGCCTCGATCGAAGACCGGAACGCCTCGACCACGACTCCCGCACCACTCCTGACCGATGCCGCGGCGAAGAGCCGCGGAAGAACAGGAGAGTGACCCTTGGAGGGTCCCGAGATCACCGCGGCCGAGGCCGTCATCGACAACGGCTCGTTCGGCCGGCGCACGGTCCGGTTCGAGACCGGCCGCCTCGCCAAGCAGGCCGCCGGTTCCGTCGCCGTCTACCTGGACAACGACACGATGCTTCTGTCGGCCACCACGGTCGGCAAGCAGCCGAAGGACCAGTTCGACTTCTTCCCCCTCACGATCGACGTCGAGGAGCGGATGTACGCGGCCGGGAAGATCCCCGGCTCGTTCTTCCGCCGCGAGGGCCGGCCCAGCACCGACGCGATTCTGGCCTGCCGCCTGATCGACCGCCCGCTGCGCCCGACCTTCGTCAAGGGCCTGCGCAACGAGGTCCAGGTCGTCGTCACCGTGCTGGCGCTCAACCCGGAAGACCCGTACGACGTCGTCGCGATCAACGCCGCGTCGCTGTCCACGCAGATCTCCGGCCTGCCCTTCTCCGGCCCGATCGGTGGCGTGCGCATCGCCCTGATCGACGGCCAGTGGGTCGGCTTCCCCCGTCACAGCGAGATCGAGCGGGCCGTCTTCGACATGGTCGTCGCCGGTCGCGTCGTCACGCTGGAAGACGGCACCGAGGACGTCGCGATCATGATGGTCGAGGCGGAGGCCACCGAGGGCTCCTGGACCCTGATCAAGGACCAGGGCGTCGAGGCCCCCACCGAAGACGTCGTGGCCGCCGGCCTCGAGGCCGCCAAGCCGTTCATCTCCGCGCTGTGCAAGGCGCAGGCCGAGGTCGCAGCGGCCGCCGCCAAGCCGACCGCCGTGTTCCCGCTGTTCCCGGACTACCAGGACGACGTGTTCCAGGCCGTCTCCGCCGCGGCGTCCGACGACGTGTCGCAGGCGCTGACGATCGCCGGCAAGCAGGAGCGCGAGAGCCGTCTCGACGAGCTCAAGGACGGCATCAAGGCCAAGTTCGCGGCCGAGTTCGAGGGTCGCGACAAGGAGGTGTCGGCCGCCTTCCGCGCCGTCAACAAGAAGCTGATCCGTCAGCGCATCCTCAAGGACAAGGTCCGCATCGACGGCCGGGGCCTGGCGGACATCCGTCAGCTCGGCGCCGAGGTCGAGGTCATCCCGCGCGTGCACGGCTCGGCCCTGTTCGAGCGCGGCGAGACCCAGATCATGGGTGTCACCACGCTGAACATGCTGCGCATGGAGCAGCAGCTGGACACCCTCTCCCCGGTGACCCGCAAGCGCTACATGCACAACTACAACTTCCCGCCCTACAGCACCGGTGAGACCGGCCGCGTCGGTTCGCCGAAGCGCCGCGAGATCGGTCACGGCGCCCTGGCCGAGCGCGCGCTCGTCCCGGTCCTGCCGAGCCGGGAAGACTTCCCGTACGCGATCCGTCAGGTCTCCGAGGCCCTCGGCTCCAACGGTTCCACCTCGATGGGCTCGGTCTGCGCCTCGACCCTGTCCATGCTGAACGCCGGTGTGCCGCTGCGCGCCCCGGTCGCCGGTATCGCGATGGGCCTGGTGTCCGACACGGTCGACGGCAAGACCGAGTACGCCGCGCTCACCGACATCCTCGGCGCCGAAGACGCTTTCGGTGACATGGACTTCAAGGTCGCCGGCACGTCGGAGTTCGTCACGGCGATCCAGCTCGACACGAAGCTCGACGGCATCCCGGCGTCGGTGCTCGCGAGCGCGCTGACCCAGGCCCGCGACGCGCGTCTGCACATCCTCGACGTGATGAGCGAGGCGATCGACCGGCCGGACGAGATGTCCCCGTTCGCGCCCCGCGTGATCAGCGTGAAGGTCCCCGTCGACAAGATCGGCGAGGTCATCGGGCCCAAGGGCAAGATGATCAACCAGATCCAGGACGACACCGGCGCCGACATCTCGATCGAGGACGACGGCACGGTGTACATCGGTGCGGTCGACGGCCCCTCGGCCGAGGCCGCCCGGACGGCGATCAACGCGATCGCCAACCCGACCATGCCCGAGGTCGGGGAGCGCTACCTGGGTACCGTCGTGAAGACGACGACCTTCGGTGCGTTCGTCTCGCTGGTGCCGGGCAAGGACGGTCTGCTGCACATCTCGCAGATCCGCCGCATGGTCGGTGGCAAGCGGGTGGAGAACGTCGAGGACGTTCTCAGCATCGGCCAGAAGGTCCAGGTCCAGATCGCCGAGATCGACCCGCGGGGGAAGCTCTCGCTGGCGCCGGTCCTGGAGGAAGACGCCGAGGGCAAGTCCGAAGCGGCCGACGCGACCGCCTGACGTGACGGCGACTCCTCTGCCGCTGGTCGCAGCGGGAGCCTCCGGATCGTCCCAGATCATCGCTGGGGAGGACGGCGGCGCCATCGTGCGCCGTACCGTTCTCCCCGGCGGGGTCCGGGTCCTGTCCGAGGCCATGCCCGGCCTGCGCTCGGCCACGATCGGTTTCTGGGTCGGGGTCGGCTCGCGCGACGAGACCACCGGGCACCACGGTTCCACGCACTTCCTCGAGCACCTGCTGTTCAAGGGCACGAGCCGGCGTACGGCGATGGACATCGCCACCGCGTTCGACCGGGTGGGCGGTGAGTCGAACGCCGTCACGGGCAAGGAGCACACCTGCTACTACGCCCGGGTGCTCGACGACGACCTGCCGATGGCCGTCGACGTGCTCTGCGACATGGTGACCGGCGCCAAGCTCGACGCCGGTGACGTGGAGAGCGAGCGCGGGGTCATCCTCGAGGAACTCGCGATGAACGACGACGACCCCGCGGACGTCGTGCACGAGCGGTTCGCCGAGCTCGTCCTGGGGCAGCATCCCCTGGGCCGGCCCATCGGTGGCACGCCCGAGACGATCCGCGCCGTCGTGCGTGACAACATCGTCGACCACTACGCCGAGCACTACCGGGCTCCCGGCCTGGTCGTCACGGTGGCCGGGGGCGTCGACCACGACCGGGTCTGCGAGCTGGTCTCCGCCAGCCTCGCCCGGTCCGGCTGGGCACTCGATGCCGGTCACAGCCCGAAGGCGCGGCGCAACGTCTCCCTCCCCGAGCGGGAGGCGGCACAGCTCCCCGCCGACGGTTCCCCGCACCGGCTCGTGGTGGTCAACCGCCACACCGAGCAGGCGCACGTCGTGGCCGGCACCACCTCGCTGGTCGCGACCGACCCTCGCCGTTACGCGATGTCGGTGCTCAATGCCGTGCTCGGTGGCGGCATGAGCAGCCGGTTGTTCCAGGAGATCCGTGAGCAGCGGGGCCTGGCCTACTCGGTCTACTCGTTCGCGAGCGGCTACTCCGACAGCGGTTACTTCGGTCTCTACGCGGGCTGCACGCCGGCGCGCGTCGACGAGGTCATCACCCTGATGGTCGCCGAACTGCGGCGTCTGGCCGCCGACGGTGTGCCGGAAGAAGAGCTGTACCGGGCCCACGGCCAGCTGGCCGGCGGTCTGGTGCTGGGCCTCGAAGACACCGGTTCGCGCATGTCCCGTCTGGGCAAGGCGGAACTGGTGCACGGCGAGTACCTGGGCCTGGACAAGGCACTGACCCGGATCCGTTCGGTCAGTGCGCAGGACGTGCAGGACCTCGCCACAGACCTGGCGTCCCGCCCGCTGTCCCTGTCAGTGGTGGGCCCTTTCGAGGAGGACCGCCCCTTCCGGGTCGGCTGACCGAACCACCTGCATGAAGGACGCCCACCAGCCCACGGGCTGGTGGGCGTCCTTCGTTTCCGGTGGGGTTCGCAGCCCGTTATCCTCCCTGGCTCTTCGGGACGGGGAGGGTGATGACGCGGCTGCGGGGGCGGGCGGCGGAGGCTTACGGCGAGGTCGGGGCACTGTTCGCGAGAGCCCGGGCGCTGCGGGACGACGCGGTCGGGCATGGCTGGGACAGCCTGGCCGAGGGCCTGCAGGCCTGTTCGGAGGCCCTGGACGTGGCCGTGGCCCAGCTGGACGAGGCCCTCGATGCGATCAGCGAGACGGCCGATCCCCTCGAGACCGCGATGCCGGCGGCCCCGGGCCTCACCGAGGTGGCGGCGATCCTGACGGCGACCCACGAACGCCTGATGGATGCGGCCCGCGCACTGCACTCGGCCGCGGAGTACCTGGAGGAGGCCCGGAACTGGGCCGAAATCACGGATTTCGAGGTGCTGGCCGGGCGGATCGAGCAGGTCCGCGACGAGATCGAGGAACTGCACCAGGACACCGAGACCTGGGCGGAGCAGGTCCGCACCGACCTGGGCCGGGCGCGTGAGGAGTCCGGCTCGGCCCTGGAAGCTCCTCGGCGAACGCCGCCCTCGGAGGCCGCAAAGAACCCACCGGGTTGCACCGGCCTCCCGGATGTCGTGGATCTGCTCGACCCGCGTCGTTTCGTGGAACCACCAGACACTGAGGACAGCCAGGATGCCGAGGTAATGCGCATCTACACGCGCATCATTCAGATGGCCGACGACGTCCCGCGCATTGCTCAGGTGCTCGGTGCCCCGATCGAGGTCATTGCGACGGTGAAGCGCCACTTTTTCCTGACCCGGCATGTCACACCGACTGGCCCCGGACAGACCGCCTACGGGTATTTCTCACCGGACGGAACTCAAGCCTCGCGGTGGGAATCAGTGGCGACCGGGTGTGAGCTGGATGCCGGCAACCTCGAGCTCCTGAGGAAATTCGTGGCGCACGAGTACGTCGAGGCCAGACTGATGGCCAGAGGGCTGCCGTACAGATCGCCGCATCCGGACTGTTACGCGAATCCGACGGCCAGCAATCAGGCCACCCGGAAGCATTATGGAGCCCATGACGTGGCTCCGAACGCACACGCCTCCGACGTCCTGAAGCACTGGCGACGATGGGGCCTGACCAGGCCGTCCGCCGGGGTGGTCGGCGATCTCTCCCGCATCGACGAGATAGTGGAAGCAGCCATGACCTTACTCAGGGAGGCCGGACGAGATGTTCGATGAGAAGATCGGCCTGACCGGCACCAGCCCCGCGATGATCAAGGCGGCTGAGGATCTGGTCGACCGGATCCAGCAGATCGTCTGGGACATCGAGTACGACGATGACGGGAAAGACCCGGTCACGTCCCGGGTGTTGCTCATGCGGGAACATCTGCGCAGGTCGGCGGTCTGGTGCACGACGATCGAGTCGCACCTGCCCGAGGGCCGGGTCCACCGGCAGTGGTACTTCAGAGACCTCGCGCAGCTCGTCGCGCCGGGGATCCGGGCGGAACAGGCCACGTTGGACCGGTTCCGGGCGCACTGGGCCGGGCGGATCAGCGGAGTGCACACGATCAACTCGATCTACCAGGCGTTGCATTGGTCTGCGCTCTCGGCATCCGGCGATCCTCGCTACGACAATGTGGCGCATCAGCTCGGCCCGGATGCCGACCCTTATGAACCCCTCCTGCGTTTCTTCGAGCGCGGGGGGGCCTACAGCCTGGCCGGTGGTGGTGAGATCGACATCGACTTCTACACCGGATTCCGGCCCGGCCAGACCCAGGACGTTCTCGCCCACGAACCCCTGCACGACCTCTCCCAGGAGAATCTCGACCGCATCGACGGCTTTCGCTGGGTCGCGCCCGGGCCCTCGCAGCCGCTGCTGTCCTGAGGGGTTCGCCGGCTCGCGAAACACAGCGACCCATGACCGAAACGGCCCGTTCGTTGACGATGTCGGCACCCGGTGATGGGATGCGGTAAACAGACGGATGAGGGCGTGCCATGAGCGTTTACACGCAGACGAGCAGGGGCACGACGTACCGGTTCGACGGGCTGGTCGAGCTGATGGCGAAGGCCACGCCGGCGCGCTCGGGTGACGAGCTGGCCGGATGCGCCGCCGGCAGCGATGCCGAGCGGGTGGCAGCGCAACTGGCGCTGGCAGACGTCCCCCTTTCGCAGTTTCTCGAAGAGCCGCTGGTGCCGTACGAGACGGACGAGGTCACGCGGCTCATTCTCGACACGCACGACGCGGTGGCGTTCGAGCCGGTGAGGTCGCTGACGGTGGGAGCGTTCCGGGACTGGCTGCTGGAGCTGGCGCCGCGTCCTGAAGCGGGTTCGGTGATGGGCGCGCTCGCCCCCGGGCTGACCCCGGAGATGGTCGCGGCCGTCAGCAAGCTCATGCGGAACCAGGACCTGATCGCGGTGGCGAAGGCGACCCGGGTGACCACGGCGTTCCGGTCGACCGTGGGGCTGCCGGGCCGGCTCGCCACCCGGTTGCAACCCAACCATCCCACCGACGACCTGCGGGGCATTGCCGCCGCGACCCTCGACGGGCTGCTGCTGGGGTGTGGTGACGCGGTGATCGGCGTGAATCCGGCGGGGGACTCGCCGCAGACCTGCGCCGATCTGCTGCACCTGCTCGACGGGATCCGCTCGGAGTACGAAATTCCCACGCAGACCTGCGTTCTCACGCACGTGACGACCACCATCGGGTTGATCGAGGCGGGGGTGCCGGTCGACCTGGTGTTCCAGTCGGTGGCGGGTACGCAGGCGGCGAACGAGGGGTTCGGGGTCTCGCTGTCGATGCTGAAGGAGGGCTACGAGGCGGGGTTGTCGCTGGGGCGGGGGACGGTCGGCAAGAACGTCATGTACATGGAGACCGGGCAGGGCTCGGCGCTGTCGGCAGACGCCCACCGGGGTGTGGGGGACCGGCCCGTGGATCAGCAGACCCTTGAGGCCAGGGCCTACGCGGTGTGCCGGGAGTACAAGCCGCTGCTTGTCAACACCGTGGTCGGTTTCATCGGCCCGGAATATCTGTACGACGGCAAGCAGATCATCCGGGCCGGGCTGGAAGACCACTTCTGCGGCAAGCTGCTCGGCCTGCCGATGGGCGTCGACGTCTGCTACACCAACCACGCCGAGGCCGACCAGGACGACATGGACACCCTGCTGACCCTGCTCGGCGTCGCCGGTTGCTCGTTCGTCATCGCGGTCCCCGGGGCCGACGACGTGATGCTCGGCTACCAGAGCACGTCGTTCCACGACGCGCTCTACACCCGGCAGGCACTCGGGATGCGTCCCGCGCCGGAGTTCGAGGCCTGGTTGCGGAAGATGCAGATGATGGACGACGACGGGCGGGTGCTGCCGGTCGAGGCGTCGTCCTCCGCTCTGCGGGCCCTGACGGGAGTGTCGCGGTGACGGACTTCTGGGACGAGCTGCGCGCGACCACCCAGGCCCGGATCGGGCTCGGCCGCGCCGGTGACGGCATGCCGACCTCGCGGGTGCTGGAGTTCCGGCTGGCCCATGCGGTGGCGCGGGATGCGGTGCACGATCCGCTGGACGTGGACGCACTGGTGGGTGAGTTGGTGCGTTCGGGCGTCTGTGCGGGAATTGAGGACGACGCTGGCACCGGCGCGGTCAGAGCGCCGGTGATCGAGGGGGAGCCCGGGAGGGCTCGGCTCGGTGCTCCGGTCGTGGTGACGAGCCGGGCGGCGAACCGTGCGGAGTACCTCCGGCGGCCCGACCGGGGCCGGCTGCCCCGGGATCTCGCGGGTCTGCCCGCGACCGGTGCGGACGTCGGATTCGTCCTGGCGGACGGTCTTTCCGCCCGGGCCCTGCAGACCCACGGCCCGGCTCTGCTCAAGGCGCTGGTCGAGGCCCTGCCCGCGACCTTCACCCTGGCCCCGCCGGTGATCGCCACCCAGGCCCGGGTCGGCCTGGGAGATCACATCGGCGCGGCCCTCGGTGTGAAGACGGTGCTCGTGCTCATCGGTGAACGTCCCGGCCTGTCGGTGGCGGACAGCCTGGGCGTCTACCTGACCCACCACCCGGAACCGGGCCGCCCGGACTCCGACCGTAACTGTGTCTCGAACATCCACAGCCCGGGCGGTCTGCCGTACGAGGCCGCGGCCCGGGTGATCGGTGGCCTGATCGCCGGGGCCCGTCAGCTGGGCCGCTCCGGCGTGGCCCTGAAAGACACCAGCCGCGAGGCCGCGATCGCCGCGTCCACCCCGGACGTCGCCCTGCCGTAGGCGCCTGTCGCCTGAAGGTCGGCACCTTCCGGTTCGTCGTCAGGCGATCCCCCGCCTCCGGCCGGGAGGTGCCCCCACTTCCCTGGTCACCCGAGCGCGGCGTCCGCCCGCTCGGTGACCTTGAGCAGAACGCTTGCCGCCGTGGCCTTCTCGGCCTCGGTGAAACCATCGAACAGGTAGCTGGTGACGGGCCTGACCTCGTCACTGATCCGGGTCCAGAGTTGCCGCCCGGAGTCGGTGAGGGCGAGCGCGTGCTTCTCGTCCGTAGCGAGATACCCGGCCTCGATCAGTGTGGTGACGCCGTCGCGGGCCCGTTGCTCGCTGATCCTGAGCCCGCCGGTGACGAAGGCGATCAGGTCGGGCTGCGGGATCGGGCCGCCGGTGCCGACGGCATTCAGCGGGATCCAGGTCTCGAAGCCGAATCCGGCCGGGGCGAGTTTCCTCTCCAGCAGGGCGCGGACGGCGTAGTGGGCACGGCCGATGTGCTGACCGGTGAGGGCAGTGCTCATGGTGCTGCTCCTTCGGGTGCCGGGTCGGGGTCGGGGTCTGGGCCGAGCAGGGTGCTGAGGTCTTCGCGGAACTGTTGGGCGCGAGGGCTTTCCGCGCCACCGAGAGGTTCCAGCAACTGGGCGACGAGCTGCCGGACGACGTCCACGGACCTCGCCGTGACCTCGGCCCCCTGAGGGGTGAGGGATAGCCGGACCGCCCGGGTGTCGGCCGGATCGGGCTCCCGCACGATCAGCCCGGTCGCCTCGAGCCCGCGCGCCAGTTTGGAGACGTAGAGCGGCTCCAGCCCGGTGTGGTCGGCGAGAACGCGCTGGCTGGGCGCACCGCCGTCGGCGCTCAGGGCGGAGAGCGAGGACAGGGCGACGTACTGGGCGTGGGTCAGGCCGAGTGAGGTCAGGGCCCGGTCGACGGCTACCCGCCAGCGCAGGGAGAGCCGCCAGATCAGGTGGCCGTGGGGGTGGACGGGTTCCGGGGGCGCCATGAATTCACGGTACATGGCGATAGTAGCCATGGCTAGTAAGCGATGGCGGCGGGCCGGGGTCCGTCGCGACCGCCGTGATCGTGCTGCCGTCCGTCGGCCGCTGGTACCTTCGCCCTCGTGACAGCGGTAGCAGTGATCGGCGCGGCCGGTCGGATGGGCAAGGCCACCTGCGAAGCGGTGGAGGCCGCCGGAGATCTGACGCTCAGTGCGCGGATCGGCCGGGGTGACGATCTTCTCGCCGGGATCAAGGGAGCCGACGTCGCGGTCGTCATGACCCCGCCCGACGGTGTGGACGACGTGGTCGCCACCTGTGTCGAGCAGGGCGTGCACGCGGTGGTCGGCACCACCGGCTGGACCGCGGAAGGTCTGGCGAAGGTGCGTGCGGCACTGAAGAAGTCGCCGTCCACCGGGGTTCTGCTGGCGCCGAACTTCGCGCTCGGCGCGGTGCTGCTCATGCGCTTCGCGGCCGAGGCGGCCCGGCACTTCGAGTCGGTCGAGGTGGTGGAACTGCACCACCCGAACAAGGCCGACGCCCCCTCCGGCACGGCCCGGCACACCGCCGCGAAGATCGCCGAGGCGCGGAGCGAAGCCGGGCTGGCGCCGTCGCCGGACGCCACCACGTCGGCCCTCGACGGTGCCCGTGGCGCGGACGTCGACGGCGTGCGCGTGCACTCGGTGCGCCTGCGGGGCCTGGTGGCCCACGAGGAGGTGCTGCTCGGTAACCCGGGGGAGCAGCTGACGATCCGCCACGACAGCTTCGACCGGATCTCGTTCATGCCGGGCGTGCTGCTGGCTGTGCGCCAGATCGCCGACCGCCCGGGCCTGGTGCAGGGACTTGAGAACTACCTGTAGCTGGTGACCGTCCCGGCCGCCGCCGTCGCGATCGCGTCTTCGATCGGGCCGCGGCGCCGGGGCGCACCCCACAGCAGGGCGATGACGATCGCCCCGACCACGTTCAGCACCAGGTAGGGCCACGGCGGCACGAGGTCACTGCCGCTGTTGAACCCGACCGCGAGCACGTGCAGGCAGTAGAGGGTCAGCGTCATCGAGCCGGCGGCGGCCAGCATGTGCAGCGGCACCCGGGCGATCGCCGGGATCTCACCGCGACGGCCCAGGGCGTGCACGGTCAGCAGGGTCAGGCCGATGACCAGCATGGACGTGCCCGTGGTGTGCACCAGGTCGGTGATCGAGCCGCTGTGGGCCACCCGCACGAGCAACCACCACGGGTCGTTGACCGGCGTGGTGCCGTAGAACCCGTCGTTCGGTGTCTGCCCGTCGGCGGAGTAACGACTCAGCAGGTCGCCGGTCACCAGTGTGGCGAAGCCCCCGCCCGCCCGGACCGCGAACTCCGACACCAGCCAGGCCCCGGCCGCCAGCGCGGCGCCGGTCGCCGCCACGGCCCCGGCGACACGAGGACTCCGCAGGGCCAGCCGGCCGATCGCCAGGCCCGCGAAAAGGTAAGTGGTCCAGGTGAGCACGGGGTAGTAACCGGTCAGCAGCAGATGCCGGACCACCGAGGCCACATCGGTGAGCGAGCGCCAGGACAGGTTGCTGCCGGAGTGCTCGTCCAGACCTCCCGCGCCTCGTAACCAGTAGCTGATCGCCGGCGTCACCACCGCGCAGAGCACGGCTGCCACCGCGAGAGCCCGCGCACCCCGGGCCAGCACCGGAACCGCGGCCAGGAACAGCAGCCCGTAGTAGGCCAGGATGATCGCGACCGGCGTGTCGACCAGCCCCAGCGTCAGGCCGAGCGCGACCAGCGCCCCCGACCGCACGAGCGTGGTGCGCCGGACCCGCGAGACCTTCTCCGCCGTCGGCCGGTCACCCCCGGAGGCCAGGGCCAGCCCGAGCCCGGCCAGCACCGCGAACAGCGCCGCCGCCCGCCCCCCGGCGATGTCGTGCACCACGCCCATCGCCCCCGTGTCCGACCCGCTGCCGGACAGCACGTGTGTGGCCATCATCCCGAACAGCGCGAACGACCGGGCGATGTCGATCCCGGTGAGACGCGCGGCAGAGGACGCACCCGGCCCGGTGGTCGTGGCCGCCGGGTGGGAAGGGGGCCGGCTGGTCATCGGGGGAGGGCCGTGGGGTGGGCAGGGAGCGGGAAAGTTCTACCGGCCAGGACTACGGCCCAGACAGGAGGTGTCACCGGAGAGATACTCGTGGAACGAGTCGGTTCCGCGCAGTGGTCCAGGTGCTGGGTGCCGGCGCGGGACGCGCGAAAGGTGGGCCGCGCACGTCCATCATGGCCCGGTGTCGCACTGCCCACCCGCGGACCGGGCTCAGTCACCCGCGGACCGGGCTCAGTCACCCGCGGACCGGGCTCAGTCACCCGCGGACCGGGCTCAGCCACCCGCGGACTCCGCGATGTCCGCGCTGTAGCGCGCCTCGGTGACCGTGGCCCCGTCGGCGCCGGCGAACGAGCGGCGGGCGCCGTCGGCGACCATGCCGGCGGAGGCGAAGAAGGTGGCGCGGGGCTCGTCGGCCTCGGGGACCCAGACCGTCATCGAGGTCAGGCCGTGACCCCGGAGATGGTCGACCGCCGCCGCCAGGAGCCGCGAGCCGTGCCCCTCGCGCTGGTGCCCGGGATCGACCGCGAGCACGCCCAGGGCGCCGACCCCTTCGGTCGCGTCTTTGTCGTCGCTCGGCGCGACCGCGGCGAAGCCGATCACCAGGTCGTCGGAGACGGCCACGAACACGCCGTGTTTCGGGCTCGGCGGCCGCAGCACCGCCTCCCGCCAGACCGGGGTGAGTTCTTCGGGGTTGAGCGCGGCCAGGGCCGGCGCGGGCAGCAGACTCGCGTACGCCAGCCCCCAGGCGCGGGCCTGGATGGAGCCGATGACGGCGGGATCGCCGCCGTGGGCGGGCCGGACCAGGACGTTCGATGCCATGTGAGACATCATTCCACCCGGCACCGACAGTTCTGGGGCGCTGGCTAGTCTGGCTCCGTGGCCGACACCGTTTCCCTGGGCTCGCTGACCGGGCGCACCTTCTCCGCCGTCCTGTTCGACATGGACGGCACGCTGATCGACTCGACCCCCGCCGTGGAGCGTTCCTGGCTGCGCTGGGCCGACGAGTTCGGCGTCCACCTGACCGGTTTCGGCAGCTGGCACGGCATTCCGGCGGCGCAGATCGTGACCCGGTTCCTGCCCGAGGAACAGTGGGAGACCGCCGTCCGGCGGATCGAGGAGATCGAGACCCAGGACGTCGAGGGCATCGTGGTCCTGCCCGGCGCCGCCGGCGCCCTGGCCGCGCTGGCTCCTTCGGGCCGTTCGGCGATCGCCACCTCCTGCGTGCGCGACCTGGCCCTGGCCCGGATCGGGGTCACCGGCCTGGTCCCGCCGCAGGTACTGGTGACCGCGGACATGGTGAAGGTGGGCAAGCCCGATCCAGAGCCCTACCTCCTGGCGGCGCGGCGGCTCGGGGTGGACGCCTCGGACTGCCTGGTGGTGGAGGACGCCCCGGCCGGCCTGGCCTCCGGCCGGGACGCCGGTGCCGCCCGGCTCGCGCTCGCGACCACGCACCCGGCCGACGCGCTGGAGGCCGAGGCCGTGGTGAAGGACCTCTCCGCGGTGCGTTTCGTGGTGACCGACGAGGGCGTCCAGGTCGTCCCGGCCTGACCCGGGAAGGCTCACCGGAACTGTCGGTGGGTCCGCGTACGATCCCAGCCATGAAGTCGACGCAGTACGAAGACCTGCTCAGGCACGTGATGGCCACCGGCGTCACCAAGTCCGACCGGACCGGTACCGGCACGCGCAGCGTCTTCGGTCACCAGATGCGCTTCCACATGAGCGACGGCTTTCCGCTGATCACCACGAAGAAGGTGCACTTCAAATCGGTGGCGGTCGAGCTGCTCTGGTTCCTGCGCGGCGACTCGAACATCAGCTGGCTGCACGAGAACGGCGTCACCATCTGGGACGAGTGGGCCTCCCCGGAGGGTGAGCTCGGCCCGGTGTACGGCGTGCAGTGGCGCTCGTGGCCCAGGCCGCAGGGCGGCCACGTCGACCAGATCGCCGACCTGGTGCAGACCATCCGCACCAACCCCGACTCGCGCCGCATGATCGTGTCGGCCTGGAACGTCGCCGAGATCGAGAACATGGCGCTGCCGCCGTGTCACCTGCTCTTCCAGTTCTACGTCGCGAACGGCGAGCTGAGCGTGCAGGTCTACCAGCGCAGCGCCGACCTGTTCCTCGGCGTGCCGTTCAACATCGCCAGTTACGCCCTGCTGCTGCACCTGGTCGCCCAGCAGACCGGCCTGGTCCCGGGCGAGCTGATCTGGACCGGCGGCGACTGCCACATCTACGACAACCACGTTGATCAGGTCACCGAACAGCTGGGTCGTGACGTGCGTCCGTTCGCCGAACTGAAGGTCAGCAAGGCCGCGAGCCTCTTCGAGTACACCTACGCAGACCTCGAGCTGGTCGGGTACGACCCGCACCCGCTGATCCGCGGGAAGGTGGCGGTGTGACGCTCTCGCTGATCTGGGCGCAGGCCCGCGGCGGGGTGATCGGGCGCGACGGCGACATCCCCTGGCACGTCCCGGAAGACCAGGCGAACTTCCGCCGTCTCACCCGGGGGTGCGCCGTGATCATGGGTCGTGCCACCTGGGACTCCCTGCCCGAACGCTTCCGTCCCCTGCCCGATCGGGTCAACGTGGTGATCACCCGTGACCCGTCGTGGAAGGCCGACGGCGCGGTCGTGGCCCACACGGCGCGGCAGGCCCGGGAGCTGGCCGGTGACGGTGACGTCTGGGTGATCGGCGGGGGAGCGGTCTACGCCGAGTACCTGCCGGCCGCCGACCAGCTCGTGGTCACCGAGGTCGACCTGGACCCAGCCGGCGATACATACGCCCCGGAGACCGGTCCCGGATGGGCGCCGGATGCCGGTGACTGGCTGGAGTCAAGAACGGGCATCCGATATCGGTTCATCACGTACCGTCGCCGGTAATCAATCACGCAGCGTGGGGGAGGGAACCGTGTACTACGAATTGCCATGTGACCCGCATCACTTCTCGGCGGTTTCCGTAACATCCCTGCGTGGCAGACCGATGAGCCTGGCGGGTCCCGACGCTGCTCGAACCCCCGAGCGAGCCAGCGTCGGGACTCACTGTTTTGCCGCACGCCCCGGGAATATTCACTGTCGGCGCGGTCCGGTCCGGGGTGCCGGATTTGCGGTCCGGCCCGGCGGCGCACCTCGCATCCTCCGGTCGTCGCGGAGGGTGGGCAGGAGCACTTACGGTGCGCGGATGGCCGGGGACCGCGGACGGTGCCCGTCGCTTCCCGCGAACCCGGTGACGCTGGGCGGCTGCTCACCGTGACAGCGAGCCCCCGGGCGGCCGTCATCGAACAGGCCCCCGCGCCCGGTACCTTTGGCGCCATGCCCGTGGAACCTGTCACCCGTTCGTTCGGTTCTGTCGGCGTGGCCATGGTCACGCCCCTCACCGACACCGGGGAACTCGATCTGGACGCCGCCCAGCACCTGGCGACGCACCTGATCGACGACGGGTGCGACGCCCTGGTGGTCTCCGGCACCACCGGCGAGTCGCCCACCACGAGCGACGTGGAGAAGGAGCAGCTCCTGCGGGCGGTCGTGGAGGCGGTGGGGGAGCGCGCGGTGATCATCGCGGGCATCGGCACGAACGACACGGCCCACACCCTCGAGCTGAGCCGTCAGGCCGCCAAGGCCGGGGCCCACGGCCTGCTGGCCGTGACGCCCTACTACTCCAAGCCCTCGCAGGCCGGCCTGACCGCGCACTTCACCGCGGTCGCCGACGCGACCGGGCTGCCCGTGATGCTGTACGACATCCCGGGCCGGTCGGGCATCCCGATCCAGACCGAGACCCTCCTGCGGCTGGCCGAGCACCCGCGCATCGTCGCGGTGAAAGACGCCAAGGACGACCTGTACGCCGGGTCCTGGCTGCTCGACCGGACGGGTCTCGAGGTGTACTCGGGCTCCGATCAGCTGAACCTGCCCTGGCTCAGCATCGGCGGCTCCGGCATGATCAGTGTGGTCGGCCATGTCGCGGCCGCGCAGTACCGGCGGATGGTCGAGGCCGTCGACGCAGGTGACCTGGTCACCGCGCGACGGATCAACTCCGAGGTACTGCCTGCGGTCCGTGGCGTCATGACCCGCGCACAGGGCGCGGTGATGGCGAAGGCCGCCCTGGAACTCATGGGTGTACTGCCCAACAGAACAGTACGACTGCCGCAGACGGCGGCGACGAACGAGGAGGTAGCGCTGCTGCGCAGCGACCTCGAGGAGGCAAAACTTCTTTGAACCTGGCAATTGAGACCGGTGCCTCACAGCAGCGCGCCGGTAATGGCGCCTGCCGCGAGGTGACCGCGTGAACAAGACCCCGAACGAGCAGCTCGGCCTGCCCAAGCCCATGAAAGACGGCGCGCTGCGCGTCGTCGCTCTCGGCGGCCTGGGCGAGGTCGGCCGCAACATGGCCGTCCTGGAGCACAAGGGCAAGCTCCTGATCGTCGACTGCGGAGTCCTCTTCCCCGAGGACCACCAGCCCGGCGTCGACCTGATCCTGCCCGACTTCTCCTACATCGCCGATCGCCTCGACGACGTGGTCGCCGTGGTGCTCACGCACGGCCACGAAGACCACATCGGCGCCGTGCCGTACCTCCTGCGCCTGAAGAACGACCTGCCGCTGATCGGTTCCCAGCTCACCCTGGCCCTGGTCGAGGCGAAGCTGAAGGAACACCGCATCACCCCCATCACGCTCGCCGTGAAGGAGGGGCAGACCGAGACCTTCGGTCCGTTCGAGTGCGAGTTCGTCGCGGTCAACCACTCGATCCCGGACGCGCTCGCGGTCGCCGTCAAGACCAGCGCCGGCACCGTGCTGCACACCGGTGACTTCAAGATGGACCAGCTGCCGCTGGACGGCCGGATCACCGACCTGCGCGCCTTCGCCCGCCTGGGCGAGGCCGGCGTCGACCTGTTCATGCCGGACAGCACCAACGCCGAGGTGCCGGGCTTCACGATCTCCGAGCGGGAGATCACGCCGGTCCTGAACTCGGTGTTCGGCGCGGCCGAGCGCCGCATCATCGTGGCCTCGTTCGCCTCGCACGTGCACCGGGTGCAGCAGGTCCTCGACGCCGCGCACGCGCACAACCGCCGGGTGGCCCTGGTCGGCCGCTCCATGGTGCGCAACATGGGCATCGCCCGTGACCTGGGCTACCTGAACGTGCCGCCGGGCGTCCTGATCGACATCAAGGCCGTGGGCGACCTGCCCGACGAGCGCGTCGTGCTGATGTGCACGGGTTCGCAGGGTGAGCCGATGGCCGCGCTGTCCCGGATGGCCAACCGCGACCACCGCGTCGAGGTGGGGGTGGGCGACACCGTGGTGCTCGCCTCGTCCCTCATCCCCGGCAACGAGAACTCGGTCTTCCGCGTGATCAACGGGCTGACCCGCCTCGGTGCGAAGGTCGTGCACCAGGGCAACGCCCGGGTGCACGTCTCCGGCCACGCCAGCGCCGGCGAGCTGCTGTACTGCTACAACATCATCAGGCCGAAGAACGTCATGCCGGTGCACGGCGAGATGCGGCACCTGGTGGCGAACGCGGAGCTGGCCGTCAAGACCGGCGTCCCGCGCGAGCGCGTGCTGGTGGCGGAAGACGGTGTGGTCGTCGACCTGATCGACGGCAAGGCCGCGGTCGTCGGCAAGGTCGAGTGCGGCATGGTCTACGTGGACGGTTCCACCGTCGGCGAGATCACCGAGGCCGACCTGAAAGACCGCCGCATCCTCGGTGAGGAGGGCTTCATCTCCATCATCGTGGTGGTCGACCCGACCAGCGGCAAGGTGGTGGCCGGGCCGGAGATCCATGCCCGGGGCTTCGCCGAGACCGAGGCCGTGTTCGACAAGGTCCGTCCCCGCATCGTCGACGCCCTGCGCGACGCGGCGAACAACGGCACCAACACCGACACGCACCAGCTCCAGCAGATCGTGCGCCGTGTCGTCGGCCGGTGGGTGAACGAGTCCTACCGCCGTCGTCCGATGATCATTCCCCTGGTGATCGAGGCCTGACATCACCCAGGTGCTGTGCGCCGGCGGCGCGGTGGTGGATCTCAAGATCCGTTTCACCGCGCCGTCCGTCGTCGGCACGTCCAACCCGGGCACCGGGGTCACCTCGCTGGGCGGGGTGGCCCGCAACGTCGCGGAGAACCTGGCGGTGCTGGGTGTTCCCGTGAGCCTGCTGTCGGCCGTCGGTGACGACGCGCCGGGTGCGGTGCTGCTCGAGCTGTCCCGCGAGCGCGGCATCGGGACCGAGCACGTCGCCGTGCTGGCGGGCCGGACGACCGCGCAGTACGTGGCCCTGCTCGAACCCGGCGGTGATCTGACCATCGGCGCCGCCGCGATGGAGGTGCTCGACGGCATCACCGTCGAGCACCTGCGCTCCGCGTGGCCCCCGATGAAGGACGCGTGGGTCTTCTGCGACGGGAACCTCAGTTCCGCGGTGGTCGCCGAGGCCCTGGGCCGCGATCTGCCCGTGGTCTTCGACGCCGTCTCGACCCACAAGGTGATCCGGCTGCCGCGCGATCTGACCGGACTGACCCTGCTCAGCTGCAACCGTGACGAGGCCCGGGCCTGGCTGACGCACCACGGTCTGCCCGCCGATGACGACGATCCCGTGCTGGCCCGGCGCCTGCTCGACGCGGGAGCACAGTCCGTGCTGCTCACCCGCGGCGCCGACGGCGTGGTCGTGGCCGGTGACGGGGTGATGGTCCAGCTCCCGGCCGTCCCCGCCACCCCGATCGACGTGACCGGTGCCGGCGACGCGATGGTCGCGGGCACCCTGGCCGCCCTGGTCGAGGGCCTCGACCTGGTGAGTGCTGCGCACCGGGGTGCTCAGCGCGCGGCGAGAACGGTCGAGAGCGAGTTCAGCGTGCTCCCGCACCCCTGACCGCGAACCGCAGGTGACGCGCGTCCTCCATCGTGCGTCCTCAACCATTCGTGATCAGGCAGAGCGTCCCCGGAGTTCTGGATCTCCTGACTCCCGGAGACCTGGGGAAAGCCTTGGCACGACCCCGCCGGCGGGGGAGGATTCGTCGGGTGACCTCTTTCTCCGAGTTCGCCGGCCGTCACCCCTTTCTCGATGTCGGCGACGAGGTCGCCGCCGCCCTGTCGCAGGGAAAGGCCGTGGTGGCGCTGGAGTCGACGATCATCAGCCACGGCATGCCCTACCCGCAGAACCTGGCCACGGCCCGGGCCGTCGAGCAGGTCGTGCGTGAGCACGGCGCCGTGCCCGCCACCATCGCCCTGATCAGGGGCCGGCTGCGGGCGGGGCTGGACGACGCCGCGCTGGAGAACCTGGCCCGGCCCGGTGACGTGGCCAAGGCCTCCCGCCGCGACCTCGCCGCCCTGATCGCGACCGGGGCCACGGCGGGCACGACGGTCGCCGCCACGATGTACGTCGCGGCGCAGGCCGGTATCGGCGTCTTCGCCACGGGCGGCATCGGTGGTGTGCACCGGGGCGCCGACCAGACCTTCGACATCTCCGCCGACCTGATCGAGCTCGGCAGTACCCCGGTGACCGTGGTCTGCGCGGGGGCCAAGTCGATCCTCGACCTCCCGAAGACCCTGGAGGTGCTGGAGACGTACGGGGTGCCGGTGGTCGGCGTGGGCACGCACGAGTTCCCGGCGTTCTTCTCCCGCACCAGCGGCCTACCGGTCGCGCACCGCGTGGAGACGGCGGCCGACCTGGCCCGGCTCGTCGACGCGCAACGCCGGCTCGGCCTGGCGCAGGGAGTGCTGGTCGCCAACCCGATCCCTCAGGCCGATGCCCTGGCCCCGGACGAGATCGACGGCATCATCGAGCAGGCCCTGACCGACGCCGACGGGCAGGGCGTGACCGGCAAGGACGTGACGCCCTACCTGCTGGCCCGCGTCAGCGAACTCACCGGCGGGCGCAGCCTGACCGCCAATGTGGCTCTGATCCGCAACAACGCCGCGTTCGCCGCCGACCTGGCCGTCGAGGTGGCAGGCCTATCCGCAGCCCAGGTCCGCGGCGTCGCCGAGGGCCTTGACGTAGATCGGGATCCCGGCCGGTGACAGGTGGATGGTGTCGGCGCCGAACCAGGCGTCCGCCGTGCCGAGCGCGTGCTGGTCGGCCTGTGTGCCCCAGTCGTAGAAGGCCAGGCGCGGCTGGGACTCGGCGTTGGAGCGCAGCACCGCGTTGATCCGGGCCGCGGCTAGCTCGAACCGGTTGCCCCGGGGCGTGCCCGCGTACCTCTTGCCCTGGCTGGCCATGCTGACCAGCACGGTGCAGTGACCGTGCTGGGCCATTTCGTCGAGCGTCGCCTGCAACTTCGACAGGGTCCAGCTGAGCCGGACCTCGAACTGCGCGTCGTTGGGGGCGAGGCTGGCGTAGGTGGAGTCGTTCGTGCCCAGCGCCACGACCACGGTGCCGGCCTCCCGCAGCCCCCGCAGCTCGTCGAGCATGGTGCCGTTGGCCAGGTCCAGCGCGTCGGAGGTCTCCTGGGCGACCACCCAGCGGCGCCCACCCTGCCCGTCCACCTGCGGCCGCAGCCCCTCCGACGTCAGCCGGGACACCAGGGGTCCCGAGCCGGCGGTGCCGACCGTGGCCTGCGCGGTCGACGTGCTCGAGGGGGAGGGGGACTCCGTCGGCTCACCCGGGATCGGGGAGACCGTGGCCCCGGACGAGCCGAACTCGGTGCCGTTGGAGGGGATCAGCTGGGCGATCAGGCTGTCACCGACCACCGCGACCGACCCGCGACCGGCGGCGCCGGGCCCGTAGGCCGCGGCGTAGACCGTGCAGGCGCCGTCCGGGGTGACGAACCGCGGCGACAGCGAGGCCGAGATCGCGACCTGTGAGAGGCCGGACAGCGGGGCGGTCAGGGAGTGGTCCCAGGCGAAGTCGGTTCCGGCCACCTCGGCCGGGGCCTGGTTCCAGCGCAGCTGCCACTGGTCGGCGCCGCGGTCGGTCCAGGCGCCGTCGGGCAGCGTGCGCACCGCCATCGCGGTGGGCAGCACCCCGGTCCGGTCGGACACGGTCCACGACACCCGCCACTGCTGGTTCGCGGACGGGTCGGTGCAGGTGGACGAGCCGTTCTGGTCGGCCTGCGCGGGGTAGGTGGGCACCGGGTCGGGTGTCAGCCGCCGGACCCCGACCACCCCGGCGATGAGGGCGATCGCGACGAGCACGATCACGAAGAGGGCCGGACGGGTGAACGGGTGGTCGTGGGACGTCCGGGCCGGGCTGTTCCCCGGTTCGGCGTCGATCCACTCCTGCTGGGCCGGCACGCCCCTGAATGTAGAGGGGACGGGCGCGAGCGGGTAACGCACAGGGGCGGTGTGTCCGTCTCGGACGGGTAAAGAGTTGACTGCGGGCCCCGGAGAACTACCCGGCGGCGGGCCGCCGCCGCTGACCGTGACGCTCGGCGTTGCACCCGTGATCGGACGTGCCTATCGCGTAACCTCGCCACCATGGCGACCCGTACGTCCACATCTGGCGGCAGTTCGGCACGCTCGAATGCCTCCCGGAGTGCGTCGGGCCGGGGCCGCGGGACCGCTGCGTCCAAGGGCCGCACCACCAAGCCCCGGGCCACGTCGAAGACCACCACGAAGGCCGCGGCGAAGCCGGCCGCCCGGGGCACCACGAGGGCGCCGGCCCGGCGCACCGCCGCGTCCCGCCCGTCCCTCCCCTTCCGGATGGTCCGCAGCGTCTACCTGGGCGTCGCGCATCTGATCGGTGGGGGAGCCCGGGCCGTCGGGCAGGGCGCCCGGGACCTCGATCCGGACCACCGGCGCGACGGCGTCGGCTTCATCCTCGTCGCCGCCGCGATCGTGGTCGCCTCGCGGGAATGGTGGGGCCTGCCGGGGAACCTGGGCGTGGCCGTACACGCGGTCGCCGCCGGCACCGTCGGCAAGGTCGCGCTGGTCCTGCCGATCCTCCTGCTGATCGGCGGCTGGCTGGTGATGCGCCGCCCCGACGAGATGGCCTCGGTGCACCGGATGGCGATCGGCACCACCGCGATCGTCGTCTCCGCCACCGGCCTGACCCACCTGGCCTCCGGCCTGCCCAGCCCCTCCGACGGGGCGCGGGAGATGCGCGGCGCCGGCGGCATGATCGGCTACCTGGCCTCCGCTCCGCTGAACGCCGGGGTGAGCGCCTGGGCCGCCGTGCCGATCCTGTTGCTGCTCGCGTTCTTCGGCATCCTCGTCGTCACCGCCACTCCCGTCTACGCCATCCCGGAACGCCTGCGGTACGTGCACGACATGCTCACCGGGATGGGCACGGACGAGGACGTGCACCACCGCAACCGCCGTAACCGCCGTTTCGACGACGAGGGCCCCCTGCACGGCGACGAGGCCTACGCGACACCTCTCCTGAAACCCGACGACGAGGAAGAACCCCAGCCCGCCCGCGTCCGCAAGAACAAGGCGCAGCGCGTCTTCGACGTCGATGCCGCGGAACAGGCCGACCGGGACCGTGACGTCAACGAGGTGGACCTGCAGGATCTGCTCGACGCGGGCCGGGGAACCCCTCTCAAGAAGCCCCCACCTCCGCCGCCCCCGCCGGTCGAGCGCACCCAGCCGGTCCCCGTCGCCCCGGTGCCCTCCACCCCGCCCGAGCCCCCGGAGACCACCCAGCTGCCCGGCCGGGTGGAGCAGTTGCTGCTCGCGGGCGACGTGACCTATCACCTGCCGCCCTCGGACATCCTCAGCGCCGGCCCGCCGCCGAAGGAGCGGAGCGAGGCGAACGACAAGGTGGTCGAGTCGCTGACCCGGGTGTTCGAGGACTTCGGCATCGACGCGCACGTCACCGGCTTCAGCCGGGGCCCGACGGTGACCCGGTACGAGGTCGAGGTCGGCCAGGCCGTGAAGGTCGAGAAGGTCACGGCGCTCAGCAAGAACATCTCCTACGCGGTGGCCAGCGCCGACGTGCGCATCCTGTCGCCGATCCCGGGTAAGTCGGCGATCGGCATCGAGATCCCGAACACCGACCGCGAGACGGTGGCGCTCGGCGACGTGCTGCGCAGCCAGACGGCGCGGCGCTCCGAGCACCCGATGGTGATGGGCGTGGGCAAGGACGTCGAGGGCGGCTTCGTCATCGCGAACCTCGCCAAGATGCCCCACCTCCTGGTGGCCGGGGCCACCGGCGCCGGTAAGTCGTCCTTCGTGAACTCGATGATCACGTCGTTGCTCATGCGCTCGACACCGGACGAGGTCCGGATGGTGCTGGTCGACCCCAAACGGGTCGAGCTGACCGCCTACGAGGGCATCCCGCACCTGATCACGCCGATCATCACCAACCCCAAGAAGGCCGCCGAGGCCCTGCAGTGGGTGGTGAAGGAGATGGACACCCGCTACGACGACCTGTCGGCGTTCGGGTTCAAGCACATCGACGACTTCAACAAGGCCATCCGCAACAACAGCGTGGTGCTCCCGCCCGGCAGCGACCGCGCGCTCCAGCCCTATCCCTACCTGCTGGTGGTGGTGGACGAGCTCGCCGACCTGATGATGGTCGCTCCGCGTGACGTCGAAGACGCCATCGTCCGCATCACTCAGCTCGCCCGGGCTGCCGGTATCCATCTGGTGCTGGCCACCCAGCGGCCCTCGGTCGACGTCGTCACCGGTCTCATCAAGGCCAACGTGCCGAGCCGGATGGCCTTCGCGACCAGCTCGGTCACCGACTCCCGGGTGGTGCTCGACCAGCCCGGCGCGGAGAAGCTGATCGGTCAGGGTGACGGTCTCTTCCTGCCGATGGGCGCGTCGAAGCCGATGCGCGTGCAGGGTGCTTGGGTCACCGAGAGTGAGATCGAGCGGGTTGTCGAGCATGTGAAGGAACAGCTCCAGCCGGTCTATCGTGAAGACGTGGCCGTCGTGGCGGTGCGCAGGGAGATCGACGAGGACATCGGTGACGATCTTGAGTTGCTGCTCGCGGCTGCCGAACTCATCGTCACCTCCCAGTTCGGGTCGACCTCGATGCTTCAGCGCAAGCTGCGGGTCGGGTTCGCGAAGGCGGGCCGGCTGATGGATCTGCTGGAGTCCCGTGGCGTAGTGGGACCGAGTGAGGGCAGCAAAGCTCGTGACGTCCTGGTGAAACCTGACGATCTTCCTGGCACGCTGGCCCTTATTCGGGGGGAGACCCCGCCGGATGACGATGCCGGGCGGGTAGAAGATCTATGGGAACCAGGTATGGATGATGATTGATGACATGGGCGACGACGCCCCCCCTTCGGTGGACGACCTGATTCCGGGCGGCACCGAGCTTGATCTTCTGGTGTGGGACGCACCCAACATCGACATGACGCTCTCGAACGTGATCGGCGGCCGTCCCTCGGCGCAGTCCCGGCCCCGGTTCGACGCGGTGGCGAAGTGGCTGCTGGCGCAGGCGGGTGAGCGTGAGGTCGAGGGTGCGGTGTTCGCCAACGTGCCGCCCGGAGGTGCCGCGACCATGCGGGGCTGGGTCGAGGCCATCCGCTCGTTCGGTTACGCCGTCTTCGCCCGGCCCAAGCTGGGCCCGCTCGACGACGTGGACGCCGACATGCTGGCCCACATCGCCGAGCGCCACCGCACGCACCGGCTGCGCCGTCTGGTCGTGGCCAGCGGTGACGGGCGGAACTTCAACGAGCCGCTCGAAGAGCTGGCCCGTGAGGGTGTCGACGTCACGGTGCTGTCGTTCGTCGAGGTCGCGGGCTACGCCCAGGAGTCCGACGTGATCCGGTTCGTCGATCTGGAGGACGTGCCCGGCGCGTTCACCACCCCGCTCCCGCGGGTGCGGCTCGACAACCTGCCCGCCGGTGGTGCGTGGCTCCAGCCGACCCGTTCGATGCGGTCTCTGCTCAGCGAGAACGCCTGATCAACCACAGATTGAGGACGCGCTGACCGGCGCCCGCACGAGGGTGGACGCCGGTGGTGGTGCAGTTCGGAGGGCCCCGGTCGGGACGACCGGGGCCCTCCGGCGCTCACCGGCGTTCAGGAGGTATCCGGGGCGCATCTGACCAGGGCAGAACCGCGACCCCGAAACGGCCAGTAGTCTGTGGGCGTGGTTGCCCCTCGTTCCAACACCCGCTCCGTCGCACTGGTCACTCTGGGATGCGCCCGGAACGAGGTCGATTCGGAGGAATTGGCCGGCCGCCTGGCAGCAGCCGGGTGGGAGCTCGTCGACGACGCCGAGAATGCCGACGTCGCGGTGGTCAACACCTGCGGCTTCGTCGAGCAGGCGAAGAAGGACTCCATCGATGTGCTGATGGAGGCCGCCGAGCTGAAAGACAGCCCCGCCCGTACGAAGGCCGTGGTGGCCGTGGGCTGTATGGCCGAGCGCTACGGCGAGCAGCTGGCCGACTCGCTGCCCGAGGCCGACGCGGTGCTGGGCTTCGATTCCTACGCCGACCTCTCCAGTCACCTCGACGCGATCCTGCACGGTGAGAAGCCGAAGTCGCACGTGCCGGTCGACCGGCGCACGCTGCTGCCGCTGACGCCGTCCGCGCGCTCCGCCGCCAACGTGGCCGTGCCCGGGCACAGCTCCGACCCGGTGATCATCGACGACCTGCCGACCGGCCTGGCGCCGGTCAGTGGCCCGCGGGTCATCCGCCGTCGGCTCGACGGTCGTCCCTGGTCCCCGCTGAAGCTGGCCTCCGGCTGCGACCGGCGGTGCACGTTCTGCGCCATCCCGGCCTTCCGCGGCGCCTTCCTCTCACGCCGCCCGGCCGAGGTGGTCAACGAGGCCCGCTGGCTGGCCGAGCAGGGCGTCAAGGAGCTGTTCCTGGTCAGCGAGAACTCGACCTCCTACGGCAAGGACCTCGGTGACCTGCGGCTGCTCGAGACGATGCTGCCCGAGCTGGCGGCCATCGACGGCATCGACCGGGTGCGCGTGTCCTACCTGCAGCCCGCCGAGCTGCGTCCCGGCCTGATCGACGCGATCGCGGCCACCGAGGGTGTGGCGCCCTACTTCGACATCTCGTTCCAGCACTCGGCCAACACCGTGCTGCGCCGCATGCGCCGCTTCGGCAGCACCGGCGACTTCACCACCCTGTTGCGCGGCATCCGCGAGCGCAGTCCGCAGGCCGGCATCCGCTCCAACGTGATCGTCGGTTTCCCGGGTGAGACCGAGGCCGAGTTCGAGGAGCTCGCGGGCTTCCTCACGCAGGCCCGGCTCGACGTGGTCGGCGTGTTCGGCTACTCCGACGAGGACGGCACCGAGGCGGCCACGCTCGAGGGCAAGCTGCCCGACGAGGAGATCGCCGCCCGGGTCGCGCACATCACCGGCCTGGTCGAGGAGCTCACCGCCCAGCGGGCGGAGGAGCGCATCGGCGAGCGGGTGCGGGTGCTGATCGAGGGCGTGGACGAGGACGACCCGGACACGGTCGTCGGCCGGGCCGCCCATCAGGGCCCGGAGGTCGACGGTCAGATGCTGCTGCCGGGCGTGAAGGCTTCACCGGGCGACTGGATCGACGCCGTGGTCACCGAGTCCCTGGGTGTCGACCTGATCGCGGTCCCGGCCGACGATGCGGTCACGTCCGCCACTTCTGCCTCGGTGATCTCAGCAGGGTGAGCGCCACGACCACGGCGCCCAGCAACTGGAACATCGCCAATGCGCTGACGGGGCTGCGCATCGTGCTGGTGCCGTTCTTCGCCGTGCTGATGCTGCACGAAGACGGGCAGCAGACCAGCTGGCGGATCGCGGCCACCGTGGCCTTCGCCGCTGCGATCATCACCGATCGCATCGACGGGGACCTGGCGCGCAGCCGTGGTCTGGTCACCGACCTGGGCAAGATCGCCGACCCGATCGCCGACAAGGCCCTGATCGGTGCCGCGCTGATCTCGCTGTCGATCATCGGGTCGCTGTGGTGGTGGGTGACGGTGATCGTGCTCGTGCGCGAGCTCGGCATCACGATCATGCGGTTCTTCATGATCCGGTACGGCGTGATGGCGGCCTCGAGGGGCGGCAAGGTGAAGACGGTCGCCCAGTCGGTCGCGATCCTGCTGATGATCTGCCCGCTGCCCGACGCGGTGGAGCCGGTGTCGTTCGCCGCCATGGGCATCGCCGTCGCCCTGACGATGATCACCGGGCTGGACTACGTGTTCCAGGCCATGCGCCTGCGACGGGCCGGACGGCCGTCCTGACCGGCGTCACAGCTGCGGATGTCGACCGGGCCGCGGCCCGGATCGTTTCAGCCCTCAGCGAACAGGGGCGAACCCTGGCGGTCGCCGAATCCCTCACCGGGGGCCTGGTCTCGGCTTCTCTGGTGGCGGTTCCGGGTGCGTCGGCGGTGCTGCGCGGGGCTGTCGTCGCTTACGCAACTGAGGTCAAGAAAGACGTCCTGAGGGTCGATCCGGATCTGCTCTCGGCGAAAGGCCCGGTCGATCCGGACGTCGCGGCGCAGATGGCAACCGGTGTCCGGCGCCTGCTGAAGGCCGATATCGGCATCGCCACGACCGGCGTCGCGGGGCCCGGGCCGGCCGACGGGGCACCCGCCGGACGGGTCTTCGTGGCCGTCGCCGGCCACCCGTCCGGTGATCATGAACCTGCGACTGATCAGCACTTTTACCCAGTCGTAGGTCACGACGGGGTCACGGCGCGGGTGGTCCGGCTCGACCTGCCCGGCGATCGCCCGGCTGTGCGGCTGGGCAGCGCCCTCCGGGTGCTCGAACTCCTCGCCGACGCCGTCGGCTGAGACGGGCCCGGCGGCGCCACACCGGGTGCCTTTCGTCAAGAGCCCATCAAAGATGAGTCGGGTAGCCTCAACCCCGGAACACCACGGCCTCGTCTGCCGTTGATGCTCACATGTCGCCAGCTGCCAACCGGTCCGAAAGCGCTGTCTCGGCACGCGCAGTTCGGACTCCTACGCGACCGTTGTCGGTGCCGCGGGGTACGGTAAAACCACCACGACGTCCATCGGCCGGTCCCCACGATCCGCGCACGCTGAACGACCGGGGTACAGAACAGTCCGTCAAGACGAACGGACGCCGGACTGTCGGCCACACGGTCGTAACGGTTCGGGGGCAAGATGGTGTCAACACCGTCGAGTCCCGTCTTCCGGGCGGGGCGCCGAGGGTAGGACCACAGAAAGGAGGGCGCGCCATGGTGCTTCTACGGCAGGAGATCGGCGACGTGCTCCGTGATGCCAGGCGCCAGCAGGGTCGCACTCTGCGAGAGGTGTCATCGGTGGCCCGTGTCTCCCTCGGCTATTTGAGCGAGGTCGAGCGCGGACAGAAGGAAGCGTCGTCCGAACTGTTGGCCTCGATCTGCGGAGCGCTCGCCGTTCCGCTGTCCTCGGTGCTGCACGAGGTGAGTGAACGGGTCGCCGCGGCCGAGAGCCTGGTGCCCGCCGCCGTCCGCGTGCCCGACACCGTTCCCGACGGGCTGGCCGACGAGCTGGCCGGAGCCGCATAAACCCAGAGCTTTGCCAACGGCACTGTCCCCGGACCACAGGGTCCGGGGACAGTGCCGTTTTCGTCGGTGGCCAGGTTCGCCGCACCGCAGGCTGCCTCTGTGCTGCCTGGCCCACCTTGCCTGATCACGCACAGGGGGAAGCGGTCAGAGGCGCTGGGTGGACCGGGGTTGTCGGGGTAGGTCGTCGGGGCGTTCTGCCGGCTCCGGGCCTTCGTTCGTGTCCGTGCTGACGTCCGGGTCATCGCCCACACCGAGCAGGACGACCGCCCCGGCACTGATCAGCAGACCGAGAACCGTCGAGATCCTCAGCGGCTGACCGAACATCGGCACCGCCCACAGGGCCGTGGCCCCGGGCGTCAGGTAGAGCAGGACGCTGGCGCGGGCCGCCCCGTCGCGGGCGGTGACGAGGTAGTAGAGGCAGTAGCTGCCGATGCCGGCCGCGACCGACCAGGCCACGGCCATCCAGAAGCCCACGGTCAGGGGAGGCGTCAGGTGGCCCGCGCCGGCGGCGTAGACGGTGAAGAAGCCCGCGGTGAAAACGGCCTGCACGGCCAGGGTCTGCATGAGCGGCGGGGTGGGCGGCGCCGACCAGTGTTGCTGCAGCAGGGTTCCGGCGGTCAGGGCCAGCATGGCCAGCAGGGGCAGGAGCAGGGCCACCCCGGAGACCCCGGCGCGCAGGTCCCCGGCCGCGGTCAGCGCCACTCCGGCGGTCCCCAGCACCAGTCCGGCCAGATGCCGGACCTGAAGCCTCTGCGCGTTCAGCAGGACAGCGGCTGTGAACACCAGAGCCGGTTGCAGCGCGGCGATCAGGGCCGAGGTGCCGGCCGGAACCCCGGCCGAGGCGGCCCAGAAGACGCCGCCCAGATAGAGACACTGGCACAGCAGCGAGAGCACGGCCTGGCGGATCCATTCCTGCCGGTCCAGGCGGGTGGCGGCGCGCAGGGCCCAGGGCAGCAGGACGACCGCAGTCACCAGGCAGCGCCAGGTCAGCAGCGTGTCCGGGGCGGCGTGCCGCGCTCCGAGCTCGGCCCCGATGAAGCCCGAACTCCACACCGCGACGATGGCGGAGCCACGCAGCGCAGCGTTCGACAGAGGGTTTCCGATAGCCATGGCGGCAGGTAACCACACCGGTCGGTATACTCGCAGTGCACCGACGACGAGGAGAACTCCTGTGCTGCAGATACCCACGACCCTCGACGAGACCACGCCGGCCTCGCTACGTCCGGTGCTGACGCCGATGCCGGTGATGACCCAGGCGGGCACGCGGCTTCTGGATGCGGCGGGTGATCTCTTCTACGACCGCGGGGTGCGGGCCGTTGGGGTGGACCTGATCGCCGAGACCGCCGGCACAACGAAGAAAACCCTCTACGACCGGTTCGGCTCCAAGGACGCGCTCGTGCGGCTGTACCTGCTGCAACGGGCCGGCCGCTGGCGCGAGCACCTGCTGGCCCGGCTCGAGAGCGCTCCCGCAGACAGCGAGTCCCAGGTGCTGACGGTCTTCGACGTGCTGGAGGCATGGATGGGACCCCAGCGACGCGGCTGCGCCTTCGTCAATGCCTATGCCGAACTCGGCGACACCGACCACCCCGCCGTCCCCGTCATCCGCGCCGAGAAAGCCTGGATGCGCACCCTGTTCGACATACTCACCGGTGACCCGGTCCTCGGCGGCCACCTGCACCTGCTCTACGAGGGCACCCTCGTCCTCCTCACCGCTGGCGCGAATCCGCAAGCGGTGCCGGAGGGCCGAGCCGCAGCCCGGTCAGCGATGGCAGCCCACCACCACCCCTGACCCTTCCCCCCTCCTTGTTCGTGATCATGCAAAATCTCCCCGGAGTTCTAGAACTCTCACTCAGGGAGTTCTAGAACTCGGGGAAGATTTTGCATGATCACGGAGGGGTGGGTGCCTGGCTCGGGGAACCGGTGGCAGGCCGGGGACTGCGTGGTCACGAGGGGAGCGTTCACCGCACGAGCTGACCTGATCAGCGGCGGTAGGGCGCCCGGCCGGGCCGGCGGGCGGCGGAACGCACGCCGGGGCCGTCGCGACGGACCGCACCCAAGGGGCGCCGTGCGCGTCCATCATCGGTAGGGACGACCCCCGGCTGGCAGTGGGGACACCAGAAGATCGGTCGGTCGGTCGGGGGCTCGCCCAGCGGGGCGACCCGGATCGTGGTGCCGCAGCGACGGCAGGGCCGGCCCGAGCGGGCGTGCACGTACGCTTCCTGCCCCTTGCGCGCATTGCCGGTGGTGACCTGGGTGGCGCGGTCGACGTTCACCGTCATCAACCGGTGTGCCATCTGCACGAGTTCGGGGAGCCGGGTGACCTCGGCGGTCGGCGTCCAGGGATTCACGCCCCGCAGGAAAGCCGCCTCACTCATGAAGAACGTGCCGATCCCGGCGATCACCCGCTGGTCGAGCAGCACCAGGCCGATTTCTCGTTGTCCCTGGTCGCGCACGCGTTGCGTGGCAATGGCGGTGTCCCAGCCGGGCGCGAGGATGTCCAGGCCCAGATGGCCGACCAGCGTGTGCTCGCGGTCGGTGGCGACCAGATCCATCATGCCGAGGTGGTGGCCGATCGCCGTCCACTCCGGGTTGGCCAGGATCGCCCGGATCTCGTGCTCGGTGCGCGCCTGTCGCCACGGTTCGCCGGTGCGGTGGACGTGCCACGAGCCCTCCATCCGCAGATGGCTGTGCAGCGTGGCGTTCTGCTCCAGGCGCATGAGCAGGTGCTTCCCGGTAGCCACGACCTCGAGCACCTCGAGCCCGACCAGGTTCTCGTCGGCGAGGGAGGGCCAGCGCAGGTCGGCGGTGATCAGCTTCCGCCCGGCCAGTGCGGCGTGCAGCCGGCGCGCGGTCCGCAGCACCACATCACCTTCGGGCATCCGCCCAGCATGCCCGCAGGTTCCGGGTGCGTCGTGCCGACGTGGCCGGGGGAATATCAACAAGGAGTGTTGTACAAGAAATCTTGTGGAAGTACCATGATCTCATGGCGCGGTCTAGTGAGCGGGATGAACAGGGGACGCCCCGGGAGGCTGGGGCGCACGAGGTCACCGTGTCCGGTGAGGGCGGCGGGGAATTGAGGACGCCCCCCACCAGGTCGGTGGGCGGTCCCGTCCCGGAGTCGGGAGGCACGGCGGAAACGCCCCGCTCCGGAGCCGGCACGGTCAACCTCAGTGACCCGAAAGCGATGCGGGCGCTGGCTCATCCGCTCCGGATCGCGGTGCTCGGCGAGCTGCGGGTGCGGGGGCCGCAGAGCGTGGGCATGCTCGGCGACCTGCTCGACGAGGCTCCCGGATCGATCAGCTATCACGTGGGCAAGCTGGCCCAGTTCGGGTTCGTCGAAGAGGCGCCCGAGCTGGCGCGTGATCGGCGCGAGCGCTGGTGGAGGGCCTCGCACACGCACACCTCGTGGTCGCCGGCCGAAGACCTGAAAGACCCCGAAAGGCTGCTGGCCTCGGGGGCTCTGCGCCGGACGATCGCGCAGCGCTACGCCCAGACCTTCGACCAGTACCTGACCGCGGAGCCGGCGATGGCCCCGGACTGGGTGGCCGCCGCGACCACCGGGGACTCGTTCCTGCACCTGACCCTCGAGCAAATGCGTGAACTGCAGGACGAGCTCAACGGTCTGGTGGGGCGCTGGGAGGAGAAGGCGGCCCAAGGTGCCCAGGACGGGACGGAGACGGTCATCCTCATCTACCAGCTCTTCCGGAGGCCGGAATGACGCTCGGGACGAAGCGCGCCACACCGCTCTTCGCGCTCTATGCGGCGCACACGATCTCGCTGACCGGCAACATGATCACGCTGATCTCGCTGCCTCTCTACGTGCTCGCGCGCACCGGGTCGGCCTCTGCCACCGGGGTCGCGGGCGTGGTCGCGACGCTGCCCATCGTGCTGGGCGATCTGTTCGGCGGGGCGGTGGTCGACCGGCTCGGCTACCGGCGGGCGAGCATCCTCACCGATGTGTTCGGCGGCAGCATGATCGCGATGGTGCCGCTGCTGCACGTGAGTGTCGGCATTCCGCTGTGGGCGGTGTTCGCGTTCGCCTTCGTCGGATCCCTGGTCGACGCGCCGGGGCAGACCGCACGCCGGGCCCTGCTGCCCGACGTCGCCCAGGAGGCCGGTGTTCCCCTGGAACGCGCCGTCGGCTGGATGGAGGCGGCCGAGCGCGGGGCCCGGTTGCTCGGGGCACCCGCGGCCGGCTTCCTGGTCGTGGTGCTGGGTTCCCTGGAGGCCCTCTTCGTCGACACTGCCACGTTCCTCGTCTCGGCGCTGCTCGTGGCCCGCCTCGTGACCTTCCGGACAACAATGGTGGACGCCCACGAGGACGCGGTTCCCTCGTCCACCATCAGTGCGGGGCCGGTGGACGAGGGCTACTGGAGAGGCCTGAAGGAAGGGCTGGTGTTTCTCGTCCACGACCGGTTGCTGCGGGCCATCGTGCTCCTCGTCGTGGTCACGAATCTCTTCGACGCCGCGAGCAGCACCGTGCTGATGCCGGTCTACGCGCAACGGGAGCTCGGGGGAGCGGTCGCGCTCGGCCTGCTGATCGGGGCCATGGGCGGTGGGGCCATGGTCGGATCGCTGCTGTTCGGGGTGATCGGTCATCGGCTGCCGCGACGGCCCACCCTCGTCATTGCCTTCACCCTGGCCGGCGGACCGGTGTTCCTGGCACTGGCGGCCGGGGTGCCGTTCTGGATGCTGCTCGTGGTGAAGGCCCTGGCCGGGCTCAGTGCCGGGGCGGTCAACCCGATCCTCGGCACCGTGGAGCTGGAACGCATCCCGCCCCGGATGCGGGCCCGGGTGTTCGGCCTGGTCGGCGCCGGATGCTGGGCCGGGATGCCGCTCGGCAGCCTGTTCGCGGGGTTCGCCGTCGATCACGCGGGGCTGCGCCCGACCCTGGTCTTCATCGGCATCTTCTACATCGTCATGACTCTCCAGCCCCTGCGGGGCGGTGCCTGGCGGGAGATGGATCGTCAGATCCCGGCGGTCCCGGAACTCCAGCCTGTCATCGGGAAGGTCGAGGTCCAGGACCTGTCCTGTGGCCCGGCCGCAGGCCCGGACGGCCGCTTGCGGTCGCCCTCCGTGCGGTGCTGTACTGACGCTCGCACGAAGTAATTGAGTTCTCAAGTATGGAGAAGATCATGAAGATCGGCATCATCGTCGGATCCATCCGTGACGGCGCGCGGCGCAGCGAGTCGATCGCCAAGTGGGTGCTGTCGGCGACCGACGGGCGTACCGACGCGCAGTTCGAGCTGATCGACCTGAAGGCGTTCGACGTGCCGCTGCTGACCTCGCCCGTGGTCCCGGCCGCGGCCGGCAGGCAGTACGAGTCGGAGAACGTGCGCCGCTGGAGCGCCGCCATCGACGCCTGCGACGGGTACGTCTTCGTGACGCCCGAGTACAACCACAGCGTCCCGGGCGCCTTCAAGAACGCCGTCGACTCGCTCGGGTCGGAATGGGCCGGCAAGCCCGTCGGTTTCGTCTCCTTCGGGGCCGACGGGGGCATCCGCGCCGTCGAGCACTGGCGCCAGATCGTGGCGAACTTTCACATGGTCGACGTGCGGGCCCAGGTGGCGTTCTCGATGTTCTTCGACGTCGAGGGGAGCACCCAGGAGTTCGCCCCGCTGGAGCGCCGTCAGGGTGAGATCCAGGGGCTGCTCGACCAGCTCGTCGCATCCGTGAAGCTGCACGCGCAGTCCCCGGCCTGATCAGCCCGCAGGGCTGAACGCTGTCACCGGCCCGGTCGGCCGGCGCCGGGAGGGGCTTCTCCGGCCGGCCGCCTCTGCGTGATCGTGCCCGTCCTGCTGGCGATCCCTGGGCTGAGGGCATGATCACGCAGGTGATGCAGCGACACGGTGAGGGATGCGGCACCCCGGAACGGGTGTGGTTCACGTGAGCGGGGACCCGGCCTGGGAGCCGGGTGCCCGGGGCGTGCTGGAGCTGCCCTCCGGTCGCCTCGTGCGGGGCCGGGGCCTGCGTGAGGGCCCACCGGTCGGCCCTGACCCGCACTTCGGCGTCTACCTGCTGGGACAGTCGCCACCGGCAGTGGTGTGGGAGTCCCGCTGGATCCGCTGGCCCGACTTCCGCCTGCCCGCCGACCGCAACGCCGCCCGCAACACCTTGCGCGAGGTCTGGTCCCGGGCGGGCGACGAACGCGTCGAGCTGGCCTGCCGGGGTGGACGCGGGCGCACCGGCACAGCGCTGGCCTGCCTCGCGGTGCTCGACGGGGTGCCGCCCGGGCTCGCCGTGGCCTACGTGCGGGAGCGGTACTCCCGGCACGCCGTCGAAACACCTTGGCAGAGAAGGTACGTGGAGCGCTTCGGTCCGGCCTGAGGTTCGGGCACCCGTCAGACCAGGATGACCGGGTTGGTCAGCGCGGCCATCGAGCCGTCGCGGTGCCGGATCTCGGCGCGGGCGAATCTCACACCGTCGGCCTCCGTTGTCCAGGCCAGGACGTGTCGTGGGCCGCGAAAGGACTCCCGGTACACCTCGCCGCGGTCGGTGTGGATGACAGCCGTGCCGTCCGGTACTCCGCTTACCTCCAGATGCACCACGACCGGTCGTCCGCGGGTGGTCAGACGTTCGCCGATCCCGGCGAGGTCGTCACCGGCGCTCGCCCCGAAGGACAGTTCGACGGCGCGGGACCCGGCGATCCAGCTCCGTCCCGCTCGGATCCCGGCGAGGACGGCACCGGCGCCGAGGTTTTCCGCGGCTACGACGGTGTGGGGGACCCCGATCTGGTGCTCCAGGTGGGTGTCGCTGCCGCCGATCGCGGGCCGCCACCGCCCATCGGGGACATCGACGGCCAGGTTCCGGGCCCAGTCTCCGAGTGCGGCCTCGTTGTCCGCGTTCCAGGGACGGTCCGACGTCCACCGGCCGTTCCACACCTCGACGACATCGAAGTCGCGCCAGGGGTACTCGAAGGTTCCCGTCGGGAAGGGCGCGTGGGGATGGGCCACCACACCCAGGCCTCCGGAACTGTGCACCTCGTCCAGGTGCCGGCCGATGACGTCGTCGTCTGCTCCGTACCGCCAGTCGATCACCCGCCCGGTGGCGATGCCCAGGGCGAGCCAGTGCCCGGTCCGGGTGGTGACCTCCTCGCCCGTGATGACCAGGAGGTCGTCGCCCGTGTACGGCGCCCAGACGTCGTGGGCCGCGGCGGTGTTGTGATCGGTCGTGGCGATGAAGTCCAGGCCGGCGGCGCGGGCCGCGGTGACCAGTTGCCGGGGAGCCAGTTCGCCGTCGGAGTACACGGAATGGATGTGGCAGTCGCCTCGGTACCAGTTCGCGGGCAAGGGTGTGCTCCTGGTTGCTTCCGGGGTGGAACCGTCGGTGGCCCTCGGGCAGGCTTCGACGGTCGTCCGATGTGCTTGGCCCGGGCGGTCGTCCGCGACGGCCGTCTGGTGCTGCCGTCCGGTGTGGTTGGCTGCGGCGGCCGTCTGGTGTCGGCGTGCGGGGGACGCCGCCCACTGGGCGGGTACGGGTACCTCGAGGATCGCCACTTCTCACGCCCTCAGTCGTAGCCCCCGGGGGGTCGCCCGGAAGCCGGCCTGTTCCAGGGCCAGGGAGAGGGGATTGTCGCGGCTGAGAACTCCTTCTCCGTCGGCCTTCTCGACAGTCAATCGACCGAGGGCACCCTCCCGTACCGCCAGGGCGAGGGCGTCGGCGGCCGCGCCGAGCAGCTCTTCCTCGTCGGTCCAGGAGAGCAGGGTCCGCCCGCCGCGCTCGACGTACAGGGTGAGCGCGCCGTCGACCAGGATCACGATCGACCCGGCCTTGCGGCCCGGGCGGTGCCCGGCGTTGTCGGCCGGGCGCTCGGGCCAGGGCAGCGCCGCGCCGTACGGATTGGCCGGGTCGGCGGCCGCGAGAACCACGGTGCGCAGCCCGCCCTCGGAGGCGAACGTCTCGCCGGTGGGCCGCGCCGACGCCCGGAGCCGGTCGACCGCTCCGGTGCCGGCGAACTGGGAAGCCCCCAGCCCTTCGACGAAGTAGCCGCGCCGCACCCGGCCGGCGTCCTCGAACCCGGCCAGCACCCGGTAGGCCGCAGCGAAGCCGCCGGCCACCCGCTCGGCCATCACCGCGCCCCGGGTGACCACCCCGTGCCGTTCCAGCAGCACCTCCGCCTGGGCGTGGGCCCGGGCGGTCGGGTCGCCCTCCCGTTCGGGCAGCAGCGACCAGCGCCCGGCGGCGAGCGGTGGCCCGGTGCGGCTGGGCATCGCGGCCCGCCCGGCTCCCGCCCCGGCCCGGCCCGCGCGCAGACCGCCGTACCGCCCGTACCGGGCCCGCGGGGCGCTGGGACGGGTCTTGTGGGCCGTTCTGCCCCCGGCCAGTTTCGCCCGCAGCGCGGTCAGGGTGTCGTTGCCGATCTGCCCGGCCCAGACCAGGTCCCACAGGGTCTGCGTGAGCTGCTGGTCGTCGGTGCTCGCCACCGCGTCGCTGAGGGCGCGGAAGAAGTAGGCCCCGCCCCCGGCCAGGGCGTCGAGCACCGCCAGATGCTTCTCTTCGGGCTCGAACTCGGCGTCGGGTGCGGCCAGCGTGAGCGGCGCCAGGTCGGCCGGGTGCAGCGAGACCCAGCCGTCGTCACCGGGCAGGCTGCCGTGACCGGCCCAGACCACCTCACCCGCCGAGGTCAGCTCGTCGAGCATCGACGGGGTGTAGCCGGGCACCCGGCCGGGGATCACGAGAGTCTCCAGGGCGCTGGCCGGGAGCCAGGCCCCGGCCAGTTGCTCGACCGCCCGCATCACCCCGTCCACGCCCCGGGTGCGACCGCCGACGCCCTGCCAGCCGGGCAGGAACCTGGCCAGGTCGATCGCGGGCACCGGTTCCACCTCGGCCCGCAGCGCCGCCAGCGACCGCCGCCGCAAGGTGCGCAGGACCTCCGCGTCGCAGTGGTCCATGCCCTGCCCGCCACCGCATTCCAGCGGACGCAGCTCGCCCTGTACCAGCCGGCCGCTGTCGACGAGCCGGCGCAGGCCGTCGACCACCACGACCGATCCGAGCCCGAGCCGCGTCGCGAGGTCGCCGGCGGTGAAGGGGCCGTGCGAGCGCGCGTACCGGGACAGCAGATCGCCCAGCGGATCAGGCACCGGCTCGGTGAACACCTCCGCCACCCCGACCGGCAGCGCCGTGCCCAGGGCGTCGCGCAGGCGGCCCGCGTCTTCCACGGCCGCCCAGCGTTCCTCCCCGGCCACCCGCACCCGGATCAGCCGCCGCGCACCCTCGAGCTCACTGAGCCAGCGCGACACCTCACCCGCATCGGCGGTCGGGACCCGTGGTGACACCGTCCGCTGCTGAACCACCGGTCCCGACGCCGTAGGGACGGAGCCCGCCAACAGTCCTTCGCCGGCACTGGATTCCGCTGATGCCGAAGGATTCTCGACGTCGGTCGAGAAGGCTCCCGGAGAGGCTGGGTCGGCTTCCGGGGAGGCTGGTTCGGCTTTCGGAGAAGCGGAATCACCGCCCGCAGCGGCGATCTCGGCTTCGGTCGCGTCGTCGCCCCAGCCCTCCTGGGCACCCGGCGAGCCCGGTCCGCCCGGTTCGCCCGGCGCGGACTCCAGGGCCGCCCCCGCCTCGACCAGTGCCCAGGCCTCGGCGTCGATCGTGCGGTCGACCACCTCGGCGGTGGACAGCGGCCCGATCATCCGGACCAGGTCGGCGACCTGCTCCAGGGTGCGGGCCCGGCGGTTCGGGGCCAGACGCTGCAGTTCCTCCTCGGTGCGCCGCAACGCGTCCGGGTCGAGCAGATCACGCAGCGACGCGCCCTCGCCGCGACCGAGAAGCTCGGCCAGCAGCGCGGGGTCGAGGGACAGGGCCGCGGCCCGGCGCTCGGCCAGCGGCGAGTCACCCTCGTAGAGGAACTGGGCCACGTAACCGAACAGCAGGCTGCGCGCGAACGGCGACGGCTGCTGCGTGGTCACCTCCAGCACCTTCACCGAACGGGCCCGCACGTCGCGCATCAGCGACTCCAGACCCGGAACGTCGAACACGTCTTGCAGGCACTCGCGCAGGGTCTCCAGCACGATCGGGAAACTGCCGTACCGGGAGGCGACCTCGAGCAGCTGGGCCGAGCGCTGACGCTGCTGCCACAACGGCTGGCGCTTGCCCGGCTGACGACGGGGCAGCAGCAGGGCCCGCGCCGCGCATTCGCGGAACCGGGAGGCGAACAGCGCCGAGCCACCGAGCTCGGCGGTCACCATCTCCTCGATGTCTTCCGGATCGAGCACGATCAGGTCGATGACGTCGGGCGCGGAACCGTCGTCGGTCTCGATGTCGGGCAGGCGCAGCACGATGCCGTCGTCACCCGGCGCGGCCTGCACATCGACCCCGAAGCGCTCGCGGAACCGGGCGGCCAGGGCCAGGGCCCAGGGGGAGTGCACCTGACCGCCGAACGGCGAGTGCACCACCACCCGCCAGTCACCGATCTCGTCGCGGAAGCGTTCCACGACGATGGTCTTGTCGTCGGGCAGATGACCCGTGGCCTGCTTCTGCTCGGCCAGGTAGCCGAGAAGATTGTCGGCCGCCCACTCGTCCAGGCCGGAGGTCATCACCCGCTCGCGCGCGGCGTCTTCCTTCATCCGGCCGACCGAGCGCACGTAGGCCCCGACGGCGCGGCCCAGCTCGGCGGGACGGCCCTGCTGGTCGCCCTTCCAGAACGGCAGCCGGCCCGGCTGGCCCGGTGCCGGGGTGACGAGAACCCGGTCGTGGGTGATGTCTTCGATGCGCCAGGCCGAGGAACCGAGAGTGAAGACGTCACCCACACGCGACTCGTAGACCATCTCCTCGTCCAGCTCGCCGACCCGCCGCCCGGCCCCCTTGCGGGCCTCGTCACCACCGGCCAGGAAGACGCCGAACAGCCCTCGGTCGGGGATCGTGCCGCCGCTGGTGACCGCGAGCCGCTGGGCCCCGGGCCGGGCGGTGAGCACGTCACCGTGCCGGTCCCAGACGAGCCGGGGCCGTAGCTCGGCGAACTCGTCGCTGGGGTAGCGGCCGGCCAGCATGTCGAGCACCGACTCCAGCACGCCGCGGGTGAGCCCGGCGAAGGGCGCCGACCGGCGTACCAGCTCTTCCAGCTCGGCGACGGGCCACTCGTCCATCGCCACCATGGCGACGATCTGCTGGGCCAGGACGTCGAGCGGGCTGGCGGGCACGGCGAGCTGCTCGATCGCGCCCTCCCGCATGCGCTCGACCACGACCGCCGTCTGCACCAGGTCGCCGCGGTACTTCGGGAACAGCGCCCCCTGGGACACCGCCCCCACCTGGTGCCCGGCCCGGCCCACGCGCTGCAGGCCGCTGGCCACGCTGGGCGGCGACTCGACCTGCACGACCAGGTCGACCGCGCCCATGTCGATGCCCAGCTCCAGGCTGGAGGTGGCGACCACGGCCGGCAGCCGCCCGGCCTTCAACTCACCCTCGATGATGGCCCGCTGCTCCTTGCTGACCGAGCCGTGGTGGGCCCGCGCCAGCACCGGAAGGGCCCCGGCCGAGGCACCCGACCCGCCCATCAGCTCGGCCGGGCGCACCGCGCCGTGATCGGGCAGCGGATCCGCGGCCTCCCCGGCGCCCGGCTCCCCGGCCTGGAGCGCGAGCCGCTCGGTCCAGATCTCGTTGAGCCGGGCGGTGAGCCGTTCGGCCAGCCGCCGTGAGTTGGCGAAGACCAGCGTGGAGCGGTGCTCCGCGATCAGATCGACGATCCGCTCCTCGACGTGCGGCCAGATCGACGGTCGGCGGGCCGCGCCGGCCGCTGCGCCGGTCAGGTCGTCGCCGGGATCGGCGCCCGCCCCCGGCACCCCGTTCGCGTGGTTGTCGAGCTCGGCCATGTCGGCCACCGGCACGACGACCTTCAGGTCCCACTGCTTGGTCGAGGGCGGCTGCACGATCTCGACCGGGTTGCGCCCACCCAGCCACCGGGCGATCTCCTCGATCGGGCGCACGGTGGCGGACAGCCCGACCCGCTGGGCCGGACGATCGAGCAGCGCGTCGAGTCGTTCCAGTGAAAGTGCCAAATGGGCGCCACGTTTCGACCCGGCAACGGCGTGCACCTCGTCGATGATCACGGTCTCGACGCCGGTCAGCATCTCCCTGGCCTGCGAGGTGAGCAGCAGGAACAGCGACTCGGGCGTGGTGATCAGCACATCGGGCGGGTTGCGCGTGAAGGCCCGGCGTTCGTCGGCCGGGGTGTCGCCCGAGCGCAGCGCCACCTTCACCTCAGGGAGCGGCAGCCCCAGACGGCCCGCGGCCTGGCGGATGCCGGCCAGTGGTGAGCGCAGGTTGCGCTCGACGTCGACCGCGAGTGCCTTCAGCGGCGACACGTACAGCACCCGGCAGCGCCGCTTGGGCTCTTCGGGGGCGGGTGTGGAGGTGAGCCGGTCGAGTGCCCAGAGGAACGCCGAGAGCGTCTTGCCGGAACCGGTGGGCGCGACGACCAGTGCGTGGCGGCCCGCGCTCACCGCGTTCCACGCCCCGGCCTGGGCGGCCGTGGGCGCTGCGAAGGCCCCGGTGAACCACGCACGCGTGGCCGGGGAGAAGCGCTCGAGCACCTGATCCGTCACATCAGGGATCCTCACACGGACCACCGACAATTTCGGTTCGATCATCGTCCCCGCAGGTCAGAACCCCTGAAATGGACGCCCAGGGTGGGGTGGGCAGGGCTGTCGGGAGCGCACCCGGCCGGACGGGTGGCATGCTCGTGAGGTGCGCGAGAGTGAGTTCTGGGAACTGGTGGATGGCGAGTTCGGTGCTGCTGGAGGGCGCACACTGGTCCGGGACCACGTGCTGCTGGAGCTGGGCAACAGGACGGCTCAGGAGGCCATGGAGGCCGGCGAACCGGTGCGCGAGGTCTGGTTCGCGTTGTGCGATTCACTGGACGTGCCCCGCGAACGCCGTTGGGGCAAGGACGAGAAGGAGCACCGCCGGGGATGACAGGACGGGCAGGGGAAGGGCCCACGACCGGTTCACGGAAGACCGGCGCGGCGCCCACCCAGCCAGGGGCGGGGCAGGACGACCTGAGGATCGTGCATGATGCCGATCCGGGTCAGGGGCAGGACGACGCCGGCCGCGGTGCGGGCGTCGCCGAGCCGGACGACAACCATGACTGGGCGCACCTCGTCCACCCGGAGAATTCACAGGCCACCCGGTCGCCGGAGTCCTCTGGCCGGTCAGGCGCCCGTCACCAGGCGGAGGCCGGTCAGCGCTCGGGGAGCCCGGGCAGTTCGGGGACTTCGGGCCGGCCGGTCGGACCGCGAGCCACAGAGGCCGACCGGACCGCGGACGTCCCGCGGCTGTCGGCTGCCCCAGATCGGAATCACGTTCTGCGGCAGCCGGATGCCGACGCCACCCGGTCGGACCACGGGCACGGACCGGAAGATGCATCTGGGTCGGCCCGGATCCCTCAGCCGCCTGGCGAGAGTGGACCCGGCGACGTGACCGGGCGGGTCGGCGTCTCTCGCCGGAGCGACGAAGGTGGGATTGGGGGCGTGACCGGGCGGGAGGACGTTCGCCGTTCGGCGGCCGAAGGTGGGCCTGACCGTGTGATCGGGCGGGCAAGCGTCCCCCGTTCGACGGCCGAAGGTGGGCCTGACCGTGTGATCGGGCGGGCAAGCGTCCCCCGTTCGACGACCGAAGGTGAGCCCGACGATGTGACCGTGAGGAAACGCGTCCCTCATCGGACCGACGGGGGTGAGGCGGCCCGCGCACGCGCCCACCAGCCGGAAACCGATTCCGATCCGGACGTTCTCATCAGTGCTCGCGGCCTGACCAAGGAGTTCGGCGACTTCGTCGCCGTCGACGGTATCGACATCGACGTGCGCCGCGGGGAGGCCTTCGGTTTCCTCGGCCCGAACGGGGCCGGCAAGAGCTCGACCATGCGCATGATCGGCTGTGTCTCGCCGCTGACGGAAGGGTCGCTGACGCTGTTCGGGATGGATCCTGAGGCCGACGGCCCGGCGATCCGCGGACGGCTCGGGGTGGTGCCGCAGAAAGACCTGCTCGACGAGGAACTGACGGTCCGCGAGAACCTGCTGGTGTACGGCCGGTACTTCGGGCTGTCCCGCTCGGTGGTCGCGGGGCGCGCCGATGAGCTGCTGCGGTTCGCCCAGCTCAGCGATCGGGCCGACAGTCCGGTGGAACCGCTCTCGGGAGGGATGAAACGCCGGCTGACGATTGCCCGCGCGCTGATCAACGCCCCCGAGATCCTGCTGCTCGACGAGCCCACCACCGGCCTCGACCCGCAGGCCCGGCACGTGCTCTGGGACCGGCTCTACCGGCTCAAGCAGCAGGGCGTCACGCTGGTGCTGACCACGCACTACATGGACGAGGCGGAGCAGCTGTGCGACCGCCTGGTGGTCATGGACGGCGGCCGGATCGTGGCGGAGGGCTCGCCCCGGGAACTGATCGAGCGCTACTCCAGCCGTGAGGTGGTGGAGGTGCGGTACCCCGACTTCGATCTCGAACCGCACCGTGACCAGCTGGATCTCGGCGATCTGGCCGAGCGGGTGGAAGTGCTTCCCGATCGGCTGCTGATCTACACCCACGACGGTGACGCGGTCTCCCGGATCGTCGATCAGAGCCCGGACCGCCCGGTGTCGGTGCTGGTCCGGCGCAGTTCGCTGGAAGACGTCTTTCTGCAGCTGACCGGCCGTTCGCTGGCCGGCTGAGGGGGTGCCATGACCACGACAACACTGAAAGTCCCGCCTTTGGGCGATTTCTCACGATCGATGGCGGCCTTGGAATACTGGCTGCGCGCCTACCGGCGTACCTGGCGATCCAGTGCGGTGACCGCCTTCGTGATGCCCCTGGTGTTTCTGGGGGCATTCGGCGCGGGGCTGGGGAGTCTGGTGGACACCGACCGGGCCGGTGGGCTCGGTGATGTCTCCTACCTGGCGTTCGTTGCGCCGGGCATCCTCGCCGGGGCCGCGATGCAGAGCGCGTTCAGTGAGTCGACCTGGCCGATCCTGTCCAGCCGCAAATGGAACGGCCACTACCACGCCCAGGCGGCCTCCCCGCTGACCATGCCCGACATCGTCACCGGGCACCTGCTGTTCATCGTGTTCCGCCTGACGTTGGGGGCCGTCGCGTTCGTGTTGATCGGTGCGCTGTTCGGCGCCTTCGGTTCGGCCTGGGTGGTTCTCGCCGTGCCGGCCGCGGTGCTCACCGGCCTGGCCCACGCCGCCCCGCTCATCGCCTTCGCCGTCACCCGGGAGTCCGACACCGACTTCTCGATGCTCGTGCGCTTCGTGATGACCCCGCTCTTCCTCTTCGCGGGCACCTTCTTCCCCGTCAGCCAGCTTCCGGCGGCCGTGGAGTTCCTCGCCTGGCTCACCCCGCTGTGGCACGGAACACAGCTCTGTCGCGGACTTTCCATGGGGGACGCCGGTCTGCTCGGATCGGTGGGTCACCTCGTCTACCTGCTGGTGTGGGTGGTGGGCGGCTACGCGCTCGCCCTGCGCTCCTACCGGAAGATGCTGCTGTCGTGAGTGCGCTCGCGGACGCGTCGGCGGACCAGGAGCAGGCGGCGGGCTGGGCATACCGGCTGGCGGCGGAATTCGGGCAGTTCCGTGGGGCCGGGTCCGTGGTCGCGCGCAACGGACTGGCCGCCCGGCGGGGACTGCCGGTGCTGCTGTCCGGGTTCTTCGAGCCGCTCTTCTACCTGCTCTCCCTGGGTACCGGCATCGGTGTGCTGGTGGGAGGCGTGGAGTACGGGGGGAAGTCGTTCAGTTATCAGGAGTTCATCGCACCCGCGCTGCTCGCGGCCTCGGCCATGAACGGTGCGGTGGCGGACTCGACGTTCAACGTGTTCTGGAAACTCAAATACGCGCGGGTCTACGACGGCATGCTCGCCACACCTCTGGGGCCACGCGCGGTGGCGGCGGGGGAGATCTGCTGGGCACTGCTGCGGGGAGCGGGCTACGCCACGGCGTTCCTGCTGATCCTGCTGGTGGCCGGCTATGTGCAGTCGTGGTGGGCGGTACTGGCGGTACCGGCGGCCACGCTCGTCGGGCTGGCCTTCGCCGGGGCGGGCATGGCGGCGACCACGTTCATGCGCTCGTGGCAGGACTTCGACCTGGTGCACCTCGTGGTGCTGCCGTTGCTCCTGCTGAGCACCACCTTCTATCCGCTCTCCACCTACCCGCAGCCCTTCGGCGTGCTCGTTCAGCTCACCCCGCTCTATCACGGGGTTGAGCTGGAGCGGGCGCTGGTGCTCGGCACGATGGACGCATCGGCGGTCGTGCACGTGCTGTACCTGCTGGTGCTGGGTACGGCCGGGTTGTTGATGGCCGGCCGTCGGCTGGAGCGGTTACTGCTGTCCTGACCCGGTGCTGGTGATGGACCGGGACAGCTCAGTCGCGCTGACGGGGGAGGGCGAACGAACCGGTGGGCGGGCTGCTGGTGACCCGGGTGCTGGTCAGCTCGCCCAGGCCCATGCGCTGCGCGAGACGGCGCGGGCTGATGCCGGTGGAGTTGGCGGCGTCCGGGTCGGCGCCGTGGGCCAGCAGGGCGTTCGCGGCCGCGCGCTGCCCGTGCGCGGTGAAGATCGCGCGCCACAGCGGGGTGTTGCCCCAGCGGTCGGTCGCCGTGGTGGCGGACCCGGCGGCGATCAGCAGGGCGATCACCTCGGGGTGCTGCTCCTGGGCGGCGAAGTGCAGCGGCGTGAAGCGGACGGCGTCGGGCTGGCTCGGGTCGGCACCCTCGGCCAGGAGACGCGCCACCTCGGCGGCATCGCCGTCAGCAGCGGCGTAGTGGAGCGGGGAACGCCCGAACTCGTCGGTTTCGCGGAGAGCATCGATCATGTCCGTCATTGTGCCTCTAAGTAACGTCCGTCGCCACCCCTTAGAAGCATGTGTCACTCCGTGTTCCTGAATTTGTCATCCTTGTCTTGGCCAGTGATGATGCTGGGTCGGTGGGGAACTACGGGGCGAGAGTGGCATGACTTTGGGGCCTGTTCCGCGTGCGTTCCGTGATCACTCAACGTGTTGGGCTGCGATTGCAGAGAGTTAAAATTCCAGGTCCCCGAGTTCCTTGGCCGCGAATGCAATGTGGGCGTTTTCGCGCATTTGCCTGGTTCGCGTGACGGCTCGATCGCTGGGCGTGTCGAGGTGTTCGTCCGAACACTTGTTCGGATAGAGTCCCCGTGTTCCGGTGGGCGTGGGTCGACGAGGATCGTGCTTTCCACCGGTGCATCGAGTGCCCGGTTTTCCACAGGGCGAAGTTACTCGGCGAAGATTGTCGGTGGTCGCGTCTAGCGTCTCCACCGACGCGAAGAACCCCGGCGCACCGCGACACCTCGCGAAGCCGGCCGACTGTGAGGTGAACCTCCATGCCCGCTCCCGCGGACCGTGAAAAGGCTCTCGAAGCCGCTCTTGCCCAGATCGACCGGCAGTTCGGCAAGGGCTCGGTGATGCGTCTCGGCGACGACACGCGTCCCCCCATCGAGATCATTCCGACCGGCTCCATCGCGCTCGACATCGCCCTCGGCATCGGTGGCCTGCCGCGCGGCCGTGTGGTCGAGATCTACGGCCCGGAATCGTCCGGTAAGACGACCGTGGCCCTGCACGCCGTGGCCAGCGCCCAGCGCGCCGGGGGTATCGCCGCCTTCATCGACGCCGAGCACGCCCTCGACCCGGCCTACGCGGAGAAGCTCGGTGTCGACACCGACGCCCTGCTGGTCTCCCAGCCCGACACCGGTGAGCAGGCGCTGGAGATCGCGGACATGCTGGTCCGCTCCGGCGCGCTCGACATCATCGTCATCGACTCCGTTGCGGCCCTGGTGCCGAAGGCCGAGATCGAGGGCGAGATGGGTGACAGCCACGTCGGTCTGCAGGCCCGCCTGATGTCGCAGGCTCTGCGGAAGATCACCGGTGCGCTGAACAACTCGGGCACCACCGCGATCTTCATCAACCAGCTGCGCGAGAAGATCGGTGTGATGTTCGGGTCTCCCGAGACCACCACCGGTGGTAAGGCGCTGAAGTTCTATGCCTCGGTCCGGCTCGACGTCCGTCGCATTGAGACCCTGAAAGACGGTACCGACGCTGTCGGTAACCGCACCCGGGTCAAGGTCGTCAAGAACAAGATGAGCCCGCCGTTCAAGCAGGCCGAGTTCGACATCATCTACGGCCAGGGCATCTCCCGTGAGGGAGGCCTGATCGACATGGGCGTCGAGCACTCGTTCATCCGTAAGTCGGGCGCCTGGTACACGTACGAGGGCGACCAGCTCGGCCAGGGTAAGGAGAACGCGCGCGGGTTCCTGCGCGACAACCCCGACCTGGCGAACGAGCTGGAGAAGAAGATCAAGGAAAAGCTTGGTGTGGGCGCAAAGGTGGACGCCCCCGCCGAGGTCGCGGTCAGCTTCTGATCCCGTTGACAGCACGCCCAGGGTTCCGGCCGACCTCCTCCGGTACCGGTCGGAACCCTGGGCGGGCCCATCATTGGGCGCACCTCCCGACCCTCCGGGGTCAGAAAAGGTGAAGTAGGCATGACCGAAGACCAGCGACGGTCCCGGGGTGTCCCGGAGGGGGGCACCTCGGGACTGGCGTCTGTCCACGATCTCTTCTCCGGCCGTCAGGCCGGCACCGCGAAACGCGGCGCAGGGAAGAGCGCCACGAAAAACGATGCTTCCGGCAGCGAGGTCGTCAGTCTCGACGGCACGAAGCTGAACCAGCACGACCTGCGCGACATGATCGCCCAGAAGGAAGCCGAGTGGCGTGAAGCCCCGGCCAGTAGCGACGATCCCGGTCAGGCCACCACCGGGCCGGAGTCCCAGCCGCAGTGGTCCAACCCCGACTGGGTGCCTCGGGCCGGCCAGGTCACGGACGATGATCCGGCGGGTACTCGCGGCGGTGGTGCCGGCCAGGGATCCGAGGGCAGGACCCGCGGGGGCCGAACGGCTTCGGGCGGTCGCGGTTTTTCCGGCCGGGGTTCCCGGGGCCGTGACTCCGACCGCGATGCCTTCGACCGTGACTCTTCAGAGGGTGACTCTTCAGAGGGTGACTCTTCAGGGCGTGACGCTTCGGATCGTGACGGTCCGGACCAGGGGTCCCCGGGTCGGGGTCGCTCGCGCCGTGGTCCCTCCGGGGGAGGCTTCGGGCGACGTGGCGGTCTGAACCGCGGCGGTGGTTTCGGCCGGCCGGGGGCGTCGCGGGACCGGGACGCTGGTCCCGAGGGTTCCGACGAGGTCGACGGTAGTGCCGGGAAGACCCGTCGGGCCCGACCGCCGGCCGACCCTACGGAAGAGGCCCGGGAGATCCTGCTCAAGCAGCTCTCGGCCGGTCCACGCACCCGTGCGCAACTGGCGAAAGTGCTGGTGCAGAAGGAGATTCCCGACGACGTCGCGGCTGCGGTGCTCGACCGGTTCGAAGAGGTCGATCTGGTGGACGACGCGGCCTTCTCCCACCAGTACGTCGAGAACCGGCATACCGGGCGAGGGCTGGCCAAACGTGCGCTGGCCTACGAGCTGCGGCAGAAGGGCGTCGCCGAGGAGACGGCCCGCGAGGCACTCGACACCCTCAGCTCCGACGACGAGCTCGCCACGGCCCGCGAACTCGTGCGGAAAAAGGCCCGCAGCATGACGAAAGACGACCCGGAACGCCGCCTGCGCCGCCTGGCCGGCATGCTCGCCCGCAAGGGATACAGCTCAGGCGTCGCCTATCAGGCCATCCGCGAGGAACTGGCCGATCTGGGCGCCCAGGGCGTGTTCGACCACCCGGACTTCGACTGAGCCCCGATCGCCGTTGTGTTCGGTGGAATCAGCCGGCGAAGGCGCGGTGTGCTGACGCGAGTGCCCAGAGCTTGAGCCGGATCCAGCCCGTGGACCACTGGCCTGGCCGCCGGAAGGGGATGGCCCCCTCCTCATCCGTGATCGTGCAACCCCTCAGCCTTTGGTCGGGAGATGTCCCCCGGTTCCCCGGGAATGAGGGTGTCTACCGGCGGGGGCTGAGGGCCTGCCCGATCACGCGCAAGGGTGAATAGCTCATGCCGGAAGGGTTTGCATGATCACGAACGGCGTTGGCCGACCACGTCCGGGGAGGGTCTGCATATTCACGAACGGGGTTGGCCCACCGGGTTCGGGGAGGTTTTGCATGATCACGAAAGGGTTGGGGGCCCCGGCCGAAGGCTGGGGGATCGCATGATCGCGGAGGGGATGGGTCACCGCGCGGGGAATGGACGGGCAAACCGCCGCGAGCGATGAGGCCGGTTCGCCTCATCGCTCGCGTACGGCGGGTGGTCAGGGCGCGTAGTTTCCGTTGCCCTGCAGGGTCACGTCGTGGGGTTCGTCCGCACGAGGGGCTCCGGTGCCGAAGGCGGCCTCGTGGCCTCGCCCGGTGAAGGGCACGTCCTCGTCCGGTGAAGAGGCGACGAGGGGTTCGCCCTCGGTCGCGGTGGTGATGCGGGTGTGCCCGTCAAAGGTGTGGAAGAACTCGTGCAGCCGCGCCACCTGCGCATTCGACAGGGCCCCATCGTGCGGCTCGATGTGGGGCTGGTTGTCCAGCACGTCACCGGAGAAGGGCAGGGTCAGCCGATCCTGGTCGTCGCGGAGTCCGCCGGCCGGTACGAAGGCCGTCGCGTCGCCGGAGACGATGGACAGCCAGTCGAAGGTATGACCGGAATCGTTGAAATACACCCCGCTGATGTCTCCGAGGTGCTCACCCCGGGCGTCGTGAATCGGACGGCCCACCAGCTCACGGGCCTCTTGAGGCTTCAGGTTCACGTCTCCTCCTTCATCGTGCAGCCCGGGAGTCCCGGGAAGGCCCAGTCTGCTGCGGCACCCCGGGAACACCACTCGAGACCGCCACGGCTGAAATCCCTCTGAGATCAACGACCTACCGTCGCAGTCATGACTGGCACGGTCGATTACCTGATCATCGGAGCGGGTCCGGCGGGGCTGGAGCCGGCAGCCGGGTTCGAGCGCTCGGGCCGGAACCACCTGGTGCTGGAGGCATGACCCGGGCCCGGCACCTTCTTCGAGACCTCCCCACGGCACCGCCGGCTGATCGCGATCAACAAGAGACGCACCGGCTCGCCGCATCCCGAGTTCAACCTGCGGATGGACTGGAACTCGAACCTCAGCGGTGACGACAACGACCTGGAGCTGCTGTTCCCGGCCTGCACTCTGTCGTGCGGTTCGACCGCCACCGCGAGCCGGTGGCCACGCACCACCTCGCCGAGAACCTGGAGAACGAGTGAGACCGGGCCGCCGTGCACCAGGAACCACTCACGGCCATCCTCACTGAACAGCTGAGCCAGGAGGCCGTGAGCGCCCATGTGGTGGGTGTGCCCGACGAGACCACGGGTGAGGCGGTGGTCGCCTTCCGGGTGCTGCGGGAGCCCGCGGGTGCGCAGCCCGAGTCGGAGCTTGAGGACGAGGTCCGCGGGCATCTGGGGGCCTCGTCCGTCCCGAGTGCTTTCACCGTGATCGACAGGCTCCCGCACACTCCGGGGAAAAGCCCGGCAGGAGATCGTCCCCTCCTCCTCGTTCGTGATCATGCCAACGTTCCCCGGGGAACGTTGGCATGATCACGAACGAGGAAGACTACGGCGCGTGGTTGCCGGTGCCCTGCAACGTTACGTCGTGGGGTTCGTTGGGGCCGGGAGTGCCCGTGCCGAAAGCGGTTTCGTGGGCACGTCCCTTGAACAGCGTGTGCGGGTCGGGCACCGTGCTCGGCTGCGGGAACTGGGGCGCGCCCTCGTGCGCGCTGGTGAGGTGCTCGCCCGCGAAGGTGCCGAAGAACTCGTGCAGCCGGGCCACCTGCACGCCCGACAGGGCGTGGTCACGCGGCTTGATGCGGGGCATGTTGCGGATGTCGTCGCGGACCAGGGGCACGAGCAGACCCCGGGCGAACGGCGTGATCCGCGCGGCCGGGACGAAGGCGTCCCGTTCCACGAAGAAACTGGTGCTGAACGACATCCAGGCCGGGACGCCGGTGGCGTCGTCGAACCAGATCCCGTCGGCCTTGCCCACCATCATCTCGGTGGCGTCGAAAACCGTGAGGCCGACGTACGTCCGGACTTCTTCACCGGTCAGAGTCATGGCTCCTCCTTCGCCGGAGCGCCCCTGCGAAGGGCGCCGGTGCGAGGAGCCCAGTCTCCCGCGCACCGGCGCCCTTGGCAGGGGGTGTTCGCCCGATCGGGTCAGAGGGTGGTGTTGCCTGCGCTGCCCGGATCGAGGTGGATCGGGTTTATCCCGCGCCCGGCCGACCGGCGCGACATCCGCCGCTGCGCAAGGTTCGCCAGCCAGGACAGCGTGAAGTTCACCGCAATGAAGATGATGGCGACGAAAAGCAGGGTCTGCAGCGGATTCTTCAGGTTCAGATAGACGAACTGGCCCTTGCGCAGCAGTTCCTCGTAACCGCCGATGAAGGCGATCAGCGAGGTGTCTTTCAGCACGACGACCATCTGGCTGATGATGGCCGGCAGCATGGTCCGGAAGGCCTGGGGCAGCTGGATCATCCGCATGGTCTGCAGCGGGGTGAGCCCGATGACCAGACCGGCCTCGCGCTGGCCGCCTGGCAGCGAGTTGACCCCGGCCCGGAGGATCTCGGCGAAGATCACCGAGTTGTAGGCGACCAGACCGACGACCATCCACCAGAACGCGTCCGGTCCGGGCAGCGGCTCGTAGTTGACGCCGAGGTCGGGCAGCAGCTGGTAGGCCATGTACATCAGCACGACGACGGGCAGACCGCGGAAGAACTCGATCACGGCGACCAGTGGAACCCGTGATCGACGTCCGAGCATCACCCGGGCGATCCCGAGGACGATGCCGATGGCCACCGAGAGGGTGATCGCGACCAGCGCGCCCACGAGCGTGTTGCGTAGCCCGGTGCCGAGCTGCTTCCAGACCGCCTGGAAGCTCTCGTCGGACGGGTCGAGCAGCGGCGACCAGCGATCGCTCTCGAACTGTCCCTGGTCGTCGAGCCGGGCATAGATCAGGTAGAGCACGGCGAGCGTGAGCAGCCCGACGACGACGCTGCCGACCAGTGCCCTCCGGCGGGCCCGGGGTCCGGGAACGTCGTAGAGGACGGAGAGATTGGTATCGCTCATCGCAGGATCACCGCCTTACGCTCGAGGTACTGCAGGATCAGACCGGCCGGGATCGTGATCAGCAGGAAGAAGAAGCCGATGCCCAGGTAGACCGCCGTCGGGTCCTGACCCCGGGAGCTGGTCAGCAGGATCGCGTTGCCGAGAAGGTCGCCGCTGACCCCGAAGGCACCGAGGATGGCCGAGTTCTTGAACATCGCGATGATCACGCTGCCCACCGGCGGGATCGCGGTGCGGAACGCCTGCGGCAGGATGATCGAGCCCAGGTTCTGGGTGAAGGTGAGGCCGATGGCCCGGGCCGCCTCGGCCTGGCCGGCCGGGATGGCGTTGATGCCGGAGCGCAGTGCCTCGCAGACGAAGGCGGCCGTGTAGACGATCAGGGCCGCGCAGCCGAAAACATAGTACGACTGGTTGATCCCGATCTCCGGCAGACCGAACGCGATGAAGAACAGCACGACGGTCAGCGGGCAGTTGCGCACCAGGTTCACGTAGGTCGTGCCGACACCCCGCAACGGGGCGACGGGGGATACCCGGAAGCCGGCGATTACCGTGCCGAGGATCAGTGCCCCGATCAGGCAGATGATGCAGATCCCCAGGGTTTTCAGGAATCCCTGGAAGAACAGGTCCAAGTTGTCAGTGATGACGTTCATGACCAGCGACTCCAGTCAGGGGACGTGCGACGGGCGCCGTCGGGCCGGTACCGGGGCTGGCGGCCCCCGGTACCGGCCCACGAGCGATCAGGCGCAGGCGTCGGCGGTGGGCAGGGTCGGAACCGTCGAGCCCTCGACCTTGCCGGCGGTCTCGGTCCAGGCCTCTTCGTAGTCGCCGTCCTGCGACGCCTTCTTCAGCGTGTCGACGATGTACTGGCAGAAAGCGGTGTCGCCCTTCTTGACGCCGATGCCGTACGGCTCCTTGGTGAAGGTGTCGCCGACCACCTTGAAGGCGCCGTCCGAGTCGCCGACCAGGCCGAGCAGGATGACATTGTCGGTCGTGACCGCGTCCACCTGCTTGTTGCGCAGGGCGTCCGCGCACTTGCTGTAGACGTCGAAGGTGGTGAGCTGGCTCTTGCTCGCCAGGTACGAGCTGATGTTGTCGGCGGGGGTGGAACCGGCGACCGAGCAGACCTTGAGGTCGGCGTTCGTCTTGAAGCTCTCCGGTCCGGTGATCGCGCTGTCGTCGCTGCGGACCATGACCTGCTGGCCGGCCTCGTAGTACGGACCGGCGAACGTGATCCGCTTCTTGCGCTCGTCGTTGATCGTGTAGGTGGCGGCGACCAGGCTGACCTCGCCGTCCTCGATCTTGGTCTCGCGCACGGCCGAAGGGGTCTCGACCCAGGTGATGTTGTCGTCGTCGATGCCCAGGCCCTCGGCGATGATCTTGGCGATCTCGACGTCGAAACCCTCGGGTTCGCCGGACAGGCCCTTGAGACCGAAGCCGGGCTGGTCGAACTTGGTGCCGATGGTGATCTTGCCGGCCTTCTGCAGGGTCTCCATCGTCGTGCCGGCCTCGAAAGTGGCCTGGGTGGCCTCCGCGTCGCCGTCGTCGTCGCTGTCGCTACCCCCGCCGCAGGCGGTGAGGGCCAGGACGCCGACCGCGACCACGGCCGCGACCTTGGCGGTGCGCAGGCGGCGTGTGGAACGCAGGGTGCTGGTCTTCATCGTGTGCGCCAATCTCTTGGTTGGTGTCGAAAATGCTTAGTGCGTGAGAATCTTGGAGAGGAAGTCCCGGGCCCGGTCGCTGCTCGGGCTGGTGAAGAAGGTGCTCGGCGGCGCCTGCTCGACGATCTGGCCGTCGGCCATGAACACCACGCGGTCGGCGGCCCGGCGGGCGAAGCCCATCTCGTGGGTCACCACGACCATCGTCATTCCTTCCTTGGCCAGGGAAGTCATCACGTCGAGCACCTCGTTGATCATCTCCGGGTCGAGCGCGGAGGTGGGCTCGTCGAAGAGCATCACCTTCGGTTTCATCGCCAGGGCCCGGGCGATCGCCACGCGCTGCTGCTGGCCGCCCGAGAGCTGGGCCGGGTACTTGTCCTTCTGAGTGGCCACGCCGACGCGCTCGAGCAGGGCCAGGGCCTGCTGCTCGGCGTCGGCCTTCCTGGCCTTGCGCACCTTGATCGGCCCCAGCGTGACGTTCTCGAGAACCGTCTTGTGGGCGAACAGGTTGAACGACTGGAATACCATTCCGACGTCGGACCGGAGGTTCGCCAGTGCCTTGCCCTCTTCCGGCAGCGGCCTGCCGTCGAGCTCGATCGTTCCCGCATCGATTGTTTCGAGCCGGTTAATCGTTCTGCACAGGGTCGACTTCCCCGAACCGGACGGGCCGATCACCACGACCACCTCGCCCGCGGTAACGGTGAGATTGATGTCGCGCAGTACGTGCAGGGCGCCGAAATGCTTGTTGACGCCGGTCAGCCTGACCAGTGCCGCCTGGTCGCCGGGCTCATTGACACTCTTTGGTGTCGCTGAATCATCGCCCGGTGCAACGTTTTCGGCCGTCATTGCTGATTCCTCCTCCTGCATGGTGTGTCTGGAAGGTAGGGAAGATGGGGGTACACCGAAAAGGTGAATTGAGGATCCTCTGAGGTCACGTACTGATTACGTGACTTCCACGAAACACCCGAAGGGGCGATGGTAGGTGGATGCGTGTGCTTCTGGTTGAGGACGATGCGCGGCTCGGTGCCGCGTTGTCCGACGTGCTGCGGGTGCACGGCATGGAGGTCGAGCACGTGACCACCGCCCGTCAGGCCCTCGCGCGCCTGACGGCTCAGACCGAGGCGGTCGTGCTCGACCTCGGGCTGCCCGACCGGGACGGCTTCGAGGTGTGCAGCCGGATCCGCCGCACCCACGACGTACCGATCCTCATCGCCACGGCACGCTCCGACCTCACGGCCCGCGTGCACGGGCTCAACCTGGGCGCCGACGACTACCTGGTGAAGCCGTACGACGTGCGCGAGCTGCTGGCGCGCCTGCACGCGATCGCCCGTCGGCACCGGCGCGAGCCGGCGGTGGCCGGGGTCGGGGCCCCGGGGGCCACGGGGGGCTCGGGGGTGGTGGATCCGGTGGCCTACGAGCCCGAATTGCGGACGATGCACACGACCGACGACGCGCAGCCGGCCGAGGAGACCCCGCCGCTGTCCGCGGAGGAGGTCGTCATCGACGTCAGTAGCCGCACGGTGGTCAGGGGAGGGAAGGCCATCGCCCTGACCCGCAAGGAGTTCGACCTGCTGGCGCTCCTGGCCCGGCACCCGGGTGTGGTGTTCCGGCGGGAACAGATCATCAGCGAGGTCTGGCAGTCCACCTGGGACGGCCTGGGCCGCACGCTGGAGGTGCACGTGGCCGCGGTGCGGTCCAAGACCAAGTCACCGGGCCTGATCGAGACGGTGCGCGGGGTGGGCTACCGTCTGGCGATCGGTGCCGCGAGCAGCACCTGGTCCTGAGCATCCGGCAAACATCTGGCGCAGCAAGGTTCTGGTCGTGATCATGCACAGCTCGGCTCCTCGATGAGGACACGTCTCTCCGCTCTGCTGTTGTTGCTGATGGGTGTGGTGCTCGCATCCCTGGGGGTGCCGCTGATGACCGGTATCGCCTCCGACGAGGCGCGGACCCTGCACACCGACCGGATGGCCGACCTGTCGTTGTTCGTCAGCACCGTGCCGTTCGCCCCGGACGCCGGTGACGTCGAGGTACAGACCCTCGAGCGGGACCTGAACCGCTACGAGGAGCTCTACGGCATCTCGGTGACCGTGTACGACGCCGCCCGGCGGCCCCGGTTCAGCGGCCACGACGACCCCACCACCGCGCTGAACCCGGCGGAGGACGCCGCCCTCGACACGGCCCTGTCCGGCCGGCTCACCGAGGTGTGGGACCAGATCCAGCCCTGGGACGACGAGCCCCTGGTGGCCGCCCAGCCGGTGGTGCGCGACGGGGACGTCGTGGGTGCGGTGGTGAGCGTCTCGCCGGTGGACCGGGCCGCGAACCGGGTACTGCAACGCTGGTCGATCCTGATCGCCCTGGAACTGGTCGCCATGATCGGGGCGGTTGCGCTGGCCGACCGGCTGGCCCGCCGGCTGCTCAAACCGGTCGGGCGCCTGGACGAGGCCGCGCACCAGATCTCCGCCGGCGACCTCTCCGCCCGGGTGCCCACCGGCTCCGGCCCTCCGGAACTGCGCCGTCTGGAGACCTCCTTCAACGAGATGGCGGTGCACGTGCAGGGCGCCGTCGAGGCCCAGCGCGCCTTCGTCGCCGACGCCAGCCACCAGCTGCGCAACCCGCTCGCCGCGCTGCTCATGCGGCTGGAGGCGCTGAACCTGGCCGCCGGGATGCCCGGCACCTCACCGGCCCGGCAGACCGAGGCGATGGAACGGGCCCTGGCCGACGGCAAGCACCTGGCCGGCACCCTCGACCGGATGCTCGCGCTCGCCACGGTCGAGAACGCCGGCGCCCCCGCCGTCCTGCTCGACGCCGCCGCGGTGGTGGACGAGCGGCTGGCCTTCTGGATGGTCGTCGCCGACCGTCGCGACATCCATCTGGTGCGGCGGGGAATCGCGCACGCCCGCGCCCAGCACGACGCCGGGGCCCTGGCGGGGGCGCTGGACGCCGTGCTCGACAACGCCCTCAAGTACTCACCGGAAGGTGGCACCGTCACGGTCGACGTGCGTCCTGTGGCCCTGTTCCCCCCGACTCCTCCAGAACCGCCGCCGGTCCCGCTCGCCGGGCCCGGTTCGTCCTCTGTTCTGGCGCTGGTGACCGACCCCCCGAACCCACCGCGACCGGTGGACGACGGGGTGCTGGTGACGGTGACCGACGACGGACCCGGGGTGGCGGCCGAGGATCTGCCCCGGGTGTCGGACCGGTTCTGGCGCTCGCAGGACGCCGGGCAGGAGGGCACCGGGCTGGGCATGTCGATCGCGAAGACACTGGTGGAACGCCATCACGGCACGATGGAGGTGGACACGGGGGAGGAGGGCGGCCTGCGCGTGACGCTCTGGCTGCCGCCGGTGCCCGGACCCCGCTGAGACCGGCTAGAGCTTCTGCCGTCGGTAGTACGCGACCGCCGCCGGGTGCAGATCCAGCCTCCCGGTGAGGATGGCCGAGCGTAGATCGGTCTGGTTCGCCGCCGGGGCCGCCCGCGCGATCGCCTCCCGGTGCTCGAAGATCGTCGAGATCACCGCCGTGACCAGGTCGTCGTCCGCGTCCGCCCGGGCCACCAGCATGTTGGCCAGGGCGAGCGTGTCGACCTGCTCGGAGATGCCGTAGCGACCGGGCGGGATCGCCGCGGGCCGGTAGACGGAGCCGTACGTGGCCCGCATCCGGCGCGGCAGGTCGTCCAGTCCGATCAGGCGCAACGGGGTGGTGCGCCGGGCGTTCTCGACCGCAGTCGTGGGCACACCGCCCGACCAGAACACCGCGTCCACCTCCCCGTCGCGCAGGGCGCCCAGACCGTCGACGATCCCCAGCCCTTTCTCCTTCACCGTGATCCCCGCCAGCCCGAGCAGCCGCCGCGCGATCAGTGCCGTGCCCGAGCCCGGGTCACCGACGGCCACCTTCTTCCCGGCCAGGTCCGAGAACGTCCGCAACGACGATCCGGCGGGCACGACCACGTGGTAGTAGTCGTCGTAGATCCGGGCGATCGCCCGCAGCGGCACATCATTGCTCACGTCGTCGGCGGCCCCCACCCCGTTGCGGTTCTCGGCCGCGTCCCCCGCGCTCACCGCCAGATCGGCCGTGCCCGCACTGAGCCGGGACAGGTTCTCGATGCTGCCCGACGAGGGCAGCACCACCACGTCCAGCGAGGGGTGCGCCTTCTTCAGCTGCTCCTTCAGCGCCGTCGCCCAGGCGTAGTAGACACCGGCCGTGGTGCCCGCGGTGATCACGATCCGGTCGGCGACCGGCTCACCGTCGCTGCGGGCCTGCTCACTGCCGGACGCCGAACAGGCCAGGGGCAGCACGAGGAGCACCGCGAGAACGAGTGCCCGGGCCTGCCGCATCGCCCCACCATGCCTGATCCCCTCAGCGTGGATCCACCTCGCAATCCGCCCGAAACATCTGGCACGCCGAACGGGGCGAGCATCCGGTGCGGTACAACATGGGGGTACGGGCCGGGGACGTCTTGTCGTTCCGGTCGTGTGCCGTGGGGACGACGGGAACACCGGCCTCCGGTCCCACTGAAGGAAACGCGTCCCGTGAGCACCAGCCGGGCCTGGTTCGTCTGGTCCCTCGGCGTCATGGCCTACATCCTGGCCATCACCAGCCGCTCGTCCCTGTCCGCCGTCGCGGTCGAGACCTCCGACCGGTTCGGCGTAGCGGCCGCCACCCTCTCCACGTTCGCCGTGCTCCAGCTCGGCGTCTACGGCGCCATGCAACTGCCCGTCGGGGTGATCCTCGACCGGGCCGGCCCGCGCCGGGTCCTCACGGTCGGCCTCCTCGTGATGGCCTCCGGTCAGGCGCTGCTGGCCCTGACCGAGAGCGTGCCCGGGGCCTTCGCCGCCCGGATCCTGGTCGGGGCCGGCGACGCCACCGTCTTCGTCTCCGTGGTCCGGCTGATCATCGCCTGGTTCCCACCCTCCAGTGCGCCCCTGCTCACCCAGGTCACCGGGCTGGTCGCCCAGTCCGGGCAGATCATCAGCGTGGTCCCCTTCCTGGCCCTGGTCCACGCCCGCGGCTGGTCCTTCGCCTTCCTCGGCCTCGCCGCGCTCCTGCTGGTCTCCGCGCTCGCGGTGGGCCTGAGCGTGCGCAACGAGCCGCCTGGAAGGGTTGTGACCGACCTGCCTCCCAGCCCGGGTGTCCGCCACCAGCTGCGGGAGGTGTGGAGCAACCCGGGCACGCGCCTGGGTTTCTGGACCCACTTCGTCACCCCGCCCGCCGGTAACGTCTTCGCGCTGCTCTGGGGATTTCCCTACCTGACGGAGGGGGAGGGCCAGTCCACCGGCCGGGCCCAGGCGCTGCTCACGCTCTACGTGCTGGCCAACGCCGCCACCGGACTCCTGGTCGGCCGGTTCGTGGGCCGACACCCGCTGCGCCGGTCGTGGGCGGTGCTGAGCATCGTCGGTGGGCAGGCGGTCATGCTGGCCGCGGTGCTGGCGCACCCGGGGGCGTCGCCGATGTGGCTGCTCGTCCTGCTGGTGGTCAGCATGGGTGCCGGCGGCCCGGGTTCGCTGGTGGGTCTCGACTTCGCCCGCACGTCCAACCCTCCGCATCTGATCAGCAGTGCCACCGGCATCGCCAACAGCGCCGGGTTCTTCGCCTCGCTGCTGGCCCTGCTGATGATCGGGACGCTGCTGGACGTTCAGGGTGCGGGTACCCCCGCGACCTATGACCTGGGTGCCTTCCGGGTCGCGTTCTGCAGCTTCTACCTGCTCTGGCTCGCCGGGGTGACCGGGGTCCTGCACAACCGTCGCGGCCTGCGCCGGCTGATGGCGCAGGAGGGTGTGGTCGTGCCCCCGCTGCGGGATGTCCTGAACCGTTACCCCCGCGGCCGGTAGTGGAACTCACCCGTCATCCTGGCGTCGTAGAGTTGACCTGCTATGACGACGATCGAACACGAGACCCCCGCGTCCGCTGAAGACACCACGACGCGTACCTATGAGGTGCGCACGTTCGGTTGTCAGATGAACGTGCACGACTCGGAGCGGCTGTCCGGCCTGCTGGACGCCGCCGGGTACGTCCCCGTCGAACCCGGGGGAGAGGGCGCCGACCTGGTCGTCTTCAACACCTGCGCGGTTCGCGAGAACGCCGACAACAAGCTCTACGGCAACCTGGGCCAGCTGGCTCCGGTGAAGGCCGGCAAGCCCGGCATGCAGATCGCGGTCGGTGGCTGTCTGGCGCAGAAAGACCGCGACACGATCGTGAAGAAGGCTCCCTGGGTGGATGTCGTCTTCGGCACCCACAACATCGGGTCGCTGCCGGTGCTGCTCGAGCGGGCCCGGCACAACGAGTCGGCCCAGGTCGAGATCCTGGAGTCACTCGAGGTCTTCCCCTCGACCCTGCCCACCCGGCGCGAGTCGGCCGCGGCGGCCTGGGTGTCGATCAGCGTCGGCTGCAACAACACCTGCACCTTCTGCATTGTGCCCTCGCTGCGTGGCAAGGAGCGCGACCGGCGTCCGGGCGAGATCCTGGCCGAGGTCGAGGCGCTGGTCGCCGAGGGCGTGGTCGAGGTGACACTGCTCGGGCAGAACGTGAACACCTACGGCGTGGAGTTCGGTGACAAGGGAGCCTTCGCGGCGCTGCTGCGGGCCTGCGGTGCGATCGAGGGGCTGGAGCGGGTGCGCTTCACCAGCCCGCACCCGGCCGCGTTCACCGACGATGTCATCGACGCGATGGCGCAGACCCCCAACGTGATGCCTCAGCTACACATGCCGCTGCAGTCGGGCTCCGACCGCATGCTCAAGGAGATGCGGCGGTCGTACCGGTCGAGGAAGTTCCTCGGCATCCTCGAGCGGGTGCGCGAGCAGATCCCGCACGCGGCGATCTCGACGGACATCATCGTCGGTTTCCCCGGGGAGACCGAGGAAGACTTCCAGGGCACGCTCGACGTGGTCGAACAGGCCCGTTTCGCACAGGCTTTCACCTTCCAGTACTCGCAGCGCCCGGGTACCCCGGCCGCCACCCTGCCCGACCAGCTCCCGAAGCAGGTCGTGCAGGAGAGGTACGAGCGGCTGCTCAAGCTCCAGGAAGAGATCTCCTGGCAGGAGAACCGCAAGCTGGAGGGGCGGGTGCTCGAGCTCCTGGTGATGGAGAGCAAGGGGCGGAAGGACGGCGCCACCACGCGCCTGTCCGGCCGCGCCCCCGACAACCGGCTCGTGCACTTCACCGTGCCCGAGGGCGGCGAGACGCCGCGCCCGGGTGACTTCGTGTCGGTCCGCATCTCCTACGGGGCCCCGCACCACCTGGTCGCCGACGACTCGGGTGAGGCCTACCGGGTGCGTCGGAGCCGATCAGGGGACGCGTGGGAGCGCCGTCAGATCGATGCGTGCGGTCCGTCGCCGGCGGCCTCCGCGGGTAGCGGCCCGCGTCCCGTCTCGCTCGGCGTCCCGGTGCTCCGCCGCGACTGATCAGCATGACCGCGTAGCCCTTTGGGGGTACGTCGGCGAGTAGATGTCACGTCGATTTGACCTGGTGGTCGGGCGTACGTAAAGTTCTACATGTTGGCAGCGCGGGAGGCACGGACACGAAAGTGGCCGGTCCCGGGTCGACTTCCTCAAGAACCTGCCGAGTTCCAGCCCGCAAGGGTTTGAGTTCGCGTGGTTCGCCTGGGAAATCCGGTTGGACAGAGCATC
>NZ_JAJOMA010000026.1 GCF_021129235.1 Kineosporia mesophila
CGCCCCCCCCCCCCCCCCCCCAGGGCGCGCCGCGCCCCCCCCCCCCCCCCCGCCGCATGCGCCTGGCGGCCGGGAAGAGCATCACCGCCAGTAGTTACACGGATGTCTACCCGGCCCCGAACGCGGTCGACGGCAACGCGTCCACCTACTGGGAGAGCGCCAACAACGCCTGGCCGCAGACCCTGACCGTCGACCTGGGCGCGACCAGTCAGGTCTCCCGGCTGGTGCTGAAACTGCCCCCGGCCACCGCCTGGGGCACCCGCACCCAGACGATCGCCGTGGCCGGGAGCACCAACGGCACCTCGTTCTCCAGTATCAAGGCCGCCACCGGCTACACGTTCAACCCGTCCAGCGGCAACACCGTGACCGTCCCCGTCACCGCCACCCAGACCCGCTACCTGCGGCTGACGTTCACCGCCAACACCGCCTGGCCGGCCGGCCAGCTCTCGGAACTGGAGGCCTACAGCTCCTGATCTCTGCGACGAGACAGGTCCGGCCGGGTGTCGCACCCGGCCGGACCTTTTCAGCGCAGGTCGAAATTCGGCAGTACGAGCGCTGAATGGGCCGGGTTGCCGGCCTCCTCGGGGAGTTCGGCCAGGCTCGTGAGCATCTGGTTGCGCCGGGCCAGGGTCTCCTCGGTGCGGGGATGCATGGTCGACTCACCGGCGGTGACCAGGGCCTGGTTGGCGTCGACGTAGCCCCGGGTGTTCTGCTCGTAGGCCTTCAGCGCCTGCTGGGGATCGGGGTTCGTGGCCAGTTCCCCGGCGAGCATGTAGGCGCCGACCAGGGACAGGCTCGTGCCCTGCCCGGTGAGGAACGAGGGGGCGGAGGCGGCGTCGCCGACCAGGGCCACGCGTCCCGACGACCAGTGGGGCATCCGGATCTGGCTGACGACGTCGAAGAACAGATCGTCCGCCTTCTGCAGGGCGGCGACCATCGCCGGGACCTGCCAGTCCTGGTGCGGGAACAGCGAGGTCACCAGGTCGCGCTGCGCCCGCGGATCGCGGAAGGCCTCGAACGGCGGGTCGGGCCGGTGGAAGGACAGGAAGCCGTGCACCGTCTCCTGGGCGCCGATGGCGTAGAGGGCGGCGGTGCGGCCGGGGGCGTTCCACAGTACGGCCTCATGGGACAGACCCAGGTCGTTCGGCAGGGTGAAGCCGGCGAAGCAGTGGCCCAGGTAGTGGTGGAACTGCTCCTCCGGGCCGAAGGCCAGCGCACGGGTGTGGGAGTGCAGGCCGTCCGCCCCGACGACCAGGTCGAACGTGCGCTGGTCCCCGTTCCGGAACGTCACGTCCACGTGGCCGGGGTGCTGCTCCAGGGTGCTGATGCTGTCGTTGAACCGGAACTCGACGTCGTCGCGCACGGTGCCGTAGAGCACCTCGGTCAGGTCGCCGCGCCGCACCTCGAGGTCGCCGGCCGTGCCGCCGCCGCTCGTGGCCGTCGGGCGCAGAGAGGTGATGGGGCTGCCGTCCTGGTGCAGGAAGGTGATCCGGCGGGTGTCGACGTGGGCGGCCTGGAGGGCGGGGAGCACACCCATCCGGCGCACGACCTCCACCGCCGTGCCGCGGATGTCGATGGGGTAGCCGCCGGCCCGCACGCCCGCGGCCTTCTCGACCACCGTCACCTCGAAGCCGTAGCGGTGCAGCCAGTAGGCCAGGGCCGGTCCCGCGATGCTCGCCCCGGACACCAGTATTCTGCGGTTCGGCGTGGTGCTCATGTGCGCCTCCATAGTGAATAGCTACCTTAGGTATCCATTTCTCGGGATCGGTGAATCCGTGGCCCCGAGGGGTACCTGGGTCAAACATATACCTAAGTTAGGTATCTAAGGAGTGGCGGCGTGACCTCGGACGACGGTGGACTTGATCTGATGGCCCTGCTGCCACGATTGGCGCAGGTCAGCGGCGTGCTGAACCGCGGCCGGCTGATCGAGCGGGCCATGGCCGCATCGGGCATCACGGTCGACCGCCCGGCGATGGGCGTGCTGCTCACGCTGCACATGGCCGGTGAACCGCTGCGGGTGGGGGAGATCGCGCACCGCATGCAGGTCGTCGGCCCGCACATCACCCGGCAGCTGAACGAACTGGAACGGCGCGACCTGGCCCGGCGCGTGCCCGACCCGGATGACCAGCGGGCCCGCCTGATCGAGCTCACTCCCGAGGGCTCCGCCGCCACCGCCCGCTACATGGAGACGATCCTGGGCTGGCTGGCCGGCTCTCTCGACGACTGGACGGCGCAGGACCGCGCCACCTTCGGCCGCCTCCTCGAGCGCTTCGTCAACGACTTCACCGCCCGGGTCGACGCCCTCGACACCTGAGGCCCTGACGGTTCAGAGGGGCCAGGCGGTGATCAGATCGCTCGGCGTGAGAGTGGCCAGATCTGGCAGGCTGGTTCCGGTCCGGCTGATGGCGATGAGCGGGGTGTCGGGATCGGTTCCGGGCAGCCGGTCGCGGTGATGGGCCAACCGGGCCAGATCCCGGACATCGAAGGGCGCCTCGTCGTGCCACTTGATGGAACCGACCGCGGTGACGCGACCGGCGATCGGGCCGCGGTCGGCGGCAACGATGTCGATCTCCGGATCGTTGGTGCGGGTCCAGTAGCTGCCGACCACGTTGCTGTCGGACGGGAGACGGTCGTCGGCCAGACGCCAGAGACTCTCCCGCACCACGGGTTCGACGGCACGCCCTCGCCAGTCCGTCCAGCGGGACCGGATGTTCTCCAGCACGAGGTCGCCGCGCCCACGCTCGATCGCCGGTATGCCCGTGCGGACGAAGGCCAGCCAGAATCTCAGGTAAGGGTCGCTGATCCGGTAGCGGGTCAGTTTGCTGGGCTGTGTGGACAGCGGGAGTTCGGCGGCGACCATCTGGCGCGAGACCAGCATGGTCAGCGCCCGGGTCAGGGTCGCTGACGACATCCCTCCCGCGTCCCTGGCGATCAGGGAGAAGGTGCGCTCGCCGTTGCCGATGGCCGCGAGCACCTGCTGCGCCAGGGCCTCGGTCGGAAACTCCGCCGCGACTACTCTTTCGCCGCTGACCAGGAGCGGGGACGTAGGGCGCTCGAGTACTTGGGCGAGGTACTCCCACAGCCCGGCGCCCTGCGGCCACTCCTGGAGGACGAGGGGAAGGCCACCGGTGACGAGGAAAGCGTCGAAAGCATCGGTGGGGGACAGGTCGAGCATGGCGCCGACCTCGGCGGGGTTCAACGGCGGAACGACGAGATCGGTGCCCCGCTGGTAGAAGGGGCGTCCGTAGGTGTTGAGCGCCTCCATCATGCCCATGTCCGAGCCGATCAGGATCAGGAGTACGGGCAGGCGGGAGAGAGTGCGGTCGAAGGCCTTCTGCAGCGCTCCTTCGAAGGTCGGGTCTTCGCGAACCAGGTAAGGCATTTCGTCCATCACCACCACGCTGGGGGAATCCGTCGGGAGGATCTGCCCCAGCAGGGTGAGGGCGGCATCCCAGGTCTGAGGGGCCGTGAGGTCCCTCAGGATCTGCGCCCGGGGTAGCGACGACCCGATAACGGCTTCGGTGAAGCCGGCCAGGTCTTGGGTGCGCGAGCCGCCGATGGCGGTGAAGTACACGTACGGCGTGTCTGCCCGTTCAACGAATTCGTCGACCAGTCGTGACTTTCCGACGCGCCTTCGGCCGCGTAGGAGCAACGCCCGGCCGGGGCGCCCCGTGCGGCTCTCCGAGGACACAGTAGTGACCAGGTCGGCCAGGAGTTTGAGTTCCCGGGCGCGTCCCACAAAGGTTGTCATGGTGATGGTGCCTCCGATGCTTCGCCTTCGTCGCTCTCAGGATGGCTCGGTCGCGAAACTGTTGTCAATGAGAGTTTCGCTGATGAAACTTTCATGAACGAAAGCGAAGTGTCGAGGCTGAGGCTACGTTGTATGGCCAATCGGTAGCCACTCGGTTCAGATTGGCTGTCGATGGCCAGGCCAATTGCCCGTCAGTATGGCGGAGTGTCCTCTTCTCGTGCCCACGTCTACCGCCTGATCCAGCTGCTGATCGGGGTGTTCCTCTACGGCATCGCCACGGCCCTGATCGTGCGGGCGTCCGTGGGCGTGACGTCGTGGTCGGTGCTGACACAGGGGCTGGAGAACCTGGTGCCGCTCTCGTTCGGCATGCTGACGATCCTCATCAGCTTCGTGGTGCTGCTGCTCTGGTTCCCGCTGCGGCAGAAGCCGGGACTCGGGACCGTGCTCAACGTGCTCACCATCGGCCCGTTCGCCGACCTCACGCTCGCGGTCGTCCACGAGCCCCGCACGCTGCCCGGCCAGGTGCTCCTCTTCACCGTGGGCCTGGTGCTCCTCGCGGTGGCCACAGCCTGCTACATCGGCCCGCAGTACGGCACCGGCCCCCGCGACGGGCTGATGGTGGGCCTGCACGAACGCTTCGGGATGCCGATCTGGAAGGCCCGCACCCTCGTCGAAGTCACCGTCGTGCTCGCCGGGGCACTGCTCGGCGGCGACCTGGGCATCGGGACCGTGGTCAACACCCTGGCCATCGGGCCGATGGTGCACCCACTGATGCCGATCTTCGCCCGGTTCCCCTGGGCACCCCGGCGCGAGGAGCCGGTCGTCGAGGAGGAACCTCAGGTGCTCGCGACCCGCAGGTGACCGTCCGCGCCGATCTCCAGGCCGAACGGATCGGCCAGCACCCCGGGGAATGCGCCGTCCGCGCCGCGGTTCTCGAACGCCAGCAGCACAGCGCCGCCCTCGTGTTCGACCACCCGCGCGCTGTACCAGCGCTCCTCGAGGAGGAGGGAGGCGTCTTCCACCGGATGCCCGGCGGGCACCGACCACACCCCACCCCGAACCCCCGCGGCCTGCCGCTCGCCGGAGAGCCCCGAGGTCGGGCAGGAGAACAGCAGGAACTCCCGGCCCTGCACGGACGCGATCTGCGGAACCTCCAGATGCACGAAACCCGAGCCCGGCCGGGTGAACGGCTCACGAATCTCCCAGCGAACCAGATCCGGTGACCAGGCCCGCCCGAGAACCCCCGCGTCGTCGTCCCCGAAACCCTCGCCGGGCCGGGAGCGCGCCGTGATCAGCATGTTCCAGCCGTCGGAGACCGGATAGACCCACGGGTCACGCCAGGCCTCCTCCGGCCAGGAGGAGTCGCCGAGCTTCTCGTACCAGCGCGGATCCGCCTCCAGCAGCACCTGTGGATCGGCCGTCCAGGTGAACAGGTCGGGCGACACCGCCCGTCCCACCGTCTCGACATTCGCATGGTCCGGCTCGTCGTGCAGGAACCGCGAGCCCGTGTAGAACATCACCCACTGCCCGGCATCGCGCACCACACAGCCGGTCCAGGTGGCACTTTCGTCGAAGAACCCCGGGCCTCTCGGCCCGAGGGCCTCCTCGTGAACGGTCCAGCTCACCAGATCGGCAGAGGACGCGTGACCCACCCGGGCGTGCCGGTGCCGGCGATGCTCGGGGCCCAGTGATTTGGGTGCGTACAGGAAGAACAGGTGATGGCGCTCGCCGTCGTGGGCGAGCCAGAAGTCCCAGACCCAGCGGTCGGCGAGCGCGAGCACGGGTTCTCCTAGAGAGACAGGCCGAAGTGCAGCGGGAAGACCGGGTTCTCGGTTTCGCTGGGCACGTCCTCCCGGGAGGCGCGCACGGCGTCCATGGACCGCGGGATCTCGATCGGGAGTTTCCCGCGCGGGGGGATCTTCCCGGTCAGGGCGGCCAGCACGGCGGCGTCGGAGCTGCCGAAGTCGGCCACCAGCGCGGACACGAACGGCACGAGCGGGGTGAGTACGGCCGGCCGGTCGAGGGTCACGACGACCACCAGGGGGCAGTGGTCGGAGATCCGGGCCAGGCGGTGGATCAGGCCGGGCGGGAAGTCGAGCGAGCCCTGGTGGAACCAGGCCTCCAGGAACAGGTCGTTGCGCGGTTCGAAGGGGGCCATCAGGCGCACCAGGGCGACGTCGGCCTGCTCGGGGATGGCGACGGCCTCGAAGTCGTCGGTCAGCCGGATGTTCTCGCTGTACACCCTGAGGCCGGGGGTCAGCGGGAGGCGGCCGGAGTTGACCAGCACCGTGGTGGAGGCGGCCTGGGCCGCAAAGCCCTGCTCCCGGAAGTCGGCCCGCCCGACGATCTGCTCGGCAGCCTCCTCGTCCACGAAGGGGCTGTCGAAGAGACCGAGGCGGAACTTCACCAGCAGCAGCCGGCGCACCGACTCGTCGATGCGGGCTTCGGTGACCACGCCGCGGTTCACCAGATCGACGAGCAGGTCGATGCATTCCTCCCCACCGAACTGGTCGCAGCCGGCGTCCACAATTTTCGCCATCCGCTCCGACGGGGAGAGCGACTCGACGCCCCAGGCCCGCGCGGGCAGCACCTGGTCGCCCACGTGGTTGTCGTTGACCAGTTCCCAGTCGGTGACCACGACCCCGTCGTAGCCGAGTTCCTCACGCAGCAGGCCGGTCACGATCTGCCGGTTGTAACCGAAACCGACCTCCTCGATCGCGGCGCCGTTCACCTCCAGGCCGATCGGCATGCCGTAGTAGGGCATCATCGCGGCCGTGCCCCGGCGGATGGCCTCCCGGAACGGCTTCAGGTGGTAGTCGAACATCCCGCCCGGGTAGACCTGCTCGCGCCCGTACGGGAAATGTGCGTCCTCGCCGTCTTTCTGCGGGCCGCCACCGGGAAAGTGCTTGGTGGTGCAGGCGACGCTCTGCGGGCCGAGCTGTGAGGTCTGGAACCCCTCCAGATAGGCCGCGGTGAACTCGGCGACCCGGTCGGCATCGTGCCCGAGGGTCTGCGCCTGGCGTCCCCAGCGGGGTTCGGTGGCCAGGTCGACCTGCGGGTGCAGCGCCGCCCGGATGCCCACGGCCACGTACTCCTGGCGGGCGACGTCGGCGAAACGGCGCACCGCGTCGAGGTCGTCGAGCGCGGCCAGGCCCAGACCCTCGGGCCACTGGGAGAACGGGCCGGCCGAGAAGCCGACCCCGGCGTTCTCCACGAACGCGTGGCGCGGGTCGGTGCTGATGGTGACCGGGATGCCGTGCGGCGTGGTCTCGGCCAGTGCCTGCAATCGGTTGCTCCAGGAGGCGGCCTGGCGAGCCGTGCGGATCTCGTGCACGTTGAAGTGGTTCAGGTACTTGCCCACCACCACGTCCGAGGTGGCGGACTTGCTGATCCGGCCCGGGGCCTCGACCAGTTCACCGTCCGCGCCGACCTCGATCACGGTCTGGAACATCAGCCCGGCCTTCTCGGCGAGACTCAACCGGCCCAGCAGGTCTTCGGTGCGTTCCTGCGGGCTCAGCCGGGTGTCCTCGTAGGGATCGAGGACACCGTTGCCGTTGAGGTCACGGAACTCGAAGCCGTCGGGGGTCGTGGATGTGGGAATAGGCATGCAATGTCCTCGAAAGTAGTTACTTCAGGCCCGTGGTCGCGACGCCCTGGATGAAGTAGCGCTGCAGGGCGACGAACAGCAGCAGGATCGGCACGATGATCAGTACCGAACCGGCCAGCAGCAGGCCGTAGTTCGTGGCGTTCTGGCCGGTGGAGTAGAGCGACAGGGCGACCGGCAGGGTGTACCGGTCCTCGCTCTGCGCCGCCACGAGGGGCCAGAGGAAGTTGTTCCACGACGAGAGGAACGTCAGGATGCCGAGCGTGGCCAGGGGCGGCCCGCACAGCGGCATCACGATCCGGGCGAAGATGCGCAGTTCCCCGGCGCCGTCGATGCGGGCGGCCTCGAGCAGGGCCTCGGGGATGCCGAGCATGAACTGCCGCATCAGGAACACCCCGATCGGTGCCGTGAGGAACGGCAGCACCAGCGCGGCGTACGAGTTCAGCAGGCCCATCTTCGAGACCATGACGAACAGCGGCACGAAGGTGACCACGCCGGGCACCATCAGGGTGACCATGACGGTGGCGAACAGCAGCTTCTTGCCGGGGAACTCCATCTTGGCCAGGGCGTAGCCGACCATCGAGCAGAACACCAGGTTGCCCAGCACGGTGAGCACGGCCACGATCAGGCTGTTCATGAAGAACGTGCTGAAGTGCAGGTGCCCGAACCACTGGCTGTAGTTCTCGCCGGTGGGGTTCTCCGGCCACCAGGTGGGCGGCCGGCGCAGGATCTCGCCCTGGTTCTTGACCGAGCCCAGCGCCATCCAGGCGAAGGGCAGCAGCCAGGCCAGCAGGCCTGCGGTCAGCACGGTGTAGGTGACCGTGCGGCCCTTGATACGGAAAGACATGATGCCCCCTCAGTCCTGTGACCGCAGCAGCCGGAACTGCACCAGGCTGACCAGCGCGATGACCAGGAACAGCACGTAGCTGGCGGCCGAGGCGAGTCCGTACTCACCGAAACCGAACTGCTGGTAGGTGTAATAGGCAACCGACAGGGTGGCGTCGAGCGGCCCGCCCTTGGTCATGACGAAGGCCTCCTCGAAGAACTGGAGGTAGCCCACGGAGATCAGCACGGCACCGAGCAGCAGCGTCGGGCGCAGCAGGGGCAGCGTGACGGAGATCAGGCGGCGGAAACCGCCGGCGCCGTCCATCATCGCGGCCTCGTGCACGTCCTGCGGCACCGCCTGGAGACCGGCCAGGAAGATGATCATCAGCGTGCCGACGTTCCGCCAGACCGCCATCAGGATCAGCGACGGCAGGGCCCAGGTGGAGTCGTTGAGCCAGTCCGGGCCCTGGATGCCGATCAGCGAGAGCGCCTGGTTGGCCAGGCCCTCCGGCTGCAGGATGTACCGCCAGACCACCGAGACGGCCACGATGCTCGTCACCACCGGGGCGTAGAAACCGACCCGGAACAGCGAGACGATGCGGCCGGAGCCGGAGTTCAGGGCCAAGGCGAGGGCCAGGGCCACCGTCATGGTCAGCGGGATGCCGACCACCACGAACAGGCCGGTCACGAGCATTGCCTGACGGAATCGCGGATCGCCGAACAGGGCCGTGTACTGGTCGATCCCGACGAAGTTCACGGCGAACGGCGAGCGGATGTCCCGGGCGGTGAAGTCGGTGAACGACATCCCGAACGACCCGAGCAGCGGGACGAGCATGAAGATGCCGAACACCAGCACGAAGGGCAGGCAGAAACCCCAGGCGATGTAGGCCTGCTTGCGGCGGAGGCGGGAGCCCACCGTCGAGTTGACGACGGTGGGCGTCCGGGGAGACGTCACGACGGATCAGTCCAGACCGATCGAGTCAGCCTTGGACTGGAGGTCTTTCAGGGCGTCCGCGGCCGGGGTCCCACCCCGCCGCATCTGCTCCAGCACCTGGTCCGCCGCGGCCCCGACCTTCACCCAGGAGGTACTCACCGGCTGGGACTTGGCGGTCTCGAGCTGCTTGCCGAACACCTGGAGGTCTTCGTCGGAGGCGAGTTCGTCCTCCTTCCAGGCGGACTGGGCCGAGGGGAGGTCACCGGAGGCCTTGAACCAGGCGGCCTGCACGTCGGGCTGCCCCAGCCACTGCGCGAGCTTCCACGCCGCGGACTGGTTGTCGCTGTCGTTGAACACCACCAGGTTGGCGCCACCGCTGAACGAGACGGAGCTCTTCTTGGTGGGAAGCGTGGCCACCGAGTACTTCTTGTCGAAGTCCTTACCGCCCAGCGTGGCCAGCGAGCTGCGCATGAACGGCCCGTCGATCAGCATCGGGGTGGAGCCGTCGACGAATTCGGCCTCCTGGGCGCCCGAGGACACGTCGGCGTTGGCATCGGCGATCTTGCCGGTGTAGAAGCTCTGGTAGTACTCGTAGGCCTCGACCATCTCGGGGGTGTCGAGCGTCCACTTGTCGCCGCTGGTGAGTTCCGCGCCGTTGCTCCACGGCATCCACAGGGTGCCCTGGAACGAGTCGTTGCCCGCGGGGAGGCGGATGCCGTAGTCGGCGCCGGCCTTGGACTGCATGTCCTTGGCCATCTGCTGGAGCTCTTCCCAGGTGGTGGGCGCCTTGTCCCAGCCGGCCTTCTCGGCCAGGTCGGTGCGGTAATAGAGGACGCGGGTGTCCACGTACCAGGGAACGCCGACCTTGCGGTCGCCGCTCTCGGTGGTGTTCAGGGCGCCCTCGAAGTAGTCGCTGGTGTCCAGGTCGGTGGGCACCGTGGAGAAGGCGTCGGCGAAGTCGGCCATCCAGGTCGTGCCCATCATGGCCAGGTCGGGCGTGTTGCCACCGGCGACGGCCGTCTGGATCTTGTTGTGCGCGGCGTCCCAGGGGATCGCCGTGACCTCGATGTTGACGTCGGGGTTGGCCTTCTCGAACTCCTTGACGAAGTCCGGCAGCAGCTCGCCCTCGGTGCCCATGGCCCAGATGGTGATGTCACCGGTCGCGGGGTCGGAACCGATGGTGGACGCGGCGGCGGAGGTGCCGGTCCCGGCGTCCTCGGCGCGTCCACAGGCGGTCAGACCCAGGGTGGCGGTGAGCGCGAGTGCCAGGGCACTCATCGCGGTCGTCCTTCTCACAAGTTCCTCCTCGAACATGCAGCGCGTCCCCGCTTCGTCAATCTATACGTTTAGATCGACGGCCCCATGCTGGCACGCAGGCCGCTGCCGCGCAAAGGGGCGCACGGTCGCGGATTGGTCTCAGTGGCGCGAAAACCCTTGACGGATAGGGCGAAGGTGGATCAATCCGGACAGATCAGCAGCCGCAGCTGGCTCTGGTCTCCAGGTTGGTACCCAACTGAACCGTGCGTCCGGTGACCACGTCGTCCTCTGCTTCGAGCATGAGCAGCTGGGCGGCCACCCGGCCCATCGCCTCCATCGGCTGGCGCACGGTGGTCAGCGGCGGGTGCGAGAGCAGCCCGGCCAGGATGCCGTCGAAACCGGTGACGATCACGTCGCCCGGCACCGACACCCCCTCGCGCCGCAGCAGGTCGAGCAGCTCCACGGCGAGCTGGTCGCTGGCGCACACCAGCGCCTGGGGGAGTGTTCCCGCCCGCAGACGCTCCAGTACGCCGGTGAAAGTCGGACCGCGGCCGAGATCGGCGTCGTCGCAGACATTCTGCGGTGCCCGGACGCCGAGTCGGCGCAGGGTGCTCTGAAAACCCAGGAACCGCTGCAGATAGTCGTGGGCGATCGTCCCCCCGACGAACTCCAGGTCCTGCACCCCGTGGTCGCGCACCAGATGGGTGACGAGATCGCCCATCCCGCCCTGGTTGTCGACGAGCACGTGGTGGTACTGGTCGTCGGTGGGAGGAAGGCTGAACAGCACCACCGGCATGTTCAGCGTGACCTCCTGCAGCGACGCCGCGGCGGAGAGACCGGGGAAGATGGCCAGCCCGTCCACCCGCCCGGCGGTCTCGGTGAGGGCCCCCGTGGAGGGATCGCCCCGCCCGACCAGGACCGGCCGGCCGTGCCGGCGGGCCTCCAGCTCGAAGCCCCGCTGTACCTCGTCGACGTAGAGCGGATAGGCGCGGATGTCGGCCCGCCGGCCGTCCGCGATGTCGGACCAGGGGATCACAGCCCGGTCCAGGTCCAGCGGTCGCGCCGGTGACGCCCCACCGGCCGCCACCTCGTGCAGCGGCCGTTCCAGCAGGAACTCGTACGAGTGCAGGCCCAGCGCGCCGGTCTTTCCGCGCACCAGCCCCCGCGCCGAGGCGCTGGGGATGTACCCGATCTCCTTGGCGGCCGCCAGCACTGTCTGCCGGGTCTCCGGGCGCACCTGGTCGGGGCGCCGGAACGAGAACGACACGGTCGCGATGGAGACGCCGGCCAGCTTGGCGACGTCATGAACCGTGGGTCGGCGGCGTGCGGCCACTGGGTACCTCCCCTCCCGGGTTGTCTGGAAGGGCAGATTAATGGACGCGCGTGGTCGCCGAGGTCCGGCGGGCCCCGGATCCCCTCCGGGGAGACCCTTCCCGGTGCGGTTCCGGGAGCGGTCCGGGTGCGCCCGTACTGAGGTCTTCGGATGATTTCCCAGGTCCGCCGGGATGACCGGGGATTTTCGCGCGAAGCGGCCGGGCCGAATTGTTAACGCGTTCTCGGAAAAGCCCGGTGCTGTAACAATGATTGATGACGATCTCGTCAACGGGCCATTGCATGTGGCTGTGGCCGCATCTATATTTACGTCGAAGTTTCCTGGACCTCGGGGGAGAACGCCCCGTGGACCGGATCCCCGGCAACGGCGCCGGCTGCCCGAAGAGCGCAGAAGTGCTTCATCAGGGGGAATCTTGCCCGACGGCGCCACGGTGATCGACCATGCCCTGAAACAGGCCAGACAGCGAAACCGGATCCGGGTCGGTGTGAGTCTCGGATTCCACGGATTATCGGCCCCCGACATTCATGGCCGGTGGACCGGATTTGACGTGGACATAGCCCGCGCCATTTCGGTGGCGTTGTTCGGTGATGCCGATCGGGTCGAATTCGTGCCGCTCTCCTCCGCCGAGCGGTTCGACGCGCTGGAGGCCGGTGACATCGATGTCGGTTCCTACAACGCCAGCATCACGTACTCCCGGGAGTCCCGGCACGACGCGACCTTCGTCCATCCCATCCTCTTCGACGGCGAAGTGTTCGCCACCCGCCCGGAGAACCTCCGGGGCACTGCCGACGGTGCGTCGGTGCGCGACGTCATCGCCACGCGGATCGGCATGCTGGCCGGCTCGACCACGGCCGACAATGTCGAGCGCTACTGCGGCCGCGCCGGGATCGACTACACAGCGGTGCTCTTCCGTACCCCACAGGAAGCGCTGAACGGTTATTTATCCGGCAAAACGGACGTTTATTGTCTGGATTCCTACCTTCTGGCCGGTGAACTGTCCGGCGCGGGAGAGATCGACCGCCACGTCTTCCTGGCCGACCAGGTGTCGCTTGAGGCGATGTCGCCGGTGGCGCGCACTCGTGACTGGCAACTGGTCAAGGCCGTGCGCTGGGTGCTCTTCGCCCTGATCGAGTCCGACAACCTGGGGCTGACCCAGGGCAACCTGGCGGAGGCGTCACGCTCGCCCTCCCGGTACCTGGGCCGGTTCCTGGCTCCCGACGCCGATTCGGTGCGTCACCTGGGCCTGGTACCGGAATTCACCACACGGATCATCGAGCAGGTCGGTAGTTACGCCGACGTGTTCGATCGCCATCTGGGTGCCCGATCGGCACTCCAGCAAGAACGCAGGGCAAATGGCCTCAGGGGCGACGGTGGAATGTTGTACGCCCCGCTGTTCATCTGAAACGGGAGAACTACATGTCGAGTGGCACCCTGGTTCCGGAACTGTCGGGATCGCAGATCGAAAAGAGTTTCTCGTACTACGAGACCCCCGCCGGCGAAGTTGATGTCGAAGCCATTCGCAATATTGTCACGAATGGCCATCACGAGGGCGCGGTCGTTTATGTCGTACGTGATGCCTTCAGTCCGGAAGCGGCTACCAGTATCGTCGAGAACTTTGATCGCCTGACCCAGCGCACGGGTGGTGGGAATCGCCAGGACGACAGTTATGTCAAGACCCACCAGATCGGCGCGACCCAGTTCTCCTATTCCGGCGAGGAATACGTCCGCGAGGTGATCAAGAGTTCTTCGGAGAGCCTGGAACTCTTCGACAACGTCAGCCAGGAGGAGCTGGAGCGGGTCTTCCTCACGAAGTTGCTGGAGAAGACGTTCGCCGAGCAGGGCGTGGTGTTCCGGGGCAGTCGTTACAAGAACATTTCCGGCGGCTTCGCCACCCTGCGGCGGTGGCTGGACAACGGCGAGATGGCCCTGCACCCGCACGACGACACCGCCCAGCTGCTCGCGGCCGTCAAGGACGACTACGAGATCGCCACCTCGCGGCATGTGGTGTCGTTCAACGCGGCCGTCCAGGTCGCCGAGGAGGGCGGTGAGCTCGTGGTCTGGAACCTCAACCCGGACGACGACTGCCGCGCGGGCCTGGGCCTGACCGGTACCGGCTATCCCTACCCGATCGGGACCCTGACCGGCCTGGAGTCGTTCACCGTGGAGCTCGGCCCGCGCGACGTCTACTTCCTCAACGCCAGCTTCATCCACGGGGTGGCCAGCGTGCGCAAGGGCCAGCGGCTCTCGGCCGGCCGGTTCATCGGCCAGGTCGCCGACGACCTCGTCGTGTACTGGACGTGAGGCGATGACCACCACGACGGAAACGACCACGGCCGCCCCCTACGTCGACACCCTCGCCACCCAGGGGTACGCCCACATCCCCGCCGACCACTACTACGACACGGTGTTCCGGGAGCACTCACTGGAGGGACTGCGGGCCGACTACCTGGCCCTGGAGTCGGAGTTCGGCCGCGGGCAGCTCGACCCCTACTCGCCGGGCAGCCGGTACCGCAGCTACGCCCAGCTGCGGGTCGATCCCGGCTCGGCCGACTTCGAGTACGGGTTGTTCGAGCAGTACCGGCAGACCAAGGCGTACAACCCCGATACCGGGGGCGTCGTCCGGGAGTACCCGCTGATCAGCCCGGAGCTCCAGGAGAACCGGCTGCTGCGGCGGCTGTTGCGGTCGGACGTCGAGTTCCTGCGGGCCTACCCCCGGGTCGATGCCGACCCGTCACAGCTCAGTGTGGGCCTGCACCTGTTCCGTTACCTGGCCTACGCCGGTGAGCCCGCCTACAGCTCGCCGAACTGGCTGCACAAGGACGACGAGACGGTGGTCTTCATCCATCTGGTCGGGCTGTCGGGCAACGTGGTCGGGGGCGACAACCTGATCGCGCCGAACGCGAAGCGGTTCGAGAACGTGCTGCGGCTGACCGATCCCTTCGACACCCTGGTCGTCAACCAGGACAAGCTGCACGCGGTGACGCCGATCGGCACGACCAGCCGGAACCCGGTGGCCCCGGCCCGACGGGACATCCTGCTGGTGACCTTCCAGGTGAGGGATCCGGGGTGAGCGGGAAGTCGGCGGTGGTCACGGGGGCCGCGAGCGGCATCGGCTCGGCGGTCTCCGTGGCCCTGCTCGACGCCGGCTACCGGGTGCTGGGGATCGACCGCAGTGACCCGGGTGCCGCGGGTGGGCATTTGCGTTACCAGCACGTGAAACTCGACGTGACCGACTCCGGGCAGCTCGCCGACGTGATCGGGGAGCAGTTCGTGCCGGGGGAGGAATCCAGCGTGCTGGTGACCTCCGCCGGGCAGCGGGAGATCTGCCATACTCGGGAGCTGGAACCCGGGCAATTCCGGCAAATTCTGGAGGTCAACACCACGGCCGTGTTCGTCGCCGGTCAAGCGTTCTGCGAACGCCTCATCTCAGCCTCGGTTCTCGGCAGCATCGTGAACATCGCGTCTGTCGCGGGCTTCCTGGGCGAGCCCCGTCGCACCGCCTACGTCACCTCGAAGCACGCCACCATCGGGCTGACCAAGCAGTTCGCCGTGGACTACGCCGAGTTCGGGATCCGGGCGAACGCGGTTGCCCCGGGGGTCATCCGAACCCCGCTCACCGAATCGTATTTCGGCGACGAGGAGCAGGTCGACCGGATCCTGCAGGGGCAGCTGCTGAAGCGCGTCGGGGCTGTGGGTGACGTCGAGCGGGCGGTACTGTTCCTGGCCGACCCGGCGGGTTCCTTCATCACCGGTTCGACGGTCTTCGTCGACGGTGGCTGGAGTGCCGCGAAAGTTTTGTAAGCAGATAACCGTTGAAGGAGTTCGTCGTGCCCGAAGATTACCTGCTCGTCGTCGGTGCCGAGGTGGCGTTGCGCGAGCGTTCGCTCGCGGGCGCCCTGCGGGCCGCCGGTGGCCGGCCGGTGTTCACCGTGTCCACGAACAAGGAGGCGCCGGGGCTGCGGTACTTCGACGGCAGCCTGAACGCGGGGATCGCCGATCACGAGGCGATCATCGCTGCTGCCGAGGAGTACGCGCAGGTGAGTGGCGCGCGTCCGTTCGCCGTCGTCCCGACGAACGACTTCACGGTCACCTCGTCCGCCCTGGTGGCCGAGCACTTCGGGGTGGCCCACAACCCGCTGCGCACCGTCGAGCTCAGCCGCGACAAGCTGCTGATGAAGCAGGAGTTCGCCAAGGCGGGCGTGCCGGTGCCCCGCTTCGCCGGCTTCACCAGCTACGACCAGCTGGCCGAGCTGGCCGGTGACTTCAGTTTCCCGGTGGTGATCAAGCCGCGGCTGATGGCCGGCAGCCTCGGGGTGATCAAGGTCGACCGGCCGCAAGACCTGGCCGGGGCTTACCAGCAGTCCGTCGACGACGTGATCTCGCTGGGCGGGCAGGCGAACTCGGCGGAAGACGTGTTCCAGCTCGAGGAGTACATCGACTACCCGTACGAGGTGAGCGTCGAGGTCGCCCACCTGAACGGCGAGCGGGTGGTGCTGGCCGTGACCGACAAGCAGCTCGGACCGGAGCCACACTTCGTCGAGCTGGGCCACGTCGTGCCCTCGGTGCACTCGTCGAACGACGCCCTGCTCAAGACCGCTCTCCAGGCCTGCGAGGTTCTCGGGATCGAATACGGGGTGGCGCATTTCGAGGCCCGGGTCAGCACCGCCGGCGACGTCCGGGTGATCGAGGTCGCCGCCCGGACCGGCGGCGATGCCATCATGGACCTGGTCGAAGACGTGTACGGGGTGAATCCGTACGAGCTGCACGTGGCGTCCTACACGGGTGGCAGCCCCGAACTGGCGGAACTGACCCCACGCGGGGTGGCCGCGATGGCCTTCCTCAAGGCACCGACCGGTACGGTCCGGCGCGTCGACCGGTCGGCGCCGGCCCTGAAGGCGACGGACATCAAGTTCTTCTCGGTGACGGTCGTACCGGGCGATGCGGTGAAGCCCCTGACCTCATGGCGTGAACGGGAAGGTTTTGTGCGCTTCCTCTGGCCCGGACGGGACAGTTCCTCGCCGGTCACCGAGAACCTGGAGCGGGCACGGGAGATCTCGGCCCAGATCTTCGAGGTCGACCAGCCCTGATGAGTGATCGGCCGTTCAACTTCAAACTGTTCATGGTCACCCGGTCGCTGGGCTCGCTGTGTGACCAGTTCCTGCTGTTCGCCGTGCCTCTGGCGGTACTGCACGCCACCGGTTCCGCGCGGTTCGCGGCGCTGGCGTTCGTGATCGAGTGGCTGCCCCGGGTCATCGGATTCCCGCTGGCCGGAGCGGTGGTCGACGGCCTCTCGCTGAAACGGGTGTTCCTGCGGCTGGATCTGGTGCGGGTGGCGCTGCTGGTCGTCGCGGCGGCCGCGCTGGGCACGTTCGGCGTGTTCGGCACCCTGTCGACGCTGATGGCCTGCATGTCGCTGAGCTACGTGGTCAACTTCCTCGCCATCGAGGCGACGATCCCGAACAACCTGGCGCCGGAAGATTTTCCCCGGGCCCACTCGGTGGTGCAGGGGGTCGAGCAGGCATCGCAGGTGGTGGGCCCGGCCCTGGCCGCGGTGATCTACGGCCTCGGCGACATCCGGCTCGTGCTGCTGGCGTGTGCCGCGCTCTTCGCCGTCTCGGCCGTCAACACCAGCCTGCTGGCGATCAGCGACTCCTCGGCGGAGAACTCGGCGTCGATCGGGCGGATCGTCTCGACCACCCGGGTCGCCGTCGGGGTGCTGCTCCAGCGCCGTGAGGTGGTCTACCTGAGCGGTCTGACCTGGGTGGTGAACCTGGTCTACGGCACCGCCCTGGCGATCAGCGCGGCCGTCGTGGTCAAGCACTTCGAGCGTGGCTCCGCCAGTTTCGGCGGGATGCAGTCGGCCGCTGCGGTGGTGGCGCTCATCGTGTTCGCCGCGATCCCCGCCCTGGTCCGCCGGGCCGGCGTCGCATTCGTCGGGCGGCTCTCCCTGATCCTGATGATCGCCAGCGGCTTCGCCCTCGGCCTCGCCCCGTTCTTCCTGGTCTACGCGGCCGCCTACTGCCTGCTCATCGCGTTCGACGGCGGTTTCAACGTCTATGTGCGCACCATGCGAAGCACCGTGCTGCCGAAGGAACACCTGGCCAAGATCATGGGCATCATCGGCGCGGTGAACCTGCTGTCCATCCCGGTCGCCGGCGGCTTGGTCTCGGTGCTGGCCGGCCATCTGCCCCTGCTCGACATCATCCTGGTGTCGAGCGCCCTGTCCCTGACCCTCTGCCTCGCGGTCCTGCTCTACGGTCGCTTCTCCCTCGGCTACACCTCCTGGTTCCCACCCATCCCGACCGCGGAGCCGGTTGCCGAGGCGGCGGCTCCGCCGGTGTGACGAGTGGGAACCAGTCCCGGTGCCAACCTCTGCCTCAGCCGAAGGTGGCGGTGTACAGCCGTACCCCTTCACCGGCCGTGACCGTGACCTGTCCGGCCTGCTGCTGGGCGTTCGCCAGGATCGGGTAGAGAGTGGGTGCGCCCGTCACCTCGACGGTGCGCGTCGCCTGCCCCGGTACGTCGATCCGCAGCGTTCCGGTGCCACCCAGGACCATGTAGACATTCTTCGCGCGGTACGCCAACCGCAACCGGCTGTCCCGGACCGCCTCGACGTACTGGGTGCTGATGGTCCAGGTCCCGCCGAGGGAGTAGGTGTCCTGGTTCTGGGTGGCCGGCAGGGTGAACGGCGCCGCCGTGACCGGGGTCAGGGACTTCTCACCCTGGTAGTTCGTGGACCGGGAGTAGGCGAAGTAGGTCTCGGGGGTGATGTCGGCCGTGGTGGGGCGGGTGTCCGGCAGGTTCGAGGCCGCCGGCAGACTCACGCCGGGGTTCGCGGCGGTCAGCAATTGGCGGATCATGGTCTCGGTGGCGCCGTAGTCGCCCTCACCGAACTTGATGTTCCGCACGGTGCCGGAGGCGTCGATCAGGTACTCGGCCGGCCAGTACCGGTTGCGGTAGTTGGTCCAGGTGGAGAGCGAATTGTCCAGGGCCACCGGGTAGGTGATGCCCATCTTCTTCGCCGCTCCCGCGACGTTGCCCGCGCTCTTCTCGAAGGCGAACTCGGGGGCGTGGATCCCGATCACCCGCAGCCCGGCCTCCCGGTACGCCTTGTCCCAGGCGACCACGTGCGGCAGGGAACGCTGGCAGTTGATGCAGGAGTAGGCCCAGAAGTCGATCAGCACCGGATGCCCGCGCAGGGATTCGAGTTTCACGCCCGATCCGGCCGGGGTGTTCAGCCATTTCGTGATCCCGGTGATGTCCGGGGCGGTACCGCAGCTCTCCAGCTGGGTCGCCCCGGGCGTGCACTGACTCAACTCGGAGTTGCCCGCGTCGGAGAGGCCGCTGAGTACCCCCTTCACGGCGTCGCTCTCGGCGATCGTGTTCTGGAGATTGCCGGTGTAGTCCGGTACCGCCCGCTGGAGCGCGTCCGTCGCCCCCAGGGCCAGGGCCACGGCCAGGACGACCATGGAGGTGCCCCCGACGATCCGGAACGTGGCGGCCCGGCTGCGGTAGGCGGCCAGCCGGTCGCGGATGCGGTCACCGGCGGTCGCGAACACCAGCAGCGGGATTGCCGCGCCGGTGGCGAACGCCAGTGTCAGCGCGACGGTTTCGGCTCCGACCGAGCCGGTGGCGCCGGCCACGGTGATCGCGGCCAGGACCGGGCCCGCGCACGGCACGTACAGGGTGCCCAGGGTGAGGCCGAAGATGAACGGATTGCCGTGCATCTTGCCCTGGATCTTCGGCATCCGGTTGAAGGGGCGCTGCAGCAATTCCTCGACCTTGGGGAACAGCAGCCCGATCCCGACCGCGGCTAGCACGATCACCCCGGCCCAGCGCAGGAACGTCTGCGGCAGGCCGAGGGCCGACAGGATGACCGACCCGGCCAGCGTGAATACGGTGAAGCTGGCGATCAGGCCCAGGATGATCTTCAGCGGGCGCTGCTTCGGCTTCTTCGCCTCGTCGTCGGCGGTACCGGCCCCGCCGGCGAAGAACAGGATCGGCAGCATCGGCAGGATGCACGGGGAGACTCCCGTGATCAGCCCACCGACCAGGCCGATGGAGATCAGCGTGATCATGAAATTCTCCGTCCCTGAGACCGCCGGGGACCGGCGACATCAGGGATTCGGAGCCGTCGACGGGTGCGGCTTGGTGATGATCAGAGATCGAGCAGTTGCTCGAAGAAGCCGCCGAAGCCACGTTCACGGTTGACGAGGTGAATCTCGAGGATCCAGTGGCAGTCCTGGCCGGCGGCGTCCGGGCGGCGCATGGGCTGGTCGTTGCCGGTGGTGATGTAGCAGTCGATGTCGTCGCCGTTAATGCGTTCGTGCGGGAACTCGCCGACCAGGTGACCGGCGTGGGCGGCGCCGTGGCCCCAGCCACCGGCCTCGATCAGGCCCAGGATGTGGGCGAAGAACTGCTCGCCGGTGATGTCCGGGGTTGCCTCGAAGTGCCGGCGGGCCTCGTGCCAGAGGCGGGGCAGTTCGGCGGTGAGATGGTGTTTGTCCGGGTCGTCACCCAGCACGTAGGTGCGGCCGAAGTCGGCCTCCCACTCCTCGAAGACCGGGCCGAAGTCGAAGAAGAGGATCTCGTCGTCGCTCAGCTGCCGGTTCGGAGGGTTGGAGCGGTACGGCTCGAGGGTGTTCACGCCGGCCCGGACGATGCGTTTGTGCCAGAACTTGCGGATGCCGAACAGGTCGCCGGCCAGGTCGCGGATCTCGTCGGACAGCTGGCGCTCGTTCTTGCCGGGCACGATCAGGCCCCGCTCGATGACCTCGGTGAACAGGTGTGATGCCTTCGTCTCGGCCTCGCGCAGGGCCTCACCCCGGTGCGCCTGATGTTCGGTCTGGTTCATGCGGGCGACGATAACGCTCTCACCTGGTTGTTACGTCGCTGACATCTGTGGTCTGGATGATGGCGACCATGACCCGGGACGGCGTGGTGAAGGCAGCGGCGACGAACGCCGATCTGCGCGCCGTCTGTCACCGGACGGCCTGGACACCGGGGCGGATCGCGCACGGCTGCTGACCGGTCAGGTTTTTTTCCTGGCCCGTCGCACCGTTCGATTCGTTCTCAGGAGTCTCCTCATGTCCGTTGCCACTGCCACGCGCCCGCTCCCGTACGCGGACCGCGTTCTGCCCCTTCCCCGCACCTGCACGTTCGATCCCGACGACTGGCAGGTCATCGCCCGGTACTGGTACCCGGTCGCCACCAGTGCCGAGGTCAGCGGGCAGCCTCTGGGTGTCACCCTGCTGGACCAGTCGCTGGTGGTCTACCGATCGGGCGGTGAGATCGTGGTCGCGGACAACCTGTGCCCGCACCGGGGCCTGCTGCTGTCTCTCGGCAAGGCCACGGACGACGGCCTGGGTATCCGTTGTGCTTACCACGGGCTGCGTTTCGAGGCCCAAGGCCGGTGCTCTGCGATCCCGGCCCACCCGGGCAACAAGATTCCGGAGCGGATGCACCTGCGCTCCTACGGGGTGATCGAGCGATACGGCCTGGTCTGGACCTGCCTGGCGAGCCTGCCTTCCGACCTACCGCAGGACGCGTCGATCCCGCCGGTGCCGCACTGGGACGACACCGGCTTCCAGCAGATCAACTGCCCGCCCATCGACATCGCGGCCTTCGCCGGTCGTCAGGTCGAGGGGTTTCTCGACGTCGCCCATTTCGCGTTCGCCCACGAGGCCTCGTTCAGCGACCCGGGCAACCCCACGGTTCCGGACTATCGGCCCGAGCCCACAACCGACGGCTTCGAGGCCCGCTACCTGTCGACGATGGGCAACTACCCGCACAGCACCGGTCTGAAGGCCGACCCGGACTACCTGTGGCTGCGGCACTTCCGGCTGCACGTCCCGTTCGCAGCCTCCCTCGTGGTGTATTTCCCGGACGGCGGTCACCTGTCCATCCTCAACGCGGCCTCCCCGGTCTCGGCCCGCAGGACCCGCCTGTTCGACGCCCGCGTGCGCGATTTCGACACCGACCAGCCGCTGCAGGACGTCTACGACTTCAACCTCCAGATCTTCGAGGAGGACCGGGCCATGGTCGAGGCTCAGAAACCCGAAAGCCTCCCGCTGGATCCAAAACTCGAGGTCAACATCCCGGCCGACCGCTCGTCCGTGGCCTACCGCCGGGCCCTGCGGAGCCTGGGCCTCAGCCGGTTCTTCACCGCCTGAGGCTCGCAGCAACCACAGGGGTATGGGCGGAGATTCATTCTTTCCTTCCGTGATCCGCTGAACAGGCCGATGCGGTCCTTCCTGAGCCCGGCCGTACCGGGACGTGAAAGGGTGATCGGGTGAAGGAGGCCCGATGACCAACCACCGCATCGCCGTGCTCGTGCTCGAGGGGGCCAAGCCGCTCGATGTCGGCATTCCGGCGCAGGTGTTCGCGAACCGCCCGACCATGCCCTACGAGGTGCGGGTGTGCGGGGCGGCGCCGGGGCTGGTGACCGGGGGGAACGGGCTGTCGTACCACGTGGCCGAGGGGCTTGCGGCGCTGGAGCAGGCCGACACCGTCTTCATCCCGGGGTACCGCGACCCGGTGAACACGGCGCCGCCGGCGTCGGTGGTCGGTGCTCTGCTGGAGGCGCGGGAGCGGGGTGCGCGGCTGGCCGCGATCTCGACCGGGGCGTTCGCCCTGGCGGCGACCGGGCTGCTCGACGGGCGGCGGGCCACGACGCACTGGCACTACACGAAGGCCCTGGCGCAGCGGCATCCGCTGATCCAGGTCGACGAGAACGTGCTGTTCGTCGACGAGGGGCAGGTGCTCACCTCGGCCGGGGCCGCCTCGGGCATCGACCTGTGCCTGCACCTGGTGCGTCTCGACCACGGGGTGGCCCTGTCGAACGAGGTCGCGCGCCGCGTGGTGGCCGCGCCCTTCCGCAGTGGTGGGCAGGCGCAGTACGTGCCCCGCGTGGTGCCCGAGACAGCGGGGCAGCTGTTCGCCGAGACCCGGCAGTGGGCGCTGGAACGCCTGGCCGAGCACCTCACCCTCGAAGACATGGCGCGCCACGCGGGCGTTTCGGTACGCACGTTCTCCCGGCGGTTCGCCGAGACCACCGGTCACACGCCGATGCGGTGGGTGCTGCGGGCCCGGATCGACGCCGCCCGGGAACTTCTCGAACGTTCCGATTTCGGGGTCGAGGAGATCGCCGTGCGCGTCGGCCTGGGCACCGGATCGAACCTGCGCCTGCACTTCCAGCGGATTCTCGGCACCTCGCCCAGCGAGTACCGGCACACCTTCTCGGCCTGAGCCGGTCAGGGCCAGAGAAGTCCCTTTTCCCAGCCATTTTCGGTACGAACGAAGTTCAGGCGCACGTGCTTGCGCTCCTGGTCGCCTTGCCAGAACTCGACGCTCTCGGCCTTCAGTGTGTACAGCGTCCAGGCCGGCTCCACGAGATCGGGCTGCTGGTCGACCCGCTCGCGGGACTCCTGGCTCGCGCGGTCCAGGTCTTCGGGGCCGGTGAGCGGCTGACTCTGCCGGCCGATGAGTGATTCTGCCCGGGAACCCGTTGGGCGGGCCAGGAAGTCGGCCGCGCTCTGCTGTGCCGGGGCAGCCGACACACGGCCCCGGACCCGGACCTGCCGGGCCTGCTCGCGCCAGTGGAACGTGAGAGCCGCGGCCGGGTGGACGAGGAGCTCCCGGCCCTTGGGGCTACCCGCGTGAACGGCGAACTGCCAGCCATTCCCGTCCACGTTCTTCAGGATCAGCACCCGGGCCGCGGGGTTTCCGTCCACACCGAGGGTCGAGAGGGTCATCGCGTGCGGCTCGCGGATCCCGGCCGCCACGGCCTGCTTCAGCCACTGGACGAACAGCTGATCCGGCCGATCGGGAGCCGCCCCGGCATCGAAGGTCGGTAGGTCGCCCTCGAAAACCTTGAGGCTGCGCAGGTATTGCTTGATGTCAGTCATGCTGCCGGACTGTAGCCGGTTGCGATGCGGCCCTGAGAACACGGGCCAGGGCCCTCCGGCTCCGGATCCTGCGGGCTTCGGCCCTGGTCGACGGCCATTTCTGGCGTGATCCTTGCGCTAAATGGCAAAACTACTGGCCATATCCTTGCGCATACTGGCGTTCAAGCCACTGTTGTGTCTCGGGGAGATTCCCCAAGATGAGATCAGGAACGAGAGGGGACACTTCGCATGACTCGCATCGCCATCAACGGGTTCGGTCGGATCGGCCGAAACACCCTGCGCGCCATCCTGGAACGTGACAGCAAGCTCGACGTGGTCGCCATCAACGACCTGACCGCGCCGCCGGCCCTGGCTCACCTGCTCAAGTACGACAGTGCTTCGGGACGCCTGAACGAACCGGTGTCGCTCGACGGCGGCGATCTCGTGGTGGGTGAGCGGCGGATCAAGGTGCTCGCCGAGCGCGATCCGGCGGACCTGCCCTGGGCCGATCTGGGGGTGGACGTCGTGCTGGAGTCGACCGGCCGCTTCACCCAGGCCGAGGCCGCGCGCGCCCACATCTCGGCGGGTGCGAAAAGAGTTCTGGTCAGCGCACCTTCCGAGGGCGCGGACGTCACGCTCGCCTACGGCGTCAACACCGAGGCCTACGACCCGGCGCAGCACGTGATCGTCTCGAATGCCTCGTGCACGACCAACGCGCTGGCCCCCCTGGCTGCCGTGCTCGATGACCTGGCGCACATCGAGCACGGCTTCATGACCACGGTGCACGCCTACACACAGGAGCAGAACCTTCAGGACGGTCCGCACCGCGACCTGCGCCGCGCCCGGGCCGCGGGTGTCAACATCGTGCCCACCACCACGGGTGCGGCCAAGGCCATCGGCAAGGTGCTGCCCAATCTGGACGGCAAGCTGGCCGGTGACTCGATCCGCGTGCCGGTGCCGGTCGGTTCCCTCGTCGAGCTGAACACCTACGTCGAGCGAGAGGTCTCGCGCGAGGAGGTGCTGCTGGCCTACCGCACGGCGGCCGAGGGCAAGCTCCACGGCATTCTCGACTACGCCGACGAGCCACTGGTGTCGAGCGACATCACCGGGCAACCCGCGTCCTCCATTTTCGATGCCGCCCTGACCCGTGTGGACGGACGGCACATCAAGGTCGTGGCCTGGTACGACAACGAGTGGGGCTTCTCGCACCGGGTGGTCGACACACTGGAGCTGATGGTCGCGTGACGAACATCCGGCAGATCACCGGCCGTCAGATCCTCGACAGCCGGGGCAATCCGACCGTCGAGGTCGACGTGGTGCTCGACGACGGGTCTCTCGGCCGGGCGGCGGTGCCTTCGGGCGCCTCGACCGGCGCGAACGAGGCCGTGGAACTGCGCGACGGCGACCCGGCGCGCTACCACGGCAAGGGCGTCCGTCGGGCCGTCGATGCCGTGAACGGTTCCCTGGCCGAAGCTTTGACCGGTGTCGAGGCCGAGGACCAGGCCCGGGTCGACACGATCCTGATCGACGTCGACGGCACGCCGAACAAGGGCCGGATCGGGGCCAACGCGGTGCTGGGGGTGTCCCTGGCCACCGCGAAGGCGGCCGCGGCCGCCCACCGGCTGCCGCTGTACCGGTACATCGGTGGTCCCGGTGCTCGCCTGCTGCCGGTGCCGATGATGAACATCATCAACGGTGGTGCGCACGCCGACAACCTGCTCGACTTCCAGGAATTCATGATCGCGCCGATCGGTGCCGAGGACTTCGCCGAGGCCGTCCGGATGGGTTCGGAGGTCTTCCACACCCTGAAGAAGATGCTGCACGGCGCGGGCCACAACACCAATGTCGGTGACGAGGGCGGCTTCGCGCCGAACCTGCGCACGGCGGAAGAGGCCCTGGGCTTCGTCGTGCGGGCCGTCGAGCAGACCGGATACGTTCCGGGCGAGGATATTTCGATCGCGCTCGATCCGGCGACCTCCGAGTTCTTCCGGGACGGCGTCTACGACTACGCCGGCGAAGGTGTAAAGCGCTCGGTTCAGGAACACATCGACTACCTGGCCGACCTGATCACGCGGTACCCGATCGCCTCGATCGAAGACCCGATGGCCGAGTTCGACATCGACGGCTGGAAGCTCCTGACCCAGCTGGCCGGCGATCGCGCCCAGCTGGTCGGGGACGACGTGTTCTGCACCGACGTCGCCCGGCTGAACGAGGGCGTGCGGGGGCACTACGCCAACTCGATCCTCATCAAGGTGAACCAGATCGGCACCCTGACCGAGACCCTGACCACCGTCGACACGGCTCACCGGGCCGGGTACACGGCGGTGATGTCGCACCGTTCGGGCGAGACCGAAGACACCACCATCGCCGACCTGGCGGTCGGAACCGGGTGCGGTCAGATCAAGACCGGATCGCTGTCCCGGTCCGACCGCACGGCGAAGTACAACCAGCTGATCCGGATCGAGGAGGAACTCGGGTCGTCGGCCGGGTACGCGGGCCGCCGGGCGCTGGCCGTGCGTTCGTGAACCGTCAGCCGGAGGTGATCGAGGTCAGCATCTGGTCGGCCAGGTCCGAGCGCCGGTAGAGCACCGAGCGACCGTCGCGGACCGCGACCAGCAGCCCGGCCGCCCGCAGCGCCCGCAGATGCTGGTTGACCGCGGTCGGGGTGACCCCGAGATTGAGCGCCAGTTCGGTGGAGGACGCGGGCGCCTCCAGGCGTTGCAGCAGGGCGGCCCGGTGGGAACCGAGCACACCGGCCAGGGCTCCTGCGGCCGGGGGCGGGGCGCTCTCCCAGACCGTGGCGCTGCCCCGGGCCAGGTAGATGATCGTGGAGAGGTCGTCCGGGGAGACCGCGACACAGACCGCGCTGGTCCACAAGGTCGGGACCAGGGTGAGGCCCTGGTCGGCCCGCCCGGCCCAGACGGTCCCGGACCCCGTGCGCACCTCGACGCCGTCGCCGTCCATCCGCACCCGGTCGGTCAGGTCGGCGAACATCGCGGCCAGGCCGTGCTGCGCGATCTGACGGCCCCGGTAGGTGACGTCCGCCTCCAGCACCGCTCGCATCCGCGGCCAGTCGGGGGCGAAACACAGCTCCCAGTAGTCGTTCAGGGCGCTGACGACCCGCTGGAGCGCGCGGTCCCCGCGCAGGACCGCAGGGATCTGCGCGTCGGTCTCGTAGGTCGCGAGCAGACCTTGCGTGACGGTGGCGGCCGGGGTGGAGGACAGCCGGGCCAGTTCGTCCTCGAAGCGGGTCAGGGGTGAGGACGGTTGCGGGGTGAGGAAGTCGGGTAGCCAGTTGCGCGGCGAGACCAGCGCCTCCAGAACCTCGGTGTCGAGGCGTTCGTGGAGAGGACGGGTGCGACGTACCCACGGCAGGTGGAGGGGGTACCGACCCGGATCGCGCCAGCTGCGCAGCGACAGCACCAGTTCGTTGAGCGGTGAGATGGCGAAGCGCACACCGGCCAGGGCGGAGCCGGTCAATTCGTAACGCACCACCATGAAGCACAACGCTACAGGGATCGCGCCCGAGGCGGGACCGGTCTGCACTGAGCCCCATGTCTACCGCGAGCGACCGGCGTGACCCGGTCCTTCAGGCGCTGTTGCTCTCCTCGGCCGCGAGCGCCACGTCCCTCGGCCTGACCTTCAGCCTCACCGCGCTGTACCTGACCCGGGTGGCCGGGATCGGCGCCCACGCGGTCGGAATCGGCCTGACCGTCGCCGGGGTCCTCGCCATCGCCACGACGTTCCTGGCCGGGAACCTCAGCGACCGGTACGGGGCGCGGGAGGTCATGGCCGCCGGGGCCGTGACCCAGGCCGTCGCGCTGGCCGGGTACTGCCTGATCGACGGGCAGGTCGTGGCCTTCGTACTGCTGGCGTGCGTGCTGCTGGGAGCTCAGGGCATTCAGGGCACGGCCAAGGTCACGCTGGTCGCGCAGGCCTTCGCCGGCTCGGAGCGGAACTCGATGCGCGCCCGGATCCGGGTGATCACGAACATCTTCGTCGCGGTGGGTTCCGGCCTGGGCGCGGTCACCCTGGCCGTCGGCACGGCGCCCGCCTACCGGGCGGCCCTGGTCGCGGCGGCGGTTTTGGTGCTCGGTTCGGCCCTGCCGTTGGCTCGGCTGAACCCGCCGCGCGCGGTACCCGCACGGGCCCCGGCGGGATCCGCGCCGCTGGGCGATCGCCGATACCTGGCGCTCGCGGCCCTGAACGGCGTCATCCACGTCCAGTTCGAGGTGCTGACCCTGGGCATGCCGCTCTGGGTGGCGAGCCGGACCCAGGCCCCGGAGGCGCTGATCGGGGTGCTGATCGTGCTCAATACCGGCGTGGTGACGGCGTTGCAGATCCCGGCCACCCGGCTGGTCAGTGATGTGCGCAGGGCCGGGCGCACCGTGTTCGCCGCCACCGTGCTGCTGGCCCTGGCCTGCGTGCTCTACCCGACCGCCGCCGTCTTCGGCACCGTGACCGCCACGGCCGTCCTGGTCACCGCGGTGGCGGTGCACTCCCTGGGTGAGGTGCTGTCCGAGGCGGGCGGCTGGGAGCTGGCTTTCGAGCTCGCCGACCCGGCGCGGCCCGGCGCCTACCAGGGCCTGAGCGCGACCGGCGCGGCGGTGGGCGCGGCGCTGGCGCCGGTGGTGATCACCTCCACCGCGATCGCCCACGGGCTGCCCGGCTGGCTGTTGCTCGGGGGTGTCTTCGTCTCGGCCGGGGCCGGGACCCAGACACTGAGCCGGAGGACGACCCGACCGTCGGTCCGGAATCTGGTGAAATAGGAGCCCCTGCGGAGAGGAGTTTCGAGGTGCTGACTTTTCGGCCGAGCCTGTGGGACTGGGTGATCCGCGCTCCGGTGCTGTTCGGGCTCCTGGTCGTGTCGGGTGCGCGGTCGCTGCCCGATCTGCTGGCGGCGGCTGCCGGTCTGGTGCTGATGGCCGTCGTGGCGGTCCACGTCCTGGGCCGCTGGCAGAGCGTCGTCGTCACGGCCGAAGGCATCCACGTGCGAATATTTTTCGTGGCCAGGCACTATCCGGTCGAGGAGATCGACGAGGTCTTCCGCGGCGACAAGGGTCACGACTGGGTGAGGGTTCGGCTGACGTCGGGGCGCACCCCGCGACTCCTGACGGTGCCCGACGATCAGGTGGCCGCCGTGAACGAGCTTCTCGGTAAAGGAGCTTCAGGCGGGCCGGGTGCTCAGGTAGGCGGCGCGGCGCCGGGGGACGGTGGTCAGGAAGCCTAGGAGGGGGCCGGCCGCGAAGCTGACGGCGGTGACCGAGGTCAGGATCACCGGCGGCTGTCCCAGGAGTTCCCAGCCGGCGACGCCGGGCCAGCCGCCGGGGCGGAGGTAGGCCAGCGCCATCAGCAGGAGAACGGCGGCACAGCTCAGGGTGGCGAGGCCGGTCTGCCACCCGTTCAGCGAGCTGCCGGCGACCGTGCATCCGGCGACCAGGAGGGCCCAGCCGGTCGCGACGATCAGCTGAGGCCGCTCCGGGTTGCCCATCATGGGGACCTGGGCCGTCAGGCATACGCCGGCCACGATCACGAACAGGGACGAGTCCGACAGCAGAGGCGGCGGACCTCCGGAAGCCTCGTGATCGTTCCGGACACCGGCGCGACGGAGGTGCCGGGACGTCCACCATGTGCCGGTCGCGAGAATGCCGAGGAGGGCGGCACCGACGATCAGATGCCAGGTGTAGGTGGTGTCGTACGAATCGTCGTCGCGCAGAAGCGACTCGGAGAGCGGCGCGGCGACCAGGGTCATCGGGCCGGCCACGGCTCCGACCAGCGCTGCCCCGGCCAGGACGACGCGTCCGCGGGCGACCAGGAGACCGGCCCCGGCGATCGCGATCAGACCGGTGCCCGTCATGGCGGCCGTGTGCTGGGAAAGTGACTCCAGTTCCACCTCACCCGGGAGACCTTGCCCCTCCCACCAGGTCCGGGCAGCGTGCTGACCCAGCCACCCGATGCTGCCGACCACGAGCGCGAGGGCCGCCGCCGCGATCAGCGCACCCGCCGCCACCTCGGACCGGGATCCGTCGACGTCGTCCATCCCCCGCCCCTCGACCGGACCGGCGCATTCCTGAGGGAAGCCGCACGACCTGACCACGACGTCCTCAAGCAGGAAAACGGCCCGCCCCCGGAGGGAGGCGGGCCGCAGGCGGGGACGATCAGAAGTCGAAGTCGCCGATGTTGTCCTTGTTGAACCCGGTCGGGTCGCCGAGCAGCACCGTGTTGTCGGCGCCGACGGTGTAGTCGCCGAGGTCGCCGGCGGTGAACTTGTCACCCTCCTTGCCGGTGATCTCGCCGTTGGCCAGGGCGGCCGCGGCGTAGGCGGCGAGGGTGCCGAGGTCGGTGGGGTTCCACAGGTAGAACTCGGTGACCGTGCCGTCCTCGACGAACTTGCGCATCTGGTTCGGGGTGCCGAGACCGGTCAGCGCGACCTTGCCCTTGGACTTGGAGGTGGACAGGTAACGGGCCGCGGCGGCGATACCCACCGTGGTCGGGCTGATGATGCCCTTCAGGTTCGGGTGGTTCTTCAGCAGGGCGGCGGTCTTGTCGAACGACGTCTGGTCGTCGTCGTTGCCGTAGACCGTGTCGACGAGCTTGATGTCCGGGTGGTCGGCCTGGAGGTCCTTCTTCATCAGGTCGATCCAGGCGTTCTGGTTCGTCGCGTTGGCCGAGGCCGAGAGGATCGCGATCTCGCCGGAGTCACCGATCTGCTCGGCGAGGCCGTCGACCTGGGCCTTCGCTATGCCCTCGGGGGAGGCCTGGTTCACGAAGAGGTCGCGGTACTGGGCCTCGGTGTCGGAGTCGAACGTGACGATCTTCGTGCCCGACGACTTGGCCTGGGTCAGGGCCGAGCCGACGGCCTTGGGGTCGTTGGCCGAGAGCACGATGGCGCTGGCGTGCTGCTGGGCGGCGGTGTTGATGTACTGCACCTGCGCGTCCGGGCTGGCCGTCTGCGGACCGACCTCGGAGAAGGTGCCGCCGAGCGCCTCGACGGCCTTCTTGCCGCCCGCGTCGCTGGCGTCGAAGTAGGGGTTGCCCAGGTTCTTGGGCAGGAAGACGATGCTCAGCGGCTTGTCGCCGGAACCGCCGGACTCGCCGTCGCTGGAAGTACCGGTGTCGGCCTTGCCGCAGGCGGTCATGGTCAGGGCGAGGGACAGAGTTGCCACTCCGAGGAGGGCGGTGCGCCGATCGAGCAGCCGGGTGAGGGTCCGCATGACAGATTGTCCTTTCACTTCACTGTGAACTGACGCTCGAGGGCGTCGGTGTGGGCCGCTGGACGCGGTGTCGCCTGGCTCGTGACCCGCGGATGTCGGAGACCCACGCCAGGAGACTGGTGGAGAGCACGGACAGCACGAGCAGCAGTCCGATGATGATGTTGATGACGTTCACGGTGACGCCCTCCAGCCGCAGGGCGCTGGAGAGGGCACCGATGAGGAGCACACCGGCGATGACGCCGGGCAGCTTGCCCCGGCCACCGAAGATCGACACGCCGCCGAGCAGGACGGCTGCGATCACCTGGAGCTCGAGACCGGTGGCGTTGTCGCCACGGGCACTGCCGAACCGCAGGGTGTAGAAGATGCCGGCCAGCGCGGAGAGCGTGCCGGTCAGGACGAACAGGATCATCTTGGTGCGCTGCACGTTGACGCCGGTGAACTCGGCCGCCTCGGGGCTCAGCCCGATGTCGTAGATGCCGCGGCCGAAGGGCGAGAAGTGCAGCAGCGCGATGAAGATCGCGGCAAGGACGACGAAAACCATCATGAATGTCGGAATACCGCTCGAACCCAGAACTCTGGACGTCAGTTCCGTCCAGTTCGCGGGGAAGTCGGTGACCGCCGTGGTGCCGAGCAGCCCGACCGCGATCCCGCGGTAGAGGGCGAGCGTGCCGATGGTCACCGCGAGCGAGGGTAGCCCCACGTAGGCCACCAGGAAACCGTTGACCACGCCGCAGATCACGCCCGTCACCAGCGCGGTGAGGCAGGCCAGCGGCATGCCCACGCCGTGCTGCACGAGCAGTCCCAGAACGGCACTGGAGAGACCGACGACGGACGCGACGGACAGGTCGATCTCGCCGGTCACGATCACGAGGGTCATCGGCAGGGCGATGAGCAGGACCGTCGTCATGTCGACGAGGATGTAGGTCAGGGTCAGGGTGTCACCGAAGTACGGGATGTTGCTGTAGCCGTACAGCCAGATGATGACCAGCAGGGCGATGACGCCGGCCTCCCGGCCGATGAGCAGTCGCCGCCACAGGGGATGGGTGTACGAGGGGTAGGTGCGTTCGCTCATGACTCGTCCCTCGCTTCGATCAGTTTGCGCGCCTGGCGGGCGGCGAGCACCCGGTCGAGCACGATGGCGGCGATGATCAGTGCGCCCACCAGGGCCTGCTGCCAGAAGTCGGAGATCCCGACCATGGGCAGCGCGCTGTTGATCGTCATCAGCAGTCCCGCGCCGATGGCGGCGCCCCAGGCGGTGCCGGAGCCACCGAAGATCGCGACCCCTCCGACCACCGCGGCCGCCACCGCCTGGAACTCGATACCCGTTCCGGCGCTGGAGTTCACCGTGCCGTAGCGGGCGGCGAACACCACCCCGGCCAGACCGGCCAGGGCGCCGCTGAGGATGAAAGCGCCCACCACGCGGCGGTTCACCGGCAGGCCGTAGAGCACGGCGGCCTCCGGGTCGGAGCCCACCGCGTAGAGCTCACGGCCCGAGCGGGCGGTCTGCAGGTAGTAGCCGACGGCTACCACGATCACCATGGCAATGATGAAAAGTACCGGGATGGTGAAAATCTGGGCGGTGCCGAGCTTGAGGAAACGGTCGGGCATCTGCGAGGCGCTGATCAGGCTGGAACCGGCCCAGGTGAGCACGATGCCGCGGAAGATGTACTGCGTGCCCAGGGTGATCACCAGGGCGGGCACCTTGCCGTAGGCCACCACCACGCCGTTAATCAGGCCCAGCCCGGCACCGGCGGCGCTGCCGATCACGAAGGCCAGCACCGGCGGCAGGCCCGGGTGCGCCATGAACAGCTCACCGGTCAGCCAGGCACTCAGACCGAGGATGGAGCCGACCGACAGGTCGACGTTACGGGTGATGATCACGACCGTCTGGCCGGCGGCCAGGAGCAGCAGGATCGTGGGGGTCAGCAGCAGGTCGCGCCAGCCGTCGGAGCTGACCACGAAGTCCGGGCTCTTGATCGCCGCGGCCGCCACGACGATCAGCAGCACGATCGCGACGGACAGTTCCCGGGAGCGCAGAAGGGTTTTCAGCAGCCGGGTGCGGGCGGGCAGGGCGCTGGGCTCGAGCAGCAGGGCCGTGCCCTCATCGGTGGTGGTGTGAGTCATCGGGCCATCTCCTGGCTGCCTGAGCTGGCGGTGGCGGCGTGCATGACGGTCTCCGGGGTGGCCTGCTCGCGGGTGAGGTCGGCGGTGAGCCGGCCCTCGCTGACGACCAGCACCCGGTCGGCCATGCCCAGCACCTCGGGCAGTTCCGAGGAGATCATCAGGATCGCCAGACCCTGCCCCGCCAGTTCCGAGAGCAGCCGGTGCACCTCGGACTTGGTGCCGACGTCGATGCCGCGGGTGGGCTCGTCGATGATCAGCAGGTCAGGTTTCGTGGCCAGCCACTTGGCGATGACCACCTTCTGCTGGTTACCACCGCTCATGGTCTTCGCCGGGGCGTCGAGCGAGCTGGTCTTGACCTCCAGGCGGGCGGCCCAGGGGGCCACGGCCCGGTTCTCCTGCGCCTTGGTGAGCAGACCGCCCTTGGCCAGGCCGCGCCGGATCACCCCGGCGATGTTCTCGGCGACCGAGGCGTCGGTGACCAGACCCTGCTTGCGCCGGTCTTCGGGGATGAAGGCCATGCCCGAACGGATGGCCGCGCGCGGGTTCCGGGCGGGTACCGCGGTGCCGCTCATGCTCACCGTGCCGCTGTCGTAGCGGTCGACACCGAACACGGCGCGGGCGATCTCGCTGCGCCCGGCCCCGACCAGCCCAGCCAGGCCGACGATCTCGCCGCGGCGCACGGTGAAGGAGACGTCGTGGAAGACGCCGGCCGACTGCAGCCCCTCGACCTTCAGCACCACGTCACCGATGTCGGTGTCCTGCTTGGGGAAGAGGTCGGCGACCTCGCGGCCGACCATCAGGTTCACCATCTCCGTGACGGTGGTCTCCGCGATCGGCCGGGTGCCGATGTACGAGCCGTCGCGCATCACGGTGACGGCGTCGCACAGGTCGAACACCTCGTCGAAGCGGTGGGAGATGAAGACCAGCGCCCGGCCCTCGTCGCGCAGCCGGCGGGCGACCGTGAACAGCCGCTCGACCTCGACACCGGACAGGGCCGCGGTCGGCTCGTCCATGATGAGCACCTTGGCGTCCAGCGAGATGGCCTTGGCGATCTCGATGATCTGCTGGTCGGCGATCGACAGGCCCAGGGCTGGGCGGCGCGGGTCGATGTGCACGCCGAGGCCCTGGAAGAGCTTCCCGGCCTCGCGGTACATCGTGGCCTTGTCGATCCGCCGCATGCGACCGAGGATCTGGCGGCCCATGAAGATGTTCTCGGTGACCGACAGGTCGGGGAACAGTGTCGGTTCCTGGTAGATCACGGCGATGCCGGCGGCCTTGGACTCCGCGGTGGAACCGAAGTCGACGGCCTGACCGTCGAGGAAGAAGTCACCGCCGTCGCGGCGGTGCACGCCGGCCACGATCTTGACGAGAGTTGACTTACCGGCGCCATTTTCGCCGACCAGCGCGTGGATCGAGCCGGGCTGGACGGTCAGGCTGCCCGAGCGCAGGGCGGCGACGGGGCCGAAGTTCTTCGACACGCCCGCTAACTGCAGGGCGGCCTGGGGTGGGCTGTCCATGAGCACCTTGCCTCGTTGAAAGGATTCAAATGCAGAACGTAGAGTTGCTGATTACCGGTGTCAAGCAACGGTTTGTATCGTTCGGCGGACGGGGGGAAGTCCGTCGGACGGGCTGGTTCCGAGGGGGCGGAACTGTAGCGCTTCCTGTCGCTCCGGGTACCCGTTTCTCGCCAGGAGCCGCTGGGTGGGCGGGTTTTGGTGAGGAGCGGTTGTCGGCATCACTGATCGGCTGCCTTCGGCAGGCGCCGAATATGATGAGGGGCATCAGCTTTCCGGGAGCTTTCGGAACCGGTGCGGCTGTTATCCGTGGGGGTGTGGGCGCCCGGGTGCGCGGCGGTGGTCGACCGCGTCGTTCCCGTGGTGGGGGAGTGAGGCCCGGGTTGCCTGGGTGGATGCCGGCAGAGGACGAACCGGACGGCGACGGTGGTCGGCTCGCCGGAGGGGGGTGGGACCGCTGAGGTGGTCGGCCGGGGTTCGCGTCAGGAAGTGGACCGGTGTTCGGTCGGTTCCGTGTTGTCCCACTGACCGGGTGCGGTCGAGGCGCTCGGCCCGCGGGGGGTCGGCTGAGTGCATGAGACTCTCTCTTGAGTCCTAGTCAGTGAAACGATTCATCTTGCCTTGAGGCAGCTTAACCAGGGTCTGATGGCCCTGGCAACGGTTTGGTGAGTTCCAGCCGCCGACCGGTGAGCAGGGGAGGGGCGCGAGGCGGTCCGTGAGGAACGCGCTGTTCGTTCGGCGGGGTTGCGCCGGTTCGCCGGAGGGGGTGGGCCGGTCGGCCGAGGAGGTGCGGCGGTGTCGCCGCGGTCCGGTCTGGGGAACGACCACCGTTTCACGCCTCGGCGTTCGGGCATTGTGTTGCCGCGAGTGGGGTTTCGTCATCAGCGTCGGGAAAGAAGTCCCGCAGATCGGTCTGGGGCGTGCAAAAGAACATAATGAAACGTTGTAAAGGGGTCGTCTCGACCATCGAGCCTCACGGCGGACGACGATCAGGGGCCCGGCCGTCAGTCACCCTGGGGCGTGATGTGCAGGACGTCGGCACTGCGTGGCATCGGGGGCCGGACGGCCTCGTGCACCCCGGGCAGCGCCCGGATGTTGTTCAGCAGGGCCTGGAACTGGTGCGGTTCGATACCGGCCTGGAGATAGACCTGGAACCGGCCGTTGTCCAGCGAGGCCACGTACTGCACCGGGATGCGGTGGTCGAGCAGGTGGCGGCGAAATTCCTCGGCGGTGGGCACGGCCGGCACTCCTTCGTGTGACCTGGTGTGATCACCCTTAGTTCACCGTGCCGACCCCCGCCGTGGAAAGGCCCCGCGCCGCCCGGTGGCGCCTGGAATCGCGACCTGGTGAACATCGTCCTCAAGAAGGCCCGCCGGCCCGGAACCTCGCCGGCACGCTCGAACGCGTGGCGTCGGGCCGGGCCGCGATCGTCTCGGCCGGACGCCACGCCGCCGGGATCCGGCCGGACCTGATCACCGTGCCGATCGAAGGAGTCGATCCGGCGCAGGTGGCCCGTCGTGTCGCGCGCCGGCGACCGCAACCGGCTGGTGGACGACTTCCACGCCCTCGCCCCACCTGTCCTGGCCCAGATCGACAGCACGAGGGCGTGCCATCCGCGGGGTTGGCCATTGATCGGGGCGGGAGGCGGGGTTCCCCTTGCTGGGGAAATACCCCGCCACGGAAGGTACGAGAAACAACATGACGTCGACTGTTGCCGGAACCGGTCTGACCGAACGGGTCGCCCGCACCCGTCACCTGCTGATGTGCTCGCCCGAGCACTTCACCGTCGAGTACTCGATCAATCCCTGGATGGACCTGACCGTTCCCGTCGACCACGCGCTGGCCCAGCGGCAGTGGGAACAACTCCGGGAGGTCTACGAGGGCCTGGGTCACCAGGTCGAGATCATGCCGGGGACGCCTGGGTTGCCCGACCTGGTCTTCACGGCGAACGCCGCGGTCGTGCACGACGGCCGGGCCCTGGTCGCCCGTTTCACCCATCCCCAGCGCCAGCCGGAGAGCGCGGAGTACCTGCGGTGGTTCCAGGACGCCGGATACTCGCCCGCCGCGATCGCCACGGAGCAGAACGAGGGGGAGGGAGACGTGCTCACCGTCGGCCGGTACATGCTGGCGGCCGTGGGTTCTCGCACATCGCTGGCCGCCCACGACGAGCTGCGGGCGTTCTTCGGGCTACCGGTCATCCCGCTGGAGCTGGCCGACCCGCGCTTCTACCACCTGGACACCGCGCTCGCGGTGCTCGACGAGCGCACGGTGGCCTACTACCCGGGCGCCTTCACGCAGGCCAGCGCGGGGATCATCGAGCAGTTGTTCGCCGGTGCGATCCGGGCGAGTGAGGACGACGCGGTCGCCTTCGGCCTGAACGCGATGTCCGACGGGCTGAACGTGGTGATGTCCTCCCGGGCCACGGATCTCATGAAGCAGTACGGGGCCCGCGGGTTCAACCCGATCGGCGTCGACATGTCCGAGCTGATCAAGAGCGGGGGCAGCGCCAAGTGCTGCACCCTGGAACTGCGCTGAGAACAGCCACCGGGCAAGGAAAAGGGCCGGACGACGTCGTCCGGCCCTTTTCGGCTCGCTTTTCGCTGGTTCGCTTCCGACCGTTACCGTCGGACGGAACGACGCGAGTAGTACGGCGTGACGGCGGCGATCAGCACGGCCGCGACAGCGACCTGCAGGACGTGGCGAATCCAGTCGATGCCGTTGGTGTCGTCCACGCCCAGGGCGGTGGCGGCAACGTTACCGACGATGGCGCCGACGATGCCGAGCAGGATGGTCAGCCAGATGGGAATGCTCTGCCGGCCCGGCAGAACGATTCGCGCGATCACACCGACGATGAGGCCGGCAATGATGGCCCAGATGAACGTCATGATGTTGGGGCCTTTCGCTGGAGGGAGGTCCGCCGTTCTGCGGATGTCCCGACCGTAACGGTGGATCTCCGACTCCGCATCAGGAAAAGATCTTGCAGGTCCGTCGCGGGGGCGGACCGCGTCGCACGCAAGGCGGTGCCCGAAATGAACCCGAATCGGCGTCCGAAAAATTCCTCCTGGCCGGTATTCGGAGCCCTTGCCTCGTTACCCGCCCGGTCGCGGTTGTCGGAGGATATGGTCGGGAGACGGGGTGGGTACGTCTCCCTGCGGCAGCCGGTTCCCAGACCGGTATCTGGTTCGGCCCGAGCGAGACCTCTCGACGAAGGACCACGAACATGAGCAGATCCGGGACGGCATCGGAAACCTCCACAGGCACCGGGCCCAGCGCCGAGCAGGAGGCTTCCGACCAGGCCGATCTCCAGAGCAGCCTGCACGATCTGGCGGGGCTGGTGACGGGGATTCTCGGCCTGGACGAACTTCTCGGCCGGGTTGCGACCTTTGCCGTCCGGGCCGTCCCGGGCGCCGACGGCGCCGGGGTGGCGCTGCTCGAGATGACGCCGGATCGGCACCGGGTGCAGGCGCTGGCCAGTAGCGCCCCCTTCGTGGCGCAGATCGATGAGATCCAGTACGGGACCCTCGACGAGGGGCCGTGCATCACCGCGGCCCGGGAGCGGCGAGCGGTGCGATCCGGGTCGCTGGGCGGGGAGAAGATGTGGCCCCGGTTCGGCCCCCGGGTCGGCCGGCTGGGCGTGCACAGCGCCTTGTCCATCCCCCTGCTTCTGCCGGACCGGCTGGTCGGGGCGATCAATGTGTACGCCCGGGAGAAACACGTCTTCGGCCAGCACGCCAGCGATCTCGGGGAGGAGTTCGCCTCGCCGGCGGCCGTTTCCGTCCACAACGCACAGGTCCTGGCGGCGGCGCAGCGTCTGGCCGCCCAGTTGCAGAGGGCGCTGACCAGCAGGGCGATCATCGACCAGGCCATCGGCCTGATCCGGGGCCGTAGCGGCGGCACGGCGCAGGAGGCCTTCGCCCGGTTGCGCCGGATCAGCCAGGCCGAGCACCTGAAACTGAGTGATGTCGCCGAGCGCATCGTCACCGACGCGGTGCGGCGGGCCGGCCCCCGCCGCTGATCTCGGGAGACGTCTCAAGGGACGCGGTAGGGCACGGGCTCCTCGGCCGGTTCTGCGGAAGGCTCGGCCCGGACCGCGGCAATACCGGCGAGAATCAAGGCGCCACCGGCCATCTGGACTCCGGTGAGCGCCTCTCCGAGCAGGATCCAGGCGAAGAGTGCGGCGAAGGCCACCTCCAGCAGGCCGACGAACGATGCGAGCCGGGACCCGAGCGCCTCGGAGGCCGTGATGCCCGCCGCGTAGGCGACGGCCGTGCTGAGAAGGGCGAGCAGGACGAGCGGAACCCACCAGGGGGCCTGGGTGCCGAACATCGGCAGGCTCCCGAACGTGGCCGTGAACGGGAGCAGACCGCCGGCGCCCACCAGGGCGAGCACCAGGCCTCCGGTCAGGAGACCGGACGCCGCCAGCGCCACCGGGGGCAGCCCGTCACCGCTGCGGGCGGCGACGAGGAAGTAGACGGCGCACCCGATGGCGGCGGCGAGAGCGAAGGCCAGACCCACCGGATCGACGGGCTGGAGGGCGCCGGGGCCGATCACGAGGGTCAGGCCCGCCAGGGCCAGCGCCGAGCCGAGCAGCACGGTCGGGCGGGGCGTCCGGCGGGTGCGGGCCCAGGCGAGACCGACTAGCAGCAGGGGCGCCAGGAACTCGATGAGGAGCGCGGTCGAGACCGGGATGGTCTGGATCGCCGCGAAGTAGGCGAGCTGGGTGCAGGCCACACCGGCCACTCCCATGGTCAGTACCCGCCATCGGGCCGGCCAGAGGATGTGCCACCGGCCGCGCAGCATCGTCAGGGCGATCGGCAGGAGCAGCGCCCCGCCGACCAGAGCCCGGGCCGCCACCGCGGCGGTCGGCGACCAGCCTTCTGTCAGTAGCGGTTTCACCAGGGTGCCGGAGGTCCCGAAGGAGGCGGCCGCGATCAGGGCGGCGGACAGGCCGGTGGACGTCGACGAGAGCTGCATGTTTCTCCTTGGCTGGAGCGACCGCTCTACTGTCAGGATCTAATAGCTCTATGCCCATGACGGTAGGTCGTTCACTTGTAAGGAGTCAACTTGCATTTTGCCCCTGACACGCAGGAGTCGCTCGAGTTCATCGTCGACCTGGGCAACACCGATCCCGGCGCGTCGCGCAGTGGCGACGACGAGATCGCCACCGTCGAGGCTCTCGCAGCTCTCCTGGCCCGCTACCCCTACACCGGGCGGATCGACCACGACGAGGAAGAACTGCGCGGTGTCCGGCAGACCCGGGACCTGCTGCGGCGGGTCTGGAGCCTGGACCGGGACGCCGCCGTGGTCGAGGTGAACCGGATGCTGCGGGAGGCCGAGGTGCTGCCGCAGCTGGCCCGGCACGGGGCGTCGGACTGGCACCTGCACGGCACCACGTCCGGCACCCCGCTGCCTCAGCGCATGCGGGTGGAGGCGGCGCTGGCGTTCGTGGACGTGATCCGCACGGACGAGACGGGCCGGCTGCGGGTCTGCGCGGCAACCGACTGCACGGGTCTGCTGCTGGACCTGTCGCGCAACGGCTCCAAGCGCTTCTGCAGCGTGCGGTGCGGGAACCGGACGAACATGATCGCCTTCCGCGGCCGGCGGACCGCGGAAGGGGACTGAGCTACCTGTAGCTACGGGGGTCGGGTCACCGGGCCAGGGCTGCCAGTGCCTCCTGGCCGCCGGGGATGCGGGCCGGCGGGGTGCCGTCCAGGTCCGGGGCGGTGGTCGAGACGAAGACGTGCTTGGCCAGGTGGTCGGAGAGCCCGACGTCGTGGGTGCCGCCGTTCACCAGGGTGACGGCCGAGGGGCGCTGCCCGATCACGGTGACGGCGGTGCCGGGGATCAGGCCCTGCTCGAGCAGCTCGCCGAGAGCAGCCGGGTCGGCCTGGAGGGGCTCGCCGATCCAGGCGATCCAGGCGGGCGTCCCGTCGTCCGGCCGCGTGGCCCGGCGGGTGAGGTTCTCGACCGTGATGTCCGGGGCCGGGCTGTTCTCCCGCGTGATGGGGTTGCCGTAGGGCGAGTGGCGAGGATGGCCGAGGAGGCGGTCGATGAGGTCTTCGGTGTGGTCGCTCACGACGTGTTCCCAGCGGCAGGCCTCGACGTGCAGCAGCGGCCACTCCAGCCCGACCACCTGGTGCAGGAAGACCTCGGTGAGCCGGTGCTTGCGCATGATGCTGCTCGCCGACGTACGCCCGGCGTCGGTCAGGACGATCTGCCGGTCGCTGCCCAGGTCGAGCAGCTGGTCACGGCGCAGGCGGTCGACGGTCTGGCTGACCGTGGGGCCGGACTGGGCGAAGCGCTCCACCAGCCGGGCGCGCAACGGCACAACGCCCTCCTCCTCGAGCTCGAGGACGGCTTTGAGATACATCTCGCTGGTGTCGATGAGGTCGTGGTCGTCCATCGGGGCACCCTTCTTCCCGAGTCGGTCTCTGCCCGCAGGCTTCGCGCGAGGCGGCCGGCGGCGTGTCATGAACATAGTCTCCAGATTTGAGTGAATCAAATTTAGACGTCAGATTGGCTCGAAGGATTGAGTTGCGGGCGTGACTTTACGGGCGTTATTCAATATTTAGGCAGTTTCTCCGGGATTCGCCGTCCCGAACGGTGTGAGGCTCTGGACACACTCCGGCAGAGGACGATGCGGGTGCAGTGCCGGTGGGGTGCAGTCCGGCATTCAGCTCGTTGCGGACAGGTCCGCGCCCGTGTCGCGGCGCCGGCGCCGAACGGTCGGGGCGGCCCCTCCGGAGGCGTGCGCCTCCGGGGTGGCGTGGTCCGGCGAGGCGCCGAAATATGTTCTTGGGGAAGAATTGCGAGGTCATCGGGCGGATTGGCCCAGCCCAGGAGGTCCTGCGGGGAATCGGGGTGGTCGGCGGGGGTGGGCGAGCGGATCCGGCGAATATTCGCCCGGCCCGGCGATCTGAGCGAGTCCGCGGTTTTCGGCGCCGTGGTCACGAACTTTAGCCCGGACAACGTCTCGACCTGCCCGCTTTGTCGACAGAACATACGATCCTCGCGAGTAGTTAACGAGGCCGATCCCGGCGTTCGCCCGACCGCTGGGGCGGAGAGGACATCTGTTCCTCTACTCTTACTCCGCCGGAGGCCCGAGTCTGAGAGCTCCGGCTGGGCTTCTGGACGCCCGCCGCACCGCGCGGCGGACGGCACTGAGTCCCTTGGAGGACGTATGGCAACCGGAACCGTCAAATGGTTCAACGCCGAGAAGGGCTTCGGCTTCATCGAGCAGGACGGTGGGGGCGCGGACGTTTTCGCGCACTACTCCAACATCGCTGCCCAGGGCTTCCGTGAGCTCCAGGAAGGGCAGAAGGTCAGCTTCGACGTCACGCAGGGCCAGAAGGGCCCGCAGGCCGAGAACATCCAGCCCGTCTAATGCCTGGGCGACAGAACGTCGCCTTGGTGGGACACAGCACTGAGCCGGTGGGAGACAGACCTTTGTCACCCACCGGCTCAGCCGTTGAGTATCGGTCCTGAGTTCGGGGGATTCCCGGTCTCCAGGCCGCCACCACATCATCAGGACCCCACACGACGTCGACGGCGTCATCGGGTAGATCCGCCTCCGAGCGGCTCCCGGCCCGACCTTGGGGTCAACGCGATCGGCGACCTGGTGCGGGCGGCAGTCGCGCTGGGCGAGGACCCGCTGGGGCCTGGCCATCCCCGGCTGGGCGAACCCACGACCAATCCGGGCACGATCCCCGGAGGACAGCAGACCGACCTGGTGCCGGACGCGGCCCGGCTGACCGTCGACCTGCGCACCGTTCCCGGAACCGATGTCCCGGCGGTGAAATCGGCGCTGCTGGGGCCATGGAGCGCGGCGAGATCCACGAACTAGCTAGCAGGCCTGGGGCCAGGGGCGTCTCGGCTGAGCCGTTCTACCCTTCACCGGATGGCTTCTCTTCCCGCAGCAGACCGCCCTTTCGTGACCGCCGCCGTGGTTCAGGCGTCCGCACCCCTCTTCGACACCCCGGGCGCGCTGGCCCGGGCCCAGGACCTCATCCGCGAGGCCGTGACCGGCCGCGGTGCCGACGTGGTCGTGCTTCCGGAAGCGTTCCTCGGTGGCTATCTCAAGGGGCTGGACTTCGGCATCACGGTCGGCAGCCGGACCCCGGCCGGCCGCGACCTGTTCCGCCGCTACCACGCGTCCGCCATCGAGGTTCCCGGCCCGGAGGTCGAGGCGCTCGCGGACCTCACCCGCGACCTCGGATGCCACGCCGTGGTCGGTGCGGTCGAGCGCCGGGGCGGCACGCTGTACTGCGTCGCGCTGTTCCTCGGCCCCGGCGGATATCTGGGCCTGCACCGGAAACTCATGCCCACCGCGGCCGAGCGCTATCTGTGGGGCCAGGGCGACGGGTCCACCATGCCGGTCGTGGACACCGGCACGGCTCGTCTGGGGGCGGCCATCTGCTGGGAGAACTACATGCCGCTCTTCCGCACGGCGATGTACGCCAAGGGCGTCGACCTGTGGTGTGCACCGACCGTCGACGACCGTGAGGTCTGGCAGGCCACGATGCGGCACGTGGCGCTGGAGGGCCGCTGCTTCGTGCTCAGCGCCGCCCAGTACCGGCGCCGCGACGACCTGCCGGCCGATCTCCACCCGATCCCGGGCGAGGCACCGGCCACCGTCCTGATCGGTGGGGGCTCGGTGATCGTCTCCCCACTCGGCGAGGTCCTGGCCGGGCCCCTGCGCGACGGCGAGGGCATCCTCACCGCCGCGCTGGACCTGGACGACATTGCCCGTTCCCGCTTTGATTTCGACAGCATCGGCCACTACGCCCGGCCCGACGTCTTCTCCCTCCACGTCGACGAGTCCGCCCGCCCGGCGGTTGTCAGGGACTGAGGAGACCGGCCGGGTGAGACCGCCGGCGCCTCGCCTCGAGTGTGTACACCTGGTACATCCGGTACCGGATGTACCAGGTGTACACAACGCAACCACTCCGGTCCGGGCACCGTGCCGACCGATCTGACCCGGTCGTCCCCTGCTGCTGACGGGTTCGCCGACGGACACTCGATTTACTGGTACACCCGGACGTAATCGACGAGCATCCGCTGCGGGAGACGGGTGGTGCTGTCGGGAGCGCCGGGCCAGTCGCCGCCCACGGCGTTGTTCAGGATCAGGTAGAACGGGTGGTCGTAGACCCAGGGGCCGCGCGTCTTCTCGACGGTTTCCTTGTCCGCGGTGAAGAATTCGTGACCGTCGACGGAGAAGGTCATCTTCGTGGCGTCCCAGTCGACCGCGTACACGTGGAAGTCGTCGGCGAAGTCGCTGCCGGCCAGGGTGTACGGCTGCCCGTACCCGCCGCCTCCGTAGTAGGCCGGCGCGTGCAACGTGGAGTAGGTCGCGTCCGGCACCTTGCCGACGTGTTCCATCACGTCGATCTCACCCGAGCGGGGCCAGCCGACCTCCGGGAAGTTCGCCCCCAGCATCCAGAACGCCGGCCACAGTCCCTGCGTCCCGGACACCTTGATCCGGGCCTCGGCCCGGCCGTAGGTGAAGGTGAACGTGTTCAGGGTGTTGATCCGGCCCGAGGTGTACCGGCAACCGGCGCATTCGGGCGGGGTCTCCTCCCGGGCCTCGATGGCCAGGTTGCCGGCGCCGTCCGTGGTCGCGTTCTTGTTGTCCGTGTAGTACTGCTGCTCGCCGTTCTGCCCGGTGCCCGGGTCGGCCCTCCACCTGGCGGGATCGGGAGTGGTTCCGGCCGGGCCGTCGAACTCGTCGGAGAACACCAGGTCGGTGGCCGGAAGGTCGATGTCGGCAACGGGTTGTGGTGGGGTCACGGGGTCGCCGCCGGTTCCGTAGACCTGGAAGTCCCACAGGGAGTAGCCGTACCCGTTGGACCGGGCGGTGCCGTACATCCGCAGGTAACGGCCCGTACCGTCCAGGCCGGTCAGGTCTTCCCGGTGTCCCGGGCCGGAGGTGGCCGAGTAGATCGGGTTCCAGTTCTGCGCGTCGTCCGAGATCTGGAGCTGATAATCGGTGGCGTACGCGGCGTCCCACTGGAGCACGACGCGATGGACCGTGGCGCTCGCACCCAGGTCGATGGTGACCCAGCCCGGATCCACCCAGCCCTCGGTGGAACTCGTCGCCCAGCGCGTGGTCACGTCCTGGTCGGTGACCTTGTCGGCGGTGCAGGACGAGCAGGCGCCGTCGTCCTGGAACGTGGAGGCGGTCGCGGGTTTCCGGTACGACAGCAGCACATCCGCTTCTTCCGCCGCCTGGGCCTGCACCACCCCGGCGCCGGCCAGGACGGCCGCGGCGGTACCCACCACGAGAAGGCCTCTGCGCCGACGATTCTGGATCTTGGACGGGCGGATCATGGGCATCTCCTTCGATGTCAGGGAACATCTCGGGTCGAGAAGCCGGACCTCGGCCCGCCGGCCGAGTCTGGTCGCCGCGCTCAGGCACGGTCAATGGGACTTATTGCCCACGGCATCTCCTTGTCGTCGAGGAAAAGGGCCTCTGACCGCTGTTAACGGTGCCATGTCGCTGCGGCAGCGCGGCCATAACACGACCGGGTCGAGCATCGCCCTGATTCGCTGTCCGGCCTCTGCGCCCTTTCGATGGAGATCCCTGTGCTCCTGTTCACGTCCCGGCCCCGGCGGAGGTTGCTCCTCGGGGCCACCGCCGTTCTCGGTCTGCTGTTGTCCTTCGTCGTGTTCACCTCGCTGACCTCGACCTCGCCGGCCCGCGCGGCCGGGGGCACGTTCCGGAACCCGGTGGGTACCGGGCCCGACCCGTTCATGACGTATTTCAGCGGCAACTACTACCTGGCCATGACCGAGGGCGACTCGATCAAGATCCGCCGGGCCCCGAGTGCGGCCGGGCTGCTGCGGGCCACGCCGATCGAGGTGTGGCGGGACAGCAACACCTCCCGCAACAAGGATGTCTGGGCGCCGGAGTTCCACCAGGTGGGCGACCGCTGGTACCTCTACTACACGGCCGACGACGGGGTGGACGAGAACCACCGGCTGTACGTGCTGGAGTCCGACGCCAACGACCCGGCGGGCTCTTACCACTTCAAGGCGAAGCTGACGCCGCCGAACCGGGACGTGTTCGCCATCGACCCGTCGCTGATGAAGCACAACGGCAAGCTGTACCTGTCCTGGAGCGGCACGAACCAGTACCAGCACAACGGCATCAACATCGCCCCGCTGTCGAACCCGTGGACGGTCTCGGGCAACGCCGTCGCCATCAACGCCGGCGGTGACTGCGCCGAGGTGCGGGAGGGCCCGGCCTTCCTCTACCGCAACGGTCGCACCTGGATGACGTACTCGGTCTGCGACACCGGAAAGCCGGACTACAAGCTGTGGATGACGAGCATCGCCGCCACCGCCGACCCGCTGGTGACGTCCAACTGGCAGCAGCACGACGGTGCCGTGTTCTCCCGCTCGGACGCCCGCGGCGTGTTCAGCCCGGGGCACCACAGCTTCTTCACCAGCCCCGACGGCACCCAGGACTGGATCGTCTACCTGGCCAAGACCACCAGCGTGAACACCTACTCCGACCGCACCAGCCGGATCCAGCGGATCGGCTGGAACAGCGACGGCAGCCCGAACCTCGGTGAACCACTGGCCATCGGCGCCTCCCAGGAGCTGCCCGCCGGTGACCCGGGCCCGTCGACCGGGTGGATCAACGACGACGGACGATCCAGCGGCGTCGGATCACTCACCTACAGCGGTACCTGGAGTACCGGAACGGCTTGCGCCGCCCAGTGTTTCTGGGGCGACGACCACTGGAGCGGCGCCGCCGGGGCCACCGCGACGTTCACCTTCACCGGTACCCAGCTGGCCCTGCTGTCGGTACGGGACGTCGGCAACGGCATCGCCGCCATCAGCATCGACGGTCAGGCCGAGAAGCGTGTCGACTTCTACCCGTCCAACCGGATCCGGGTCGGCGAGTGGATGAACTACCTCTCACCGAAGCTGGGCAGCGGCACCCACACCGTCAAGGTGCGCGTGACCGGGGACAAGAACGCCGCCTCCGCCGGGACGACGATCAGTATCGACCGCGCCGAGGTCTGGACGAACTGAGCCGAAGGGCGGGGCGGCCTGGACCGAGGCTTGGGCGTGCCGTGCCCCGGTCTGGACGAGCTGCGCCGAGGTCCAGGCGAGCTGAACCCGGGTTCGTGGGAACTGAGCCTGGGAGTGCTTGGGCGAGGTCGAGGTCAGGATGAACCGAGATAAATCCCGGGCGAACTGATCTGAGGCCTGGATGATCTGAGCGGAGATGCCCGGCCGGGGTTGCTGACCGGCCGGGCAGCTCCGGTGCGGGCTGAGGGCCTGGGGCTCTCATCGCACCGGTGCTTTCGGCGGGGCGAGGGGGATCAGGTGGTGGGGTGGAGCAGATCCTCGAGGCCGATGCGGGTGAGGAACTGCGCGCGGATGTGGTCGGCAAGAACGCTGACGGTCTCGGAGCCGTCGTTCGAGGGGTCGACGTGGACGCGGAACGGGCGCTCGCCGTGGTCGGTCGCGACCACCTCGACGATGGCGGCGGCGACCTGGGAGACGTCGGCGTCGGCCGGGGCCAGGTCGGCCAGGCGCAGGGCGACCTGGTCCATCAGGCCGGAGTAATGCTCTTCGTAGGCGGGGATGACGCTCTGGTCGGCGGGTTGGCCACCCGTGGCGAAATGGTTGGTGCCTCTGGTGAAGGCACCCGGGACGACGATCGACGTCTCGATGTTGAAGCGGGCCAGTTCGGCGGCGTAGGAGACGGCCAGGGCATCCATCGCGGCCTTGGCCGCGAAGTACGGGGCCAGGTAGGGGGGCGTTCCGCCCCGGGTGGAGGTCGAACCCACCCACAGCACCAGGCCCTTTCGCTGGGAACGCAGGTGGGGCAATGCGGCCCGGTTGACGCGCTGGGTGCCCAGCACGTTGGTGTCGTAGACCGCGATCATCTCGTCGGGGGTGAACGCCTCGGTGGGGCCGGTGACCATGTGGCCGGCGTTGTGAATGATCACGTCGAGCCGCCCGGTCTCGGACAGGACGGTGGCGATCGCGGCGTCTGCCGATTCCTGCGAGAGGACGTCGAGCTCGACCGTGCGGAGATCGGCGTTGTGCTCGATGGCGTAGGCCCGGGCATCGGCGACCCGCTCGGCGTTGCGCGTGGTGGTGTTCCGCATGGCTGCGTAGACGGTGTGGCCGGCGTCGGCCAGGGCTCGGGCGGTCAGCGCGCCGAAACCGGAACCCGCGCCGGTGATGAGGATCGTGCTGCTCATGGTGGGTCCTCCTGAGATCTGCGGAGGCGTGGGAAGCTGCGCACCACACCTGGCGTATCCGCGATAGCTTCGTGGGGATTCGTTGATACGTGAACCGTAGCACGGTGGCGGTTCGTTGATATAGTTCTCGCGTATCGCCGATTCGGGGAGGGGGCGATGGGTCGTGGCACTGCTGGACGAGGGCTCGGGGAGCGGCGACTACGCGCTGTTAACGGGGATATGTCGCTCCGGCAGCACGCCCATAACGCGGTTCGGTCAAGCATCGCTGTCCGGCCCACCGGATTCGGGCGGCGTCGACCACATCGCGAAAGGTGCGCGTCATCAGGGAAAAGAACGCCGCGTCCGGCAGAGCCACGGATCGGCATCGCCAGCACCGAGGACTGGGCGGGCCGAATCCGGCATACCCTGGCATACCCGGGCGGGCGCCGGGGGCATGAGCAGGACAGGGACCAGGATGGCGACACGAGCAGCGACGACGCAGGCGGTAGCACTGGCTGCAGTGGCACCGGCGGCGATGATTCGAATAAGGACAGCGCCGTCTGCGACGGACGCGGCCCGGGCGGCGCTGGTGAAGGTGGCCCGGGCAACGGTGGTGCGGGCGGGGATGGCCCAGGTGGTTGGGCGCTCGCAGCGATGACCCCGGCAGAGACAGAGGCGGCGCTGGCCAGGGCATCGGCAGCACGGCTATCGGCGACAGAGGCAACGGCGACACGGGCGATGGCAACACAAACGGCACAGGACGATCGGACCACGTCGGGGGAAGTTCCCGACCGGTCTGTTGATCAGGGAGAGACGGAGGGCGGTGGCCGGGGGTGGCGTCCTTCAGGATGGATGCCGGCCGGCATCGCCGAGCGCCCGGAACTGGTCCGACGGCTGCGGATCTCGCGGGCTGCGGCACTCTGGACGGCTCTGGCGGGGGTTGTGCTGGTGGCGTTGCTGTGGCCGGAGATGCGTTCGCCGGTGCAGGGTTTTGCGAAGGTCTACGGGTTGTTCATCGTCGGGTTCCTGATCGCTGTCACCCGCACGATGCGGTGGACCACGGCCGCGCGGATGTACGCGCTCGCCCTGCTCTGGTCGCTGGTGGCCGTGGTGGCGCTGCTCGTGCTGTTCCCGGACGGCCCGGCTCCCTCGACGATCGGTCTGGCGGAGGAATCACTGAAGCTGGCGCCCGTGGCCGCGCTGGCGTTCGTGGTTCCCCGGCGGGCGCGGCAGTTCTCGGTGACCGACTGGCTGCTCCTGGGTTTCACCGCCGGGCTGGCGTTCCAGGCGGTGCGGGAGATGGCGCACGAGGTGTCCGGGTCGGACAGCCCGGGAACGCAGTTCGTGTCCACCGCGATCATCACGGCCACGGTCGGGCTGGCGATCGTGGTATGGCGCCGGGCCGCGGTCAGCTCCGGTGCGGGTGCGGTGGTGCTGCGCGGTTTCGCGCTCGCCGCGCCGGTTCTGGTGGGGTGGCTGGCGGTGTCCGGTCGCACGGTGGACGATCCGTCCGGCGCGACGGCGTCGGTTCCGCTCCCGCTGCGGTGGGGTCGGCAGGTGGTCGAGGCCCTGCCTCTGCACGAGAGGGTTCCGTCGGTGGCGCTGCTGGCCGCGGTGCTGGTGCTCGCGCTACTGGTCGACGCCCGGCACCTGCTGGCCGTCGATGCCCGGCGCGGCGACCTGACCATCCTGCCGGTGCCCTGGCTGGCCGTCTGGTGGACCCACGCGTGGTCGTCCCGCCTGGTCATTGAGGGGCCGCCGGACCCCGTAGGTGAAGACACCGCGGAGGATGACGCCGATCCCCGGCGGAGCGGTGCTCAAGACAATGCCGCCGAGCGCGATGACGCCAAGGCGCACAGCGGAGGGCGTCGGGCGTCCCGGGCTGCTTCCCGGAAGGGTGGCGCAGCGCGGAGTTCGGGGGGCGAGGTTCTGGGGGCGTCGGGCCGGGCGGTTGCGGAGGCCTGGCGCACGCTCGTGGTCGCCACCTGTGCGCTGGTGGCCTATGCGTCGCGGGATCGGGTGGTGATCCTGGCCGCGCACGCCGGTGCGACGGGGGAGTCCCGGCTGACCCGGCTGGTGCGGGGCCGGGCCGCGGCGGAGATGGTGCGTCACGCGCGGCGGGAGGCGTTCACCACCCAGGCCGGTCCCGGTGGGTCACGGGCCGTTCCCGGCTGGCGGGTGAGTGCTGCGGCGGTGCTGATGATTCTTCTGGCCGGGGCGTGGCTGGCCGGAGGGTGGCCGTCCGGTCCGGTCGGCGAAGGGCCGCCGAATCCTGGGGTCTGGTGGTCCGGGCTGACGGTGTGGCGGCAGCTGATGGTGGTCGGTGGGCTGATCGCGCTGGCCGGTCTGTCGGCCGGGTCGCTCGGGCAGGCGTTCGGGGTGTCCGGGGCCGCACCGTACCTGGCCTCGCACGGGCGCGGTGCTGCCACCTTCGTGCGTGACCCGCGGTCGGCGGTGCGGGCGTATCTGTCCCGGGTGACGCCGGGGGCGCTGCTCACCGACGGCGCCGAACTCACGCTGACGTTCGTCCCGGTGAACTTTGGTGGCGCCGTGCAGAACCGGGCGGTGCGCCTGACGGCCGAGGACTATCTTCACGCCTTCGACCTGGGCGGGGTCTCGGACTTCCTGGCCAAGGCCGAGGACTTCTCCGAGCTCGCGGCCCGGGCCGTGCCCGAACACGGCTACCACGACGTGATCATCCAGGGCATGTCCACGGGGCTCGGGTTCAGTCACCGCGCGTTGGCCCGGCTGATCCTCAACGACGCGAACTACGGCGGCGGTCCGGTCCGGCTGGTCTCGGGTGCGGTCGGCGGGGTGGGGGCGGCCACGGCGCAGAACCTGGCTGACAAGCTCGGTGTCGAGGTGCTGGCACCCTCCGGCACGGTCTTCGCCTTCCGTTCGGGTCGGCTGGTGGTCGGGCCTTCGCCGCTGGCGACGTCCGGACGATGGATCCCCTTCCGGCCGGGAGCATCACGATGAACATCAGCAGAGCCGGGTTCTTCCGGGAACTTCCGCACGGCGACCCGAACGGCGAGAGCCTGCGCGAGGCCGTGGAGCGCGACACGGATCAGGACACCGCGAAGCTCCTACGGTACCTGGAGGGGAACGTCGTCCTCGCGGCGACGGCGGCCCTGGTCGACGACGTGCTCGACCACACCGCCCGGGCCGTCGCCCCGCTGGAACTGGTCACCGACGGCGCCTGGGTCTGGCCCCGTGACTTGGCTTATTACGTCGAGAAGTACGACGCGGCGGTGCCGGCGACGTTCATCCTGCACCTGGAACTACGCAACTGGGTCCAGCCGCACCTCGGCGAGAACGAGCTGCAGCAGGTGGAGGAGGCCTTCCTGGGGCCCGACTACTGAGCCCGCCGGAATTCCGTAGACCTCGGCCGGATCGTGTGGGGCGATGTGGATTGAAGGAGGTGCGTTGTCTTCACGGGGTGCTCGGTCGAATCAGGTGGGGCGATGTGGATTGAAGGTGGTGCGTTGTCTTCACGGGGTGCTCGGTCGAATCAGGTGGGGCGATGTGGATTGAAGGTGGTGCGTTGTCTCCACGGGTACTTGGCCGAATTAGGTGGGGCGCTGTGCTTCCAGGGCGGTGCGTAGTCCCCACAAGTACTCGTCCGGGCGCTCCCAGGCGGCGAAGTGGCCGCCGTGGTCGTACTCCCGCCACGCGGCCACGTCGAAGTAGCGCTCGGCGAACTGTCGCGGGGCGTTGACCAGGTCGTGGGCGAAGACCGTGAAGACCGTGGGGATCTCGATGCGGGGCCAGTCCATGGTGCCGCCGGTGGCATACGGCGTGAACGACGTGCCGATGGAGTCGGTCAGCCAGTAGGCACTCACCCAGGTCAGCGCCTCGTCGTAGCTGAAGACGTCGGTGAACGGGCCGTCGCTCCAGCGGTCCAGCTTCTCTACGATCCACGCGGCCAGCCCGGCGGGGGAGTCACCGAGCCCCACCGCGAGCGTGTTCGGCCGGGTCGACTGCTCGTGCATGTAGCCACCCTCGGCCGCCTGCCATCGATGACCGCGGGCGACGTAGGCACGCTCCTCCTCGTCAAGGTCTGCGGGTGGATCGACCAGGAAATGGAACTGCGAGACGTCGGTGAGGTGGAGGGCGGTGACGACTTCGGGATGGCACGCCGCCAGGGCCTCGGCCACGTCGCAGCCCACGTCGCCGGCCGAGATCACGTAGCGCTCGAACCCGAATTCCCGCATGGCCACGGCCATTGCGTCAGCCATCGCGACCGCTGACAGTCCGCCCGGCACCCCGTCCGGCGCCGCTGGGGCCGCGAACGGGAAGCCGGGCAGCGCCGGGGCCACGTAGGTGACGTCGTCCAGGTGCGGGAAGAGTCGCTCGAACCGCAGGACCGAGTCCGGCCAGCCGTGCAGGAGCAGGACGACACCGGCGTCGGCGTCGGCGTCGGTCTGGGAGGCGTCGGCCCGGGAGATGATGGCCCGAACGGGCACGGACGCGTGCTCGGTCTGCTCCCACGGGTAGGCCGCGATCCGTCGAGCCTGCGCGGCCCAGTCGAAGTCGTCGCGCCAGTGAGCGATCAGGGCATCCAGCAACGACGAGGGGACGCCGAACTCGCCTTCGGAGGCCACCGGGGGGACGCGGTGGTAGCGGCGGAGACGGTCGTGCAGGTCGTCGAGGGAGGCCCTACCCCCAAGATTCCCAAGGCGCTCCACCATCATTCTTTCACCGACCCGAAAAAGTCAGTCAGGTCGTCCGCAAGCAGGGCCGGCTCTTCGTAGGGAGCGAAGTGACCGCCGCGCGGCATGACCGTGTAACGGGTCAGGTGGTAGGTGCGCTCCACCCAGCTGCGCGGCGGCGGGGCACCGAGATCGCCCGGGAAAACCGCCACCGCAGTGGGAACCTCGACGCGCAGGGGAGAGGAACCGGAAGCCTGACCGCTCTCGTAGTAGGGCCGGAACGAGGTCGAGATCGTGTCGGTGAACCAGTACAGCGACGCCTGGGTGAGGAGGAAGTCGTCGCTGAACCGGCTGGAGACGTCACCCCCGCAGTCACTCCAGGCCCGGTACTTCTCCAGGATCCAGGCGAGCAGGCCGGAGGGGGAGTCGCCCAGCCCCTGGGCCAGGGTGAGCGGGCGGGTGCTCTGCTGGTGGTTGTAGGCGCCCTCCTGCGCGTGCCAGGTCGCGATCGCCTCCAGGTAGGCCTGCTCTTCGGGGGTGAGGTTGTCGCGGGGAGTGGAGTCGACGCTCAGCAGGTGAATGCCGACCACGGCCTCGGGATGGGCCTGACCGAGCCGGCCGGTGACCCCCGCGCCGAGGTCACCGCCGTGCGCGCCGTACCGCTCGAAACCCAGCTCGTCATGCATGAGCCGGTGCCACAGCTCGTGTGTGGGCAGGCTGTCGCCCAGGCGCTGAGGCGAGAAGATGAAGCCGGGTAGCGACGGCACGATCACCGTGAAGGCGTCCTGGCCCTGGCCGCCGAACCGGGAGGGCGACGAAAGGCGTTGGGCCAGCTCGACCATCTCGAAGAACGAGCTCGGCCAGCCGTTGGTGAGCACGAGCGGCAGCGTGCCCTCCCGCTCGGCGTCGAACCGCAGGTAGTGCACGGGGGTGCCGTCGATGTCGGCGAACCGGTGCGGCAGCTCGTTGATGGCGGCCTCGTGCCGGCGCCAGTCGTAACCGTCGGCCCAGTACTCCACCAGGCGCCGCACCTCGTCGACGTCGGTGCCCGCCTCCCAGGCAGCCACCGGGAGGGGTTCGGCCCACCGGGTCTTGCGCAGGCGCGCTCGCAGGTCGTCGAGATCCGCGGAACTCACCTCGAGCACAGGACGGACGTCGGTCGGGGTCTTCTTCGTCATCGACACCGCTTAACCGTAAAGCTGGTGTTGCAGACAATCAACACCTCTGTGGCCTTAAGCTGGTGTCGTGAATCTGGTAGTGGTCGAGCAGTTCGTCAACACGCTGGACGAGAGAACCTTCAGCCGGCACGGGGAGAACCACGTCGCCACCGACGAACTCACCTCGGTCGAGGCGCTCGCGGTCTGGCTGGAGGCTCACGACCTCCCGGCCTTGGAACTGGGTGAGCCCGGTCTGACCACGGCCCTCGCGTTGCGGGCCGGCCTGCGGGAGGCGCTCACCGGTGACATCTCGACGGCCCTGAACGATTTTCCGGTGCGGATGGCCCCCGATGCGAGCGGAGGGTTGCGCCTCGTCGCGAACAGTGGCGTCGCTGGTCTCGACGTGATGATCGAGGCCGTCGCGGTGGCCGTGGCCTCGGGAGGCTGGAGCCGTCTGAAACTGTGCGCCTCGTCCGACTGTCGCTGGGCCTTCTACGACACCTCACGCAGTGGCGGCGGCCGCTGGTGCTCGATGGAGGTGTGCGGCAATCGGCACAAGACGCGGACATATCGCCGTCGCCGGGCGGAGTAGGCGCGCGGTGGTGTTGTGGTGTGTGATGATTTCCCGACGTTCGTGCAGAGATTCGCGAGCGTCGATGACGACGATGATGACCTGCAGAGAGCTATCGATGCAGTCCCGTAGTAAGGGCGTGTGTTGACGATGAATCCAAGGCTCCCGGTCGTGTTGCTGGTCGAGGATGATCCCGGTGACGTTCTGATGGTCACCGAAGCACTGGAACGCAGTCAGCGTCCGCCGGTGCTCCATGTCGTCGGTGACGGTCAGGAGGCTCTGGACTTCCTGCACCGCGGCGGCCCGGATGCCGACCGTCCCGATCTCATCCTGCTCGACCTGAACATGCCCCGCCTCGACGGACGTGAGGCTCTGGCCGCGATCAAGGGTGACGAGAGGTTCCGGGCGATCCCGGTTGTGGTGTTCACGACCTCCGATGCCGAGAGCGACGTGCTGGCCAGTTACCAACGGCACGCCAACGCGTACGTCACCAAGCCGATGGACCTGGACGCACTGGAAGCTGTGGTCGACCAGATCGGGCACTTCTACACCGGGGTGAGCGCGCTCCTGCCGCCCCACCAGCGCAACGGCTGAACTGGACCAGGCGGGTCAGGCAAGCCGCTCACGCAGGAACTCGACGGTGAGATCAAAAGCGGTGCGCGCAGTTTCCGGTGAACCCAGCCACAGGTGATCCGCGCCCGCGAGCAGACGCAGACGGACGTCCACACGCTTGGCCTCTAACGCCTCGGCCAGTCGCTGTGACTGCCGGTGCGGCACGAAACGGTCTGCGGTGCCGTGGATCAGCAGGAACGGCGGGGCATTCTCATGCACCCGTGCCACCGGGGATGCCTGAGCCGCCAGCTCGGGCACCTCGGTGGCCCTGCCGCCCAGCAGGAGGGCCTCGCGGGAGTCCGGGGCCGACGGATCGGCGACGGAGATTCCCAGTTCGGCCGCGTCGGAGGGAAACTCCGACAGGTCGGAGGGGCCGTACCAGCTGACCACCGCGGCAACTCCCTCGGCGGTGAGCCCCAGCAGTGCGGCCAGGTGCCCGCCCGCCGACTCACCCCACACCGCAATCCGCTGCGGATCGATGCCCAGTTCGTCCGTACGATCGCGCAACCAGGCCAGAGCAGTCGTGACATCGTCGAGCTGCGCCGGGAAACGCGCCTCCCCGGTCAGCCGGTAGTCGACCGAGACCACCGCAAAACCCTTGCCCGCCAATTGTTCCAGCGGTGACGGCAGCCAGTCGGCGAAGGTCGGGCCGACCGACGACCGGCTGCCCACGTGCCAGCCGCCACCGTGCACGAAGATCACCGCGGGCACGGCCGCACGGGTGTCGGGGCGGTAAACGTCCAGCAGCAGCGGCCGGAACCCCGGCACCGTCGCGTACTCCACGGCCCGCCAGAACCGCACGTCACCATGGCGGTGAGGGCGCATCAATGAGGGACGATCACCTCGCCCCACCGGGGTCGCCTCAGTCATGGAGGTGGACACCGTGGTGGAACTCGTTCCGGAACTCCTGCGCCGCGGCTCCTAGCTGCTCCCGGGACGGGATCAACGGAACCACCGGGGGCATGCGCGCTTCGGTGCGCTCGCCGGCGGCCGCGAAGAACCGCTCGAAACCGCCCGTGTTCACCCCGAGGGTGCGGGCCCGGTGCGACTCGACCCGGAAGGAATGCTTGCGCCCGGCCGGCACGTACCCGAAATCACCGGTGGCCAGAACCTTGTCGTGCCGCGTGCCGTCCAGATCCTCGATGATGACGCGGACCTTTCCGTCGAGCACGTAGAAGATCTCGTGGACATCCGCGTGGGAGTGCACGGGAATGGCCTCACCCCGGGGCGCCTCCATGGTGAACACCCCGAACTGGCCCTCGGTCTCGTCACCCGACAGCAGCACCGTGAACAACTGGTCGAAGAGGTGGGCGCGCTCGCCCTCACCGGCCTCGAGGAAGTACGGAACCGGGCTGCCGGGCAGGGCGAACGGCGAGTCCCCGCCGGTCGCTCGCTGGGTGAACTCCAGGGTCATCGCTGTCCTCCCGATGGTGGCGTCAGTGCCGGGCCCAGCTTGCCCCAGCCACCTGGTGATGTCCTGTGAGGAATTCCGTTCAGCGGAAGAAGTGGGGCGCCGGAGCATCCCGGAACCATCGATCCTGGGTGGCCCTTCGCCGAGTGCGATTTCCAGGATGCAGTTTTCACGACGCGGCCACCGGACCCCGGCTTCCTTGACATCACCTCGGTCTAGGCTGGTCATGTGAACCCAGCGATGAGTGAGCACGATGCGGCGGTGCTCGCGCGCATCCGGCAGGGATCCCTCTACACCGAGTCGGAGGCCGCGTTCCTCGCACCGCAGCGCCGGGCCGACCTCATCTTCGACTACAACCAGACCCGGCCGAGCGACACGGATCGGCGTCGCACCCTGCTCGAGCAGATCCTGGGCTCGGTCGGCGCCCGCACGGTGCTGCTGTCACCCTTCCACGCCGGGTTCGGCAGCAACGTGCACATCGGCGACGACTTCTTCGGCAACGTCAACCTGACCTTCGTGGATGACGTGGAGATCCGGATCGGCAACGGGGTGATGATCGCCCCCGGCGTCACGCTGACCACCACCGGCCATCCCGTTCACCCCGACCTGCGCGTCGATTTCCGGCGCTTCTCCGAGCCGATCGTGCTCGAGGACAAGGTCTGGATCGGCAGCAACGCCGTGGTCCTGCCGGGGGTACGGATCGGGTACGGGTCGGTGATCGGTGCGGGCAGCGTGGTCACGCACGACATCCCGCCGATGAGCGTCGCGGTGGGGGTGCCGTGCCGGGTGACGCGAGCAATCACGCAGGACGAACTGCGGGGTCGCGTCTGACGCAGACGTGCGTTGGATCGTCCCCTTGTTCGTGATCATGGACGACGTCCGCCGCTGGTCCCGAGGGGGCGCCGGATTAGGCTCAGGGGTGTTCCGGCGCAGCGGTAGTTATCAGGGAGACGCAGTGGATCTGACCGAGCAGTTCGCGCACATGGCGACCGGCGGGATGTACGACGACCTGACCCCGGAGCTGCTGGAGGCCCGCACCCGGGCGGTGCTGGCGACGAACGGGTACAACGCCTCCTACGGCCGGCCGTCACCCGAGCGGGAGAGCCTGCTCAAGGAGGTCGTCGGGTCGGCGGGAGAGGGCGCGAACTTCGAGCCGACGTTCCGCTGCGAGTTCGGCCGCAACATTCACCTCGGCGCGCGGTTCTTCGCCAACTTCGACTGCGTGATGCTCGACGGCGCCCCCATCGTGATCGGTGACGACGTGCTGATCGGCCCGAAGGTGGGGCTGTACACGTCCAACCACGCGCTCGACCTGGAGGAGCGGATCGCGGGCGGATGCTGGGCGCGGCCGATCACGATCGGGAACGGGGTCTGGATCGCGGGTGGGGTCACCGTGCTGCCGGGGGTGACGATCGGCGACGGTGCGGTCATCGGTGGCGGGTCGGTGGTCACGAAAGACGTTCCGGCGGGCGTGGTCTTCGCCGGCAACCCGGGTCGCGTGCTGCGGGAGATCACCGCGAAAGACCGCACGGGGTACACATCGACCCACTGAGACGAGTTTCAGACGGGTGATGACCAGCTAGCTCACCTTTAGTAAGTAGCTTTCCCGGGGTAATCTGCGGGGATGACCGGTGACGACGAGCTGGCCGTGGCCGGCACCCTGCTGGCGGCCGACATCCTCGACCGCACCTGCACGAGCCGGGCGATCATGGATCAGGTGACGACCCGGTGGGGCACCCTGATCATCGCGGCGCTGATCAAGGGGCCGCACCGGTTCTCTCAGCTGCACGCTCGGGTCGACGGGATCAGCCAGAAGATGCTGTCGCACAATCTGAAGACGCTCGTGCGGGCGGGACTGGTGAACCGTGACGTGGAGCCCACCGTCCCGCCCCAGGTGACCTACTCACTCACCCCGATGGGTGTGAGCCTGGCCACCCCGCTCACGCAACTCATCCACTGGTTCGGGCAGAACGCGTCCGGCATTCTCGAGGCCCAGGCCGGGCACGACCGTCAGGCGGGCGAACTCAGCGCTGCCCGCCACTGACGTGGAGGTGGGCGCCCGTGATCCAGCGGGCGGCGTCCGAGGCGAGGAAGACCACGACCTGGCCGTAGTCGTCCGGCGTGCCCAGACGTCCGAGCGGGATCTGCGCGACGGCCTGGTCGGCCAGCGGGGAGCCGATGAAACCGCTGGAGCGGGTGCCGTCGGTGTCCGAGACGCTGGGGGCGAGGGTGTTCACCCGGATGCCGCGCGGGCCTAGTTCCCTGGCGGCGATCACGGTCGCCGCGTCGAGCGCTGCCTTGGTCGCCACGTACAGGCTGGCGTAGGGCGGCAGGGTGGTGGTTCCGGCGGTCGAGATGTTGATGATGGACGCGGGTCCCAGGTCGGTCTGCCCGATCAGTTCCTGCATGGTCAGCATGGGACCCCAGAAGTTCGTGTCCGCGTGCCGGCGGTACTGCTCGTCGGTGTAGGAGCCCAGCGGACCGAACTCGGAGATGGCCGCATTGTTGACCAGCACGTCCACTGTTCCGAAAGTCTCTCGTGCAGTGGCGAACAGGGCCTTGACCTCGTCACTCCGGCCGACGTCGGCGCGTACGGCCACGGCCCGGCCGCCGTTCTCGGCGATCTCTTTGACCACCCGGTCGGCGCCGGCCTCGTCGGTGCGGTAGTTCACGATCACGGCGGCGCCGGCCGCGGCCAGCTCGGTGGCGATGTGCGCGCCGATGCCCTTCGAGGCGCCGGTGACCAGGGCGATGCGGTTGCTCAGGGCGGTGGTGTTCATGGTGGCGAGGTTAGGAACTGCCCGATGATCGCGGAAGAAGGCACTTTTTGGTGAGGCGGTTACCTGAAGGTGAGCCTCCTGCACAGGGCCCCGGCTGGCCAGGGGGCTGAGGCCGAGATGTCACCGGGCGGGGTGATCCGCGGTGTCGGGGGCATCGGGTGCAGGCTGGTCGTCGCCGAGCTGTAGGTGGTTCTGCCAGAAGGGAGCGAGACCGATGTCGACCAACTGGGCGGCTCGTTGCACATCGGTGCGGACCCGCTGCGCGACCTGCTGGGGCGTTTGCGCATTGCGGGCGTGGTGGTGCAGGGACTGGGTCTGCACACGCCACAGGGAGATCAAAGCGTAGGCCGTCACCTGTATCTCCGGACTGGTGACAGGTTCTCCGGTGCGCCGGGCCAGGCCGTCGGCGGCGACCGTCACGAGCCGGTCGACACTGTCGCGGTGATGGGCCCGCAGCGACGGTGTCTGCTCGACGAGGTCGAAGAACTGCCGAGCGGCAGCCATGGCCGTCATTCCCTCGTGTGCGTTCTTGCTGTCAGCGAGCTCGCGAGTCCGGTCCAGCAGGACCACGAGCATGGCCTCGACCGGCGATCTGTCCGGGTCGGAAGCGGCGGCGCGCACGGCCTCGGCCAGCCCCTCCTCCTCGTCCAGCACGAGCGCTTCCTTGCTCGGGAAGTAATTGTGCACGGTCTTTTCCGAGACCTCGCAGGCCCGGGCGATGTCGGCCACCCGGACCTCGTCGAACCCCCGCTCGAGGAACATCCTCGTCGCGGTATCGGAGATCAGCCGGCGCATGCGCAGTTTCTTGAGTTCTCTCAACCCCTGAGTGGTGGCCCCGGGACGTCTCGGGGAGGGAGGTGCAGTCATGGAGGCAATCTACTACGGGTTGCGTAATTTTACCGACTAGGTAAATATTCACTTCATGAAGCGGTCGGGAGCTGCGACCGCGACGCCCGGTCGGCCCACCGATCACCTCACTCGATGTCCGCAGCTGGACCCCCGGTCGCGGCCATGCTTCAGGAGCCTGCTGATGAACCGTTCTCGTATCCTGATCTCCGGTGCCGGCATCGCCGGCCTGACTCTGGCGTACTGGCTGAACCGCTACGGGTTCCAGGTCACCGTCGTCGAGCAGGCCCAGGCACTGCGCGCCGGTGGTCAGGCGGTTGATCTCAAGGGCCCGGTTCAGATGTCCATCCTGCGAAAGATGGGCATCTTCAGCGCCGTTCGGGATGCCGACGTCCGTGATGCGGATGTGGCGATCGTCAACGCCTCCGGCCGCAGAGTCGGCCGGATCCCGGGCGCGTTGGGCGCCGGGGATGTCAATATCCCTCGCGGCGACCTCGTCGCCATCCTGTACGAGCGCACGAAAAGAGACTGCGAGTACCTTTTCGATGATTCCATCGCCACTCTGGCCGAGATGCCGCACGGTGTGGATGTCACCTTCCGGGCGGGTGAACCGCGAACGTTCGATCTGGTCGTCGGGGCGGACGGCATGCACTCCACGGTCCGCCGGCTCGTCTTCGGCCCCGAACGCGACTACGTCTCGCACCTGGGGGCCTACTACGTCCTGGCCGACCTTGATGTCGGACCCGAGATCGTCTCCTACAGCCAGCCCGGCCTGATGGTGACTCTGGGGGCGACCAAGGCGCCCGCCTTCCTGGCCTTCGCCTCACCTGTCCTGCCGTCCGCCCGTGGTGACGTCGACCTTCAGAAGCGGCAGACGGCGACCGCACTGCGCAACGGCCGTTGGCGTATCCCCGAGCTCGTCGCGCAACTACCCGGCGCGACCGGGTTCTTCATGGACTCCGTCAGTCGCGCCGTGGTCGGGAACTGGTCGCACGGGCGGATCGTCCTGGTGGGCGACTCCGCCTGGGGCAACACCCTCGGCGGTTACGGCACGGGACTGGCCCTGGTCGGGGCGTATGTCCTGGCCGGAGAGCTGGCTCAAGCGGGCGGCGATCATGCCGTGGCATTCGCGGCCTACCAGGAAAACTGTCGCGACCACGTTCGGGTATCCCAAAAAGTCAACGCGGCGAGGCTTCTCGTTCCCAGAACCTGGAGCGGGATCTATGCCCGCAATCTGCTCTTCACCGTGCTCGGGCTGGCCGAGCCGCTACTGAAGCTCCTCGACCGCCCGGCTTCCGGCATCACCCTCGAAAATTACGACCCCTGGGCGAAGCCCACTGATCCGCAAGGAGACGACCCGTGCCCCGCATGATCTCCGGAGGTTCCATGTCATCTGAAGCGACCAGGTCGTCGGCACGGCCACCGGCGCCGGTACTCGCCGCCACGGCGTGCATCTGGGCCGTCGTGGTACTCGGCATCATGGCTGTCGTCTTCATCGTCACGCTGTACTTCGAGCAGTACCGGTCGGAGATCGTGCCCCTGATCGTGGGACAGGTCATCACGGTCATCCTCCCGGCGGTCCTGACGGTCTTCATCACCGCAGGAGCTACCTGGGCCTGGATCCTCTACCTTCTGCTCAGCGTGGTCGGTGTCACGCTCCGGGGCCTCGGACTGGTGGAATCACTCTCCGCCGGCCTGATCGTCATCAGCGTGCTCCAGGCGGGAAGCATCCTGCTGACCCTGACAGCCATGGTGCTGTTGTCACGCCGCACGGTGCGTAGGTATTTCCGGAACGCGCGGGTGGTGCGACGGGGACGGGCATGACGTGAAAGACGGTGCGCCGCCGATGCGGATGCGACGACGCACCGTTCGTTCGATTCCGTGCGGTCAGCAGTACTCGTAGTGGTAGGCGGAGTTTCCGGCCGGGACGACCTCACGATCGCGCAGGATGATGGAGATGGCGCTGCCACGCGTCGAGCACGATTTCGTGTAGGCCGATTTCGCGTTGTCGGTGTACTCGATCTCGATCACGTTGTTGCCGTAGACGGCCTGGTAGTCGCCGCACTCGTTGTAGTCCGCGACGTTGCACTCCTCAGCGATGGCGAAGTCGAACTTGGCCGTGTCGCGACCGAGGGAGCCCAGTTCGGCGGTGTTCTTCTGGGCGATCGCCAGGCCCTTGGCGTGAGCCCGGGAGGCCAGGGCGGTAGCCCAGGAGATGGCATTCGTCTGGGTCAGGACGCCGTTCGAGCGGGTGTAGGAATCGATGTTGTCGGGCTCGACCGCCTGGAATTTCGAGGTCGCACAGCCGTCGATCCACGGGCCGACGATCGCCATCAGGGCATCGCGCTTGGCCGCGGTGGAGATGTCCATCAGATATTCGTCGGGCCAGTCCGGGTCGACCAGCAATGAGCCGTTCGACTTCTTCACCAGCAGGTCCGCGTGGTTGGTCGACCACCACGACCTGTCGTCGGGCTGGGTCTGGAACGCGTTGACGTAGCAGATGTTGTACTTGCCGCTGACCGGCTTCTGGGAGCGGTCACGGTCGACGATCTGCACGCTGGCGGCGGGGGTGTACGCGCCGCCGATCTGGTAGTCGAACTGGCCGTTGACGGGCGGTTTGACGACGGCGGCGGAGGCCGAGCCGGCCGAGACGAAACTCAGGCCGCCGACCAGGACGACCACCCCGGCGGCCCCGGCGAGTGCGAATCGGGAGCGCATTGACGAGAAAAGACGCATGTTCGTGTCCCTGCTGTGGATACCCCGCCTCGAGTGATTCTCTGGCGACCGGGCCGGGCCGAAGGATGCTCGGTGACGCATCCTCCGCCGGCTGGGCTCTCCACGAAACTGGGGAAAGCCTATGCACAGATGACTGTCAGGGATACCCAGAAACTGTTGATCTACGTGCATTTGGGAATAATTTAATCCCCGTTCCGGCGTAGGCTCTCCAGCGCCGCCGGTGTCATCGGGTGCCCGGCCAGCTGGGCGGCATGCAGGACCGCCCCCAGAACCGGCGACAGGATCGGGGTCTTCAGCTCACAGCCGACCGGTTCCAGTTCTCGCGCGAATGCCTCGTACACCTCGGGCACTCCCAGGACACCTCCGGAGTGGGACACCGGGAACGGTTCCCCGGCATCGAATCCCAGACGGCGGGCGGTCGTTCTCACCAACCGGGCGAGTTCGGTGCCGGCCTCGGCGATCAGGGCCCGCGCGGACTGGTCACCGGCCCGGGCCGCCTCGACCAGGGGCCTCGAGAGGGACGCGATCCGGGTCCGGTCGGCGTTCCACTCGTTGATGACCAGCCCGACCAGGTCCAGGTCGTCGTCCAGACCCAGGTGCTCGCGCAGGATCGGCAGCAGGGGGCCGGGCTCGGCCCGGCCGTCGCTCATCTGCGAGAAGATTCGCAGCGCGTGCACTCCGAGCCAGTAGCCGGATCCTTCGTCACCGAAGACCTCACCCCATCCGCCGACCCGGACGCCCTGGCCACCGCGTCGTCCGTACGTGATCGACCCGGTGCCACTGATCACGTTGATGCCGTCGGCCCCGGCCAGTGAGCCGGCCCAACCGCACACCGTGTCGTTGTCGCACCGGTACCGGTCGTGCCCGAGCACCGAGCGGGGAAGGCCTTCGATGATCGGGACGTCGGCCTTGTCCTCGCCGAAGCCGGGCAGACCGAGGAAAGCGAAAGTGATTTCTTGCGGGGATAATCCGGCACTGCGGCAGATGTCGGTCACGCCCTCGTGCAACACGGTGGCCATGTGCGTCAGCCGGTCGGGACCCACGCTGTACACGCTGCCGATCCGGCTCCCGGCCAGCACCGTGCCCTCCTCGTCGGCCAGACACAGTGCGGTCTTGGTGCCGCCGCCGTCGATGCCGAGGAACAGTCGCCGGCTCATGCGGGGAGCGGGTGCAGGGTCACGCCCTGGACGACCCGGTTCACCTGGCCGCCGGGAAAAGGGTTGTCCGAGCCGATTCCGTGGGCCAGGGAGAAGCGCAGGGCCAGTTCCTGAGCGGCCACCACGAAAACCGCGGCGAGCACTGCGTCGTCCACTGCTCCGAGACCGTCCGGCACCAGAGTCAGCCCGGTGGCGTCGCGGGGAGCGGACGCACCGATGACGAGTACCTGCGAACTGCCCAGCTGGGTGCGCAGTTCGGTGACGATGTCCTCGTCGTACAGGCGGGTGTAGGGGTCGTTGGAGAGGTAGACCAGCGCCAGGGTGGAACCGGTGAGCACGGCCTTGGGTCCGTGCCGGAACCCGAGGGCCGACTCGGCCCAGGTGGGCACCGCACCGGCGGTGAGTTCGGTGAGCTTGAGCGCGGATTCGCGGGCCAGGCCGGTGAGGGCGCCGCTGCCGAGGTAGACCACGCGCTCGAACTCGCGTGCGGCCAGCTGGGCGGCCAGGCCGTCCGGGCCGCTCATGACCGACAGCACCTGCTCGGCGGCGCGGGCGGCGTGTTCCATCCGGCCGGTGTTCCCACCCAGCACGATCCGGCAGGCCAGCAGCATGCTGGTGAAGCTGGAGGTCATCGCGAAGCCGCGGTCGTTGGTGCCCTCGGGCATGACGAGAACCAGCGAGCGCTCCGGCCGTTGCCGGGCCAGGGCGCCGTCCGGGTTGCACGTGAGGACGAGGTGGTGGACGTCCGAGAGCTGGCTCTCGGCGAACTGCACGGCGGCCAGGCTTTCCGGGCTGTCGCCGGAGCGGGCGAAGGAGACCAGGAGGGTGGGGACGTCTTCGGCGAAGATCTGCTGGGGATGGCTGACGATGTCGGTGGTCGGCACGGCGTCGACGCGACGGGACAGGGTGCGGCTCAGGCCCGGCGCCAGGACCTGCCCGGCGTAGGCCGAGGTGCCCGCTCCGGTCAGCACGATCCGCAGATCGGCCCGGCTCAGCAGCGGTTCCAGGAAGGCACGGACGGTGTCCGCCCGCTCCTGGAGGTCCTGGGCGAGGAGGCGCCAGACGGCCGGCTGGTGGGTGATCTCCTCGGCGGTCGACGCGGCGCCCAGGGCGCTCAGGTCTTCGGAACTCATCGGGAGTCCTTTCGGTGTGGTGGGGGCGAGGAGGGTGGCCGTGCGCGAAATGCGCAGGCATCTGCGCGTTTGTGATCACGATGAACTAGGGTGGGCAGATGCGTCAGGAAGATCGGCTGGGCCTCATCCTGGAGCGCCTCAGCCGCCAGAACACCGTCGGGGTGCCGGAGCTGGCCCGGGAGCTGGAGGTCTCGCAGGCCTCCGTCCGGCGTGACCTGGCCCGGCTGGAGGAGCAGAACCTGCTCACCCGCACTCACGGCGGCGCTGTCGCGAGTGGGGTGCTGTACGAGCTGCCGATGAAGTATCGCGGCGGACGGCGCCAGGATGCCAAACGCCTGATCGCCCTGCGGGCCGCGGAGCTGATCCCGGCCGAGGTCACGTCGGTGGCCCTGAACGGCGGCTCGACCACCACCGAGGTCGCTCGGGTGCTGGTCACCCGGCCGCGGCTGCGCGTGGTGACGAACGCGCTGAACATCGCCTCGGAACTGGCCGTCCGCACGCACATCGACCTGGTGGTGTGCGGCGGCAGCGCCCGGGCCGAGTCCTACGAGCTGATCGGCCCGATCGCCGAGGCGACCCTGAGCGGGCTGAATCCGGATGTCGCGGTCATCGGTGTGGACGGCATCAGCGCCCGTGTCGGCCTGACCACGCACCACGAGGTGGAGGCCCAGACCAACCGGGCCATGCTGCTCTCCGCCGAGATGGTGATCGTGGTCGCGGACGGCACCAAGGTCGGCCGCCGCTGCTTCGCCCGGATCAGTGAGATCACCGCGGTCTCCGACCTGGTCACCGATTCCACGGCCGACCCCGACGCGGTCGCCGAGCTGCGCCGGGCCGGTCTGCGGGTACACCAGGTCTGACCTGTTCACCAGGCGCTTCACCAGGCGCTTCACCAGGCGCTTCACCAGGCTCTTCAGGCCTGGAGTGAGGCCGGCAGCAGATCGGCGTGCGCGGCGAACATCGCCTCGGCCAGATCGGCGATCCGGCCGACGGGCAACTGCGCCGAGGTGGCGGGGTCGCACATCAGGGCCTGGACGACGTGGTCACGGCGGCCCTCGACGGCTGCCCGCACGGTCAGGTCGGCGACGTTCAGCACCGAGCGGTTGAGCGCCGCGCACTGGGGCGGCAGCTCACCGACGTACAGCGGCCGGGCACCCTGGGCATCGATCACGCACGGGACCTCGACCGGCGCCCCGGCCGGCAGGTTCGTGATCAGCCCGGTGTTCACGGTGTTCACCTGGATCACCCGGGGCCGGCCGGTGACGATCGAGTGAATGACCTGCGGTGCGTACTCGGCGGCCTCCTCCTCGGGTTCGGTGTACTCGCCGGCGTCGATCGACGCCTCCAGCTGGGCCACCTGGCCGGCGTTGCCGGCGCTGATCCCCACGTAGTCGCGCAGCGGGATGCGCAGGCGCTCGATCTCGGACTCGTCGTGCAGGTACCAGGGCACGTACTCGGAGGAGTGCTCGCTGGTCTCGGTCGGGTAGAAGCCCAGGCGGCGGTACATGTCCACGCGCACCCGGCGGCGCAGCTGCTCGTCGTTCGCGATCAGCGCGTCCAGCCGGGGGTACAGGTCCTCACCGTTGTGCTGCCACTCCAGCACCCAGGCCTGGTGGTTGACGCCGGCGCTGCGGAAGGTGACCTCGTCCAGCGGCGCGCCCACCAGCGCGCTCAGGTCGTGGATGGTCCAGTAGACGGAGTGGCACAGCCCCAGCACCTTCAGGTCGGGGGCCACCGCCTTGAGGTAGGCGACGTTCATCGCCATCGGGTTGGTGTAGTTCAGCAGCCAGGCCTGCGGGCAGACATCGAGCATGTCCTGCGCGAGGGCGGCCAGGAAGGGGAAGGTGCGCAGGCCCCGGAAGATCCCGCCGACGCCGAGGGTGTCGCCGATGGTCTGGCGGATCCCGAACGTCTCGGGCACGTCGAAGTCGGTGAGCGTCGCGGCGTGGCCACCGATGTTGACCACATTGATGACGAAGTCCGCACCGGCCAGCGCCTGGCGGCGGTCGGTGGTGGCGGTCACCGTGGCCCGGGCACCGTGGTGCCGGATCGTCACGTGGGCGATCTTCTCGGCCAGGTCGAGGCGGCGCTGGTCGATGTCGTGCAGAACGATCCGGCAGCCGGCCAGCTCCGGTTCGGAGACCAGGTCGCGCAGCAGTTGCCGGGTGAACTCCACCGAGCCCGCACCGACGAAACACACCACGGGCTCCGGCTTTTCGTGTGACATCGACGTGTTCTCCTCTGAACCCGGGCGAATGCCGTCACCGCGGACGGGTGACGGTAAGTGCCACAGGCCTGCTCGCGGCTCGATATTGATCGTTGTGAGCAACATACGATCAGAAATGCGCATCCTCGTCAATCCTCCGGATCGACCTCCGCGCCCCTTCGACCGCCTGGCCGCACCCGCGTCCGCAGTCTCGCCGTCGTCCTCAATTATCCCTGTTCCGAACCGGTGTGAGCAGCCGTGGGCCGAGTGGCCGGCCAGATTTCCGGCAGGTAACCAGTCGTTGACGGCCGAGAAGGGCGTGTGCAAGATTGCGCACACTGAATGAGCAAATCAGCTCGATGGTGTCGGTACAGACCGATGCGCGCACCCTTCAGGCCCGGAGGTCTGGTCGGTACGAGCGTCCCGGCACGGTGACTGCGTCCGTTCTCCCAGCGAAGAGAGTTCTCATGCGTCAACAGGGTCGTTTCGCAGTGACCTGTGCCGGTGCGCTGACGGTGGCCGTCGCACTGGGTGCTTGTGGAGGGTCGGGCGACGTCGACGACGGGACGGCGAAGATCACGCTCTGGCACGGGTACACCGGTGCGCAGACCGAAGCGATCACCGCGCTGGGCAAGCAGTGGAACGCCGAGCATCCCGACCAGGCGGTCACGCTCGTGTTCGACGGCGGGAACGATGACGTGCTGCAGAAGACGACCGCGGGATTCGTCGCCGGGAACTACCCCGACGTGGCGTACGAGTACGGTTCGTCGGTCGGGCCGCTGAGCCGTCAGCCCCGGCTGGCCGACCTGACCGAGCGCTCCCAGGACCCGGCCGTGGACTGGGACGACTTCTTCCCCGCGGTGAAGGATGCCTCGACGGTGAACGGCAAGGTCGTGGCCGTGCCGGCATTGGTCGACAACCTGGCGCTCGTCTACAACAAAGATCTCTTCGCCCGGGCCGGTATCGCCGAGCCCACCCCGGACTGGACCTGGCAGGACTTCCGGCAGGCAGCCGCCGCCCTGACCGACAAGGAGGCCGGTGTGTACGGCTGGTCGTACGTCAACGACGGTACCGAGGACACGGTCTGGCGCTACCTGGCGATGCTGTGGCAGGCCGGTGGGGAACTGCTGACCGCCGACAACAAGAAACCGGCGTTCAACTCCGCGGCCGGGCTCGCCGCCCTGAACCAGCTGCGCGACATGGCCGTCACCGACAGGTCGGTCTATCTCGACACCGGCAACCAGAACTACTCGAACCTGTTCGCCGACGGCAAGATCGGCATGTTGTGGACCGGTCCCTGGGACCTGAGCAGCTTCGACAAGGTTCACTACGGGGTCGTGCGACTGCCGGGGTACAACGGCAACCACGAATCCATCTCCGGGCCCGACCTGTACATGATGTTCAACCGCTCGGACCGCAAGACCGACACGGCCTGGGCGTTCACCACCTGGCTCACCTCACCGAAGGTGCACCTGGAGTACGCGATCCAGACCGGCGACCTGCCACTGCGCACGTCCGAGACGAAACTGCCCGAGTACCGCAGCACCTATCTCAAGAAGTATCCGGGCGCCGAGGAATTCACCGACAATCTCGACAACGTCCAGCACGCCCGGCCCAACATTCCTGAGTACTCGCAGGTTTCGCAGGCGGTCGGCGAGATGGTGCAGTCCGTGCTGCTGGGTCAGGCCCAGCCGCAGGAGGCGCTCGACTCCGCCACCGAGACCGTCCAGTCCGTGCTGGCCGGTTCGTGATGATCACCGCCTGGGCCCGGCGCCGGAGCACGGCCGACCATGTGTCCGGCTGGATGCTGGTGGCCCCCAGCGTCTTGCTGATCGGCCTGTTCGGGCTTGTCCCGCTGGTCTGGTCGTTCGCGATGTCGTTCCAGCGCAACGACTTGCAGACCCCCGCGGAGTGGGTCGGCCTGCACAACTACGACCAGATGCTCGGTGATCCGGTGCTGGTCGCGGCGCTGCGGCACACCCTGATCTACACCGTGCTGTTCGTGCCGCTCACCCTGGTCGGCTCGCTGGTGGTGGCCGGGGCCCTGAACCGGAATATCCGGGGGATCTCGATCTACCGGCTGGCCGTGTTCGTCCCGGTGATCACCTCGACGGTGGCGACCGGCGTCATCTTCAACTTCCTCCTCGATCCCGAGTACGGACTGGCCAACGGGCTTCTGGAGAAGGTCGGCCTCCCGGCCCAGGGCTTCTTCTCCGATCCGGACCAGGCGCTGTACGCCATGGTCGCGATGACGGTCTGGGGCTGGATCGGATTCGGTGCGCTGATCTATCTGGCGGCGTTGCAGTCGGTTCCGAAAGACCTGCTGGAGGCCGCGGCCCTGGACGGGTGCGGACCGGTGCGCACGTTCTGGCAGATCCAGGTGCCCCAGCTGCGTCCCGTCACCGCGTTCCTGACCACCTGGCTCATCATCAACGCCCTGCAGTTGTTCGACGAGGTCTACGTGACCACGAAGGGTGGCCCGCTGCACGCGACCACGGTGGTCGTCTACTACCTCTACCAGCAGGCGTTCCAGTACTTCCACGCCGGCTACGCCAGTGCCCTGGCCTGCCTGCTGTTCGTCGTGATCGTGCTGGTCACGCTGATCCAGATGCGACTCACCCGAGCGAACGACGAGAGCGGTGCGGCATGAGCGAGTCCTCGGTGCGCGTCTCGCGCCGGCCCAGCCCCTGGCACCTGGTGCTGATCCCGCTGGCCCTGGTGATGGCCGCCCCCCTGATCTGGATGGTGCTGACCAGCCTCTCGAGCGTGGCCGACACCCAGCGGTTCCCACCCGGTCTACCATCCGCGCTGCACTGGTCGAACTTCTCGAAAGCCTGGAACCAGGGGCCTTTCGACCGCTGGCTGGTCAACAGCGCGGTCGTGTCGATCGCCTGCGTCATCAGCAACCTGGTGCTGTGCAGCCTCGCCGCCTACGCCTTCGCCCGGATCCGGTTCTTCGGCCGGGGCGTCGTCTTCGTGCTCCTGCTGGCCACGCTGATGGTGCCGTTCCAGGTGGTGATGATCCCGAGCCTGGTGATCATGCGGAACCTCGGGCTGATCGACAGCCTCCCCGCCCTGATCGCCCCGAACCTGGTCACTCCCTTCGGCATCTACCTGCTGCGCCAGTTCTTCCTGTCCCTCCCGATCGAGCTGGAAGAAGCCGCCGTGCTCGACGGTGCGAGCCGCCTGAGGATCCTGCGCAGCATCCTGTTGCCGCTGATGGGCCCGCCCCTCTCCACCCTGGCGATCCTCACGTTCCTCACGTCCTGGAACGACTTCCTCTGGCCGCTCATCGTCAACACCTCCTCGGACGTCATGACGGTGCAGATCGGCCTGGCGTCCTTCCAGGGAGCCCACTTCACCAACTGGCCGGTCCTGATGGCCGGCACCCTGATCAGTCAGCTGCCGCTGATGGTGCTCTTCCTCGTCGGGCAGCGCTGGTTCGTCGCCTCCCTCGCCACCACCGGCATCAAATAGGCTGCCCGGCGATACCCCACGGACCCGGTGCTCCTGCCCGGCTTGGAGTCCCTGCACCGCGCCTGGCTCGGCGATGAGGACGAGTTCCAGGAACGCCTGCAGTTCGCCCTCCTCCGATGCGCCACCGATGCGAGGGCCAGAGCGGTAGTAGCAGAGGACGAGGTCATCGCCTGGGAGGGCGGCCCGGGAGCTGCGGTCATCAGTAGGTCACGGAGTTATCCGCATACGGTCATGCACGTCCACGACGGTGTCACCGGAGAACACCTGTACAGCTCCGCGCTCTGGCCAGATGAGGAGCCCTGGAGCCTGAACGCCCCGCAACATGCGGAAAGTCTGAGGCTGACGGCCCCGGACGGGGTTCCTGCCTGAGATCGAAGACCAGATCGCAGCCTCGCCGGCCGAGGCGTTGCCATCTTTTGCTGAAGTTGGCGTGATCGGGCGTAGGTGGGAAACCAGCCTTGTTCGGCCGTGATCAAGCGCAGTCCGTTGTGGTCGACGAAGCGCTGGTAGTCCTTGACGTTCAGCGTCGCCAGAGGCAGGTCGTGAGTGATGCACGTGGCCGCGATCCAGCTGTCGTTATGTCCCCGTGGGGCAGCGATAATTCGTCGCGTCCCCACCCGCAGGCGTCACGAAGCGGTGGCGCCAGTGATGAGCAGGCTGAGTATTCCGTGCAGGGTCTGGGCGAAGTCCATGCGGTACGCGGCGAGCGCCGGATCGGCCCGGTAGGCCGCGAGCATCCCGGCGGCGGGCTGGGAATGGGACCACACCGCCCCGATCGTCATGGTCACGGCGGCGCACAGGTGAACGGCCCCAGCCGGGTCGAGTTCCGGGAGATGCTCGCGGGTCAGGGCGGCCAGCGTCTTCACATCGGTGATCGCGGCCTGCTTGTAACGCGCGGCCACGTCGGCGGAGACATTGTGCTCGAGGACGCCCGCCTGGGCACTGAGCAGATCGCAGAGGACGCGCCGGGGTTGCAGCGAGTGGGTGAGGACGTCCGCTAGGTGGCGGCAACGGTCCGGCAGGGCGGCGCCTTCGGCTCCCGGGCGGTTGGCCAGGTCTTCGAGCCACTCCTTGCGCTCGCCGTCGAGCAACTCCAGCAGGATCGCCTCGCGGGAGTCGAAGTACTTGAGGATGGACGATTTGGCGAGCTGACCACGGCGGCTGATCTCGTTGAGCGTGATGTCGCCGACCGACAGCTCCCCGAGCATCTCGGCGGTGGTTCTCAGAATCGCCTGGCGACGGATCTCCCGGGCCTCGTCACTGCGTGCCCGCTGGAAGGTCGTCATCCCGGCATCTTAAAGGACCGTCGGTACGTTGACACGGGACCGCCGGTACCGTAACTTCGGTCTACAAGAGACCGGCGGTACACAAGGGCTGGTCGCCGGCGTCAGGAGAGCAACTGTGTCGAAGGTCTGGCTCGTTACCGGAAGTTCCCGCGGCCTGGGCCGGGCGATCGTGGGGCATGCCCTCGATGCCGGTGACCGGGTGATCGCCACCGCCCGCCGTCCCGCGCAGCTGCACGACCTGGCCGCCGAACACGGCGACCGGATCCTGCCACTGGCTCTGGACGTCACCGATCCCGAGCAGGCACAGCAGGTGGTTCAGGCCGGCCTGAAGGCCTTCGGCCGCCTCGACGTGGTGGTCAACAACGCGGGTTACGGTGATCTGGCGGCGTTCGAGGACATGGCGCCGGACATGTTCCGGGCCCAGATGGAGACCAACTTCTACGGCGTCGTCAACGTCACGGGGGCCGTGCTCCCTGCGTTGCGGGAACAGGGCGGCGGGCACATCTTCCAGGTGTCCTCGCTGGGTGGCCGGGTCGGGACGGTCGGTCTTTCCGCCTACCAGAGCGCGAAGTGGGCGGTCGGGGGATTCTCCACGGTCCTGGCCGCGGAGGTGGCTCCGTTCGGTATCAAGGTCACGGTCCTTGAGCCGGGAGGCATGCGCACCGACTGGGCCGGTCCCTCGATGACCGTCCCCGAGATCAGCGCCCCGTACCGGCAGACCGTGGGCCGGTTCGCCGACCTGCTGCGGGAGTCCTCCGGGCAGGAGCCGACCGGTGTGCGGCGGGTGGCCGAGATCGTCGCGGAGCTCGCCGGACGGGAGGACGCACCGCTGCGCCTCCTGCTGGGCTCCGACGCCGCGACGTACGGCAAGGCTGTCGGCGAGGAACTGGCGGCCTCCGACGCCCGGTGGTTCGACCTCAGCGTGAGCGCGTCCGACCCCGTCAACGAGGCCACGGAATCGCTCACGGCCGTCTCGCGAGGGCGGGGCTGAGTCCGAAGGCTCAACGGCCGGGCCAACTATCGTGAGCCCATGGCTTTTCGAGCGACCATGACCGACTCGTGAGTGTTCTGGAAGCCGCACCCGAGAAGGGCACACGGCGATTCGACGGGCTCTGGCTCGCCGGTGTGGCGGCCCTCCTGCCCGCTCCCGTGAGCGCCTTCATCGTCGCGGACATGGACGGGCCGCTGGTCGTCGGGAACTCGGTGCTCCGCCGGTGGCATCTGGTGGGTGGCCTGCTCGTCCTGGGCATCCTGTTCGTGGTCGCCCTCTGGTACATCCGTGAGTCCCGGCGCGGCCACCGGGCCCGTCGTCTGCGGTGGCGCATCGTGGCCGGTGCGATCACGACGTGTGCTGTCGGAGCAGGGGTGCTCGCGTTCCTGATCACCGCCTTCCTCGACATGTTCACGACCTACACCGTGCTGCCACAGCACGGCGCCGACGGTTGCCGGGTGGTCGTCGGCGAGCGCTCGGTCCTCCTGATGGGGGAGGGCGCGATCTATGTACTTCCCGCCGGAAGTCATTCACCGCGTGAGGTGAACTCCTACTTCGCCGACGACGGCTACCGGCCGATCACCTTCGGGACCTACCGGCTGACCTGGAACGGCGACATCGCGGAGCTGACCGTCTGGGGCATGCGTGATCAACCCGTGGACTACGCCTCCGAGCCGCTGTCCTGCGGCTGAGGTTCTTTCGGTCCGGGCCGTGATAGCCCGGCCGCGGACCTGATCATCGCTACCGTAGGTGCCTGGACCGCTCCCGACCTCGAGGAATGCCCGTATGCGCACCCTGATCAGCACCGCGTTCGTCTCGCTGGACGGCGTCATGGAAGCTCCCGGGGGCGAGGCCGGGTACCGCAATTCCGGCTGGACCTTCAAGGACATCGAGTTCCTGCCCGAGGCCTACGCGATGAAGGGGCAGGAGCAGACCGAGGCCGGCGCGATGCTGCTGGGGCGGGTCAGCTACGAGGCGTTCAGTGCGGTGTGGCCGGCGATGGACGACTTCGCCGTCTACAACGCGATGCCCAAGTACGTCGTCTCCACCACCCTGGCGCAGGCCGACCTGGCGACCAACTGGGGTGAGACCACGATCCTGCGCTCGCCCGACGAGGTCGCGCAGCTGAAGCAGAGCGAGGGCGGCCCGATCCTGTTGCAGGGCAGTGCCGATCTGAACCACGCCCTGTCCGACGCGGGCCTGATCGACCGCTACCACCTGCTCGTCTTCCCGCTGTTGCTCGGCGCGGGCAAGCGCCTGTTCAGCGACACGGACAAGGACACCCAGCACCTGAAGCTCGTCGAGCACGAGGCCTACGGCAACGGGGTGCAGAAGAACATCTTTGACGTCGTGCGCTGATCGCAGGAGGCCGGACGGGGCCCGGGGCACCGTCCGGCCCGCTCGGTCAGCTCAGACGGGCCTGCGCGTCGGCGAGCAAGGGGACGATCCGCTCGCGTTCGGTGATCCCGCTGGCGTAGACGTAGGCGACGGTGAAACCCAGCTCACGCATGCTCGTGCAGGTGGAGACCACGTCGTCGGCCGTGCTGCTGGGGTCGATGCGCAGGATCGTGGTCTTCTCGATGGCGTCGTAGTCCCGGCCCACGGTGTCGCAGTGGCCCCGCAGCACCTCGAGCTTGTGGGCAGCCTCCGGACTGGCGAAAATGTTGCAGGCGTCTGCGTACTGGGCCACGAGCCGCAGTGTCTTCTTCTCCCCGGCGCCGCCGATCATCAGGTACGGGTGGGGCTGGGTGAGCGACTGCGGCGAGTTCAGGGTCCGGTCGAGCCGGTAGTGCTGACCGGCGAACGGTTCCTCGGAGCCGGACCACATCTGCAGGCAGACCTGGATCGCCTCTTCCAGCCGCTCGAACCGCTCCGCGGTGGGCGGGAAGGCGAAACCGAGACCGTGTGACTCCTCGTCGTTCCAGGCCGCGCCGATGCCCAGGCCGACCCGGCCGCCGGAGAGCACGTTGAGCGTGGTGACGGCCTTGGCCAGCAGGGCGGGCTCGCGGTAGGTGACGCCGGTGACCAGCGTGTGCAGCAGGGCGTGTTCGGTGTGGGCGACGATGAAGCCCAGTGCCGCGTAGGCCTCCAGCATGTCGGTCTCGGCCGGGCCGACGCCGCGGATCTGCCAGAAGTGGTCCATCACCGTGATCCGGCGGATGCCGCCCGCCTCGGCCTCCCGCACGTGACGGGCCAGGTCCGCGCCGAGGGCGGGTGCGCCACCGGTCCAGGTGAAGTCGGCGATGTGCAGACCAAGTTCCATGAAGTCCTTCTTCCTGTGCGGGTACGCCCCGGGTGAGAACGCTCTCCCACGGTAGCGACCGTACCGCCTACCGCAGTCGCAGTAGCGACACCACCACGTCAGGAGGACTCTCTCCCAGGCTGTTCCGGGAAGACTCTTCCTGCGGCGGCCGGTGCCTGGAGGAGCCGGCCGCCGACCAGTCAACCGTCGCTGTTACGCATCTGGTCGCGTACTGCGGCCACGTCGATGAGCGACCACACCTGCTCGATGCGGTCGTCGCGGAAGCGGTAGAACACGTGCTCGGCGAAGGCGACGCGCCGGCCGGTCGGGGTGATGCCGGCGAACTCGTGTTCGGGGGTGCAGTCGAACCAGAGGCGGCAGGCCACCACATCGTCCGTTGCGGTGAGAAGCTCCGGTACGAAACGCAGGTCGGGGATGACCCGGGCATCGTTCTCGATCAGGTCCGCGTACTGCTGCCGCGTCAGCGGGGTGCCGTTGTAGGTGACCGTGTCGTGGACGTACTGGTCCAGAGCCGGGAAGCGGCGCTCGTTCAGCACATCCAGGTAGCTGCGGTAGATGTCGGTCAGGTCGCTCATGGTGCAGCAGCCCAGCACGGCCCCGGCGTGACGGCAACCGGGCGGGCACCCGCAAGGAGCGGGTGCCCGGAACCGGTGGATCAGGCCACGTGCGCGCCCAGACCGGTCACGCCCGGCGCCACCTCAGGCCGCAGCACGAAGTGGCTGTCGTAGTCGCCGCCGGTCTGTGTCCGGTAGGGGATCGGATCGGTGACCGGGATCGCGAGCAGGCGCTCGCGCAGCTCCTTGGCCGCCTGCTCTCCCTCCTCGGGCGTGAAGCGGTCGGCCCCGTGAATCAGGAACGGCGGCAGCACCTTTGCCCCGGCGTAGAACAGGGTGCCGTGGTGCAGGGGGAAGAGCAGCTCGTCGATCGACCCATGAATGCCTCTCTCACCGAAGAATCCGGCAAACCCGCCGGTGGTCGCCACGGTCAGCGTGCGCTTGCCGGCGAGGAACCCGTCGCCGTAGCCGATCCATTCACCGTTCGGGCCGCGCAGGCCGTAGGCGTAGCCCTGCACCCAGACCCGCTCGAACCAGCCCTTCAGGATGGCGGGCATCCCGAACCACCACATCGGGAATTGAAGGACGATGGTGTCGGCCCGGTCGATCTTCTCCTGTTCGGTGCGGATGTCGGCGCTCAGTGCGCCACTCTCGTAGGCCTTCTTGGCGGCAGCCGCGACCTGGAAGCGCTGCGCCGGGTCGTGGGCGTAGCCGGCGGTGTCGACGACGGGGTTCCAGCCCATCGCGTAGAGGTCGGACACCTCGACCCGGTGCCCCTCGTCGCGCAGGGCCTGCTGCCCCTGCTCGGCGAGAAAACCGTTCAGGGAGCGGGGTTCGGGGTGGGCCAGGATCCAGAGAACGTTCATGGACCGATCATCGAACGGTGGGATCCCGATGGCGACTGGCCCGATGGACAACATGTGCGAAGATCGGGCCATGGCCGTATTCGCAGGGGATGGCCGGCACCGGGTGGCCGTGCTGGCCCGCAACGGGGTGCTGCCGTTCGAGCTCAGCCTCGTGCACCGGATGTTCGGTCACGCCCGCTCGGACGCCGGCGATGCCCTCTACGAGGTCGTGACCTGCGCGCTCGTGCCCGGCGAGATCCGTACGGACGCCGACTTCACCCTCACCGTGGCGCACGGGCCGCAGGCGCTGGCCGAGGCCGACACCGTGATGGTCCCCGGCGCGCAGAGCGATTACGAGACGCCGATCGGCCCTCTGGACCCCTCGCTGGCCGCCGCCCTGGCGCGGGTGCGGCCCGGCGCCCGGATCGCCTCGATCTGCACGGGTTCGTTCGTGCTGGCCTCGGCCGGTCTGCTCAGCGGGCGCCGGGCGACCACGCACTGGCACTCGTCCCAGCAGTTTCGCGAGCGGTTCCCCGACGTCCTGTTCGACCTCGACGTGCTCTACACCGATGACGGGAACGTGCTCACGTCGGCCGGGTCCGCCTCGGGTATCGACCTGTGCCTGCACATGATCCGAGCCGACCACGGAGCCCGGGTGGCGAACGAGGTGGCCCGCCGCAACGTCGTGCCGCCCCATCGGGACGGCGGTCAGGCGCAGTACGTGAACCGGCCCATGCCCGACCCCCGGATCTCCTCGACCGCCCGGGCCCGCGAGTGGGCCCTGGCGAACCTGCACCGCCCCGTCACCCTGCGGGATCTGGCGGCCCAGGAGTCGACCAGCACCCGCACCTTCACCCGGCGCTTCCGCGACGAGATCGGCACCTCCCCGGGCCAGTGGCTCGTGCGACAGCGGGTGGAGCGCGCCTGTGCCCTCCTGGAGAGCAGCGACCTGTCGGTGGACGAGGTGGCCGAGGCCGCCGGGTTCGGCACTGCCGGCTCGATGCGGTTGCACCTGCAGGCCGAGATCGGGGTCTCACCCAGCGCCTACCGCAACACGTTTCGCGGTCGTTCCCAGTCGGCCTGACCGGAGCGGGGCCGACCCGGCCCGCCGCGCCGACCGGGGCACTACCGCACGGAGGGTGCCGGCCCGCAGAACGCCTTCCGGACCGCGATCAGCGCCTTCGGCGCCTGACGTCCGGGCCGGCCGGCGCTGGACGACTGACGGGGTGCGGGCCCTTCTACCCGTGGAACACGGTGCTCGAGCGTCGCTCGTACCAGTGCACCAGGTGCTCGCCCACCTTGATCACGTGGGCACGCATCTCCTGGGCGGCCGTCTCACCGTCACCGGCGGCCAGGGCGGCGATGATGCGGTCGTGGGCGCCGAACGCCTGATCGCGCTGCCGGGGATTCTCGGCCAGCAGCTGCACCGGCACGTTCCGGGGAAAGCTCTGGTCGATGTCGCGCACGGCCCGCCGGAGGTGCCCGTTCGAGGCGCTGTCCAGGATCAGCGTGTGGAAGGCATGGTCGGTCCAGGCGCTGCCGGCCTGGCCGGGGGTCAGGTCGTGCGCCTGGTGGTTCACCCGGCGCAGCTGGTCCAGGTCGGTCCCGCGCATCCGGCCGGCCGCGCGGGCGGTGGCCAGACCCTCGAGCTGCGCGCGGATCTCGTAGGCCTCCCGCACCTCCCACGGAGCGGGCACGCGCACGCAGGCGGCCCGGTTCGGCGGCATCTCGATCAGGCCGTCGCTCTGCAGACGGCGCAGTGCCTCGCGGATCGGCGTGCGGCTGATGCCGAACTCCGTGGACAGCTCCGCCGGGCGGATCGGCCTACCCATCGGCAACGCGCCGGACATGATGCGATCGCGGATGTGCCCGGTGATCTCGTCGACGAGCAGGTGGGCCATACGCTCCTCCATCACAACAGTATCCATATCTTGCCAGATTGGATCCATAAAGGCAAGGCTAGTGGGGTCGGCGTCCCCCGTCGCCCGGGCGGCCTGCCTGCACCCAGGCGTCCCACTTCAGCCCGATCAGGCCCCGGGCCAGCCACCAGGCCGCCGCGATCACGAACCCGGCGGCGGGGAGCCCGATCCAGAGACCGACCAGGTCCAGGCCACTCAGGGGATGGAGGGAGACATCGTCCCGGGTGCCGGTTCCGCGACGCCGCACCTCCAGCACATCACCGAGGTGGCCCCCGATGTCGCAGGCCTTGACCACGAAGGTTGCCGGCAGGCCGGCCCGCGGGTGATCGACCTCGAAAAACGTGATCTGGGCGGGGCTGTCGTTCCACACCGATCGGCCGCGACTGGTCGCCGTCGACATCTGTGCCCAGCTCGACACGGTCAACCACCGCATGGCCACACCCGACGACCTGAACGAGACCGCGCGCCTCGTCGAGGCCCACGACCGCCGCGTGGTCACCGGCGGTGGAAAGGCCGGACCCGGTTCGGGTGGTTACACCTTCGCCCAACGGGCCGTCTCCCGGCTGGTGCACGACCTGGCCCTGACCCTGGCCCCGCAGTCGATCCGCGTGAACGCCGGGCACCCGGGCAACACCGACACCGGCATGCTCCAGAACGAGGCCATGTACCAGCTGTTCCGCCCCGACCTGGAGCACCCCGGACACGACGACGCGCAGGCGGCGTTCGGGCACACGCACACCATGCCGGTGCAGACCCTCGACCCGGGCGACATCTCCGAGGCCGTGCTCTTCCTGGCCTCCGACGCGGCCCGCTACATCACCGGCGCCCAGCTGCGGGTGGACGCCGGCGCCCTCCTGCCGACCAGGACCTCCGGAGCCCCCGCCTAGGAAGGCCGGTGCCGGCGCAACCAGGCCGCCTGGCCGCCGTCCACCAGAATGTCCGTACCGGTGATGTACAGCGACCCGGGCCCGGTGAGAAACGCTACCACCTCGGCAATCTCACCGGGTGTGCCGGTGCGCCCCGCCCCGCAGGCGTCGAGCATCGCCATCATGTGCTCACCGCTGGCGGACTCGGCCTCCGCCTGGGCCATTCCGGTCGAGATGACACCCGGGCTCACGGTGTTGATGCGGGCCCCGCGCCGGTTCCAGTCCAGCGCGGCGGCCTGCACCCGCACCTGGTTGGCCCGCTTGGCCAGAATGTAGGCCGCGATCGGATCGTCGCCCACCGAGGCCAGCACCGGCAGGTTCAGCAGATCGACGGTCGGTGCGGTGGCGAGCAACTGCTCGTCGTCGGCGCCGATCTGCGCGTAGTGCCCGGCCATGCTGGCGATACAGACCAGTGACGTGCCCCGTGACGCCACCGGCAGGAAGGCGTCGATGAGGTGTGCCGTGCCGGCCAGGTCCACCTCCATGATCTGCCGGACCGTGGAGGTGGCGGCCGAGACACCCGCTGTGTGAACGACCGCGGTGACAGGGCCGTCGGCGGACGCGGTCCTGGCGAGACGCGACACCGCATCGGCGTCGGAGACGTCGGTCATCACACCGCGCACCTGATACCCCTCCGAATCCATTGAGGAAACAGCCCTTTCCAGGGATTCGGCGTGTGCGTCCGCCAGCACGAGCGTGCGGCCGCTGGCGATCCGCCGCGCGACGGCCGTACCCATGCCACCGGCACCGGTGACCACTACGACGTCCATCATCACCTCGTTGTGAGTGTCTCGGAAACTGACCACGCAGTTCCGGCGGCGACGGCCTGCCGCCACGGGCGGATCGCCTTCGGCGGCATACCGAGAGAAAGCACGCCGGTCAGACGGTCGCCGGTGCGATAGGCGGCCATGAACCGGCGTGACTCCAGGTCGCCGTCGACGATCTCGACCGCGTCGTGGCCCCGCAGGTAGCCGTGCGCCTGGATCTTCAGGCCGTACTGGTCGGACCAGAAGTACGGAACCGGTGCGAACGGCCGGGCGTCGCTTCCGCGCAGCAGGTTCCGGGCTGCCGCCATACCCTGTTCGGCCGCGTTGGTGCGGTGCTCGACGCGCATCGTCACCCCGAACAGCGGGTTGTGCCAGCGGGCCACGTCACCGGCGCCGTAAACACCCGGGGCGGCCGCGCTGAACTCGTCGCACACCAGTCCGTCGTCCAGCTCCAGGCCGCTGCCCTCCAGCCACCCGGTGTTGGGCTGTGATCCGACGGCCACGAGAACCTCGTCCGCCGTGACGAATTCGCCGTCGCCCAGCTGAACCCCAGTAGGAGACGTTGACGTCACCGTCACCCCGGTCCGCACGCAGACGCCCTGATCACGATGCACCTGCGCGAGCACCTCCCCGACCGGGACACCCACCGCCTGGGCGAGCGGCACCGGCGCCGGCTCGAGAAGCGTCACCTCGCACCCGAGCTGCCTGGCCACGGAGGCCGATTCGGCGCCGAGGAAGCCCGCCCCGACCACGGCCAGACGGCGTCCGGGTTTCAGTCGTTCCCGCAGGGCCAGGGCATCGGCCAGGGTGCGCAGCACGTGCGCCCCCGACCCGGGAAGCCGCCGGGGTCGCACCCCGGTCGCCACGATCAGCCCGTCGTACTCCACGGACGAATCCCCGAGAAGCACCGTGCGGGAGGCCAGGTCCAGCCCGGTTGCCCGCACCCCCAGCCGCAGGTCGAGCTCCAGCGCCGCGATCTGCTCGGCCGGGCGCAGCGCCAGACGCTCCGCCTCCCACTGCGAGGCCAGGATCTGCTTCGACAGCGGCGGCCGGTCGTAGGGGGCGTCGATTTCTTCCCCGACGAGAACGATCTTTCCGCCGAACTTCTCGCGCCGCAACGCCTCCGCCGCCGACAGCCCGGCGGCGCAGGCTCCGACCACGACGATCCGGTTCACCCCTCCACCAGGCGGATCGCCGCCGCCGGGCACACCGCCGCGGCCTCCCGGGCCTCGTCGTACTGGTCCGGAGAGGGACTGTCGTCGAGAACGATCGCCACTCCGTCCTCGTCCCTCTGGTCGAAAAGATCCGGAGCGACCATCACGCACTGCCCGGCAGCGACACACTTCGGCTCGTCGAACTCCACCTTCAGGCTCATGCCGACCACGTCACCGGAAGCGACGTCAGACCGTACGCCACGCCTTCCATCGCGAACGGCACCTCCTCGAACGGCACCGCCAGGGCCAGGGTCGGAATGCGCCGGTACAGCGTGCTGTACGCCACCTGAAGTTCCACCCGGGCCAGCGACTGCCCCAGGCACTGGTGCACGCCGTACCCGAAAGCGTGATGCTGCCGGGCCGGCCGGGTCAGATCCAGCCGGTCCGCGCCCGGGAACTCGGTCTCGTCCCAGTTGGCGCCGGACAGGTCGAAGACGATGCCGTCGCCGTCCTTGATGGTGACGCCGTGCAGTTCGATGTCGGCGTTCGCGATCCGCCGGATGCCGGTGTGCACGATCGTCAGGTACCGCAGCAATTCCTCGACCGCGTTGGCCACGAACTTCGGGTCGTCGCTGCGATCGCGCAGCAGGGCCAGCTGGTCCGGATTCTGCAGCAGGGCCAGGGTTCCCAGGGAGATCATGCTGGCGCTGGTCTCGTGGCCGGCGATCAGGATGGCGGTGGCCATGTGCACGGCCTCCTCGTAGCCCATCTCCCCGGCGGCGACCCGCGCTCCCATCTCAGAAAGCACGTCCTCTGCTGGATCTTTCATCTTCTGCCCCAGCAGTGCGCCGAGATACTGCCCGAGCGCCTGGCCCGCCTCACGGGCTTCCTGAGGCGTGGACTCGTGGCTGATCGTCTTGCTGCTGTTGGTCTGGAAGAACGCGTGGTCCTCGTAGGGCACGCCGAGGATCTGCGTGATCACCAGGGTCGGCACCGGCAGCCCGACGGCCTGCACCAGGTCGGCCGGGTTCGGCCCGGCCAGCAGGTCGTCGACGAGAGAGTCGATCACCTGCTGGATGCGCGGACGCAGTGCTTCCACCCGCTTGACCATGAACGGGCCGTTCACCGTGCGGCGCAGCCGGGTGTGCTCGGGCGGGTCGGTGTTGGTGATCATCGGGGGGATGTGCGGTGCCGACTCGGCCCGCCCGCGCGTCATGTGCGGGTAACCGTCGCGGTGCTCGTCGATACTGATGCGCGGGTCGTTGAGCAGGGCTCTCTGGTCGGCGTGCCGGGTGATGAACCAGGGCTCGCTGCCGTCCCAGATCCGCACCTTGCCGGCGGGTTCCTCGCGGGTCATGGTGCGGACGGTGGGGGCCGGGGCGAACGGACAGCCGGACTCGCGGGCCATCGGGTATTCCGGGGTGGGCATGTTTCCTCCGGGTGCTGGCGCGGAAGGACCCCTCCAGGTAAGCCCACCCGGCAGACGGCACCCGGACAGCTTCCAGACAGGAAACAGACATTTCCAGGTTCAGGAAAACCCCAGCCGGTACCCGAATCCCCGGTGCGTGTGAATGAGAGCGGGACCGTACGCGTCCACTTTTCGCCGCAACCGGGAGACCAGCCGCTCGACCGCCCCGGCCCCCGAACCCCCGACCTGCCAGGCCAGTTGCTCTTTCGAGAGCACCTGACCGGCGTTGAGCAGCAGATGACGCAGCAGCCGGTACTCGGCCGGGGTGACGTCGATGCTGCGCTCACCCCGCCAGGCGCGACAGAGGCTTTCGTCGAGGCGGAGGTCGCCGTGCCGCAACACCGGCTCCAACCGCGGGCTGTCGCGGTCGCGCAGCAGGACCTGCATGCGGGCCAGCAGTTCGACCACGCGATAGGGCTTGGTGACGTAGTCCTCCACCGCGGTGCCCAGCTCGGGCAGGATGCGGTCGATCGACTCACAGGCCGTCATGCAGACCACCGGTGGGCGGTCGGCGAATTGTGGACGCCGGTCGGCGAGTTCGTTGCTGTCCGGCATGTCTTCGTCGACGACGATGAGATCGATGCGCCGGCGCCGCATGACCTCCAGGGCCTCGGCGCCCGTCCGGGCCGGCTCGATCAGGTAGCCCGCCGGTCTGAGTCGCGTGACCAGGCCCGTGCGCAGTTCGTCGTCGGGCACGATCACCAGCAGACGCCACCGGTTCCGGACACCTGACCCAGCTGTCACGTCGTCGTACCTCCGTGTGCTGACGAGCCTGAGGACCCTGTCGAGTCTAAGCGTCGAGCAACTGCGTCAGCATGTCCGCCACCAGACGGGCGACGTCGTCGGAGGAGGCCTGGTTGAGGGTCCGGAAGGTGCCGGAGGCGCGGCTGAGAACGACGCCCGCCAGGGCGGCGGTGACCACCTCGGCCCGCAGCTGGGCCTGGTCGTGCCCGGTCTTCTCGGCCGCCCCCCGGCTCGGGGCGAGCAGCCGGTGCTCCAGCATCTCGACGGCGGCCTTCTGCAGTTCGTCGTCCTGGTGCGGGTGCACTGCGGCGTACAGGCTCGGGCTGGCGCCCATCTCGCTGACCCGGTCGAGCAGCCGGCGCAGGCGGGCGGGGTCCCGCAGGTCGATCGGGTCGATGCCGCCGGTCTGGCTCTCCAGCCGCAGGGCGGCCAGGTAGAGCTTGGCCTTGCTGCCGAAATACCTTGCGATCAGGGCCGGGTCGACACCGGCGCGGACCCCGATCTCGCGCAGCGTGGTCTTCTCGTAGCCGCGCTCGGCGAACAGCTCCCCGGCCGCTGTCAGCAGCATCTCCCGGCTCTGCGCCGAGTTCCGTCGGCGGGTCTCGCTATCGGTGCTCATCGGGCGGCACTTCCGGTGGTCTCGGGAACGTCTTCCGGCTCGAAGCCAATCACGTTGGCGACCGCGGCGTCCGTAGCCTCCTCGACGAGGAGTTCCTGTTCCTGGTCAAGACGGATCACGCAGCGGCTGGGCAGGATCAGGGCCGCCAGCGCCGCGACCAGGCACAGGCCGACCGCGGTCCAGGCACCCAGGGAGTAGCCACTGTTCTGCGGCAGCACGTCGGGAGCGTGGGTGTGCGCGGCCAGGACGGTGGCGCCCACGGCGCTGCCGAGCGAGTACCCGATGGTCCGCAGCACCTGGTTCAGGGCCAGGGCGGCGCCGGTCTCCTCACCGGGCACGGCGCTGACGATCATCCGGGGCATCACGGCGAACAGGCAGCCGGTGCCCAGGCCGGTGATGCCCATGACCACGAAGATCTGCCAGAGGTCGCTGCGGAGGGTGGCGAACATGACCAGAGCCAGGGCGAAGAAGACGGCGCCGATCGCGAGCATCCGGGAGGAGCCGGTGCGGTTGGCCAGGCCGGGCACGAACCGGCTGGCCAGGAAGCTGGCGGCGGACATCGGCAGCAGCACCAGCCCACCGACCACCACCGAGGCGGCGAGCCCGTAGCCGGTGGACGCGGGTGTCTGCACGTAGCGGATCACCATCGACAGCAGCATGTAGAGGCCCATCCCGGCGAGCACCGCGGTGACGTCGGCGGTCAGCACCGTGCGGTTGCGCACCAGCCGCAGGTCGACCAGCGGGTGGGCGGCGCGCAGCTCGTGCCGGACCCAGGCGGCCAGCGCCACGACGGCGACGGCCAGCAGGCCCCCGATCCGCGGCGAGCCCCAGCCCCAGTCCTCACCCTGGCTGATCGCCAGGAGCACGCAGACGAGCCAGACGGCCATCAGCACCAGGCCGGGCCGGTCGAACGGAGAGGAGCGCCGGTGCCGGCTCGGTGGCACGACCACGGCGCACAGCACCAGCGCGAGCAGGGCGAGCCCGGCCGCGACCCAGAAGGCCGCGTGGAACCCGAGGTGCTCGGCGATGACTCCGGTGAACGGATAGCCGAGCCCGAGCCCGACGACGGCGGTCACGGACAGCGTCGCCAGGGCGGGCCGGGCCTGCTCGGGAACCAGGTGGTCGCGGGCCACGCCCATGGCCAGCGGCAGCAGGGCCAGGCCGAGACCCTGCAGGGCCCGCCCGGCGACGAGGAGGGCGAACACCGTGAAGGGGAGGGCCGCGAGTACGAGCCCGGCGATCAGCAGGCCCAGCGCGACCAGCAGCACCGGGAGCCGGCGGGGACCGTCACCGAGTCGGCCGATCACCGGGGCACTGACCGCTCCCACGAGCAGGGTGATGGTCAGTGACCACTGCGCCGTGCTCAGCGAGACCCCGTAGTCGGTGGCGATGGTCGGGATCAGCGGCGCCCCGAGGCTGCTGACCAGGGCCAGCAGCAGGCCGACGTAGGCCAGGACCGGCACGAGCAGCCGCCCCCGCCAGGAACGCGGATCGACGATCAGGGGATCGGGCAGGGTGATCGATGGTGTGCTGATGGGAGTGCCTCCTGCGGGTGCCGCGCCGAGCCCGGTGCGGAAGTGCCGGATGTCGAAGCACCGCGGCGGCATCGCCGACCAGCTCCCATCCGTGTCATCAACCGATGTCATCACTTGATGACAATACTGTCCAGTCGCCCTGCACGGCTGTGGCCGGTCTCACCCGTCAACTTTCGGGTTCGCTCACAGCGAGTACAGTCAGGTTGTCTCTCGGTTCCCGGTGCGCTGACACCGCCCGGATCTGTGCCGATGCTCGTCAGAGCCGTTCTCCGCCGTCACCGGTGAGATTCGGAGCGGCCACGTGAGGCCTTGTGCCTGCCGCTGGTGCCACCCGACCGAAAGGCTTCAGGCAATGACGATCCGTATGGGCTTCGTGAGTTCGTACCCACCCACCGTGTGTGGGCTGGCCACCTTCACCGTTTCCCTGCGCCGCGAACTGGTCGCTGCGCGAGGTGCTCGCGGCAGCGTGATCCAGGCTGTCGACGAACCTTCCGTACCCGCCCGCGACGAGGTGATCGGTAGTCTGGTGGCCGGGGAACCGGGCAGCGGTCTGCGGGCCGCCGCGCAGCTCAACCAGGGTGACGTGGCGATCGTGCAGCACGAGTACGGCATCTACGGTGGCATCGACGGCGACGAGATCCTGCCCCTGCTGGCCGCCCTGACCGTGCCCTCGATCGTCGTGCTGCACACCGTGCTGAGCGAGCCCACGCCCGGTCAGCGGGCCGTGCTGGAGATGGTGGCCGGGCTGGCCGGGGCCGTCGTGACGATGGGAACGACCGCCCGCGACCGGCTCGCCACCGGGTATGCCGTCGACATGGCCAAGGTCAGCGTGATCCCGCACGGCGCCCCGGTCGTGACGGCGCCGGCCGCCCGTCCGCGGGCCGAGGCCACCACCCGCCCGACCATTCTCACCTGGGGTCTGATCGGCCCCGGCAAGGGCATCGAGTGGGGCGTCGAGGCGATGGCGCTGCTGAGAGACCTCAGCCCCGCGCCCCGGTACCTGGTGGCCGGCCGCACCCACCCGAAAGTGCTCGCGTACGAAGGGGACGTGTACCGGCAGCGGCTGATCGACCGGACCCGGCAGCTGGGGCTGGACGACGCCGTGACCTTCGACAGTCGCTACCTGACCACCACCGACCTGAACGCCCTGGTGGCCGCTGCGGACATCGTCCTCTTGCCCTACGACTCCACCGACCAAGTGACCTCCGGCGTGCTCAGCGAGGCCGTCGCCGCGTCCAAACCCGTGGTGGCGACCAGGTTCCCGCACGCCGTGGAACTGCTCGCGGGCGGCGCCGGCCTGCTCGTGCCGCACCGCGACCCGATCGCCACGGCGACCGCCCTGCGCACCCTCCTGACCCGCCGCGACATCGCCGAGGACATGAGCCGGGCCGCGGTCACCACCACGCCCGGCGTGCTCTGGCCCGCGGTGGCCCGGCGCTACCTGGCGCTCGCCGACCAGTTGTTACGAGATCGGGTGGGCGCATGACCACGACCAGTACCGCCCCCGGGCCGCTGTTCGGCCATCTCCGGCGGCTCACCGTCGGGCCCGGCCTGTTCGAGCACGCCGACCATGCCGACCCACGTCCCGAACACGGCTACTGCGTGGATGATGTCGCGCGGGCGCTGGTCGTGACCAGCCGCGAGCCGGACCCGTCCGCGCAGGTCCAGGCGCTGGCCCGCACCTACCTGGACTTCACCCTGGCCGCGCTGCGGCCCGACGGCTCCTGCCACAACCGGATGAGCGTGGACGGCACCTGGTCCGAGCCCGGCACCGGCGACTGGTGGGGCCGGGCCGTCTGGGGCCTGGGGGTGGCCAGTGCCCACGGGCCGACGGCACAGTTCCGGGCCGAGGCGTTGCGGGGTTTCCGGCTGGCCGCGACCGCCCGTCCGTCGCCCCATCTGCGGCCCCACACGTTCGCCGCCCTGGGGTCCTTCGAGGTGGGTGACGAGCACGACCTGCTGCGCGACGCCGTCCGGGCCGTCGGCGTCCCCTCCCCGGCCATGGCCGACCCGTTCTGGCCCTGGCCCGAACGCTGGCTCACCTACGCCAACGCCTCGATCGCCGAGGCCCTGCTGGTGGCGGGCTCGGCCCTGGGTGACCGGGCCGCCCTCGGGCACGGACTGCGGTTGCTGGACTTCCTGGTCCGCACCGAGACCCGCGACGGCCACCTGTCGGTGACGCCCGTGCACGGCCGCGACCGGGCGGCCGATGAGCCCGGGTTCGACCAGCAGCCGATCGAGGTGTCGACCCTGGCCGATGCCTGCGCCCGCGCGTACGACCTGACCGGTGAGGAACGCTGGCGCACCGCGGTCGGCACGGCCTGGGCCTGGTTCCTGGGCAAGAACGACTCCGGTGTGCCGATGTTCGACCCGGCCACCGGCGCCGGGTACGACGGTCTGCTGAAAGACGGCCGAAACCTCAACCAGGGCGCGGAATCCACCCTGGCCGTGATTTCCACCGGACAACAGGCGCGCCGTCTGGGGGTGTGGGCATGACGCTCGCGCACCCGCTGCCCGACATGGTCCTGCCCGACCCGGCCCGGGTGATCGCCCGGCTCTTCGTACCCGGGGAGGAGCTCTCGCACGGCACCTCCCGCCGGGGTGCCGTGGTCGCCCGGGTTCTCGCCCTGCCCGAGATCGAGGTGGAGCAGTTGGTGGACGAACTCCTGCGCGACTTCCGGGGGCGGCACCGCGGTTACCACGATCTCCTGCTCGCCCACGCCGCGCTGGTCAGCCCGCACGTGCTGGGCGAGGCCCGGATGTCGGTCAGCCGCACCCTGCTGATGGGCGCCACCTTCACGAACGAGTACGCGCTGGAGGGAGCGGCGCTGTGCAACCCGAGCGCGGTGCCGCACCCGGACCAGAGTGGCCTTCGACCCGGTCAGTTACGGCTGGCGATCAGCCTGCGGGCCATCGGTGAGGGGCATCTCTCGTCCATCGGCTTCTGCACCGCCGTGGCCGGGCCCGGACCGGAGTGGACGTTCGAACCGCGGCCGCTGCCCGTGGTTCCCGGCACGAGCTCCCCGGCGCTGTGGCACCGCGAGCACCTGCGGGCGGTGCTGGCCGACCGGGGGAAGATCGACGGCCTCGCCCACAGCGTGCTGGTCAGCCTGCCCGAGCAGTTCACCGCGGCCGATCTGGAGATCGCCCTGGCCGGTGCCCATCACGACCGGCTCGGCCACTTCGGCGGCCGGCCCACCACCGAGCTGCTGCGTCACCTGGTCACGTCGGCCTACCAGGTGACCTTCCCCGACGACATCGACCTTGGTCAGCAGGTGCTCTTCCCGGTCTCCGAGGAGGAGAGCAACGGGCTTGAGGACGCCCGTTTCGTGCGGTTCACGGGGGACGACGGGTCGGTCGGGTACCGGGCGACCTACACCGCCTACGACGGACGGCAGATCGCCCCGCGCCTGCTGATCAGCTCCGACCTGCGCACTTTTCACGCGCACCGGCTGGCCGGCCCGGCCGCGCGGAACAAGGGCATGGCCCTCTTCCCGCGCCTGGTGGGCGGGGAACACCTGGCGCTGTGCCGCTCGGACGGGGAGAGCACCAGCCTGACCCGCTCGGCCGATGGATTCGTCTGGCAGGAGCCCACCGCGCTGCAGACCCCCGCCTTGCCGTGGGAGGTACTCCAGGTGGGCAACTGTGGTTCGCCGATCGAGACCGACCGGGGCTGGCTGGTGCTGACCCACGGAGTCGGCCCGATGCGGGTGTACGCGATCGGGGCGCTGCTGCTGGATCTCGACGACCCCACGCGGGTGCTCGCCCACCTGGAAGAGCCCTTCCTGCGCGCGGCCCCGGCCGAACGTGAGGGGTACGTGCCGAACGTCGTGTACTCCTGCGGAGGAGTGGTTCACGACGGACGTCTGTGGCTTCCGTACGGCATCGGGGACGCGCGGATCGGGGTGGCGTGGGCCGACGTCGAGGAACTGCTCGACGCCATGAAGCCCCACTGACCAGAGAGCTCAGAGGGCGGTGAAGAGCTGTTCGTAGGCGGCGACCATGCGCTGCGCGGTGAAGCGGGTCTCGACGTCTTCCCGGCAGGTGCGGCGGTTCAGGGTCGCGACCTGCTCGACAGCCTTCACCGCCTGATCCAGATCGTGCGGGAGAAAACCGGTTTCCCCGGGCCGGACCAGCTCCGGCAGTGACCCCAGGGCGTACGCGATCACCGGCGTGCCGGTGGCGAGCGACTCCACCACGGACAGCCCGAACGGCTCGGCGAAGCTGATCAGGTGCAGCAGGGCCAGCGCGCCCCCGAGCAGCCGGTCGCGCTCGGCCGGGCCGACCGGGCCCAGATAGGTGACGTCCGGCCCCAGGTGCGGTTCGACCTGATCGGCGAAATATTCCTGGTCCTGGATGATTCCGGCCAGGACCAGGGGCAGGCCCGCGCGCCGGGCGACCTCGATCGCGCGGTGGGCGCCCTTGTGCGGGTGGATCCGGCCCAGGAACAGCAGGTATACGCCGGCCTCGGGCCGGAAGGTGAACTCCGCCAGGTCGATGCCGTGGTGGATCGTCGCCCGGTAGGGCAGGTCCGGGTGCCGGTCGGCGTCACTGATCGAGACGTAGTGACCGACGTCGGCGTAGGCCCGGTAGACCGGCAGGATCGCGGGGGAGGAGAAGCCGTGAATGGTGGTGACCACCGGCGTCCGCACCAGACGGCTGTACGTCAGGGGCAGGAAGTCGAACTGGTTGGACAGCACGTCGAACTCGCCGGCCCGTTCGAAAGCGGCCGAGATGTGCAGGCTTTCGTAGACCTTCGCGTCGAGCGTGAGGTCTTCCTCGTACCCGGCCGGGCTCTCGGCGTGCAGCCGGCCGGCGGTGAGCGAGTCGGCGGTCGCGAACAGCGTGACCTCGTGCCCGAGCGCGACCAGCCCCTCGGCCAGGGTCGACGCCACTTGTTCCCACGGCCCGTACGACCACGGCGGCGTGCGGTGCGCGACCGAGGCGATCACCCCGATACGCATGGCCCCAGCATAGTGCGGGGAGCCACCGGCGACATCGGTGGCTCCCCGCACGCGTCCCGTGATCAGTGAGCGGCCTGGGTGGCCGGCTCCTCGGCCGTCTCGACCGGGAGGGCCGGGGTGGCCACCGGCTGGGCGGCCGGGATGAGCGCGGCCAGCACCGCGGCGAGCAGGGAGACCCCGGCACCGAGCATCAGGGCCACGCGGAACCCGTCCTCGGAGGCCAGGGAGAACCCGCCGAGATCGATCGTCATCTGCGCCAGCACCACACCGATGACGGCCGAGCCGATCGTCGTGCCCAGCGAGCGCATCAGGGTGTTGAACCCGTTGGCGGCGGCGGTCTCGGAGATCGGGACCGCACCCATGATCAGGGCGGGCATGGAACCGTAGGCCAGGGCGACACCACCGCTGATGACGATGCCCGAGACCATGAGGCCCCACGCGTCCCCCATCAGGAACAGGGAGAGGCCGTAACCGGCGGCGATGATGATCGCGCCCAGGGACAGCACGGCCTTGGGGCCGCGGCTGTCGATGAGCTTCCCGCCGACGGGGGAGATGACCATCATGACCAGGCCGGCGGGGGCCATCCAGAGACCGGTGGCGAGCATCGACTGCCCGAGGCCGTAGCCGGTGGCGGAGGGGAACTGCAGCAGCTGCGGAAAGACCAGCATCTGGGCGTACATGCCGATGCCGACGAACACCGAGGCGATGTTGGTGACGAGCACGCGGGGGCGGGCGGTGGTGCGCAGGTCGACCAGCGGGTCGGTGGTGCGGGTCTCCCAGAAGCCCCAGGAGAGCAGCGAGAGCACGGCCACGGCGAACAGGATCAGCGTGGTGGCCGAGGTCCAGCCCCAGTCGGCGCCCTTGGAGATGGCCAGGAGCAGCGACACCAGGCCGACGGCCAGGCCGAGGGCACCCGGGTAGTCGAAGCGCTGGCCCTTCGCGGCGGCCGGGGTGGTCGGCACGAAGGTGTAGATCAGGCCGGCGACGATCAGGGCCAGCCCGGCCGAGCCCCAGAACAGCACGCGCCAGCTGGCGTACTCGGCCACCGCGGCGGCGATCGGCAGGCCGAGGCCGCCACCGATGCCCATCGAGGCGCTGACCAGGGCGATGGAGCTGCTCAGGCGGGCGGCGGGCACCACGTCACGCAGCAGGGCGATGCCCAGCGGCACCATGCCCATGCCCAGTCCCTGCATACCGCGCCCGACGATCATCGGGACGACGGAGGACGAGAGGGCACAGATGATCGAGCCGGCGATCAGGGGGACGCTGCACGCCAGCAGCATCGTGCGCTTACCGAGCATGTCGCCGAGGCGCCCGGCGATCGGCACGGCGACACCGGCCACCAGCAGGGTCACGGTGATGACCCAGGCGGCGTTGCCGGAGGTGGTGTTCAGGATCTGGGGCAGCTCGGCGATGAGCGGCGTGACGAGGGTCTGCATGACGGCCGCGGTGGTGCCGGCGAAGGCCAGGGTGGCCACCACCGCACCGGAGCGGGTCGTGCTTTCGGGGGTGCTCAAAGCCGGTCTCCAGGGTGAGAGGTCTACGACGTTTCATGTGTACGATACACATGACATGCATGGTGCACACAATAGAACTCGCCGGGACGGCGTAGGCGGGCCCGGTGGCCCATGGGAAACTGGCCTCGGGCAAGGTCTGGAGATTCGGGAAGTGAGCGGGATGAATCGGTCCGCGGAGATCGAGTACGAGCAGATGCTGCTCGCGCGGCACTCGCTGGTGACCGTCAATCGTCAGCACCTGCTCGAGCGCAGTGCCTACATCCTGCTCTGCCGGATCGAGGTGCAGGGCCGGATGTCGATCAGTGAGCTGAGTGAGGCGCTCGGGCTCGACGTCTCCACGCTCAACCGGCAGACGGCGGCGGCCATGCGGGCCGGCCTGCTCGAGCGCATCGCCGACCCCGACGGCGGTATCGCGCGGAAGTTCGTCATCACGCAGCAGGGGTCCGAACTGCTGGTCGCCCAGCGCTCGATGATGAGGAACGGTCTGGACAAGCTGATGGCCGACTGGAGCGACGAGGAGATCGCCGACTTCGGCGCCTTCCTCCGGCGGTTCAACATGGACATAGAGCGCCATACCGGCCGCATCTGGCCGCGCCCCTGACTACATCAGCACCGACGTGAGCAGCAGGCTGGTCTCCGAGTTCACCACGCCCTCGACCGATCTGATCCGGCTCAGTACCCGGTCGAACTCGGCCAGCGAGGTGGTACGGGTCTCGGCGACCAGGTCCCAGCCGCCGTTGGTGGTGTGCAGCGAAACAATCTCGGGAAGTCCCCGTAACTTGGCGATAACACGTTCGGTGGCGCGGCCTTCCAGCTCGATGAAGGAGACCGCCCGGACGTCACCGCCCGCGTCTTCCCGCACGCGCGTGGTGAAACCGATGATGACACCGGTGCGTTGCAGGCGCTCGATGCGCTGCGTGATGGTGCCCCGGCTCACCCCGAGCCGGCGGGCCAGCGCGGCGGCCGGCTCACGCGCATCAATCCGCAAAGCGGAGAGCAGCTTTCGGTCGAGATCGTCAAGATCGGGCACGCGCCCACTCTAGCGGTGGCGATGTGCTCGCCGGAACTGCGCAATCTGCTGGATCCGGCCCCGCAGATCGATCGGTTGGCTGGTTGTCCGGCAGCGGGGCTGATTCCTACGCTCATGGCCATGCTGTTCGTCAACGTGCAGAACATGGCCCGATGGGTGTCCGAAACCGGGCCCGAGGCAATCATCTCCGGCATGACCGAGGCCCTGGAGCGCAACTTCCGCCGGTGGCCGGAGTTCGACCGCACCCCGCGACTGGCCGCTCACTCACCGGTGGGTGTCATCGAGCTGATGCCGACCACGGACGGTGAGGCGTACACCTTCAAGTACGTGAACGGGCACCCGGGCAACCCGGCGCACGGCCTGCAGACCGTCACCGCCTTCGGGGTGATGGCCGATGTCTACACCGGTTACCCGACCTTCATCTCCGAGATGACCCTCCTGACCGCGCTGCGCACCGCTGCGACCTCGGCCCTGGCTGCCCGCTGGCTGGCCCCGCGCGACGTGGACACCATGGCCATGATCGGCGCCGGTTCCCAGGCCGAGTTCCAGGCCCTGGGAATGCGCGCCCAGCTCGGGATCTCGAAGCTACGGGTGTTCGACGTCGATCCCGCGGCCACGGCCAAGTTCGTGCGCAACCTGCGGGGTCTCGGGTTCGGGATCGAGGTGGCCGCGAGCGCCGCCGACGCGGTCCGCGACACCCGGATCATCACCACCTGCACCGCCGACAAGGCCAACGCCGCCGTGCTCCAGTTCGCCGACGTCACGCCGGGCGCCTACCTGAACGCGATCGGCGGTGACTGCCCGGGCAAGACCGAGCTCGACCCGCGCATCGTCGAAGAGGCCGACGTGTTCGTCGAGCACACCGAGCAGACCCGGATCGAGGGCGAGATCCAGCGTCAGGCGGCTGATTTCCCGGTGACCGAGCTGTGGCGGGTGATTCGCGGCGAAGCCCCGGCGGGCAGCGGGCGCACCGTGGTGTTCGACTCGGTGGGGTTCGCGATCGAGGACTTCACCGCCCTGGCCTACGTGCGCGAGGCCGTGACGGGCACCCGGTACGCCGAGCACATCGACCTGATCGCCGGCCCCGACGACCCCAAAGACCTGTTCGGGATGCTCGGTGCCCCTGTTCCCGCCTGAGGCCGGGCTGCACCAGGCGCCCTCCGCGGTCGTCATGGTGCGCCCGCACCTGTTCCGCTCCAACCCGGCAACCATGGCGGACAACGGATTCCAGCGGGAGTCCGGCGGTTCGGCGGCGATGGACGCGTGGCGCGAGACGACCGCGGTCGCGGACGCCCTGCGCGGTCACGGGGTGGAGGTCCACCTCTTCGAGGACCCGACCGACCGCACCCCCGACAGCGTCTTCCCCAACAACTGGTTCACCACGCACCCGGACGGGACGGTCGTCCTTTATCCGATGTATGTCGCGAACCGGCGGCTGGAACGCCGGGACGACGTGGTCGAGTTGCTGCGGGAGCGTTACCGGGTGCGGCGCGTGGTCGATCTGGCCCTCGGCGCCGCGCCCGGAGTGGCCCTGGAGGGGACGGGCGCCCTGGTGCTCGACCATGTCGCCCGCACGGCCTACGTCTGCCGGTCGCATCGCACCGACACTCGCCTGGTGGCCCGGTTCTGTGACGAACTGGGTTACGAGGCGGTGGTTTTCGACGCGGCCGACCGGGGCGAGGCGGTCTATCACACCAACGTCATGATGGCGGTGGGCACCACCTTCGCGGTGATCGGGGCCTCGCTGGTCGACGAGGGCGACCGGCCCGTCGTCCTGGAGTCGCTGGAGGCGAGCGGCCGCGACGTGATCCGCCTGTCGCGGGAGCAGATCCGCCGGTTCGCGGGCAACTGCCTGGAGCTGACCGGCCCGGCCGGTTCCGTGCTGGCCCTGTCGGTGACGGCGCACGCCGCCCTCACCGGCCGGCAGCGGGCGCGCCTGGCCGAGCACACCACCCTGGTGCCCCTGAGCGTGCCGACGATCGAGACGGCGGGTGGATCGGTGCGCTGCATGCTGGCGGGGATCCATCTGGAGCCGACAGCGGTCCTGTCACCTCGTCCGTCAGCGATCTGAACCCCGACCGGGCCCCTGGCCGTCCGGGCCGCCGGCACCCCACCAGGGGTGCTGCGGCCGGCCGGGACGCCCAGGGGTCTCACCGGCCGGCCGAGCGGATGCTGTCGCACCTGGCGGGAATTACGGACGATCTGGTCACGACGATCGGTCGGTGACCGGTTGCGCGGGGGTGCGGGCATGATTTGGTGCCCCCGTGCTGTTGGCGCTGGCGTGACTTCAGGATCTTCCGAGCCAGAACAGCGCGACGCCCACCGGCACGGCGAGTACAAGGTTCCCGGCGGCAAGCTGGTGGTCGCCGACCTCACGGTCCGCGAAGGCCGATTGTCGAACGTGGTGCTGTCGGGTGACTTCTTCCTCGAGCCGGACGAGGCACTGGGCCGTTTCTCGCAGGCGCTGGAGGGCCTGCCGGCCGACGCGACGCTGGCCACGCTGGAACAGGCGGTGGAGACGGCCCGGCGGGACGCGGTCATGGTCGGGTTCGACCCGCGGGCGGTGGGCCTGACGGTGCTGCGGGCCCTGGGCCGATCCAGTGCATGGCACGACCACCGGTTCGAGGTCCTGGACAGCGGCAGGCAGCACCCCCACATGCAGATGGCTCTGGACGAGGTGCTCGCCCGGCAGGTCGGTGCCGGTGAGCGGGCCCCCACCCTGCGGGTGTGGGAGTGGGCGTCCAACTCGGTGATCATCGGGTCGTTCCAGTCGCTGTCGAACGAGGTCGACATCGAGGCGGCCGAGCGCCACGGAGCCACGGTGGTGCGCCGCATCTCCGGCGGCGGGGCGATGTTCGTCGAGCCCGGCAACACGATCACCTACTCGCTCTATGTGCCCACCACCCTGGTCGAGGGCATGAGCTTCGCCGACTCGTACGCGTTCCTGGACGCCTGGGTGATCCGGGCCCTGCGCGAACTCGGCGTGGACGCCTCCTACGTGCCCCTCAACGACATCGCCTCCCCGTCGGGCAAGATCGGCGGCGCCGCCCAGAAGCGCCTGGCCTCGGGCGCGGTGCTGCACCACGTCACGATGTCCTACGACATCGACGCGCAGAAGATGCTCGACATCATCCGGATCGGCCGGGAGAAGCTGTCGGACAAGGGGATCAAGAGCGCGGTCAAGCGCGTGGACCCGATCCGCAGCCAGACCGGCCTGCCCCGCGAGAAGGTCATCGAGGCCATGATCGAGCACTTCCGGGCCAGCTACGGCCTCACCCCGGTACAGCTCGACGACGCCACCCGGGCCGAGGCCGAGGAACTGGCGACGAGCAAGTACCGCGACCCGCAGTGGCTGGCCCGCGTCCCCTGAGACCCGTTCCACCGCAGGGTGGTCTCCTCCGGATGAACGGACACCCCCGAGACGACTGATTTTGGTGTTTTGCCAAAATTTGCTAGAGTTGACGCGTGCCGTGATTTTAGTTGCAACTGGCTGTGGCACTGCATGTTTGGTGCTTGAACCCTGTGGCGGTTGAAGTCGGCTCGTTGTTGAAACTCGCGTCTCGATGACAGCAGCCTCTGTGGATTGCGTAGTTCCCGGAGAGCGGGGGCTCGGGGCGATCCCGACTGTGCGCCCGGGTTGCGAGCGGTCGCAAGTTAACTTGTTGTCGAGGTGGTCGGGGGGCTACCGTAATGAAACCGATCATTGCTGGGAGCGCTCGTAAGCATGGTGTCGGTGACGAGGACATGCAGCATGCGTATATGAATCCGATCCGGATCTTTGACGTCGATGAGGGGTTGCGGATGTTCATCGGCCCGGATCGAACGGCTCGGCTGCTTGAAGTTGGAGTGGTCGAGGGGGATCTTGCTCCTGTGATCGTGCATGCGATGCCCGTTCGCCCGAAGTTTCTGAGGTGATGCCAAGTGCCACGAACAGTGCAAGAGATTCTTGATCATGCGGACGAACTCGCCGCCCGATTTGAGAAATTTGAGCCCGCCTCGTCGGATGCGCGGGAGGCGGACTCTCTGGAGGCGCTACGTGAGGCGGTGCTGGCGAGATCGGATGCCGAGCGTGCGCTTGCCGTGCTGGTGCGTCAAGCGCACGCTTCTGGGCATTCATGGCGCTCCATCGGCGACCTCCTGGGTACTTCGGGCGAGGCTGCCCGCCAGCGTTACGGAAAGCGTGACAAGCGTTCGAACATGACATCCCATTGACGAGTTCTGCCTGGACTAACCTTTCTGCTTCCGGACGCCGTCGAGCGCCATGCCCAGCACCCGGTCACGCTGGGCGGGCTCGACGGCATCGGCTCCGCTGATGCCGCGGACCAGAAACAGGACATCGTCGAAACTCACGTCTTCCCGGGCGCTTCCGGCATCCTGGGCGCGGGCGAGCAGGGGTTCGCCGGCGGTGTGGATCAGCTCGCGGGCCGCGACGAACATCGGGTCCTGGTGATTGAGCGCGTCGAAGATGGCCTTCTTCGTGGTGGCGTAGCTGACGAACTGCCGCAACCACGTCGCCAGTGCCTCCCAGGGATCGAGATCCTCCAGCTCGGCGGCCTTCTCGGAGAGGGCCGCGACCTCGTCCAGGTAGACGGCCTCGAACAGGTGCTGCCGGGTGGGGAAATTGCGGTAGAGCGTGGCGATGTTGACCCCGGCCCGCCGGGCGACCTCCTCGAGGGATGCCGCCGCCCCGTCGCGGGCGAACACCTCACGGGCGGCCTCCAGCAGGGTGTCGAAGTTACGGCGTGCGTCCGCCCGCTGGGGACGGCGAACGCGCGTCGTGCTGTCTTCCGGAGCCATGGCACATCCCTCGTCGCCCCGCGGCGTTGACAACCGCAGGGGTCCCTTCGTTAAAGTCAAGGCAGTCCTGCGGTAAGGCGCAGGGCTCCCTGCAGTTTAAGGGTTCCTCCCCGTCCGAAGGACATCACTGTGCCTACCCTGGGATTCATCGGCAGCGGAAAGATCGGCTCCACGCTCGCCCGGCTGGCCGTGGACGCCGGTCACGACGTCGTCCTCAGTAACGGCCGGGGGCCGGACAGCCTGCACGATCTGGCCGCGGAGCTGGGTGCCCGGGCCGCCACCCCGCAGCAGGCGGCCGAGCAGGGCGACATCGTCGTGGTGGCGATGCCCCTGACCGCCTACGCGCAGGTGCCGGCCGGGCCCCTGCGCGGCAAGGTCGTCATCGACACGGCCAACTACAAGCCCGCCGAGCACCCCGGCCACCTGCCCGCGGTGGACGCCGGTCTCACCACACCGCACGAGCTCATGCAGTTCCAGTTGCCGGACGCCCACGTGGTGAAGGCGTTCAGCAACATCTTCTTCCGGCATCTGGCCACGCTCGGTCGCCCCGCCGGGGCCCCGGATCGCAGCGCCCTGCCCATGGCCGGCGACGACACCGGGGCGAAGGCCACGGTCGCGGCGCTGATCGACACGCTCGGCTACGACACCCTCGACACCGGAGACCTGCTGTCGTCGCGATTTTTCGCCGTTCTCGGAACCCCGGCCAACGGTGCCTACCTCGATCCGGACGGTGGATTCGCCGCCCCCGGCCGACCGGCCGCGGCCTCTGCCGTAGCCGAGCTTCTGCGCAGGAGTCACTCGTGAAGGCCGCCGTCGTCACCGCCTACGGTGAGGCACCGCGCTACCTGGATCTCCCGGAACCCCGGGCCGTCGGCGAGCACGAACTCGTGGTCGAGGTGCTGGCCGCCGGTCTGCATCCCCGCGTGCGCATGCAGGCCGAGGGCTCGCACTACACCAGCAGCGCCGAGGACCTGCCGTTGGTACCGGGGATCGACGGTGTGGGACGCGGACCCGACGGTCGGCTCTGGTACTTCATGTCCCTCGGGGCCCGGGCCGGTTCGATGGCCGAGCGCACCGTCATCGACACCCGTCGCGCCCTGATGCTGCCCGAGAGCACCGACCCCGTGACGGTGGCCGGGACCCTGAACTGTGCGATCGCGTCCTGGCTCGTCCTGAGTCGCCGCATCCCGTTCGAGAAGGGGCACAACGTGCTGATTCTCGGCGCGACCGGAGGCACCGGGCAGATGTCGGTACCCGTGGCCCGGCATTTCGGCGCCGGCCGGGTCATCGCCGTGGGGCGCGACACCGGCCGTCTGGCGGCTCTTCCCGGTGTGGACGACATCGCGCTGCTGGGCGACCCGGAGTCCGTCGCGCGGGTGGGCGCCGAGGTCGACGTCGTGCTCGACTACGTCTGGGGTGAGCCAGCCGTGGCCGCGATGACCGCCCTCGTCCAGAACCGGCCCGAACCCGCCCGGCCCCTGACCTGGGTCCAGCTGGGGGAGATTGCCGGGGCGCAGGCATCCGTTCCCGCCGGGCTGTTGCGTTCGTCCGGCCTTCAGATCCTCGGCAGCGGTCAGGGATCGCTCGGCACGGCCGACATGGCGACCGAGATTCCCGCCGTGGCTGCCGAGATCGCCCGCGGCACCTTCGCCATGAAGACCACGGCGATCGCCCTCGAGCACGTCGAGGAGGCCTGGAACCGCCCCGCCGACAGCAGCAGCCGCATCGTGCTCACGGCTGGAAGCTGACCCCGTGGTCGAGCGACATCGCGTCGGGACGGAGGGTCACCTTCTCCGGATAGGTGCGGCCCAGTAGGGCCAGGGTGGACAGCTCGTCCAGTCCGGCGGTGTCGATCGCGCCGTTGCCGACCACGAGGCCCGTGGCGGCCAGTGCGGACGCGGCGCTGACATCGGGTTCGGGGGTGAGGTCCGGGGCTGACCGGGCGTAGCGGTGGCCTCGCAGGGCCTGGCCGAGATCGACCGACCAGGAACCGGTCTCGATGCGGGCCCGGCGCACGCCCTCGATCACCGGCCCGGCGACGAGGCGGGCGCCGGTGGATGCGGTAGCCGGGGGCAGGGAGGACAGGGTCGTGCGCGGTGCCGCATAGTAGTCCGCGAGCTCGCTGACGTAGGTGGCGGTGTGTACCGCATCCTTTGAAGGGCTCCAGGAGAGGAGATAGCGGGGTGCCGTGCGCACCGGGGCGGCGGTGACGACGGGGAGGACGGTCGCGCCGTTGTGGTCAAAACCGTATCCGGCGGAACGGGATTCGCCGGTGACGACCTGCTGGGCGAATCCGACGATCGTGGTGTGCCGGATCTTGCGGAACATCGCCTCGGCGAAGAGCTGCTCGCGGGCCGGCTCGAGATGCCGCAGGCCGAGCGGTGTCACGTGGACGGGGACCTGCTGCCAGTTGGTGAAGGGCAGCAACGCGTCGCGCAGTAGCACGGTCTGGTGGATCCACTCGTTGAAGTTCTGCATGGCGACGGGCCCTCCGCGTCGCCCGAGCAGGAGTTCGGCCGCCGGGCGGGTGAGGGTCTCGCCGTAGCAGTGGCTGCGGACGACCAGGGGGCCGGCCGGGAAGGGGCTGCGGTCGGCCAGGAGCTGGTCGAGGGCCTCGACGGCCCATTCGGCGATCTCCTGCCCGATGCTCTCGGCCTGGCCGAGCAGTTCGTCGTTGGCCCGGGACAGCCCGGCCCGCAACGGCATCGTGCTCTCCCGGGTGCCCAGGGCGAGCGTGGTGCGGACCTGGTCGGCCAGCACCTCCCGGTCCAGGTCGCTCAGGGCCTCGATCGTGCCCTGGAGCAGGGGCAGGGTGAGGGCGATGTACTCGCGGGCGGTCAGGGACGTCGTGCCGGTGATCTGGTTCCAGCGGTCTGCGCCGAGCATGAGGGCCACCTATCTTGATCGATCGTTACAGATTGAGGACAGGAAAACGTCAGTCGAGGGCGCCCAGGGCGACCTCCACGAGCGGAGTGAGGGCGTCGGCGTCCGGCGTGACCTTCGACGACACCAGTAGTCCGTTGAGGAACGTGACCAGGAAGGCCGCCAAAGTCTGGGCATCGTGCCGGTCGGACACCTCTCCCCGCGCGGCCGCCGCCCGCAGCACGTCGGCCAGCGATTCCTGGCTGACAGCGAGCGCATCCCGGACGGCCTTCTGGGTGGGACCGTCCTGCGGCAGGCGCTCGGAGGCCGCGTTGACGAACAGGCAGCCCTGGCCGCCGTGCATCACCGCGATCCGGATCCGTTCCACCAGCATCGTCCGGATCGCCGCCCGGACGTCGCCGCCGGCCTGGAGATCGGCCAGGGCGGCGTCGGCCAGGGTGTCGCGGTAGTGGGTGAGCGCGGCCTGGTATAGGCCTTCCTTGCTGCCGAACGCCGCGTACAGCGACCCCTGCCCGATGCCCAGGTGCTCGGTCAGGTCACGCACCGACGTCGCCTCGAAGCCGCGCGTCCAGAACAGGTTCATCGCCCGTACGACGGCGGCCTCGGTATCGAACTCGCGCACCCGGGCCATGCGGAGCACTCTAGGCTATCTGGATCGTCCGTTCAAGAAAGGCGGCGAGCGACATTTCTTCCAGGACGTGCCGGATCGGGTTCAGGGGAACCGGGATCAGGGGCATCTCGGAGGTTCCCGTACTGCGGCGATCTCGGTGTGGATGGCCAGGGTCTCCGGCCGCATCAGCCCCGTCTTCACGGAGTTGATTCCGTAATGATCGGGAAAGCTGATGTCGACCACGTGGATCCGCTTGGTGATCAGGTTGTTCGTCACGACGTTCCTTCTCGACGTTCAGGTCCGGCACCGCCCCCGCACGCTGGTGGATCCAGTGGCGGTGCGAAGGGGGCGATGTGAACCCGTCGTTGCCGGGAAGCTGACGGCCGGACGGCTTTTCCTGACCAACCCGGACCGCGCCTCAGCTGTAGTCGGCGCTTACCGTGCGGGTCGCGCCGTCGAGGCGGATCGGGCCGCCGTGGGGCAGGATCCACTGCGGACGGGTGTGGCCGAAGGGCACCCCGACACAGACCACGGCGCCGGGGTTGTACCGGGTCACCTGCTCGATGACGGTGTCGCGTTGTTCGGCGCGCAGTTTCGCACGGTCGTCGGCCGAGGGTAGGGCCGTTCCCAGGGAACTCGCCGGCGGGCGGGCCACCAGTACCCCGGCCACGGCCCCCAGCAGACCACGTTCGCCGAGCCCCCGCACCCAGCGCTTCACCGCGTCCGCCGGCGGGAGCTCCTCGCTGGTCTCCAGCAGCAGCACCCCACCCTCGAGGTCGGCGACGGCGGGCAGGCGCCCGGCCAGCGCGATCTGGTCGATGACCTCCAGGCAACCGCCCCAGCTGCGGCCTTCGGCCACCACCTGCGGACCGGCCCAGGCCCACGGCTCGGTGGCCTCGCGCTCGCCGAACGCGGTGAGGGCACGGGGGTCGGTCCACGAGACGCCGAAGTCCTCCGCCTCGCCCGGGTCGGTGATCTCCAGGGCCCCACCGTCGAGCAGGGCCGCGCGCAGCGACGTCAGGTGCACGTCGTCGAGGTGCGGGCCCGGACCGAGATGCACCTGGGTCGAGCCGCCGTAGTAGCTGGGCACGCCCAGGTTCCACAGGAAATTGTGGAGGTTGGTGTTGTCGCTGTAGCCCAGGAACGGCTTGGGGTTCGCGGCCACCACCTCGGCGTCGAGGTGCGGGACGACCGTGATCTGGTCGTCCCCGCCGATCGTCGCGAGCACGGCCCGGATACTCGGGTCGGCGAAGGCGGCCGTGACGTCGGCGGCCCGCGCCTGCGCGCTCGCCCCGAGCTGACGAGTGGTCGGGTATTCGGCCGGGATCAGTCCGGTGGCCTCGGTGAGGCGCCGTAGCGCCTGCTGGTGGACGGTCTCCGACACCGCGGGGGCGGCGAACGCCGGTGACAGCACGGCGACGCGGTCGCCGGCCCGGGCCTTGGGGACGCTGACCCATGGACGCGTACTCATCCGGTCATTGAACCAGCGGGCCCCCGGGGGACGCAGGTCAGTTTTCGGGCAGTGAATCAGAACATTTCCGGCACATTGCTGGGAATCGCCGGAAGCGTCAACTACGTTGCCGGAGTGGCGCGCGGTCGAGGTCACGGCTGTGAGGGCGCCGATGCCCATCTCCGTAAGGGGTTTCATGAACAAGGGAACGAACGTCGTCCTGGCCGCCTGCGCATTCGTCGTGGTGGCGGCCGTCGGGACCACGGTGACCGCGGCCGCGGCGCAGGCCTCCGAGCCGATCAGCGTGACGGCCCGCATCGCGGTCGACGACACCCCGACGCCGACGCCGACGCCGACCGAGACGTCCACGTCGACTCCGACGCCGACTCCGACCGAGACGCCGACGGCCACGCCCTCGCCGACCATCATCACGGCCGATCAGGCCAGGGCGATCGCCCTCACCGCGGCCGGTGGCGGCACGATCACCAAGTTCGAGCTGAAGGACGAGCACAGCGACAAGGCCGAGTACCGGATCGAGCTGACGAACGGCAAGGTGCGCCACAAGTTCCGCATCGATGCCTTCACCGGCGAGATCACCCGGCACGACATCAACTGATCAGGCCCGGTGGGTTCTCGGTGCCGTCCGGGAACTCGCCGGACAGCACCGAGGCGACCGGATCGTCCTTAATTGGACGACTGGGTCTGGGGAGCCGACCAGCTCGCGAGGAGCCGGAGCCGGTCCTCGTCGGCCGAGCCGGGCTCGGCGGTGCAGACCGTGAGCATCTCGGCCTCCTGCACGGAGATCGGCAGGTTCATCGAGTGGTAGGCCAGCGTCAGCGGGCCGGCGGTGGGGTGGCGGAAGAGCTTGGTGCCGCGGTTGTGGATGACCACGTTGTGTGCGGCCCAGCGGGTGCGGAACTCCGGGCTGACCTGCGACAGTTCGGTCACCAGGTCGGTGATGCCGGTGTCGCAGTGGTCGCGGCCGGCCTCGGTGCGCAGCAGGCCCACGAGCACGTCGGCCGTGACGTGCCAGTTGCCGTAGAAGTCGTGGGAGCCCGGGTCGGCGAAGTGGTAGCGGGCCAGGTTCGCCTGGCCGTGCTCGTGCGTGGTGGGGCTCTCGAGCATGGGGGAGTACAGGGCCCGGCCGAGGGGGTTGACGGCCAGGACGTCGAGGCGCTTGTTGCTGACCATCGCGCTGGAGAGGGCCATGCTGTCGAGCAGCCACTGCACGGTCGGCGGCAGATCGGTGGCCGGGCGGGGTCCGCAGGCACGGCCGGGCTCGTCGGCGCGGGCGGCCCGGGCCATGTCGAACAGGTAGATCCGTTCCTCGTCGTCGAGCCTCAGCGCGCGGGCCACGGCGTCGAGCACGTCGTAGGACACCTCGGCGATGTGCCCCTTCTCCAGCCGGGCGTACCACTCGCTGCTGACCCCGGCGAGCACGGCGACCTCCTCGCGGCGCAGCCCCGGCACCCGGCGGTGACCCGAAACGGGCAGACCGGCCTGAGCGGGGGTGATGCGGGCCCGGCGGCTCATCAGGAAGTCGCGGACGGATGCTCGGTTGTTCACGTCGTCCACGGTACGTCGGGTTCGGTCATTGAGGCAGGTGGCACCTCTACCCCCGGTGATCTGAGCCTGTCACCCTGATCGCGCCGGGGCTTGCATGGTGATCGGCCCGGTTCCGGGCCGTCATCGACAACAGGAGCCAAGAGCCATGCGCGCAACCCTGATGTACGGCGCCGGCGACGTGCGCATCGAGAACGTCCCCGACTCCGTGATCGCCCAGCCGACCGATGCCGTGGTCCGGGTCACCGCGGCCTGCATCTGCGGCTCGGACCTGTGGCCCTACGGCCAGATGCCCGCCGGGTCCGGTCCGGCCCGGATGGGTCACGAGTTCATCGGGATCGTCGAGGAGACCGGGTCGGAGGTCACGTCGGTCCGCAAGGGCGACCTGGTCGTCTCGCCGTGGGTCTTCAGCGACGGCACCTGCGAGTACTGCCAGGAGGGCCTGACCACGTCGTGCGTGCACGGCGGGCTGTGGGGCTACGGGCCGCACGAGGGGGCCCAGGCCGAGGCGATCCGCGTTCCCTACGCCGACGGCACGCTGGTCAAGCTGCCGGTCGCGGCCGACTCGGCGCTGATCCCCTCCTTGCTCACCCTGTCGGACGTGTTCGGCACCGGTCACCACGCCGCCGTGCGCGGTGGGGTCACGGCGGGCTCGAGTGTCACCGTGATCGGTGACGGCGCGGTCGGTCTGCTGGCCGTGCTCGCCGCGAAGCGTCTGGGCGCGCAGGAGATCCTGCTGATGGGCCGGCACGAGGCCCGCACCGACCTGGGCCGGGAGTTCGGCGCCACCGAGGTGATCGCCGCCCGCGGTGACGAAGGGGCGGAACGGGTGCGGGAACTCACCAGTGGCCAGGGGACGTCGGTGGTCATCGAGGCGGTCGGCAGCCGGCCGGCCTACGACCAGGCGGTAGGGTCCGTGCGCAACGGCGGCACGATCAGCCGGGTCGGCGTGCCGCAGTACGAGGAGGCCCCGATCGGCCTGGGCAGCCTGTTCTTCCGCAACGTGCGGCTCACCGGTGGGGCCGCGCCGACCCGGGCCTACATCAACGAGCTGATGCCGGCCGTGCTCGACGGGAGCATCGATCCGGGAAAGGTTTTCGACGTGAGCACCGACCTGGACGGGGTGCCCGCCGGGTACCGGCAGATGGCCGACCGCAAGAGCCTGAAGGTGCTCGTGCGGCCCTGATCATCGGTGGGGATGCCGGTGCCTTCGACGAGGAGGCTCTGGTGGTTCTCGACGCGGTGCCGTCCCGCTCGTCCCAGGTGTCGTTCGGGTGACTCCGGGCGCGGCCAACTCTTACACATGTTAAATTCTTTACGTGTGTAAGACGCCGCGCGAGAACCCCATCGTGACCCGGTCGCGGACCGCGCTGATCGGTGCGGCGACCGTGCTGCTGGACGAAAGGGACGCCTCGGCGATCTCGGTCAAGGATGTCGTCGAGACCGCGGCGATGAGCCGGCCCACCTTCTACCAGCACTTCGCCGACCTGGGGGCGCTGTTCGCGGCCGCCGGCCTGGTGCGCCTGGAGCAGTCGATGGTCGGGATCGAGCCGGCCTCGCAGGCCCCGACCGGTCTGCACGACGCGTTCGCGCCGGTGCTCATGGTCATCGTCGACCGGATGCAGCCGCACGCGGAGTTCTACTCCCGCATCAACGGCAGCTCCGGTGGGCAGCTCTTCCACGCGGGTGTCGTGGCGTCCACGGCTGAGCGGTTACGGCGTGAGCCGTTGCTCCAGCCGTGGGCGCACCGTGACGACATCTTCTGGGAGTTCTTCGCGGCGGGGGTGGTGTGGGTGCTCACCCGTCATCTGAATGCCGTCTCCGCCGGGGAGTCGTCCCACGTGGCTGCCGATCTCGCGGGCATCTTCGACTTCGTCTTCACACGCTGACCCAACCCGAAAGTGAGAGCTGAGAAGATCATGCGCGCAGTCGTCCATCATGAGTTCGGTGACCCGTCCGAGGTGCTCGTCGTCGAGGAGGTGCCCACACCCGAGCCCGCCGAGGGCGAGGTGCGCGTGCGCACCGTCCTGTCCGCCGTGCACAACCACGATCTGTGGACCATTCGCGGCACCTACGGCTTCAAGCCCGAGCTGCCCGCCCGGGCCGGTACCGAGGCGGTCGGGGTCGTCGATGCGCTCGGCGCCGGTGTCGAGGGTCTGACCGTCGGCCAGAGGGTCGTAGCCAGCACCACTTTCGGTGTCTGGGCGGAGTACTTCGTGGCCAGGGCCACCTCGCTGATCCCGGTGCCTGACGCACTGTCCGACGAGATCGCCGCGCAGCTGGTCTCCATGCCCTTCTCCGCGCTGAGCCTGATCGACTCGCTGGGCCTGAAGGAGGGTGACTGGCTGGTCGAGAACGCCGCCAACGGTGCCGTCGGCCGTCTGGTCGCCCAGCTCGCAGCCCCGCGTGGCATCAACGTGCTCGGGCTGGTGCGCCGCGCCCAGGGCGTCGAGGAGCTGGCCAAGCACGGCATCGGCAACATCGTCGCCACCGACGCCGAGGGCTGGCAGGACAAGGCCCGCGAGATCACCGGCGGCGCACCGGTCGTCGTGGGCGTGGACTCCGTCGGCGGCTCTTCGGCCGGCGACGTGCTGTCGCTGATCGCCGAGGACGGCACGCTGGTGGTCTTCGGCGCGATGGCCTCCCCGACCATGGAGCTGAGCTCCGGCACCATCATCTTCAAGAACGTGACGGTGAAGGGCTTCTGGGGCAGCAAGGTGAGCCGCGCCATGGCCGCCGACCACCGTAAGAAGCTCCTGACCGAGCTCGTCACCCGGGCCATCGACGGCTCCCTGACCCTCCCGGTCGACGCCGTCTACTCGTTCGACGAGGTGCGCAAGGCCAACACGGCGAACTTCCAGGCCGGGCGCGACGGCAAGATCCTGCTGCGCCCGTGACTTCGCCTCAGACGTAGAAGGGCTGGGGCTGGGCCGGGTCGGCCTTGACGATGTTGAGGTCGGGAATGGCTCGGAGGTCTTCCAGGGCTCCTTCGGAAGCGCCGATGCCGGCCCAGTGCTGGTCGACGTCTTTGGCGATGCACCAGGTGCGGTCGGCGGGCCAGATGAAGGCGGGCAGGGGCGGGTCTTCGTCGGACGGGGCGCCCCAGCCGCCGAGGTCGGTGAGGGCTCCCTCGAAGAGGTGGTAGGTGCGGTGAGGGACTCGTACCAGGGACGCGGCCTCCGGGATCGGGATGCCCCAGCCGTCCCAGAGGCAGAAATAGGCCAGTTCCGGGGTGGTGGTGTGGCGGCTGAGGACCTGGAGGGCCAGACGCAGCCGGTCGTTCTCGGACAGGGCTCCGGGGAGGGCCGGTGCCTCGGCCTCGCTCTGCCAGGGGCCCTCGGGGTCGGGCAGGAAGAGCAGGCGGGCGTGGACCGACAGGCCGCTGGGGCCGAAATCGGCGATCTGGGGCCAGTCTTCGTCGCTGCCGGTGATCCAGGAGGCCGCAGTGCGTTTGGGTGAGGGCGTCAGAGGCACCGGGGCATCCTCTCAGGTACGGTCCAGTCGCCGAAGTGAGAGGTCAGCCGCTCCTGGGGCGGTGGCCGCGAAGGGTTGGCCGGGGTGCTAGCTATAGTGGCCGGTGGTGCGCCGGGAAGTCTGGTCGGCAAGGTCTTCGTCGATCCTTCCTGAGGAGTTACACCCATGCCTTCGCCTCGCTTGTTCGGCCGCGGTACCTGGCCCGAGGCCCGGCGGGTCGCTGATGTCCTGCGCAAGGAGACCGTCGGGGGAGCGCTGCTCCTGATCGCTACCGTGCTCGCCCTGATCTGGGCCAACTCACCGTGGTCGGACGGGTATGCCTCGCTGCGCGACGCCACCTTCGGCCCGCACCGCCTGCACCTCGACCTGACGCTCGGGCAGTGGGCTGCCGACGGTCTGCTGGCGATCTTCTTCTTCGTGGCCGGGCTGGAGCTCAAGCGGGAGTTCGTCGCCGGTGATCTGCGCGATCCCCGCCGGGCCGCGCTCCCGGTCACCGCTGCGGTCGGCGGCATGATCGCGCCTGCCGTGATCTTCGTGCTGCTCAACCGAGGCACCGGGGACGGGGCGCTTCAGGGGTGGGCGATCCCGACCGCTACCGACATCGCGTTCGCCCTGGCGGTGCTGGCCGTGATCAGCAGTCATCTGCCGGTGGCCCTGCGCACGTTCCTGCTGACCCTGGCCGTGGTCGACGACCTGCTGGCCATCGTCATCATCGCCGTGTTCTTCACCTCCGACCTGAGCCTCGTGCCTTTGCTGTTCGCCGCGCTGACCCTGGGGCTCTTCACCGTCCTGGTCCAGCGTCGCGTGCGTTCCTGGTGGCTTCTGCTGCCGTTGGCCGTGATCACCTGGGCCCTCGTGCACGCCTCCGGGATCCACGCCACCGTCGCGGGAGTGCTGCTCGGGTTCGCCGTGCCGGTCGTCCGGAGCCCGGCGGCCGGGGGGCCGGAGGCCGGTCCGGGTCTGGCCGAGCACTTCGAGCACCGGTTCCGGCCGATCTCGACCGGGTTCGCGGTGCCGGTCTTCGCCTTCTTCTCCGCCGGGGTCGCCGTCGGTGGCCTCAATGGTCTCGGCGATGCGCTGCGTGACCCGATCGCCCTGGGGATCGTCGCCGGCCTGGTCGGGGGCAAGACCATCGGCATCTTCACCGCGACCTTCGCCATGTCCCGGTTCACCCACGCCAAACTCGACGAAAGCCTCAGCTGGATCGATGTCTTCGGTCTGGCTCAGCTGGCCGGGATCGGGTTCACCGTGTCTCTGCTGATCGGCGAACTGGCCTTCGGGGCGGGAAGCTTGCGGGACGAGCACGTCAAGGTCGGGGTGCTCACGGGCAGCCTGGTCGCTGCGGTTCTGGCCACCGTCGTGCTGCGGCTGCGCAACCGCACGTACCGGCGCCTGCACGAGGCGGAGAGCGCCGACCGCGATGGCGACGGGGTTCCCGACGTCTACCAGGCAGACCCCACGGGATGATCCGCGCCTGCGAACCCGCAGGTACTCAGGTGTCCAGCGGGGTCGGGCTCTTCAGTTAGTCGAAGAGTGCCCGGTGTCCTGGCGCGGTGCGTCTGGGCTCTCACCTTTGTGCGGGGAGGTCACTGGCTGAATGAGCTTGGGGCCGTGTGCGTCTCGTGGCCGGCCACCAAGAGCTTCTGACCTGGACGCCCGCCACTTCCACCGCAAGGTCACCGGCACCCTGGGTTTCCTGGAGGGTCGCCACCGCCACCACGGTTCCTGTGCGGGAGCCTGTGCGTTGTGTACACCTAGTACATCCGGTACCGGATGTACCAGGTGTACACAACGCACAGGCCTCGCTCCTGGCATCGAGTCCTCTCGGCCGGCTCGGGGTTCGGGATGCATGTCGGCCACCAAGCTCATCGCACGGCGGCACGGTGGCACGGCGGCAAGGTGGATGGGGCGGCCAAGGTGGACGAGGTGGCGGGGTGGTCAAGGTGGCGGGGCCAGCGGGGCGAACGGGGCGGAC
>NZ_JAJOMA010000027.1 GCF_021129235.1 Kineosporia mesophila
TTCCTGCCTTTCGGCGTTCCGTCCTGGCGACGTTGTAAACAGTAGACCCTGTGTTGCTCGCCGGTCAAATCCGTGTTTCGCGATTTGAAAAGCGATAGAGCTTTCCCCAGAACGGTAATAACCATAAGAGTGACGCGTACCCGGAAAGGGCACGCGAAGACTTCTCAGGCTTTTACTCAGGAGAACGGGTTGCTGTCACCCCGGAACCGGCCACCTATATGTCCGTTGCTTCCGGAGCGTCGGCGTCCGCGTGAGCGACCCGCCGAAAACCCTTGGAGAACATTACCAGCTCCCTGGCATCCTTCAAGGCCCGCCCGACGCGACGGGCGTCACATGCCGATAACGGAGTCGGCCCTCGTCGATGAGATGCCCGGCAGGCGCCCCCATGACCGGGGAAGTGGGCCCCGCCCGGCCGAAGACTGGGGGATCGCATGATCACGACCCAGGAGGGCGGGGCGACCCGCCAACGGTCGTGCCGCAACGCCACCGGTCCTGCCGGCAGCGCTCGGGGTCGTGCCCCAGTGCTAGAGACAGGGCCCCAGTTCTAGAGACAGTGCCGCAGCGCTAGGGACGGGTGGCAGACGCGCGCAGCAGTCGCAGTGTCCCGATTTCCGCGGCGTTCTTCATCAGCTCCGCGTTCACCCATCCGGCCATGTCGGCCAGGCTCCGCTCGGCCTCCACCGGCCAGGGGAACAAGGAAGGCGCGTCGAGCGCCTCGTCCTCAATCTCGTCCAGCAAACTCCGCCACTGCGAACCGAGCGTGCGCAGCCAGTCGACCGCCGCGTCCCCGATTCCCGGGTACTCCACCTCGGACGGATCGCGGAGAGCGCCACCGTTGGCCCGGTCGAGCGCAGCGCCCAGCCACCAGCCCAGATGCCAGCTGGTCCAGGCGATGGTGGGCACCGGGATGGGGTCGGGCTGGCTCTCCGCCCAGTCGGGCACCCAGCTCCCGTCGGCCTGTGCGTGCAGGGTCCAGCACAGCGGCCCGGGCTCCCAGAGGAAGTCCTCGGCCTCCAGACGCTCCAGGTGGTACTCGAAGAACGACCAGGCCAGGTCGAACTGCCAGCGGAGCAGGTCGCGACGAGGGGACTCCATGGCGCGACCCCATCACATGATCTTCCCCGCGGCAATGGTGCTACTCACCGGTCCGCTGTCGGTGGTGACCGCTGGGGCCGCTCCCGTCACGCATTTCTCGAGGCCGACGCCGCACGAGGGAATTCACGCCGTAGGCCAGGGCGAGCAGCGAACCGGCCCAGGGAATCACCACGGCTGCAATGATGGCTGCCCGGCCGAGTCGCCGGTCCTCTCCCTGCCACATCGCCATCAGGCTCACGGCAATGCCGACGAGGACGAGCAGGAGATAGGTGGCCTCGATGCCATTCAGAGCGAGCAATTCTTCACCGTTCACTGAGACTCGCCGATGGCGGGCGTCACCGACGAGCCACACCGGGGCCGGATCGCGGCGTGGCTCGTCGAGCTTGTCAGATCACGGTTCTCTCCTCGGTGACCAGGCTGAAGCTGGTCTCGAAGGAGACGAAGGTGGGCTCGTCCGGCTGGACGAGGGTCTTGTAGTTGTCCGAGGCGAAGAACGCGTCGTGGTCGGCCCAGTTGTCGAACCAGATCTCGGTGAGACCGTCATAGGTCGGCGCCGGGTAGTTCGGGGCTTCGATCGGGTGGGAAATGGTGTACCTCCGGACGTACTGCTTCGCCTCCGGGATCGAGGCGAACAGCGGTGCATGCTGCTCCCGGTGGTGCCGGACGAACTCCTCGGGGCTCATGCCCTCGATCCGCCTGACCATGAAAGCAAGCTTGATCATTGTGTTCTCCTGCCGTCTCGACCGCTGGATGCGGCGTGGTGCGGCTACGCTAAAACTTGACATGCATGTCAGGGACAAGCCGATGTGACGCAGCACACGACAGGGAGCAGGATGCGGATCGGCGATCTGTCCGCCCGGACCGGTGTCAGTCAACGGTCTTTGCGGTACTACGAGAACCAGGGACTGCTGAGCACCACCCGGTCTCCCGGAGGGCAGCGGCACTACGACGAAGCCGATGTGCCCCGGGTGCAGGAGATTCGGGCGTTCCTGGCCGCCGGCCTGCCCACCCGGGTGATCGCCGGCCTACTCAACGGCCTGGCCGTGTGCCGGGCAGCACCGGACGCCGACGAGGCCCTCCACTCCTGGGAGACCCTGAGCCGCGAACGGAGCCGGATCACCTCCGTCATCGACGAGCTCGTCACCGCCCGCCACGCCCTGGACGAGCTCCTCGCGGTCAACCACGCCTTCCTGAAGGAACATCCGACAGCACGGTGAGCCGAGGTCTGTTCATCTCGCGCCCATGTGCGGTGACGTAGAGGCGCTGGCGTCGCCCGGATCAGGCGCGCGGGCCAGGTAGCCGCGTTCCTCCAGAGCGGTGACGGTCTTCGCGGCCGCCTGCTTGGTCACCGCCATCCGACCTCGGAAATGTCGGCCACCTGATCGCCCAGGGAACCCCGCAGGCCCTGGCCGATGCCCTGCTCGACTTCGCCGGCCAGGTCGACAAGGGCTGAAAGAAGCTCAGGAACAGCAGAACTCGTTGCCCTGCGGGTCGCGCAGAACCCACCAGCGCCCGGCCGGCCCCTGGTCCACCTCGTTCACCCGGGTCGCGCCGAGACCCTCCAGCCGGGCCACCAGATCGTCCAGTGATCCCGAACCCCGGTGCACGTCGATGTGGAGCCGGTTTTTCACCGTCTTCTCCTCGGGCACCTCCTGGAACAGCAGCCGCCGCCCCTGCCCGATGCCGGTGAAGGCGTCGAACGGGTCGTCGGGATGCCGGATCGCGGCCATCCCCCGGAAGTACCGGCGGCCCTCGTGCTCCACCACCGCGGCCGGGGGCAGCTGCCCGGCCCCGACCAGGTGCTCGATCAGGGCGTTCTGGTCTTCGGGCGTGTACTCCAGCGCCGCCGCCCAGAAACCGGCGAGCGCGATCGCGTCGTGACTGTCGATGACCAGCTTCCACCCCAGAGCCATGATCCTATTGGTAGTGGTTACCGGGTGAGTAGGACAAGCGAGGTTCAGGCGCGGGCGGGCTCGCGTTGCCGTTCCTGGGTGACCCGCCGGGCGATGCGGTGGGCGGCGTCGCGGGTGAGGTGCCCACCCCGCGCGCGACGTCCCCCGGATCGTCCGGTTGACGCGCCCTCCATGGGTGCCCTGCTGGATCAAAACGGCGCTGCCTGAGGACGCGGGGGTCAGAGGAAGTAGAGACGGTTGAGTGCGGTGGACTCGGCCGGGGTGGAGGTGACGGGCTCGCCGTCGACCGTGACCAGCCCGGATTCGGGGGCGACGCGGACGGTGGCGAGGCGGTGGTTGAGCAGCATCTGGGCGGGGCCGATGCCGCGGGTGCCGCGCACGCCGACGCGCCGGCGGCGGGTGGTCATGGTGTCGTTGCCGTCCTGGGCGGCGGCCTGGGAGGTGAACGCGACCGACAGATCGGCCGCGGTCGCGCCGTGCCCGCCGAACTGCGGCCCGTAGACCAGAGGTTCGGCCCGGTCGATCGCGGCGTTCGGGTCACCGGTGACCCCGTAGGCGGGAAAACCCGCCTTGAGCACGAGGTCGGGTTTCGCACCGAAGAACTGAGGACGCCACAGCACGACATCGGCGAGTTTGCCCACCTCGAGCGTGCCGATCTCGTGGGAGAGGCCGTGCGCGATCGCCGGATTGGCCGTCAGTTTGGCGATGTACCGCAGAGCACGGGCATTGTCGTTCCGCTCCGGCGCTCCCAGTTCGGCCTTCATCTTCCCGGCCATGGCGAAGGTCCGGCGCACGGTCTCCCCCGCGCGGCCCATGCCCTGGGCGTCGGAGGAGGTGATCGGGATGATGCCCAGGTCGTGCAGCACGTCCTCGGCGCCCATCGTGCCGGCCCGGATACGGTCGCGGGCCAGTTCCGCGTCGCCGGGCAGGTCTTCCTTGAGGCCGTGCGCGGCCATGATCATGTGGAAGTGCTCGGCGACCGCGTCGCGCCCGAACGGCAGGGTCGGATTGGTGGACGAGCCGATCACGTTGGGTTCCCCGGCCAGGCTCAGCACGTTCGGCACGTGCCCGCCGCCGCAGCCCTCGATGTGGAACGCGTGGATCGTGCGCCCTTCCAGCACGGCGAGCGTGTCCTGCACCGACAGGGACTCGTTGATGCCGTCGGTGTGCAGCGCGACCTGCACGTCGTGTTCCTCGGCCACCCGTAGCGCGGTGTCCAGGGCGCGGGCGTGGGCGCCCATGTCCTCGTGCACCTTGAACCCGCAGGCTCCGCCCTCGACCAGCGCCTCCACCGACGAGCCCGGTTCGGAGGCCGAACCCCGGCCCAGGAAGCCGATGTTCACCGGCCAGGCGTCGAACGCGTTGAAAGCGTGGCGCAGGGCCCAGGGCGAGTTCACGCCGACGCCCCAGACCGGGCCGAACTCCTGCCCGATGATCGTGGTGACACCGCTGGCCAGCGAGGCCTCCATGATGCGGGGGCTGAGCAGGTGCACGTGGGTGTCGATGGCTCCCGCCGTGGCGATCAGGCCCTCCCCCGGCACGATCGTGGTGCCGGTGCCGACCACGACGTCCACCCCGTCCAGGGTGTCCGGGTTTCCGGCCCGGCCGATCGCGCTGATGCGGCCCTCCCGGATCCCGATCGAGACCTTGCGGATGCCCAGCACCGCGTCGATGACGACCACGTTCGAGATCACCACGTCACAGGTCTCGCTCACCCGGGCGGCCTTGAGATGCATACCGTCGCGGGCGGTCTTGGCGAACCCGGCCAGGAACTCCTCCCCCGGCCGCTGGGAGTCCGCCTCGACCTCGATCACCAGGCCGGTGTCGCCGAGGCGGATGCGATCGCCCTCGCGGGGTCCGTAGGCGCCGGCGTAGTCGGTTCCGGTGAGGCTCATGCCTGATCCTCCGCTGCGGTGTCCAGATACCCGCAGGCGTGGGCCTTCTCGAGGGCGGCGTCGATCGCGCCGGGGGCGTCCAGAGAGCCGTCGACCAGGCCCGCGAAACCGATGACGACGCGGGCACCACCGATCGGGGTCAGGTCGACCTCCCGGGTCTGACCCGGATCGAAGCGCACGGTGCCGCCGGCGTCGATGGCGAGTCGTCGTCCGTAAGCGGCCCGCCGGTCGAACCGCAGACGGGGGTTGACCTCGAAAAAGTGGAAGTGCGAGGTGACGCTGATGGGAACGGGGGACGTGTTGGTCACCGGGATCCTCAGCGCGTCGGGGAAGGTGATCGGCTGGGCGGGGCCGGGCAGCAACGCGCCCGGGGCATCCTCGCCCAGTGATCCATGTGGTCCTGCGAACGGCTCCGTGACCACCACCAGACGGGTACCGTCGTCGAACACGGCCTCCACCTCGACGCGGTCCACGACGTCCACGACGCCCGGCAGCACCTCGTGCGGGCCGAGTACCGTGCGCCCCGCCTCCATCGCCTGAGCCAGGCGGGCACCGTCGCGCGCGGCCTCACACACCGTGTCGGCGATCAGCGCCGTGGCCTCCGGAATGTTCAGCCGCAGGCCGCGCGATCGTCGTGACCTGGCCAGTTCGGCGGCCGTGAAGATCAGCAGACGGTCACGCTCGGTGGGGGTCAACCGCATGCCGCCCACCTTAATCGAAATCGTTTCGGTTAAGGTGGGGGCACGCCCGACCCCCGGAGGACCCATGCACGCCGGACGCCACATGCCTGCCGAATGGGAAGCGCACGAGCGCACCTGGATGGCCTTCCCCACGCCCAACCCCACGTTCGGTGAGACCGGTGGGCCCGACCTGGCCCGCGCGCGCACCGCCTGGAGCACCGTCGCGAACACCGTCGCCGGGTACGAACAGGTCTCGATGCTCGTCGCCCCCGGTGACGACTCCGCCGCCAAAGCGCTGCTCGACCCCCGGATCCAGCTGGTCGAGGTCGCCATCGACGACGCCTGGCTGCGTGATTCCGGGCCCACGTTCGTACGTCAGGACGACGGCCTGATCGCCGTCGACTGGTGCTTCAACGGGTGGGGCGCCCAGAAATGGGCGAAGTGGGACCTGGACGCCTACGTGGCCACCGCGATCGCCGAACGCGCCGACCTTCCGGTCAGCACCTCGACCCTCACTCAGGAGGGCGGCGGCCTGCACGTCGACGGCGCGGGCACCGTGCTGCTGACCGAGACCGTGCAGCTCGACCCCGACCGCAATCCCGGCTGGACCCGCGAGGACGTCGAGACCGAGATCCACGCCCAGCTCGGCACCACCACCGCGATCTGGCTGCCCCGCGGCCTGACCGCCGACTACGGCGAGTTCGGCACCCGCGGCCACGTCGACATCGTCGCCGCGTTCACCCGCCCGGGCACCGTCGTCGTGCACACCCAGACCGACCCCGGTCACCCGGACTACGCCGTCTCGCAAGAGGTCTCGGCAATCCTGCGCGAGGCCACCGACGCCCGCGGCCAGCGCCTGGAGGTCATCGAGCTACTGGCCCCCGAACGCCACGAGGTGGACGGCGAACTCGTCGACCACTCCTACGTCAACCACTACGTGGCCAACGACGTGGTGGTGCTCTGCTCGTTCGACGACCCCCGCGACGAGCAGGCCCGGGCCGTGCTGCAGACCGCCTACCCCGACCGCACCGTGGTCAGCGTCGACGCCCGCGACATCTTCGCCTTCGGCGGTGGCATCCACTGCATCACCCAGCAGCAGCCCCGCTGACCCGGCCGACCCGGCTGATCCCGCTGACCCGGCCGATCCGGCCGATCCGGCTGACCTGAATGGCCCGCCCCGCCAAGCCTCTGCTCTCGCGCGAGGCAATCCTGCACGCCGCCCTGGCCCAGCTCGACGCCACCGGCACCCTCGCCCTGCCTGCGCTCGCCCGGGAACTCGGCGTCAGCACCTCCTCGCTCTACCACCACGTGAAAGGTGGCCGCGAAGAGGTGATCGAGGGCATCCGCGGGCTGCTGTCGGTGTCCGCGATGCTGTCCGACCGCCGCCCGGGTGAGACCTGGCGCGACTTCACCGCACGCTGGGCCACCTCGTACCGCGCCGCCTACGCCGCCCACCCGGCGGTGGTGCCTCTGATGACTGCGCAGACCGTGGCCCACCCGGCCACACTCGCCTCCTACGAGACCCTGGCGCAGGTGCTGCACGACGCGGGTTTCGGTGACCAGGACCTGCTGCACGTGATGACGGTGCTGGACAGCTTCATCCTCGGCTCGGCCCTGGACGCCGGGGCCCCGGTCGAGGTCTGGGCCGACAGTGGCGACCCGGACTCCGCCCTGTCGCGGGCCCGCGGGGCGACCCTGGCCCAGCCGGGAGACCGCTCGGAGCGGGCGTTCCGGCTCGGCCTGGAGAGTCTGCTCGCCGGACTCGAAGACCTGCGGCGCTAAAGAGCCAGAACGACGAGCGCCGCAACGACCAGCACGTCGTACCCGGCGACGGCCCGGTTCACGGTCTGGATCGGCAGTGGCCCGGCCGGGGTGGCCAGCAGCGTCAGTCCTTCGCAGCGGCGGGCCTGGTCCCGGCGCCACAGCGCCAGGGGCGGGACCGCCAGGAGCACGAGAACCGCCGGGAGCGGTGCGGACACGGCCGTCCAGGCCAGGCCGGCGACCAGCAGGGCACTGACGAGCACTGGCGCGAACAGCTCGGCCGACGTCGAGCGGTGACCCCAGATACGCTGCAACGCCGGAGATTCCCGCCAGCTCTCGGCGCTGCGCCCGGTGGCCGTGGTCAGCCGGTACTGCAGCACCACGAACACGGCGAGCCCGGCCCCCGGCCCGAACAGACGGGCGGCGATCAGACCGGTCAGCACCAGGGCCGCCGTGGGCAGGAACGCACCGGTGAGGGCCCGCCAGAGGACGACGCCGGCGAGTGCCGTCGGTGTCCGGTAGCAGAATGCCGGCACGGGTTTGCGGGTCGGACGGCCCTGGCTCTCGTGCACGGCCTGGACGATGTCGCTGTCCAGCGCGAGGATGCCGGCGTTCACCGACCAGCGGTTGGTGTGGCCCCGGATCAGCTGCCAGCGGGGGACGAGGGGGTGCGCGGTGCCGAGGGCCCGGGTGAGTCGAAGCCCCTGGTTCAAACCGGTCACGAGAGCGGCGCCGGAACCGACGGCCGCACCGATGGGAAGTGACCAGGCCTGGGCTGCGGCCAGAGTCAGGGCGGTGAGCAGGAGGAGGGCCGACAGCAGGGCCACCAGGCCCGGGGCGTCCCGTCTCTGGAGCTGGACGATCGTCATCAGGCTCGCGCAGAACACGAGGGCGACACCCAGCGCGACGGGCGGACCCGGCCAGCCCATCGCCCGGGCCACCAGTACCGCCAGAACGACCAGCAGGGCGATCACCGCCGTCACGACCAGCCAGGTCAGCATCCGGTCGCGCCCGAGCACGTCTCCGGTGGGCAGCCATTGCTGCTGGGCCGCCGAGGCCGCGATCGGCCCGGCGAAATACAGTGCCTGCAAACAGATCCCGGCCAGGGCCAGACCGGTGGCGAGCGCCAGGAGCTCGGGGGAGAAACCTCGCTCCTGCGCGGCCCGGAGCACGGCGGGCAGTATCTGGTGGCCGACGGACCAGAGGGTGGAGCCGAACATCGGCAGCGCGATGAGGGCGGAGACCGCCTGCTCGGCATAGGGACGCCTCATCGCACGACCTCGCCGGCCAGGCTGATCTGCGGGCAGTCCAGGGCCCGCAGCAGTGACGAGTCGTGGGTGGACAGCAGGATGCACCGCTCGGGGGTGAGCATCGCCAGCAGTTCGCGAGCCAGGACGCCGACCCCCGCGACGTCGAGGTGGGCCTCGGGCTCGTCGAGCAGCAGCACGTGCCAGGGCCGCACCCGAGCCGTGGCCAGGGCCACCCGCTGACGTTGCCCCGAGCTCAGGGCGGTCGGCTTGTGGTCGCCCACGTCAGGCACCCCGAAGGCCGCGAGCGCTGCGCGGACGTCGTGCGCCGGACGTGGCTGCAACAACATCAGGTGATCGGTGACGGTGAGCCCCGGTAGCCAGGTGAAGTCGTTGAGCACCCCGTAGACCGACTGCCAGTGGCCGGCCGACGACGGCTGCGAGGGCCGGCCCAGGATCTCCACGGTGCCGGAGTCCATCGGCGCAGCTCCCGCGAGACAGTCGAGCAACGTCGACTTCCCCGCCCCGTTCGGCCCGACCAGCGCCGCGATGCCACCGGCGGGAACCTCGAATGTGACGTCGGACAGGACTGTTCGGGAGCCGTAGCTCTTGTTCAGGCCGGTGACACGCAACATGAGCGCAGTTTAGGCTCTGCCGGTCCGGGCCTGGCCGGTGGAAGCTCTCGAGACCCAGGACGTGGGCTGAGCACCCGGACCATCTCGGCCACGACCTGATCAACGTCTCCACTGCCCATCGGACGCATATCGAAAAGCCTGCCAGATCGTGCCCTGGCCCGGCACCTGAGCACACCCGGCCACTCCACCCGGCCACACCACCCGGCCACACCACCCGGCCACTCAGGCGTATCTGGCCACTCAGGCGCTTCTGGCCACCCCGACGGCCCTGCTAGCTCCGGCAGCCTCCAGCCTCTGTCCAACCAGCCACGGCCGCACCACGTTCCTATCGGTGCGGCAGCCCCGATTCCTGCCAGGCCCTGTTGACCGAGGCGCGGCAACGGTCCGGTTCGTCGCCCACCCGCTCGAACAGGCCTTCCAGCAGAATCGGCCCTTGGCGCAGGGTTTCGTGCGACTGGGGGCCGGTGGCGACCAGGGCGGCCAGGCCGTGGGTCACGGCCCAGGTCTGCACCGCGAGGTCGAGCGGTGCGAACTCCGCGGCGAACCGGCCGGCGTCGATTCCCCGGGCGGCTGCCTGGACCATGCACTCCAGCCCATCGTCCGCGGCCTGGTCGTCTTCCAGGCCGAACGTCGCGTCGAACATGACCCGGTAGAGGTCTGGGTGCTGCAGCGCGTTGTGGATGTACGCGGTGGCGTGCGCGGCCAGGTCCAGCACCGGGTCATCCGTGATCGGCACGGCCCGGAACAGCACGCCCATACGGGTATGACCCTCCTGCCGCAGGGCCGTCCACAGCCCGTCCATACTGCCGAAGTGCGTGTACACGGCCATGGTCGAGTAGCCGGTGTCGGCCACCAGCGACCGGAGCGTGATCGGCTCACGGGTGCGCAGCATCTGCCCGGCCCGCTCGATGAGCATCGAGCGCACGGCCGGATCCTTCGGTCTCGCCATGCCCCGATGATAGATGGCATTGCCATGTTATGTTTCCGGAGAAGAGCGGGGGCTCCCCCCATCCATCGACCTCCAGGAGACATCCATGTCCATCACCCTGAAGAACCCCGCCGGCCTGGCCGAGGTCCCGCTGTACCGTCACGTCTCGATCGCCAGCGGCTCGAAGATGGTGTTCATGGCTGGCCAGGTCTCCGTCGACCAGGACGGGAACACCGTCGGCGCAGGTGATTACGTGGCCCAGGTCGAGCAGTGCTACCTCAACGTCGCCACCGCCCTGGCCGAGGCCGGCGCCACCTTCGACGACGTCGCGAAGATCAACGTTTACGCCGTGAACATGACCCCGGAACTGGTCGCGGCCTCCGGCGAAGGCATCGCGCGCGCCGAGAAGAAGCTCGGCGTCACCATCCAGGCCCCGCTCACCGGCATCGGTGTGGCCGCCCTGGCCTCCCCCGAATACCTGGTCGAGGTCGACGCCATCGCCTTCATCGACTGACTCCAGGCGGTGCGCCGCACCAGCCGGGCGCACAGTGGCCGAGAGACCCACCACAGGCCCGTGACAACAGATCTCGTGGTCGGTTGTCTACTATTCCCCCATGGCAGACTGGACCTTCCGCCCCACCACCCCAGATGATCTGGAGCGCATTGCCGACCTGAAGGTCCTGGTGATCCGCGAGCATCTGGAGCGCCTGCGCCCCTGGAACGAGCAGTCTGCGCGCGATTACCTGTACGAGCGCTTCGTTCCCGCCAATTCGCGCATCATCGAGGTGGGTGGCCAGTTCGCCGGGTGCGTGGCGCTACGGCAGGCGCCGGACTGCCGCTGGATCGAGCAGTTCTACCTGTATCCCGATCATCAGGGGCACGGCATCGGCAGCGCCGTCCTGACGACGCTGCTCGAGGAGTGCGATGCTGACGGCGTCGTCGTGCGCCTGGACGTCCTTCAGGGCAGCCCCGCCCGGCGTCTCTACGAACGTCACGGGTTCGTGTTCGAGCACGAGGACTCGCTCGACATCTTCATGATCCGCTACCCGGCTTCGTGATTCGTCACCCGTCTTCGCGATTCGCTACCCGTGAGCATTCTCTGCTGAGAGCCCCAGCGCTGCGGCTACCAATGCACGCCCCGGCAGCCGAGGAGCTATGACCGGGTGATTTCCGTGCCGTCATAGCGCACAGAAATCACCCGGCCATGGACGCGCGCTCCCGCAAGGGTTCGTGGTGCCAGCACCAGTGCCGGCGCAGGCCGGCGCAGGCCGGCGCAGGCCGGCGCAGGCCGGCGCAGGCCGGCGCAGGCCGGCGCAGGCCGGCGCAGGCCGGCGCAGGCCGAGCAACTCTGGTCGTTGTGTACACCTGGTACATCCGGTACCGGATGTACCAGGTGTACACAACGACCAGGACCCGTTCAGCCACAGAGCGCCGAAGGGGAGTCGCGAACGTCATCACGGCACGCGTGACACTGTTGTACGCACCGTCCAGCAGTCGGTAGCTCAGGCAAGCGGCCTTTCGCCGTCACCCACCGGAGTGCTCTTGGAGATCCGGACGCTGTCGGCCCACTCCCGCACCCACAGCGGCAGTTCCAGGTCGGCGGGATAGGCGCCGACGGCGTCCTGAAGTTCCGCGTGCGTCACCGAGCCACCCGTGCGCTTGAGGAACCGGATCTGGATCACCGCGCGGGCCATGATCTCGTCACCGCGCAGGAAGGTCTGCTCGATGTACGAGTTGCGCTCGTCGAAGCCGAGCATCCGCGTGTGCACATGGAACTTCTGCCAGAGCGTGAGCGAGCGCCGGTAGGTGATGGTCTGGGCGGCGACGACAGGGAACCAGCCGCGACGCTTGACCTCGGCCCAGTAACCGGCGCGAGTCATCAGGTCGAGGCGGCCGAGGTCGCAGAATCCCAGGTAACGGCTGTTGTTGACGTGCCGGAACAGGTCGAGGTCGTTGGGCAGAACCCGGAACGGCGTGCGGGTGCCCTCCCACATGGAGACCTTCGGCCGGAGCCGGACGACGAGGCTGAGCAGGAACAGGCGCAGATAAAGATTCATGTGTTCTTTCCCGGATCGGACCCGTGGTGGACCGATCGCGCCGCTGCGCTCGGCCCGGTCATTGTAGGAAGTCCGCTGAACAGCCGCTTACCGGGTCTGGCCCTCACCCGATCGAGCACGGTCGAGCACGGTCGAGCACAGGTGGCACGCGTCTCCCGGCCCAGGCAGCACCGGTGACCGTGGGCTGAGCGAGGATGGAGGCCCGCACAGAATCCCCGCACAGAAACGGCATCCGCATGCGCCTGCTGCTCATCCGCCACGGTCAGACTCATTCCAACGTGATCGGCGCCCTGGACACCGCACGCCCCGGCGCCGACCTCACCGATCTGGGCCATGAGCAGGCCGAGCTGCTGGTGGAGCGACTGAAGGACGAGTCGATCGACGCCCTGCACGCGACCACGCTGGTGCGCACGCAGCAGACCGTGGCGCCGCTGGCGAAGGCCCGCGGGCTGGAGGTCGCCATTCATGACGGCATCCGGGAGTGGGACGCCGGCGATCTGGAGATGAAGAGCGACGACGAGTCGGTCAACCTCTACGTGAAGATCACCATGAGCTGGGCCGCCGGCAACACGGGTGTGCAGATGCCCGGCGGCCCGACCGGTGACGAGGCCCTGGCCCGGTTCGACCGCGCGATCGGGGAGATCGCGGCGACCGGCGTCGAGTGTGCCGCGGTGGTCAGTCACGGCTCGGCGATCCGCACCTGGGTCGCGATGCGGGCCACGGACGTCGACGGCGCCTACACCGCGGCCCATCCGCTGCTGAACACCCAGGTGGTCAAGCTCGTGGGCGACCCGCAGAACGGCTGGCAGGTAGAGGAGTGGGGCTGGTGAAGCCGGCCGCCGGGCCGTGCGGGCCCGGCGACGCGAGGTGTCAGCGCTCCAGGCCCTCGAACAGATCGGTCTCGCGCGTGGCGCCCAGGGCGGCGCCGACCAGCTGAAACGTCTCCACGCCCATCATCGCGCCGAACCGCTCGACCCCGAGCGCGAGCATCTGCGCGCTGTCGGACTGGCTGGCGTGAGCCGACAGGGCGTCGAATTTCTGCTGGTTCCAGGCCTTCACGTCAACCCAGGTGGTGAGCTCCTCGTCGGGCAGACCCATCGGGAGCCGGTCACCGCGGGCCAGAGCGGCGTTCATCCCGGCCTCCATCGTGGCCATCTCGGCCTTCTCCGCCTCGGTGCCGAACTCCCGGGTGAGGTCGCCCCACATCTTCATCTGCGAGTAGGGCGGTGAGGACCAGTACACCTTCGAGGGCTGCCACGGCTCGCCGGCAAGCAGCTCCACGGCGGCCATGGTGATGCGGTGAGCCTGGATGTGGTCGGGATGGCCGTACACACCATTGGCGTCGTAGGTGACGACGACGTCGGGCCGGTGGGTGCGCATCAGGTCGGCCAGACGAGCGGCCGCCTCGGCCACCGGGGTGTTCCAGAAGGCCCCCGGCAGCGTGTTGGTGTCCCAGCCCATCATCCCGGAGTCGTGGTAGCCGAGCTGCTCGACCACTTCGAGCCCCAGAACCTTCGCACTGCGCTCCAGCTCGCCCGCGCGCACCTTCACCACAGCCTCGGCGTCGTGGGCGGCATCGCCCGGCTTGACCCCGCCCGGACCGTCGCCGCAGCGCCCGTCGGTGCAGGTGACGAGCACGGTGCGGATGCCCTCGGAAACGGCCTTGGCGAACACGCCACCGGTACCGGTGGCCTCGTCGTCGGGGTGGGCATGGACGGCCATGAGGGTCAGGGTCACACCGGCGACCCTAATGGCGACCACCGACAGAACCGGACCGCTGTTCGCGCTCGGCGCATCAGGCTTCGCGCAGGAATACCTCGCGGACGTCCATCAGGGCGAACCCCAGCAGGTTGAGACCCCGCCAGCGCGTGGGATCGGTCGCCGCCTCGTTGTCGGCCGCCAGGCCGATGCCCCAGATCCGGTCGACCGGGCTGGCCTCGACCAGCACCCGGGAGCCGGAGGCGCGCAGCACCTCGGCGTACTTCGGGTACTGACCGAACTTGGCCAGGTTCCCCTCGGCGACCAGCTGGTACCGGTGCTCCAGCCAGCGATCCTGGTCGAAACCCCGCACCTGACGACCCAGCTGCTTCGCCTGCGCCGGGGAGGGCGCGGCCAGTATCTTCGCCAGCACCGGCTCGTCCCCGAACAAGCGCGCCTTACCGGCCATCATCCAGTGCTCGGCCGTGCCGTAGGTGACACCGTCGACCGTGAACGGCGACGGCCACCACTGGCTGAAGCATCCCTGCCCCACCCGCCCGTCCCGCTCCGGGCGATGCCCCCAGAAGAAGATGAATTTCTGCTTCTTCCCGGCGGCGTGCCGCGCACGGATCGCGGCCAGACGTTCGTCAGGGTTCGTCCAGGACATGAATGCCATCATGAACTCGTCGTCACCGTGACGCGAAGTATTTTCCGGCGCACCCGCGCCCGGAACCCCGGAGGCCCACCGTGACCACCCCCGTAGTCCCGCCTCACCCGGGCCCCGGCGCCGGTGACCCCTTCGATCCGTTCGCCCTGGAGGACGTCCGCAAGCGGGTGGTCGAACCGGTGCTCGCGTGGATGCTGCGGGAAGGTGAGCTCGAGGAGTACGCCCTCGGCTGGACCAACGGCGATGTGCACGACTGGGCCGAGCCCCAGAACTCCCCCGGCGCGCTCCGCCTCACCGAGCTCACCGTCATCGTCCGGGCCGGCGGCCAGTTCCAGTACTGCCTCTGGTCACCGGAGCACCCCCACGACGCCGAGACCCTCGACCAGGTCGCCCACCGCTTCGCCAGCGAGATGCAGGACTGGGTGGCCGAGTGGGTCCGATGGGGCGAGTTCCGCTCGATCGCCTACAGCATCCCGGCCCGCGACAACAACCAGTGATTCACCTCGACGTGATCCGCGGTCACCATCACCAGCCGTTCAGCGCAATTCAGCGGAACGCGTCGATCCCGGTCAGTGCCTTTCCGATGACCAGGGTGTGCATCTCCACGGTGCCCTCGTAGGTGAGCACCGACTCGAGGTTGTTCATGTGCCGAATCACCGGGTACTCCAGCGAAATTCCGTTCGCCCCGAGAATCGTGCGGGCCGTCCGGCAGATCTCCAGGGCCTCCCGCACATTGTTCAGCTTGCCCAGGCTGACCTGCGCGGACCGCAACGTTCCGGCGTCTTTACGCCGGGCCAGATGCATGGCCAGCAGCATGCCCTTGACGTACTCCAGTTCCATGTCGGCGAGTTTCTGCTGGGTGAGCTGGAACCCGGCGACCGGGCGGCCGAACTGCGAGCGCTCCACCGCGTACCGCAGTGCAGTGGAAAGGCAGGTACGGGCGGCCCCCATGGCCCCCCAGACGACCCCGAAGCGGGCCTCGGCCAGACAGGTCAGGGGACCGCCCAGCCCCCGCACCTCCGGAAAGACACACTCCTCGGGCACCCTCACCTCGTCCATGGTCAGCTCACTGGTGATCGAGGCCCGCAGCGACAGCTTGTGCCGGATCTCGACGGCGGAGAAACCAGGGGTGGAGGTGGGCACCGCGAAACCGCGGATGCCCTCGTCCGTCTGTGCCCAGATGACCGCGACATCGGCGATCGAGCCGTTGGTGATCCACATCTTGCCGCCGTTGATCACCCAGTCCGAGCCGTCCCGCCGGGCGCGCGTCGTCATTCCCGAGGGGTCCGAGCCGTGATCGGGTTCGGTCAGCCCGAAGCAGCCCACGGCGTCCCCGGCCGCCATCGCCGGCAGCCACTGCGTCTTGACCTCCTCCGAGCCGAACCGCCACAGCGCGTACATCGCCAGCGATCCCTGCACCGAGACCAGGGAGCGGATGCCCGAGTCGACGGCCTCCAGCTCCAGGCAGGTCAGCCCGTACTCGGTGGCGCTGAGACCGGCGCAGCCGTAGCCGGTCAGGTGCATCCCCAGCACCCCGAGCTCACCCAGTTCCCTCACCAGCCCGCGGGGGTCGTCCACCGTTCCGCGCTCGAACCAGTCGGCCACATAGGGGGCGATCCGGGACTGTGCCATGGTGCGCACGGCACGCTGAACATCCCGTTCGTCGTCATTGAGCAGTTCGTCGAGACCGGCGAGATCCACGGCCGCATCGTTGAGGTCCACGAGGGCAAACTAGGCTCAGCCCCGACGCAACCACCAGCCCCTGCAGGAGAAGCGCATGAGCCCTACGCAGCCGTCGTACCAGGTCACCGACCCCGCTACCGGTGAGGTGCTGAAGACCTTCCCCTTCGCGACGGACGCCGAGATCGAGTCGGCGATCGCCGGAGCCCACACGGCCTTCACCGCCTGGCGCAACCGTTCGCTGGAAGAGCGCGCCGCCGTGGTGAAGCGCGTGGCCGAGCTGTTCGGCGAGCGCGCGCAGGAACTGGCGAAGCTGTCGCAGCAGGAGATGGGCAAGGCCTACGACGAGGGCAAGGAGGAGTCGGAGTTCAGCCAGGCGATCTTCGACTACTACGCCACCCAGGGCCCGCGGCTGGGTGCCGACCAGACGATCCCGACCAGCAGCGACACCGGTGGCACGGCCGTGGTCGAGCGGCGCCCGGTGGGCCCGGTGCTGGGCATCATGCCGTGGAACTTCCCGACCTATCAGATCGCCCGGTTCGCGGCGCCCAACCTGGTGCTGGGCAACACGGTGATCCTCAAGCACGCCGAGAGCGTGCCGCAGGTGGCGCTGGCCGTTGAGCAGATCATGAAGGACGCGGGTGTCCCCGAGGGCGCGTACGTCAATGTCTTCGCCACGCACGACCAGATCGAGACGATCATCGCCGACCAGCGCGTGCAGGGCGTGTCGCTGACCGGCTCGGAGCGGGCCGGCGCGGTCGTGGCGCAGCTGGCGGGCAAGTACCTGAAGAAGTGTGTGCTGGAGCTGGGCGGCTCGGACCCGATGGTGGTGCTGGACACCGACGACGTGGCGAAGCTCGCCGCCACGGCGTGGGACTTCCGGGTCTACAACAACGGTCAGGTCTGCAACTCGAACAAGCGCATGATCGTGATGGACTCGGTGTACGACGAGTTCGTCGCGCAGCTGACCGAGAAGGCCCAGGCGATCGACGCGTCCGCCCACGCCCCGATGTCCTCGCGGCGGGCCGCCGAATCGATCGACGAGCAGGTGCAGGAGGCCGTCGGCCGGGGCGCGACCCTGCACGCCGGTGGTGTGCTGGGTGAGGGCCCGGCGGCCCACTACTCCCCCGGTGTGCTGACCGGGGTGACCCCGCAGATGCGGGCCTACAGCGAGGAGCTGTTCGGGCCGGTCGCGGTGGTCTACAAGGTCAGCAGTGAGGACGAGGCGGTCGAGCTGGCGAACGCCACCCGTTTCGGTCTGGGTGGGTCGGTCTTCAGCGTCGACACCGAGCGCGCCAAGCGCATCGCCCGTCGTCTGGACGTGGGGATGACCAACGTCAACACCCCGGCCGGCGAGGCCGCGGAGCTGCCCTTCGGCGGCACCAAGAGCTCGGGCTTCGGCCGCGAGCTGGGCCCACTGGGCTTCGACGAGTTCTGCAACAAGCGGCTGACGTACATCGCTGATTGAGATGTCCGTGCGGGAGGGACGTTCAGCGTCCCTCCCGCACGAATCGGGGGTCGGGGGGAAGATGAAGCGAGAGCGCCCGCACCAGAGCCGGTTCCAGCTCGGTCTGGGGGTTCTCGACCCAGTACTCGTGCGCGGTCAGCATGGCCGCCACCAGTGCCTGCCCGACCGCCAGCGGGAAGAAGCCATCCTCGTCGAGCCCCGTCTGCCGGGCCGCGAAAGCCCTTCCCTCGCTGCGCCATCCCTGGAAGGCACCCCAGATCTGGGCCTGTACGGCCGGAGCGCTGAACACCAGTTGCGCCCGGTGCAGGGCCCATTCGCGCTGCCCGGGCGAGGTGATGCGATGGGTGATCAGCGCGGCCTGAGTGATCACCTGGTCGTAGGGCAGGGCCGGGTCGGCGTGAGCCAGGAGCTTGGCGAACTGCTCGTTCTCACCCGGGGTCTCCACCCACAGCACGTCCGACTTCGTCGAGAAGTACCGGAAGAACGTGCGCCGGCTCACCCCGGCGGCGGCCGCGATGTCCTCGACGGTCACGTTCTCGAAGCCACACTCCAGGAACAGCCGCTGCGCGGTGTCGGCCAGCTCCCGCGCGCTGGTCGTGGCCGGGCGACCACCCGGAGGTCGTGTCATGGAAGTCATGGTGCGGCCGATGGAGCCTCCCAACAAACCGTGACATGAAATGGTGCATCACGGGGTGGACAGGGTCAAACCCCCTTCGTTAAGTTACGTCACGCTGTGCCATAACTTCTCTCCCACCACCGAAGGAGCCTCATGGGCCGCGTCGAAGGCAAGGTCGCGTTCATCACCGGAGCTGCGCGCGGGCAGGGCCGCAGCCACGCGATCAAGCTGGCCGAGGAGGGTGCCGACATCATCGCCGTCGACATCGTCGACCAGGTCGAGTCCGCCCCGTACGCCACCGCCACCGCCGAGGACCTGGCCGAGACGGTCAAGGCCGTCGAGGCCCTGGACCGCCGCATCATCGCCCGCACGGCCGACATCCGTGACCTGGCCGCGCTGACCGCCGTCGCCCAGGAGGGTGTCGCGGAGTTCGGTCGTCTCGACATCGTCCTGGCCAACGCCGGTATCTCGAGCATGGCCCCGCTGCTGGACCTCACCGAGGACCAGTGGAACGAGATGATCGACATCAACCTGTCCGGCGCCTGGAAGACCCTCAAGGCGACCGTTCCCCACATCATCGATGGTGGACGTGGTGGCTCGGTGGTCATCACCAGCTCGCTGGCCGCGATGGTCGCCAACGGCAACAACGGCCACTACTCGGCCGCCAAGGCCGGTCTGGTCTCGCTGATGAAGACCGCCGCGAAGGAGTGGGCCCCCCACAACATCCGGGTCAACACCATCCACCCCACCACGGTGCAGACCCCGATGATCCTGAACGACGCCACCTACGCGTTGTTCCGCCCCGACCTGGAGAAGCCGGGCTACGACGACTTCATCGTCGCCGCCAACACGCTCAACGCCCTCCCGGTGCCGGTCACCGAGCCGATCGACATCACCAACGCCGTGCTGTACCTGGTGACCGAGGACGGCCGTTACGTCACCGGCACGACGCACGTCGTCGACGCCGGCGGCGCCCTGTAGGTCCGGTTCAGGCGGCGCCGGAGACCCGGCGCCGCCTACTGGTTCCGCAACGCCTCCAGCGCCACCGGCAGCGCCGGGTTCTGGCTGTCGCGAGCCCAGAGCAGATGCAGTTCAACCGGTTTCGGGGTCGGGGTGGCGAACGGCAGAAAGCTCACCCCGTCCACCCGGATCAGTTCGGTGCTGTGCGGCACCAGGGCGACGCCTCGTCCCCCCTGCACCAGCCAGACCATGGTGAGGATCTGGCTCACCGAGTGCACGACGTTGTCGTGCCGCACCGGCATCAGCCCCACCACCAGGTCGTAGAAGTACCGGGCCTTGGCGTCCGAGTGCATGATCAGCGGCTCGGCGACCAGATCCTCCGGATGCACCGGACGGTCCAGCCGCGTCAGCGGGTGGGTGTCGGGGACGGCGACCACCAGCGCCTCGCGCATCAGCAGCCGGTGCCCGAACGTCGCCGCGTCGAACGGCGGACGCGCCAGCCCCAGATCGATCTCGTGACCCTGCACCGCCTCCACCTGGTCGCGGCTGACCATCTCGAACAGCTCCAGCTCCAGATCGGGCAGCTGCGCGGACAGATGGTTGAGCAACCGCGGCAGCACCCCGTACCCCGCCCCCGCGGTGAAGCCCACCCGCAACCGGCCGGCCGACCCCTCCGAGATGCGCCGCGCCTGCTGCGGCGCGCTCTCCGCCAGCGCCAGCAGCCGCCGGGCCTCGCCGTAGAACGCGGTCCCGGCCGGCGTCAGCCGCACACCGCGACTGTCCCGATCGAACAGCCGCACCCCCACCTCGCGTTCCAGTTTCTGCACCAGACGGGACAACGGTGGCTGCGTCATCGACAACCGGGTGGCCGCCCGGCCGAAGTGCAGTTCCTCGGCCACGGCGACGAAACCGCGCAGTTGCTCGAACGAGAACATGGCGCCGGACGGTACGCGAGATCGCGGCCCGTCGATACCCGTGCGGCATGATGGGGCGGTCGGCGGTTACGCCGCGGGTATCTTCCGGAAGGCTGGCATGACGGACCGGATCCTCCCTCCGCTGGAAATCGGCGCCGGCGAACCCACCTACGGGCCGCGGCGCTGGTGGGGCGGCGCGCTCGACGTGGAGGGACTCGCCCTGGCCTCGACCGGGCTGGCCTGCGCGGCCGTCGACGACCTGCTGAACCGCCCCGGTGCGCTGCGCGCGTCCTCCCTCCGGGTCGCCGCCGCGTTCGATTCCCTCGGGCACCTGCGCATTGACGGACGACGTCCGATCGGCTTCGCGTCGATGTCGGGGTTCTTCGCCACCACCGACGGCTGGGTGCGCACCCACGCGAACTATCCGCATCACGAGGCCCGGTTGCGTCGGGCGCTCGGGGCCTCCACCGCGCAGGACGTCGTGGACGCCTTGCGGCGTCTGGGTTCCGTCGAGGCGGAGCGGGTGATCGGGGAGGCCGGGGGGATCGCGGCCGCCGTGCGCACCCGGGCGCAGTGGCTGGCCTCACCGATGGCAGCCGGAGCCCCACCCCGCGACTGGATCTCCTTCGACGTCTCACCCTCGCCCTCGGTCGCCTGGCGCCCGGGCACCGACCTGCCGCTGACCGGCCTGCGGGTGCTCGACCTGACCCGGGTGGTCGCCGGCCCGGTCGCGACCCGCACCCTGGCCGCGCTCGGCGCCGACGTGCTGAGGATCGATCCGCCCCACCTGCCCGAGCTCGAGGATCAGCACGTGGACAGCGGTTTCGGCAAGCGCACGGCCCTGCTCGACCTCGTCGCATCCGCGCAAACCCGGCACGACCTCCTGGCCCGGGCCGACGTGGTGGTGCTCGGCTACCGCAACGGTGCGCTGGGCCTGTCCCCCGCCGTCCTGCGCGAGCAATACCCGTCGCTGATCGTGGTGAACCTGGATGCCTGGGGCGATCGCGGCCCCTGGGCCCAGCGCCGGGGCTTCGACAGCATCGTCCAGGCCGCCACGGGAATCGCCGACGTCTATCGTCTGCGCGACGGCCGCCCCGGAGCCCTACCGGTGCAGGCTCTGGACCACGCCACCGGCTACGGCATCGTCGCGGCGGTCGTGGGCCTGGCCGCAGCCCGCCGGAAACACGGCGTCAGCGGCATCGCCCACCTGTCCCTGGTCCGGGCCGCCGACCTGCTGTTCCGCAGCCGGGCCCCCGAGACGCCGGTCCAGCCGATCCTGGATCCCGACCTCCTGACCACCCCGAGCCCCTACGGCGAACTCAGTTACGTGCCGTCCCCTTTCGACCTGTACGGCGCCCCGCTCAGCTACCCCCACGCCCCGCACCGCTACGGCATCGACACCGCAACTTTCCCCCACCAACACCCCTCTTGATGGCTTATCGAGCTTCAGATTCGGCGACGTACTCGATGATGTCGCCCGGCTGGCAGTTGAGTTCGCGGCAGATGGACTCGAGGGTGGAGAGCCGGACGGCCCTGGCCTTGCCGGTCTTGAGAATGGAGAGGTTCGCGACGGTGATACCGACGCGTTCGGAGAGCTCGGTCAGCGTCATCTTGCGCTCGACCAGTTCCCGGTCGAGCCGGATCACGATGGGCATCAGACCGTCAGCCTGCGCTCGGCCTCGACGGCCGCACCATGGCGGAAAGCCTCGGCGAGAAGAAGAATCAGCCCACCGAGAGCAAGCTGCGTGAGATTGACCCCGGCCTCGCCCATCTTTTCCACGAAGGGGTGACCGTAGCCGAACATCGGCATCGCGTAGCCATCGTCGAAGCTCACGGCGAAGGCCACGACCGGCTTGACCACGTTGCCGAGGATGACCAGCCACCCGATACCTCGCACCTGCCCTACCGCGCGAGCGCTGAAGACATCTCCGGCCGCCGAGTTCGCCAGCAGCCGCCAGAGCAGGAGCAGCACGGCACTGATCACCATCAGGCTGATGGCCTTGCGGGTCACCGATGCCGCGACGAGCGGACTCCACCCGCCCGTCGTGGCCAGGGAGATCGCCCCGGTCGCATACAGGTCGTTGGGCCGGACATCCGCGTCCTGAACGTGAACCGGCCCGCCCCCGCTGTTCTCGCTGCCTTGATGCATGAAGAGCCGCAGGCAGTCGCTCGGTTCGCCCGAGTCGTAGGTGCTGGCCTTCTGGCACACCTCTTGCCAGACCGCGACCGGCATCGATACCCGGTCATGAACCGAGAACGGTCCCAGGCTGACGTTCACCGGATACGTCACCCGTCCGGTCAACGCCAGTGCGCCGGTCACCACCACCGTCACCGCCGACAGAGCAGCCAGAACGCCGAGCACCAGGGCGGCCCAGCTACCTGTCCGGAAAACTCTTCGGGTCATCAGGCAATGTCCTCATCATGGCGCCACGCCGGGCATTCGTATCGAATTGCGATGTTCTCATATCGCAAATCAATATGACAACCACGCAGACCGACCTCCTCAACGTCCCTCGTCCAGTTCAACCGTCTCCAGCGGCAGACCGGCATGCCCCGGGGAACTGCGCCAGGCCCAGATCACCAGCGGGATCAGTGGAATGACACCGATCAGGTTCAGCATCTCCCCGCTGATCTGGCCGGTGTCCACCATGAGCGCGGACGGGAGCATCCAGAGGACGAAGTTGTTGCCGGCGTGCGCCAGGCTCGGCACCCAGATACTGCCGCTGCGTTCGTAGAGACCGGTCAGGATGGCCTGGAGCGGAAAGAAGATCGCCGTCCAGCAGAGCAGCCCCAGGAACACGTTGCCGATTGCGCCGTAGCTCTGACGACAGCCGCACGAGATCGGTGCTGGTTCGAGTAGACATGTACCCAAATTCGCCGGTCACCGGCGAGTGCCGCCATCCGGCCAACCCCCGCAGAACAGGTGGGGCATCCCCCTTCTCAAGCCGTAAGGGGAATGACCGCGATCCGGAAGGGTCAGCCGGGCAACACCTCTGCCGTCGACTCGCTACCGAGGAAGCCCTCCAGGATCTCGACGAACCGCACCGGCTGCTCCTCGGCCACGTAGTGGCCGCAGTCGTCGACGACCACCTCGGTGACGTCGTCCGCCACCAGTCGCATCGTCCCCGCAGCCTGCGCGCCGCTGTACAGCGCGCCGCCGACGGCGAGCACCGGCAAGGTCAGCCGGGTCTCCTTGCGCTGCTCGTTCTGCGCGATCGTCTCGTCCAGCGCCCGGTAGTACCCGAAACTCGCCTGTAGGCCGCGAGGATCCGAGGCGATCGCGTCCACGTAGACATCGACGGCGTACTCGGGGATCGCGTCCGGGGTGGCTGCTTTCCTGGCGAACTGGTAGCCGAAGTAGAGCCGCTCCCGCCCCCGCACCAGTTCCTCGTTCAGATCGCTGAGACGGTTGAAACCGAAGTGCCAGAGCCGCTGGCTGACCGCGGCCGAGGTGAAGAACGACGGGGTCGGCGTCAGACCGGGGATGATGGCGTCCACCACTGCGAGCCGGCCCACCCGCTCGGGATGATCGGCGGCCAGGGCGTACCCCGTCCACATGCCGATGTCGTGGCCCACCACGTCGAACCGGTCGTGCCCCAGCTCCGCCATCAGAGCGACCAGGTCGGCGGCCAGGGTGCCGGCGTCGTACCCGTCGCCGGGCTTGTCCGAGAGCCCGCACCCACGTGAGTCGACGGCGACGACAGTGTGGTGGCGGGCGAGCGCGGGCATCACTTCCCGCCAGGCGTACCAGGTCTGGGGCCACCCGCTGATCAGCAGCAGCGGCGGGCCGTCCCCGCCGGTGACCGCGTGCAGTCGTAGCCCGTTCAGCTCCACGAACCGGCTGCTGAAGACATCGGCGAATCCTGCGGGCAGCCGCAGCGAACTCAAGCTCGTCATGCATGCGACCATACGCATCTTGGAACGATCGGTCAAAGAAGTGTAGAGTGGTCAACCATGGCGGGCCGTAAGCAATTCGACGTGGACGAGGCACTGCAACGGGCGATGTACGTCTTCTGGCGCTGGGGCTACCCGGAAGCCTCGATCGACCGCCTGACCGAGGGCACGGGTCTGGGCCGGGGCTCGCTCTACAGCACCTTCGGCGACAAGAGCGCCCTCTTCCGCCAGAGCCTCGACCGGTACGCGCAGACCTACCACCCGCTGTACGACCAGGCCCTGTCCGGCCCGCACCCGAACCCGGGCGCCGTGGTGACCGCCTACCTCCAGGTCACCCTGAACCGCATTGCCGACCCCAACGTCCCGGACGGCTGCCTGCTCACCATGTCGGCAGCCCAGTTCCCGGCCCTCGACGCGGAGGGCCAGGCCCTGGTCCGCACCATGATCGACACTCTGCGTGCCCTGCTGACGCAGGCATTCCTGGCCGCCGGCGCCGACGACCAGGAGGCAGCCGAGCTGGCGCTGTGCACGCTGGCGACGAACCAGTCCCTGGCCGTGCTGAGTCGCACGGGCTTCTCGAGCGACGACCTGGCCACCGTCGCCACCGCCGCCGCCCGCATCCCCCGGTAGACCGCATCCACCGCCGTGAGCAAGGCGGACTACCCACTGACGTCCTTGACCACATCCTTCAGCGTCTCCTTGCTGACCGCGCCCACGTAGCGAGCGGCGATCCGCCCCCGGGCGTCAAGAACCAGGGTCACCGGAATCGCCCGGGAGGTGACTGCCCCGTTCAGTTGCAGCAGCAGATCACCTTCGTCCAGCAAGCTCGGATAGGTGACCCGGTACTTCTTTTCATGCGTCTGAGCACCCGCCCGGGTGTCATCGAACGCGATCCCGACGAAGTTGGTGGTGCCCCTCAGCTCGTCGTACGCCTGCTGCAGGGCCGGTGCTTCTTTCCGGCACACCCCGCACCAGGATCCCCAGACATTCATCACCAGCGGCTTTCCCCGCAACACGGCGATGTCCAGCTTCTCGCCGTCCACGGTCGTCGCCGACATCTCGACGGGCGATTGACGATCCGCAACGGGAATGACGGTGATTGCCCCGGTAGCTGATGACCCGGAGCAACCGGCGGCGGTGAACACGAACGCCGGGACAACGGCGACACTGACCCAGTGGCCCACCCTGAACCTCATCCGGCCAGGATTCCGCAATGAGTTCCAGGCGAACAGCCAACACGCTGACCTGATTCAGGCCCCGGCCCAGCGATCCACCGTCCGCAGCCCCCAGCCGGCTTCCGGCCGATGCAACGGGCTCAGGCGGTCAGCGGCTTCCCCCCGGGGCGGGAGCCGGCCCGGTGGTTGCGCGGCTAACGCGCCGATGACGCGGGCAGGGCGCTGTCGATGAGGACGACGGCGATCGCCTTGGCGGTGGACCAGGATTCGCGATTGAGGACTCGGGTGCGGGCCGAGGCCCCGTCGATCAGCAGCGCCAGTTGCTCGCCGAGCTGCTCGGGATCGGTGGCTCCGGCTTCACGGGCGGCCCCGGTGAGCCGCGCGGCGATGGACGTCTTGTATTCACGGGCGTACCGGGACGCCGGGTGTTCGGGGTCGTGGAGTTCGACGGCCGCCCCGATGTAGGGACACAGGGGTGTGGACGCGGGCATCTCGAAGGCAGCCAGAAGTCGTTCACGGGGCGTGAGGTCGGCGCGGTCGAACACTGTGGGCATGACCTCGGGATCGAATCGGCGCAGGTATTCGGCGACGAGCTCGTCCTTGCCGGCGAAGTGCTGGTACGCCGTGCGTTTGGACACCTGGGCCACGGCACAGAGCTGGTCCATCCCGGTGCTGTTGATGCCCTGCTCGCGGAACAGCTGCTGAGACGCGCCGAGGATGCGCTCGCGGGCGCCCCGGCCGCGCCGCCGACCCAGGGGGCCCTTCTCCAGCTCCGTCATACCCGCAGCATACATCGCCCGGTACCGATCGGTGTACTTAGCTTGCGTCGCGGTCGCCAGCCGGTCTACGTTAAGTATACAGCCTGGTGTTCATAAGAGCCGGGCTGCTGCACATCCCCCTTCATCCAGGCCAATTCAACGGAGTGATCATGGGAAAGCTCGATGGCAAGGTCGCAGTGATCACCGGTGCATCCACCGGCCTGGCGCTGGCCGGCGCCAAGCTGTTCGTCGAGGAAGGCGCCTACGTCTTCATCCAGGCCCGGCGGCAGGAAGCACTGGACGACGCCGTCCAGCTGATCGGTGGCAACGTCACCGCCGTCCAGGGCGACGCGTCCGACCCGGCCGATCTGGACCGCCTGTACAAGACCGTCCAGCAGGAGAAGGGCTCGATCGACGTGCTCTGGGCCAGCGCCGGGACGGGTGAGCCCGCCGTCCTCGGCGAGATCACCGAGGAGATGTACGACCGCTCCTTCTCCCTCAACGTGCGCGGCACCCTGTTCACCGTGCAGAAGGCGCTGCCGCTGATGAACGACAACGGCTCGATCCTGATGACCGGATCCAACGCATCCCTCGGCGCCTTCCCCGGCTGGAGCCTCTATGCCGGGAGCAAGGCCGTCCAGCAGGCCTGGGCCCGGGTCTGGCTCAATGAGCTGCGCGACCGCAAGATCCGGGTCAACGTCCTGACCCCGGGCCAGGTGGCCACCGCCAAGCAGGCAGAACTGTTCGACGAGGCGACCAAGGCCGCCTTCGAGTCCCTCATCCCGCGCGGGACGATGGGCAGCCCGGAGGAAATCGCCGCCATCGCCCTGTTCCTCGCCTCGGACGACTCCGCCTACGTCAACGGCCTGGAACTGGTCGCCGACGGCGGCGTCACCGCCATCTGACCCCGTCACACAAGCCGTTCGGCGCCTTCCAGTTGCGCATCGTGATGCTTGTGCCGCATCGTGCGACTCATGCTGGTCATGTGTTCGTCACGGGGCGAAACGCATGATTCGCCTAGCATCGAGAAGTTGGGCTTCAGCGGGAGGTCGTTCACATGATCAGCGTCTTCGACATCTTCAGCATAGGTCTGGGGCCGTCGAGCTCGCACACGGTCGGGCCGATGCGTGCGGCGGCGGAGTTCGCCGAGACCCTCGACAAGCTCGGGCGTACCGAGCTGGTGAGACGGGTACGGGTCGACCTGTTCGGGTCGCTCGCGGCCACGGGTGAGGGGCACGGCACGCTGATCGCCTCGGCGGTCGGCCTGGAGAACGTGCGCCCGGAGTCCGTCGAACCCGACGACTACACCCGGATCGCCGGGCGCATCCGCAAGGACCTCGTCCTTCATCTGGGTGGCCGGCACGAGATCGCCTTCAGCCTGGACGACGACGTGGTGCTGCGCCCGCTCACCGTGCTCCCGGGGCACCCGAACGCCCTGCGGTTCACCGCCTACGACGGCCTGAGCCTGGAACTGGCCTCCGAAACCTACTTCTCGGTGGGTGGCGGGTTCATCGTGCGCGAGGGCGCGCAGGCCCCGGCGGGTGTGGACGGGCCGCAGAAGGGCGAGCACACCCCCGACTGCTTCACCTCCGGCGACGACCTGCTCGAACGCTGCGAGCGCCTGGACCTGAGCATCAGCGAGGTCATGCTCCGGCAGGAACTGATGTTCAGCACGCAGGAGCAGGTCCGGCTGGGGCTCAAGCGGATCCACGAGGTGATGGACGACTGTGTGCAGCGCAGTGTGCGCGAGGAGGGGAACCTGCCCGGAGGCCTGAACGTGAGGCGGCGGGCGAAGAAGTGGTACGACGACCTCGTCACCGAAGACCCCGACCACGAGCCGGGTATGGCGATCGAGTGGGTGAATCTGATCGCCCTGGCGGTGAACGAGGAGAACGCGGCCGGTGGACGCGTGGTCACGGCTCCCACGAACGGCGCCGCGGGCATCATCCCGGCGGTGCTGTACTACGCGATGACGTACATCCCGTGGATCGAGGTCGCGCCGCAGGACGAACGTGACCAGGCGGCGGCCGAGTTCCTGCTCACCGCAGCGGCGATCGGGTTGTTGTTCAAGGAGCGCGCGTCGATCTCCGGCGCCGAGGTCGGCTGTCAGGGTGAGGTGGGTTCGGCCTCGGCGATGGCCGCGGCCGGGCTGGCCGAACTGCTGGGCGGCACCCCGTTGCAGGTGGAGAACGCCGCCGAGATCGCGATGGAGCACAACCTGGGCCTGACCTGCGACCCGATCGGCGGGCTGGTGCAGATCCCGTGCATCGAGCGCAACGCGATCGCGGCGGTGAAGGCCATCAACGCGGCCCGGATGGCCATGCGCGGCGACGGTCGCCACCACGTCAGCCTCGATCAGGTCATCGAGACCATGCGGCAGACCGGCGCCGACATGAGCCACAAGTACAAGGAGACGGCCCTGGGCGGGCTGGCCGTCAATGTGCCCCTGTGCTGAGGTGTATCGATCGGTCAATGATGGACGCGTGCCCGCCCCCTGGGGCGGGTGGTTCAGGGAAGCTTTCCGCATTCGGCCGTGGCCACGGTCCAGGCCCGGGCCTGACCGGTCAGGGTGATACCCAGCCCGGGTCGCTCGGAGACCCGCATGCGTCCCCCGTTCGTCACCAGTGACTCCTCGAACAGCGGCTCCAGCCAGTCGAAGTGCTCCACCCACGGCTCCAGCGGGTAGGCCGCGGCCAGGTGCAGGTGGATCTCCATGGCGAAGTGCGGGGCCAGGTCGAGCTGTCGGTGCTCGGCGTAGGCGGCGAGCTTCTGGAACTGGGTGATGCCGCCGACGCGTGGGGCATCGGGCTGCACGATGTCGCTGGCCCCGAGGTCGATGAGCCGCACGTGCTCGGCCACGCTCGTCAGCATCTCCCCGGTGGCGATGGGGGTGTCCAGGGATCTCGCCAGGTCGGCGTGCCCCTGCGCGTCGTAGGCGTCCAGCGGCTCCTCGATCCAGACCAGGCCGAACTCCTCCAGGACCCGCCCCATCCGCATGGCCGTGGCCCGGTCCCACTGCTGGTTCGCGTCCACCATCAGCGGCACGTCCTCGCCGAGCGCTTCCCGCACAGCGGTGACCCGGGCGATGTCGGTACGCCAGTCCGGCTGTCCCACCTTGAGTTTGATGCCACCGATCCCGGACGCGACCGAGGCCTTCGCATTCTCGATCACCTGCTCGACCGGAGTGTGCAGGAAGCCGCCCGAGGTGTTGTAGGTGCGCACCGAGTCACGATGGGCACCGAGCAGTTTGGCCACGGACAGGCCGGCCCGGCGAGCTTTGAGATCCCACAGGCACACGTCGAACGCCGCGATCGCCTGCGTGGCCAGACCACTGCGTCCCACCGAGGCCCCCGCCCACGACAACTTCGTCCACAATCGGCCGATGTCGCTGGGATCCTCGCCGATCAGCACCGGAGCGATCTCCTGAGCGTGAGCGAACTGCCCCGGCCCACCGGCCCGCTTGGAGTAGGAGAACCCGATCCCCTCGTGCCCGCCCGCGGTGGTGATCTCGGCGAACAGGAACACGACCTCGGTCATCGGTCTCTGCCGCCCGGTGAGAACCTTGGCGTCGCTGATCGGCGTGCGCAGCGGCAGCACCACCGAAGACAGCCTCACGTGCGCGATCTCGTCCATGCAGTGACGTTACGAACCGGCTCGGGTGGGGGTCCAAGACCAGTTGTGGATCGGACGATGCCCAACGGGTATCCCGCCTCGGCCGGGCGGCCGCGGCGCCGAAAAGTCCCCTACACCGGGGGCTCGGGGTCGTACTGGATTCCCCGGCGCACGTCTCGCGCCCGGTCGGGGAAGCTCAGCCGGGAGACCAGGTGCAGGGCCATGTCTATGCCGGCCGACACCCCCGCACTGGTGACGACGGTGACGTCGTCCACGAACCGGGCCTTCTCGTCCACCCGGATGGTCGGGTCGAGTTCGGCGAGCAGATCGAGTGAGCCCCAGTGGGTGGTGGCCGGGCGGTTGGCCAGCAGGCCGGCCGCGGCGTAGACCAGGGATCCGGTGCAGACGCTGGTCATCAGCTCGGCGTGGGCGGCCTGCTCACGAACCCAGTCCAGGTGCTGGGCCTGGCGCAGGAGCCGGCGCGTGCCCTGGCCACCCGGATGCAGCACCACGTCGAGCGCGGGGGCGGAGGCGAAGGAGTGGTCGGGGGTGATCCGCAGGTTCTTGGCGCAGGTCACGACCTCACCGTCGGGCGAGAGGGTGAGCACCCGGTAGCCGTCGTCGGGGTGGTTCTGCGTCCAGTACGCCAGCACCTCCCACGGGCCGACGGCGTCCAGTTCCTCGACGCCGTCGAACAGCACGATCCCGATGGTCTTCGACTCCGTCATGCGGTGACTCCCATCTTGAGCGAGGTGCCATTGTGCCGCTTGATGCCCGCGTGGCCCAGAGGTGGATCCCCTTCAGCCGAGCATGAGGTGCGCACCGAAGGCGTCAAGAGCGATCGATTCCCCGGTGACCGTTTTCACCGTCGTCTCCTGGCCGCTCCAGTTGAACAGGAACCAGGCGCGCCGCCCGTCGGGCAGCAGCCCCGACGAGACGGTGACGGGCAGGTCCGGATTATGGACGATCTGGTCGGCGATCGTCGTCGGCACCAGCCAGCCGACGAGGGACGCGGCGAGCGCGGGGTTGGGCACGGTGCCGACCGTGGTGATCCGGCCGGCGTCGTGGGGGTGGGTGACGACGGCGGGGAAACGGCCCAGCTGCGGGTGGTCGTAGGTGGCGAGGGTCTGGGCGCCGTCGGGGATCAGGCCGTCGATCCAGGCGGTGGCCGCGGCGGCCTCGCTGAGGACGAGGGTCTCGCCACCCGTGACCGGGATCGGGGCGTCGATGTTGGTGTACTCGTCGTAGTGGACGCCGCCGGGTCCGTCGAGGCGGGCCGGGGCCACCTCGACGCGGGCGCGGGCTTCCTGGTCGCCGTAGCCGGTGCGGACACCGATGACGAGATGACCTCCGGCCGCGGCATAGTCGCGCAGGAGCTCGAGGTCGGCGTCGTCGGCGACGTACAGGGCCGGGGCGATCAGGACGGGGTGGCGGGCCGCCAGTTCCTCCGGGCCCAGATCGCGCGCCTGTTCGGTGTGCAGGATCCGGGCCTGGGCTCCGGCATCGATGACGCCGCGGTGGAAGGCGTCGAAAATCCTCTCGTACGACTGCGGGTCGGGCTGACCGGCGACGGCCAGGGGCGGGAAGAACTGCAGGGCCCAGCGGGAGGGGTTCGACCACAGCAGGGTGACGTCGGCGTCCGGTACGAAACCGTCGAGCTGGTCGCCGATCCGGGCCAGTTCGGCGCCGATGCCCGCGACCTCGCGGTAGACCCGGCCGGGCTTGAGCGAGTGCGGCAGCACCCCGCCCCAGTAGGTCTCGGTGCCGTAGGGCAGCGTGTGCCAGTGCCAGTACTCGATCATCGAGGCGCCCCGGCTGATGAGGGCCAGCGTGGCCTGGCGCAGCTGACCGGGCCAGGCCGGGCGGTTCTCCCAGCTGCCGTCGATGCTCTGGGCGTTGGTCTCGGTGACCAGGAAGCGTTCCTGCCGGGAGGAGAACAGCCGGTCGGCCTGCCGGAACAGCCCGGCCACCCCACTGGTGGTCCAGTTCGTTAGGGCGGCAGTGTCTTTCGTGGCGTCGAGGTGGTCCTGCATGGCGTAGTAGGGGTTGCCGGCGGTCACGTCCAGCACGCCGGCCAGGGTGCGGTCGTCGGCGGCCGGGCGCGGGTAGCTGATGCACGTGGTGACGAACTGGCCCTCGCGGGCGTAGGAGCGCACGATCTGCGCCTGCCAGTCGATGAACTCGGTGGTCAGGTCGGCCTGGTAGCGGCGCCAGGCCAGGTCGTACTGCGGCAGCGTGTTGCCCTCGGGGCGCCACAGCTGCGAGAAGTCGGTGATGCGGTGCGACCAGTAGGTCAGGCCCCACTCACGGTTGAGGGTCTCGGTGTCGCCGTACTGCTGTTGCAGGCGGCGCACGAAACGGGTGAAGGCACCGTGGTTGTGGAAGAGCTCCAGGCCGGGCTCGTTGTCGACCTGGTAGCCGATGACCGCCGGGTGCTGGGCGTAGCGCCCGGCCACGGCGCGGATCACCCGCTCGGCGTGGAACCGGAACGCGGGATGGGAGTAGTCGACCTCCTGGCGCCCGCCCCAGGCGATCGCGCTGCCGTCGGGCCGGGCCGCGGCGATCTCCGGGTAGGCCTGCTGGAGCCACGGCGGCACCGCATAGGTGGGGGTACCGAGGATGACGCCGATGCCGCGGGAGTGCGCGCCGTCCAGCACGGGCAGCAGCCATTCGAGGTCGAACTCGCCCTCGCGCGGCTCCCAGGTGGACCACACCGACTCCCCGACCCGGATCACCGTGAACCCGGCCTCTTTCATCAGGTCGAGGTCGGTCCCGGTGCGGTCGTCGCGGTGGTACTCGGCGTAGTACGCGGCACCGTAGAGAACACCCATGCCAGTGGCTCCGTCACATCGTCGTCTTCAGCCCGGGGCGACCGGGCCGGTCCGCGGCAAATCTAGGCCGGGGCCCCCGGCCCCTCCCCCACCGGGGCAGCACCAGGGTGAGGAACCCGAACGTGTCGCGGTAGCCGCGCAGCCGGCCCTCAAGATGTTCCTGCGACACCGCCAAGGCCCTAGGAGGTGAGCTGACCGGCGTCCTCAAGCTGGAAACGCACCCGCCCCGCCTCAGCCGTGGCGTGCGCGAGCGCGGGCTCCGAGACGTCGACACCGACTGCGCTCGCCTGCCCGGACCGTTCCAGGGCCGCAGGATCCACTCTCCGCCGCCACACCCCAGATCCACCCGCGGCCCCGGGCGTGCCGCAGCACCTCACCGACCGCCGCGTCGTGCAGCGGGGCGGCGATCGGATGGTCGCGATGCGCGAAGCGGGAGACGCGGTGACGGTCCCGGCCCGGATGCTCACCGGATCGCTGTCGTGAAGCCACTGAATTACCGGACGCGGATCGACTAGTTTGTGGGGTCGCTTCACCAGGGAGGAACGCGCGCGGTGAGTCCGGGTACCGAGATTCTGAGGGCCCTCGAACTGGGGACGTCGACGCGGCCGCAGGCGTCCGTCGAGCTGCGTGAGTTCATCGCCGCGACCGGGCCCGGGCGGCAGGAGCTGCGCTGCGCCTCCGTCGTGGCCCTGGCCTGCCTGGCCGGGACCGGCGCCACCGGTGACCTGGCCGCGCTCCTGACCGACCGCACCCGGGCGGTGCGCGAGTGCGCGGCCGACCTGCTCTACCACGTGGGCGACGGGCGGGCCTGGGACTCGGTGATGGAGTACTTCGCCGGTGAGGTGATCGAGCGTGGGCCCCGGCGGGCCCAGCTGCCGCCCGCGATGCCGATCTCCTACCTGCTGATCCACGCCCCGGTGGGCTCACGCAAGGCGGTGGAGCTGGTCGGGTTCCTGCGCCAGGAGTGGATCCGGCTCTCGGCGCTGGAGCGCCAGTGGCTGGCCGACCACGCCCCCGAGGCGATGCCCAGCTCGCTCGACGCGGCCCGCGTGGCCCTGCCCTCCCGCACCCAGCTGGCCCTGACGGTCTGACGGCCGGCCGGCGGGCATCTGACGGCAACGGGTGAACGCGTCGCGGTCCGGTCCGGCGATTGCGTATCTTCTTCAGGTCACCCCGACCTCACCAGCTTCCCGAGCAGAAACCCGAGCGGTTCACACATCATGACGGCGCAACTCGACGACCAGGCCGAGACCGACCCGACCGACGACACCACCGTCGAGGGCATCGACCCCGCTGACCTGGAACTCTGCCTACAGGTACTGGCCCGCGTGGAACAGCTGCCGGCCGAGCACCCGGACTTCCTGAAGGTGCGGCTGGCCACGGCCAAGATCTTCAAGGCGGCCAAGCTGGACCGTCGCGCCCAGCGCCGGGCCACGATCAACACCAACGACGCCGCCGTGACGGCCGCCACAGCCACCGGGGCCCCGGGCCGCATCGACGACGAGACCCAGGGCCTGCCCCTGTCCTCCGCGGCCGCCGCCGCGGGCGACGAGAACGGCTCGGCGGGTGAGTACATGCGCCCGCGCGGCTGCTACACCTGCAAGAAGCGCTACACCCGGGTCGACGCGTTCTACCACCAGCTGTGCCCGGACTGCGCCGCGAAGAACCGGCAGCGCCGCGACGCGCGCACCGACCTGACCGGCCGCCGCGCCCTGCTCACCGGCGGGCGGGCCAAGATCGGCATGCACATCGCGCTGCGGCTGCTGCGTGACGGCGCGCACCTGACCATCACCACGCGCTTCCCGGCCGACGCCGTGCGCCGCTTCACCTCGATGGACGACAGTCAGGACTGGATCCACCGGCTGCGTATCATCGGCATCGACCTGCGCGACCCGGCCCAGGTCAGCGCGCTCGCCGACGACGTGGCGGCGCAGGGTCCGCTGGACATCCTGATCAACAACGCCGCGCAGACCGTGCGCCGCTCCCCCGGCTCGTACGCTCCGCTGGCGGCCGCCGAGTCAGCGCCGCTGCCGCCGGGCCCGCTGCCGCAGATGCTGACGATCGGCCGCACCCCCGACGCGCACCCGGCGTCCATCGACGCGATCACCGGGACGACGGCCGAGGCAGGTACGGGCCACTGGGCCCCTTCTCCCCACGCACTGACCGCTCTGGCACTCACCGCGGGTTCCGCGTCCCCTGCTCGCATCGCCGCCAACACCGCGATCGACGCCGGGGGCCTGGTGCCCGACCTGCACCACACCAACAGCTGGGTGCAGCCGGTGCAGGAGGTCGACCCGGTGGAGCTGCTCGAGGTGCAGCTGTGCAACAGCGTCGCGCCGTTCATCCTGATCAGCCGGCTGCGCCCGGCGATGGCCGCGGCCGGTTCGCACCGCAAGTACGTGGTCAACGTGTCGGCCATGGAGGGCAAGTTCAGCCGGGGCTACAAGGGTCCGGGCCACCCGCACACGAACATGGCCAAGGCCGCCCTGAACATGCTCACACGCACCAGCGCGCGGGAGATGTGGGAGAGCGACCGCATCCTGATGACGGCCGTCGACACCGGCTGGATCACCGACGAGCGGCCCCACCCGACCAAGATCCGGCTGGCGGACGAGGGTTTCCACGCCCCGCTGGACCTGGTCGACGGTGCGGCCCGGGTCTACGACCCGATCGTGCGGGGCGAGGCCGGCGAGGACCTGTACGGCATCTTCCTCAAGGACTACGACCCCACCGACTGGTAGGTCAGACAGTCCCGACCTGGTTGCGCCCGCCCTCCTTGGCCTTGTAGAGGCCCTGGTCGGCGCGGGCCAGCAGGGCGGCCACGTCCTCGTCGTCCGCGCGCAGGTGCGCGGCGCCGATGCTGATCGTGATCTCCAGCGGGCCGGTGCGGGTCTGGATCGGCGCCTCGGCGATGCAGACGCGCATCCGCTCGGCCAGTTCCAGACCCGGGTCGTCGCCCTGCTGCAACAGGGCGAACTCCTCACCACCGTAACGGCCGATGATATCGGTGGTGCGTACCTCCGCGGCCAGGCGGCGGGCGACCTCGGCGATCACGTCGTCACCGGTCGGGTGGCCGTGGTTGTCGTTGACCCGCTTGAAGTGGTCGATGTCCATCATCATGCCGATCAGCGGCCGGTCCTGGCGCTGGGCCGCCTCCAGGTCGCGGGCGGCGATCTCGAAGAACCGGCGCCGGTTGGCCAGCTGGGTCAGCTCGTCGACCACGGCCAGTTCCTGCACCCGCTCGAACAGCGCGGCCCGGTCGTAGGCGGTCATGCCCTGGGCCACGAGGGCGGCGGCCAGGTCGACCGACGCCGACAGCGGGCTCTCGGCGTCCTGTGCCCCCAGTACGAGCAGCCCCAGGTCGACGTCGGTGGCCCGCAGCGGCAACGCCACCCACGAGGCGAGGCCCGGCAGCCGGTCGGGCAGGGGCGCCGGGGCGTCGGACGCGTCCCCCGAGACCGGGGTCAGCACACCGGAGATCGCCGCCGCGCTGCCGTCGTCGGTGAACGCCGTCATCAGGGGCTGGCGCACGTCCGGGGTGAGGACGATGCCCGTGCGGTTCCCGACCCCGGACCGACCGGGCCGCAGCACGAACGCGGTGTCGGCGCCGAGCACCCCACCGCCCCGGCCGGCCGACAGCAGGAGCTGATTGAGCACACCCATCGGCTCGACCGGCTCGGCCATCCGCTCCTGGGCCTGCTGCAGGGCCTTCGCCAGCTCGGCCGACCGCTCGGCGGTCTGCGCCTTGATCGCCAGCTGGGCGGCACGGGCCGTCTCCAGGGACGAGGCCACGAAACTGGTCAGGGCGCCCAGGATGACGGTGTCGTGGTGGGTGAAGATGCCCTTGGCGACCTGACTGTCGAGGTACACCACACCCCGCATCCGGCCGTCGAGCATCATCGGGGCCACCAGGATCGAGCGCAGGCCGTGCAGCACCACGCTCTGGGCCCCGAGCGCGGCTCCCTCCTCGGTGCCGGCCAGCACCTTGGGCTCGCCCGTGCGCCAGACCATCTCGACCACGCTGGTGCTGTAACCGGTCAGCCGCTCCAGGTCCTCCCCGGCGGCCGACCGGCCCAGGTACTGGGCCAGCGTGCCGGTGTCGGAATCGACGAGGAACAGGAACGCGCGGTCGGCGGCGAGGATCCGGATGGTCTCGTCCAGGGCGATCCGGGCCAGGACGCGGGGGTCCAGCACCCGGGCCGCGGCCGCGCTGACCTCCTGCAATGCTTCCAGGCGCTCGCGTTCATGACCGCCCGAGTAGGTGTTGCCGTGGCTGCCGCCGGTGAGCAGGACGCGGTCCTCGACCGGCAGGGAGAACTCCCCGACCACGGACGCGGCCCGCTGGGGCCAGCCCTCCGCGACCGCCACCGCGTAGGCCGTGCGGGCGCGGCGGCGTCCCTCCTGCGGGTTCAGCGAGCGCAGGGCCCGCGCCGCGATCCGGGCCACCTCGAAGGCCACGGTCGGCAGGTCGTCCTCGACCGCGACGTCCAGGGCGGCCAGCACGTCCAGGGCCTTGCGGGGCTCGTCCTGCAGCACCAGCAGGTCGGCCCGGGCCACGGCCCAGAAGGCCTTGAGTTCCTCGGTGTTCGCCGCCCGGCCGAGAGTCTCGACCGCCTTGTGGGCCTGGCTCATCCGCAGCGCCTGCTGCTTCATCGCCTCGGGTGTGGTGGGGCGCGCGCAGGCCCGGGCCTGGGCCAGGCGGGCCGAGGCGATCAGCCAGAAGATCGGCCGCTGCGCGCGCCAGACCAGGCTCGGTGACAGCCGCAGCGCCTCGACGTCGCTGACCAGGTGGTCGACGGACTCGACGGTGCCGTCGTCCTCCAGCTGGACGAACAGGCCGGCCATCAGCCGGATGAAGTTCAGCTGCCGGGCGCCGATCTCGTCGGCCACCCGGTTCAGGCGGGACATCTCGGTCTCGGCCTCCACCGAGCGGCCCAGCAGGGCGGCCGTCATCGCCGGGGCGATGACGAACGAGGTGATCTCCTCGGCGCGGTCGCTGAGCCGCAGGCGGCCCTGGGCCAGCCAGTGCTGGGCGTCCTGCGTGCGCCCGGCGAAACAGGCGTTCAGGTTGAAGGTGCTCATCGAATCGATCAGCGGCACGAAGTCGAGCCACGGACTGAAATCGTCGAACTGCGGACGCCAGCCCCGCCCCTCGGGGCGGTTGCCCGCCCAGGCACCGCCCAGACGGAACGAGCGCAGCATCGAGCGGGTCTGCGGCGTCTGCGCCGAGGGGTCACCGTCGCAGCGACGGAAACAGCGCTCCGCGGCCCGGTTCAGCCCCACGGCCGCGCAGAGCACGCCGACGTTGGCCTGGGCCGCCACGAACCGGCGGCCGTGGCCGAGCTTCGCCGCCCAGTACAGCGAGCGCAGGTTGTGGGCGATGAAGTCGGGCACCCGCATGCCCAGGTTCGCCCCGACGATCGCGGCCTCGTGCAGCCCGGCCATCGTCAGCGCGCGGCGCCGGGCCTCACCGGTGGCGTCGCCGAGCAGCGGACGCAGACGACGGCGCACGACGGAGGCCAGGGCCATCGCCGCCGAGCTCAGGATGAACCAGAAGGTGCTGCGCGGCAGGGGTTTACCAGCTGCCGCGAAACCCTTGGCAATGGCGTCGGTGAGTTCCTCGCTGCGGTACCCGGCCCGGTGCACCTCGGCCAGCAGGGTGTAGATGGCCGCCTGGGACAGCGGATCCTTCTCGACCGCCAGAGCCTGTTCCAGCCGGCGCCGGGAGGCACTGAACTGCCCGGCCTGTTTCAGGGCCCGGCCCAGCAGCACGAGCACCACGCTGGAGCCGTTCTCGCGCCGGCGGGCCAGATGGGCGGCGTGCTCGAGGAACATCACGGCGTCCTCGCCCGCGGACTCCTCCAGCGCCAGTTTTCCCGCCTCCAGGCAGGCGGCGTAGACCTTGTCGGCCGAGGCCGCGGAACCGGCCTTCAGGTAGTGCCGGGCCACGGCGAAGGTGTGGGCGGCGGCCTGGGTGAACGAGGCGGAGCGGCGGGTGGCCAGCACGTCGGCGATGCGCAGGTGCAGTTGCTCCAGCTGCGCGGGGGTGAGCTCGGCCAGCACCGCCTCGGCGATCCGGCCGTGCAGGAACCGGAACGTGCCTCCCTCGGCCGGCTCGACCAGGCGCTGGCGGGCGGCCTCGGTGAACACGCCCAGCACGCTCGTGGTGCTGCGCCGCTCCACCGCCGCGACCACGTCGACCCGCACCTCGGCCCCCATCGCGGCGGCGACCACGAGCAGGTCGCGGGCGTGCGGGGCGAGGTTCTGCACACGGTTGACCAGCAGGCCCATCGCGTCCTGGGGCAGGTCCAGGGCGTCGAGGCGGTCCAGGTCGAGCTGCCACGTGCCCCAGTCCGGCCACAGCAGGCCGGCGTCCAGCACCGCCCACAGGTACTCCTGGGCGATGAACGGGTTGCCGTTGCTGCGGGTGGTGAGGGCGGCCAGATCGTCGTCGGGCAGTCGCTGGCCGGGGATCAGCGAGCGGATCTGGGAGCCGACGGCCGACTCGTCCAGCGGCGCCAGGCGCAGGTCGACGTCGAGCACCCGGGACGCCTGGGCGACGTAGGAGGCCAGGTCGGCGTTGCTGAGCACCCGCTCCAGCTCACCGTCGCGGCCGGTCCCCAGGTAGAGCATCGGCGCGTCGCGGATCTGCTCGGCGAGGTGCCCGATCACCTGACGCACGGACGCGTCGGCGGCGGTCACGTCGTCGAGGATCAGCAGCAGCCCGCCGGAGGTGCGGGCCAGGTCGAGAAGGGCCGCGGCGATCGCCGCGCCGAGCTGCTCGTCGTTCTGCTGCTCGACCAGGGCGTCGGCCCGGAGCTCGCCGGTGCCCTCGGCGGGTCCCTCGGCCAGGGGTATCTGCCCGGTGAGGGCCGCGATCTCGCTGGGCGAGTGCAGGGTCTCCTCGGCCGAGGCCGAGGCCGACGTCGGCTCGGTCGCCTCCCCGCCCGGGCGCACCACGGCGTCGAGCCCGGGGGCGATCCGGGCCAGCATCGCCGGTGACCAGGTCTCGAACACCGCGCGCAGCCGGCCCGCCCGCGCCGACCGCTCGCCCCAGGGCAGGCGGGCGATCTGCTGCAGATGGTTGACGAAGACCTCACGGAACGCCGCGAAGGGCAGCGCCTCGTCGGTGAGCACCCGGGCCCGCAGCACCAGACCGCCGGTCTCCTCGAGCAGGTCGCCGAACTCGTGCACCAGACGGGTCTTGCCCAGCCCGTTGTCGCTGCGCGCGAAGGCGAACCCGCCGTTCCCGGCGCGGACCCGCGTCCATTGCTGTCGCAGGGTGTCCAGCTCGTTCTGCCGCCCGAACATCGGGGGCTTCTCCGCCCGGGCCGGGGCGCTCTGCTTGCCGGCCACGGCCCGCAGGTCACCGGCCAGCGCGCGGCCGTCCTGATAGCGGTCGTCGGGGTCCTTGGCCAGCAGGGTGGCCACGATCAGGGCGAGTTCCGGCGGGGTCTCGGGCACCAGGCCGGTCAGGTCCGGCGCGGCCAGCGAGGCGTGCGCCCGCAGCAGTTCGCCCACGTCGCCGGTGGGGAACGGCAGCACCCCGGCGAGGGCCTCGAACATGATCACGCCGAGCGAGTACAGGTCGGACCGGTTGTCCACGGGGCGCTTGAGCATGCCCGACTGCTCCGGCGCCGAGTAGGCGAGCGTGCCCACCGCGACCGGTGTCTCGTTCTCCTCGTCCTCACCCTCGCGGGCCGTGAGGCCGAAGTCGATGAGCCGGGCCTGCCCGTCGGGCAGCACCATGACGTTCTGCGGCTTGAGGTCGCGGTGCACCAGACCGCGCGCGTGCACCGCGGCCAGCGGCTCGATCACGTCCAGCACCAGCGCCACCACCCGCTCGGCGGGCAGCGCGCCCCGGGTCAGCTCGTCGGCCAGGGAGGTACCGCGCACCAGGTCCATCACCAGGAACGGGCGGCGCTCGGCCACCCCCACCTGGTGCACCCGGGGCAGGCCGGGATGGTCCACCGCGGTGAGCAGCGCGGCCTCACGCCGCAGGCCGGCCAGCCCGTCGGGGCGGTCCAGCAGCTTCAGGGCGTACTCCTGGGAGTCCTGAAGCTCCCCGGCCTTCCCGACCGCACGACGCCGCACCCGATACACGGTGCTTCCCGCTCCACCACCCAGCTGACCCAGTACCTCGAAATCGGGTAGGTCGACGGGCACACCGACCGACGCCGTGCCCGCCCCGGCGCCCGGGGTCCCCCTCTGCTCCGGACTCACATTTCTCGTTCGGCCGGAACCGGCGGCAGCTTGACCGGGGCTGTCACCCCTCCGGGTGAGTCAGGCCGATGTCGTCCCCCGCCCGGACACAGGACAGAATGAGCCTCGGCCAACGAGGCCACCTACTCGACCCACCCCAGTGGAGCGCACCGATGACGTACCGCCCCGATCCCGCCCGTTACGACGGCAGCATGAGCTACCGCCGCACGGGTCGCTCCGGGCTCGACCTGCCGATGCTGTCACTCGGCTTCTGGCACAACTTCGGCGACGACAAGCCGTGGAGTGTTCAGCGGGACATCGCACTGCGCGCGTTCGACCTGGGCATCACCCACTTCGACCTGGCCAACAACTACGGCCCGCCCTACGGCAGCGCCGAGATCAACGCCGGCCGGCTGTTCTCCAGTGATCTCAAGCCGTACCGCGACGAGCTGGTCATCTCGACCAAGGCCGGGTACGACATGTGGGCCGGCCCGTACGGCCAGGGCGGCGGCGGCCGCAAGTACATGCTGTCGTCGCTGGACCAGTCGCTGACGCGTCTGGGCCTGGACTACGTCGACATCTTCTACTCGCACCGCTTCGACCCGACCACGCCGCTGGAGGAGACCGCCTCGGCGCTCGACGCCGCGGTGCGGGCCGGTAAGGCGCTGTACGTGGGCATCTCCAGCTACAACGCCGCGCAGTCGCGCGAGATCGCCGGGCTGCTGCGTGAACTGGGCACCCCGCTGCTCATCCACCAGCCGTCCTACTCGATGCTGAACCGCTGGATCGAGGACGACGGCCTGCTCGACGCCGCGGCCGACGAGGGCTTCGGCGTGATCGCGTTCATGGCGCTGCAGCAGGGCCTTCTGACCAATCGTTACCTCAACGGCATCCCCGAGGGCTCGCGCGCCACCCAGGGCAAGACCCTCGACGCCGGTGTGATCACGCAGGACCTCCAGGCCGGCCTGCGCCGCCTGGCCGCGATCGGTGAGAAGCGCGGTCAGTCCCTGGCCCAGCTGGCCCTGGCCTGGGCGCTGCGCGACGAGCGGGTCACCTCGCTCGTCATCGGCGCCTCGTCGGTGTCGCAGCTGGACCAGAACGTCGAGGCACTGGGCAACATCGCCCTGTCCGAGGACGAGGTGGCCCAGATCGAGGAGATTCTCTCCGGGATCCAGTTCAAGGGCTGAGCTTGCCAGGGCCTGTCCTAGGCCCAGGCTCTCGCCGAGCGCTGCGCCCAGTACTCCCGAGGGGGCTGGGCCAGGCCGGTGAGGTCCTGGGCCAGGTCCAGTCCCGTCGCCCCGAGGTTGGCCCGCAGCTGATCGATGGTCACCGCCCCCGACAGCACCCGCCACGCCCACGGCTGGGCCAGCGCCGCGGCCGTCGCCACCTGGTCCACGCCCGCGCCCAGTTCCGCGGCGACCCGCCGGGCCTGCACGGCCGCCGGATGCGGGTCGTCCTCGGCCGGGGTCAGCCGGCCGTTGGCCACGGCCTCCTTCACGATCACCGTCGCCCCCGCCTCGGCCGCCTCGGCCAGGGCCGGCCCGGCCGACGGCTCCAGCACGTTCCAGGTCGACTCCACCGACGTGAACAGCAGCTGGCCGTCCACCTCCAGTTCCAGGGCCCGGCGCACCACCTCGCCCTGGTCCGGCCCGGAGGTGGAGAACCCGACCCGGGTGCCCGAGGCCCGCAGCCGCGCCAGGGCCAGGTGCAGCGCGCGATCCTCCAGCGCCGGGGAGTCGGGGGTCAGCGAGTGCAGGTGGTAGATCGCCAGCCGCTCGCCCAGCAGCCCGTGGCTGAGCGGGTACTGCGTGCGGAACGCGTCCAGCGAGTGGTCTTTCACCTCGTGCACGTCCGCGTCCAGGCGCCAGTCGCCCACGTACCGGTAGCCCCACTTGGACCCGACCACCACGTCCACCGCCTGCGGTCGCACCGCCAGCCAGCCGGCCAGGAAGTCCTCGGCCAGACCGTAGGAACGGGCCACGTCCACGTACCGCACCCCGGCCGCGTAGGCGGCGTCGAGCAGGGCGTGGCTGCGGGCGCGCAGCCGCTCCACAGCCCGGTCCCCGCCCAGGTCGCAGCCCCGGGCGGGCGTGATGTAGGCGGGCCGGGCCGCCGCGGCGAGCCCGATCCCGATCCGGATCGTGGGGAAGGTCATGGAAAGATCCTCGCCCATTCCGGCCCCCGCGAGGGCACCCGGCACAGCGCGCGCCGGTAGCGTTCGCCCCGATGCCTGAATCTCATGCCCCCGAGGCCGTCCGTGTGATCGTTCAGGGCCGGGTCGGCCGGATCACCCTGACCCGCCCGCAGGCGATCAACGCGCTGACCCACGCCATGATCCGCACCATCTTCGCCAGTCTGCTCCAGTGGCAGGACGACCCGGAGATCGAGTGCGTGCTCCTGGACGGCGAGGGCCCGCGCGGGTTCTGCGCCGGCGGTGACATCAAGGCCGTGTCCATCTCCACGCTGATCGACGGCGGTGACTCGGCCCGGGCGCTGTGGCGCGACGAGTACCGGATGAACGCCGTGCTGGCCGACTACGGCAAGCCGGTGGTCTCGCTGCTGAACGGCATCACCTACGGCGGCGGTGTCGGCCTGGGCTGTCACGCCGGGCCCCGGGTGGTCACCGCCGACTCCCGGCTGGCCATGCCCGAGACGATCATCGGCCTGGTCCCGGACGTGGGCGGCACCTGGCTGCTGGCCCGCGCGCCCGGTGAGCTGGGCACCCACCTGGCCCTGACCGGCCTGCCGGTGGGCCCCGCCGACGCGATCCTCTGCGGCCTGGCCGATGTGCACACCCCGGCCGGCGCCCTGCCCGACCTGGCCCACGCCACCTCGCTGAAGGTCGTGCAGGACATCCTCGGCACCTGGGCGACCGCCCCCGAGCCCGGGCACCTGGCCACCGACCAGGAGTGGATCGACCGCTGCTACACCGGTGACGACGTGGCCGCGATCATCGAGCGCCTCGAGGACGACCCGGCGCCGGCCGCGCAGGAGGCCGCGAACGTGCTGCTGACCCGCTCGCCCACCTCGCTGCAGATCACCCTGGCCGCGATCCGCCGCTGCGCCTCGCTGCCCGGCCTGCGCGCCGCCCTGGTGCAGGACTACCGGATGATGTCGCACAGCCTGGACCGCGACGACGTGCGCGAGGGCATCCGCGCGCAGGTGGTGGACAAGGACCGCAAGCCGCGCTGGAACCCCGCCCGGGTGAAGGACGTCGATCCGGCCGTGGTGGCCCGGGCCTTCACCGAGGCGCCGGGTGGGGACCTGACCTTCTGAGGCCTTCCCCGAGCCATGGTCGCCGGTGGTCGCCGGTGGTCGCCCATGACCACGGTGACTGAGGTGAACTTCGAGCGCCGACCACGACGCCCCGAACTGAGGCCGACAGGTCCGCGTTGTGTACACCTGGTACATCCGGTACCGGATGTACCAGGTGTACACAACGCTTCCCCTGCTCAGCCGTGGATCGCCCTCCGGCCACAGTCCCGAGCGGGCCGGAAACACCGAGCCGGCCCCGTCCCCGGCCGGGGCTGATCCGACCGGGTGACGACCGGGGTGGCTGCTCACCCGTCCGGCTCCTGGGGTCGAAAAGGCCGTGTGGGCGCGGATCAGGGAACGACCCGGCACGTGGGTCCGTGGCCTACGGCATCGGTCGTGGTGATGGTGCCGATGTTCACCGTCGTCTACGCCGTGGCGGTGCTGCTGGGCCGGCTCTCCCGGCTGCCCGGCACCTCCCTGTCCCTGGTCTGGCCGGCCGCCGCCGTCGCGTTCGCCTGGCTGCTGTGGGCCTCGTCCCGGGGCCGGGCGCCGTTGATGGTCAGCTCGGTGGTGCTGGCCGCCGTCGCCACCGCGATCAACCACCTCACCGGCAACCTGTCCCTGCCGGTGTCGCTGGCGCTGGGCGTCGCCAACGTGATCCAGGCTCTGGTCGAGACGGCCGTGCTGAGCCGGTTGCGGCCGGATGCCTGGCGGCTGAGACGCTCGGCCGACCTGGCCTTCTGGGTGCTGGCCTGCCTGGCCGGGGCCGCGGCCGGCTCCCTGCTCGGCCCCGCCGCCCTGGCCACCTCGTCCCACCTGGAGTTCTGGAACCTGGCCGGGGCCTGGACGCTGCGCAACGCCACCAACACCTTCGTCTTCGCCGCGCTGGCCCTGCGGATCGCCGGGAACGGCCTGGCCGGGCTGGTCCCGCCCCGCGACCGAGAACTGGAACTGGTCGTGGCCACGCTGCTGTTCACGGTGGCCTACGGGGTGGTCTTCGGGCTCGCGGACGGTCTGCCGCTGTCCTATCTGGTGCTGCCCCTGTCGATGTGGTTCTCGTTGCGGTTCGACACCACGCTGGTAGCCGCCCATGTGTGGCTGGTGGCCGCCGGCGTCCTCAGTTTCACCCTGACCGGCCACGGACCGTTCGTGGCCACCTCCCCCGCCGCCCGGGTCCTGCTCGCCCAGGCGTTCGTGGCGATCGTGGCGCTGGTGGCCCTCGTCCTCGCGCTGCACCGCGACGAACGGCAGGAACTGATCACGCAGTTGCGCCGGGCCCGGGCCACCTCCGACGAGCAGGCGCAGGAGCTGCGCGTGGCGTCCCGGCACAAGAGCGACTTCCTGGCCACGATGAGCCACGAGATCCGCACGCCGCTGAACGGGGTGCTCGGCTACACCTCACTGCTGGCCGAGAACCCGGGCTCCCCGCAGACTCCCGAGTGGATATCGGGCGCCGACCGGGCCGGGCACGTGCTGCTCGACATCGTCAACGACAGCCTGGACGTGGCCAAGATCGAGGCCGGCGGGATCGACCTGGAACAGGTCCCGCTGGACGTGGTCGCCGTGGCCCGGGAGGCGCTGCTGCCGTCCCGCCCGCGGGCCGAACAGGCCGGGATCCAGCTGACTCTCCAGACCCCCGAGGGCCTGCACCGCTACCGCACGGGCGATCCGACCCGGCTGCGGCAGATTCTCACCAACCTGATCGCCAACGCGGTGAAGTTCACCGATCAGGGGTCGGTCACGGTCACGATCGAGGACGCGGGTGACCGCGTGCGTCTGGTGGTCGCCGACACCGGGATCGGGATGGACACCGAGCAGATGAAGAACCTGTTCCGGCCCTTCGTGCAGGCCTCGTCCGACACCACCCGGCGCTACGGCGGCACCGGCCTGGGCCTGTCGATCGCGCAAGGGCTCACGCTGGCGATGGGCGGGCACCTGAGCGTCAGTTCCGAGCCCGGCCGGGGCACGCAGATGTGCCTGCTCGTGGTGCTGCCCCGCACCACGGCGCCGGTTCCGGTCGCGGCACTCCCCCGTCCGCGCCGGTCCCCGGAGGCCACCCTGGCGGGCAAACACGTGCTGGTGGCCGAGGACAACGAGACCAACCAGCTGATCGCCCGGGCCATGCTCACCTCCCGCGGGCTGGTGGTGGACATGGTGGACGACGGCGAGGCCGCGGTCGCGGCGGTGCGGGCCGGCACCTACGACGCCGTCTTCATGGACGTGCACATGCCGGTGCTGGACGGGCTCGAGGCCACCCGGCGCATCCGCGCGGACGAACTCACCCGGGGCCTGCGCACGCCGGTGATCGCGATGACGGCCAACGCCTTCGACGACGACCGGCAGGCCTGCCTGGAGGCCGGGATGGACGATTTCCTGCCCAAACCCTGGAAGGCCGGCCAGCTCTCGGAGGTCCTGGAACACCTGGCCACCGGCGACTTCCCGCAGCGGCGGGGAAAGCTCTCGGCAACCCCCGAGAATTGAGGAACCCCCCTCCTGGTTCGTGATCAGGCACAGTGTCCCCGGAGTTCTGCAACCCTCCGGGCGGAGCCCGGGTCAGTCGGCCGGGGCAGCCAGGCGCCCGTCCCTCATGAACGTCCCGTTCTGCTTGAGACGGCGCAGGATGGGCGAGATCTCGAGCTGCTGCACCCCCGGGACGGATCCCACTCGCCGGGTGACGTACTGGTAGAGGTGTTCGGGGTCGCGGGTGATGGCCGAGGCCGTGAGGTTGCGGTTGCCGCTGATCGCCGCCACGTAGGCGATCTCCTTGTGCTCGGCCAGCTCCAGCCCCACCCGGTCCAGGTCGGCCGGGGCGACCGTCAGCCAGAGCGTCGCGTGGGTGAAGAAACCCAGGGCCTCGATGGCCATCTCGACATCGAAGTAGAACAGCCCGGCGTGCACCAGCTCGTCCAGGCGCCGCTGCACCCGGGCCGCGCTCCAGCCGGTGGCCTGGGCCAGCCGGGAGACCGGCGCCCGGCCGTCGGCCCGCAGCCCCGCCAGCAGCGTGTCGTCGTCCGGGCCGATCGGTACCGCCGGGTCGGCACCCTCGACACGCATCAGGGCCCCCCGCCGGATCTCGGCCACCTGCGCCGGGTCCAGCTCCGTCAGGTGACCCATCGAACCGAGGCGCTCGTCGAAACGGTGCATCACCATCTGGGCGGTGAAGTCGATGACCTCCTTGGTGTGCGGCAGGCGGCGCAGCAGCAGTTCCCGGCCGGGCTCGGTGCCGTATCCCGTGTGCGAGCGCGCCGCGCACAGGATCTCGGTGCCGCCCGAGGTCAGTGACACCCAGGAGACGTCGGGGCGCTGGGCCAGGGCGTCGGCCAGCGGGCCGGCCGCATCGGGACGCGCCCGGATGCGCACCATCCAGTTGCCCTGACCATTGGCGAAGGGGTCGACGACCCCCATCACCCGCACCACTCCGTGCTCGCGCAGCCGCCGGAACCGGCGAGCCACGGTCTGCTCGGAGACGCCGGTGAGTGACGAGAAACGGGCGAACGGGATGCGAGGATCCAGCCGCAGCGCGTGGATGAGCTTCTGATCCAGATCATCGGTCGTGAGGATTTCCATCAAATCACCACCCTTCGATGGAGGATTCTAATGCTCTGAGGACTTCTGGCGACATTCGCCGGACTACTTGCCCCATGCTCCTGCCATCACCCGCAAACTACTGGGAGTCGTTCCATGCGTAAGTGGACCCCGCTGCTGGCGGTCTGCCTGGGCACCTTCATGTTGCTCATCGACATCACGATCGTGAATGTCGCCCTGCCCGACGTCACCCGCGACCTGGACGCCAGTTTCAGCCAGGTGCAGTGGGTGATCGACATCTACGCCCTGAGTCTGGCCGCACTCATGCTCGGCGCCGGGGCCCTGGCCGACGCGCTCGGCCGTCGCCGGGTGTACCTGGCCGGCCTGACGGTCTTCGCCGCCGCCTCGGTCGCCTGCGGCCTGTCGCAGAACATCACCGTGCTGATCATCGGCCGGGCCGTGCAGGGCATCGGCGGCGCGGCGATGTTCGCCACCACCGTGGCCCTGATCAGCGTGTCCTACTCCGGCCGCGACCGGGGCACCGCCTACGGCATCTGGGGCGCCGTGGCCGGGGCCTCCGCCGGTGTCGGCCTGGTCATCGGGGGCGCGCTCACCGACCTGCTGTCCTGGCGCTGGGCGTTCTGGGTCAACCTGCCGGTCTCGATCCTGGCCATCGCGCTGTCGCTGATCGTGTTCCAGGACGCCGAACGCCGCCGCGTGCGCCTCGACGTGCCCGGCATGCTCACCTTCACCGCGGCCGCCGGCCTGATCACCTACGCGATCATCGAGGCCGGCGAGGAGGGCTGGACCGCCACCACCCCGATCCTCACGGCCGTGCTCGGCGTGATCGCCCTGGCCGTGTTCGTGCTGCTGCAGCGCCGCACCGCGAACCCGCTCATCGACCTGGGCCTGCTGCGCAGCCCGGTCTTCACCGGGGCGGTGCTGGCCGCGGCGGTGCTCTCGTCCACAGCCTTCGGCTCGAGCGCCCTGATCTCGATCTGGCTGCAGTCGGTCGTCGGCCTCAGCCCGCTCAAGACCGGCCTGGTGCTGCTGCCCATGTCGGCCGTGGCGTTCACCGTGGCCGGTGGTCTCAGCTCAAGGCTGCACGGCATCCCGGTGGCCCGGCCGATCGGGGCCGGGCTGTTCCTGATCGGGTGCGGCACCCTGCTGATGCTCTTCGTGCACCCCGAGTCGTCGTGGACGGCCCTTCTCGCGGGTCTGCTCGTCGTCGGTCTCGGCGTCGGTATGGCCACTCCCCCGCTCACCGCCGCGGCCCTGTCGGCTGTCCCGGTGCAGCGCAGCGGCATGGCCTCGGGTGTACTCAACACCGCCCGCCAGCTGGGCCTGGCCTTCGGTGTGGCGATCCTCGGGTCGGTGTTCACCTCCCGTGCCGCCGACACCCTGGCCTCGCACGACGTGCCCGGTGCCGACGGGCTGGCCTCGGCCGTGTCCGGCGGTCAGACCCAGGCCGTCCTGCGGGCTGCCCCGGAGAACTTCCGGGGCCAGCTCGAGACCGCCATCCACGAGGCCTTCGCCTCGGGCCTGCACGGCGCCTTCCTGATCGCCGGCCTGGTCGGCGTGCTCGGCTCGGTGATCGTGTTCCTGCTGCTGCGCCGGGAAGCCGCCCCTCAGCCGCAGACCACCCCCGAACCCGCCACCGCCGCGAGCTGACCCCCAACCCCTCCAATCCTTCCGTGATCATGCAAAACCTCCCCGGAGTTCTAGAACTGCGAGACCGAGAGTTCTAGAACGCTGGGGAGGTTTTGCATGATCACGAAGAAGTGGGTGGGGTGCTCGCCCTAGCCGCCGATCTGGGCGATGATCCCGTCCCGCACCCGGTGGGCCACCTGGTCGGTGTACGGGGCGGGCAGGATCAGCACGATGTGCCCGAATCCCGCCCCGATCGCCCGTTTCACGGCCTCGCGGGTGCCGGCCGGGTTCTGCGGGTCGGCGGCCAGGGCCATCGAGCGGGTGATCTCGTGCGGGTCGCGGCCGATCTCCCCACAGAACCGGTCGAGCAGGCGGCTGCGGTCGACGCAGTCGTCGAGGTCGCCGCCGGCGATGTTCCAGATGTCCGCGTGCCGGGCCACCACTCGCAGAGTGCTCGCCGCCCGGCCCGCGAGCAGGAACGGCTTGGGCGTGGCCGGGCGGGGGTTGCAGAAGGCTCCGGTCAGGTCGACGTACTCGCCGTGGAAGTCGAAGGGTTCGGGTTCGGTCCACAGTCGCCGGATCACGGTGCAGGCCTCGTCCAGCGCCTTCACCGCATCTCGAGGTTCCTGGAACGGCAGTCCGTGCGCCGGGTACTCGCGCCGGGCCGACGGCGGGTTCGGCCGTGATCCCACACCGAGACCGAACTCCATCCGGCCACCGGCGACCACGTCGACGGTCGCGGCGATCTTGGCCAGCATCGCCGGCGGGCGGAACCGGTTGCTCGTGACCAGCAGACCCACCCCGATCCGCGTGGTCTGGGCGGCCAGGGCGCTCAGCAGCGACCAGCCCTCGAAGGCCGGGCCGCCGGGATCGCCCCCGATCGGCATCAGGTGGTCGAAGAGCCAGGCGTGCCCGATCTCCGGCACCTCGTCCGCCTCCTTCCAGACGCGCACGAGATCCTCGTACGCCACCTGCACAGGCGGGGTCATGATGCCGAAACTGGTTGCCATCGGGCCCTCCGGGAGATCAGTGGCCGCGCCACGCAACGGAACCTTGCTCCGCAAACATACGGAACATCGTTCCGCATCGCAACGACAGCGGCGACCGCTTCGTCCTCCCTTGACAGATCAGCGGGCGAAGCGCTCCACCAGACGGGTCAGCTCGCGCGCGTTCTCATCCAGCGTGCGCGCGGCCTCCCGCGAACTGCCCACCGCCGTCAGGGTGCTCGCGACGGTGTCCTTGACCTCGCCGATACCGGCGCTGATCTGGGTACCGCCGGCCGTGACCAGGTGCACGCTGCGGCTCATCTCCGAGGTCACCGAGCTCTGCTCCTCCACGGCACCGGCGATGGCCTCCTGGAAACTGCTGACCCGCTCGATGGCGTCGCCGATGGCCACGATGGCCGCCACCGCATCGTCGGTATCGGTCTTGATCGCGTTGACCCGCGTGGTGACGTCGACGGTGGCCTCGGCCGTCTGGCGCGCCAGTTCCTTGACCTCGTTGGCGACCACGGCGAAGCCCTTGCCGACCTCACCGGCCCGGGCCGCCTCGATCGTCGCGTTGAGCGCCAGCAGGTTGGTCTGGCCGGCGATCGCGTTGATCACCTCGATCACGTCGACGATCTGGGCACTGGAGTTACCCAGCCGGTTGATCACGGCGCGGGCCTGTTCGGTGCGCTGCACCGTCTCCTGGGCCACGGACGCGGCCTGGGTGGCGTTGCGCGCGATCTCACCGATGGCGGCGGACATCTCGTTGGAACCGGTCTCCATCGTGGCCATCGTGCGGGCCACGTCGTCGGCCTCGGTCGCGACGTGCGTGGTGCGGGCGGCGACCGCGTCGGCGGCCCCGGCCACCTCGTCCCCCACGCTCGTGACCTGATCGGCGGCCCGGGCCACCCCGGTGGCCGTGCGGGCCATGTCCGAGAGCAGGGAACGGATCTCGCCGACCGCCGTGTTGAGGGCCGCACTCATCGTGCCGATCTCGTCCGTACCCTCGGTGACCTGTACGTTCAGGTCCCGCCGGGCAACCTTGTCCAGGGCCGCGGTGAGGGTGTCCAGCCGCAGCACCGTGCGCCGCGCCCAGTACCAGGCCAGGCCGCCACCGATGACGGTCAGCAGCACGGCCGCCAGGGCCAGGATCATCAGCATGCTGCTGCGGCCGTCGCTCAGAGCGTTACTGGCAGCGGCATAGTCGGGGTTGTACGTCTGCACCGCGATGGCCCATTTGTAGGGCGTGTAGTACATCACCCGTACCGTGCTGTCGGCCGCCGTGGCATTGTCCCGGCCGGGCAGCCTGTACTCGCCCGTCCACTCCTGGCCGTCCTCGAGTTTGGCTGCTGCGTCGACGATCTGCTGGACGTAGGGGGCGCCCGAGGCATCCACGACCTCGAGCGGCTTGTCCCCGGCCGGGGCCGGCAGACCCGAGGCGATGATCCGCCCGCGGTCGGCGGTCTCGTTGCTGAAGATCGAGACTCCGCCGTGCTGGCCAATTTTCGTGGCCGCGATGCTCTCGGTCAGTTCATTGATCGCGTCGGCCTGCGGAACCCCGAAGAAGACCGCCCCGATCACGTCACCGTTCGCGTCCTTCAGCGGGTCGTAGGCCGTGACGTACCAGGTACCGACCACCTGGGCCACGCCACGATACGGCTTGCCGGCCTTGATGGCGGCGACCACGGCGTTCGGGCTGCCGTCGGCGCCCACCGACGGGATGTACGTGCCGATGGCCCGTCTGCCCTCGGCATTGGTCACATTCGTCGCGACGCGGAGCAGGTCACCGGCCTGGTTCATCCGCTGGAAGATCGTGACGCTGCCGCCCACCTTCGCCGCGAGGGTGTCCACGACGGGGGTGGCCTTCTTCACGTTCCGGTTCTGGCCCAGCCAGGTGCCCTCGACGTTCACCCGCGGCAGCTGGACCGTGCCGGCCTTCTGGCTGACCTGGTTGACCGCGTTCCACGTCACCGTCGAGTCGCCGAGCTCGAGCCCGCCCTTCTCGGCGAGATCGGCCAGCGCCACGGTGTTCGCCCGGTTCACCCGGTCCTGCGTGGCCGCCCCCGCGTTGTTGACCAGCTGATAGACCTGCGACGTGAGACTGTCGAGCTCACTGTCGCGTTGATCGGCGATCGTCTCGTCGGCCTTGTTGCTGAAGACACCGCTCTGCCAGGCGGCGACCCCTCCCAGCACCCCGGCCGTCAGCACGATGCCTCCGACACCCAGCAACAACAGGGTGACCCGCAGGGTCACGGTGCGCGGCGGTCTTCTCACACTCTGCTCCTCGACCCGGAACAGCACCGACTGAAGCTCCGGGGGCGGGCAATCGTCACCGATCGGCGCAACACACCGCGGGCAGCTACCGATGCGACCCGGCCACCAGGTGCTCGAAGATCACGTTGGTCTCGGTGAAACCGACCTCCCGCCGCGCGCTCAGGTTGCGCACCACGAAATCGCGCAGGGCGGCGGGTGACTCGACCGCGATGTGGACCTGGAAGTCGTTGGCCCCACCGAGGAAGAACACATTGAGGACGCCGTCGAGCGCCGCCATCTCCTGGGCGAAGGCCCCGATCCGGTGGCGGGACGGGGTGGTCAGGCGCACCGCCACCAGGGCCTGCAGCGAACGGCCCATCGCCTCGGGCGACAGCTCGGCGCGAAAACCCCGGATCACCCCCGCCTCCTGCAGACGGCGCACCCGCAACAGGCACGTGGACGGCGCGACCCCGACCCGCGCGGCCAGCGCGTTGTTCGGCAGACGGGCGTCCGCGACCAGCTCGGCGAGGATCTGGCGGTCGATCTCGTCGAGTTCGGCCGGGCCCTGACCGGATCGACGATTGTTCGCCATGACAAGCCTTCCACCTGGGCGGATACGAATTCGTCAGCAGACTAACCGGTCAAAATCGAATATCCTTCGACGAAACAACCTGGAAACGGAATCATCACGCACTCTGCCGTCACGAGGCCGGACAGGCCCCTTCGTGACAAGGAGCGCAGCATGCTGGTCGGTGTCCCCCAGGAGATCAAGAACCACGAGTACCGCGTGGCCATCACCCCCGCCGGGGTCCGCGAGCTGACGCTGCGGGGGCACGACGTGGTCATCGAGCGCGGCGCCGGCATCGGCTCGGCCCTGCCGGACGCCGGCTACGAGGCGGCCGGGGCGAAGATCCTCGACACCGCCGAGGAGGTCTGGAGCGCCGCCGAACTCGTACTCAAGGTCAAGGAGCCGGTGGAGGCCGAGTACTCCCGGCTACAGTCCGGGCAGACCCTGTTCACCTACCTGCACCTGGCCGCGTCCCGTTCCTGCACCGACGCCCTGCTCACCGCCGGCACCACCGCCGTGGCCTACGAGACCGTGCAGACCGACGCCGGCGCCCTGCCCCTGCTGGCCCCGATGAGCGAGGTCGCGGGCCGTCTGGCCCCGCAGGCCGGTGCCCACCAGCTGATGCGCTCGGCCGGCGGCCGCGGTGTGCTGCTGGGTGGGGTGCCCGGTGTGCGCCCGGCCCGCGTGGTCGTGATCGGCGCGGGCATCTCCGGGATGAACGCCGCCACGATCGCCGCCGGGATGGGCGCCGAGGTGCAGCTGCTCGACCTGGACGTGGACCGGCTGCGCGCCGCCGACCAGGTCTTCGGCGGCCGTGTACGGACCATCGCCTCCTCGGCCTTCGAGATCGAGCAGGCCGCGCTGCAGGCCGACCTGGTGATCGGCGCGGTACTGGTGCCCGGTGCGAAGGCCCCCATCCTCATCTCCAACGACCTGGTGCGCCGGATGAAGCCAGGTGCCGTTCTCGTCGACATCTCCATCGACCAGGGCGGATGCTTCGAGGACTCGCGTCCCACCACGCACGCCGAGCCGGCCTACGCGGTGCACGACACGATCTTCTACTGCGTGGCCAACATGCCCGGCGCGGTGGCGAGCACCTCCACCCGCGCCCTCACCAACGTCACTCTGCCCTACGCGGTCGCGCTCGCCGACCGGGGCTGGAAGGACGCCCTGGCCGCCGACCGGGTGCTGGCCCGCGGCCTGAACACGCACGACGGCAAGGTGACGTACGCCCCCGTCGCCCGGGCCCACGGGCTTGAGTACACCGAGACGGCCTCTCTCCTGGGCTGATCCGTTCACGAGAGGCCCGCCGGACGATTCCGGCGGGCCTCTCGTGCGTCGCTCCCCCACCCCACCGACGCGAGCTCGTACGCGTCCACCATTGACGCACCGCCACCCGCAGGCAAGGATTAATGACCGTACGGTCAGTATTTCGCGTCCGCATTCAAGGGTGAAGGTGGAACCGGGTGACTGAGGGTTGGCTGGGCCTGTTGCCGTCCGAGGGGCCGGTGCGGCTCATCGATGCCGCCGGCGTCGCGACCGGTGACGGCACGTACGAACTGCCCGATCACGAAACGCTCGTCGCGCTCTACCGGGCGATGGTCGTGGGCCGTCGGTTCGACGCCCAGGTCACGGCGCTGACGCGGCAGGGGCGCCTCGCGGTCTACCCCTCCTCGCGGGGTCAGGAGGCCTGCCAGGCCGGGACCGCGCTGGCGTTGCGCCCGCAGGACTGGCTGTTCCCGACCTACCGCGACTCGGTCGCGGTGGTCACCCGCGGGGTCGATCCGGTGGACGTGCTGGTCAACTTCCGCGGGGACTGGCACTGTGGGTACGACCCCTACGAGCACCGGGTCGCGCCGCAGTGCACCCCTCTGGCGACGAACACGCTGCATGCGGTCGGAGTGGCGCACGCGGCCCGATTGCGACGTGAGGACGCGGTGGCGGTGGTGCTGCTGGGCGACGGGGCCACCAGCGAGGGAGACACGCACGAGGCGCTGAACTTCGCGGCCGTGTGGAAGGCGCCCGTGGTGTTCGTGGTGCAGAACAACGGGTATGCCATCAGCGTGCCACTGCACCGGCAGACCGCGGCTCCCTCCCTGGCGCACAAGGGTATTGGTTACGGCATCCCCTCGACCCTGGTTGACGGGAACGATGCGGCGGCGGTGCATGCGGCGGTCTCCGGCGCGATCGCCTCCGCCGCGGCCGGGGGTGGTCCTGCGCTGATCGAGGCCCTCACCTACCGGATCGAGGCGCACACCAACGCCGACGATGCCTCGCGGTACCGGCAGGACGACGAGGTGGCCGGCTGGCTGGAGCGCGACCCGGTCCGGCGGCTCGCCGTCTTTCTTTCTTCCTCAGGGGTTTTCGATGCGGCTGGGTTCGATGCCGAGGCCGAGGGTCTGGCTGCCGGATTGAGGACGCGGATGGGCACCGATGCACCGGTCTCACCGTCGCATCTGTTCGAGTACGTGTACGCGCGGCCGACGGCCGCGCTGGCCCGGCAGCGGGCAGACGCGCTGGACCTTCCGGTAGGGGGAGGGGCCACGATGGACGGACAAGAACCCGGCGGGAGGGGGATCCGGTGAGTACCGTGACCGAACGCGCAGGCCAGGTGAATTCAGCGGTGCATCAGCCGGTCTCGCTGGCCGGGGCGCTGAACCGGGCACTCGGTGACGCGCTGGAGGCCGACGAGCGGGTGGTCGTGTTCGGGGAAGACGTCGGGCCGCTGGGCGGGGTGTTCCGGGTGACCGACGGCCTGGCCGCGCGGTTCGGGTCCGACCGGGTCTGGGACTCGCCGCTGGCCGAGTCCGGCATCGTCGGCACCGCGATCGGCATGGCGATGAACGGGCTGCGCCCGGTGGTGGAGATGCAGTTCGACGCCTTCGCCTACCCGGCCTTCGAGCAGATCACCAGCCATCTGGCCAAGATGCACAACCGCACCAGAGGCCGCGTCGGGTTACCGATCGTGGTGCGCATCCCGTACGGGGGCGGCATCGGTGGGGTGGAGCATCACTGCGACTCCTCCGAGGTCTACTACACGCACACCGCCGGGCTGCGCGTGGTCACGTGCGCCACGCCGTCCGACGGGTACCGCCTGCTGCGCCAGGCCGTCGACAGTCCCGATCCGGTGATCTTCCTGGAGCCGAAACGCCGCTACTGGAGCAAGGAGACGATCGATCTCGCGGTGGAGGGCCCGGAGCTCCACCAGGCGCGGGTGGTGCGGCCGGGTACCGATGTCACGGTGATCGCGTACGGCGGCACGGTGGAGACCGCGCTGGAGGCCGCCCGGATCGGCCACGACGAGGGGTACGACCTGGAGGTGGTCGACCTGCGCAGCCTGAGCCCGTTCGACGACGAGACCGTCACGGCCAGCGTGCGGCGTACCGGCCGGGCCGTGGTCGTGCACGAGGCGGCGGGGTTCTGCGGGTACGGGGCCGAGGTGGCCGCGCGTCTCACCGAGCAGTGCTTCCATTCCCTCGCCGCCCCGATCCTGCGCGTCACGGGGTACGACATTCCTTATCCACCGCCCAAACTCGAGCACCAGCACCTGCCCGACGCCGATCGCGTCCTCGACGCGGTCAGCCGCCTGCAGTGGGAAGAGGGGCCCCGTCATGGCTGACTTCCTCCTGCCCGACCTGGGCGAGGGCCTGACCGAGGCCGAGATCGTGACCTGGCTGGTGGATGTCGGCGACGAGGTGAGCGTCGACCAGCCCGTCGTCGAGGTGGAGACCGCCAAGGCCTCGGTCGAGGTCCCGGTCCCCTTCGCCGGTGTCGTCACGGTGTTGCACGCCGAGCCGGGCGACGTCCTGGCCGTCGGCACACCCCTCATCACCGTCGCCGAGACCCGGCACTGGGAGCCGTCCTTCGGTGGCCTGCGCGAGCCCGGCGTGGAGGTCGCCCCGCCGGAGACAGACGCTGCCGGCGGTGACGAGAACACCGGCAGCGGCAACGTCCTGGTCGGCTACGGCACCTCGGCCGAGGGAACCCCCACGCCCCGCCGCCGCAGACCCCTGCGTCGGCCGGGCACACAGACCACTGCCCCCGAAGCTGCCGCCGTCACCGGCGCGGGCACCCCCTCACCGGCTCCCCGCGCTCTTCCACCGGGCACGGAAACACACGCCCTGCGCGTCATCTCCCCGCTGGTCCGGCGCCTGGCCCGCGACGCCGGGATCGATCTGCGTCAGGTGAGCGGCAGCGGCCCCGGCGGCCTGATCCTGCGGGCCGACGTCGAGCAGACAGCCCGAACCCAGACCAACCAGCTTCCCGGGCCCGGCGATGTACCGCACCCGGCCCCCACCACCGCGAAGGCCGCATCACCCGGCCCCGCATCACCCGGCCCGGCATCACCCGCACCCCTCTCGCCGGGAACTGGTTCCTCCGAAAGTCTCCGCACCGCAGCATCTCCGCGTCCCTCTTCCAGCCCCGCCTCCGCACCGTCCCCCGACCGCGGATTCGAGCGCATCGCCCTGACCGGGATCCGGCGGATGGCTGCCGAGAAGCTCAGCCGGTCGCGGCGGGAGATTCCCGAGGCCACGATCTGGGTCGATGCCGATGCGACCGGGTTGCTCGAGGCCCGGGCCGTTCTCAACGGCTCATCTCATGGTTCGGCCCAGGGGCCGTCGGTCAGCATCGTCGCGTTGCTGACCCGGTTCACCGTGGCGGGGCTGCGGCGGTATCCGGAGCTGAATGCCACGGTCGAGGGTGGGGAGATCCATCGGCATCGGGCGGTGCATCTGGGGTTCGCGGCGCAGACGGATCGGGGTCTGGTGGTGCCGGTGGTCAAGGACGCGGATCTGCTCAGTACCCGGCAGCTGGCCGGGGCGATCGGCGCGATGGCGGAGAGAGCGCGGGAGGGGGTGCTCACGCCGGGTGATCTGAGCGGCGGGACGTTCACGGTCAACAACTACGGGGTGTTCGGCACCGATGGCGCGGCGGCGATCATCAATCATCCGGAGGCGGCGATCCTCGGGATCGGGCGGATCGTCGAGCGGCCCTGGGCCGTGGCTGGTCAGGTGGTGGCGCGGCAGGTCACGCAGCTGACGCTGAGCTTCGATCACCGGGTGTGCGACGGCGCGGTGGCGGGTGGTTTCCTGCGGTTCGTCGCCGACTGCGTGGAGAGGCCGGTGACAGCGCTGGGTGACCTCTGAGGTAGCGTGAGGATGCCGTGGTGTTCGGGAATTCCGGTGTGATACCGGAGCGGCCCTCGCCACTGTGATCGGGAAGCTGCCGGTTCGCACAGTCCGAATCGGGCGCCACTGGGTGGGACCGTCCTGACGGGACCGCCTGGGAAGGTTCGCCGGCAGCGCTTGACCCGAGAGCCAGGAGACCGGCCACGGCACTTGTTTCGCAACCACGAGGTGCTGGAGGCGGTCTGTTCCATGGACCATGCGCGTGTTCTGAAGACTTCGGCGATCGCTACGGCGTTCGTCCTCTCCCTGCTCCCCCTGGCCGCCTGCGGCAGCGATTCCGACGCTGCCGGTAGTGACGGGCCCCAGACCCTGCGGTACGCCTACGCGTTCACACCGGTCGCGGCGCTCTCCCCGTACAGCGACGACGCGGTGACCAGCTACGGCGTCGGCGCCACGGAGACCCTGGCCAAGCTCGACGCCTCCGGCAGCCCCGAGGCGTCGCTGGCCACGGGCTGGGAGCAGACCGACGCCAGGACCTGGGAGCTCACGCTGCGCCCGGGCGTGACGTTCCAGGACGGCACCGCTATGGACGCCCAAGCCGTGGCCGGCTCCCTGACACACGCCACCGAGGCCGACCCGGCGCCGCGCTCGCTGTCGGGCACCGACCTGACCGTGACCGCCGACGGCGACACCAAGGTCACGATCGTCACCAAGACCGCCGACCCGGTGTTGATCCAGCGGCTGACCTCGCCCGAGCTGGCGATCCTCTCGGCGAAGGCGTACGCCGACCCGGCCTCGCCGTCCGTGGTCGGCACCGGAACCGGTCCGTACACGATCACGCAGCTGAACGGCACGACCTCGGCCGACCTGACGGCGAACACGAGCTACTGGGGCGGGCAGCCCGCGCTGGCCGGTATCGAGCTGAGCTTCGTGGCGGACGGCGACCAGCGCGCGTCCGCGCTGCGGGCCGGTCAGACCGACGTGGCGCAGGCCGTCCCGGCCGACCAGCTGGAACCGATCGGCACCGATCACGTGCTGGCCGTCCCCCTGCCGCGCACCGTGTCGCTGCACCTGACGCAGAGCTCCACGGTGTTCAGCGACCCGGCCCAGCGCGAGGCCTCCCGCGCGGCCCTCGACGGCCTGGACCTGGCCGGCACCATCTACGCCGGTGCCGCCGACCCGGCCAAGGGGCTGTTCTCGTCCGTGTCCACCTGGGCCGACGACCGCCCGACGCCGGACTACCCGAAGGCCGCGACCCCGCAGAAGCAGAAGATCACCCTGGCCACGTTCTCCGACCGCCCGGAGCTCGCCGAGATCGCCACCGTCGTCGCCGACCAGTGGCGCAAGGCCGGGTTCGACGTCAAGACGGTCGTGCAGGAGTACAACCAGATGGAGAGCGACTACCTGGCCGGCACCTACGACGCCGTGATCATGAGCCGCTCGTACGGGCAGGACACCGCCGACCCGATCAGCTACCTGCAGGCCGACTTCAGCTGCGACGGCGGCTACAACATCAGCCGGTTCTGCGACAAGACCCTCGACGCGGACCTGGCGAAGGCCGCCACCCAGACCGACGTGAACGCCCGCAACCAGGCCGCGGTCGCCGCCGAGCACGTGGTGCTGTCCGACGTCGCCGTCATCCCGCTGATCCACGACCGCACCCAGTTCGGCCTGGCCGACGGGGTCTTGGGACTGGCCGGTGACCCCTGGGAGCGTGCGGTGATCACGGCGAAGACCACGATCAGCCACTGATCGTCGCCCCATGAACGTGCCCGTCGTGTCCCCGCTCCTGCACGGTCCAGGGGCCCGGCGATGCGGCGGGCCGGGCCCGATGGCCGACCACGCCCGCCCCACCACCTCTTTCGTGGTCAGGCAGTCCCTCAGCACCCGTCCGGGGAAGGTCTGCATGATCACGAATAAGGTCGGGCGCCACCGCACCCGCACCCGTGCTCGTCACGTCACCGGGACAGGCCGATGAGCCGCGGATCGGCACCGTCCGGGCTGCGTTCCGTCCCCGGCACTTTCGCCACGTTCCTGCTCCTGCTGGTCGTGGTCGCCGCGCTGCCCTGGCTGCGGGGTGAAGACCCGGCGCAGACCGTGCTGCGGGTGCGCTTCACCGCACGGGGTGACGACCCGGCCGCGGTCGAGGCTCTGCGCCGGGAACTGGACCTTCCCTCGTCCCCCATTTCCGGGGTGCTGACCTGGCTCTCCCACGCCCTGCGGGGTGATCTGGGCACCAGCTGGGTGAGCCGCCGGCCCGTCGGTGAGCTGGTCGGCCCGGCGCTGGGCACGTCGCTGACCCTGGCCGGCACCGCCCTGGCGATCGCGATCGCCGTCGCCGGGCTGCTGCTCACCCCGACGATCCGGCGGGGCGCCCGCTCCGGCCCGAAACCCCGCTCCCGCCGTCCGGGTCTGCTCTCCGGGCCGGTGCCGGCGGCGCTCGCGGCCCTTCCCGAGGTCGTGGTGGCGGTCGCCGGGGTACTGCTGTTCGCCGTGACCTGGCGGGTACTACCGGTCTTCGGCTGGAACGGTCCGGCGAGCGCGGTGCTGCCGGGACTGTCACTGGGTCTTCCGGCGGGAGGGCTGCTCGCCCGGATGCTCTCGGCCAGTGCCGAGCAGATTCTGACCGAACCGTGGGTCCGGGCGTGGCGGGCGTCCGGTCTGGACCTGCGTCCTCTGCGCCGTGCGGTCGTGCGCCGCGTGGTCGCGGTGGGGGCGCCGCAGGCCGTGGTGGTGGGTATGTCGATCGTCGGTTCCTCGGTCGCGGTGGAGAAGGTCTTCTCGATCCCGGGGGCAGGCACGCTCGCTCTCGACGCGGTGCTGGCCGAGGACCTGCCCGTGGTGCAGGCGGTGCTGGCCGGGGTCGTCGTGGTCGGTCTGGTCGCCGCGGCGGTGGCCGCCGCGGTGCACCGGGTGCTCGCCGTGCCCGATGCCGAGCGCGCCGCCGGCGAGCCCACCCACCGGGGCACCCAGAATGAAGGACGACGCACCGCCTGGGTCCTCGTCCTCACTTTCGCGCTGGTGGTCGCGTCGGTCGGGTGGTTCCGCAACGGCACCGCGACCGATCTCTCCCTCCGCCTGGCCGCCCCGAGCCTCGCCCATCCCCTGGGCGCGGACGCCGTCGGGCACGACCAATGGGGACGCCTCGCGCACGGCACCCTCCTCACCGTGTCGCTGGCCGCGGGCATCACGCTGCTCGCGCTGGTGATCGGGGCACTGGCCGGCACGGCGGCGGGTCTGGCCGCACCGGGCCCCACCCCGGGCGCTCTCGACGTGCTGGCCACCGTGCCCTCGAACCTGGCCGGGCTGCTGGTCGCGGCCGCGCTCGGGCCGGGCCTGCGCGGGGCCTGCCTGGCGGTGCTGCTCGTAGCCTGGATCCCGCTGGCCGTGCACGCCCGCACCCTGGCCTCCGAGGCCCGGTCGGCCGGATACGTGCGGGCCGCGATCCTGACGGGGGCCGGTCCCGGGCGACTGCTGCGGGTGCACGTGCTGCCCGCCGTGCTCGGACCCCTGTTACGTCACGCCCTGGTCCGCCTGCCCGCCGCTGCCCTCGGCATAGCCGGCCTGAGCTTCCTCGGCCTGGGCGCCGACCCCGACCGCCCGGAACTGGGCGCCATGCTCGCGGCCGGGGTCGGCTACCTGGAGACCGCGCCCTGGCTCGTGCTCGGCCCGGCCGGCATCCTCGTCATCCTGGCCGTGCTCACCACCAGCAGCGCCCGTTCTGCTCAGCACTGATCAGACTGATCAGAACGGCACCCGCACCGCCACGAGAAACCCGAGCACCACGAAGACCACGGCCAGCACCACCACGCCCAGATCCGCCCCCGATGCCGCCCGCCGCCGCGGGAAGACCCGCACCCGGGGCAGGCCCAGCGAGGGCAACGCCGGCAGTCCCAGCCGAGGCCCGCGCGGCATCCCCACCCGCGGAAACCGCGGTAATCCCAAGCGCGGCAGGCGAATACGCCGCCGTCGCCGAGGACCCCGCGGCGACGAGACCCGTGAACCAGTACCCGTCCGGTGAGGATCGGTGAAGGGCACGGACGAGGCGGGTGGGGTGGGCCGGGCAGCGGGGCGAGCGCTTGGCCCAACCCCTTGTCCGTGATCATGCGAACTTTCCCGGGGAATGTATGCACGATCACGCCCGGATGAGGGGGATGTCGTGGTGCGGGCGGCCGGGCGGGTATGCAGCCCGTCTTCGCCGTCGTGGTCAGGGGTTCCCACCTTCGGCCCGGAAGCGTACTCACCGCCCTGGGGAAAGTTTGCATGATCACGAACAGGGGTGGGAGTGGCTCCGCCCGGGGCCGAAGGCTCACTGCCGGAAGCCGACTCGGGCCGGGTTCGGCGTTCCTCCTCGGCTTCCCGCCGCTGCCGGCGACGTTTCGCCACCTCCGCGCGGCTGGCGTCCAGAGGCCCGGTGCCACCTCCGGACTTCCACAACGCCGTATCCCGGTCACGGCCGTCCCACTGCTCACGACGCTGCCGCTCGGCCCACTCCGCCGCCCGCTCGGCCATGCGCTCGCCCGCCGAACTTCTCAGGGCCGAGGTTCTCAGAGCCGGACGACGGGTGGCCCGCCCCGAGAACCGCCCCCAGTACGGATCGGCCTGCCGCCGGGTCAGCACGAACGCGTCGTACGCGGCCCGGTGCCGGATCAGCCAGCGGTGCGCGGTGGTGACCTGGTGGGTCTCGTCCTCGACCCCTGAGTCATCACCACGCTCCGGCCGGCGGTCCGGATGCAGCTCGAGCATGCGCTGCCGGTAGCCCTTGTTGATCTCGTCCGGCCCGGCGCTCTCGGCCACCCCCAGTACCTCGTAGGCACTGCGACCGGAGAGGTCGTGGAAGCGGACGGCGTTCACCGGGAGATTGTCCCGCACCCGGCCGGGCGTCGAGGCGGCTTAACCCAAGGTCTCCGAGAACAGGTCGAGCATGGCCCGCCAGCTGCGCCGGTCGGCGAGCTCCCGGTACGGCGGGATACCGGGCAGCGTGAACGCGTGCGGGGCCCCGGCGTAGACGGTCACGGTCCAGTCCAGCTCCTCGCGGGTGCGCAGCTCGTTCTGGAACGCGACCAGGGTCTCGTCGGGCACCACCGGGTCGGAGCCACCGGTCAGCACCAGCAGTGGCCCGTTGATCTTGTCGACGTCGGCGGGCTCGTGCACCACCAGAGCACCGTGGAAGGACACCGTCGCGGCCACCGGGGCGCCGGTGCGGGCGAACTCCAGCGCCGCGCTGCCGCCGAAGCAGTAGCCGATCACGGCGATGCGGGCGTTGTCGGCGCGCTCGTCGAGCACCACCCGGTCGTAGGCGGCACCCACCCGGGCCTGCAGCAACGGCAGGTCACCGTAGTACTTGCCCGACTCGGTCTCGCAGTCTTCCATCGCCTCGAACCGGCGCCCCTGGCCGTAGACGTCCGCGCAGAACACGAAGTAGCCCAGCCGGGCCAGCATGTGGGCGCGGGCCTTGGGGTACTCGCGCAGACCGGTCCAGTCGTGCACCACGACGACCGCCGGGCGGGGCCCGGTGAGCGCGGCGTCGAACACCACGAAACCTTCGAGCGTGACGCCGTTGTGGTCGTAGACCACGACCTCTTCCTCGATCCGCGCGTCCGGTGAGAGCGGTACGCGGTCGATCAGGTCACGATGCACGGGGGAAAAGTCGGTCACTCTCGGTCTCCCAGGTCTAGAAGGACGGGTGGTTGCCCTCTCAACCTATTCGCAGGCCGGGTCTCACCGCTCGCCGAGCCGGTTCACATCGATGCGCGTGTACACCTCCCGCAGGACCGCCAGGTGGCCCCGCATCGCCCGGCTCGCGGCCCGGCTGTTGCGATCGCGCACGTGCTGAAGAATCTCGACGTGATCGGCCCCGACCCGGTCCCAGAACTGCGGGTCGTTCTGCTCGCGCCCGAACCGGTCGCGCAGCACCGCGAACACCGGCCGGGCCGTCATGTCGAGCACCGGATTCCCCGCCGCCCGCAGCAGCAGGATGTGGAACTCGCCGTGGTCGCGGCCCCGATCGGCCTCGGGCCCGGTCAGGGTGGCCTCGAGCCGCCGCAGGTCGTCGTCACTACGCCGCCGGGCCGCCAGATCGGCCGCCGGAACCTCCAGCTGAGAGCGCATTTCCAGCAGCTGACCGACGGTGACGCGGCTGCGCGACAGCAGGGTGAGCGCCGTCTGCAGGTAGTCCGCCACGTCATCGGGCGACGGCTCGGCGATGAAGGTGCCCCCGTTGACACCGCGCACACTGGTCAGCATCTTCTGCGCCGACAGCACCCGCAGGGCCTCGCGCAACGTGCCCCGGCTGACGCGCATCCGGGCCGTCAGCTCGCCCTCCGGGGGCAGGCGGTCGCCGGGCCGCAGATCGCCCTCGACGATCATCCGCCGCAGTTCGCCGGCCACCCGCTCGTACTCCAGCGGACGAGGCCCATTCTCGGACATGCGCCCACGCTAGCGGCAGATCAGGCACTCAGCGCACATCGCACCCGACCTACCGTGACGCTACGACGCTCCGGAACCAGACGGGTACGCAGGGCCATGGGGATCGACGGTATTCGGCGCGAACCGTACCCTTCGGCGCATGACCCCGGACCTCGCGACCATGCTCGACGACCTGCGCACGCTGATCGAGGTGGAGTCCCCGTCCGGCGACCTGACCGCTCTGAATGCCTCGGCCCAGGCGGTCGCCACGCTGCTGGAGACCCGGCTGGGCGGCACCGCGACTCTGGTCGAGAGCCCCGCGGGCCCGCACGTGCGCTGGAGCGGCGGCGGCGAGCCCCGCGTCCTGATCCTGGGCCACCACGACACCGTCTTCCCGCTCGGGACCCGGCACCGGCGTCCCTTTGCCGTGACCGACGGAAACGTCTACGGACCGGGCGTCTTCGACATGCTCGGGGGCCTGGTCCAGGCCGTTCACGGCCTGGCGCTGCTGGACGGCCTCTCCGGCGTGGAGATCCTGGTGACCTCGGACGAGGAGATCGGCTCCGCAGCGTCCCGCCCCCTCATCGAGGAACTGGCCCAGCAGTGCGGCGCCGTCCTGGTTTTCGAGGGATCCGGCGACGGTGGCGCGCTGAAGACCGCCCGGAAGGGCTGCGGCACCTTCGAGATCACGATCACCGGCCGCGCCGCGCACGCCGGCCTGGAGCCCGAGAAGGGCATCAACGCCCTGGTCGAGGCGTCCCACCAGATCCTCGCGATCGCAGCCCTGGCCGACCCCGGCCTCGGCACCTCGGTGGTGCCGAGCATGAGCACGGCCGGCACCGCCAGCAACGTGGTCCCCGCCCAGGCGACGATCACGGTGGACGTGCGGGTCGAGTCGTCCGGTGAGCGAACCAGAATTGAGGACGCCGTAGCCGGCTTGGTCCCGCGCCTCACCGGTGCGACGATCACTGTGAGCGGGGGCATTCACCGTCCACCCATGACCCCCGACCTGTCCGCCGACCTCTTCGCGATCGCCCAGAGGTTCGACCCCACCCTGAAAGCCGTTGCGGTGGGCGGAGGCAGCGACGGAAACCTGACCGCGGCGGTCGGCGTACCCACCCTCGACGGCCTCGGCGCCGTCGGCGGCGGGGCCCACGCCGACCACGAGTACCTGGTGGCCGCCACGATGCCCGACCGTGCGCGCCTGGCCGCCCACCTCGTCCATCATTTGATCTGCATCTGAGCCTATTTCACCGCCCCCGCCACCAGCCCGGCCACGTAGTACCGCTGCAGCAGCAGGTACAGCGCGACACAGGGAATGGCCGTCACCGCGACCCCGGCCTGCATGATGCCCCAGTTCAGGGTGCCGAGCTGGTTGGACGCGAGCACGGTCAGGGTGACCGGCAGGGTGAACCGGGCCTCGTCGGTCACCAGGACCAGGGCCGCGAAGAATTCGTTCCAGCAGGTGAAGAACGTGAAGAGGGCGGTGCTGATCAGGCCGGGGATCGCGATGGGCAGCATCACCCGGAGCAGGGCCGAGAGGTAGCCGCAGCCGTCGATCAGGGCCGCCTCCTCGATACTGGCCGGGAGGGCGGCAAAGCTGTTGCGCATGAGGAAGATCCCGAACGGCAGCTGGAACGTGGTGTAGACCAGCACCAGACCGAGCAGGCTGTTGTTCAGGCCCAGGGTGTGCAGGATCGAGAACAGCGGAGTGATCACGGCCTGGAACGGGATCATGAAGGTGGCCAGGATCAGGAAGAAGAGCACGCCGCTGCCGGTGAAGCGCATTCTGGCGAAGCCGTACCCGGCGAGCGTGGCGAACACGACGGTCAGCAGGGTGGCGCCGGCCGAGACCAGCACGCTGTTTCCGACGTGGGTCCAGATACCGACGGCCCCGGTGTTTCCCAGGGCCTGGTAGTTCTCCGGCGAGATCCCGTGCGGGTACAGCGTGGGCGGGTTCTGCGTGGCCTCCGCCGAGCTCTTCAGCGACTGGCTCAGCATGATCCACAAGGGATAGAGCACGATCACGCTGACACACAGGCAGGCGGCCCACCAGGCGGCCCGGGGCAGGCTCTGGCGCACGTCGGTGATGGTTCTCATGAGAAGTCCGTCTTCCGCAGCAGGAGCATCTGAACGGCGCTCACCGCACCCAGCACGATCATCAGCTGGGCCGAGAGAGCCGCTCCGTAGCCGAGGTCGAAGTTGATGAACGAGGTGCGGTAGATCTGGTAAACAGCCGTGATCGTGCTGTTCGAGGGCCCGCCGGCGGTCATGATGAAGAACTGGTCGAACGCCAGCAGCGATCCGGCCACCGAGAACACCAGCACCAGGGCGAGGGTGGGACGCAGCAGGGGAAGAACGATGTGCACGAACGACTTCCAGGGTCCGGCACCGTCGATACGCGCCGCCTCGGTGATTTCGGCCGGGATGGCCTGCAGGCCGGACAGCAGCAGGATCATTTGCATGCCGGTCACCTTCCAGACCACCATGAGCACCACCACGACCAGGGCACCGGCGCTCGTGGAGAACCAGTTCGACTCCCGGGTGCCGAGCCCGGCGTGCACCGAGAGGTCGCTCAGTGGGCCGATTCCCGGCTGGGCCAGGTACAGCCACAGATACGCGGCGGCGGCGAACCCGATCACCACCGGCAGGAAGAAGACCGTCTGGAACACCCGCGCCGGGCGGCCCGGACGGTTGACCAGCACCGCCAGGGCCAGGCCGGACACGAACAGCAACGGCGTGATGAACACCGTGTATTTCAGGGTGAACATCACCGAGTCCAGCCAGTTCCGGTCGTGCAGGGCGCGGGTGTAGTTGTCCAGCCCGACCCAGCGGTGCTCGCCCAGCAGCGGCCAGTCGTGCAGGCTCATCCAGAACGTCATGACCAGCGGGATCAGGAAGAAGATCCCGACGACCAGGAGCGCCGGCGACACCAGCGCCAGACCGGCGAGCTGCCGGCGGCGGCGCTGGGTGAGCCAGGGGGTGGGGCGGCGACGGGCCGTGGCCGTGCGCGGCGTCGGACTGAGCGTGGTGACCATCGTCGATCAGCCCGCGTCGATGATGGCCTGAGCGGCCTTCTGGGCCTCGGCCTGAGCCGCCTTCACGTCGCCGCCGCCGAACACCGCCTTGTTGATCATTGTCGCCCAGGGGCCGTTGTTGTCGTTGATGATGGCGTTCTCCACCACGCTGTACGGGGTACGGCCGGTGCTCATCGACTCGCCGAGCACCTGGTACCGGTCGTCGTCGGTGCCGTAGATCGAGCCGACCAGGTCGGTGCGCACCGGCACGATCGAGTTCTCCGCCAGGATGGTCTGGGCCTGCTCGTCCGTCGCCCACTTGACGAAGTCGTAGGCCACGGCCTTGTTCTTCGCCCCGGCTGTCACCGCGATCTCGTCACCACCCGCGAAAGAGGCAGTTCCACCATCTTTCCCGACGATCGGCGCGACCCCGAAGTCGATCTTGTGGTCCGCCGCCAGGGTCTGCACGAAGAACGCGCCGAGGTTGACCATGCCGATCTTGCCGGACTGGAAGGTCGAGCCCTGCGTGGCCCCGCTGTCGGTCTTGGACGAGGGCGCCATCAGGCCCTCCTGCCACAGGGTGCGGTAGAACTCCAGCGCGTCGGTGACCTCCGGGGAGTCGAACTGCGCGCTCCTGCCGTCCTGGCTGAGCACCTCTCCCCCGCTGGCCCACACGTGCGGGGCGAACTCGAAGATGTTGCACCCACCGCACTGCCCGGCCATCACGAACCCGTAGTTCCCGCCGCCGAGCTTCTTGATCGCCCGGGCCGCGTCGAGCATCTGCGCGTAGCTGGTCGGTGGCTTGTCCGGGTCCAGGCCCGCCTTCGTGAAGAGGTCCTTGTTGTAGAACGTCACCGAGGCCTCGGCGGTGAACGGCAGCGCGTACGTCTTGCCCTCGTACACCGCCAGTTTGCGGTGCGCCTCGCTGAGGCTGTCCTTCCAGGGGAGTTCGTCCTGCACGGCGGTCAGGTCGTCGAGCACCCCCTTGGAGGCGAAGTACGGCAGGTACACCAGGTCGATCGAGGCGATGTCGGGGCCCGAGCCCGACGCCGCCGCGGTGCCGAACTTCTGCACGAAGCTGCCCGTCGGCACCACCGACACCTTCACCTTCCCCTCGTGCGAGGAGTTGTAGGCGCCCGTCAGCAGATTGATGAAACCCTTCTGGTTGTCCCGGGCCCAGAGCGTCGCCGTGCCGACGGGCTCGTCGGTGGCGCTGCTGGTGTTCTCGTCATCACCGCCGCAGGCCGCCAGCCCCAGGAGGGCGGTGGCGACAGCGGCGGCAACTGCCACGAACCTCGTTGTCCTGACCGTTCTGCGCATGACGACTTCGCTTTCCGCCCGCGTCCGTCCCTGGCACAGCGGGCTGCCGGATTCAGCGATGATGGGTGGATCTCAGAGCAGGGGGAGCCACACTCGCATAGCACCCGGGCCGCGATTGGCCCAGGCGTGGTACGGAATCATGGTGAACTCGATGTCCTGAACGGTTTTCGCCGCAGCACCGGAGGTGTAAAGGGCCGGCTCCGGGGCCTTCACCACACCCGAGAGCCGCAGACGCACCGGAACGACGTCCTCGACCGTGATCGGCGCGGCCGGGTCCAGACGCACCTGCTCCACCAGCACGCCTGCGGGCAGGTCGGCCTGTTCCAGACAGAAGACCAGCGGCCCGTAGGTGACGGCCACGCAGCCGCGCACGGCGTCCACCCGCTCGTCCGCCCGCACCGCCACCGGGCGCAGGGACAGGCTGATTCGCAGCTCCTCCCCCTCCGCCAGCGGGGTTTTCAGATACTGCCCGGCGACCGCGTCCACCCGTACGTCACCGATCCGGGCCACCACCCCGCCCGCCCAGGACGGGATGCGCACGCTCAGCTCACCGGAGCCGGTCGCGGTGACGACCAGATCACCGGCGTACGGGTACCCCGTCTCCACGTTCACCGAAAAGCCATCGGTGGCGTAGGTTCCGGCATGCAGCAGATGCAGCTGCAGGGTTCCGGCCGATCCGGTGGCCACGTAGCCCTGCAACGAGGCCAGCAGCCGGGCGATGTTCGGCGGGCAGCAGGCGCAGTTGTACCAGGGCAGGCGCTCGCTCGGGGAGTCCTCGTCCGAGCCCTCGTGACCGGTGCGCAGCTGCAACGGGTTGGAGTAGAAGAACGCCGTGCCGGTGTGCGAGGTCGAGGCCGCGATGTTGTTGTAGAGGGCGCGTTCCATCTCCTCGGCGTAGCGCGCCTCGCCGGTGGCCAGCAGCATCCGCCAGCACCACTGGAAAGCCGCGATGGCCGCGCAGGTCTCGGCGTAGGCCCGGTCGGGCGGCAGCTCGAACGGGTCGCCGTAGGCCTCGTCGCGGTGACGCGATCCGTGCCCGCCGGTGATGTACATCTTCGTGCCGAAAGCGCTGTGCCACAGCTCTTCCATGGCCCGCAGCAGCGTCTCGTCGCCGTTCTCCAGGTACACGTCGGTGGCCCCGGCCGCGAGGTACAGCTGCCGCACCGAGTGCCCGAGTGCCTCGGTGCCCTCCCGCACCGGCAGATGGTCCTGGACGTAGATCGGGCCGAAATGCCCCCGGGGCAGGGCGCCACGGCCCCGGTGGTCGATGTGCCGCTGCGCCGTGGTGAGGTACTCCGCCTCCCCCGTCTCGCGGTACAGCTCGACCAGGGCGGTCTCCACCTCGGGATGCCCGTCCAGGATCGGGTTGCCCTGCCCGTCGTCCAGCGTCACCACCAGGTCGGCGCAACGCCGCGCGATTCGCAGGAACCGTTCGTCGCCGCTGCCCCGGTGCAGGGCCACGGCCGCCTGGATCAGGTGCCCGGCCGTGTACAGCTCGTGCGTGCGCTCGGGCTGGGCGAAACGCTCCTCCCCGGCCACCCCCTGCACGAACGTGTTCAGGTACCCGTCGTCGGCCTGTGCCTTCTCGAGCAGCCCGGCCAGGTCGGCCAGCCAGCCGTTCCAGCGGTCGGTGCCGGTGCGCCCGATCTCCCAGCCGATCGCCTCGACGCTCTTGTAGAGGTCGGTGTCAGCGAACCAGGGCCCGGCGAACTTCCCCGCCGGACCGTCCGCCCCCGCTTCCGCCAGACGACGGAAATTCTCGATGGCACCGGAGGATTCGAGATTCGCCAGGCAGTGCGGGATGGTCGCCGCACCGTTGCGTCGCTGCCAGTCACCGAGCATCGATTCCGGGTGCAGGGTGGCACCCCGCAAGGGCAGCGGGGTCAGGGCCGCCGGGCGGCGCGGTGCGGCCGGGCCCGGGGCCAGGAGATCGGTGTCGAGGCTCACGTGTCGCCCTCTCGTTCGGAGCCGGCCGGAGCACGCCGATCACGTCGGCCCCGCTGCCGGAAACTTCAGGAAACCGTTGGTTCGAGCATTAACGTAGGTCGCCTCGGTAAGCCGGTCAAGACCTCGAAACCATCAGAATTATGGACGACGGGTAGCGGCGAGTTGTCAGGCAAAGGGTTTCCTGATTACCTGATTCCCTCGTCCTTGTTCGTGATCAGGCACAACCTCCCCGGGGAGGTTGTGCCTGATCACGAACAAGGGGCATGCCGAACAGGAACGGACCTCCCGACGACCATGAACGACGCTGACCCCCGCTCCACGCCCTCGACCACCCCCGCCTCCCCCCGGCGGGCCGGGATCGCCGATGTCGCCGCGCGGGCGGGAGTCTCGGTGGGCACCGCGTCCAAGGCGCTGAACGGGCGCGGCACCCTGAAGGAGGAGACCCGGGCCCGGGTGCGCGCCGCGGCGCAGGAACTGGAGTTCGCCCCCAGCACGGTCGCGCGCAGCCTGCTCACCGGGCGCACGTTCACCGTCGGGATCATCACCTCCGACAGCTACGGCCGCTTCAGCATCCCGATCATGCGCGGGGCCGAAGACGCGCTGGGCCTGGGCGAGATGCTGGCCTTCCTGTGCGACAGCCGCGACGACCCGATCCGCGAACAGCACCATTTGCGGCGGCTTCTGGAGCGCCGGGTGGACGGCATCATCGTGGCCGGGCGCCGCACCGACGCCCGGCCCCCGATCGGCACGAACCTGCCCGTGCCCGTCGTCTACGCCCTGGCCCCCAGCGCCGACGAGGCCGACATCAGCGTCACCAGCGACGAGGGCGGGGCGGCCCGGCTGGCCGTCGAGCACCTGGTGCGCACCGGGCGCCGGCGGATCGCGCACATCACCGGGCCGCACTCCCACGCCTCCGCCCGCGAGCGCGCGTCCGCCACGGTCGAGGCGCTCTCGGGCCACGGCCTGGAGCTGGTCGGGGATCCGTGGTTCGGGGGCTGGACCGAGGCCTGGGGGCGGTTCGCGGTGACCCAGTTGCTGCGGGCGCATCCGGATGTCGACGGGGTGTTCTGCGGTGCCGACGTGATTGCCCGGGGAGCGACGGACGCCCTGCGCGAGTCCGGTGCCTCCCTGCCCCTTGAGGTCGGGGTGGTCGGGGTGGACAACTGGGGGGTGGTGGCCGAGGCGGCCCGCCCGCCGCTGACCACGGTGGACCTGGGTCTGCAGGAGATCGGGCGGCGCGCGGGCGAACTGCTGCTGGCTGCCATCGACGGGACGCCGGCTCCGGGACTGCACGTGGTGGCGGGTCATCTGGTGGTCCGCGAGAGCTGACCGTTCACCGCACATCACCGGCGATCGACCCCTTTTCGACACGGAAACGCCTCGCTCAGCGGACTTTCACCGCCACTGAGGTAAAGATGGCATTTCGGGTGCGCTACCGGCCCGTGATCGCCGAGGAGGGGTGTGTGGTCGTCGCAAGGCTGGTGCAGGTGCGGCCGCTGGTGACGCTGGACGAGGACGGCACCGGCCGGGTCGAGGTGCAGGTCCGGGTCGAGCGCGCGCCGGGTGGGGCCGCACCGCTCGAGGTTCGCCTCACGCTCGGTGACCCGGGAGACTGGGGCTCCACGTCGTGCGTCATGGGTGCGGGTGACACCACCGTGACCCTCGCCCTCACCGTGCCGGAGGCCCCGGTGTGGTGGCCCGTGGGGTACGGGGGGCAACCGCTGGTCGGGTTGGTGGTCACGCTCTCAGCAGAGGACGAGCTGGACCGGTACCAGCGGCGGATCGGTTTCCGCTCGGTGCGGGTCCAGGAGCCGGTGGACGAGGACGGCACGGTGTTCGGGCTCACGGTCAACGGACGCGCGGTGTTCGTCAAGGGGGTCGTCTGGTCTCCGGAAGCGGTTCGGCCACAGCGTCTTACCCGGCGTGATCGGGATGCGGTGGTGGGCCGGGTGGTCGCGGCCAACGTGAACCTGCTGCGGATCCGGGGCGAGGGTCCCGGGGAGAGCCTGGAGTTCTACGAGGCGTGTGACGAGCAGGGCGTGCTGGTGTGGCAGGACACGCCCCGGCCCGATCCGCATCCCTCGCTGGTGGTGTGCGGCGGTGACGGACGCAGAGCGCTGAGCGCGGTGCCTGCCCCGGAGGTTCCCGGTGACCGGCAGGCCGATCGGCAGTGGGAGAGCCAGCTGCGGCAGGCCCGGGCCACGACTTTCGCCGTGGACCAGGCCCGCGCGCGGGCACCGCGCACGGGTGGCTGCGTGATCGGGACGGACGACGGCATCCCGCCGGATACGTCCTGGGCTCTGGTGGACGGCGAGAACCGGCCGCTCCCGGCCTGGTTCGCCTTGCGCCGGGCCTGTGCGCCGCGTCTGCTGAGTCTGCGGCCGGACGGCGAGGGGGGCCTGGGGATAGCCGTGGTCAACGACAGCGACGAGCCGTTCCGGGGGCATCTGACCCTGCGCCGGATCACGTTCGGCGGGGCGGTGGTGGCCGGGGTGTCGTTGGCCCACGACGTGGCGGCCTGGTCGACGCAGCTGCTGGCGGTGCCGCGGGTGCTGGCCACGCCCGGTGACCCGGCCGCCGAGACGCTGGTGGCCGAGGCCGGATTCCTGCGCGCCACGTACCTGTTCGCCCGTGACCCGGATCTGTCCTACGCGCCCGCGCCGGTGCGCACGTCCGCCCGCCGCCTCCGGGACGGCTACGCGGTGACCGTGACCGCGCAGTCGTTCACGCGGGACGTCACGCTGCTGGCCGGTCACGCCCACCCGGACGCGGCCGCCGACGAGGCGCTGGTCTCGCTCCTCGCCGGCGAGTCGCACACGTTCCTCGTGCGGGCGCCGGGACCGCTCGCGCTCACGAGCCTGACCGGCCCGCCGGTGGTGCGCAGTGCGAACGAGGTCAGGCGAGCTCCGTCCGGGTCGTCCGGGCCATCAGGCGCGAGGCGACCTCTTCCAGCACCTTCACCCCTCCCTGGTACGGGCCGGAGGGGCGCGGCCAGTGAGTGATCACGTCGGTGAAGCCGAGTTCGCCCACCCGGCCGGTGATCTCCTCGTAGAAGTCGGCGCTGGACAGTGAGAACGGCACGTCGGGGCGGGAGCCCGGCGCGTCGAGCATCAGGTAGCGGGGGAAGTCCGCGCCCTCGCGCCCGGCCCCGGCCAGGGCCTCGTCCAGGAGCTTCTGCTGCCCGGCCAGCCCGGTGTACCACTCCTCCAGGGTGCCGGCGGCCGGGCCGAGCGTCATCCAGCCGTCGCCGGCCCGGGCCGCGTAGCGCACGCTGCGCGGGCCGTTGGCCGAGATGATCACGGGCAGGTCCGGCACCGCCGGCAGGGTGCGCGCGTCGTCGGTGGAGAACCAGCGGCCCTGCTCGCTGACGTGGTCCTCGCTGCGCAGGCGCAGCAGCTGACCGGTGAACTCCTGGAACCGGTCGACGCGCTCCCGGGTGGTCATCGGGGCCTGGCCGAGCACGCGGGAGTCGAGGTCACCGCCGGTGCCGACGCCCAGCACGAACCGGCCGCCGGAGATGTCGTGCACGGCCTGGGCCTCACGCAGCAGGGCGAAGGGGTGGCGGAAGTTCGGCGCGCACACCGCCGTGCCGAGCCGGATGCGGGAGGTGAGGGTGGCCGCGGCGGTGAGGGTCGGGATGCCTCCCAGCCAGGGCGAGTCGGGCAGGCCGCCCCAGATCAGGTGGTCGTAGGTCCAGGCGTGGTCGAACCCCATCTCCTCCGTCGCGGCCCACATCGGGCGCGACTGCGCCCATGGCTGGTCGGTGAGAATGGTGACGCCGTGCTTCACGGTGCTCCTTCTGATCAGCGGTCCTGGTCGCCGGGATGGCGGCCCCAGAGTATCGGCTCACGCGAAACCTCCTGATGCTCAGTCCAAACCGGTTCTCCGGGGCGGGATTGCCGGAACCGCTCGACGAGAAAGGTACATATCGGGAAGTTAGGGCCGTTGACTTCCCGTTAGGTGGCTGCCTGTAATGGGGTGCGTACGGCCACGGGAGGATGAGCTCACATGCACGACGACGTCGCCTGCATCATTGCTGAGATCCGCCGTTTGGCAATGGATTTCCCTGGCGAGAGCACACCGCCGACGGTGGCCGGGCGCAGCGGCTGGTTCAGCGGGTTGCACACCGGCGTGGCAGTCGCGACGGTGCTGCGCCTGAACACTCCCGCGCGGCACGCCCTGGCCCTGAGCGCCCAGGGGTACTCGGCCAGTCAGATCGCCCGCCTGACCGCCACCACCTCCGGGGTGGCCGCGCAGCGGGTGCGCCGGGCGCGCGAGGAACTGGGCGTCAGCGAGCGGTTCGGCGTGCTGTCATGACCGTCACGGCGTCACAGCTCGACGACACCCGGCGGATGTTCGCCCAGCTGCGCTGCCTGGCCGGCGCCACGAGCGATCCGGAGGCGAAACGGCGTCTGCAGCAGAAGGCGTCCTTGCTGCTGGAGGGCCTGTCGCCGTCCGGGCTGTCCACGGGCCGGTCCGTGCGCAGCCACGTCGTCTATCCCCAGCACCTGACCGGGCGGGAGGTGGACGTGCTGGCCGTCGTCGGGGTGGGTGCCACCAACAGCGAGGCGGCCGAGCGCCTGGGGGTGACCACCGAGACGGTCAAGGGCTATCTGCGCACCGCGATGCACAAACTCCAGGCGACGAACCGCTACAGCGCCGTCCAGTCGGCGCGCCAGCAGCGCTTCATCCCGTGAGCAGACCCGTGGTGACCACGACGGTGGCCGTCGTGACCCGCGTCCACCATTCTGGGTGATCAGCGCCGGGCAGACTCGGCGAACACCACCCCGGAATCGAACGGACGCCGGCCGGGGCGCCCGAAAAGCGCTGTGATGAATTTCGTTCCGCAGAACAGCGGGATGCCCGAGCCTGGGGCGGTGACCACGAAGGCCGGCCACCTTCCTGTTCGTGATCACGCAAGATCTCCCCGGGGAGGCTTTGCCTGATCACGAGCAAAGGAGGGCACCGGGCTGGCTACACGGGGGTCTTCTCCGGTTCTTCGGGCGCGGCGGGCCGGCGGGACAGCTCGCCCGGCCACCAGAACCAGCGTCCGAGCAGGGTGACCAGGGCCGGTACCAGCACGCTGCGCACCAGCAGGGTGTCGAGCAGCACGCCGAACCCGACGATCACGCCGATCTGGGTGAGGGTGATCAGGGGCAGGACCCCGAGCACCGCGAACACCGCCGCGAGCAGGATGCCGGCGCTGGTGATCACCCCGCCGGTCACCGCCAGGGCCACCGAGATCGGGCCGCGGGCGACATCTTCCGGTGACTTCGCGGCCTCCTCCCGGGCCCGGGTGGTGAGGAAGATGTTGTAGTCGACGCCCAGGGCCACCAGGAACAGGAACGCCATCAGGGGCACGATCAGGTCCAGCGCGGGGAAGCCGAACCAGCGGTCGAACGCGAACCAGGCGGCGCCCATCGCGGCGGCGTAGGTGGCCACCACGGTCAGCACCAGCAGCCCGGCCGCGACCAGGGAACGCAGCAGGACCAGCAGCACGGCCAGCACGACGAGCAGGACCAGGGGAATGACGATGCGGCGGTCGCGGTCGGCGATCCGGTCGGCGTCCAGGGCCTGGGCGTCGGAGCCACCCACCAGTGCCTGCGGGTCGATCCCGTCCACGGTGGTACGGATCTGCCGGATCGTGTCGAACGCCGCGCCGGAGGCCGGGGCGGCGTCGAGCACCACGTCGATGACGGTGCGGCCGGCGGTTGCGGACGTGTTCCGCTCGGGCCGGGCCGAGCGCACCCCGTCAAGGTCGGCGAGCGCGGTCTGGGCCTTCGCCGCGGCGTCGGTGGCGACCACCACGATCGTGGGCTGGGACGATCCGGCGGGGAAGTGCTCGCCCAGGGTCTCCTGGCCGGTGACCGACTCCGGGGTGGCGCGGAACTGCTCGGTCTGCGAGAGACCGGTACGCAGGCCGGCCAGGGGGATCATCAGCACCCCGAGCAGGACCAGGCTCGCGGAGCCGACCAGGACGGGGCGCCGGGTGACGCCCGCGGCCACGCGCCACCAGAAGCCGGAGCGCTCGGCGACCTCCTGCCCGGCGCGCGGCACGAACGGCCAGAACAGCCGACGGCCGGGCACGGTCATGGCGGCGGGCAGGACGAGCAGGGCGTACAGGACAGCGGTGACGATGCCGAGCGCGCCGCCCAGGCCGATGTTGCGGCTGGAGGGACTCTGCGCGAAGCCCAGGCACAGCAGGGCGAGCACGACCGTGCCGGAGCTGGCCAGGATCGCCGGGGCGGCCCGGTCGACGGCGATCCGCATGGCCTCGTACCGGTTCTCGTGACGCCGCAGCTCCTCGCGGTAGCGGGCGATGAGCAGCAGGGCGTAGTTCGTGCCGGCGCCGAACACCAGCACCGAGGTGATGCCGACCGAGGCACCGTCGGTGGTGAACGGCAGCACCTTGGTGCCGACCGCGACGACGGAGACGGCCACCTGGTCGGCGACGCCGACCACGGCCAGGGGCACCAGCCACAGCCAGGGGCTGCGGTAGGTCAGGAGCAGCAGCACGGCCACGACCAGGGCGGTGACCATCAGCAGCCGGGTGTCGGCGCCGTCGAACACCCCGGCCAGGTCGACGGTGAAGGCCGGGCCGCCGGTGACCTGGGCGCGCAGGCCGCCGGTCAGTTCCCGCCCCAGGTAGGTGCGCATGTCGCCGACCGTGGCGACCAGCTCGTCGTTGGAGGCCCGGGCCGACAGCGGCACGCCGACGATCGCGGCCGCCCCGTCGTCGGAGAACTGCTGAAACACGGTGGAGCCCTCGACGGCGTACCGCTGCAGGCTCTTGACCAGGGTCTCGACCGTGGCCCGGTCGTCGTCGGTGAGCTGGGCGCCGTCTGAGCCGGTGGCGCCGGCGCGGTCGATCACCACGATCGCGGGGACGATCTCGCTGCCGCCGAGTTCGTCGCGCACCTGCTCGGCCTGCCGGGACTCGGCGCCGGCGGGCACGTTGGCCACCCCGGCGTCCGACTCGTCGGCGGTGATCGGCAGGGCGAGCGCGAGGCCGGAGAACAGCACGGCCAGGAGCACGACCAGCCAGCTCAGTCGCGGGCCCACCAGATGCGGCAATCGGCGTTTAGTTCCACCGTCGAATAGTTCCACAGTCGAAAGAGTAGGATGGCGACGTGCCGGACCACCATTCGAGACCCGCCGAGGCCACCGCGCGTCCCCACTCCCACGGCGACCGGCGGCCCGAGGCGGTGCGGGCCGTGCGGGCGATGGCAGCGTTCGCCACCGAGTCGGAGATGTACCTGGCCGCGACCGGGCGTGACGAGGCGCTGCACCGCACCGACCTCAACGGCCTGCGCGTGGTGATGTCCTCCGGTGACGAGCCGGTCACGCCGCGGCGGCTGAGCCAGGCACTGCAACTGAGCGCGCCGGCGACCTCGGCCATGCTCGACCGACTGGAGCGGCTGGGTCACGTGGAGCGGCGCCCGCACCCGCACGACCGGCGCTCGGTCGTGGTGGTCGCCACCGATCACGCCCACACGGTGGGGGCGTCGATGTTCGGACGCGTCGGGGCCCGGATGGCACCGGTCCTGGCTTCCCGTAGCGCCGGCGAACTGGCCGTGATCGCACAGTTTCTCGAAGACGCGGCGGTGGCCACCGGGTCGGCCCGGGCCGACATCCGCACCACCTCCTGACCAGCGGCCAACTACCCGATGGGTCCCGGAAGCGGGCTGAAAGTCGTTGTTCCCGAACCAGATTCCGTACGCTCACGGCCCAGTCCGGCTCCGGCCACTGCACTCCGGCCGGTCACGACGGACCTGGGCCACACCTGATCGTCCTCTTCTCCGGCCCGGAGGGCTCGCCGGTCCAGATCACCGTGGCGGGCACCGGCGGCCGCAGATCCGGGCCGGACCAGCGTCACGGTCGAGCGGAAGCAGGACGAGAACCAGATCATGTTCCACGACCCGCTCGGTCCGGCCCCCGATCCGGACCCGATCACGCCGGACTGAACCCCACCCGGGATGTGCACGTGATGCAGGACAGGTGCAGGGCTGCACCTGTCCGGCATCCCCCTCCCCCGGAGGCAGCACGTTGGTCCAGCGCACCCTTCCCGCCCGGCGCGGGATCGTCCGCACCGGCCGTCCCGGTGTCCAGGCCGCGGTGGCCCTCACCCTGGCCCGCGCGGTTCTGGTGCTGCGGCTGGTCGGCTGCCTGATGGCGGCCCTGGCCGGGCTGGCCACCGTCGGCCCGCAGGCCTGGGCCCGGTTCCTGCTCCCCCTGGCCCTGGTCCTGGCCATCACCCTCGTCCAGGAACGGGTGCTGGACCGGCTCGGACCGGGACGGCCCCGCGTCGCCCTGATCGCCGCCGACACCGTCATCGGGCTGGGCGTCCTGCTCCTGGGCATCGGTGACCCGGTCTGCCTGATCTACCAGGCCGGCACCTCCGCCCTGGCCGGCGCCCTGCTGGGCCGGATGGCCACGCCGGTCTGGATCGGCCAGGCCCTGCTCGCGGCCGCCACCGAGGGGGTCGTGCTCGGCGAGAACGCCGCGTCCCCGGCCGGGGCGGCCTTCGTGCTCGTGGTGCCGATGCTGGTGTTCCTGGCCGGTGCCGGCGCCGGCGGCGCGGGTGGCCCGCTGCTCACGCGGCTCCAGAACGAACTGGAAGACGAACGGGAACAGGACGAGACCCCCACGGCCGACCGGGTGCGGAACCTGCTGCGCTCGGCCTCGCTGTCCGTGGTCCGGGCCTCGGCCCGGCCCGGACTCGCCGACCGGCTCGCCCGGCTGCTCGTCGATGACGCCTCGACCGCCCGGCAACTGGCCCGGACCCCGGTACGGGGGCTGCGTTTCGACGACCCGCGGACGGACTTCGCCGATCTGGTCGGGCGGATGTCGCGGGAATGGGCGGCCGGGCGGCCGATCCGGGTGCGCACCGAACTCACCCCGATCGCGCCCTCGCCGCCCGTGCGCCACGCCCTGGCGGTGATCCTCGACGAGGCCCTGGAGAACGTCCTGCGCCACGCCCACGCCACCCGGGCCGGCCTGGAACTGCGCGGGCAGGGACAGCATCTGGAACTGACCATCCAGGACAACGGCCGGGGATTCGCCGTCCCCAGCCACGACGAGGTCCTGTACACCGGCCGCTACGAGGGACTGAGACTGATGACTGCCCACGCGACCGGGATCGGCGCGACGCTGACCGTCACGTCCGAGCCGTACTCCGGCACCACGATCAGCGTGCGGCTGCCGGCATGAGCGCCCCCTCGCGGCGTTCCCTGGTCACCTCGCCCACCACCTCGCTGTGGCCCTCCGGGCGCCCGGTCTGGCTGATCAGCCTCATCGGACTGTCCGGGGGCCTGGCCGCGCTGGCCGTGCCGTTCCTGCCGCCGGTACTCGCCGAGGCCGGGCCGCCACCGACGGCCGCGACAGCCGCGACGGCCGCGACGGCCGCGACGGCCCAGGAACCCTCCGGTGAGCCCGGCACCCCGGCCGCGATGACGCAGACGACCGAGGTCAGCGAGCCCGCCCGGGCCGTCAGGACGTCCCGGGCCGCCGCGACCACGCCACCGGCCACCCCGAAGACCACCACCTCGTCCACCATCCCCCGGCCCTCGAAAACCTCTGCTCCCGAGCGGAAGACCCCGACCAGCAGACCACCGGCCCCGACCTTCGCCCCGGTGACCGTCAACGCCACCGACAGCGGCAACACCCGCGCCGACGTGCAGGCCGTGGACTGCCCCACGTGTGCGGCGGGCAGCCGCATCGCCTACCTGGCCGGGGCCTCCGGCCTGACCGTGCCGGTGAACGATGTGGCGGTCGCGGGCACCCGCACCCTGACGATCCTCTACGAGAGCGACGGCGCCCGTGACCTCTACGTCAGCGTGAACGGCGGCGCCGACCAGCAACTGGCCGGCCTGACCGGGCGCGGCGACTGGGAGACCCCGGCCGGCACCACCCTGCGCATCACCCTGGAGAAGGGCAGCAACACCCTCCTGTTCCACAACCCGGTCGGCCCGGCGCCGGACCTGGACCAGTTCAGCATCCGGTGATCAGATCGGGCGGAACCGCATTCCGGTAAGCTCGGGATCCACCCGCCGCTTTGGAGAACCGTCCTATGTCCGAGACACCGCCGCCCCGGCGGGTGCGTGCCGACGCCCAGCGCAACGTCGACCTGCTGCTGGAGGCGGCCACCGAAGTGTTCGCCGAGTCGGGGGTGGACGCGCCGGTGCGGGAGATCGCCGTGCGGGCCGGGGTCGGGGTGGGCACGCTCTACCGGCACTTCCCGCAGCGCTCGGACCTGATCGTGGCCGTGTTCAAGACCGAGGTGGACGCCTGTGCCGAGGTCGCGCCGGTGCTGGCGGCGCAGCACGACCCGCTCGAGGCCCTGATCCGCTGGCTCATGCGGTTCACCCGGTTCATCATCACCAAGCGGGGCCTGGCCAGTGCCCTGCAGTCGGGCGACCCGGCGTTCGAGCAGTTGCCCGGCTACTTCGACACCCGCTTCTCCCCCGTGCTCGGAGAACTGCTGAAGACCGCCGAGACGGCCGGTGAGATCAACGCGGACGACGTCGAGCCCATCGACCTGCTGCGGGCCGTCGCCAACCTGTCACTGCCCTCCGCCGAAGACCCGGACCACACGCTGCGCATGGTCCGGCTCCTGATCGACGGGCTCAGGTTCAGCGCTTTACGGCAGTAACCGGAACCCGGCCCGGTCGACCGACACCGAGGTCGCCGACAGCACCACCGCACCGGTACCGGCCTCGCGGTCCAGCCCGAGCCAGCTCCGGAACCCTCCGGTGCCGCCGTTGTGCCAGGTCACGGCCCGGCCCTTGTGCTCCTGGGTGAGCCAGGCGGCGCCGATCATCACGCCGCTGCTGCCGAAGCGGGCCACCGGGTCGAGCGCCGAGTGCCCCACGGCCCGCTCGTCCAGCAGCGCCTTCGCCAGGTCGGCGAGGTCGCCCACGCTCGAGCGCACTCCCCCGGTCGGTGCCAGGGCCTCGCCGGTCCAGACCTGCCGGGGCCGCCCCCGCCGGTCACGCCCGGTCAGTGACATGGCCCGCAGGTCCACCGGCAGCGACGGCGCGTACCAGGACTTCAGCCCGAGCCGCCCGGCCAGGCGATCGGCCACCAGCTCCGGGTACGAGGTGCCCACGGCGCTCGCCAGCGCGTGGCCGAGCAGCTCGAAGGCGAAGTGGGAGTAGCGCGGCCGGGGCGGGCCCGGAATCGCCGACCGGGCCTGGGCCAGGAGCTCCTCCAGCGTGTCGCCGTACGGGTTCTCGCCCCGGACCCGGAATCTCAGCGCCCGTCGCACCGGCGACGGGACACTCGGCAGCCCGGAACGGTGCTGGCTGATCGCGCCCAGCTCGATCCTCGCCACCGGGCTGTCGTCCAGCGGCAGCAGCTCGCCGAGGCTCGTGTCGGCCCGCACCACCTGACGCTCGACCGCGTCGCGGTACAGCAGACCGGTGATTCCCTTGCTGATGGAGCCGATCTCGAAGTCGGCCTCGGGCGCGCAGCCCCAGCCCGCCGTCACCACACCGCTGCGCGTCACGGTCGCCACCGCGGCCACCGGATGCCGCGCACCCAGCAGGCCCTGTGCCCTCTCGGCCAGAGCCGGGTCCCCCCAGAACGTGTTCACTAATGCGCCCCCAGCAGTCGGTCCCCACCGTACCGGCGGTGCACGGCCTGTTTGGTCACGCCGAGGGCCTGCGCGATCTGGGACCAGGTCACCCCGTCGAGGCGGGCGCGGCCCACCAGCGTGGCCTGACGCTGCTCCAGGCCCCGGGCCAGTTCGGCCGTGGCGGTCAGGGCGCTGAGCGGGTCGGGGGCCTGGGCGTCACGCGCCAGGTCGACGAGATGGGCACTGTCCATCGGTCAATGCTTGTTGACCCCTCCACCTCTGTCAACGCGAATTGACACCCCTGGGGCGGTTGGGCGCGATGAGGCAATTGGGACTCTCGATGGCGCGACGGCCGTGAGAACTCCGGGGGCCGGGCGCTACCGTGACGCGGTGAGTTCCCCGCCCGCGCGACGCGTCACCGAGTCGGTCCTGGGGGCCTGGCTGATCAAGGGCAATGCCGACGCCGGCGCGCTGGACGACCGGTTCCGCGCCGACCCCCACGTCACCCGCTGGTGCGTGCAGCGCAACTACCGGTCGGACCTGATGCGGGAGAAGCATCCGGTGGTGTTCTGGGCCAGTGGCAGCCGCTCCCGGGGCACCCCGTACGGCGTCTGGGGCCTGGGCCACCTCACCGGGCCCGTGTTCCGGGACGAGCAGGAACGCTGGTCCGTACCGCTGGACCTGGAGATCCTGCCCCCACGACAACGCCTGTCCCGGGAACGCTTCCGCGCGCACCCGCTCCTGGCCGGGGCCGAGGTTCTCCGCCAGCCCCAGGCCGGCAATCCGTCCTTCCTGACACCCTCCCAGTTCCGCGCGCTGCAAGCCCTCCTGGAAGACTTGGCCTGATCACGAACGAAGGGATGGGCGTTCGCCCGATGTCCAGCCCCGTCCTGCAGCCCCTGCGCCATCGCGCCTTCCGGCGTCTGCCCGGGGGTTTCACGATCGCGGCGCTGCCCGTGCCGGCCGTCGGGCCCGGCTGGCGCCGGACCCCGGCGTGCGCTCGCTGACCACCCCTCAGAACAGGGTGTGCACCAGGTCCACCACGCGCTCGTCCTCGTCGATCACCGGGATCACGCGCCACTTGTCGAGCGTGGTGCACGGGTGCGAAATACCCACGTGCACCAGGTCGCCCGGCCCGAGGTCGGATCCGGCCGGCAGGGACAGGAAGGCGTGCTGGTCGTTGAGCGCCGTGACGGTCAGGCCCCCGGCCGCCACCCGGCGCCCGTCGCGGTGCAGCACCTCACGCGGGATCGGCAGCCCCTCGTCGAACCCGGCGTCACGGCGACCGAGCAGCAGCAGGGCCAGTTCCGGCTCCGGGCGCGAGAGCACCGGCACCCATAGCGACAGGGCCGGGCGCAGCGCCGGGCCGTCGGCCCCGCGGTCGTGCGGGGTCACCGAGGCGTAGTAGCCGTCGTCGTGCACGGCGTAGGCACCGCTGCGCAGCACCACCACCGGATCACCGGCCCCCACCGAGCCCTTCAGGGTCGCCGCCACCACGTCCGGGAAGGCACTGCCCCCGGCCGTCACCACGTAACCGTCCGGCAGGAGCCCCTTCCCGTACAGCGTGGCCCCCAGCGACGCCAGCTCGTGCGCCCACTGCGCGACCCGCGCGTTCTCCTCCGGCAGCCCGTGATGGCCCAGCGTGCCCTCGTAACCGCTGACGCCGGCCACGCGCAGCTGAGGCCGCTGATGAGCCACCCGCGCCACCTCCAGCGCCACCGCGATCGACCGGGCCCCGGTGCGCCCACCCGGATGACCCAGCTCCACGAGGACATTCACCGAACCACCGGAGCGCGCCAGCTCGTCCGCCAGGAAAGTGACCCCGTCGACGGAGTCGACGTTCACCCACACCTGCGCATCCACCACCCCGGCGAGCCAGGCGATCGAGGCCCGGTCGGCCAGCTGGTTCGCCACGATGAACCGGCGCACCCCGTGCGCGTGATAGGCCTGCAACTGCGCCACACTCGCGACCGTGATCGCCCACGCCCCGGCCTCCAGCTGCTGGTGCGCGATCTCGGGCGACATGTAGGTCTTGCCGTGCGGGGCCAGCTCGACGCCCTGCGCCGCACACCAGGTCGCCATCGCCGCGATGTTGCCCGCCAGGGCCGCCCGATCCAGCACCGCCAGCGGGAAACTGAAATCACCGCCGTGCAGGGGAATCGGCGCCGCCCGCAGCGAGCGCGCGCTGACCTCGCCCCGCGCGGCCAGAGGCCCCCAGCCCTTCTCCGTCGGCGCGACCGGAAGATCTTCCAGAGTGCTCACCGCCTGATCTCCCCTCGCCGCAGGGCCCGGCCGCACGTCGCGCCCGTGAGTTGCCCGTTCTCCAGCACGATCTCGCCGTTCACCAGCACCGTGTCGACACCCTCGGCCAGGTTCAGCGGCTGCTCGTAGGTCGCGGTGTCGGCCAGCGCGGGCACATCGAGCACCGCGATGTCGGCCGCGTAGCCCTCCCGGATCTGCCCGCGCCCGGCCAGGCCGAAACGCTCGCAGGCGCGGGCCGACAGGTGCACGGCGGCCTGGCCCCAGGTCCAGTCGCCCAGGTCCCGGGTGTGGCGGGCCAGCATCCGGGCGAACGCCCCGCGCCCGCGCGGGTGCGGGTGGCCGCCGATCAGGATGCCGTCGGAACTGCCCATCTGCTCGGGCTGTCTCAGCAGGGTACGGATGTCGTCGAGGGTGTTCGCGGCGGGCTGGCGCACCACGCAGCCGACGGCCAGGTCGCAGGCGAGCACGAGTTCGCAGACCAGGTCGCCGGCCTCCAGGCCGGCCCGGTCGGCCGCCTCGGTCAGGGAAAGTCCTTCGGCCCAGTGCCATGGCGGGGCGGGCACGTGCGAGAGGGTGACGCGGGGGAAGAGGTCGCCCAGGCCGGGGAACCAGTCGGTGCGCAGCTGCTCGCGCACGGCGGGCGAGCGCAGCCGGGCCAGGGTCTGTGAGGGGGCGGCGTCCTGCAGGGAACGGGGCAGGGCCAGCATCGCCAGGATGGTGTTACCGCGGCGGTAGGGGTAGGTGTCGTAGGTCAGGTCGACACCCAGGTCGTGGGCCCGGGCGACCTCGGGCAGCAGCAGCGAGGCCGGCCCGTGGAAGTGCGAGACGTGCGAGCGGACCCCGGACTGCGCGCCGATCGCGAGGAACTCGGCCATCCCGGCCGGGGCGTCCTGCTCGTAGCCGCGGATGTGCGAGACGTGCACCCCGCCGGCTTCGCGCACCACCTGGCCCAACCGCACGAGCTCGGGGATCCCGGCCAGGCCGCCGGGCACGTACTCCAGGCCGGTGGACAGTCCCACGGCCCCCGCCGCCAGCCCGCTCTCCAGGAGAGCGACCTCGCGAGCGAGGTCCTCGTCCTCCATTCCGGGCCGGCCCGCACCGAAACCCCGCACCGATGCCCGCAGGGTGCCGCCGGGCACCAGGTAGGCCACGTTCAGCGCGCCGCGCCGGTCGTAGTGATCCAGCAGCTCCGCCACCGTGAACCCGCGCGCGAACGGCCCGTTGACCGCCGCGAAGTACCGGGAGGTCTCGGTCGCCACCAGACCGGCCGTCGGGGCCATCGAGACGCCGTCCTGCCCGACGATCACCGTGGTCACCCCCTGCCGCAGGCAGGCGAGCTCCAGTTCGGGCGTGCCGATGAGCGTCTCGGCGTGCGAGTGCGCGTCCACCAGACCCGGCAGCAGCAGGCGACCACGGACGTCCACAACTCGCCGGGCCTCGACCGGGCCTGCTGACCCGACCGACACGATCTGGCCGTCGAGCACCCCGACGTCCGCCCTCCGGGGCTCGGCCCCGGTACCGTCGGCGATCCGACCACCGGTGAGCAGCACGTCCAGCACAGGCCGCAGTCAAGCACACGGCCTACCGACCGGTCATGATGGTGCGATGTCGATTGCCGTGATCGGTGCCGGAGTGGTCGGGCTGGCCACCACCAGCGAACTCCTGGCGCGCGGGATGGATGTCACCTGTTTCGAGCGCGGTGCCCCGATGGGCGAGCGCTCGGTGGGCGAGTCGCGCATCTTCCGCTACGCCCACCAGGTGCCCGACCTGGTCGAGGCCGCCCGGCACGCCCGCCTGCTCTTCGGCGACTGGGAGAAAGCCGCCGGTCAGGATCTCATCGAGGCGGTCGGGACGGTGGTCAGCGGCGACGACGTGCACGGGTGGGCCGACGCGATGACCGAGGCCGGGGCCGAGCACTTCCTGGTCGGGCCCGGCTCCGCGCAGCTGCGCCTGCCGACGTCCATCACCGCGCAGCACTCGCTGATCGACCCGGCCGGCGGCGTGATCCGGGTGGACCGGATCCGCGAACTGCTCACCGACCGGTGCCGGGATGCGATCCGGAGCGAGCACGTCCACGGCCTGGAGGCCGGGCCCGAGGGTGTCACGGTTCACACCAGCCATTCCAGCCATCGCTACGACCAGGTGGTGCTGGCCGCCGGCGCCGCGACCGGACCGCTCGCCGCCCAGGTGGGCCTCTACACGCCCCTCGCACTGCACCATCACGCGCGTTTCACGTTCCCCCTGCGCGCCACGGCCCCCATCGGGCCACCGGCCTGGATCACCACCTCCGCCTCCGGTCTTCCCACCTACCAGCACTCCAGCACCCCGGGCCACTGGGCGGTGGGGCTCGAACTGGGCCCGGAGGCGATCGGGTGGACCGTCGGGCGGGACGCGGCGCTGGCCGCGCTGGAGGCCGCGACGCTCGACTACGTGCGCGCCGAACTGGAACTCGTCGAGCCGCGCATCGTGGACCGGGTGTACTGCACGCCCTACGACGGGCTCGCCGACGGCATCCACTACCGGCGCCGGGGCGGGGTTCTCGCGGTGTACGGGGAGAACCTGATGAAGTTCGCCCCGCTGATCGGCCGGGACTGCGCCGACGCGGTGATCAATGTGTCGATTCCGTCATCCCTTGGCCACGCGCAGTAATATCTCGCGTCATGAGCCAAGTCCTGCCGCCGATCGTCACCCAGTGGCTGGAGCGGATCAGCAATCGCGATGCGATCGGTGCCGCCGACTGCTTCACCCACGACGCCGTCTACTACTTCGCGATGCCGCATCCGCCGGTGCAGGGGCGTGACCACATCCGGGGCATGTTCTCCGGCCAGGCCACCATGTACAAGCGCATCAGCTGGGAGGTCACCGAGTCCGCGGTGGACGGCGACCGGGTCTGGATGGAGCGCCTCGACCGGTTCTTCACCCACGACGACCGGGAGATCTTCATCGAGTGCGTCGGGGTGGTCGAGCTCGAGGACGGGCTGATCAGCGAGGTGCGCGACTACGTGGACCTGCACACCTGGGAGGAACGCAACAAGTAAGGACGCACGTCACGACGGTTCGGTGGACAGGAACCGGGTCGGCACCCGGTCGGTGAGCCAGACACCGTTGGCCGCGCGGAAGTAGGGGTGACCGCTCCGGTGGGCCGCCCGGGCGAGCACCCGCAGGACCACCGGGCGGCCCCGGCGCGCGCCCACCGTGCGGGCGGTCTGCTCGTCGGCCGACAGGTGCACCAGCCGGCGGCCCATCGGCAGCAGTCCCCCGGCGGCGATCGCGGCGATCGCGCCGGGGTGGGTGCCGTGGAACAGGATCTCCGGCGGTGCCAGGGGCTCGAGCCCCAGCTCCACGTCGATCGAGTGCCCCTGGGCCGCCCGGATCCGGCCGCCCTCCAGCTGGAAACGCTGTTTGTCCGAGGCGGCGACCAGCGCCTCCAGGTCGGGCCGGGTCAGCGCCCGCCCGTGCGCGGCCAGTGCCTGCAGCAGCTCTCCGGCGTCGGCCCAGCCCGCCGCGTCCAGGTGCAGCCCGATGGCCTCCGGATGGTGACGCAACACGTAACTGAGGAAGCGGCTGTGGTTCATCCGGTCACCAGGTGCTCGACGATGTCGGCGGACAGGTCGTCCCGCTCCGGACGCCACGCCGCCCAGTACGGCACCTGCGGCAGGTCGCGGACGGGGACGGCGGCCACACCCTCGGGCGGCAGCACACAGCCGTTCACCACCGCGGCCCCCAGCCCCAGGGCCACGAAGTGCGTCATCAGGTCCCAGCCGTCGACCTCCGCGGCCACGGTGACGTCGACCCCGGCGTCGAGCAGGGCCCGGTCCAGACGCCGGCGGTGCGGTCGCTCGGCCGGCGGCAGCACCAGGGGCTGGGCCGTCAGGTCGCTCATCGCAACCCTTTTCCGGCCCGCCAGGCGATGACCGGCCGGCACCAGGAGAACCTGCGGATAGCGCGCGATCTCGCTCCAGGCGAAGCCGCCCGGCGGCGGGTCCCCGGCGAACACGCCCACATCCGCCCGGCCGGAGCGTACGTCACGCAGGCTGCCCTCCCGGTTCTGTGTGCGCACCTGCAGGGCCCGGTGGCTGCCCACGATGCGGCGCAGGCCCGGGCCGATCACCCAGCGGAACGCGCCCTGCCCGGCCGCGATCGTCACCGAGGTCGGCCGGCCTTGCTGCTCGGCGACGAAATCGTTCATGCGGCGGGTGTTCTCGGCGGCGAAGCGGGCCAGGTTCAGGCCGGCCGGGGTCAGGCGCAGCCCCCGCCCCTCGCGCTCGTACAGCTCCACGCCGAGCGTGCGCCCGAGTTTGCGGATCTTGGCGTGCAGCGACGGCTGGGCGATGTGCAGCTCCGCGGCCGCGGCGGTGAGGTTGAGGTGGCGGGCGAACACCGCGAAGGCGCGTAGCCCGTCCGAGTCCATGCTTTGACTATAGCCTGCGCCTATTTCCGGGCCGTGGATGAATAGTTCCGCCCTAGCCCCGCATCGTCCAGGCTGGGGATCATGAAACCAGAACCGCAGCCCCGGCTCGGCATCGACATCGGCCGGGTCATCATCGACGGATCCGCCCATCCCGACGGCGGTGACACGGCCTTCTTCAGCGGGAACGAGTCGGTCATGCTCGCCACCCCCGAGATGGCCGGAGCCTTCGCCGCGATCGCCCGCCTGACCGAGCTTTTCGAGGGACGGGCCTGGCTCGTCTCCAAGTGCGGCGAGCGCGTGCAGCAACGCAGCCGGCGCTGGCTCGCCGCCCACGACTTCCACGCCCTCACCGGCATCCCGCCCGAGCACCTGCGGTTCTGCCGGGAACGCCGCGACAAGCGACTCCACTGCCTCGAACTGGGCCTGACCCACTTCGTCGACGACCGACCCGACGTGCACGCCGCCATCGCCGACGTCGTGCCCCACCGCTACCTCTTCGGCCCCCAGGGCCCTCGCGTCTCCAGCGACGCGACCCGGGTGGCGGACTGGACCGAGACCGAGGCCGGCATCACCCGGCAACTACGGGGAAGGTCTGCCTGATCACCACAAATCCCCTTGGCCGTGATCATGCAAAACCTCCCCGGAGTTCTAGAACTGTTCGTGGCGTACCGTCCACCTCATGGATGACTGGCCCTCGCGACGACGCGAGGCGTTCGAGGCCCACGACCGGGCCCGGCAGCGGGCCGAGCAGGCTGAGACGCTCCAGGCCCGGCAGATCGTGGCCGGCTTCGTGGCCCGCGCCCGCGCCCTGGACCTGCCCACCGAGCCGCTGCGGGCACGCGCCTACAGCGGCAGCGCCACCTACCGCACCGGGCTGCTCGGCTGGTACCTGCAACCCAGCGGCCCCCTGGCCGTGGACCAGGACGGCGGGTTCTACACCCTCATCACGCCCGCCGGCCTGACCGCCCGGCTGCGCGGGGTCCGCCTGACCCCCGGCGACCCGCCCCTGGCCGTCGGGCGGGGCGCGCGCGACGGCGAGTCCATGTCCCTGCGTGAACTGCTCGACCGGCGCCTGGCCGCCGGCCGCGACTTCCGCCGCTACCCCTAGGAAATCAGCCGGACCGCCCGGGCTTCCAGGTCCCGCGCGGTCTCCTCCTCACCCAGAGCCCGCATCACCGCGGCCAGGTTGCGCAGGTAGGTGTCGATCGTGCCGTGCCCACTGCTCTCGCCCAGCGTGAGCGCCTGCCGGGCCAGGGGCCGGGCGGCGATCGGCAGACCCAGGTGCGCCGACAGCATCACCGCGAGATTGTTCGCGTACGCCGCGGCCTCCGGACGGCGCACCCGGCCCAGACGCTCGGCCCGCTGCGTCGCCTCCGCCAGCGCCTGCCGGGCCCCTTCGCCGTCACCGGTCATCAACCGGGCCCGGGCCAGGTTGCTCGCCACCGCGGCCAGTTCCGGCCCCGCCGACCCCTCCTGCCCGGCGATCGACCGGGCCCGCTCCAGCATCGCCAGACCGGACTCCGGGTCGTCCAGCCGCAGGCGTACCAGACCCAGGTTGTTCATGTGCCGGGCCACCCGCAGGTCTGAGCGCCCCACCGCGGCGACCGTCACCCCCAGCGCCCGCTCCAGCAGGTCGGCGGCCTGGCTCCACTCCCCGACCCGGGTCAGCGCGACCGCCAGATGCCCCAGCTGCGTAGCGGCGTAAGGATGATCGGCACCCACGGACTGTTCCGTCAGCGCCACCGCCCGGGCCGCCAGCGACCGCACCCGGGAACCGTCCTGCCGCAGGAACATGGCGAACGCCACCCCGTTACCGCGCAGGACCACCCGCGGATGCGCGGGCAGACCGGGCTCGTGCACCTCGACCAGCACCCGCGCACTCAGGGGCCGGTCGTCCCCCACGTCCCACACGTCCAGCATCAGCACCGCGACCGCGCGCGGCAGCGTGGACTCACCCCGCTGATGCAGGCGCAGGATCTCAGCCGTGTCTGCCATCCGCCCAGTGAACCATCAGGACGTCCGGTTCTCGTCGAGGTATTTGAGGACGGCGACCACGCGCCGGTCGGTGTGATCGGCCGGGGCCAGGTCGAGCTTGGCGAAGATGCTGCGGATGTGCTTGTGCACCGCGCCTTCCGTCACCACCAGCTTCTCCGCGATCGCGGTGTTGCCGAGCCCTTCGGCCATCAGCGCCAGCACGTCGCGCTCGCGCGGGCTCAGCCGCTCCATCCCGGCATCCGGGCGATGACGTGTCATCAACTGCGCCACCACCTCCGGATCGATCGCCGTACCGCCCCCGGCCACCCGGTTCAGCGCGACCAGGAACTCCTCGACCCGCCCCACCCGCTCCTTCAGCAGATACCCCAGACCGTCGGCCCCACCGGCGAGCAGGTCCGTGGCGAAAGACCTCTCGACATAAGCCGACAGCACCAGTACCGCCAGCCCCGGATGCCGGCGGCGTGCCTCGACCGCGGCCACGATGCCCTCGTCGGTGTGTGTCGGCGGCATCCGGACATCGACGATCGCGACATCCGGCTTCTGCTCCTGCACCGCCTCCAGGAACGGCTCCGGCCCGTCCGCCGTCGCCACCACGTCGAGCCCCTCCGCCCGCAGCAGCGAGGCCAGTCCCTCCCGCAGCAGGGCATCGTCCTCGGCGATCACGATCCGCACGGCAATTCCACCTTCAGCACTGTCGGCCCACCCACGGGACTGTCGATCGTGACGCTGCCGTCGTGCGCCTCGACCCGGCGGCGCATCCCGACCAGACCCGAACCGCCGGCCTCGTCCGCGCCGCCGTGACCGTCGTCCTCGATCTCGACCAGGAGACGCTCGTCACGGCGGCGCAGCCTAACAGCGGCCGCGCCCGCCCCCGAATGCCGCGCCACGTTCGTCAGCGCCTCCGCCACTACGAAATATGCTGTGGCCTCGACGGATGCGGCACACCGGCCGGGCACCTCGACGTCGACCGCGGTCGGCACCCCGCAGTTCGCGGCCAGACCCGACAACGCCCCCGCCAGACCCCGGTCCTCGATCACCGGCGGCAGGATGCTGCGCACCACCCCCCGCAACTCCTTCAGCGCATCCTCGGCGGCGTCCTGCGCCTGCGCGATGACCCGGTCGGCCAGCTCCCGGTCCTGGCGCGCCAGCGCCCGCCGCGCCGTACCCAGCAGCATCGTGACGGCCACCATCCGGTTCTGCGTACCGTCGTGCAGCGAGCGCTCGATCCGCCGCAGCTCCGTCGCGTGCGCGTCGAGGGCATTGGCCCGCGACGAGGTCAGCTCGGCGATCCGCCCGGTCAGGTCGGTCCCCGGCGGCGGAGCCAGCCACCGGCGGCCCGGACGCGCCTGCAACCGGGCCATTCCGGGCGTGAGGCCGAGCAGGATCGCGGTCCAGCCGACACCCATCAGGAACACGACCAGCACCCCGGGCCAGGTGTCCACCGTCCACAAACCGATCGACGCGCTGCCCGTGCGCGGCGGCAGGAACGGGTACCAGAGCGGGAACGAGGCGTCGCGCAACGCCATCAACGGCAACAGGACCCCGATCAGGCCGAGCAGCGAACCCGCCGGGGCATGCACCAGCAACCACCCCAGCTCGCGCCGCGTGGTCGAGTCAGCCAGCGCCGCCCGAAGATTCGTGATGCGCCGAGGCGGGCCGAGCACCGGCTCACCCCAGCGCGAGAGCCGGTCGCGCTCCCGGGAGGCCGCTGCGTGCACCAGGTACAGCACGGCCGGCGCCAGGGGAAGCCCCACTCCCACCAGGCACAACGCGGCCGTGACGACCACCAGGAAGAGGACGGAGGAAGCCACGACTGCGGTGCTCAGACCACTGGCGAGTTGCTCGACCGCCTCCAGCGATTGACGCGAGGCCTGCCGGAACGCCGTCGCCAGGTCCGGTGGCCCGGACTTCTCACGCTGCCGGTCGGTTGCTTCCGTGCGATCCACAGGCAAGACGATATGACGTCGGGCCGACCGGCGGGCACTCTCGACCCGGCCAGTCCTGTCCGACGCTCGTTGGACGTCACTGTTCGAGCGCGCGGCCGGAGACCGGCCTGTCTCCGGCCGACGTCGGCACGACCTCGGCCGCCCAGGTCGACGGCGTAGACCGGCTCCTGCCTCCGGTCAGACCAGGGCAGCTCTCGCTGCCGCGACCGCCTCGGCCGCGAGAGCACTGACCTCGTCCCACCTCTCGCCGTTGACCAGTGACTTCTCGACCATCCAGGAACCACTGACCGCCGGCACGCAGGGCAGCGCCAGGTATTCCCGGAGATTGGCCAGGCCGACGCCACCGGACGGCATGAAGGTGATACCACCGAACGGCGCCGACAGGGCCTTGATCATGGCCGGGCCACCGAGCAGGCCGGCCGGGAAGAACTTGACCTCTTTCAGGCCGAGCGACACCGCCGTCATCAGATCGGTGGAACTCGAGATGCCTGGCAGCGCCGGCACTCCCAGGGCCTGCGCCCGCCGGACCACGTCGGGTGAGATGCCCGGGCTGACCACGAACGTGGCCCCGGCGTCCACCACCTCGTTTACCTGCTCGACCGTCAGCACCGAACCCGCGCCCACCGTCATCCCTTCCAGCGCGCGGAGCCGCCGGATGCCCTCCAGCCCGGCGGCGGTGCGCAGCGTCACCTCCATCACCGCGATCCCCCCGGCCAGCAGGGCCTGACCGAGAGGGACGGCCTGGTCGGCGTCGTCGATCACGACGACGGGGACGACCGGGTGGGCGGCGAGCAACGGGGCGGTCATGACGACGACTCCTCAGAAGTCAGGGGGTTCAGAGCGGAAATTAGCGGACGACGTCGGTGGACGCGTCCAGAGCGTCCAGTTCGGCCCGGGTCGGCAGGGCCTCCCAGTCACCGGGCGCCTGGCACACCGCCCCACCGATGCGGTTGGCGAGAGCCAGACACTGCTGCGGTGAGCCGGACTCGAGCAGGGCGGCCAGGTATCCGCCGACGAACGCGTCCCCCGCGCCGACCGGGTCGGTCGCCACGATCGGCGTGGTCGGGCCGTGGTGCGCGTCTTCGCCCTGGAGGGCAATCGCGCCCAGCGCCCCCAGCTTGAGCACCACCACACCGCCGACCGCCGCGGCGAGCAGCCGGGCCAGTTTCTCGCCCTCCTCGAACGATGCCACCGAACGCGGGTTTTCACCGAGCAGGAGGCACGCCTCCTCCGGGCCGGCGAAGGTCAGGTCGGACCGCCGCGCCAGATCGGCCAGCACCGGTCCGGCCTGTTCGGACGACCACAGCGCCGCCCGGTGATTGACGTCGAAGGAGACGAAGGTGTCGTTGCGCCGGGCGATCTCGACCGCCGCCGGCACAGCCCGGGCCGGGCCGGGGCCCAGGGCCGGGCTGATCCCGGTGACGTGCAGGATCGCGGCCCCGGCGATCGCCTCGGCGTGCCGGTCGACATCGGCGACGTCCAGCCGCGACGCCGCGCTGCCGGCCCGGTAGTACCGTACCCGGGTGGTGCGCCCGGCCCGGCCTTCCTTGACCATCAGCCCGGTCGGGGCGGCGGCGTCCCGACCGGCCAGCACCCTCACGCCCTCGGCCCGGATCTCCCGCACGATCAGCGTGCCGAAGTCGTCGTCGCCGACCCGGCTGATCCAGGTGCTGGGAAAACCCAGCCGGGCCAGGCCGATCGCCACGTTCGACTCGGCGCCCCCGATCCCCAGCTGCATCTGGGCGCCGTCCCGCAGCCGCGGGGCCGAGGGAGGCGTCAGGAGCGCCATCGTCTCGCCGAAGGTGACCACTCCGTTACCCGTCAGAGCCACGTGAAGTTCCGATCGTCGCGGTTGTCAGCCAATGTGCAGCATGACCTTACTGCTACCACTGTCCGGGTCGAGGGCCGCGTGCATCGCCTCGGCCGCCTGCTCGAGCTCGAAGGTGTGGGTGATCAGCGGCGACACGTCGAGCCCGTCGCCCAGGGCCTCGACCGCGTCGGTGATCTCGTCGACGAACCGGTACGAGCCGATCCAGGTGATCTCCCGGGTGACGAGATCACCCAGCACGGTCTGGATCTCGGAACCGGGCAGGTTGCCGACCTGCACCAGGGTGCCGCCGCGCGCGGTGGCCCGCAGCACCGGCCCCAGGGCCCGGGGCGAGCCCGATGCCTCGAAGACGATCTCGGCGTCCGGCGGCAAGGTGCCGCCCGAGGCCACGTTCACGGTCTCGTCGGCGCCCATCCGCCGGGCGATCTCCAGGGCCCGGTCGCTGACGTCGGAGGCGATGACCGTGTCCGCGCCGCAGAACTTGGCGGCGGCCACCACCAGCGACCCGATCGGCCCGGCGCCGTTCACGAGAACGGTCTTGCCGTGCAGTTTCCCGGGCCGCCCGACGGCGTGGAAGGCCACTCCCAGCGGCTCGGCCAGGGCACCGTGCTGCGTGCTGACCCCGTCGGGGAGCACCCGGACCTGGTCGGCCCGGGCGGTGCGGAACCCGCTGAAACCGCCGTCGGTGTGCGGGTCGAACGCCGCCGACCCGAAATACCGGCTCGGCGTGTAGAGATTGGTGCGCCCGGCCAGCCGTTCGGGCATCACTCCGTCGCCCACCAGCGTGGCCGGATGCACCGTGACCGGCTGCCCGACCTCGAGACCCGTGACCCTCGTCCCCAGTTCGACCAGACGACCGGCGATCTCGTGACCCAGCACCAACGGGTGCCGCAGCTGGGCGGTACCCGAGACGCCGTGCCGGTAGTAGGACGTGTCGGAACCGCAGATTCCGCCCCACTCCACGGCGATCAGCACCTCGTCCTCACCCGGTTGCGGGTCGGGCAGCTCGTCGATCCGCAGGTCACCCGGACCGTGCACCACAGCGGCTCTCATACGGCGTCCTCCAGGGCGGACAGGTCACGGTCGGCGACCTCGGGCATCAGGTACGCGGTGACCAGCGCGATGAACGAATAGGCCACGAGCATCGCGGCGATCGGCCACCAGCTGTCGAAGGCGGCGGTCAGGCCGGCCGCGATCACCGGGCCCGCGGCGACGGTGGCGATACCGCCGATCTCCTTGGCCAGACCGACCTGGGTGAACCGGTTGCGACCGCCCAGCAGCTCGGAGATCGTCACGTTCTCCAGCGCGAAAAGACCCAGCACGGACACGTTGTAGCCGAGAATCATGCCGATCACCAGGCCCGGCGTGCTGCCGCCGGTGACCAGGAGCAGCATCGGGAAGGCCAGCACCATCGAGATCGCGCTGATGCCCATGTACATGACCCGGCGACCGAACCGGTCGCTGAGCAGGCCCACCACCGGCACCGTGGCGAAACCGAGCACGGAGCCGACCAGCAGCGAGTCGGTGGCCACGGACTTGTCCAGGCCCAGCGTGGTGCCGATGTAGCCGACCAGGAAGGTCTGCACCAGGCCCGAGTTACCGGCCTGGCCGATCCGCAGGCCCAGCGCCATGAAGAACGCCTTGCCCTTGTTCTGCCGGAGACCGGCCTCCAGCTTGCTCTCGCCGTGCAGCTCCTCCCGCTTCAGCGCGACGCCGTCGACCACGTCGTCCCGGGCCTCGAAGACCGGGCTCTCCTTGACGTTGCGGCGGATCCAGAGGGCCAGGATCAGCAGCACGAAGCTGAGCAGGAACGGGATCCGCCAGCCCCAGCTGCGCAGCTGGTCGTCCGACAGCGTGGCCAGCAGCAGCGCCCAGATCCCGGTCGCGACCAGGGTTCCCGAGTTGGTGCCCAGGGCGATCAGCGAGGAGATCAGGCCCCGGCGGCCCTTCGGCGCGTACTCCACGAGCATCACCGAGGCACCGGCGATCTCGGCGCCGGCCCCGAAGCCCTGCACCAGCCGCAGCACCACCAGCAGGATCGGGGCCAGGATGCCGATCTGACCGTAGGTGGGCAGCGCGCCGATCAGCGTGGTCGACAGACCCATCATCGCGATCGTGATGAACAGGACCCGCTTACGGCCGATCCGGTCGCCCATCCGCCCGAAGTACACGGCTCCCGCGAGCCGGGCCACGTAGCCGACCCCGTACGTCGCCATCGCCGCGATCAGGCCGATCGCGGGGCTGACGTCGGGGAAGAAGATCTCGTTGAAGACGATGGCCGCCGCCAGCGAGTACAGCTGGAAGTCGAGGAACTCCATCGCCGTGCCGAGCCACCCGGACACGGCCGCGCGGGCCAGATCCTGCGTGGACCGCGCGGGTGGCGACGTGTCGCTCACCGCCGAAGCTTCCGTACTCATCGATTGCTCCCTTGCTCATCGACCTTGTGTGGCAGGTGAAATATACAAGCTCTGTACGTCAGAACAAGAGGCCCGGGGAGACCAAAACCCCCTTGTTCGTGATCATGCAAATCCTCCCCGGAGTTCTAGAACTTTGCTCATGAGAGTTCTAGAACTCCGGGGAGCTTCTGCATGATCACGGGGGATGGGGAGCGCCGCGGCCTTCAGCTGGGAATGACGCCTCGGGCCAGGTCGGGCAGCAGGGCTTCGGTGGCGCTCGTCAGAGCCTCGTCGTCGGCCAGGTCGGGGGCACCCAGCACCCTCAGCAGGCGCGCGACCACTCCCCCGGGCGAGCCGGTCCAGCAGTTCATCAGGGCGTCCGCGGCCGGGTCGGGGGTGCCGAAGAGCAGGCCACCGGAGGATGCATCGGGACGGGTCGCACTGGCCCAGGCGGCCAGGGCGAGGATCTGGTGGTCGCCGGGCCGGGACGAGGAGTCGCGCAGCACCTGCACCCATCGCTGGGGCAGCTTGAGCGATCCGTCCGCGCCGATCTGCCGGAGCTCGTGCCGGACGGCGGTATTCGCGAAGCGGGCGACGAGAGCCTCGACGTACTGCGCCGGGTCGGGGCCGCCGGGCGGGAGCGAGGCCGCGACCTCGGCCCCGAACCCGCGCACGAATGTCTCGCCCCAGCCGGTGGCGAGCACGTCACCGATCGTGCGGCAGCCGGCGGCCAGGCCCAGATAGGCCAGGCCGGAATGGCTTCCGTTGAGCAGGCGGAGCTTGGTCAGCTGGAAGGGGACCACGTCGGCCACGAACTGCGCGCCACCGTGCTCCCAGGCGGGCCGGACGGCGCGAAAGGCGTCTTCCAGCACCCACTGGCTGTACGGCTCGCCGCTGACGGCCAGGTCGTCACGCGTCCCGAGCGCGGCCTGCGCCTGGTCAAGATCGTCCGGCGTCGTGGCGGGCACGATGCGGTCCACCACGGTCGAGGGGAAACCCACGTCGCGGCCGAGCCATTCGACGATCCGGGCGCTGTCGGGCCAGTTCGCCGCGGTGACGAAGTCACGCACCACCGTGGCCAGGGCCGGGCCGTTGCCGTCGAGGTTGTCGCAGCTCACCACGTCGATCGGGGCACCGGACGAGCGGAACCGGCCGGCCAGGGCGACGGCCAGAGCGCCCGGCACGGTCCGAACGACTCCCGCGGCCCGGCCCGGCCTGGTGCCACGAGCCCCGGCGGCCGATACCGCCTGACCCGCCGCCTCGAGGTCACTCGCGATCCGGGGATCGGCCAGGTCGAGCGGGCCGCCGCCCGGCACCCGGTGGTAGCCCTTCTCGGTCACGGTCAGGGTCACGGTGGTCACCTCCGGCGAGGCGATGAGCCGGTTCAGCTCCGCCGCGTCGTCGGCCAGGTGCAGCGCACCGACGAGCGATCCGACCACCTTCGGGCTGGCACCCTCCGGCGATCGGGTGGTCACGGAGAACAGGTGATCCTGGGCTCGGGCGCGGGCCACCACGGAGGCGTCGCGCGGGGCGACGGCCACGATCCCGGCGTCCGACCCGGTCGCCGCCGACGCGGCCTCGGTGTAAACGGCCTGATGAGCGCGGTGGAAGGCGCCGAGCCCGACATGCACCAGCCGGGCCCGCAGATCGCGGGGATCGACGGCGGGGCGGCACACCTCGGCCAGCCTTCCCAGCCCGTTCAGACTCAGGTGGGACGACGGCCGGTGCCCACCCCCCGGGGGCTGGGGGACCACCCTGGGATTCTCGCCGTTCACCAGTCGTGCACCGACCCGTCGAGACGACGCGCCACCGGCAGATATCTGGGGTCGTAGGGGTGACGCTCGGCGGCCTTCTCGTCGTACTCGACGCCGAGACCGGGTGCGTCGGAGAGGTTCAGCATGCCCTTCTCGAGCGTGACACCGGTGCGGAAGACCTCCATCGTCTCGGCCACGTGCGGCATGTACTCCTGGATACCGAAGTTCGGCACGGTCAGGTCGACGTGCACGGCGGCGGCGAGACTCACGGGTGACAGGTCGGTGGCGCCGTGCGACCCGGTGCGCACGTGGTAGAGCGCGGCCAGGTCGAAAATCCGCCGCAGGTGCGTGATCCCGCCGGCGTGGGTGACAGTCGTGCGCACGTAGTCGATGAGCTGCTCGGTGATCAGGTCCTTGACGTCCCAGATCGAGTTGAGGATCTCACCGGTCGCGATCGGCGTGGTGGTGTGCTGACGGATCAGCCGGAACGCGTCCTGGTTCTCGGCCGGCGTCGGGTCTTCCATCCAGAACAGGCGCACGTCCTCGACCGCCTTGCCCAAGCGCGCGGCCTCGATCGGGGTGAGCCGATGGTGGACGTCGTGGAGCAGGTGGAACCCGAACCCGAACTTCTCGCGGACCTGGGTCAGGTAGGTGGGGGCGAAGTCGAGGTAGGCCTCGGTCGACCAGGGCTGCTCGTCGGGCAGACTCGTGCTCGCGGGTTCGTAGACCACGCCCTTGCGCACCCCGTAGGAACCGCCGATGCCAGGTACGGCCGTTTGCGCGCGGATGGCCTGATAGCCCAGGTCACGAAAGCGCGCCACGTCGTCGAGCAGCGAGGGCACGTCGGTGCCGGAGGCGTGCGAGTAGACCATCACGCCGTCCCGCGAGCGCCCGCCCAGCAGCTGGTAGACGGGCAGGTTCGCGACCTTTCCCTTGATGTCCCACAGGGCCATGTCCACGGCCGCGATCGCCGTCATGGTGACCGGGCCCCGCCGCCAGTAGGCGCCGCGGTAGAGGTACTGCCAGATGTCTTCGATGCGGGCGGGGTCACGGCCGATGAGCAGGGGGACGAGGTGGTCCTTCAGGTAGCTGGCCACCGCGAGCTCACGACCGTTGAGGGTGGCGTCACCCAGGCCGGTCACGCCGTCCGACGTGGTGATCCTCAGGGTGACGAAGTTCCGTCCCGGGGAGGCGACGAAGACCTCCGCACGTTCGATCGTGCTCATTGACCCATCTCCTTCGGCGGTCACCGTGCGATGCAGCACTAGTATACAAGCACTTGTTCATCAGCAGTGTGCCGCAGAATGGCGGTCCATTACGATGGCCACCATGTCCCCCCGAAAAGCTGGTGGCAGTAGCCGGCAGGCCGTCTACGACTCGCTGCGCCGCCGCATCCTCGGCCTCGAGCTGGCCCCGGGCACCGCGCTGTCGGAGAACGACCTGGCCGCCGAGATGGGGGTGTCGCGCACCCCGGTGCGCGAGAGCATGATCCTGCTGTCGGAAGAGGGTCTGGTGCAGGTCTTCCCGAAGGTGGGCACGTTCGTCTCCCGGGTCGACGCCGGGCGCGTCGCCGACGCCCAGTTCCTGCGTGAGGCCGTGGAACTGAGCGCCCTGGACGACGTACCCGTCTCCCCCGACCCGGACCTCGTCGCCGCCCTGCGCGAGAACCTGGCGCAGCAACAGGTCCCGGACATCGACCGGGAAGAGTTCTTCCGCCTCGACGAGGAGTTCCACCATCACCTGATGAGCCTCAGCGGGCACGGGAACTCCTGGTCCGCCGTGGCTTCCGCCAAAGGACACCTGGACCGGGCCCGCCGCCTCGGCCTCTACGACGCCGCCTCGCCCCGGCCCTTCATCGACCAGCACGCCGACGTGCTCGGGGCGGTGCTGTCGGGCGACACCGAGGCCGCCCGGGCCACGCTGCGCGGCCATCTGCGCGCGGTGTTCGAAGACGTCGAGCGCATCCGCCGCCGCTCCCCCGAGCTCTTCGCCGCCGACCCGCACGCCGTGCCCGTGCGTCGCAGCGTGGCGGTGTGGGGCAACTAGTTCCGGTTGGGAGCCTCGGCCGCCACGGCCAGCCGGCGCAGCGACGACGTCAGGGCCTCTTCGGTGTTGGCGCGGGCCCGCCCGAAGCGCCGTTCGTCGGTCAGCTGCGACCAGTCGTAGGTGTGTGTGACCCGGGTGTTCGCGTCGTCCAGGGGCTCCAGCTCCCAGCGCCACAGATGACCGGGCGCCGTCGAACCGGGTTCGGACGGGTTCCAGGCGATCAGCCTGCCCTCCTCGAACTCCACCACCCGGTTCTCCCGGATCCCACCCCGGGTCAGCGCCATGACGAATACTTCGCCCAGCGCCCGCACCCGCTGACCCGACTCGGCCCGGGCCAGATTGTCGTTGCCGTCCCAGACCGGCTGCAGGCGCGGATCCGCGATCAGCTCGAAGATCCTCCCGGGCGTCGCGGCAATGTCCCGGACGGCCCGCACGACGCGCTCTTCAACCTCACTGGTCATGTCGCCAGTCTGGTGCACGTGGACGGGTTCGGCTCGTTCGCGCCGCGAAAGCCTGTTATCGGGGATGGGGAGGATCCGGGGTGGCGAGCCCCTCCGGGAGCGCCAGGTGTGGCGCAACCTCGGGTTGGCTCGTGTCAGATGCTGCCGGGGCCGGAGATCGGGTTCGGGTAGCTGCGGGGGCCCACCTGGTAGGTGGGGGCGGGGCGTTCGGGGGCCTTGGGCCCGGGGGGCGGTGGCGGTGCGGGGGTTTCCGTCTCATTGCTTGAGGACGAGGCACGCGCCAGTGCTGTCGGTCCCCCCAGCGCGGGTGGCTGGGCCACGCGCGGAATACTGCCCGCCGAACCAACGGCCGGCGGCGGACTGTTCGCTGCGTAAAGCCTTCCGAGGGAACCGCTGGTACCCGGGGCCGAGACCGCCACCGGGCCGGTGCCTCCCGGACCAGGGACAGCACCGGACCCTGGGGTCCCGCCCAGGCCAGGTACCGTCCCGGCACCGGGCATCCCGGAACCGGACACTCCCGCGCCGGGCAACCCAGATCCGGGTGCTCCCGCGCCAGGCAAGCCTGCGCCGGGCAGACCGGCGCCGGGCACTCCCGTGCCGGACATACCCGCGCCCAGCAGTCCACCGCCCGGCATACCTCCGACACCAGGCATGGCTCCAGCCCCAGACGCCGCTCCGACACCCGCACCCGGTATCGTCCCGGCGCCCGGAAGACTTCCGGCGCCCGGACCAGTTGCACCGGGAAGGTTCACGACACCCCCGCCAACGCCGGCTCCAGCGCCCGGTACGGCTCCGGCACCGGGCCTGACTCCAGCCCCAGGGGCCGCGCCCGCTCCCGGAACCGCACCAGCACCCGGAACCACCCCGGCAC
>NZ_JAJOMA010000028.1 GCF_021129235.1 Kineosporia mesophila
GGTGCGTGAGATCGCCCAATACCTCGATGTCGACGCGGATCTCGTGCTCGAAGCGCTGGAGACCGCGAGCGCCTACATCACCGTGCCGCTGCAGACCACGGCCGACGACTCCGACCGCATGGGCAAGGCCTTCGACGACGCCGGGATCGAGCTGGTGGAGCAGCGCGAGACCTTGCGACCGTTGCTGGCCCGCCTGCCGGTGCGGGAACGCCGCATCCTGGAGCTGCGGTTCGGCAAGGGGCTGTCCCAGTCGCAGATCGCGGCCGAGGTGGGCGTCTCGCAGATGCACGTCTCCCGGCTGCTGACCAAGAGCCTCAACATCCTGCGCAGCGGGCTCACCCAGGAGTTGTGAGGCGCACCAGCCCGGCCCGGGACCGGACGTGACGCTGCGGCACGATGCGCGGCGTGTCGGCCCGGTGGCGCGGTACCCGGAGCGGACGGTGGCCCAGCGCGAGACGTCCCAGCACGACACCGGATCCGGTGACGGCCACGACCCCGTAGACCACTGACGCGTAGACGTCACCGGCCACGCCGTAGCCGAGGAAGAGCCCGCCCTCCAGTGCCTGGACCCACCAGGACCCGGCGGCAATCCCGGAGACATCCCTACTGGTCCAGGCTTTCACAATGGCCGGGATCACGAACCAGCCGATCGAGGCTCCCACGACCAGTTCGGCCACGTGCCGTTCCGTGGTCAGGTCGACCACAGCGGTGCCGAGCAGCACCGCGGACCACACGGTCGGCAGCCACATCCGTTCCCGCGCGGCCCCGGCCTTCCAGGCGGCGTACACGGTGATCGCCGCGAACGGCAGGCCGACGGCGGAGGAGGCGATCAGCCAGCCGTCCGGGATGCACAGCGCGTAGACGGTCCAGGCGAAGAAGCTGATCGCCGAGTTGAGCACCGCCGGCAGGCTGACGCCGGCCGCCGTGCCACCGCGGCGCAGATGCAGGTACTGCGGAACGCTGACGGCTACCGCCAGCACCACGGTGCCGACACCGAACGTGTGCACGGCCAGCGACGAGACAACCCATTCGAGCACCGAAACTCCCCCGGAACGGCCGCGCTCCCCACGCGAACGACCAGAGACTAAGGGCGACCGTCCGGCGCAGAACGTGCCCGGGACGGCGTGGCGGCTTCGGACCTTCCGGTAGTGCCTGAGCCAGAAAGGTTCTCGCCCCACAAACGAGGGACGCCGCCGGTCGGTCACCAGCGGCGTCCTTAGTTGTGAAGGCTTTACTCCGGCAGCAGGGAGTGGCGCACCACGGTCTGCTCACGGCTCGGCCCGACCCCGACAGCCGAGATGCGCTGGCCCGAGATCGCTTCCAGGGCATTGACATACACCTGGGCGGCCTTGGGCAGGTCGTCGAAGGTGCGCGCGGCGGAGATGTCTTCGGTCCAGCCGTCGAAGTATTCGTAGATCGGCTTCGCGTGGTGGAAACCGGTCTCCGTCATGGGCATTTCCTCGTGACGCTCACCGTCGACCTCGTAGGCCACGCAGACGGGGATGCGCTCGATGCCGGTGAGCACGTCGAGCTTGGTCAGCACGAAGTCGGTGACGCCGTTGATCCGGGCCGCGTAGCGCGAGATCGGGGCGTCGTACCAGCCACAGCGGCGCGGACGGCCGGTGGTGGTGCCGAACTCGCCGCCGACGTTACGCAGGCGGTCGCCCCACTCGTCGTGCAGCTCGGTCGGGAACGGGCCCTCACCGACGCGGGTGGCATAGGCCTTGGCCACGGCGATGACCCGGTCGATGCGGGTGGGCGGGACGCCGGAGCCGGTGCAGGCACCGCCGGAGGTGGCGTTGGACGACGTGACGAACGGGTAGTTGCCGTGGTCGACGTCGAGCAGGGTGGCCTGGCCGCCCTCGAAGAGCACCATCTCGCCACGGTCCAGCGCGTCGACCAGGGTCTTCCCGGTGTCGGTGACCATCGGACGCAGCCGGTCGGCGTACGCGATCAGTTCCTCGAACACCTCATCCACCGTGATGGCGCGGCGGTTGAACACCTTGACCAGCAGGTGGTTCTTGGCGTCGAGCGCACCCTCGATCTTCTGGCGCAGGATGTTCTCGTCGAAGAGGTCCTGCACCCGGATGCCGACGCGGCTCATCTTGTCGGCGTAGGTCGGGCCGATGCCGCGGCCCGTGGTGCCGATCTTGCGCTTGCCCAGGAACCGCTCGACCGTCTTGTCGAGCGTGCGGTTGTACGAGGGGATCAGGTGCGCGTTGGCCGAGATCAGCAGCTTGGAACAGTCGATGCCGCGGGCGGTGAGCCCGTCGATCTCCTCGAACAGCACGGCGAGGTCGATGACCACACCGTTGCCGATGACCGGCGTGCAACCAGGGGTGAGGATGCCCGAGGGCAACAGGTGAAGGGCGTACTTCTCGCCGTCGACGACCACGGTGTGCCCGGCATTGTTGCCGCCGTTGAACTTGACGACGTAGTCCGCCTCGGCACCGAGGGCATCGGTGGCCTTGCCCTTACCCTCGTCGCCCCACTGGGCGCCGACCAGAACGATCGCGGGCATTGAACCGGGCTCCTTACTCCACCCCTGGGTGTGGGGTCCGGTGATTGATGCTAGCGCGACAGCGGCTGTTCGCCTTGACGACCCCCACCGTCTGCGCCCGTCGGTGTCACCCCAGCTGCTTCAGCAGCTGCTCGGCCAGTCCGTTCCCCGACATCCAGGCCTGCTCGACCCGTGAACGGGGCCCCCAGGCATCGCCACAGACCCCGATCAGGGCCGGTTCCCCCGGTCCGAGCAGGCGGAACGGATCCAGATGGGTGCGCACCGGCGCCGCGAACGACCAGCGGTGGACGCGGGCCCACTCGGCCTGCGGGGTGGTGCCGGAACCGAGCAGACGGCCGAGTTCGGCGAGCATCGGCTCGATCCCCGAACTGTGGTCGCGCAGCCGGGTCCGGGCGAACGCGTCGGTGCTGTGGGCGACAAGCACCGGTACCCCGTCGGCGTGGCTGCGACCGCTGTCGGTGATCCAGGTGATCGTGTCGGAATTGTTGACGAACACCCCGTCGAACTCCGGCCACCAGCGCGCACTCCAGGCGGCCCAGAGCGTCAGCACGGGGTGCTGCCCGGAACCGGCCACGCCGAGTTCGGCCGCCGTTCCGGGCGGCAGCAGCCGCTCGGCCTGCGGGTCGGGCATGGCCAGCACGACGGCAGCGGCCGGCTCGCCGTCCACCAGCGGCCGTCCGTTCTCCACCGTCACCGATTCGACCAGGTGCGCCGTCTCGACTCTCAGCCCCTGCGCCAGGTTCTCGACCAGCCCTCGCAGGCCGCCGGTACCGGGCACGGTCGACCAGCGCTGCAGCCCGGGATTGCCCGGGCGCAGCCCTTCCTCGTCGAGCACGCTGAAGTGGTCGGTCCACGGCTGAGCCAGGCCGGCCTCCCGCCAGGCGCCCACCACGTGCGCGAAAAGCGCTTCGCGCACGGTGAAGTAGGGCGCCCCGATGTCAACGGAGTGTCCGACCGACAGCGACGAGACCGGGCCGACGTATTCAGTTTTCACGGCCATCCGGCCACCGATGCGACGGCCGCGCTCGTAGAGCCGTACCCGCACCCCGGCGTCGTGCAGGCGCCGCGCGCAGGCCACCCCGGCGATCCCGGCGCCCACGACGACCACCGGGGCAGTGCCGCGGTTCTGGTTCAGCGCTCGACCGCCCAGCTCAGCACGTTGAGCGCAGCGGCGGCCTCCGGGTCACAGTCGGCAACGAACGCGGCGATCCGGTCGCGCTCCTCGTCCTCACCGATGGCGGCGGCGGCACGGCCGAGAGCCGCGAGAGCGCGCAGGAAACCCTGGTTCGGGACGTGCGACCACGGCACCGGGCCGTGGCCCTTCCAGCCGCCGCGACGCAGAGCGTCGAGACCCCGGTGGTAGCCGGTGCGGGCGTAGGCGTACGCCTCGACGTCGTTACCGGCCTCGAGCGCGCGCTCGGCCAGGGCGGCCCAGGGGAGGCAGTGCGACGGGGTCGCCGCGGCCACGTTCTCCAGCGGGGCGCCGGCGGCGATCGCATCGCGGGACACCGCGTCGTCCGGGAGGAGGGTGGGCGGCGGTGAGTTGAGCAGGTTCTGATGCGTGGTCACGAGGTGATTCTGCCCCAGCGTGGCGATGAGACGCTCGTCCAGGCCCGTTCGTGCGGTTCTTCCCCTTCGCGGGTCAGAACCGCACGGACCCGGGCCCGGCTGCTTCAGGAAATCTTCGTACCGGCGCTGCGCAGTGCCTGGCAGGCCTCGACCACGCGGGCGGCAAGGCCACCCTCGGCGGCCTTGCCCCACACCCGGGGGTCGTACATCTTCTTGTTGCCGACCTCACCGTCGATCTTGAGCACGCCGTCGTAGTTACGGAACATGTGCTCGACCACGGGCCGGGTGAAGGCGTACTGCGTGTCGGTGTCGACGTTCATCTTGACCACGCCGTAGTCGACGGCGGCCGAGATCTCTTCGGGCAGCGAGCCCGAACCGCCGTGGAACACCAGGTCGAACGGCTTCTGGCGGTCGAAGCGGGCGCCGACCGCGTCCTGGATCTCCTTGAGGATCTCCGGGCGCAGCTTGACGTTGCCCGGCTTGTACACGCCGTGCACGTTGCCGAACGTGAGAGCCGTCAGGTAGCGGCCCTTCTCACCCAGACCGAGCGCGTCGACGGTGGCCAGCGCGTCGTCCACCGTGGTGTAGAGCTTGTCGTTGATCTCGTTGGCGATGCCGTCCTCCTCACCACCGACGACACCGATCTCGACCTCGAGGACGATCCGGGCGGCGGCCGTGAGATCGATCAGCTCGGAGGCGATCTTCAGGTTCTCGTCGAGCGGCACCGCGGAGCCGTCCCACATGTGCGACTGGAACAGCGGGTTCTCACCGCGGGCGACGCGCTCGGTGCTGATGGCCAGCAGCGGGCGGACGTAGCCGTCGAGCTTGTCCTTCGGGCAGTGGTCGGTGTGCAGCGCGATGTTGATGTCGTAGTTCTTCGCCACCTCGTGCGCGAACTGCGCCAGCGCCACCGCACCGGTGACCATGTTCTTCACCGTGGAACCCGAGGCGTATTCGGCCCCACCGGTGGAGATCTGCACGATGCCGTCGCTTCCCGCCTCGGCGAAGCCGCGCAGCGCGGCATTCAGCGTCTGGGACGAGGTGACATTGATGGCGGGATAGGCGAAGGACCCGGCCTTGGCGCGGTCGAGCATCTCCGCGTAGACCTCAGGGGTTGCAATCGGCATCAGAAAAGCTCCTGTGCGGTTCGTCGTGCGTTATCAGCGTGGTGGTCCCATCAGGGGGCCACCCACACCGGCGCACGGTCAGGAGAGGAGCCCTGCGGACCTTCATGTCGCTCTCGCTACGCCGATCCTTGCACGTGAATGGCCTCCGGGCGCGCGCTTACGTGAGGCCTTGAGCGTGCTTTCGAAGGCGCCAATCCGACTTGCACTGGCCCGTGTCAACGTTTGGCGCGTCCCGGAAAAAATTCTTCGCGGCGTGTGTCCAGCTTGTCCGGACAAGTACCGTGACCCACGAGATATTCGGGACTAAAGTGACACAAGTGGCCGCTTTGCGTGACGTGAGCCAGGCAACGAGTGATCCAGGCTACTCACCAGCTCTGCGGGGCCTGATCCCCCGGCGACACCACACCGGTCTCGTAAGCCACGACGACCGCCTGCACCCGGTTGCGGAGACCGAGTTTCGCCAGCACCGAACTCACGTGCGACTTCACCGTGGTCTCGCTGACCACCAGGTGACCGGCCAGGTCGGTGTTCGACAGCCCCCGGGCCATGCCCACCAGGATCTGCCGTTCGCGCTCACTCAGGGCGGCCAGTTTCGGGGCCCACAGCGTGCGGGCCGCCGCGGTGCCGGGAGTCGGGGGGGTCGGGGGTACGGACGTCGTGGGTACCGCCGGGGGCAGCGAGCGTTCCAGTTCGAGGCAGTGGGCGATGAGCGTGTTGGTCACCACCGGATCAACCAGGGAGTTGCCGCCGAACACCGTGCGCACCGCGGACACCAGAACGTCGGGACCCGCGTCCTTCAGCAGGAAACCGCTGGCCCCGGCCCGGATCGCGCCGAGCACGTACTCCTCGTCGTCGAACGTGGTGAGCACCAGCACGGCGGGCACGGGACCGTCGCCCGCGACGATGCGGCGGGTGGCCTCGATACCGTCCAGCACCGGCATCCGGATGTCCATCAGCACCACGTCGGGCCGCACGGCAGCGACCATCTCCAGCGCCCGGGCCCCGTCGCCGGCCTCACCGACCACGGTCAGGTCGGCCTCGTGGTCGAGGATCATCGTGAGACCGGCGCGGATCACGCCCTGGTCGTCCACGACGCCGACCCGGATGGGTCGGCTGGGCGCCGAGATGTGCGCAGTGGTCATGAGATCGCGGGTTCCCTGCTCGAACGGCATCGGTCCGGCGCACTCTCGCACGATGTCCGGGTCCGGTGCGAGACGGCCTTCGGCACGAGCTTCGGGACGGCCTTCGGGACGGCTCAGACCGCCGGTCGCAACGCAGCGTGCGGTTCCCCGCCGGTGTCGTTCTCCATCGAGATGCCCAGCCGGGCCCGCACCAGCCAGCCGCCCAGCGACGAGTGACCGGTCTCCAGCGTGCCTCCGCACGAGGCGGCCCGCTCGCGCATGCCGACCAGACCATGGCCGGAACCGAAGGTGGACGTGCGGCGAGTCTCCTGCGGGCCGTCCGCCACCGCGATCCCCCGGGGCGTGGTCACCGGCCGCCGCGACCAGCGGGCGACCGCGGACGCGTCGTCGGGTTTGGCGGCGGCCGGACCGCCGTCGTCGTGCACCTCGATGAGCAGGCTGTCGCCGGTCATTTGCAGCACCACCAGGGCCCGGCCGGCCCGGGCGTGCACCAGGGCGTTCGTCAGGGACTCCTGGATGATCCGCACCGCGGCGAGTTCGACCGCCGCGGGCAGGATCGGCTGCACCGGGGGCAGGCGCAGCTCCACCGGCATGCCCACGGCCTCCATCCGGCCGGCGATCTCCGGGATCTCGGCCAGGGTGGTCTGCGGGGCCAGCGGACCGGCCGAGTCGGTGGACCGCAGCACCTTCACCACCTGGCGCATGGCGGCCAGGGTCTGCTGACCGTCCAGGGCGATCCAGCGCACGGCCTCGCGCAGCTGCTCGGGACGGGCGTCGGCGACCCGGTCGGCGGCCTGCGCCCGCAGCACGACCGCGCTGATGTGATGGGCCACCACGTCGTGCAGCTCCCGCGCGATCCGGGTGCGCTCGGCGGCGACCAGCTGATCGGCCTGGATCTCGCGCAGCCGCTCGAGCTCTTCCTGGCGGTGGCGGAGCTCCTCGTTCGCCCGCCTCTGACGGTACGACGCCCGGCCGAGCAGAACGGTGGCGATCACGGCCGCAGAAAGAATGAAAATGCGCGGGACATTAATGAATCCGACGTTCGCCGGGTCGTCGAAGAGGGCCCGGACCGCCCACTCCTGCGGGTCCGGACCGTAGAACAGCGAGTCGCGCAGCACCCCGATCTCACAGACCAGCACCGTCCACACGGTGGCCAGGGCGCCCTGGGCCGCGACCGAGTAACCGGCCAGGACGAAGGGCAGCACGTGCAGGTCGGTGTCCAGCCAGCCGCCGTAGACCTGCGGGTAGAGCAGCACCAGCGCGAACAGGGTGGCCCGGGGGAACCGGTCCCGGGTGAGCAGCACGGCCGTCATGACCGCGGACAGCCAGAGGTAACTACCGGGATTCGCCGGGTCCCAGCCGTTGTGGATCAGCCAGGGCACCCCCGCGAAGGTCGCCACGAAGAGCACGGCGGCGATGATCGCGGCAGGCAGCGGGGGCAGAACCCGGTCGTGCAGGAAGCCCCGGACCGCACTCACCCTGGCACGTTGCGTGACGTCGGTGGGTGGCTGAATGGTCACCCTACGACGATAAAGGCAGGACGCGGCCGGGTTCCTCCTTCTGGAGGATGAACGAAAGGGTGACCCGCGGTCGTACTTCAGGAGGAGACAATCCCCCGAAAGCACCACGGGACCATACCGTGGCCTGATGTGGTGACCCGGCCACAGGAAGCACCCTCATACACATGCCTGGAACAGATGTCCGCTCCACCCGCTCCGGCACCGCGCTGTGGCCCGCGAAGCAGCCCGGGCTCACGGTGCGGCGGATCCCGGCCGCCGAGCACACCCGCTTCGCGCAGACCCACGCGGCGAGCATTCTGCAGACCCCGGCCTGGGGCGGCGTGAAGAAGGCGTGGCACAACGAGAGCATCGGCTGGATCGAGGACGGCGAGGTGGTCGGCGCCGCCCTCGTGCTGTACCGGCCGGTACCCGGTACCAACCGCAGCCTGGCTTACGTGCCCGAGGGCCCGACGCTCCCCTGGGACCGCGTGGTGGAGGCGCCGCGGCAGTGGCTGGACCCGTTCCAGGAGTACCTGAAGTCGCAGCACGCGTTCGCCCTGCGGATCGGCCCGACCCAGACCGTGCGCTCCTGGGGCACGGCGACCGCCAAGAACGGTCTGGCCGCCGAGGGTGTCACCCGTTTCTCCGGGCTGGAGCCCGACGAGGCCGACCCCACCGGCCTGTCGCTGATGCGGATCCTGCAGGCCACCGGCTGGGTCTCGCTGGAGAACGACTCCGGCGAGTTCACCTCCGGTCAGCCGCGCCTGGGCGTTCGGGTCGACATGCGCGACCGCACCCCCGAGCAGCTCCTGAAGAGCATGAACCAGCAGTGGCGCCGCAGCATCAAGAAGTCGGCCGCGGCCGGGGTCACGGTACGCCAGGGCGATGTGGTCGACCTGCCGATCTTCCACGAGCTGTACGTCGAGACGGGTGAGCGTGACGGTTTCACGCCGCGCCCGGCCGACTACTTCACCACCATGTGGAAGGCGCTGAACTCCGGCCCGGAGCCGATGCTGCGCCTGTGGATCAGCGAGTACCAGGGCGAGGCCCTGTCCGCGGCGCTGACCGTGGATGTGGATCGCACCTGCTGGTACACCTACGGCGCCTCGACCTCGCGGCACCGTGAGGTGCAGGCCCCGACCGCCATGCAGTGGACCTCCATGCAGGCCGCGCTGGCCCGCGGGAACTGGGTCTACGACTTCCGGGGCATCGCCGACACCCTGGACGAGAACGACCGTCTCGCCGGTCTGCTGCGGTTCAAGCTGGGCGCCGGCGGTCACGTGGTGGAGACCGCGGGCGAGTGGGAGTTCTCCCTCTCCCCGCTCTGGCACAAGGCTTTCCAGACCTACCAGAAAGTTCAGAGGGCGCGGGCATGACTTTCACGCTGACGATCGACGAACCCCGCTGGGAGGCCAGCGTCCGGGGGGCGGCCGAGCAGTTCCCGGCGGTGGTGCCCGTGATCAAGGGCAACGGCTACGGTTTCGGGCGCGAACGGCTGGCGGAGCTGTCCACGCGGCTCGGCGTGGACACGGTGGCGGTGGGCACGGAGGCCGAGATCGCCTCGGTCCGCAAGGCTTTTCACGGCAGCATCGCGGTGCTCGGCCCAATGACCATGGCCGAGGCACTGAAGTCCTCCCGGCCGGTGGGTTCGGTGATCCGCACGGTGGCCCACGCCGACGTGCTGCGCCACCTGGCCGATCAGGGCGACCCCGGCATCCAGGTGATCCTGGAGCTGGACTCACCGGTTCACCGGCACGGCGTGCAGCTGGCCGAACTGGCCGGGCTCACCGAACCACTGAGCCGGGTGCACCTGGCCGGTATCGCCATGCACCTGCCCAGCGGTGGTGACCGGCAGGAAGTCGTGCAGTCGGTGCACCGGGCCATCTACGAGCTGCGCACGGCCCGTGTCCCGGTCGACACGTTCTGGGTGTCGCACCTGACCGCGACCGAACTGGCCGCTCTCCGGGCCGCCGAGCCCGGCATCACCGTGCGCCCGCGCGTCGGCACCGGCCTGTGGCTGGCCGACCGCAGCACCTTCAAGGTCACCGGCACGGTGCTCGACGCCCGCACGGTACCGAACCGTGAGGCCGTGGGCTACCGGCAGCGCCGGATGCACGGCGGCACGCTGCTGGTGGTCTCGGGCGGCACCGCGCACGGCATCGGCCTGCAGGCCAGCTCCGGCCGGAGCGGCCTGAAGAACATCATGAAGAGCGTGGTGCAGGGCGCCGCGCACGGCGCCGGCTGGAGCCCCTCACCGTTCCGCTGGGCCGGGAAGAAGCTGCACTACGCCGACGTCGCGCACATGCAGGTCTCCATGCTCATCGTGCCGCCCGGGGTGAAGCCGCCCGCCGTCGGCGACCGCCTGGCCTGCGACGTCCGGATGACCGTCAGCACCTTCGACGAGGTCGAGATGAACCCGGCCCGGACCGGTGAGGCCGTCGGGCGGGGTGCCACGTTTCCCGCTGCCTCCTGAGGGAACCTAGGGCTCCCATGGGGAGCTGATTCTTCAGCCGTCCCGCGGGTGTGCCGAGTGACATTCACACGTCCCGTCGGGAGGGGCAGTGAAGAGGCACACCCGTAACGCCTGGATGGCCCTGGCCTCGGCCGGGGCCGTCATCGCGGTCGTCGTCCTGGTGTCGGCCGGGCATCAGCGTGGCCTGGCCGCCGCGCCGTCCGCCGACGCCTGCCCCACCGCGGCGTTCCCGGGTGAGACGGCCACCGTCGCACCCACCCCCTCGCCCGTCAGCAGCGACCAGATGACCCCGGCCCTGCCCCGCACCGTGGAGCCCGGCTGGAGCGGCGCCTGGAGCACGGCGGTCCAGGACATCGACGGCCCCGACCTGACCGGCCGCACCCTGCGCCAGGTGGTGCACCCCACCCTCGGCGGCAGCCGCTTCCAGCTCCGTCTGGCCAACACCTTCGGCCACGAACCGGTACGTCTGTCGGAGGTCACCGCCGGGCTCGCCCTGGACAACGGCCCGTCCGTGCAGGGTGACTCGGTACGCCAGGTGACGTTCGGCGGCGCCCGGGACGTCGAGATCCCGCCCGGAGGGCGGGTGATCAGTGATCCGGTCGAGCTCTCCCGGCCCTTCGGCCGGTCCCTGGCGATCGACATGGTGCCCCGGGGCCCGACGGTGGCCGGCACCGGGCACGCCCGGCCGGTCGCGACCTCCTACCTGGCCGAGGGCGATCACGCGGGCGCCGGCGCCGGTGACGTGTTCACCCACTCGGTGTCGTCCTGGTACTGGCTGGAGGGCATCGACGTGCCCGACCCGGCCGGCGACGGCACGATCAGCATGTTCGGCGACTCGATCACCGAGGGCGCCGGCTCCACCCCGGACGAGAACCGGCGCTGGCCCGACCTTCTCTCGGCCCGGATGCGCCGGCACACCGCCACGGCCGCCCTGGGCGTGATCAACGAGGGCATCGGCGGCAACCGGGTGGTGTCCGAGAACCAGTCCTGCGCCTCACCCAGTGCCTCCGGGCTGCGCCGGTTCGGGCACGACGTCCTGGAACGGCCGGACGTGCGGGTCGTGGTGATCGCGCTGGGCATCAACGACATCGGGTCGGGCACCCCGGCCACCACGGTGATCGACGGCCTGACTCAGCTGGCCGACCGTGCCCAGGAGCACGGCCTGCGGGTCGTCGGCGCCACGCTCACCCCTTTCACCTGCGCGACCGGCTGCCTGACACCGGAGAAGGAACGGCAGAGGACGCTGGTGAACGACTGGGTGCGCACGGCACCGGAGTTCGACGCGGTGGTCGACTTCGACGCGGCCGTGCGCGATCCGGCGGATCCGGAGCGGATGCTCCCGGTGAACGACTCGGGCGACCACCTGCACCCGAGCGACGCCGGGATGGCGGCACTGGCAGCCGCTTTCAACCTCGACGCACTGGTGGGCGAGTAGCCCGGGGAACATTTGCACGGATCACGACCAAGGTTTGCCGGTGATCAGGCGATCCCCCGGCCTCCGGCCGGGAGGTGCCCCCCAGTTCCCCAGCAGGTCGTCGCCGATCAGCCGCAGTACGGTTCGAGCCGGGGGCATACGACTCGAACAGGTAGGAGAAGCATGAACACGCGGGAGATCCGCTGCTGGCTGACCGATATGGACGGCGTCCTGGTCCACGAGGGCCTGGCACTGCCGGGTGCCGCCGAGTTCCTGCAGCGTCTGCAGGAGAAGGAACGCCCCTTCCTGGTGCTGACGAACAACTCGATCTACACCGCGCGTGACCTGCGGGCCCGCCTGCTCTCCTCCGGCCTCGACGTGCCGGAGTCCTCGATCTGGACGTCCGCCCTGGCCACGGCCCAGTTCCTGGCCGACCAGCTGCCCGGTGGCAAGGCCTACGTGATCGGCGAGGCCGGGCTGACCACGGCCCTGCACGAGGCCGGGTACGTGCTCACCGACACCGACCCGGACTTCGTCGTGCTGGGCGAGACGCGCACCTACTCGTTCGAGGCGATCACCAAGGCGATCCGGCTGATCGAGGGCGGCGCCCGGTTCATCGCGACCAACCCCGACCCGACCGGCCCCTCGGCCGAGGGGCCGCTGCCGGCCTGCGGTGCGGTGGCGGCGCTGATCAGCCGGGCGACCGGCCGGGACCCGTACATCGTCGGCAAGCCCAACCCGATGATGTTCCGCAGCGCCCTGAACAAGATCGACGCCCACTCCGAGTACACCGCGATGATCGGCGACCGGATGGACACCGACGTGGTGGCCGGGATGGAGGCGGGCCTGGAGACCTTCCTGGTCCTGACCGGCTCCACCACCCGGGAGGGTGTGCAGCGCTACCCGTTCCGCCCGTCCCACATCGTGCCCTCGATCGAGACCCTGATCGACCTGGTGTGAGACGTGGTCCGGGCGGCCCGGGGTCCTGCGCCCCGGGCCGCCCGGACGTCTCTACTGCCCGGGCCGGCGCACCACGGTGAGCCGGGAACGGGTGGTGGCGAAGGCGATCAGCATCGCCAGCAGCGGGATGCCGAGGCCGACGCCGAGCAGGTACCGCCAGGGCAGGACCAGCCGCCACAGCTCCTCGTCCGAGGCGAGGGAGCTCCAGTCGTGCTGCATCCGGATCAGTACCCAGCCGGCCAGGATCCCGCTCACCACCCCGAGCACCCCGCCCAGTCCGGAGATCACCCCGGCCTGGGCCGCGGCCAGCCGGCGGCGCACGCCCGGCCCGGCACCGACAGCAGCCAGCGTGGAGAGGTCGGCCCTCGACTCGGCCGCGGCCAGGCCGACCGCGGTGAAGGTGCCGACCAGGCTGACCACCGCAGCGGCCACCAGCAGCGCGAGCAGCCCCAGCGTGTACGAGCTGACGTAGCCGCGCTCCACCTCCATCTGCACACCGGCCTCGGTGTGCAGCAGGTCGTTGACCCGTTCCTCCTGGCCCTTGGACACCGATCGGGTGGTGTCGGCCAGGAAGCCACTCGTCTCCAGCTCGAGCCCGAGTTTCCCGGCGGCCACCGACGGGTACACCAGACCGGTGAGCTTCTGGTCCCCGGAGGGCCACGGCACGGCGTCCAGCGCGACGGTGGTCCGGGTGTCGTCCTGGCCGTCGTCCGACCAGCGCTCGACCGACAGGTGCACCTTGCCGTCCGGCCAGATCACCTCGGGGTCGGTGGTGACGACCCGGCCCGCCTTGAGCGCGGCCGCGGCCGCCGGGGCCGCCCCGTCGGTCAGGACCTGGAGCGCGGTGCCGTCGTCGAAGAGGTTGCCGTGCTCGAAATCGATGGTCCCGGGCTCGCTTCGGCCTGGGCAGGGGCCCAGGTCATCATCCGGGACGGAACTCGGGGAAACGCTGATCGAGACACCCCCCTGGAGGGTAGCCAGGGGTGGACACTCGAAGCCGGGCGGCAGCAAGGGGTTCAGGACGACGTCCACCCCGTCGTCCGCCGACTTCGGCGTCCGGAACGGCTGCAGCGTGCCGATCGGCAGCTCCTTCCGCAGCAACGCCTCGGCCCGGGGCAACGACGGCTCCGCGTCGTCGAACGAGTAGGTGATGGCGTCGACCGCGATCACCCCGGAGGCCGCGGCCGGCCGGTAGTTGCGGTGGTCGTAGTCCTCCTGGGCGGCCATGAAGACCAGCGCCGCACTGCCACCGGCGATCGCCGCGAGCACCGCGGCCACGGCCGGAGCGGTGCGGCTGCGCTGACGGGCAGCGTCCCGCAGGGCGAACCGGGCGCTGAAGGGCAGGTGCACGGCCAGCCGGGCCGCCAGCGCCACGATCGCCCCGGAGGCCGCGACCAGGCCGACCTCGGCCAGGCCGAGACCGAGCACGGTCACGAAGGGCAGGTCGGCTTTCGAAGTGAAGACCGCCAGTCCGGTACCGACGGCCACGAGCACCAGGCCGAGCACCGGCACCCGCAGCGCGGGCGGGGAGTAACCACGACGGCCGGTCAGGGCCGCGACGACGTCGAGCTTCGCGGCCTGCCGGGCCGGGATCAGTGACGCCCCGAGAGAGGTGAGCACGCCGACACCGACGAGCACGAGGAGGTCGACCGAGTGCACGTCGATCCGGACGATCGAGACGTCGTGGGCCCGCAGCACGGCAATGATCACCATGCCCAGCAGGGTTCCCAGCCCGGCCGCGACGGTGCAGCTGACCAGGCCGATCACCCCGTTCGTGGCGAGCACGACGGTGCGCAGATGACGCCGGTGCGCACCGGTCGCGGCCAGCAGGGCGAGGGTGTGCTGATTGCGGCGCGCACCGACGGCGATGGCGGGCCCGGCCAGCAGGGCGATCTGCAGCAGCACCATGCCGATGACCACGACCATGACACCCACTACCTCACTGGGCGTGTCCACCAGGTAGCGGTCGTTGTTGTAGGACACCTGCGAGGCGGGCGGTGGGTCGGCGACCACCTGCCGGCTCAGCACCACCGCGCCCCGCTCGTTGAGGTCGAGCACGTCGGACCAGGTGACCGGGTCCGGACCGACCACGATCAACCGGGATCGGGTGTATCCACCGTCGTAGGTACCGTCACCGGGCCTCAGCGCCTCCCGAACCGCAGCGGAGACGAAAGTGCCGGGCCTCCCGATGATCTCTTTGCCGTTCTCCAGAGTCAGGCCGTCCACGACGCCCACCACGGTCAGGCTCCGCTCCGGGTCGCCCGTCGGCCGATAGGTGAGCCGTTCGCCCACCTTCACCCCGGCGTCCGCGAGCCGGCGGCTAACCACCACCTCGCCGGCCTGTTCCGGGGCCCGGCCGGCCACCTGCTCGAGGAGACCACCGAGACCGCCGGCGGTGTAGTCGATCTCGCGCAGGGTCGCGCCGAGCAGACGATCTCCCCGGCGGAGGTTGCGGTTCGAGTCCACCGACCACTCGGACACCACCTGGTCGCGGGCGGGGATCAGCGGGGTGACCGCCTCCTCGAACTGGGCCATGGTCGCCGGGCCGGACTCCTCGTCGACGGGCGGGTCGTCGCGCGTGGTGTAGCCCCGGCCGTCTGTCGTCTGCACGAGCGCGACGCCGTAGGCGTAGGTGATCTCGGCCTGCGCCTGCACGCCCAGCCGCACCCGCACGTCGTCCTGGGGGTCACGTTCGTCCGAGTGCCACAGCACCGACACCGCCGCCAGGGCGAGCACCGGCAGGGCCACCATCAGGGCGACCAGGGCGCTGCGGCCCTTGTTGCGCCAGACGTCCCGGCGGGCCAGGCGCAGCGCGGCACGCCACACCACGATTCTCTCGAATATCACGAGATGCGGCTTCCGGCAGCGGATTCCACCATCTTGCCGTCGCGCAGGAACACCACGCGGTCGGCCCAGGCCGCGTGCTGGGCGTCGTGCGTGACCAGCAGTCCGGCCGCACCCTCGTCCACCCGGGCCCGCAGCACCTTCATGATGGCCTCGCCGGTCAGGGAGTCGAGGGCGCCGGTGGGCTCGTCGGCCAGCACCAGGCGACGCGGCCCGACGAGCGCGCGGGCGATCGCGACCCGCTGCTGCTGGCCCCCGGACATCTCTTCGGGAAACCGGTCGAACAGATCTTCCACGCCGACCTCGCGCAGGGCCTCGCGGGCCTCCAGCCGCGCCTGCCGGGTGCCGACACCGTCGAGTTCCCTCGGGAGCATGACGTTCTCGGCGGCGGTCAGGGCCGGTACCAGGTTCAGGTCCTGGAACACGTAGCCGACGCTGCGACGCCGCAGGGCCGCCCGGGCCTTCACCGAGAGCCCGGCGATGCTCACCCCGTCGACCACCACGTCACCCGAGGTGGGGGTGTCGAGCCCCCCGGCCAGGTGCAGCAGGGTGGACTTGCCCGAGCCGGAAGGGCCCATCACGGCGACCAGTTCACCGACGCGGACCTCCAGACTCACGCCGTTCAGGGCGCGCACCGGCACCGCGGTTCCCTCACCGTGCACCCGGGCCGCGTCGTTCAGGCTGAGCAGGACGGGGCGGCGGTCCGGCAGAGCCGCCGGTTCGGTGGACCGTGCTTCGACACTCATGGCATTGCCCCTCTCAGCGGGCACGCAGCCGCTGCTCGACCAGGTCGAGCCAGCGCGCCTCGGCCTCGGCCACAAAGATCAGATGATCGAGCACGAGCTGCCGGGCCAGGGCGTCACCCTGCACCGGATCCGGCAGCGAGCGCTTCTCCTTGGTGTACCCCTGCAGTACGCGCAGGGTTTCGGCCTTCTGGCGGTGAATCACCGCGAACGCGTCGACACCCGGCGCCGTGGCCGCGAGGGCCACCTTGATGGCCACCTCGTCGCGGTTCGGCGCCTGACGGTCGACGGGGGTGCCCCACCACCGCTCGACCTCCTCGCGGCCGGAGTAGGTGAGCCGGTAGTTCACCGAACCGTCCTCGCCCCGCTCCGCCTCCTCCACCAGCCCGTCCCGGACCAGGCGGTTCAGGGTCGTGTAGACCTGCCCGATGTTGATCGGCCAGGTCCGGCCGGTGCGCACCTCGAACTCGTGCCGGAGCTGGTACCCGTACTGCGACCCCTCCGAGAGGATCGCGAGCAGGCTCTGACGGACCGACATCCCCGGCACTCCCCTCCAGGATCAGCACTGCATACCCAGTATGGCGAGAAGAAAGCTATACCGGGTATGCATCGCCGGGCAAGGGGATTCTGGCCGTTATCAACCCGTGACCGAAGTCGTGTCGTTGTTCGGAGGGCTCCGGAACGTCTTAGTGATGTCTTCGCAAGCAGCGCCACGGCAATCGAGCTCCCGATGGGGGCCGCCGGGTGGGGGGGCGAACAACGCACCGAAACACCGCACCACGCAGCAAAAGACAGCGAGGGCAGTGGTTGCCGCCACTGCCCTCGCCCAGCACGCCATTCCCGCTCAGGACCAGCGCCAACCGATCACCGAAGGAAAATCATGTCTGTCAAGGGTATCTCACTCGCCGTCGCCGCCGCCGCACTCGCCGCAGGCACTCTCACCGCTTTCGGCCTGCCGGCCCACGCCGCGTCGCAGAACAACCAGCCGGGCAGCGGCCCGATCACGGCGGCCCAGGCCACCTACCCGGCCATCCCGGCCAAGGCCACCGACAAGCTCGGTTTCGCCCAGGACGGCCTGGAGTTCGGCTACATCACCAAGGCCCGCCTGAAGAACGGCAAGCTGAAGATCACCGTGCGCCAGGCCGAGTACTACGACGGCAAGGCCTCCAAGCTGCTCAACGGCGGCATCACCCCGCCCGACGACTACACGATCGCGGTGGACAAGACCCTCGACCCGTTCACCTACACGGTCTCGGGCAAGGCCAGCCTGATCGGCGTCAACGAGCTGCGCGGCTACCCCGACCCGGTCGGCCGCAAGAGCATCACCGCCGCACAGCTGGTGAGGAACTTCAACCGGCTCGACACGAAGAAGGTGGCGGTCTGGCTGCGGCACACCGACACCGAGACCAACAGCGGCGCCGTCACCGCGCTGGCCGAGCAGTTCATCCCGTGACGATCGGGTGACAGGACGTCGATGCCGGTAGCCCTGGGCCTGCGTCATCGCCCGGCCACACTGCCCCGAAGGGCGCAGTGTGGCCGGGCGGTTGCCGAATCACGCCCAGAAGCATCGGCACCCACTAGAGTTCCTGCCGTCTTTGCGGAGTTCGGCGGGAAACGGCGGTGCAGTGGCAGCGGACGTGGGAAGCGCGGCTCCCACCGGAAGAGGCGACTACGAGTCGCTCTTCCCGGAGCTGTGGCGCAAGGCGTACGTGGTGGCCTACCAGGTGCTCGGATCACAGGCCCAGGCCGAGGACGCCGCCCAGGAGGCGATGGCCAAGGCCTATTCGTGGTGGGGACGCATCAACAAGTCGCCTCACGGGTGGGTGGCGAAAACCGCCTACACACAAGCGATCGACATTGCCCGCCGGCAGGTTCGCCACCAGGAGGTACTGGGCGCGGACGACGAGGACCGGCCCGCCCGGGGCGATGCGCGCCTGGAAGACCGGATGGATCTCACCGCGGCGATCGAGCGGCTGCCGCGGCGCCAGCGCGAGGTGATCGTGCTGCGCTATCTGGCCGACCAGTCCGAGGCCGACACGGCCGCGACCCTGGGCATGCGGGTCACGACGGTGCGCAAGCACGCGCAGCGGGGGCTGGCCACGCTCGGTGGTCACCTGGCGTCCGAAGTGCGGGAGGTCTGACATGTTCGACGACCTGAGGCCGGACGAGATCCCGGCTCCTCCCCCGAACGCCCTGAACGCCGCCGTGCACCGGGGCACCAGCATCCGGCGGCGCCGCACGGCCTGGGTGGCCGGGGTCGCGACCGCCGTGGTGGTGGGAATCGCGGTGGTGCTGAGCAATCCGTTCAGCACCACCGGCTCCGCCCACGTGGTGCCGGCCACCGCCGCGCCGACCACGCCGCCGGACTACTCGGCCATCCCCGAGCACCCGATCGCGGAGAAGGACGGCGTGACCTTCGGCTACCTGCAGAAGATCACGACGAATGCGGACGGCACCCTGAGCCTGCTGATCCAGCCCGGCTGGTTCCTCTACGGCGAGGACGCCAAGAAGGCCAACGGTGGGGAGTGGCCCCTCGACGATCACCTGGACGGCAAGACGAAGGGCACGGAACCGACGGAGTTCCGGCTCGACCCCAAGGCCCGGATCGAGGGCGCCAGCGCCCTGCTCGACCAGACGGACGGCGCCACCGTGACCGAGGGGCAGCAGATCTCGATCGCGCAGATGAAACGTAACTGGGACGCCTACCAGGAGGCCAGCGGACCGGTCCAGATCGGGATCTGGATGCGGCTCACCGACGACAACACGATCACGTCGCTGTTCGAGCAGTTCACTTCCTGAGGGGCGTGCCCGCCCGACACGCCAGCAGCGAACCGGCAGCCAAGGCCCTCCCTCAGCACCGGTCGGCAACCACCCGGCACCGGCCACGCAGGAGGGGCTCACAGGTACCGGCCGCCCGTTGTTGACTCAGGCCCAGGCCCGGGCCCGGGGCGCAGGCGCCATCGCCGGTACGCCCGACACGCACCTCGCCCCTGCGGCTGACATGCCGCGTCATGGCTCGCGACCTGCACCGATCGCGAGAAATGACCTCGCACCGCCCAGTAGCGTGAGCGAACGCCAGCAGACCCACAGAGGAGACGGCGGTGACATGACGCCCACCGGTACACAGACCACGCAGACCACCCAGAACACGCAGCCCTTGAACCCGGTGGGCCGTCCGGCCGACTTCGCCACCCTCTTTCCCGAGCTCTACCGCTCGGCGTTCACGGCCGCGCACGCCGAGCTGGGCACCCGGGCCGGCGCGCAGGAGGTCACCCTGGCCACGCTGGCCCGGGCCTACGCGCGCTGGTCGGGCACCCCCGACTTCACCACCTCGGCCGTGGCCTGGGTCTCGATGGCCGCGCGCACCCAGGCCCTCGGCCTGCTCCAGCGTCAGCAGCCCGGCCGTGAGGTACTGCTCGACGACGAGACCGAACTGCGGGCCGGCGAGATCCCGGGCCCCGGCCCGGACGACCTCGCCACCGTCGTGCGGCGGGGCGCGTGGCTGCGCCGGCGCCGTCTGGCCGGGTGGGTGGTGGCCGGGATCAGCCTGGTCGCCGCGGCCCTGCTGGCGGTGTGGCTGGGGCACTCGATACCGCCGGCCCCGCGCGAGCCGACCACCGTGCCGGGCAACGTACGCACGCAGGCGACCGCGACGTCCTCAAGCACCCTGCTCTTCGGCCGGATCAGCGCCGGGCGCAGCGAGCAGGGATCGGTGCGGGTCACCTTCGAGCCGACACAGGGGGACGAGGTGACCGGCCCGGCGACCCAGCTGGTCATCGAGCCGGGGGCCACCCTGCTGATCGACGGCCGCAAGACCCCGGAGGAGCTGGTGCAGACGCTCAACCGCTCCCTGCCCGGCGGGGAGGCCTACGTGCGGGTGACGCTGGCCCCGAACGGACGGATCACGGCGCTGCGCCAGGAATGACCGCGTGCTGCCGCACCCAGGCATGCATGGCGACCGCGGCCGCGGCCCCGGCGTTGATCGAGCGGGTCGAGCCGAACTGGGTGATCGACAGCACCTGGGAGCAGGCGTCGAGCGTGGCCTGCGAGAGTCCGGGACCTTCCTGGCCGAACACCAGCACGCAGTCACGCGGCAGGGTGGCCGTCTCGATCGGCACCGAGCCCGGCACGTTGTCGATGCCGATCACGGTGAGCCCCTCGGCCTCGGCCCACCGGGTGAGGGCATTCGCGTCCTCGTGATGGTGAACATGCAGGTAGCGGTCGGTCACCATGGCCCCGCGCCGGTTCCAGCGACGACGCCCGACGATGTGCACCCCGGCCGCGTTGAAGGCGTTCGCGGTACGCACGACCGAACCGATGTTCAGGTCGTGGGCCCAGTTCTCGATGGCCACGTGGAACGCGTGCCGCCGGGTGTCGAGCTCGGCCACGATCGCCTCGACGGTCCAGTACCGGAACTCGTCGAGCACGTTACGCCGGTCGCCCTGCCCGAGCAGTTCCGGGTCGTACCGGGAGTCCTCCGGCCAGGGGCCGGGCCACGGTCCCACCCCTACCGGAACGGAACGGAACTCTTCGTCGTCCACCATTGACTGCTCGCTTGACTGCTCGCTCACCCGGGCGATCCTGCCCTAGAGGCGGGAACCAGGTGTGGGGTGGCCCACGTTGTACGCCCTCGTGGACCAAGCCCTCATGAGACGGACAGAAAGCGTTCAGCCTGACGCCGTAGGCTGGGCGCCGTGCTGACAAGCGTGCCCATGGCCCTCGGGCCGGAGTGGCTGAATCCTGACACCCTGCTCACCGACCTGGGTGGGGTCGCCCTCTGGGTCGGCGCGCTCATCATCTTCGCCGAATGCGGGCTGCTGCTGGGGTTCTTCCTGCCCGGCGACTCCCTGCTGTTCACCATCGGCCTGTTCATCGGCCGCGGCGACATCGACTTCCCGCTCTGGCTGGCCTGCCTGGTGCTCACCCTGGCCGCCTTCCTGGGCAACGTGGTCGGCTACGAGATAGGCCGGGCCGCGGGGCCCGCCATCTTCAAGAAGGAAAACTCGAAGCTGTTCAAGCGCGAGTACGTCGACAAGACGATGGAATTCTTCGACCACTACGGCCCGGTCGCGATCGTGCTGGCCCGGTTCACCCCGCTGGTGCGCACCTTCATCACCGTGACCGCGGGCGTCGGCAAGATGGACCGCCGCAAGTACCTCACCTACAGCGCCATCGGCGCCGTGCTCTGGGCCTCGGGCATCACGATCCTCGGCAAGCTGCTGGGCAACATCCCGCTGTTCCGTGACCACATCGAGGCCGGCCTGCTGCTGCTCGTCGTGGTCTCGGTGATCCCGATGGGCTTCGAGGCGTGGCGTCACCGGAGCAAGCCGGCCACCGTCTCGCCGGAGGCCACGGCCGCCGCCGCCCAGCACTCCGGCGAGGAGCCGTTCCTGCCGCCGGCCGAGAGCGACCCGTTCGCCAACAGCCACGACCAGTTCGGCCAGCCCTACGCGGCCGACGACGCGACGATCCCCAGCGGCATCCCGCAGCAGCACTACGACCCCAACCGCCCCGACCAGGGGTACGACGGCCGACGCTGATCCCGCGACCGGCGACGACCGATGGCGCACTGGTGGACGAGTCTCTCCGACGTCTCGTCGATGACCACGACGACGGTCTACCTCGTCGTGTTCGCCCTGGTCTTCGTCGAGTCCGGTCTGCTCGTCGGGTTCTTCCTGCCCGGTGACAGCGTGCTGTTCGCGGCCGGTCTGCTGGCCGCCGAGCCGGCCTCCGACCTGAACCTCGGCCTGCTGGCCGGGGGGACGGCAGTGGCCGCGGTGGCCGGCGACGCCGTGGGTTACTGGACCGGGCGGCGCTTCGGCCGGCCCTGGTTGTTACGCCGGGCGGGGAGGAACGCCGACCGGGTCCACCGGGCCGAGGCGTTCTACGAACGGTGGGGCCCGCTGGCGATCATCATCGCCCGGTTCATCCCCTGGGTGCGCACCTTCACGCCGATCATCGCCGGGATCGGCCGGATGCCGTACCCGAAGTTCCTGCTCGCGAACGTGCTCGGCGCCCTGATCTGGGGCAGCGGGATGATCCTGCTCGGCTACGCCGCCCACAACGTGCCGTGGGTGAAGTGGGCCGCCTACGTCGTCGCCGCGGTCGCGATCACAGCCACCGTGGTGACGCTGGTGGTGGACCGGCGCCGGTCCACCACCGTCAACGCCGGTCCGGAGTCCCGAAGCTGACGGTCCAGCGCGATGAGCACGGTCCAGCGGGTCAGGAAAGCCCGAGATCGGACAGGTCGTAGGCGTATCGGTACGGCAGACCGGCGGCCTCCACCTTCTCCCGGGCGCCGGTGCCCCGGTCGACGATCACGGCGACCCCGATCACCTCGGCACCGGCCTCGCGCAGCGCCTCGACCGCGGTCAGCACGGAACCACCGGTGGTGGAGGTGTCTTCGACGGCGAGCACGCGACGGCCCGGCACGTCGGCCCCCTCGATGCGGCGCTGCAGACCGTGGGCCTTGCCCTGCTTGCGCACGACGAAGGTGTCGAGCCGCTCACCGGCCGCCGCGGCGGCGTGCAGCATCGACGTGGCCACCGGGTCGGCACCCAGGGTCAGGCCGCCCGCGGCGTCGAACTCCCAGTCTTTCACCAGGTCCCGCATGACCCTCCCGACCAGTGGCGCGGCCTGGCCGTCGAGTGTGATGCGGCGCAGGTCGACGTAGTAGTCGGCCTCCTTGCCGCTGGACAGCGTGACCTTGCCGTGCACCACGGCGAGCTTGCGGATCAGCTCGCGCAGTTCGTCTTTCACGGCGCCGAGGGAGGGGCTGTCTGTGGGCTGCATTCGTCCAGGGTATCCAGGGTCCCGACCACCCGCGGGGCCGGTGGAAGGGTGACCGTTCCGGGCGGTCGGTGCCCGGCCGCCCAGGCCAGATCCCCCACGGCCACCGGCGCGTTGAAGTAGTAACCCTGGCCGAAACCGCAGCCCATCCGCTTCAGCTCGATCCGGGTGTGGGCGTCCGTGACCCCCTCGGCCACGACCTCCAGGCCCAGGTTGCGCCCGAGGTCGATGATCGACTGGACGACGGCCCGGCCGGTCCCGCCGGCCCGCAGCTCCTGCACCAGCGACTGGTGGATCTTGACCTGGCTCACCGGCAGCCGGCTCAGGAAGGTGAGCGAGGAGTATCCGGTGCCGAAGTCGTCCACCGACAGCCGCACCCCCAGGGCGCGCAGCCGGGTCAACGAGGCCAGCACTCCCTGATGGGTGTCCGGCTCGTCGATCACATCGGCCTCGGTCACCTCCAGGTAGAGCAGGTCGGGCGGGAGGTCGTGCACGGCGAGCGCGGTGGTGATCTGCTCGGGCAGGGTCGGGTCGGCCAGCCAGCCGGGGGCCAGGTTGACCGCGACCCGCACCTGCTGACCTTTCTCCAGCCAGTCGCGGGCCGCGGCCAGCGCCTGGTCGAGCACCCGGCGGGACAGCTCGGTGACCAGGCCGCTGCGCTCGGCGGCGGCGAAGAAGTCCTCCGGCGGCACCTCGCCCAGCTCCGGATGGTTCCACCGGGCCAGGGCCTCCAGCGCGTGGGCCCGGCCGGTGACCAGGTCGACCACGGGCAGCACGGCGATGCCGATGCTGTCCTGGAGCAGCGCCTCCTCCAGCGCGGTGGCCAGGGTCTGCAACTGCGAGGCGGGCAGGTCCATGGACCGGGTGAACATCCGGTACCCGCCGCCGGCCGACTTGGCCACGTACATCGCCACGTCGGCGCGGCGCAGCAGCTCGGCCCCGGTGGTGCCCTGGTCCGGGCCGACGGCCACGCCCAGGGAACCGCCGACGCGCAGTTCCTGACCCTCCAGCGTGACCGGCTCGTCGAAGGCCGTGAGCAGGCGCCGGGCCAGCGCCCGGGCGGCACCGTCGCCCAGGCCCGGGGCCAGCACCGCGAACTCGTCGCCGCCGAGCCGGGCGATCGTCGTGCCCCGGCCCGCGACCCGGCCGAGGCGGCCGGCGAGCTCCCGCAGCAACTGGTCGCCGGCCTGATGGCCGAGGGTGTCGTTGATGGCCTTGAAACCGTTGAGGTCGAGCAGCATCACCGCGCACGACCGGTCTCCCGACACCAGCTCGGGCACCCACGCGTCCAGCTGGGCCCGGAAGTCCAGGCGGTTGGGCAGGCCGGTGAGCTCGTCGTGCCGGGCCTCGAAGCGCAGCCGTTCCACCAGGTGCCCATTGCTCAGGGCGACGGCGGCCCGGGCCGCCACGGTCTGCAGCGTGGCCAGATCGGACGCGGCGAAACCGTGCTCCCCACCGCTGCGCTCACCGACCAGCAGGTGCCCGGCCACGGTGTCGTCGATGCGCAGCGGCACCAGCACGGCCTGGCCGAGACCACGGGCCCGCAGGAAATCACGCTCGGCCCGGTCACGGCCGCGCACCAGCTGCCCGGACTCGGGCGGCCACGGCAGCGGGAAGAGGTCGTCCGCGGGGGTGCGGGGGCCGATCACGTGTCCCGAGCGGTGGCTCCAGAGGCGCCGGCCGGAGGTGGAACGGCCCAGGTCGTCGTTGAGCACCAGCTCGGAGTAGCGGGCGCGCAGCAGATCGGCGGACTGTTCGAGCACCAGCGGGATGGCGCGGGCCGGGGCCGGCACGTGGGCCAGGGCCTCGGAGAGCTCGTACAGGCGGCTCAGGCGGGTGTGCCGTTCGGAGAGCGTCGCGAACGCGTGGAGGCCGAGCACCAGGCCGGGGCCGATCGCGGCCACGGTCAGCAGGGGCTCGCCGCGGCTGACCGAGATCACCGGGATCAGGCCGATCGCGGCACCCGTCACCCCGGCCACGACCGCGCGCATCAGCAGCCGCCGGACCTCGGCCCGCCACCCGCCGGCGTCGAGGTGCACGCGCAGCAACAGGGTGATCTCGACGAGCGCCGCAAGCACCACCACGACCAGCGTCATCAGGCGGCCGGAGTGGCTGAGCACGCCGTACGGCAGCACCAGGGTGCGGAACAGCAGCTCGGCCACCCCGGTGCCGGCGATCACCGCGAAGGCCCCGGTGATCAGGGTGACGAGGTTGTGACGGCGGTACCAGGCGGCGACGGCCACGGTGCCGAGCAGGCGGGCGAGCAGGAGCGGGCCCGGGTCGGACAGGTAGAGACCGGTGGTCAGCGGGATGACGCTGAGCGAGATCGGGTAGCAACGCCCCCGGACGTTCACGTTCAGGCCGCACACCTCGGTGACGGCGAACGCGATCGCGAACGCCCACCAGGGCAGGGTGCTGATACCCAGGAGCGGGAGGGGCCGGCCGAGCAGCACCGGGACCAGGCCGATCACGAGCACGCCGATCACCCCGGCGCCCGTGGCGAACCGGGCGGCGGGACTCTTCGTGGTCACCCAGAGATGTCCCATCGCTCCATCCAGTTGAAGTCCGCTTGAAGGACAGTGCATCGCAGTGTGTAGTCGGATGTCATTGGCTGGTGACTCTTTGCACTCAGACGGCCCGCAGCCGTCCGGGTGAGGTGTAACCGTCGCCCCTTCGGCAGATACCCTCGCGAGGTGCGGATCGCTACCTGGAACGTGAATTCGATGCGGGCGCGGGTCGACCGGGCCGTGGCCTGGCTGGAACGCAGCGATGTGGACGTGGTCGCCGTCCAGGAGACCAAGTGCAAGGACGAGCAGTTCCCCACCGCGCGGTTCGAGGAGATCGGCTACCAGGTCACCCACCTCGGCCACTCGCAGTGGAACGGCGTCGCGATCATCTCGCGGGTCGGGATCGACGACGTCGAACGTGGGTTCCCGGGCATGCCGAGCTGGGGCGACCCGCCGGCCGCCGAGGCCCGGGCCATCGGCGCCACCTGCAACGGCGTCCGTATCTGGAGCCTCTACGTACCCAACGGCCGCACGCTCGAAGATCCCCACCTGGTCTACAAGCTGGAGTGGCTGACCGCGCTGAAGACCGCCGGCCAGGACTGGCTCGCCGCCGACCCGCAGGCCCAGATCGCCCTGGTCGGTGACTGGAACGTAGCTCCGCTCGACGAAGACGTGTGGGACATGGCGGCCTTCGAGGGCAGCACCCATGTGTCGCAGCCCGAGCGCGACGCCTTCAACGGCGTGGTGGAGGCCGGTTTCGCCGAGGTCGTGCGCGCCCACACCCCCGGCGCGTACACCTACTGGGACTACACCCAGCTGCGCTTTCCCAAGCGCCAGGGCATGCGCATCGACTTCGCCCTGACCTCCCCGGCCCTGGCCGAGCGGGTCAAGACCGCGTCGATCGACCGCGAGGAGCGCAAGGGCAAGGGCGCTTCCGATCACGCTCCGGTGATCGTCGAGCTCGCTTAATTGAGGACGACGTGACTGGCGGCCGCTGACAGCACCGGATCGTGGGTGGCCACCAGAACGGCGGTGCCGTTGCGCGCCGTCTGCCCGAGCACCCCGGTGACCAGCTGGCGCTGCATTCCCGACCGGCAGCCGCGAGAGCGCGCGGCCGAGCACGGCATCAGCCGTGACCTGGGTGGACGCACCGATCAGGACCGGAATGAGCACGGCCCCGGCGAGCGCGATCAGCACCGCGGCCCGTCACCCCCGCACTGCTGCCAGCCGACCGGGCAACAACGACCCGGCCACCGGCCCCACACCCGGTAAAACTGGCGAACGCCCGAGTCCGCAGGGGACTCCGGTGACGTGACCGGGAACCGACACCGCACTTGTCTCAAAAGGAGGGAAAACGGGGTTCCCGACGCGGGACACGCCCAGGTGGTTCAGAAACCTCGATTTAAATCTCGGTCAAGCACGAAATAGGAGGTCCGGAAGGACTAGTCAATCGCTCACCGAAACGTATGAGGCTGATTACGGAATGCATGATTTCGGCCCCGGCGCCCGGTCACGGGTCCGTCATCCTGTCGGTGCGCCCCCGTAGAGTGCTGCGCGTGACGGATCCCCGCGCCCCCCACCGGGCCCTACCCCGCCGGAAAGCGTTGATCAGGACCGCGCTCGGGCTGTCCGCCGCGACGCTGGCTGTGGTCACGCTGACGCCGGTCGCCGACGCTCTGCCCGCCGCCCTGGGCGGCACCGATCCGGCTCCGCTGGTGGGTGCCGACAGCAAGAGCGCCATCGACGGCGAGTACCTGGTGATGCTGAAAGACCAGGCGGGCCTGAGCGCCGCCGGTGTCGACAGCGCCGGTGCGTCGGCCGGTTCGGTGGTGGCCGCGGCCGTGGAGCGCGGTGAAGACGCGGGTGCCCAGGTGCACGCCCGGTTCACCGAGGCGCTGCAGGGCTACTCGGCCACGCTGTCCGACGGCGAGCTCGCCGACATCCGCAAAGACCCGGCCGTCGACTACGTCGCGGTCAACCAGCGGTACACCTCCACCGCCACCTCGGGCACGCAGAAAGATGCCGAGTGGGGGCTCGACCGCATCGATCAGCACGCGAGCACGCTGAACGGCTCGTACTACTACTCGAACACCGGCAAGGGCGTCACCGCCTACGTGGTGGACACCGGGGTCCGCAGCACCCACCGCGACTTCACCACCACGCTGGCCGGTAAGCAGGGCACCAGCCGGGTCTCCGGCGGTAAGTCCACGCTGTCCGGCGACACCAGCACCGAAGACTGCGAGGGTCACGGCACCCACGTCGCCGGCACCATCGGCGGCACCAACTACGGCGTGGCCAAAGAGGTCTCGCTGGTGCCGGTCCGGGTGCTCGACTGCAAGGGCGGCAGCACCAGCTCGATCGTGGCGCAGGGGCTCGACTGGGTGGTCTCGCACCACAAGAGCGGTGTGCCGGCCGTCGCGAACCTCAGCCTGACCAACGAGGGCGGCGAAGACCCGGTGGTCGAGGCCGCGGTCAAGCGGGTCATCGCCGACGGGGTCACCGTGGTGATCGCCGCCGGTAACGGCGACGCGGCCGGTGAGGGCATCCCGGCCTGCGACGTCTCCCCGAGCGACGTGAAGGCCGCGATCGTGGTCGGCGCCTCCACCAAGACCGACAAGAAGGCGACGTTCTCCAACTACGGCGACTGCGTCGACCTGTACGCGCCGGGCCTGAACATCACTTCCGACTGGGCCACCGGCGACACCCGTATCGCCAAGCTCTCCGGCACGTCGATGGCCACGCCGCACGTCACCGGCGCGGTGGCGCTGTACCTGCAGAAGCACCCCAAGGCCACGCCGAAGCAGGTGCAGGCAGCCATCCTCGGCGCCTCCACCGAGAACGTCGTCACCAAGGTGAGCACGAAGTGGCCGCGGCGCCTGCTGTTCTCCCCGCAGAAGGTGGCGCTCCCGGTGGCCACCACCTCCAAGACGTCGCTCACCAGCGGTACCTCCCTGCACAACGGCTCGTCGATCTCCAGCCCGAACGGCCTGTACGTGCTGTCCCAGACCGGTAAAGACCTGACGCTGAGCAAGCCCGGCGACCGGGTGCTCTGGCACTCCGGCAAGGGCGCTGCCTACACGCGCATGACCACCACCGGGAACCTGGTGTCGTACAACGCCTACGGGCAGCGGGTCTGGTCGTCCGGCACCAGCGGCGGGGCCTCCACACTGAAGGTCACCAACGAGGGCCGGCTGACCATCGTCAACAGTTCCACCCAGAAGACGGCCTGGGCCAGCAACAAGATCCAGAAGGTGGCCCCCACCCAGAACGTCGCCGGCCGCGCCACCCTGAACACGGGTTCGGCGCTCTACCGCGGCGGCCGCACGCTGGTGTCGAAGAACGGGAAGTACCGCCTGGCCTTCCGCACCGACGGCAACCTCACGGTGACGGAGAAGGGCGCGGGCGTCATCTGGAACACCGGCAAGAAGAACGCTGACTGGCTCACCGTGACGAGCACCGGCAACCTGTCGCTGGTCAACTCCAACGGCACCACCGCCTGGACCTCCAAGACCGCGGGTCAGGGCGCCAACCGGCTGCGCCTGCTGAGCAGCGGCAAGCTCCAGCTGGTGAAGACGAGTGGCACCAAGGTGGTCTGGACCGCCCGCTGACCCCGACGTCCTCAAAGCACTGAAGCCCTCGCCGATCCCGGCGAGGGCTTCAGTGCTTTGTCAGAGCATCAGATCGTCGGACCCGACTCCAGCTCGATCAGGCCGCTGTCCGGATTCGCGTGGGACCGGACCACCGAGTCGACCTGCTCGCCGGGCTCGAGCCGGCGCACGATCAGACCGTCGGCAGCGGGCGCGGCGTCGACGAGAACTCCGTCGCCGTCGTGGATCTCACCCGCCAGCAGGGCCCGGGCGAGCTTGTCGCCGATCTCGCGCTGCACCAGGCGGCGTAGCGGCCGGGCCCCGTAGGCCGGGTCGTAGCCGGTGAGAGCCAGCCAGTCGCGAGCGGCCGCGGTGACCTGGAGCTCGAGCCGCCGATCGGCCAGACGCCGGGCCAGCAGCCCGATCTGGAGCTCCACGATGTGAGACAGCTCGTTCATGCCGAGCGGGTCGAACACCACCACGTCGTCCAGCCGGTTGAGGAACTCCGGCTTGAACGAAGAGCGCACCGAGCTGAGCACGGCATCCTTCTTGGCCTCGTCCGACAGCGTCGGGTCGACCAGGAACTGCGAGCCCAGGTTGGAGGTCAGCACCAGGATGGTCGAGCGGAAGTCGACCGTGCGGCCCTGACCGTCGGTGAGCCGGCCGTCGTCGAGCACCTGCAACAGCACGTCGAACACGTCCGGGTGGGCCTTCTCCACCTCGTCGAACAGAACGACGGAGTAAGGACGACGACGCACCGCCTCGGTCAGCTGGCCACCGGACTCGTACCCGACGTAGCCGGGCGGGGCACCGATCAGCCGGGCCTCGCTGTGCTTCTCGGCGTACTCGCTCATGTCGATACGGACCATGGCCCGCTCGTCGTCGAACAGGAAGTCGGCCAGGGCCTTGGCCAGCTCGGTCTTACCGACGCCGGTGGGGCCGAGGAACAGGAACGACCCGGTCGGACGGTCGGGATCGCTGATACCGGCCCGGGCCCGGCGCACCGCGTCGGACACCGCCCGCACGGCGTTCTTCTGCCCGATCAGCCGCCCGCCGATGACCTCTTCCATCTGCAGCAACTTGGCGCTCTCGCCCTCCAGCAGCCGCCCGGCGGGAATCCCGGTCCAGGCCGCCACCACGTCGGCGATGTCGTCGGGACCGACCTCGTCCTTCACCATCGGCTCGGCCCGGTCTTCCAGGACCTCCTCGGCGGCCTGGGCCTCGGCGATCTCCTTCTCGATGGTCGGGATCTCGCCGTACAGAAGCCGCGAGGCCGCGCCCAGATCGCCCGCGCGCTGCAGCTTCTCGGCCTGACTGCGGAGCTCGTCGACCCGCTTCATCAGGTCACCGACGCGGTTGAGACCGGCCTTCTCCTGCTCCCAGCGGGCCGTGAGACCGGCCAGTTGCTCAGAACGGTCGGCCAGGTCGGCCCGCAGCTTCTCCAGACGCATCTGGCTGCCCGGGTCGGCCTCGTTGGCCAGGGCCATCTCTTCCATCTTCATCCGGTCGACCTGCCGGCGCAGGGCGTCGATCTCTTCCGGCGAGGAGTCGATCTCCATGCGCAGCCGGCTGGCGGCCTCGTCGATCAGGTCGATCGCCTTGTCGGGCAGCTGACGGCCGGGGATGTAGCGGTGCGACAGACCGGCCGCGGCGACCAGGGCGGCATCGGTGATCGCGACCTTGTGGTGCGCCTCGTAGCGCTCCTTCAGGCCCCGCAGGATGGCCACCGTGTCTTCCACACTCGGCTCACCCACGTAGACCTGCTGGAAACGGCGCTCCAGCGCGGCGTCCTTCTCGATGTTCTCGCGGTACTCGTCCAGCGTGGTGGCACCGACCAGACGCAGCTCACCCCGGGCCAGCATCGGCTTGAGCATGTTGCCGGCGTCCATCGACCCGTCGCTGCTGCCGCCCGCACCGACCACGGTGTGCAGCTCGTCGATGAAGGTGACGACCTGGCCCTCGGAGGACTTGATCTCTTCGAGCACGGCCTTCAGCCGTTCCTCGAATTCACCGCGATACTTCGCACCCGCCACCATCGCGGCCAGGTCGAGGCTGATCAGCCGCTTGCCGCGCAGGGATTCGGGCACGTCACCGGCAACGATGCGCTGGGCCAGGCCCTCGACGACCGCGGTCTTGCCCACGCCCGGCTCACCGATCAGCACCGGGTTGTTCTTCGTGCGGCGGCTCAGAACCTGCACCACGCGGCGGATCTCAGCGTCGCGCCCGATCACCGGGTCGAGCCGGCCGTCGCGCGCGGCGGCGGTCAGGTCGACGCCGTACTTCTCCAGGGACTTGTAGGTGCCCTCCGGATCGGGGCTGGTGACCCGGACGTTGCCCCGCACCTGGGGCAGCGCGGCCAGCAGCTTGTCGCGGGTGATGCCCGCGTTCTTCAGGACACCGCTGTCGCCCGCGGCCAGACCGATCAGCAGGTGCTCGGTGGAGACGTACTCGTCACCGAGCTCCCGGGCGACGTCGCCGGCCGCCGACATCGACTGGTAGGAGGCGCGGCCCAGGCTGGGCGAGCTGACCGAACTGCCGCTGGCCCGGGGCAGACCCTCGACCAGGGCGGTGTTGGAACGGCGCAGGGCCTGCGGGTCAGCCCCGACCGCCTGCAGAAGGGCGGGCGCAACCCCGTCGGGCTGCTCGAGCAGGGCGCCCAGCAGGTGCGCCGGCTCTACCTGCGGCGCACCGTCAGTGGCGGCGCGCCGGACGGCGGAGGCCATGGCCTCCTGGCTGCGGGTGGTGAGCTTCAGGTCCATGGTGCTCAGTTACCTCCGAGTGCTGTTTGAACTACTGCCCATCGCAACGCTCACAGAGTTGAGTCTGTTCCACTCAAGTTAGCGCATGCCCGCGTTGTCGGCTTTCCAAGAATGAGAAAAGGCCGGGACCCCGAGTGGGGATCCCGGCCCTTATGGCCTCGGTGCGACGTCAGCCCAGCTGGACCTCGGTGGTCGTGGCGCGAACAGTCACGCCCTCCTTGCCCACCGTCACATCCTGGGCAGTGAACCCGAACGGCAGCTCGGGCAGGTGGTACGAACGGTTCAGCAGCGACTTCACCTGCGGGCGCAGCAGCGGGTCGATGTCGGCGAGGGAATCCTGCGTCAGCTGGAGCAGCAGGTCGCCGTCCTTGATCGTGACGCTGGCCTCGCCCTGCAGCTGGGTGCTGCCCAGCGGGCTCTCGTAAGTGCCGGTGATGGAGAGATTGCCGCTGTTGCCCTCGGTGAATTCCACCTTGAGGTTGTCGTCGGGCATGTTGTCCGCGACCACCCGGTCGATGGACGCGTACCCGACCGTCGCGTCGGCCACGGCGGAGTCGACCGGCACATCCCCCAGCCGGTGCTTCACCAGGTCGCCGAGGCTGGCGTGAATGCCGCGCATCTCCACGTCGAGCTCGTCGACGGTGACGCCGTCCTGCACGCTGAGATCGTCGACCTTGGCGTTGACCTGATCGTACTTACCCCCGAGAGCCTGCGTGAGCAGCGGGAAACCGTGCACCTCGACGTCTGGCCGCTCGGCCAGGCCGGCCTCGCTCTGGACTCTCTCGGCAACCACGCGGCGGGCTGCCCACCAGGTCACGCGGTCGACAACGACCAGCAGCACAAGCACCACGAGTACGACCCCGACGAGCCGACGGATGATCACGACCAAACCCTTCATGACGATCTGGGAGCAGGCTGAGCACTGACGGGTAACCGTGACATACCCGAACGGTCGAGCAACAATCGGGGCCGTTGGGGAATGAGATCGCGATTGGCGCATTCCGGCCACCCGGGAACCGCGGGTTGGGGGCGAGACCTGGGCAGCGCGCTCGGTGTCGCACCACCCAGGCCCCGCAGCCTGGGGGACTCATGCGGGCCAATGCCTCACGCAGAGTTTCCTAGTTGCAGTTCTGAGTATGTGGTGAGGTTCGTACGGGTTGTCACCAAGACTGGATCGACGCCGCCGAACCTTGCTGGAAAAACTTCTCAGATAGCGCAATCCGACGTCAAGGAGTAGCCGGGTCATATCGACGAAATCGCGGTTGATCGCTACTTTCCGTGATGTCATTCAAAGAACCGGACATGGAGCGCTGCCCTACGCAACAATGACCCGCACATATCGGACGCCTGTACAGAGAGAAGCGTGAACTGATGGTCTCCGACCTGAGGAGCATCGAGCGTTTCGCGGTGACCCAGAAAATCACCCTGCTGGTCAACCGTTACGAGATCCGGGAGCTGCGGCCCGACGGCAGCACCGGTGACCTGCTGGCCTTCGCCCAGCAGAAGCGCCTGGCGTTCAAGGAGGAGGTCACCTTCTACGCTGACGAGAACCGCACGGAGCCGGTGTTCAGCTTCAAGGCTCGTCAGCGCCTCGACCTCGGTGCCACCTACGACGTGCAGGACGCCGCCGGCCAGACCATCGGCTGGTTCCGCAAGGACTTCGGCAAATCACTCCTGCGCAGCTCGTGGCACATGGGCTTCGCCAACAGCCCGGTCGAGCTGTTCGGCACCGAGCGCAACAAGAACGTGGCCATCGCGCGCCGGCTGTGGGAGTTTCTGCCCATCGTCAGCGACCTGCCGTCCCCGTTCGTCTTCCACTTCGACTTCACCGACCCGGACGGCACGGTGCTCCTGAGCTCGCAGCGCAAGCGCTCCCTGCGCGACCGCTACGAGGTCGAGGTACCGGGCGCCCGTCTGGACGGCCGTCTGGCCGCCGCGATGGCCGTGGCGCTGGACGCCCTGCAGTCCCGGTAGCCCATCCCGGCCTCCCGTGTCCGGGTGATCGCATCGCCCGGACACGGGAACCGTGAGCGGCACGAAAACCGGCACGGTGAGCTGAACCTCGGTCACCGACCCGGGCAGGACCGGAAACCGCAGGCTGACGGCGATCCCGGCGGGCCCCACGCTCTTCGGCTCCCGGCCGCAGGTGCAGTCGGACCGGCCACCGTCGGCCCCCGTCCACTCGGCGCCCGGCAGCGCCGGCCGGGCGCCCGGGCAGTGGCTGAATCAGCGCAGCGCTGAACGGGATTGGCATCTCCGTGCTGAACGGTCGGCCGATCGGGAGATCTCGAGGACCGCGAGCGTCCGGTCGCGCGCTATCAGGCGCGGATCCCGGGCCCGGTGCGCCGCCCGGGCCGAGACCTCCTCGCGGGACCTCGTCCCACTGAGCGGGTCTGGCCACCAGCCGCGCACCACCTCGACGCAGGGCGGGATCTCCCCGAGTGCAGCGCCATCCGCTTCTCCCCTCCGAAGACGCGGACTCAGCTGTCCCCTGAACACTCGGGCATCTCCCTTCTTCCCTCCGGACGCCGTGAGCCGATCACACGGTGTACTCACGACGACGTGGACCATTTTAGGGGCGATTGAAGCCGAGACACACTCTCAGTGAATGAGATCACGTTATATGCGCAATATCTATAACACCGAGCTATCAAGTCCTGAGCAGAAATCAGAATTAGAACGAGTGACCGAAAGTAGTTAACTACGGAATGTCACTGAACCAGGCGGAGATGGCGCCCCGGTTCGATGCCCCATTCCTGCGCCCGGCCCGTCTCGGTCTCCAGGATCCAGCCGGAGCGCGGCCGTGGGAGCCCGACCCGCTGCGGCACCATCGGCACCACGGCCAGCACGGTTCCGTCGCGCCGCACGTAGACCACGTCGATCGCGAAGCGCATACCGATCGTGTGCACGCTCGACCCCGGCCTGAGCACCAGCCCGGTGGCGACCCCGTCCCGGCCGAGCAGCCCCCGCGACCGCTGCGCATAGCTCGTCGCCATCTCCACCTCGGCGACCTCGACACCGTCCACGAGCAACCCGGCCACACAATCCTCCCGAACGTCACCCTCACACCGATTCGCACCATGTAACCGTGTGGTGTGGCGCAGTGACCAGCACATGAGCCGGGTGGCCGGCTCTTCCGGCCGCGGGCGCGGTGGGCCGGCTCTTCCGGCCCGCGGGCGCGGTGGCCGGCTCTTCCGGCCGCAGGCGCGGTGAGCGGCCCCCGCCGGGCAGATGGTGAAGAGCTCCCTCGACACGGGATCGGCTCGGAAAATCGGCGCCCCGGCCCAGGGTGAGCGGCACGATCATCGACGGTGAGGTGACGGGTGCGTCGCGCGGGGGACAACACGCCCCAGGCCTTCCGGCTCGGCCCCGGCATGACCGTCGCCAACGTCAGCTACGACCGGCCAGGCCGGCCGGGGCAGCTCGCGGCCGAGACGGCGGGCGGGGCCGCGAGAGCGCGGCTTTCGTCGCCGTCTCCGGTCCCGGTCCGACAGCAGAGCTTGTGGACGTCGATGAGACTCCGGAGCCCGAGCCCTCCACCGGGTGCCTCTGCGTGCGCAGCGACCTGTGTACCCCCCCGGAACGCGGGTGGTCACCCGGTACGGCGCTCCTGACGGCGATCCCCGCAATCGCCGTCAGCGCCCGTAGTGAGGTCAGTTCTTACCGAGGTCGTCCAGGTACTGCTCCAGCCCGGCCACGACCATCCGGTGGTCTTCCACCTCGGGCAGACCGGAGACGGTGACCGTGCCGACCACTCCCACCCCGTGCACGTGCACCGGGAACGACCCGCCGTGCGCCGCGTACTCGTCGGGGTCGAGGCGGAAGCGCTCTTCGAAGGTGACACCGTCGGCGAACGCCTGACGGCCCACGAGGAGCGAGGACAGGCCGAAACGATCGACCACAGCGGCCTTCCGGCGGATCCAGGCATCGTTGTCGGCGCTGGTGCCGGGCAGGGCGTAGTGGAAGAGCTGCTGGCCGTTGCGGCGCAGGTCGACGGTCACCGGAGCACGGCGGGAGGCCGCGAGCTCGACCAGGATGATGCCGATCTGCCAGGCGTCGTCATTGTCGAAGCCAGGCAGCCGTAGACGGCGCTCCTGGTCTTCGATCTCCTCGATGAGGGAGGCAAGCTCGGAATCCATGGTCACCAGTCTTACCGGCCGGGCCGCCAGACGACCAGCGCCGTGGAGGTGACGGGCCGCCGCGGACGGCGACCGGGAGGCACCGCGACGATGTCGCCGCCGGGTTCGGCCGCGAAGACCCGCCCGGCGCTGCGCAGCTTGGCCTGCACCAGGCGCAGCTCGTCCATCAGCTGCTCGACCTGACCGCGCAGGGCCCGGTTCTCGTACTCCAGTTCGAGAATCCGCTTGATCCCGGCCAGGTTGACGCCCTCCTCCTGGGAAAGGCGCTGCACCTCGCGAAGGGACGCGACATCCCGGGCCGAGTAACGACGGCCGCGGCCGGCCGACCGGCCCGGGGTCACCAGGCCGAGTCGGTCGTACTGCCGCAACGTCTGCGGGTGCATCCCGGCGAGTTGTGCCGCTACCGAGATGACGAAGATGGGTGCGTCCGGATCGACGCTGAACTCGACGTTGATCTCGTCAGCCATGACATGCCTCAGGTCGGGCGGTTGTCGTCGAGACGGGAGAACAGGTCGGCGCGGGGGTTCTCCCCGGCCGTGTTCTCGGCGAACGTCTTCAGCGCCTCACGGGCCTTGCCGTCCACCCTCTGTGGAACGGCCACCTGGAGGGTGACCAGCAGATCGCCGGTGCGCTTGGCCGTCTTCACCCCACGGCCGCGGGCACGCAGCGTGCGCCCGGAGGGTGTGCCGGCCGGAACCTTCATCTTCACCCGCGCGCCGTCGGGTGTCGGTACCTCGACCTCAGTGCCGAAGACGGCCTCGGGAAAGGTGACCGGCACCGTGATGCGCACGTCGGCACCGTCGAGCGTGAAGATCGGGTGCGGCTCGACCGAGACGGTGACCCAGAGGTCGCCCGGCTCGCCGCCGACGTCCGACATCTTGCCCTTGCCCCGCAGCCGCACCTTCTGGCCGTCCCGGACCCCGGCCGGGATCCGGGCTGTGATGGTGCGCAGTCCGGCCTGCGGGTCGTCGACCCGCAGATTGAGCTGTGCACCCTCCATCGCCTGCCGGAAAGTGAGAGTGGCCGCGGCATTCAGGTCACCGCCGCGCATCGGGCCGCGCGGTGACCGATGGCCACCGGCACTCCCCGGCGGGAAGAGACCGTTGAGCATGTCCTCGAAGATGGGCGACTCGGCGCCACCCCGGCCGCCGGCACCGGTACCCGCACCGGCGCCTCCGCCCGTGGTGTAGCGCACCCGCTGCTGACCGGCGCCGGGCATACCGCCACCGCCCGGCATACCGCCGCCGAACAGGTTGCCCAGCAGGTCTTCGAAGCCCGCACCGTTACCCGCGGAAGGACCACCGCCACCGCCGGCCGTGAAACGCGCACCGCCCCGGGACATCGCCCGGATCGCGTCGTACTGCTGCCGCTGCTCGGAGTCGGAGAGCACCGCGTAGGCCTCGCCGACCTCCTTGAACCGCTTGTCGGCACCCTTGTCACCTGGGTTGGCATCCGGGTGGTGCAGGCGCGCGAGCTTGCGGTACGCCTTCTTGATGTCCGCAGCGCTGGCGTTCTGCGGCACCCCGAGTACCGAGTAGAAGTCCTTTTCGAACCAGTCCTGGCCCGCCATGTGTCTCTCCTTGAGCCGCCGGGAGGCCCGGAGCGGGAAACGGCTGCTGTCAGCCGTTTCCCGCTCCGGTCACGGGCGAGGTGTCAGTTTGGGTCGGCGACGGCGACCCGGGCTGCCCGCAGCACCCGGTCACCACTGCGATAGCCGGGCTGGAGCACCTGGACGACCGTGGTCGTCGTGGTGCCCTCGGCCAGTTCCGCCTCGGTGCGCATCAGCGCCTCGTGGACGGACGGGTCGAATTCCTCCCCGGCCTCGCCGTACCGGACCAGACCGAACCGTTCCAGCACCGCCTCGAGCTTCTCCGCGATCGCCGCGAACGGCCCGGACTCCAGGTCGCCGTGCTGCCGCGCGAGGTGCACGTCGTCGAGCACCGGAAGCAGGGCTTCCAGCACACCGGCGATCGCGGTGTCTTTCGACACATCACGGTCACGGTCCACCCGGCGCCGGTAGTTCACGAACTCCGCCTGCAATCTCTGCAGGTCCTGGAGCCGCTCGGCGGCCGAGGAACGTGCGGCGTCGAGATCGGCCAGTACACCGTTCAGGTCGCCACCCTCCTCTGCTTCTGCCTTGTCCTCAGCCTTGGTCTCGGCCTCGTCCGGGGCTTCCGCCGACTCGTCGCCGGAAGCCTCGGAAACCTCTGCCTCGTCGACCTTCTCCGGCTCGGCGTCGACCGGTGCGTCGGAGGCGTGAGCGGCCTTCTTGGCCGCCTTGCCACCGCTCTGACCGTCTTGCTGACCGTCCTGGCCGCTCGGGCCGTCCTGGCCTTCGGTCTCGGCCGAGTCCGCGGACTCGCGCACCTTCCCGGTCTCCGGGTCGAGCCGACGTCGGTCGCGGACGGTCGGACCCGAGCTCGCGCCGGACCCTTCCGACGGATCGGCCGTCTGCTCACCCATCACTTGTCCTCGTCGACGATCTCGGCGTCGACGACGTCGTCGTCCTTGGCCGAGTTGCTCGCACCGGCGCTGGCACCCGCAGTGCCCGCACCGGGAGCACCCGCCTCGGGGCCGGCCTCGGACTGCTGCGCGTAGAGCGCCGCGCCGAGTTCCTGGCTGGCCGTGGAGAGGGCCTCCTGCTTGGCCTTGATCGCATCGATGTCGGTGCCCTCGAGCGCCGTCTTCAGCTCGGCGATCGCGGTGTTGACCGTGGCCTTGCCCTCTTCGGGGAGCTTGTCCTCGCTGTCGCGCAGGAACTTCTCCGTCGAGTAGACGAGCTGCTCAGCGCCGTTGCGGACCTCGGCCTCCTCGCGACGCTTGCGGTCGTCGTCGGCGTGAGCCTCGGCCTCCTTGACCATCCGCTCGATCTCGTCCTTGCTCAGGGCGCTACCGCCGGTGATCCGCATCGCCTGCTCCTTGCCCGTGCCGCGGTCCTTGGCGGACACGTTCACGATGCCGTCGGCGTCGATGTCGAAGGTGACCTCGATCTGCGGCACGCCACGGGGGGCGGGAGCAATACCGGTGAGCTCGAAGTTGCCCAGCGGCTTGTTGTCGCGAGCCAGCTCACGCTCACCCTGGAAGACCTGGATGAGCACCTGCGGCTGGTTGTCGTCGGCCGTGGTGAAGACCTCGGACGCCTTGGTCGGGATCGCGGTGTTGCGGTGGATGAGCTTGGTCATCACGCCGCCCTTGGTCTCGATGCCCAGGCTCAGCGGGGTGACGTCGAGCAGCAGCACGTCTTTACGGTCGCCCAGGATGACACCGGCCTGCAGGGCGGCGCCGATGGCGACGACCTCGTCCGGGTTGACGCCCTTGTTGGGCTCCTTGCCACCGGTCAGTTCGCGCACCAGCTCGCTGACGGCCGGCATACGCGTGGAGCCACCGACGAGAACGATGTGGTCGATCTCGGAGACGGAGATACCGGCTTCCTTGATCACCGACAGGAACGGCGCCTTGGTGCGCTCGAGCAGGTCGGCCGTCATCTGCTGGAACTGAGCCCGGGTGAGCTTCTCGTCCAGGTGGACCGGACCGTTCTCGGTCATCGAGAGGTACTGCAGCGAGATCGTCGTGGACGTCGCGCTGGACAGCTCCTTCTTCGCCTGCTCGGCCGCCTCACGCAGACGCTGCATGGCGATCTTGTCCTTGGAGAGGTCGACACCGGTCGAGCTCTTCACGGTGTTGACCAGGTGGTCCATGACGCGCTGGTCCCAGTCGTCACCACCGAGGTGGTTGTCACCGGCGGTCGAGACGACCTGGATGGCGGTGCTGCCGCCCTCCTCCACGTCGACCTCGAGCAGGGAGACGTCGAACGTGCCGCCACCGAGGTCGAAGACCAGGATGCGCTCGTCGGCCTTGCCCTTCTCCAGACCGTAGGCCAGGGCCGCGGCGGTGGGCTCGTTGATGATGCGGCGCACGTTCAGGCCCGCGATCTCGCCGGCCTCCTTGGTGGCCTGACGCTGCGAGTCGTTGAAGTAGGCCGGGACCGTGATCACCGCGTCGGTGACGGTCTCGCCCAGGTACTCCTCGGCGTCGCGCTTGAGCTTCTGCAGCACCCGGGCCGAGATCTCCTGCGACGTGTACTTCTTGTCGTCGATCTCGATGTTCCAGTCCGTGCCCACGTGCCGCTTGACGGAGCGAATGGTCCGCTCGACGTTCGTGACGGCCTGGCGCTTGGCAACCTCACCGACCAACGGCTCACCCGACTTCGCGAACGCGACGACGGACGGCGTGGTGCGGCCACCCTCGGCGTTGGCGATGACGGTGGGCTCGCCGCCCTCGAGCACGGCCACGACCGAGTTGGTGGTTCCGAGGTCGATTCCGACCGCTCTTGCCATGATGTTTGGTTCCCTTCGGGTAAGAGCTGAGTGGCCCCCACTCAGGTTGGTGCAGTCTTCCGGCCTAGTCAATTCGGGACTGACCTAACTTGAGCCTGTCCCACTCAACTACCGGCACGCGGCCGGTGTTCCCGGATCCCCGGAAAACCCGATCGGCTTATCTGCCGACAGGGGCGGACCCCTCGCTGTCGGCCCCGTCCGCATCCCCCGGATCGCCGGACGGGGCCGTCCCACAACCGGATTCCCCCTCCGGCACGGTCGCTGCACCCGAGGCGGGTGCGCACGCCGCATCATCCGCGGGAAGCGCCGGGGTGACCGGGGCCGAGGACGTCCGCGAGCGCCCGGTCGACGGCGTGGTCGTGGCGCTACCGGGCGGCGGTGCGCCCGGCGCACCGGTTCCCCCGGCCGACGAAGCCGACGAGGTGGGCGAGGTCACCGGCGGGCTCGACGACGCGGTCGCGCCCCCGCCGGGAGGCGGTGCCGTCGCCGTGCGCGAGGACGTCGGCGGCCGGGCGGGTGAGGACGTGGCGGAAGGGGCCACCGGTTCAGCCGGAAGGTTCGGGGGCGACGAGATCTCCGTCACACCCGGATGGGGGTGCCGGGATTCGCTCCGGGCGGGGTTCTCCGGCGCCCGGACCGGAGCCTGCGGGTCGATCGAGGACTGCCGGAAGGTCGGCTCGCCGTCCTCACACACGGCCGTGACCAGTGCGGCCCGACGGGACTCGCGGGAGAAGACGATCTCGAGCCGGGCCGGCTCGGCGGAGCGGATCTGGGCCCGCCAGCCCCGGTCGGGCCGCGCGTAGCCACCGGCCAGACTCACGTCCGGCCCCGCACAACGAGCCTGGATCTGACCGCCCCGTGTGTTCACGACCCGGCTGACGGGCCGCCTCGCACCGGCCTGCGGAACCGGCGCCGGGCCGGTCGCCGGGACGCCGAAGAACGAGCCACTGTCAGTGACGAGCGTTGTATCGGCAGGGGCCGGAACTGCGATGGGTGATGAGTCGGAGACCGGCGCGGACGTCACCTGACGCCCCGCCGCGGTGATCGCGAAAGAGGCGATCGCGGCCACCACCGCGACGGCCACCAGCCAAGCGAACAGGGTGCCGACGAACCGGCGTTTCACCCAAATCACCTCCGTCGGCACCATAGCGTTGAGCCGGGTGGGTGTAGATCCGGACATTCAGAATGTCCGGAACCACTCATCAGCCGGTAGCGTCGCGCACGTGGCGGTCATTCTGATCATTGAGGACGACGCGGGGATCCGCGCGGCCCTCTCCAGAGCTCTGACCGATCGCGGTCACGCAGTGCAATGGCAACCGGGCGGTCTCCCCGGCCTGCAGTCGGTGATCGACGATCGGCCGGACGTGGTCCTGCTCGACCTCGGTCTACCCGACGTCGACGGCATCCAGGTGCTGACGATGCTGCGAGCCGTCAGCGAGGTCCCGGTGATCGTCGTGACGGCCCGGGACGAGGACACGGACGCCGTCAAGGCGCTGGACGCGGGCGCCGACGACTTCGTCACCAAGCCGTTCGGCGCCGATCACCTCGACGCCCGGATCCGCGCGGTGCTGCGCCGCGGTGGCCCGCAGAAGACCGAGGGCCCGCTCACGGTCGGTGGTCTGGCGCTGGACGCCCGCACCCGGGTGGCCACCCTGGACGGTGAGCCGCTGGAGCTGTCGCGCAAGGAGTTCGACCTGCTCCTGGCCCTGGCCCAGCGCGCCGGCGAGGTCGTCAGCAAGCGCGAGCTGCTGGCCGAGGTCTGGCAGCAACCGTACGGCGGCGGTGACCGCACCATCGACGTGCACCTGTCCTGGCTGCGCCGCAAGCTCGGGGAGTCGGCGGCCGAGCCGCGCTACCTGCACAGCACGCGCGGCGTGGGCATCCGTCTGGTCGCACCGGGCGCCGACTAGAACATGCGCTGGCGTCTGACCCTGCTGGTTGCCGCGACCACCTCGGCGGTGGTGCTGGCATTCCTGATCCCGCTCACGCTGCTGCTGCGGTCGCTGGCCGAGGAACGCACGCTGTCCACGGCCACGTCCGACGCGACGAACCTCGCCCAGATCGCCGCCGCGAACGGTGCGGGCGCGGCCGAGGAAGCGCTGAAGACCGCGGCGAAGGCCCCGAAGGGTCCGCTCGGCATCACCACGGTGTTCCTGCCGGACGGCGACACGCTGGGCGCCAAGGTCGGCGACGACTCGAAGAACGTCGACCGGGCCCGCAACGGGCTGGCGTTCACCAACCGCGCCGACGGTGAGGCCGTGGTCTACGCGCCGGTGCTGAGCACCGAGGGCGCCTACGTGGTGCGCACCGAGGTCAGCGGGGCCGAACTGCACGACGGTGTGGGTCAGGCCAGCTGGATCCTCGGCGCTCTGGGCGCGCTACTGCTCGCCCTGTCCGTCGGGGCCGCCGACACCCTGGCGCGAAGACTCAGCGACCCGATCAAAGACCTGGCCGCCGCGGCGGACTCGATCCGCGACGGGCGCCTCGACATCCGCAGTCCCGAGCACGGGCCACCCGAGGTGGTGGCCATGGCCGGGGCACTTAACCGGCTCTCGGCCCGCATCGAGCAGCTGCTGATCTCCGAACGGGAGTCGGTCGCCGACCTTTCGCACCGCCTGCGCACGCCGGTCACCGCGCTGCGCCTGGACGTCGAGGCCATCGCCGACCCGGAGATCGCCCAGCGCATCGAGGAGCACGTGGCCACGCTGGAGCGCACGGTCAACGCCGTGGTGCAGGACGCCCGGCGCCCGGTCCGGCCGAACGTGGCCTCGCGCTGCGACGTGGCCGCGCTGGTCGGCGAACGGGTCGCGTTCTGGTCGGCGCTGGCCGACGAGCAGGGACGATCCCTGCGCACCTGGCTACCGAGCCGCCCCACCTGGGCGCGGATCGACCCGGTGGAGCTCACCGACGTGGTGGACGTGCTGATCGACAACGTGTTCGCCCACACCGAGGAGGGCGTACCGCTCGAGGTCACGGTGAACACCAACGCCGCGCACGAGATCGTGCTGGCCGTGCAGGACGGCGGCAACGGGCTGCCGGGCGCCGACGTGGTGGCCCGGGGGCACAGCAACGCCGGCTCCTCCGGTCTGGGCCTGGACATCGTGCGCCGGGCGGCGATCGCCTCCGGCGGACGGCTGGAGCTGGGCCGTTCCCGTCTGGGCGGGGCCAAGGTGCAGGTGGTGCTGAGCCCCGCCGAGACCCGCACCCGCGAGCGCATGCGGCAGCGGCGCGGTTCGGCCGGTGGCGGCCTGGGCCAGAAGCTCCGCAAGCTCGTCGGGCAGTCCTGAGAAGAGCTGGCACGCAGGTGGAACCGAACGGTTCATCCCGTTAGCCGTCCGTGATCACCTGCGTACACCGACCTGCGGAGACTCCATTCGGTTGAGGTTTATTTGAGAATTGGATGACCGGCTCTTCACTGAGGTGACCCCACAGTGGGCGGGTGCGTTCTGTGAGCCCTGACGACCGAGACCGTGGCCTGAGGGTCGCGGGCACCCTGACCGGTGCGGTCACCGCGATCACCCTCGTCGCCGTCGGCGGTACCACCGCGCTGGCCGCCTCGCAGACCCGCGATCAGGACGAGGTGAAGAAGGCCGCCGCCCAGCAGGCCCAGCAGGTCCAGACCTCAGACCCGGCCGCGGCCGCGCAGCCGGCCGACGTCACCCCCACCGCCGAAGCCACGGGTGCTCCCCGCCGGAAGAAGCACACCACCACGAGCCAGCCGGGTTCCACCTCCGCGGCCGCCACCACGAAAACCCGGGCCACGCAGGGCGCCGGCACCGACGTCCCCAGTTCGGCCGCCACCACGAAGGCGACCACCAAGACCTCGACGGCCACCTCGAAACCCACCACGCCGGTGGAGAGCACGACCACCACCGCGGCCGAGGAAGAGCCCACGACGACCACCACCACGACCACCACCACGTCGCCGCCGGCGGTCCCCTCGAGCGGCTCCTGATGCCCTCCGCCCCCGAAAGCTCCGGCACCACAGCGACCATCAGCTACGGCACGGCCCGCTGGAACGCGCTCGGCAGCTACGCCGCGCTGGTCGTGGCCGATGTCGCGAAGCTGGACGCGGCGCGGGCCGCCTGCGAGCGCATCCTGGCCGACGTGGACCGGGCGGCCAGCCGGTTCCGCACCGACTCCGACCTGGCCCGGGTCAACCGGGCCGCCGGTGACTGGGTGGGCGTGACGCCGCTGCTGTGCCGGGCCGTGTCGGCCGCGGTGTGGGCGGCCGACCTGACCGACGGCCTGGTCGACCCGACCCTGGGGCGACAGCTACTCGCACTGGGTTACGACCGGGACATCGACGAACTGCGCCGGTCGATGGCGGCCGGGCAGGCCCTGGACTCCACGGTCACGCCGGGCCTGGTCTCCGGCGATCCGGCCCAGGCGTCCCACCCCGCCCGCACGAGCGCCTGGCGGGAGATCGAGATCGACCCGCAGGGTGCAGTGCGCGTTCCCCACGATGTGTCGCTCGACCTCGGGGCGACCGGTAAAGCCTTCGCCGCCGACCTGATCGCCGAGACCGTGCCCGCCGAAGTGGGCACCGACCTGGTGATCAGCCTGGGCGGTGACGTCGCGATCGGCCTGCTGCCGACCACCCCGCCGGGTACGCACCCGTGGCGGGTCTCGGTCACCGAGCTCCCCGAAGACGTGGCCAAGCCGGGCGCCGAGATCGTGGTGATCACCGAGGGCGGCCTGGCCACCTCGTCCGTCCTGGCCCGGCGCTGGTGGAACGACGGCGAGCTGCACCACCTGCTCGACCCGCGCACCGGCCGCCCGGTGGAGGCGGCCTTCCGCACGGTCACGGCCTGCGGGGTCTCGTGCGTGGAGGCGAACGCCATCAGCACCTCGTCGATCGTGCGCGGTCGCGACGCCGTGGACTGGCTGGAGCACGAGGACGTGGCCGCCCGGCTGGTCGACGCGGACGGCACGGTCCACCGGGTCGCGGGCTGGCCCGTGAGCGCATGAGTCTCGACTTCTTCACCGAGGCGTTCAAGGACGACCGGCTGACCTGGTTCCTGAACCGCGGTACGGGCGTGATCCTGCTCGTCCTGATGACGCTCTCCGTGGCGCTCGGCGTGCTCTCCACCGTGCGGGCGTCGTCGCGGCTCTGGCCGCGGTTCGTCACCCAGCACCTGCACCGCAACATCTCGCTGCTGGCAGTGGCCCTGCTGATCGCGCACGCGGCGCTGGCGGTGATCGACGAGTTCGTGAACATCCGCTGGTGGGACGTCTTCGTCCCGTTCCGGGGCGAGTACGAGCCGCTGTGGCTGGGTCTCGGCACGCTGGCCACCGACTTCATCATCGTCACCGTGCTCACCGGGCTCTCCCGCACCCGGTTCCGGTCGCGCACCTGGCGGGCCATCCACCTGACCTCGTACCTGGGCTGGGGCGCCGGGCTGGCGCACGGCTTCGGGATCGGGACCGACAGCCGCGAGACCTGGTCGGTCGCGGTCAGCGTGCTCTGCGTCGGCGTGGTGGTCTGGTCGGTGGTGGTGCGCCTGGGCACGTTCGGCACCGAGCGCCGCCTGGAACGTCATTCGCCGGCCGGTAGCCGCCGGCAGGCCCGGGACCGGGAGCGGGCCCGATGACGCACACCGAGGTCGAGGCCGGTTTTCACGGCGTGGTCTCCCTGCTGGACGGCCCTCTGCTGCTGCGCGGCGTGGGCCCGGACGGCGATGCGAGCCTGCGTCAGCATCGGCGGCTGTGGAACGAGCCGTCCCGCAAAACGGTGCCGCAGCTGATCGAGATGAGCTGGAAGATCGGCCTGACCGGGCGCGGCGGGGCGGAGTTCCCGTTCGCCCGCAAGCTCCAGGCCGCGGTGGAGTCGGGCAAGAAGCGCGAGCTGGTGGTCAACTGCTCCGAGGGCGAGCCGGCCAGCGCGAAAGACAGCAGCCTGATGCTGTCGGCGCCGCACCTGGTGCTCGACGGCGCCCAGCTCCTGGCCGATGCGCTCGACCTCCACCACGTGCACGTCGCGGTTCCGGGTGAACGGCCGAGCGTGGTCGCGGCGATCCGCGCCGCGATCGGCGAGCGGGACCGGGGACGCAAGGCCGTCGAGTACGAGATGCACACCACCAGCGGTGGATTCGTCGGCGGGCAGTCGGCGGCCGTGCTGGAGATGATCTCCGGTCGCGACAATCTGCCGGTCACCTCGCGCACCCCGTCGGCCTACTCCGGGCTGCGCGGGCGCCCCACTCTGCTCTCGAACGCCGAGACGCTGGCCCACCTGGCGGCCGTGAGCGACCTCGGTCCCGAGCGGTACGCCCGCTGGGGCACCTCGGCCGACCCCGGCACCCGGCTGCTGTCGATCTCGGCCGACGGCCCGGGCGGTCTGGTGCTGGAGGCCCCGCACGGGGTTCCGCTGGCCGAGATGCTCGAGTTCTGTGGCTACGACCCGGCCCGGCCGCTGCTGGTCGGTGGCTACCACGGCACCTGGCTGTCGGCCCAGCAGGTCACGAGTTGCACGCTCAGCCCCGCCGACCTGGCCCGTTTCGGCGCCCGGCTGGGGGCCGGCGTGCTGCTGCCGATGCTGCCCGGTGACTGTCCCCTCAGCTACACCGCGTCAATCGTCGACTATCTCGCCGGGCAGCGGGCCAAGCGGTGCGGCCCGTGCACCAACGGGCTGCCGGCGCTGGCCGACGCCTGCACGCGCCTGCCACGCGTGCGCTCGCACCGCGAGGCGGCGAGCCTGGCCGAGCGGATCGAGCAGCTCACCGGCCTGGTCACCGGCCGGGGGGCGTGCGCGCACCCGGACGGCACGGCCCGGCTGGTGAACTCCATGCTCGAGACCTTCAGCCCGGAGATCGGGAACCACGTGGACGGGTTCTGCACCTACGAGTAACCCCTAGGTGAGCACCAGATTCCAGGTGCCCGCCCAGATTCCCGCGGCCGTTGACACCACGGCCACCAGCACACCACCCAGCACCACCACCCCGTCGAACCAGGTGAACCGGCTGGGCCGCGCCCAGGTGCGGGGTGCGTCCACCCCGAATCCCCGGGCCTCCATCGTGGTCGCCAGCACCGTGCCCCGCCGGATCGCGATGACCAGCAGCGCGAACACCTGACCCAGCGTCTGCTTCAGCCCGTGGCCGAAACCCCGGGCCCGGCGCGCCATCGACAGTGTCTGCCACTCCTGGGCCAGCAGTCCGACCAGGCGCAGTGCGGCCAGCGCGGAGAGCACGAACCGGTGCGGCAGGTGCAGGTTCTGGGCCAGCGCGTCGGCCAGGTCGGTGGGGTCGGTGGTGGCCAGCAGCACCACCCCGGGCAGCCCGATCGCGAGGATCCGCAGGGTGATCGCGATTGCCGAGCTGAGCGAGCCCTCGGTGATCGTCACCGGGCCGAGCCCGATCAGGATGGCCCCGTCGTCCACCCCGAACACCAGCGTGAGCAGTCCGGCCGGGATCGCCCCGAGCAGGATGATCCAGCTGCTGCGGAACATTTTCCGGGGGCTCAGACCGCAGAAGGGCAGGGCCAGCAGCTCCAGGGCCAGGGCCACCCCCGCCGTGACCGGATCGACCGTGAGGATCAGGCCGATCGAGATCACCGAGGCCACGGCCAGTTTCGCGGCCGGATTGGCCCGGGCCAGGGGCGCCCGGGATGCCTCACGGATGTCCAGACCGTCCAGCAGGGCAGTCACAGTGCCACCACCTCTCCGTGCTCGGCCAGCGCCGTCACCAGGTCGAGATCGTGGGTGGCCGCGACCACCGCCCGGCCCTCGCCCAGCAGCTCCAGCAACAGGGCGGTGAGCTCGGTCCAGGTGCGCGCGTCCTGCCCGAAGGTCGGTTCGTCGAGCACCAGCACGCCGGGCGCGGTGGCCAGCACCGTCGCCACCGAGAGCCGCCGCTGCTCACCGCCGCTCAGGGTGTAGGGGTTGGCCCGCGCCAGGTGGTCCAGACGCAGGCGTTGCAGAATCTCTTCCGACCCGATGGAGGACGCGCGAACGCCAGGTTTGCGTTGCCACCAGCTTCTTCCCTGTGCCGCAACCCGTTCCGGCCCGACCGCGAGCTCCCCGGCCACGGTCGGCGCGACGAACTGGTGCTGCGGGTCCTGGAACACCGTGCCGATCCGGCTCACCAGCTGTCCCGCCTTCCAGGCGTGCGGGTGCGGACCGAGACCCTTCGCCAGCTCTTCCGAGGCTGTGAGATCACCGGCGGCCGGAGCGGTCAGACCCGCGAGAGCCAGCGCCAGGGTGGACTTCCCGGCCCCGTTCGGCCCGGTCACGGCGAGCGCCCGCCCGGACCGGACCGTCAGGTCGACGTCCCGCACCCCAGGCTCGGCCTGACCGGGCCGGCGAGCGGCGAGCTTCTCGGCGGTGAGCAGGGGCGTAGCCGCCACCCCCTCGCCGGTGCGGACGCGCGTCCCCCATTCCGGACGCCTGCCCGGCACCCACACACCCGCCGCAACCAGCGACGAAGCCTGTTCGGCGAAGACCTGCCCGGGCGGCCCGTCGGCGTACACCCCGCCACCGGGCTCGAGTACCACCACCCGATCGATGAGCGGCAGCCACGGCTGCACCCGGTGCTCGACCAGGATGCAGCCGGCGCCGGTCAGTTCCAGCACCGTGGCGATCGTGCTGCGCACCAGGTCGGCGCCCTCCGGATCGAGCATCGCGGTGGGCTCGTCGAGCAACAGCAACCCCGGCCCCAGGGCGAGCACCCCGGCCAGGGCCAGCCGCTGCCGTTCCCCACCCGAGAGCCGCCCGGTCGGATGTTCCAGGCCGTAGGGAAAACCCACACCTTCCATGGCCTTGCGCACCCGCGGCCAGATGTCCGGCACGGCGTGGTTCTCCAGCCCGAAGGCCACGTCGTCACCGCACCGGGCCAGCACTGTCTGGGCCTGCGGGTCCTGCAGCAACAGCCCGGTGAGGGCCTGCCCCTCCTGAACGGCCTCCTGCCGGGCCCCGCGGGCCTGCACCCCGTCGAGCAGCAGCACGCCCTCCTCGTCCCCGCCGGACTCCTCCGGGTCGAGCAGCCCGGCCAGGCCCGCGAGCAGCGTCGACTTTCCCGCACCGCTGGCCCCGAGCAGCAGAACCCGCTCGCCGGGCTCGATCCGCAGGTCGAGACCCCGCACCGCCCAGGCCTTCCGGGTGGAGTGCCGCCATCCCCAGCCCCGCGCCTCGATCAGCGGGGGGCGGGCCTCAGACACGTTCGGCGCTGCGTCCCGAGGCCAGCGGGGCCAGCGTTCCGGTGGCCGCCAGGGCCCGGGTGAGCAGCCACGACCCGAGCCCGGCGATCACCACGCCCGATCCCATCGCGATCAGCACGTAAGCCAGTTTTCCGGCGGCGCCCAGTGTTTCCGGGTAGTAGATGAGGCTGTCGAGCAGACCGACCGCGACACCCGCCCCGGCCCCGGCGAACAGCGCGGTGGGCAGCCCGTACCGCCGGTAGAGCACGAGGGCGAACACCACTTCGGCGCCCATCCCCTCGACCAGGCCGTACCAGACCGTGGAGAAGCCCCACTCGTTACCCACCAGGGCGGAGAGCGCCGCCGCGACCAGTTCGGTGTAGACCGCGGCACCCGGCTTGCGCACCACCAGGGCCCCGAGCACGGCCGGGAACAGCCACACCCCGACGATGATCGCCGAGGTGGGAGGCACCATCGCGTCCCGCAGCGGGGTGGAGGCCGCGTTCCAGACCGCGAACACCAGACCCCCCGCGACACCGAGCACGCTGGCGGTGACGATGTCCACGACCCGCCAGCGCCCGGCCCGCGCCGTGGCGGCGGTGATCGCGACCCCGGCCGTGCCCACGAACAACGCGATCGGCAGCGTCAGGTCGGCCAGCGTGGTGTCGAAGACCGAGATGCCCTCGGGTAGGCCGACCAGGTAGATCACCACCGCCAGCGCCACCGCGGCCACTGCCCCGTACAGCCGGGGCCCGATCCAAGGGGTGTTTCTCATGATATTGCTCCTCCGTCGTCGGAGGGGTGCCGTGGCCCGTCACCGCATGCCGAAGGCACGCGGCTCGGCCATGACCGAGAAACTCGACTCCCTTCGCCGGCATGACCCGGATCAGGTTCGAGGGTCTGCAGTTGCCTGCACTCTCAGCGCCCTGTTGGCGCTCCCCTGTCGCAGTTGTGACGGTACACCTACTGAGTGGTTTCTGTGAGGCCTAGGACTTCCCGCAGGACCCGTGCCACCCTGTGACGGTGATCCTCAGGATGCTGCGCAGCTCCACCACGTCGGGCAGTGGGCCGAGCCCGCTGGCCCGGCTGCTGGCACTGCTGGTCCTGCTGGGCATGCTCGGCATCAGCGCCCCGGTGCTCATCCCGGTGGTGCGCTGGGTGATCGACCTGCTCTGACGCGCCCCCTGGCAATGCCCGGGAGCGATCCCTAGGTCAGGATTGACCCGAGTACGGACATCTGGCGGTGCGATGAGGAGAACAGCATGAATTCGGTGATGTGGAAGATCCTGTCGGCCGCGTCGGCGATTGCGGCGGCGCAGGCCGCCAACCATTCGCTCAACATCATCTGGAAGGGCGCGACCGGTGGCCAGCCGCCGACCGTGCCCGAAGACCCGGAAACCACCTGGAAAGAGGCCATCGCCTGGGCCGCGCTGTCCGGCGCGATCATGGGTGTCGCCCGGATGTTCGCCACGCGGCAGGCTGCGGCCTACTACGTGAGGTCCACGGGCAAGATGCCCAAGGCCCTGGTGCGGGACTGATCTGTGATCGACCTGATGGACAGGCCCCTCGTCCTGGACGGGGGGCTGTCCACCGAGCTCGAGAGCCGGGGCCACGACATCTCCGGCTCGCTCTGGTCGGCCCAGCTCCTGCTGGACGCCCCCGACGCCGTCGTCGACGCGCACCGGGCCTTCCTCGACGCCGGTGCCGACATCGTCACCACCGCCAGCTATCAGGCCTCGGCCGAGGGTTTCTCCCGCGCCGGCATCTCTTTCGCCACGGGTCAGGAACTGATCCGGCGATCGGTCGAACTGGCCCGCCGGGCGATCGGGGAGTCCGGCCGCGACGCCCGGGTGGCCGGTTCGGTGGGGCCCTACGGCGCGATGCTCGCCAACGGCGCCGAATACACCGGTGACTACGGATCGGTGGGGGTCGCCGCACTCCGGGACTTCCACCGTCCCCGGCTCGAGCTCCTGGCCGAGACCGGTGTCGACGTCCTGGCCGTCGAGACCATTCCCTCGCTGGCCGAGGTGGAGGCCCTGCTCGCCGAGCTGGACCGTCTGGGACACCCGGCGTGGCTCAGCCTCACCACCGACGGCCTGCTCACCCGCCGCGGCGAACCGGCCGGGGAGGCATTCTCGATGGCCACGTCGGTGCCCTCGGTGATCGCCGTGGGCGTCAACTGCACCGACCCGTCGGGCGTAGGGCTCGCGGTCGACCTGGCCGTCGAGTTCGGCGGCAAACCCGGTGTGGTCTACCCCAACAGCGGTGAGGGCTGGGACGCGGTCCGCCGGGCCTGGTTGCCTGCGTCGCAGGGCCTTCTGCTCGGCGACGTGGACGGCTGGCTGCGCTCCGGCGCCCGCATCGTCGGGGGCTGCTGCCGGGTGACCCCCGACCAGATCCGCTCGATCGCCGAAGTGGTGCGCTCCTAGGCCATTTTCCGGCGGATCAGGAAGAGCGCCGGGGCGCACCGCCCCGGAGCACGATCAGGTGCCACGTCTGCGTCATCATCAGCGTGAGCCCCGATCCCACGGCCACCAGCGCCAGGGCGGCCGAAACCACTGACCGCAGAACGAACTTCTCCACGGGCGCGGCCGCGAACGGCGCAGCCGGCCCGAAGAGCACCAGGTTGACGCTGACCGCGTTGGAGATCCAGGTCCGGCTCCCGCCGAGCTCGATCTCGGCGGGTTCGATGAGCACCCCGGTCGAGCTGCGGAGAGCCGCCGCGGCGATCAGTGCCAGAACGTGACGGCCGCGACGGTCCCGGCCGGATGCCCATGAGTGCTTTTGGACGGGGTGGTCGCCGTGGTCACGCAGTCACCTGCGCGCCGAGCACGGAACGGGCGACATCCAGCCCGCCGGTGATCTCCAGGCTCGCGTCGTCGGGCCGGATGCGATGCCAGAGAGCCAGATAGAGTGCCTCGGCCGGCCCGGTGACCGTGGCGTCGACCGGCTCGTCCTTCGTGCCGTCACCGGAGAACACGAAGGTCCGCCCGGTCTCGGCCACCACCACGGCCAGCGAATGGGTCAGGGGCGGAATCCGTTCCAGCCGCACCTGCCGGGGGAAGAAGACGTACCGGGCCTCGTCCACCCCGTCGGCCGCGAGCGCGGGGTCGATGCTCTCCGGACGGCCGAGCGCCTGGTGGGCGTCCCACAGATGCATCGTGATCTCGTGCGCCTGCCGCCGCTGCCACCAGCCGGCCACCTGCGGCCCGGGGCCGAAGTGCCAGGCCGGGGCGTCAGCCGGCCTTTCCCGCAGGGCCCGCAGCAGACCGGCGGCCGACTCCCGATACCAGGTGACCAGCCCGTCGCGATCGCGCGGTGCGAGGGTGGGCCGCCCGTCCGCGTTCCCCTCGACGATCGCGTGGGTGGCCCACCGGTGCACCCCACCGACGTGATCGGCGAGATCGAGAACGGTCCAGCCCGGGCAGGACGGCACCGGCGTCCCCAGGTCGGCGGACTCCAGCACCTCGGCGAACTGCTCGGTGCCGTTCGCGACGATCCGCAGGAAGTCGATCGGGATGACCATGGGGAGCTCCAGTCTCACTGTCGTGGAAGGGCATCCTCACCCATGCGACGGTTCCGGGCCCAGAGCTTTTCCCAAAGCCGGAAACCCGGCCCCCTGTGAGGGGGACCGGGTTTCCGGTGGTGGTTCAGGTGGTGCTGCGCCTCCTACCCGATCAGAAAGCGGCGACCGTGTAGGTCGAGCTCTTCGAGATGGTGCTGTAGTCGGAGTCGTACTTGCTGGCGACCGCGTTCAGAAGCTGCACCGAGTAGGCGCCGGTGGTCAGGATCGGGGCCTGGCAGCTCAGGGAGGTGTCGGACTCCACCATGACGCTGGTGCAGGTCTTCAGCGAGGCGATCGTGGTCGTACCCGAGGTCAGCGTGGTGCCGGCCGGGAGGAAGACAACCGTGACACCCGCCGTGGTGTCGAACGTCCGGCCACTGAAGCCGCTGCCGGTAACGCTGACCACATTACCGGCGACACCACTGCCGCTGGTCGGCGCGACGGTGACGACCGGCACGAAGCTGACCGTGTCCGTGGTCGAGGCAGCGCCGTAGCCGTTGTCCACCTTGATCTTGTAGCCGGTGCCCGCGGCGTGCGCCGGGAGCTTGACCGAGAGCTTGGTGGCGCTGACGTAGGTGGCCGCAGCCTTGACCCCGTCGACGGTCGCGGTGGTCGTCTTGGAGAACTGGGTGCCGGTCACGGTGACCGTGGTGCCGCCGAGGGCGGACGCCTTGGCCACGTTGCTGGCGGCACCGGAGATCGTGGTGGCGGTCGCCGGAGCCGCGGTGACGAACTTGCCACCGCCCAGCAGAGTCTGGGTGTTGGTGGTGCCGTCGAAGATACAGAGCATGTAGCTACCGGCCGCCAGCGCCGGTGAGGTGACCCCGATCTTGGTCTTCGAGATCACGTTGAAGGATGTGGCGGCCGTGGCGGCAGTCGCGTCCACGCCACACGAAGTACCGGAGATGAACCTGACCGCCGCGGCGACCGACGCGCCGGTGGCGTCCTGGAAACCGGCACCCGTGACGGTGAGCTGGTTTCCACCCAACGTCGAACCGGTGGCCGCGGGGCCGATCTTGATGGTCGTGCTCGCGGCCTGGGCCATGTTGGCCACGGCAACCGTGCCCGCGATGGCCAGGGCGCCGGCGACAGTCATACTGACGGCCCGCTTGACCGTGATCTTGGGGGTACGCATGCGTGTCTCCTCCGTGAGAGAGCTTCGGGATCCTTCGTGAACCCCACCGGGATGCCTATCGACGCGGACCCGGGGGTTTTAACGACGGAGTCCACCGGTCACCCGAACAGCGCACCGGATCGGCATTTCGTCACTCAGATGCCAGCGATGAGCACTCAGAGTGACGGCATTACGCGCGAATCCGGTCAAGTCGAAGCGGTCCGCGAGAGCGATGCCGAGAACCTGCGTGCGGGGACTCAAGCCGCACGGTCACCGGGCCCGCCCGGACGGACCTCCGCTCCCGGACAAAATGCGGGCAGGCCGCCCGGAGGACGGCCTGCCCGGTGGTGCTGAGGGTGTCAGTACAGGGCGCTGATCGGCCCGGTGGCGTCGATGGCCACGCGGCGACGGTCAGGCCCCTGGATCAGGTTGGTCAGCTGGGCGACGGCACCGGCGGCCATGGCCGCACCGGAGCTGGCCCCGACCGGCAGCACCTCTTCGAGAGCCGGGCGGATGGCGGCCGGGTCGCCGGTGCTCAGGGCGCCGACGAAACGGATCAGCTGGGGTACCACGGCACCGGCGACGGCCGAGCGCAGCAGGGCGGCGGAGATGGCCGTCGTGCGGCCGTCGGCCCCCGCCACACCGTCGGCCAGCAGGCGGTGGGCCGTGGAACGCGGGGCCCAGGCGGCCAGCGCGGCCAGCGCGCCGACCAGAGCGTCGTCACCGGCGGGCGTGAGGCCCGGACCGGTACCGAGCAGCGCCTCGAAGGCCTTCTCGGTGTCACCGGAGCGCAGTAGGTCGAGGCCTTCGGCCAGCGGCTCCGCGGCGCCTTCCAGCAACTGGTCGAGCAGCGCCGTGGGCAGCAGCTCGGGAGCCGGCGGGGGCATGACCTGCTTGGGCACGGTCGGGTTCCACCAGCTCAGCACGGGCAGCCGGGTACCGGCCATCGAGACGGCGCCGTGGCCGAAGACGATCGGGCCGGGCGCCACCGGGTCGCCCTCGACGGAGACCGGCACCAGGTCGGCGACACCGGGCGGCAGCGTCAGACCGATCGGCAGCTGTACGGCTGCCGGGTCGAGCAGGGCCACCACGGCACCGGGGCGGTAACCCTCGGTCTCGTCCGTCACCGGATCGATCTCCAGATAGACGGCACCGGAGACGATCGCGCTCACCCGCGCCGGTCTCGCAGGACCGGCGAGCAGAGGGAACAGGGTCAGGCTCGCGGCCGTCATTTCTTAACCTCCGAACGTCCGCGAAGTGACCCCACGGACAACAGCACGTCTGAGGAACGGTGCTGAAACTACCGGACGTCGGCGACACATCAGACATCGAAACGTCCCGACGCGCTCGGCCGGCCCCTGGGGAGCACATCGCGCCACAGGGGGCGACCGGGCGACTACGCACGCGTACCGAGGGCGCGCCGCTGGTCGCCTCGTTTGTGAGGTTCGCGTAAACACCAGCCACCGATCAGTGACGAGGAGTCACCTCTCCTCTTACGCTTCGCCGCAGGCAACGACAGGGAGGGGCAACATGGCCATCGGATGGAAGTTGCACGGAGACGGCAAGACGCTGGCACCGGGCGAGGTGGTGGCACCGGACGAGAGGCTGAGCTGGGACCGCACGATCGGTCTCGGGGCCCAGCACGTGGTGGCCATGTTCGGCGCCACGTTCGTCTTCCCGGTGCTGATGGGGCTCAACCCGCAGCTCGCGATCATGATGAGCGGCATCGCGACGATCGTGTTCCTGCTGATCGTGCAGAACAAGGTTCCGTCGTACCTCGGCACCAGCGCCTCGTTCGTCGGCGGGGTGGCGGCGATCCGGGCCCAGGGCGGTGACTCCTCCGACGTCACCGGCGCGATCCTGGTCGCCGGTCTGGCGCTGGTCGCGGTCGGCCTGGTGATCCATTTCGCGGGCGCCCACATCGTCAACGAGATCCTGCCGCCGGCCGTCACGGGTGCGGTGGTGATGCTGATCGGCTTCAACCTGGCCCCGGTGGTCGCGGACACCTACTGGCCGCAGGACCAGTGGGTGGCCCTGCTGGTGATGATCTTCGTGATCGTGCTCAGCGTGGCCGTGGGCGGCTTCATCGGCCGGATCGCGATCTTCCTCGGCCTGGTGTTCGGCTATCTGGTCTCCTGGCTCTTCGACCAGGTGTTCGGGCAGATCACCGCCTTCAACGCGGGCACCGGCGAGGTGGACACGCACTGGCGGGTGGTCTGGGACAGCGTCGAGAGCGCCTCCTGGATCGGGTTCCCGGACAAGACCATGGTCGGCCCGGACGGCCTGGAGGTCGCCGGCTGGCACGCCCCGACCTTCTCGGCCGCGTTCATCCTGCTGGTGCTGCCCTCCGTGATCGCCCTGGTCGCGGAGAACGCCGGGCACGTGAAGGCGGTCAGCGAGATGACCGGGGCCGACCTGGACCCGGTGCTCGGCCGGGCGATCGCGGGCGACGGGGTGGGCACCGTGCTCGCCAGCGCCGTGGGTGGCTCCCCGACCACCACCTACGCCGAGAACATCGGCGTGATGGCCGCGACCCGCGTCTACTCCACGGCCGCGTACTTCGTGGCCGCGATCGTCGCGATCCTGTTCGGGCTCTGCCCCAAGTTCGGCGCTCTGGTGTCGTCCGTGCCCGGTGGTGTGCTCGGCGGCATCACCGTGGTGCTCTACGGCATGGTCGGCCTGCTCGGCGCCAAGATCTGGATCGAGAGCAAGGTCGACTTCGGTAACCCGATCAACCTGGTGCCCCTGGCCGCCGGGCTGATCGTGGCGATCGGCAACGTGAGCCTGAAGGTCACCGACGACTTCTCGCTCTCCGGTATCGCGCTGGGCACGATCATCGCGGTGGCGGGCTGGCACCTGGCCCGGGCGGTGGCTCCGGCACACCTCAAGGAGCAGTTGAAGGCCAGCCGAGTCTGATCGGGTTCGGGTGGTGGCCGGCAGCCCTGCCACCACCCGAGATCAGCACCCGAGCGCGGCGAGCCATCCAGCCGGGGCAAGGTGGCCGGGCGTCGGTGACGGTCCGGGCCCCAGCAGCACCCGGTAGACACCCAGGTTCCGCAGCACCTCCGGATCCCGCGGGGTGGGGTCGAGCAGCGTGGCGATCCGCACGACGATCAGCGGGATGCTCGCGGACCGAACACCCGGAACCGCAGCCCGGTACCGGGGGCGGCCTGCGCCGCCCGGTCGAGACTCCGGCGGGTCACCACGCCGATCACCGGATAGCCGCCGGTGACCGGGTGATCGTTGAGAAACAGCACGGGCAGTCCGTTCCCGGGCACCTGGAGGCTGCCCGTGGCCATGCCCTCGGACGGCAGTTCGCCCGGTCGGGCACGTTCCAGCGGGGAGCCTTCCAGTCGCAGTCCCACCCGGTTGCTGGTCGGGGAGACCTTCCAGAGCGTACGGACGAGGGTCACCAGGGCCGCTTCGGTGAACCAGTCCGCCCGGGGCCCGGCCGTCACGTCGAGCACCGGATCACGGAGAATGCCCGGCGGGGCGACGAAATCGACCGGCGGCACCTCACCCGGGGAACCGACCGGCAGCCCGGAACCCTCGGTCAGGACCGGGGGACCCAACCCGCTGAGAACGTCGGTGGAACGACTGCCGAGAACGACGTCCACCCTCAGCCCACCCGAAAAGGCGATGTACGAGCGCAACCCGGCCGTGACCGCACCGATCTCGAGCGTCTGCCCGGGGCCTACCCGGACCGCCGCGTCGAAGGCGGCGGGCCGGCCGTCGACCAGCACCGGCGCCGGGGCCCCGGTGACCGCGACCGTGACCGGAGCCGTCCCCTCCCATCGCAGCCGCGGGCCACGCATGGTGGTCTCCAGGACCGCCGCCCCGACCGGATTGCCGACCAGCCGGTTGGCCAGGCGGAACGAGAACCGGTCGAGCGCACCCGACGACGGCACGCCCAGGTGCGCGTGACCGGGGCGGCCGTCGTCCTGGATCGTGGTGAACAGACCCGGGTGAAGCACGTGGAACATCAGGCGACCGGCCGGAATCGAACGGTCGTGCCGGGACGGATCACGGCCGGTGGATCGGCCTTCTCGTCCCACAGACGGGCCGTGGTGCTCCCGATCAGCCGCCACCCGCCCGGGCTCTTGCGCGGATAGACGGCAGTGAATTGGTCGGCGAGCGCCACGGACCCTCCCCGTACGGCCGACCGGGGCTCGGGGCGCCGGGGCACCCGCAGCTGCTCGGGCACACCGGTGAGATAGACGAAGCCGGGTGCGAAACCACTGAGTGCGGCGTGGAAATCGGTTCCGGTGTGGATCTCGACGATCTGCCGCACACTGAGCCCGGTCAGCGAAGCCACCTCTTTCAGGTCGGGTCCGTCGTAGCGCACGTCGAGGGTGATGGTGCCGGTGTCGGCCGCGGCCTCGACCGGTTCCTGCTCGATCTCGGCCAGCAGCACCCGGAAGAGCTTGTCGGGCATGGGTTCCCCCAGCACGACGAGCACTGTGGACAATCCCGGCACGACGTCGATCAGCTGGATGCGCCGCCGCCCGGCAATGTTCCGCAGGCCCTGGGCGACCAGGGCGGGGTCGGCCTCGGGCACGTCGATGAGATAGCCGGACTCCCCCGCCGGCCAGGCGATCAGTGACGTGCCCACGAGCAGGTCTCCGGACGTTCGGCCAGAAGGTCCCACCCGGCGATCAGCCGATTCCGGGAGACTCCGGCTTCACCGGACGGGACGGTGCTGGGCGCAGCTGACATCGCAGGTTCCCCGATCTGAAGACGTGGCGCGACAGGAACTGATCACGGCGTCGGTGGAGGTGGTCAAGAATCGATGAAGGAACCTGGGTCTTAGCTGTGTGAACAGCAGATCAATTTTGTGCCCGTAACCCGATATTGCCCTTTAGTTCCTGGATCCTCACACAGCCAGTGGATAGCTTGCCCACATGAAGCCCCTCATCAAGCGGAGAGGCGGGCTCACCGCAGCAGTCGCCGCGAGCACCGTCGCAGCAGCCCTGTTCGCGCTGCCGTCCTCACCTGCCCAGGCCAGCGACGCGGCTGCGGCGAAGTCCAAGCCGAAGGCCGACAAGACCGTCGACCTGCAGATCCTCAGTTTCAACGATTATCACGGCAACCTCGAGCCGCCCACCGGCACTGACGGCACCGTGACCACCAAGGCAGGCTCGGTCCTGGCCGGTGGAGCTGAGTACCTGACCAACGAGCTCCGCACCCTGCGCAAGGGCCAGAAGAACACGCTGACCGTCGCCGCCGGTGACCTCATCGGTGCCTCACCCTCCATGTCCGGCCTGTTCAAGGACGAGCCGAGCATCGAGACCCTGAACAACATGGGCGTCGACGTGTCCAGCGTCGGCAACCACGAGTTCGACGAGGGCGTGACCGAGCTGCTGCGCATGCAGTACGGCGGTTGCCACCCGACCGAGGGCTGTTTCGACGACGACGGCTACAGCGGCGCCGACTTCCAGTACCTGGCGGCCAACGTCGAGTACAAGGACGGCGTCAAGGTCACCAAGCCGAAGAAGGCCAAGAACTACGGCAAGTGGTTCAAGGCCCGGACCGGCCGCACCGTGCTGCCCCCGACCTCGATCAAGAAGGTCGACGGCATCAAGGTCGGCTTCATCGGCATGACCCTCGAGGGCACGACCGAACTGGTCGCCCCGGCCGGCGTCAAGGACGTCCAGTTCAACGACGAGGTCGTCTCCGCCAACCTGGCCGCCAAGGACCTTCGCAAGAAGGGCGTCGAGGCGATCGTGGTGCTGCTGCACGAGGGCGGCATCCCGCCCACCGGCGCCACCTACGACTACGACTGCAACTCCGGTAGCGCTGCCGGTATCTCGGGCCCGATCGTGAACATCGCGAAGACCCTTGACTCGAGCATCGACCTGGTTGTCACCGGGCACACGCACAACTCGTACAACTGCAACATCCCGGACCCGAAGGGCAACCCGCGTCTGGTCACCAGCGACCTGTCCTACGGCCGCACGGTCACCGAGACCGACCTGAAGCTCAGCAAGAAGACGAAGGACGTCATCCGTACCCAGGTGACGTCGAAGAACGTCCTCGTCGACCGCGACCAGACGAAGGCCGCGGACCAGACCAAGGTCATCGCCAAGTGGAAGGCCCTGGCGGCCCCCATCTCCAACAAGGTGATCGGCGAGATCACCGCCGACATCAAGCGCAGCGTCAGCCGCGACGGTGAGTCCAGCCTCGGCGACCTGATCGCCGACGCCCAGCTCTCCGCCACCAAGGCCGCCGGCGACGGTGGCTCGCAGGTCGCGTTCATGAACCCCGGTGGCGTGCGCACCGACCTGACCTACGCCAACGGCCCCGCCAACGAGGGCGACGGCAAGGTCACCTACGGCGAGTCGTTCACCGTGCAGCCGTTCGGCAACCTGCTGGTCTCGATGGACGTGACCGGTGCGCAGATCGACACCATGCTCGAGCAGCAGTGGACGACGCAGACCGACGGCAGCATCAAGTTCCTGCACATGGGCGTCTCGGACGGCTTCACCTACAGCTACTCCAAGTCCGCCGCGGTCGGCAGCAAGGTGAACGCGTCGAGCATCAAGCTGAACGGCACGGTCATCAACCCGACCAGCACCTACCGGATCACGGTCAACTCGTTCCTGGCCGACGGTGGTGACGGCTTCCTCGTCCTCAAGGACGGCACCAACCGGATCGGTGGCGGCGTCGACCTGGACGCCTTCAACGCCTACCTCACCGCCAACTCCCCGGTGACCGGCCCGACCCCGAACCGCGTCACCGCGCTCGACTGATCCACCACTGAAAGCACAGCGCCCCCGGTGACCTGGATCACCGGGGGCGCTGTTTTCATGGAGGACGCGGGTCAGCTCGGCTCGGCGGGGCGTCCGGGAGACGCGCCCTCCCCCAGAGCACGCTGCATCCAGGCGACCGAGAGCCACTGGCCCTTCTTGAAACCGACGTCCTCGTAGAGACCGACCCGCCGGAAACCGAGGGCCTCGTGCAGCCCGACGCTCGGCTCGTTCGGCATCGAGATCACGGCCAGGGCCTGCCGGTACCCGCGCTTCTCGAGGCGGTTCAGCAGCTCCTCGTACAGCGCCCGGCCGCCGCCGCGGCGGTGCCGGTCCCGCGCCATGTAGATGCTGACCTCGCACGCCCATCGGTAGGCGGGGCGCACCCCGAGCTTGCTGGCGTAGGCGTAACCGGCCACCTCGCCGTCCACCTCCAGCACCAGCCAGGCGTGACGAGCCCTGGCGTCGGCGATTCTCCCGGCCATCTCGTCCGCGGTCGGCGGCATGGACTCGAAGCTGAGCGTCGTCTCGCGGACGTACGGCTCGTAGATCCCCGCGCAGGCGGATGCGTCCGCAAGTCGTGCGTCACGGATCACGTGGTCTGTGGTCACATAGGGGAAGATATTGCTCATGAGCATCTGGTGTCTCTGCTCGGTGACCAACCCGTCACCTGGCACCGCTCGGTAATCCCTTCCGTACCTGACCGGCTTGGGGGAAATATCCAGTGATGACCGATACGCACCAGCGGGCGCGGCTCCTCGTCCCCGCCACCGTTCTCGCTCTGGCCGCCATGAGCGGCTGTGCGAGCCCGACCAGTACCGCCGGTTCGGCGGTCGCCCCGAAAGTGGCGACGGCGGAGCCGGCGGCGCAGATCGCCGCGGCCACGCCGCTCACCGTGGCCGCGGCCATCTCGCAGCAGACCGGCAGCAGCCAGACCGTCCGGGGCTACGTGGTGGGTGAGCCCACCGCCACCAGCACGGTCAAGCGCAGTGGCTTCACCGGCGACACCGCCATCGCCCTGGCCGACTCGGCGAGTGAGACCGACACCGCCGACATGCTTTACGTGCAGGTGACGAGCGCTTACCGGAGCGCGTACGGGCTGAAGACCAACCCGGGTCTGCTCGGCACCCGGCTCGACGTCACCGGCTCGCTGAGCGCCTACTTCTCCCATGCCGGACTGAAGTCGCCCACGGCGATCAGCGCGTCCGGGGTCACCCCGACGACCACTCCCCCGACCGCCACCCCGACCACGACGTCCCCTCCCTCGTCCGGCATCGGCGACTACTACGACGACGCCGTCGGCAAGACCGGGAACAGCCTGCACACGGCCCTGCACCAGATCATCTCCACCGACGTGCAGAAGCTGTCGTACGACCAGGTCTGGGACGCACTGAAAGTCACCGACCAGGACCCGAAGAACTCCGGCAACGTGATCCTGCTGTACAGCGGCACGAGCCGGTCCAAGAGCCTGAACGGCGGCGACGCCGACGACTGGAACCGCGAGCACGTCTGGGCCAAGTCGCACGGAGACTTCGGCACCGCCACCGGCCCGGGCACCGACCTGCACCACCTGCGCCCGGAAGACGTCACGGTGAACTCCGACCGCAGCAACAAAGACTTCGACGACGGCGGCTCCGAATCCGCCGAGGCGCCGGGCAACTTCACCGACTCCGACTCGTGGGAACCGCGCGACGCGGTGAAGGGCGACGTGGCCCGGATGATCTTCTACATGGCTGTGCGGTACGACGGCGGGGACGGTTTCGCCGACCTGACGCTCGACGAGAAAACCTCCGGCGGAACGGCTCCCCGCTTCGGCAAGCTCTCGACCCTGCTGGAGTGGAACGCGCAAGACCCGCCGGACAGCTTCGAGCAGAACCGCAACAACGTCATCTACGAGCGGTACCAGCACAACCGCAACCCGTTCATCGACCACCCGGAATGGGTCGACGCGGTTTTCGGCTGACGGAAAAATCCTCGCCCCGGATTCCGGACCGACCCTAAGCTCGTCCCATGGCAACGGTTTTCACCACTTCCGGCGGCATCGACATCAGCTACACCAGTACCGGCTCCGGGCCGGTACTGGTGTTGCTGCACGGCATGGGCGAGGGCGGGGTGAGCTGGGAACCCCTGCTCCCGGCCTTCGAGGCGGCCCATCGCGTGATCAACGTGACGCTACGCGGCCACTCCCCGAGCGCCTGGCCCACCGAGTACAGCTACCGCACGATGTTCGACGACGTCGCCGAGTTGCTGGACTCGCTCGGCCTCCGGGGCAGCACCGTGCTCGGCCACTCGCTGGGCGGCATGGTCGCGTTCCGGCTCGCGGTCGAGCGGCCCGACCTGGTCGGCCGGCTGGTGGTGGAAGACGTGGCCCCGGGCCCGCCCTTCGCGCCGCGCCAGATCCCGGACCGGCCCGAAGGCGACCTGCCGTTCGACTGGGAGATGCTTCTGCAGATGCGCTCACAGATCACCGCCGGCGACCTCGAGCTCCGCGAGCGGCTGTCCTCGGTCAAGGCACCCACACTGATCATCGGCGGCGGCGAGACCAGCCACGTGTCCCAGGCACTGCTCACCGAGGCGGCGGCCCGCATCCCCGAGGCCGAGCTGATCACCCTCGGCGGTGGCCACGGCGTGCACGACAACCTTCCCGCGGAGTTCACCGAGACGGTGCTGACCTGGCTGGGTGACCACTGAAGAGCTTCTTTTGACAGGGTCAAAAGAAGGCGTACAGTGATGGTCATGACGGATCCGACAGTGCTCCTGCGGGGCGCAGGCCTTCGCAGCACCGCACCTCGCCGGGCCGTTCTGGAGGCGCTGCTCACCCGCCCGCACGCCACGGTCACCGACCTGTCGCAGGCGATGGACGGGCAGCTCTCCAACCAGACCATCTACAACGCCCTGGATGATCTGGCGACCTCCGGCCTGGTCCGTCGGATCGAACCGGCCGGATCGCCCACCCGCTACGAGACGCGCGTGGGCGACAACCATCACCACCTGGTCTGCCGCTCGTGCGGCACGGTCGTCGATGTCGACTGCCACACCGGTGAGGCGCCCTGCCTCAGGCCGGCCTCGCACCCGGGCTTCGCGCACGTCGACGAGGCCGAGTTGATCTGGTGGGGAATGTGCACCGCATGCGAAGAAAAGAGGTCCGTACCATGACCGAGACGCTGAACACCCGGAGCAACGGTTTCCACGCCTCCCACTTCCTGGCCGACAACCTCCAGCGGGTCCTGGTCGACCTGGTGGCCCTGCACCTCTACGGCAAGCAGGCCCACTGGAACATCGTGGGCAAGAACTTCCGCGACCTGCACCTGCAACTCGACGAGCTGGTCGACGTGGCGCGCGAGCACAGCGACACGATCGCCGAGCGCATGCGCGCCCTCGGCGTGCTGCCCGACGCCGGCCCGAAAACCGTTGCTTCGCAGTCCACACTGACCGACTTCGGCACCGGCGAGGTGGACACGGCCGACGCCGTCGACCGCATCACCGGGCTGATCGGCGAGGCCGCCACCACGGTGCGCGCCGTACACGACGACGTGGACAAGGAAGACCCGACCACGGCCGACCTGCTCCATGCGGTCCTGCACGACCTGGAGAAGCAGGCCTGGCTGATCAGGTCCGAGAACCGCTGATCCCGGCCGCCACACCCAGCTGACGGAAGGCCTCGGCCAGTTCCGGCAGCTGGGTGTGTGCGTTCAGCCCACTCGGGTTGGGCGCCACCCAGACCTCGGCGTCGTGCAGGTTCTCCGGCTGCCGACCGGTTTTCGCCTTCGGCGCCGCGAAAGCCGTTCGGTAGGCCGTGATCCCGAGGAACGCGACCACCTGGGGCCGGGCCCGCGCAATCAGATCGTCCAGCCGCCGGGCCCCCTCGAGAAGTTCCTCCGGCCGCAGCTCGTCGGCCCGCGCCGTGGTGCGGTGGGCCATGTTCGAGATGCCGAGGCCGCGATCGATCAGGTGCTGCCGGTCTTCCTCCGCATACCCCGCCGAGGCGTCGATCAGCCGGTCGGTGAGGCCGGAACGGTACAGCGCCGGGTAGAACCGGTTGCCGCGCCGGGCGAAGTGGGCCTGCACGGCGGCGGTCCACAGCCCCGGATTGATGCCGACGAACAGCAGCTTCAGACCCGGGCCGAGCAGATCGGGAACCGTGGTGTCGCGGTACGACTCCAACTGCTCACGCGAAAATGACACTTTGCCCGGATCTGCCGCCACACCTGCACTCTAGAAGCTGTTCGGGCCGAACCGCAGGATGGCCACGAACAGGGCCAGGAGACCGAGCACCAGTGCCGGCACCGACCCGGAGGTCTCGCCGCGACGCAGGTGCACGACCACGGCACCGGCCATGGTCAGGGCCAGTCCGGCGGCCGCGAGCGGCGTGAGCACCGGGGCGATGTCCAGGGCGGCGGGCAGGATCAGCCCGATCGCACCCAGCACCTCGACCGCGCCGATCAGCTTCACCTGGGTGCCGGTGAAGTCCTCGGCCCAGCCCATACCGCTCTCGATGAGCTTGGACTTCGGCTGAGCCACCTTCATCGCGCCGGCTGCGGCGAAGGCTGCCGCGAGCACTCCCGCGATCACCCACAGAACAACGTTCATCACTGCACTCCCCTGGTCGCCCAACTTGATTCTTCAAGTGACGCTAGTGGGCTGTGACTTGAAGGGTCAAGTAACAAAACTGTCCTAGGCTGGACTCATGAGCGACCCCGGCCCCGAGCCCCGCTGGCTCGACGACGAAGAGCGGGCCGCCTGGCGCGCCATGGCCGGCATCGTCTTCGGGCTCCCGGCCGCCCTGGACGCCCAGCTCCAGCGCGACGCCGGCGTCACCCATTTCGAGTACACGGTGATGGCGGCCCTGTCCGAGACGCCGGGGCGCACCCTGCGCATGAGTTACCTGGCGATCCTGGCCAACGGCTCGCTGTCCCGGCTGTCGCACGTGGTGAAGCGGCTGGAGCGGCAGGGCTGGGTCGAGCGGGCCCCCGACCCGAGCGACGGGCGGTACACCACGGCCACGCTGACCGAGGCGGGCTGGGAGAAGGTCGTCGCCACCGCGCCCGGGCACGTCGAGGCCGTGCGGCAGCTGGTGCTCGACCCGCTGTCGAAGACCCACGTGCGGCAGATGCGCGAGATCGGCACGCGGATCTCCCACGGCCTGAGCCCGGAAGGATCCTGCGCCGCCTGGCCCTCACCCACCAGCGACGAATGATCGCCTAGTCTGACCGCGATCGAACCGTCGGCATCGGATGAAAGGCCAGCATCCTTGGCGAAACGCACGCCCCGGGTGCTCGCCGCGATGGTGCTGCCCGCGCTGGTCGCCTGCCTGCTGGCCGCGCTGCGGCATCCCCGCGTCGTCTACACCTCGGACTCCACGGCGCAGCAGTCGATCGTGCGCACCTGGCTGGACGTGGGCCACGGCGTCACGCACCTGCCGGCCGACACCTGGCTGTTCAAGTTCCCGCTCTACCTGGTGATCGAGCAGTTCGACCTCGCCCCGACCACCAAACTGCTGATCGCGGTGCTGGTGCTGACCGCCGCGACGTTCGCGGTGCTCGGTGCCGGGGCAATGCTGCTCGCGCCGCGGGCCCGCTGGTACGAGCTGGCCGCGCCACTGCTCTTCCTGGCCGCGATGAACGGTGGCATCGGCTCCAACCGCAACCTCTCCAACTACCGCAACATCGAGCTCGGCCTGTGCTTCCTGCTGCTGGCCCTGGCGGCGCGGTACCTGGACGGCCACGGGTCCCTGCGGTGGTGGGTGCTGCCGATCACCGTCGGGCTGACCCTGTTCTGGTTCGACGACCCGTACTTCCAGGTGCTCATGGCCGCGCCGCTGACGGTGCTGGCCCTGGCCTGGTTCGTGCTGCGCACCCGCGACCGCCGCCTGCTCGTCCTGGCCGGCTGCCTGCTCGTCTCGTTCCTGCTGCTGCCGTTGCTGCAGTGGGGCATCGGGGTGTTCGGCCTGGAGATCGACCACACCCAGCAGCTCTCCCCCACCCTCGAGTCGGTCTCGTCCGGCCTCGGCCGGTTCGCTCACGACACGGCCACCCAGCTCGGGGTCGAGCGCTGGCGCGACGCCTCGGCCCTGCTGATCACCGCCGACGTGCTGACGGTGCTGGTCCTCGCCCTGCTGCTGGCCGGATCGGCGATCGGCGCGGTGTGGTTCTGGCGTTCCCGCGAGCTGATCCCGTTCGCCGTCGCGGTGAACTGGCCGCTGGCCTTCCTCGGCACTCTCGTGCAGGAAGGTCACCCCAGCCGCTACCTCATCCTGGCGCCCTACGGTCTCGTCGTCACCGCGGTGATCCTGCTGCCCCGCCTGCGTGAGCGGGCGCCCACCCGGGTGGGCCGCCCCCGGACGCTGGTGATCGTCCTCAGTTGTGCCGCCCTGGTGAGCACCGCCTGGGGCGCCACCTCCGCGCTCGAGGTGAGCCGGCGTCCCTCCGACGCCCTGGTCGCACAGAGCCAATTGATGGACGAGGTGACCGCCACCGGTGTTCTCAAGGGTTTCGCTCCCTACTGGTACGGCAACGTCACCAGCTACCTGACCGGGGGCAGACGCACCGTCTACGAGCTGGAGTGCACGCACGGCGAGATGAAGACCCGCTCGTGGGTGAGCGACACGGCGCGGCTGACCCGGCCCGCGCAGCGCACGTTCCTGATCTGGGTGCCGGGCTACTACGAACCGCACGGCTGCACGGAGGCGGCCTGGAACCAGGTGCTGGGCGAACCCGCCCAGGTGACCACCCTGGACGACGGCGTGCAGGTCCGGGTGTACGACTACGACATCGGCCGGCTCTGGGAGTCGGTACCGGACGGGCTCAGGCGCTCTTGAGCATCCCGGGGGCGGCGCTCTTGACCTCCGCCACCTTCTGCTCGGCCGCCTCGATGGCCCCTTCACCCAGCTCCTGGGCCGACCCGACGAACTCGCCGTCCACCGTGGGGGCGGCGTCCTCGTCCACCACGTCACCGATCACGCAGGTGACGTTGTCCGGGGCGCCGGCCTTGAGCGCGAGCGCGATCAGCCGGTCGATGGCCTTGCCCGCGTGCCTGGTGCTCGCCAGCGTCTTCTGGATGGCCTCACCGGCCACGTAGTCGCTGAGCCCGTCGCTGCACAGCAGGTAGCGGTCGCCGGGCACGGCCTCGTGCAGGGAGACCTCGGCCGTGCCGCCGTCGTCACCGCCGCGCAGCACCCGCAGCAGCACGCTGCGCTGGGGGTGCTGGGGGATCAGCTTGGGGTCGAGCCAGCCCTTGTCGGCGAGCATCTGCACGTAGGTGTCGTCGTGCGTCAGCTGGGTCATCTCCCGGTTGCGCATGACGTAGGCCCGGGAGTCGCCGATGTTGGTCAGGGCGATGGTGTCGTGGTGGATGAGCATCGCGGTGAGCGTGGTGCCCATCCCACCCAGGGCCGCGTTGTTCTCGATGGCCCGGGCGAGGCGCTGGTCGGCGAACTCGACCGCACCGACGATGTCACGCTCCGGCCCGAACAACGAGAGGTGGTCGTCGAGGTAGGCGACGGTACGGGCCACGATGGCGCTGGCGACCTCGCCGAAGTCATGGCCACCCATGCCGTCGGCAACGAGGAACAGTCGTCGGCCAATGAAGCCGGAGTCCTCGTTGTTCGTACGCCGCAACCCGGGATGCGTCTTGACGCACGCACGAATCCGCAGCGCCATGGCGCCTCCGCTCACTCTGCGATCTTGCCGGTGAAGATTACTGTTCAACTGCAGCTGGGGCTAGGGCCCAGATACAACCCAAACGGTAGGTACCGTTACAAGCCGAGGTGCTGTCCTTGGCGCATTCCCTCACGATCCTCCGCAGATGACACGTAATTCTGCACATGTCTTAGCAGAGGGCGACCCTCGCGGCACGTCGTGCCATGTCGTACCGGTCCCCCTGAGATTCTGTGAACCTCGGAAGACGGACCGGTCGTTCTGGCCCGAGGAATACCTCGGCGTCACCCGAGTTACCATCGATGTGTCGCCAGAAGCGACCGTCCTCCAGCACCGGGCGCTGACGCACGTGGCCGACCGGGCCTCACCGTGCGTCCATCGACATCTGGTCGCTGCTACGGCCCTGCCCCGGGACCGCGCGACCGTAGACGCATGAGAGAAGACTTTCCACAATGACACAGCTCCGGTCGGCCACCTCGACCAGCGGTCGCAACATGGCGGGAGCGCGGGCGCTCTGGCGCGCGACCGGCATGACCGACAACGACTTCGGCAAGCCGATCGTGGCCATAGCCAACTCGTTCACCGAGTTCGTGCCCGGCCACGTGCACCTTCGTAATGTGGGCCAGATCGTCGCGGAGTCGATCCAGGAGGCCGGGGCGGTCTCCAAGGAGTTCAACACCATCGCCGTGGACGACGGCATCGCGATGGGCCACGGCGGCATGCTCTACTCGCTGCCCAGCCGTGAGCTGATCGCCGACGCGGTCGAGTACATGGTGAACGCGCACTGCGCCGACGCCCTGGTCTGCATCTCCAACTGCGACAAGATCACCCCGGGCATGCTGCTCGCGGCGCTGCGGCTCAACATCCCCACCGTGTTCGTCTCCGGTGGCCCGATGGAGGCCGGCAAGACCACGGCCATCGAGGGCATCGTGCACTCCAAGCTCGACCTGGTCGACGCCATGGTCGCGGCCGCCGACCCGCGCATCAGCGACGACCAGCTCGACGTGATCGAGCGCTCGGCCTGCCCCACCTGCGGTTCCTGCTCGGGCATGTTCACCGCCAACTCGATGAACTGCCTGACCGAGGCGATGGGCCTGTCACTGCCCGGCAACGGTTCCACGCTGGCCACCCACGAGGCCCGGCGCCAGCTGTTCAAGGACGCCGGCACCGTGGTCGTCGACCTGGCCAGCCGTTACTACGGCAAGGACGACGAGTCGGTGCTGCCGCGCAATGTGGCCAGCCGCTCGTCCTTCGAGAACGCCGTGGCCCTGGACGTGGCGATGGGCGGCTCGACCAACACGGTGCTGCACCTGCTGGCCGCCGCCCGCGAGGCCGAGATGGACTTCACCGTCTCCGACATCGACGCGATCTCCCGCAAGGTGCCCTGCCTTTCCAAGGTGGCGCCGAACTCGCCGAAGTTCCACATGGAAGACGTGCACCGGGCCGGCGGCATCCCCGCCATCCTCGGTGAGCTGAACCGGGGCGGGCTGCTGCACACCGACGTGAGGCCGGTGCACAGCGCGGACATGAAGACCTGGCTCGACGAGTGGGACATCCGCGGCGGCTCGCCCTCGCAGCGGGCGCTGGAGCTGTTCAAGGCCGCGCCCGGTGGCGTGCGCACGGTCGAGCCGTTCTCCACCCAGAACGAGTGGGGCTCGCTCGACACCGACGCGGCCGAGGGCTGCATCCGCGACATCGAGCACGCCTACACGGTCGACGGCGGCCTGGCCATCCTCTTCGGCAACCTCGCCCCCGACGGCTGCGTGGTCAAGACCGCCGGTGTGCCCGAGGCGGTCTGGAAGTTCACCGGCAAGGCCATCGTCTTCGAGAGCCAGGAAGCCGCGGTCGACGGCATCCTCGGCAAGAAGGTCGTCGAGGGCGACGTGGTCGTCATCCGCTACGAGGGCCCCAAGGGCGGTCCGGGTATGCAAGAGATGCTTTACCCCACCTCGTTCCTGAAAGGCCGCGGCCTGGGCCAGAAATGCGCCCTGATCACCGACGGCCGGTTCTCCGGCGGCACGAGTGGCCTCTCCATCGGCCACGTCTCGCCCGAGGCGGCCGGTGGCGGCCTGATCGCCCTGGTCGAAGACGGTGACCAGATCTCCATCGACATCCCGAACCGCCAGATCTCGCTGGACGTCGACGAACTCGTGCTCGACCAGCGCCGCACGGCCCAGGAGAAGCGCGACAAGCCCTACTCGCCGACCGACCGCCAGCGTCCGGTCTCGGCGGCCCTGCGCGCCTACGCGTCCATGGCCACCGCGGCCTCGGACGGCGCGTACCGGCGGGTGCCGGAGTAGAGGCAACTGACAGGGTCGGGCCTTCCGGGTGTCCCCGGGAGGCCCGATGCCGTTTTGACACAGCCCAAGGGAGTAACCTGACAACGAACTTGCACTTAGCGATCCTAAGTGCAAACCTGTTGGGGCGGAGATACTCGTCGTAGTTGCCGGAGGTGGATCCGTGAGTTCTCAGGTCATCACCCAGATCGATGCCATCACCCCCAGCACGGCCACCCGCCAGGCAGCGGCAGAGGTGGTGCGGGCACTCGAGGCCCCCCAAACCCAGCCACCCACGATGCGTCTCGCTCTCGCAGGGGGGCGCTCCCTCTCGATTCCCGAGGAGTTGGTCGGTCTCATGCTCAGCGCGCTGCGTATCGCCGCCCAAGGCAACCCAGTCACGGTCGGCACGATGGACGAGGAGATGACCACCTCGGAAGCCGCAAATCTCATCGGCGTCTCCCGCCCGACCATGATCAAACTTCTGGACGAAGAGGGCATCGGCTTTCGAATGGTGGGCACTCATCGCCGCATCTCCCGCCGGGACGTCGAGTCCTACTGGCATCATCAGGTAGAGATCAGGCGTGAGCAGGCACTTCTTTTCATGGCAGAGACCGATGCGCTCGAACTAGACTCCTGATAATTCTGGGATTTCCCAAATCAACGAGATCAGCCTAGGCTCCAACAATGAGCCCGGCGGCCCTTTCGGTCTTCATCGATGCCAACATCCTCTGGTCGAAGTGCCTGGCTGACTGGGTAAATCTTTGTGCCATCCAGAAAAATCCGGTTTTCCACGTCACATGGTCAGAAGACGTGTTGGCTGAAGTGCGTTACGGATGGCGTCAGCGCAATCCAGGAGCCAGCGAACGGGCTCTCAGTATTCTCCTGGAACGCTTTCGCGCCTTTCATCCGAAGGGGCGGGTCACTGGGTACAACCCACGCGATTACCCCCGCCCAACAGCCGATGAACATGACTGGCACGTTCTGGCGGCGGCCGCACATGCCGGGGCAGACATCCTTCTGACCGACGACACCAGCGCCTTCACCCCCGAATGCGTGGAAGACCGGTTCATCGTTCACACCGCGGACAAGTTCTTGCTCATGCTTCTTTCCGAGAGCCCTTCCAGCGTGGGCCAAGCATTCGAATTTCAGCGACAGTACTTCGAACGCACCTACGGCTATCCACCCGAATACTTGCTGCAGCGACTCGAAAAGGCCGGGGCACTCAGTTTCGCCGAAAAGATCCCTCAGGTCTTCCCCCACTTCTTCGAGGCGGAGAACTGATGGGCGCCAAGCCCGAGTTCTTACTTGTCCCAGCGGTCGGGCTTCAGACAGAGGAACCGCTCGTCATTGGTCTTCAGCACGCCGAAATCTTCGGGGCACTGGTCTTTCGCCTCGACCAGGGAGCTGCCCACGAAGTCGTGGTTGAAGGCGCAGTCGGCCTCCACGACGGCCCCCGAGAGCAGGTATTGGCTGGCGTCCATGTTCCAGCACTGGCCGATGGCGGTGGCCGGATCGACGCCGGGGGTGGCGGACGGGTCCGGCCCGGCCGGGTTCAGGGCGGCGTCGACCACCGGGGTGACCAGCATCATGTAGAACCAGAAGCCCACGAGGAAGGCGAGGAACAGGCCGCACATCCCGGCGGCCCAGACCCCGTTGCTGACCGGCCTCCCGCCGGCGGTGAAGAATGCGTGGATGCTGCGGATCATCCACAGCGTGCCGAAGATGATCCCGCCGATCCAGACGATGCCACCGTCTTTACTGGTCAGCGCCACGACAAGGGTCACGGCACCGATCAGGGCCGCGGCGAAGGCCAGGCCGAAAGCGATAAGGGCCGCGCGGCGGCCGCTCCGGATCTCCTCCCGCATTCCCATGGCCCGGAACTCTTCCGACTCCGCCCGGGCCGGCCGAGGGGGCTCACCGTCCGACAGCGATTCCAGCCACGACGCCTCCGGGTTGTCCGGGAGCCACAACTGCCAGTCCTCCGGGGGCGGGGGCCAGGTCGGGTCGGGCCGCCAGCCGGCCGGGGGTGTCCAGTCGGTCGGCGGGGCCGGCCAGTTCGGGGGTGGGTTGTAGCGCACAGGGAATTCTCAGATTCTGCCTGCCACCCTGTCCACAGATCACCTCAATCGTGATGTAAACGATCAATACGACCCGGTGGTGCTCTCCCGGGCCACCAAGCGGTACCCCGCCTTCAGATCGACGCCAGGCACCGGTTCCTTGCTACCGATCCTCATCACCAGCCGTTCCACCGCCAGCCGGGCAATTTCGCGCTTGTCCGGGGAGATGGTGCTGATCGTGGGCCGGTTGTAGCGCCCGTCTTCGATGTCGTCGTACCCGATCACCGCGATGTCTTCCGGCACCCGCAACCCACGCGCCAGAGCGGTGTGGATCGCCCCCGACGCCACCAGGTCGCTGTAGCAGAACACCGAGTCCGGCGGGCTATCAAGCTCCAGAAGGGCTTTCATCGCCTCGGCGCCGTCCACCCGGTTGAAGCGCGGGGTACTGACGATCAGCGACTCGTCGACCTCCAGACCGGCCTCGGCGTGAGCGGCGCGAAAGCCCGCCGTGCGCCGCTGCGCCGCCTCGCCCGTCGGGTAGGGCTGGTCACCGATCGCGGCGATACGACGCCGGCCCAGTGAGACCAGGTGCCGCACCGCCTCGGTGGAGGCCGCCACGTCGTCAATACCGACGTGGTCAAAATTGGCCGCAGACGTGCGTTCTCCGATCACGACCAGGGGCAGCGCTGGATCGCGATTTGAAAGGTCTTGCTGGGAAAGACCTAACGGGCTGTAGATCATGCCGTCGAACAGGCTGCGGTGCGAATGCGGCCCGATCAGCTGGCCTTCGTGCTCACGGTCGCCGTCGGACTGGTCGATGAGAACGTTGTAGCCGGCCTGCCGGGCTACCGGGATGATGGCCTGCAACAGCTCGGCGAAGTACGGGGTGTCGATGTAGGGCACCACCACGACGATCTGCCCCGAGCGGCCGGTGGCCAGATGCCGGGCCAGCACGTTGGGCCGGTAGCCGAGCTGGGCGATGGCCTGCTCGACCTTCAGCCGGGTCGACTCGGTGACGCGGGCGTATCCGTTGACCACGTTCGACACCGTGCGCGGGGACACCCCGGCCACATCGGCTACATCACGCAGTGTTGCCTCTTTCATGGGCACCCTCTCACCTAGGCGGGGCCCACGCACCCGCACCGCCCATCGTATTTCCGCCAGATCAACCCTTGTCACCCCGATATGGCGCGGGCATACTCCTTTGCAGCGCTGCAATGGGACTTGGACCACATAGACACACGCAGCCCGGAAGCCTTCACCGGCCCGGGTCAGCTGCCCCATGCGTGACTTTACGTAGTCCCAGGCGGCACCACCCCATGTCATGACCAAAGGAGGCATCGACATGCGCTTCAGCAAACCCTCAGTCATCGTCACCGGCCTGATCGCCACCATCGGCCTGAGCGCGTGCGGCGGTGGAAGTGACGGCGGTTCGTCCGCCTCGGCCACCAAGTGCACGAACAAGATCGTTCACGCCGACGCCAAACAGGTCTCGGTCTGGGCCTGGTACCCGAACATGGCCAAGGTCGTGGACAACTTCAACAACCAGCACACCGATGTGCAGGTGTGCTGGTCGAACGCGGGCCAGGGCCAGGCCGAGTACGACAAGTTCCAGACCTCGATCTCGGCCAAGAAGGGCGCGCCCGACGTGGTGATGCTCGAGGCCGAGCAGCTCACCGGCTTCGAGATCCAGGACGCGCTGGTCGATCTGGCCCCGCTGGGTGCCGACAAGGTGAAGGGCGACTTCAGCGAGGGGGCCTGGAAAGACGTGTCGCAGGGCTCCGCGGTGTACGCGATCCCGGTCGACGGCGGCCCGATGGCCATGATCTACCGCAAGGACATCTTCAAGAAGTACGACATCGATCCGCCGAAGACTTGGGACGAGTACGCCGCCGCGGCCCAGAAGCTGAAGGCCGCGGGCGGGCCCGCCTTCGGGGACATGGGCAGCAACGTGCCGGCCCTGGTCACCTCGCTGATGATCCAGAAGGGTGCGCAGCCCTTCCAGTACGACCTCTCCGACAAGCTGAACATCGGTATCAAGCTCGACGACCAGGCGACCAAGGACGTCCTCAATTACTGGGGTGACCTGGCCAAGAAGGGCCTGATCGGCAAGGAGGACCAGTTCACCACCGACTACATCTCCGGTGTGGTCAGCGGTAAGTACGCCACCTACGTCTCGGCCGCCTGGGCCCCCGGTTACCTGACGGGCCAGGGTGTGGGCGAGGGCGACGACGCCGGCCAGTTCGGCGTGGCCGAACTGCCGCAGTGGGACGCGAGCAGCCCGGTCTCGGTGAACTGGGGCGGCTCCACCTTCGCCGTGACCACGCAGGCCAAGGACAAGGCCGCGGCGGCCGAGGTGGCGATGGGCCTGTACGCCGACGACGCGTCGCTGGAAGACGGCTGGAAGACCCAGACCATCTTCCCGCTGAACCAGACCGTGCTGAAGTCGGACGAGTTCGTGAATGCCAAGGTGAAGTTCTTCGACGGCCAGACGGCCAACAAGGACATCTACGTACCGGCCGAGAATGCCTATTCCGGGGCCACGTACAGCCCTTTCACGGTGTACTACTACGCTCAGCTACAGGCCCAGATGGTGAAGCTCCTCGCCGGGCAGACGACGGGCGACCAGGCCGCGGCCGATCTGCAGAAGCAGCTCGTGGAGTACGCCAAGGGTCAAGGCTTCACCGTGCGATGACCGTCATCACCGCAAAAGGCACCCCGGAGACCCGGGTGCCCACTTCGTCCCGTCGTAGACACTTTCGCCGCGACCAGATCGGCTGGCTGTTCGTCCTGCCCTTCCTGGTGGTCTTCCTGACCTTCCTGGTGGCACCTCTGCTCTACGCCGGCTACCTGAGCCTTTACACCAAGGGCCTGGCCACCGGGACCACCTTCGCCGGATTCGACAACTACACCAGGGCCTTCCACGACCCGGCGTTCCGCCACGGCCTCTGGCTGGTGGTCCGGTTCAGCCTGGTGGTGATCCCGCTGCAGATCGGGGTGGCGCTGGTCGCGGCCCTGCTGCTGGACGAGATCACCGGCCGGCTGGCCAGTTTCAGCCGATTGATGATCTTCCTGCCGTACGCCGTACCGGCCGTCATCGGGGCTCTGATGTGGGGCTTCCTCTACAGCCCGAGCTTCGGCCCGATGGAGCAGATCGCCTCGTTGTTCAACGTGCAGGCACCGTTCCTGCTCAGTCAGGGCAACATCTTCTACGGTCTGCTGAACATCGTCACCTGGCAGTGGTCCGGTTACTACATGATCATCATCTACGCGGCCCTGAAGAGCATCGACTCCTCGCTCTACGAGGCGGCGCGGCTCGACGGTGCCAACGCCCGGCAGATCGCGCTGCGGATCAAGGTTCCGCTGGTCACGTCGGCACTCGTGCTGATCCTGATCTTCTCGCTGATCGGCACCCTGCAGTTCTTCACCGAACCGCAGATCGTCAGCCCGATCGCGAACGGCTCGGTGACACCGGAGTTCACGCCGAACATCTACGCGTTCAACCTGGCCTTCCGGTACGCACAGTTCAACTACGCCTCGGCCATCTCGTTCTCGCTCGGGTTCGTGGTGTTCCTGGCAGTGGCGATCTTCACCTTTGCCACCCGTAAGCGAGGAGGGCTGTTCACATGAGCAAGCCTCGTCATGTCGGCGCGAAACTTATTCTGCTGGCGTTGGTCTGCTACTTCCTGCTGCCGGTCTGGTGGCTGCTGGTAGCCAGCACGAAGAATTCGCACGGCCTATTCTCCGGGTCCGGCGCGCTCTGGTTCGACGGGTTCCACCTGTTCGGCAACCTGGGCGACCTGTTCACCTACAACAACGGCGAGTACCTGCGCTGGCTGTGGAACTCGGTGCTCTACGCCGGGGTGGGCGGGATCGGGTGCACGATCGTCTCGGTGCTCGCCGGCTACGGCTTCGCGATGTACCGGTTCACCGGCCGCAACCTGGTTTTCGCGGCCGTGCTCGGGTCGGTCATGGTTCCCCTCACCGCCCTGGTGATCCCGACGTTCGTGATGATGTCGAACGCCGGGCTCACCGACACCATCTGGGCGGTGATCCTGCCGTCGCTGCTCAGCCCGTTCGCGGTGTACCTGATGCGGGTCTACACGGCCGGGTCGATCCCCGACGAGCTGGTCGACGCCGCGCGCATCGACGGGGCCGGTGAGTTGCGGATCTTCCTGCAGGTCGCGCTGCCCCTGATGCGCCCGGGGGTGGTCACCGTGATGCTGCTGAGTGTCGTCGCCACCTGGAACAACTACTTCCTGCCCCTGACCATGCTCTCCAGCTCCAAGCTGTACCCGCTGACCGTGGGCATCGGCCTGTGGGAGCAACTGGCCGCCTCCAACAACGGTGGTGGGCAGTCGCTCTGGAACCTCATCATCGTCGGCTCACTGGTCTCGGTCCTCCCGCTCGTCCTCGCCTTCCTGACCCTGCAGCGTTACTGGCAGGGCGGTCTGACCGTAGGAAGTCTCAAGTGACATCAACCTCTGGGGGAAAACCTTTGCTCTCCGCCTCCTTCCGGCTCGATCCAGCCTTCACTGTCGCGCCCGTCTCCCGCCGCACGTTCGGCTCGTTCGTCGAGCACATGGGCCGCTGCGTCTACACCGGTATCTACGAGCCGGGCCATCCGACGGCGGACGGTGACGGGTTCCGGGAAGACGTGCTGGCCCTCACGCGTGAACTCGGTGTCTCCCTGGTGCGCTACCCCGGAGGCAATTTCGTCTCCGGGTACCGCTGGGAAGACGGCATCGGCCCGGTCTCGGAGCGCCCGGTCCGAAGGGATCTCGCCTGGCACAGCCTGGAGACGAACGAGGTCGGCATCGACGAGTTCGTGAAGTGGGCGGACAAGGCCGGGGTGGAGGTGATGTACGCGCTGAACCTGGGCACCCGGGGGGTGCAGGAGGCTCTCGACGCCCATGAGTACATCAATCAGCCCGACCGCACCCACCTCGCCGAGCTGCGGCGGGCCAACGGTAGCGAGAAGCCGTACGGGATCCGGATGTTCTGCCTGGGCAACGAACTCGACGGCCCCTGGCAGACCGGGCACAAGACCGCGGCGGAGTACGGCCGGCTCGCGGCCGAGACCGCCCGGGCCCTGCGCTCGGCCGACGCGGACCTCGAGCTGGTCGCCGTGGGTAGTTCCAGCTCGTCCATGCCGACGTTCGCGGCCTGGGAGGCCGAGGTGCTGGAGCACACCTACGACGCCGTCGACTACATCTCGGCCCACGCGTACTACGAGCCGCTGAACGGGGACGTCGCGAGTTTCCTGGCCTCGGCCGTCGACATGGACCACTTCGTCGACAGCGTGGTCGCCACCGCGGACAGCGTGGGCGCCAGGCTGAAGAGCAAGAAGCGGATCATGGTGTCGTTCGACGAGTGGAACGTCTGGCGCCAAAGTGATTTCGAGGCAAGTCTGGGCAATCTGTCGTCGGAGTGGCGAATCGCCCCGCGGGTGATCGAAGACCGGTACGACGTGACCGACGCGGTGGTGGTGGGCAACCTGCTCATCTCCCTGCTGCGGCACAGCGACCGGGTCACGGCGGCCTGCCAGGCGCAGCTGGTCAACGTGATCGCACCGATCCGCAGTGAACCGGGCGGTCCGGCCTGGCGGCAGACGATCTTCCACCCGTTCGCGATCACCTCCCGGCTGGCCCGGGGCAAGGTGCTGCGGGTCGAGCCGCACGGGCCGGTGTACGAGACGGCCCGGTTCGGTGAGGTGCCGGTGGTGGACGCCGTGGCCACCCATGACGAGGAGGCCGGTGAGATCAGCGTGTTCGTGGTGAACCGGTCACAGGACGAGGCGGTCACCTTGTCGGTGCCGCTGGGGAGTTTCGAGAGCAGGACGTTCACGGTCGCCGAGGCGTGGACGCTCACCGATGACGATCTGTCGGCCTCCAACACGGCGGACGATCCGGATCGGGTGGTACCGGTGACGACCGAGGGCGTGGTGATCGAGGACGGCGAGCTCCGGCTCACCCTCCCCGCGGTGTCCTGGAGCGCGATCCGGATCACGCTGCAATAGTTCCTCCGGGCAATCATCTTTCGGTTCGCGGTGTGACCTGGGACGCCCCTGCGTGCTCCCCCGGAACCACCTGTGTACGGACAGCGTTGGGCCTTGCAATTGCCGCATCCTTTCCTGACCACACCGCGAACCGGAAGGCCCCTCGTCTCTATGGACGTCTCTACCTCGACCTGGCTCATCACCTCGGTGGTCCTCGTCGCCGTACTCGCCCTGGACGTGTTCGTCATCGGGCGGAACGTGCACGAGCCGTCCATGAAAGAGGCCGGGGCCTTCGTGGCCACGTTCGTCGCCCTGGCGATCGTCTTCGGTCTGGGCGTCTGGGCCACCGCCGGCTCGCGCTACGCCGGGGAGTTCTACGCCGGCTGGCTGACCGAGTACAGCCTGTCGATCGACAACCTGTTCATCTTCCTGATCATCATGGGCAAGCTCGCGGTGCCGCGGCACCTCCAGCAGTACGCCCTGACGATCGGCATCATCCTGGCCCTGATCTTCCGGGCGATCTTCATCGCCGTGGGCGCGGCCGCGATCAGCCGCTTCTCCTGGGTCTTCTTCATCTTCGGGGCATTCCTCATCTACACCGCGATCAACCTGGTGAAGGAGTACCGCAAGCACGACGAGGACGAGGAACCGGTCGACAACGCGCTCATGCGCCTGGTCAAGCGGCGTCTTCCGTCGGTGGACGAATACCAGGGCCGTTCGCTGACCGTCGTTCAGGGTGGCCGCCGACTGATCACCCCGATGTTCTTCGTGATCGTCGCGCTGGGCAGCACCGACCTGCTCTTCGCCCTCGACTCGATCCCCGCCATCTACGGCCTCACCGAAGAGCCCTACCTGGTCTTCACCGCCAACGTGTTCGCGCTGATGGGCCTGCGCCAGCTCTACTTCCTCATCGGCGGCCTGCTGCAGAAGCTCATCTACCTGTCGCTGGGCCTCTCGGTGATCCTGGCCTTCATCGGCGTGAAGCTCGTGCTGCACGCCATGCACACCTACCACTGGGCCGACTGGGCTCCCTTCGACGGTGAGATCCCGATCTGGCTCTCCCTCACCGTCATCATCGGCACCCTGGTCATCACCACCGTGGCCAGCCTGATCGTGTCGAGCCGCCGGGCCGACCCCGATCAGGACGCCGTCTCCGGGGCGGACCGCCGGGCCGTGTAAGACGTTCAGCAAACCGAGAAGCGCTCTCCCAGCCGCGGGCGGACGGCTGGGAGAGCGCTTCTTGTTGTGGCCGGACGATCAGGAGATCGGCATGACCCGGGCGATCTTGATGTAGTTCGTGGTGGCACCGGCAGCCGCGTAGGCCGCGCTGCCGTCCTTGAACTCCTTGAAGGACATGTAGTTGTGGTCCTTCACGTTGATCGTCAGCGTCGAGCCGATGGTGGCACCGGTCGAGCGGCTGAGAACCTTGGCCTTGGTCTTGGCGCCGGAGCCCCAGGTCAGCAGCATCTTGCTCTTGCTGTACCGCACCAGGTGCGGGTGCTGGGTCGCGACGCCGGGTTTCACGGTCTTGTTGGCCGCACCGGTGGTGAAGCGGGAGATCTTGACCGCGTTGCCCTGGCTCCAGGCCGTCCAGTACCCCGTGCCGGCCAGCACCAGGTCGCCGCCGAACAGCGTGCCGTCACACTTGCTCGCCGCGACTGTTCGATACGGATTCGGCTGGGCTATGCGGCAGTCGTTGTCCGTGGCACAGACCATCACGAACTTCTTCTTCGTCGGGTCGTAGATGATCCGTGAGGTCCACGCATGGCTGCAACCGACGTCCACACTCTTGCTCTTGACAATGTTGCCGGCGCTGTTGACCACCTGCATGCGGTCGCCCTCGTGGATGTCGACGCAGCTGCCGTTCTTCACGGTGATCGCGGTGCCGAAGTAGGCGGCGTAGTTCGTGCCGTCGTAGGCCAGGCGGCCGTGGTGCTGGTACCACCAGGCGAAGCGGGCGCCGCTGGTGTAACCCTTGCGCGCGCTGGTCAGGTTCGTGACCTGCTGGTCCCAGACCTGCTTGCCGCTGGTGTTGAACCGGATCATGTGGATGGTGTTACAGGGGCTGGACTCGCCGCCGCAGAGCGGGCCGGTGCCGCAGCTGCCCTTCTTGGTGATCAGCAGCACGCCACCCTTGGCGTCGGCCGAGACATCCTGCAGGTCGATGCCCGCGAAGCTGGTGGCCTTGCCGATGAGCTTGTCGGCGCAACTCAGCTGCTGCAGGTAGACCCGGTCGTTCGTGCTGACCCAGGCCAGCCAGGAGCGGCCGTTGGGCGCCGAGGCGATGGCCATCGGCAGCACCTCGGTGTCACCCTCGCCGCCGTAACCCTTCACCTTGTTCGGCAGCTTGATGTTGCTGATCCGGGTCTTCGCGGTTGCCGACGCCGTGCGCGTGCACGTGGTCGCCGCGGTGGTCACCGTGGTCTCAGCAGAGGACGACGTGGTCGCCTTGGCCGCGGTGGTGGTCGCGGCGGCGGTGGTCGCCTTGGTTGCGGTCGTCTTCTCGGCCGCCGCCTCAGCGGTGGCGGACGAGCTCGTCGTGCTCTTTGCGGTCGTTTCGGTCGTTGTGGCCGCAGCGGTGGGCTGCTCGGCATTGGCCGACTGGAGCGCAACGGTGGTGCCGGCAATGGCCAGAACCACAGCGCTGAGGCTCAGGACCGCGAGGCGCCAGGAGGGAATCCTCCGGCCACCGCCCGGGGTGGAGGTTTTCTGCATGGCGACATGCTCTTGGACCGTGCCTTAAGCCCAACTGGGGCCCCGCCTAAATTCGGGCATACGCCCGAATCTAGGCGAGGACTGCCAGTAGTGGGCCGATGACTCAGAGGATCTCGTAGGTCGGATCGCCCTTGTACACGGTCCACCGCAGCGGCGGGTCGAGGTCCAGGTTGCCCTCGTTCAGGAACTTGCGCTGCATGGTGTCGACGCGGCCGGTCTCGGAGTGCGCCTCCTCCGTCAGCATCGCGGCTTTGCGGGCATCGAGAAACGCATTGAGATAAGCGGTCTCGTCACCGCCCGCGGCCGGGGTCTTGGCCTTCTTCAGCGCGGTGGCCCGGATGCCGCCGAAGCTCACCGAGTCGTCACCCGGGCCGTGCATGACCATGGCGTCGTAGTAGGCGAACTGGCCGAGCGCCCGCAGGCCGTCCTTCTTGGCCTGCGCCACGGCCGGGTCGAAGTAGACCCGGTCGCGCTCACTGTTCTGGGCCTCCTGGAAGGCCACGACCTTGGCCTCCGCCTTCCAGGCCGCGACGAAGGCATTACCGAGACCGGTGTGCGAGTCGGTACCGTCCACCGAGCGCAGCGCCGGCAGGTACTTCGCCAGGCCGTTGCCCGGGTGGTCGGCGGTGTACTGCTCGACCAGCTCGAGCATGTCGTGCGTGCCCGAGGTGAACCCGATGATCCCGCCGGTGTAGCCGCGGCCGTCGTCGATGTCCTCGATGTACCCGTACTGCGCCTTCCAGTCCAGCGAGGAGTTCTCGGCGCTGGAGACCAGCTGCATCGCGATCTCCTTCTTCGCCGCCGAGTCCAGGTCCTGGGCCGCGGTGGTGGTCGCAGTGGTGGCCACTGCCGTGGCGCTGGCCACCGGCCGGGGCCGGTGCTTGCCCGCGGGTGTGGCCTGGGCGGGTGACACCACAGCGGTCGTGATGCCCGCGGCGAGCGCCGTGGCGGCGACACCACTGACCACCAGGACTCCGGCCTTTGCTCTCAGGGTGAGCATGCTTGGCCCTTCTCTTCGGATGGGGTCTGACGGGCAAGCACGCTAGGGGCGGCCGTCTTAAGCGCAACTGGAATTCGGGTCAAGCCCGGCCCATCCACCCGTTCCGGCCTCGGAATGAGTACGTGCGAGAAAGATATTCGGTTCACGCCGGTCTGGAACTGATCGTTCGGCGGAGAGTTTCGCCGTTCGCCCCGGGTGGGGGCGCGCCGGCCGATGGTTAAGCTCCTCAGGATGACGCGAAGATCGCTCGGTCTGCTCGCCATCGGGGGTGGAGTGGTGTTCCTGCTGCTGGGCGCCGTGGCCCAAGGGGCTGGGGCCGCCGGGCGCGTTCCGGCGGTGGCCGGGCTCTTTCTCGTCATTCTCGGCATCTTCGTGGCCTTCTGACCCGCCCCATTCTTCGTTCGTGATCATGCAATCCTTCCCCGGGAAGTGGGGGCACCTCCCGGCCGAAGGTTGGGGGACTGCATGATCACGAACGAGAAGACGGCGCCTTAAGGAACGAGGGTCACGCGGCCGAAGGAAGCCCGGCTCTCGATGTAGCGGTGGGCCTCAGCTGCCTCGGACAGCGCGAACGAGCGATCCAGAACGACTTTCAGCTCACCCGCGGCGATCCGGGTGATCAGGCGCTCGATCACGCCACGCACCCGCTCGGGCTCGAACGGCCTGGCCCCGCCCAGGAAAACACCGTTGAGCGTGGCGTTCTTGGCCATCAGGCCGTCCAGCCGGGGGCGTTCGGGGTCGCGGGCGACGTTGCCGATCCAGCTGATCCGACCGCGGAAGGCCAGGGAGGCGACGCTGGTCTCGAGGGTGCGGCCGCCGACCGGGTCCAGCACCAGGTCGACACCGCGACCGTCGGTGAGGCTCCTGATCTTCGCGACCACGTCGTCCGTACGGTAGTTGATGCCGTGATCGAGGCCGTACTCCTTCAGGCGCGCCAGCTTGTCGTCGCTGCCCGCCGTCCCGATGACCGTGGCCCCGGCCGCCTTGGCCAGCTGCACGGCGGCCAGGCCCACGCCGCCACCGGCGGCCTGGATCAGCACAGTCTCCCCGGCCTGCAGCCGGCCGACGCCGAAGAGGCAGTCGTCGGCGGTGGCGAACTCGACCGGGATGGCCGAGGCGACCTTCGGGTCCATGTCGTCGGGCACGACGAAGACATTGCCCGCCGACGTCGCGACCAGCTCGGCGTGGGAGCCGGAATTGACCATGGCGACGGCCTTCTGGCCTTCTTTCACGGTGGTCACCTCCGGGCCGACGGCGATGACGGTGCCCGCGGCCTGGTAGCCCCCGACGTGCGGGGTGGCCGGCAGCGGGCTCAGCTGCCGGTGCAGCAGGTCACCGCCCTGCACGCCCACGGCCTCGACGCGCAGCAGCACGCCGTCGGGGGCCGGTACGGGGTCGGGGACGTCCTCGTAACGCAGGACCTCGGGGCCCCCGTTCTCGTAGTACACAGCGGCTTTCATGGTGGTTCCTCTACGGTGGATCAGCTCTGGGCGAGGGTGGGGTAGTCGGTGTAGCCGTGCGCGCCGGGGGTGTAGAAGGTGCTCGGGTCCGGGGCGTTCTCCCCGGCGTCCTGGCTCCAGCGGGCGGCCAGGTCGGGGTTGGCGATCACGGCGCGGCCGACGGCGACGGCCTCGGCGAGCCCTTCCTCGATGTGGGAGATCGCTTCCTGGCGGGTGGTGTTGGCCGAGAACCCGGTGTTGACGATGACCGGCGTCTGCACCGTCTTGCGGAACTGCTGCACGAGCGTCCCGGCCGGGTCGATGTGCAGGATGTCGACGAAGGCGAGGCCCAGCGGCGCCAGACCCTCGGCCAGGGCGGTGTAGGTGGCGGAGAGGTCTTCGGGGTCGCTCTCCACGACACCCTGGATGTTGTGCTCCGGGGAGATGCGCAGACCGGTGCGCTCGGCGCCGACGGCAGCCGCGACCGCGGTGAGGATCTCGATGGCCAGCCGGGCGCGGTTCGCCGGGGAGCCGCCGTACTCGTCGGTGCGGAGGTTCGATGCCGCACCGAGGAACTGGTGCACGAGATAGCCGTTGGCGCTGTGGATCTCGACGCCGTCCAGGCCCGCCTCGACGGCGTTGCGGGCCGCGGTGACGAACGCGTCGACGACGCCCTGGATCTCGTCCCGGGTCAGGGCGGTCGGCACCGGCAGATCGGCCTTGGCCCCGCCGGTGATCCGGATCTCGCCCGGCGCGGCCACCGCGCTGGGCGCGACCGTGCGGCCGGTCCCGGTGATCGTGGGGTGCGAGATGCGCCCACCGTGCATAATCTGCATGACGATGGAGCCGCCGTCCGCATGCACGGCGTCGGCCACCCGGCGCCAGCCCGCGATCTGCTCGGCGGTCTCGATGCCGGGCTGCCCGAGCCAGGTGCGCCCCTCCACGATCGGGAAGGTTCCCTCGGTGACGATCAGGCCCAGGGACGCGCGCTGGCGGTAGTACTCGACGTGCAGGTCGGTCGGTACCCCGTCGGCCTGCGTACGGGTGCGCGTCAGGGGTGCCATCACCAGGCGGTTACGCAGTTCCAGCGCGCCCAGGGTCACCGGGGTGAACAGCTTCACGGGTTCCGACGTCACGGTCTCTTCCTTGCTCTGGCTTCTCGGCACGCGACCTCATCGGCACGTCGGTACGTGAGGGACTCTAACCCGAAGTGATACTGAGTACCAGACTGGCACCGGGTAAGCTGATGCAGGTGAGTGAGACGTCGGAAAAGCGCTCCCTGAGAGACCGGACCCGGCTGGCCATGCGCGACGAGGTCAGCACCATCGCCACCCGCCTGTTCGCCGAGCAGGGTTGCACCAACACCACGGTCGAGCAGATCGCCGCCGAGGCCGGCCTGTCCCGCACCACGTTCTTCCGCTACTTCGGTACCAAGGAAGACGTGGTGCTCACCTGGATCGAAGACCTCGGCCCCCAGCTGGTCGAGGCTTTCGTCGCCCGCCCCACCACCGAAACGCCATGGCACTCCCTGCGCCGTTCGTTCGACGTGCTCCTCCAGATCAACGCCGACGCCCCGCAGAAGGCCCTGGACTTCGAGAGAATGCTCGAGGCCAACCCGACGATGCGCGCGCGACGCCGCGAGAAGCAGCACGAGTGGGAAAAACTGCTGCGCCCCGTCGTCGCCACCCGCCTGACCGGAGACGTGCCGGCCGACCAGGACCCCCGCCCCCGTGTTCTCGTCGCCTCGGCCGTGGAGTGCTGGAACGCCGCCCTCGACACCTGGCGCCGGTGCGACGCCGCCGTGTCCCGCGAGGTCCTACTAGACCGCGCCATGGACACACTCAGCGCCTGAGCCTCTGCAGCGCCTCGGCCGGATCGCCCGCCGTCACGGTGGGCCCGGGCAGATCGGCCGGCCAGTCGCGCCCATGCGAGATCCACAGGGTGGAGACCCCCACCTCCGCAGCACCACGAATGTCCAGCCGCGGATCGTCCCCGACCATCCACACCTCCGGCCCCGCACTGACCTCCGCGGCGGTCAGGAGATCGATGAAGGACGCCGGGTCTGGCTTCCGCAGGCCGGTGTCACCAGAGATTCGGCACAGGTCGAACAGCTCAAGAATGCCTGCCTCCCGGAGCTTCCCGAGCTGGTTGTCGGCCTGCCCATTGCTCAGGACCGCGAGCCCCCAACCCTCCGCCTTCAGAGTCTGCAACCCCTCCACCACGCCAGGAAACCCCGGTGTGAGGCCCGGCATCGCCGATCGGTACTCAGCCCAGAGTCCGTCCGGATCGTCGTCCAGATGCAGAACCGCCACCAGCTCCGCGAAGAAGCGCCCACGTTCACGAATTCGCCGATCCAGCCTTGCAATATCCCGCCTGGCGGCAGCCCCGAGACCGCGCTTCACAACGAATCCGTCTACCCAAGAACTGAATCCAGTATCCCGATCAACCAGCGAGCCATCAAGATCGAAGATCGCCAGGCCAGAACGCATGGTCACGAGGCTGCCAGATCAGGCCCCCTGGAACAACTCTCGTTCATACCCGAAAGCCCAGGGCATCCAGTCGGCCCGGCCGGGCTCGGTGAACACGAGGACGAACTCGTCGAGCCGGCTCCAGACAATCTGTCCGGTCCGATCCTCGTTCGGCTAGCCCGCCACAGAGCCTCATGAGCGACAGGCCCCGCGGCGCCGCAACCGCTGACCGCCGCCAGCATGGCCACTGCGAGAGACGCCCTGTGCGTAGCGCGCATGGCCTCATCGTCCGCCGCCCAGAGACCCGATGCATCAACCAGACAGGGACCCATCCAAGACGCCCAACGAAAGCGGCCCCGATCAATGCGTTTCCGCAGATCAGGGCCGTTCTCGTCGCTGTCTCAACGAGTGCGCCCGAAGAGATTCGAACCCCTAACCTTCTGATCTAAATCCGGGGTTGTTGGTGACATCGGATGGTGACGGTTGGCTGCCGTTGCCCTGGTCAGGGGCGGTTTGGACCTGCTGACGTCTCGCGTCGTTGTGCGTTGCCTGGCATTGAATCATGTGAGTAAACGCTGAGCGCTGGCTCTCTGCGAGGCTGACCGGCTGTTACGCCAGGTCCAGTTCGAGCTGGATGAACACCGGCAGGGTGGGCGTCGGATCCGAGGCTTGGGGCGCTTCGGTGCCAGTGGCCAGTGGACTCGCGCGAACCGCCCGAGGGCATCTCGCAGCAGGAGCACGGGGAACCAGAAGCGCTTGGTGCCGTGGCGCCGTGTCATGTCCTTGACCTCCCGTGGTGGGCCTCGGTGGGGCCAGCTGTTCTTGCTGGCTCCGCCGTGGGAGGTAAGCACCGCGCCCTGGGAGGCTCGCAATCAACCCCGCCCCGCCCGCTCAGTCCGCACGCGCCTGCACGGAGTGCAGACCTGGACCACGCTGGGACCGCGGGGTTGATTGGGAGTCAGGGTGCGGTACCGGAAGGTGAGCCGAGGACCTGACCCGAGCAGATGTCTGCCAAAATTAACCGGGGCCGCTTCGTTGAGGACGTTAGAAGCGCGCAAGAGATGCTTCGCTTCCATCCGAATCAGACCGGTGACCTTGCGTCCAGAGATGTCCCAGGTAGGGCGCCTCCAGGCAAGATCGCCCAAGATGGCTTCATCCTGAGAGCCCCATACTCGATCGCGGGCAGGTTGGACTGCGCCAGCACCGCCGCTACTAGGACGAACCGCAGCAAAACCAGACCAAATTATGTGACCGCCGTCACATGGCAACCGGTGGGTTCGAGTTGATTTTCGAGTCCAGCTGGCCGACTATGTGGGTGGAGAGTGCTAAGGCTCGGTCCTCTTGGTATATCCAAGTGAACCGAGTGTACGTGCACGGTCAGCCATGACGGCCTGGAGTCACTCAAGCTCAGTAGGTGACTCGAATTAGGTCTCTGGCCCCTGCGGGGAAGCATGGCCGTGCATGGACTGGTGCTGGCGCTACTTCCACCGGCAGAAGGCCGGGGTCCACCAGCTGGTGGACCCCGGCCTCATTAACCGTGGAGTAGCACATGACAGCAGTGAACGAACCTCAGTCCGGCTCCGCCGCCGAGAAGGACCCCCTCGAAACGGCTCTCGAGGTCCTTGTTCAGGCCGTTGCTCAGTTGCGCGTCGAGAGTGGCGGGCAATCGCCCACCGCGAGTGAGGTCCACCTCAGAATTCGCTCACTGACCTATGGTGGATTCAAGGCAAAGAATCTCGGATTCAAGAGGTTTCGGGATTTTTTGGAGCACGCCAAATCAGAATCTTTGATCATCATTGATTATGCCCGAGTGGGCGATGTTTCGGTATCCTTGCCCGAAGATTACTCTCCGCCGCAGGCAGATTCCGATCTGGGAATTCGAAGCGACCTATGGCGTGCGGTAGTCGATTGGTCACCGGGCCTTTTAAGGCTATACGATCGGACCGCAGGGAAAGTCGCAGTGATCCCTGATTCGCCCGCTCCATTAGAGCCAGAGCGTATCTCAAGCGTCAGGAAGCGACATGCCGATGCCCCACAGGATTTCGTAGTAATCTTGCCTGTTGAGATTGGCCAGCAGATCCGTTGGATGCGCGATTTCGCGGAATCCTTGGTTGACGTCCCTCAACTACACAAATTATTGCTAGCGGCTCTGGATGGAGACAAACCAGCAAAATATTTTATTTTCGTACTTAAAGACGCACCGGACTACATGGAGAAATGGTACGGTCTTCTGCGTCAAAATGTGGCTTTGCATCTCAAAGAATGGGTTAAGGCCTCAGATCTCAAAGATGAGATCGACATCTATCAGAGGCCGAGAACCTCCCCACTTCCCGCAAGCAAGAATCTGCCTCGAAGGAACAACAATTCTCGGGATAAGTCTGCGGTGCCAGACTCGATTCAGACGCTGCTGAGGATCGCTTCCACCGTCACCTCGGACGAAACTGGCCACCTTAGGCCAAGGGAAGATCTTCGGCAAAAGCTTCATCAAGCTATTGACCGCATGCCGATCGACGAGTTGCGTCGCATTTCCATTCCCGTCGGATATCTGTTCGAGGACTGAACCTATCGATGCAGACGTTCGAGCAAATACGGGAACTCATAAGACCGACGCCTACTGGATTGGCTCAGAGGCCGGCGGACTTCCCTCGCGGGTACGTTGCGAAGACTAAATTGATGGTTCCTAGCCAAGGTAAGTTGTTGCTGCCGGTTGACGCCAGAGGCTTGGAGGGAGTCTACTCCGCAGACTCGTTCGTCGAAGAGACTAACTCCATGCTTTTGTGCCAGCCCACATTTGTGATGCCCTTGGCGGATCCAACATCCGAAGAACTTGAGGCTCTATCAATCGATCCAACTTCCTTTCGCCACGAGAGAGCACGCAGGTTGGGTCTAGCGGTCGCTTATGGTGCAGAGGAAAGCCCATCCTTCGGCGTGGGCAGCATTCTTGCGCTGGAAAACGGACTGCGCATGGGTAGTACTATTATTTCCAGATTCAGCGCTCAATGGACTGCTAACTTTTCCGATTTGCAACTGATGTTTGTAGATTTGATTATGGAAGCACATAGCTCCGTGACGCCAGAACCCGAGGCTAGCCAACGTCCTTGGAAGACGGTTGTTGCGCTCATGGGGGGCGGAACAGCTTCGGTAGTTCCCGGGGATTGGCAGCGTCTGCTTCGCATTGCGGCTGGCTTGCACGGGGTCAAGTTAGATATACGTCTGTCGCCTGACGCAGCAAAACGCCTAGTGGTTCGTCAACTTAGAGGTTCACCACCTGATGGCCTTTTGGTTTGGGCTAATGAAGTTCGTGATCCGAGCGCCTTCATTGAGCCTTACTTAACGGCGAGGCCGGGCAGCTACGCTGAGGTTCTGGGTATGAAGAACTCGGTTGAGCCGTTTCCCGACTATGTGGCGGAACTCCTTCTTCATGTTGAGAAGATCTCCGGCGTCGGGCGCGAAAGAGCCGCCCAGACTAAGATGACATGGGCATTGGCCGCAAAGCGCATTGAATCTCTCGAAGCTCCTCATTTTATTTTGACTCCGAGAGCCAAGAAGTCATTCCCTGGAAATCCTTATCCAGATGCTCGCCGAATGCTGGGCTTCATCGAGAAGCTGGAGCAGCTCGCTCAGCTGTACAGCACGTCCGAAGGAAACTTGGGACAACGTCTGGAAGATGCGGCCGCTTCACGTGCCCAGATTGAGATCTCGCTATTTGATTCGTCTCTGACGCCACCGACGATTGAATTAGACGGGAACACTTACTCGGCGGTGCCGCATGTAAAGGTCGATGATTTTAAATCTCCCGACAAATGCGGGCGGATCTATTTCGCGATTGACAGTTCGCGTAATCGCTTTATTGTGGATCACATTGGCCTCCATGATTATGGGTGAGTCTCGGTGCGCCTTGATGAGGTTCGCAAGATCCGGGCCGCTCTGCTGGCGGACGATAAGGCCGTGGGCCGGGACATCCCAACGCTGGTCGACTTCATGCTCGGAACCGGCCTGCGCGTCGGTGAAGCAGTCACCATCACCGAATCGGCCCTCGATCTCAAGGCGGCGACGGTCGAGGTCCGGTCAACCGTCGTCCGGGTCCGGGGCGTCGGCCTGGTGCTGCAGCCCAAGCCGAAGACGCACAGCGGCTGGCGTCAGCTTCACCTGCCCGCGTGGCTGGTCGCCGTGCTCAAGGCTCACGAGCCGGTCGAAAACGACTGGAGCCTGATCTTCCCGTCCCAGTACGGCAAGATCCGCGACCGCTCCAACACCAACGCGGACGTGCGGGAAGCCCTGGACAAGCTCAGCTTCGACTGGGTCACCACGCACACCTTCCGAAAGACGACGGCGACGCTACTCGATGACGGCGGCCTGACCGTCCGCGAGATCGCCGACCAGCTCGGCCACAAGCGGATCAGCATCACTCAGGACACGTGCTTCGGCCGGCACCAGGCAAGCCCGAAGGCAGCCGGAGCCCTGGGCGCGATCAACGAAGGCAAGGAGACGGACGTCAGCAAGTCTGGAGGGGTCGACTGAACGATCTCGCCCTCAGATGGGTTGCTGTCATGGGGATGCGCGTTCTGGTATCAGGCGCCTCGGAAGCCATCTCATCCCAGCGGTGCTGGAGCCTTTGCAGACTCTGGCCAAAGCATGAGACGCCACGTAAAGTACTCAAGTCGTCACGATGCGCCATGGCGCACTTAGGGGGTCGCGATGCTACTGAAGTACTGGGGATTTGGTGCGGCAATTGTGTTGGCTATTCTCTGGAGCCAATCTGTGGGTCCTGGAATTTTGATAGCTCTGTCGGCTGTCGTGACCCTGTATTTCATGTTTCAGGCCCCTCTATGGTGCGGAGCACCGACACGCGGATCGCAGATGTGCCGGAACAACGCCTACGGCATGCTTATGGGATGCCATCTACGCCAGCATCGATGGCAAAAACTTAAGATGGCTTTTGTTCCAGCTCTTTGGGGCAAGCTCAACAAAGGACTTTGGACGGATGCGAAGACAGGGTTGGCCTCAATCGGCGCAATCCTGGGGATCGTGTCGACTGGGGCGGGAATCGTGAAGCTTTTTGTGACCGCCTGAGGGAGGCAAAGTGACCAATTTTCCTGTCCAAGAAGAAGAGCACCCGATTGTGGCACAATTGCGCTCGGCGACACTGAAGACTTTAAGCACGATTGTCGTCCCTACCGGTGTTGTTCCTCCTCCAACGCTCCACATGTTTATGGAGGATATGGATCAACCCTACGCAGGCTATGTTTCGACGAGACCCTTCTACCGAGGCGAGGACGCCGCACGGGCTATCGCGAGGCTCGGGCAACTTCCTGCGACGATGATGGCGAGCCGTATCCTTCTAACGTGGGAAGCGGAAGATATGATGCTTGCTCTAAATTCCAAAACACGAGTCCCGAGCTCACTGGACACGGTCGAGGCGACATTCACGGGACATGTACTTCACCGGCATCCGCTGGATTATCAGTTTTTAGGAAATCAAGTCCGTAGTGTCCATTGGCGCCCTACCGAGCGTTTCGTGAACGCAAGCCTGCCAGAACCTATTGAGGCGGCCCTGGATTGGTGGCGCCAACTCGATACGTCTTCGAAGATAGAGGAAACAGTTCACCGCCTGGAGATGGACGGGTACGGCATTACCTTCGTTAAGCAGTAGAGTCAGCCGATATCCTCCAGTGACGAGCGACTCGCCACTGGAGGTAAAGCACCTGGCCACTCCAAGACAGAGACGCTCTTGATCTTCAGAGGCGCTTTAGCGTAGGACTCCGACCAGAAGTACTCTCGGCTGGTTCCTGCGTCCGATATTTTGCTCAGCACGTTCAGTCCTTCCATAATCTGGCCGAAATATGAGTAGCGATTCATTCCTGCGGAGCTGACGCTTGCTTCGTCTGAGAGCGACATGGACAGGAGCCCCGTCACTCGGTCGTCCGAGTCAATCAGCAAGCTGACGTTTCCTTCTCGCGAATCATAGACGGGATTGATAGCTTGAGACGTTGAAGAAATACGGAAGCCTATTTCTTTATTTAATGGCTCGCTGCCAAAACACTCAAGTATGCCATAACTGAGTCGATCACAGCGCCGGCCATCATAGAATCCGATGGCCACCAGTTCCTTCATGGTAAAGGCCGCGCAAGTCATCTCACCGAATGCTGGACGGAGCGTCAAGGTTCCACGGTTCGTAATAATTTGAAGATCAAATCCCCGGCTGCCGGGCCCGACAGAGAGCGTTTCTTGTGATCCTGCGCCGGAAGCCAGCCGGCGAATTTGACAGTCCTGAGTCATCACGTGGTTCCTGGGGGCCGCAGCAGCATCCGTAGCGGACACCAGAGGCAGGTCCCTCATAAATGAATACCCAAGAGCCGCGACGATGCAAGTGATCGCAACAGCGCCTGCTACGGCTCCTCCGGTCATGCGCCGGTAAGCGATCCTCCATGGCACGGCCACGATCGAAAACACCGTTATCAGCACTAAGCCCAGTAACAGGAACAGCGTAGACACGACTAGCCTGAGCACTGCTAGAAAGCGCGGAAGGTACGCACTTGATGCCGTCCAGCGCGTTTTCAGCACAGCGAGGTGGCGTGCGCTGGCCGAGCGTGGATCAATCCAATGGAACAGGCTGGCACACCAACCAACGGCCTCCCAGAAGTCTGGCCAGTAGGGCTTTCCCTCGTCCTCCATGCGGTCAGGCTCCGGAGCCTCCTGGCTGTTGCGGTCGGCCACGTTCACGTTGATGTGGACCTGGTTACCGTCGCCGTCGATAGAGACGCTGCTGTCCACGTAGAGATCTCCAACGCGGCGTTCCAACTGCCGCCGAAACTTGGCGTCCGCCTCAGCCATTTCTCGGATCTGCTGGGCGAGAGACTCTAGATCTGAACTGCGGCTCCGTCCGCTCTCGGCGCGGTCAAGCACAGAGGTGGCGGCTCGGTTCCTACCTAGAGCGCCGCGGAGCCATTCTCTAGCAGCCTCTACAGCTTGGCTGCCTGTGCCCTCCATGGCTCCTGTAAGAACGGCTCCGGCCAAGACACGGGCAGCGTCCATCAGGTCCACCAACACATGGTGCCATGCCGATGCCATCGCCCACGGCGTGATCAGCCGGTCTTGCCCGCGTCAGCATCTTCGGCCCAATCTTCGCGAGGGCCGCTCGCTGCGTCACAGCGAGTGATGCGGGGAGCAGGCGCTACGGAGCGATGGTCAGCTGAACTATGTGAGTTAAATGTGACTCGGTACGGTTCCGCGGCAGGTCACCGCCAAACGGAACCGGCCCCGATCAATGCGTTTCCGCAGATCAGGGCCGGTTCCGTCGCTGTCTCAACGAGTGCGCCCGAAGGGATTCGAACCCCTAACCTTCTGATCCGTAGTCAGATGCTCTATCCGTTGAGCTACGGGCGCTTGCTCCCTGGGGAGCGATGTCTACCTTAGCGGTTCTTCGGCTGAAGTACGAAATCGGTTAACGGCCTGGCCGCGCGACCACCTGATCCATCCCATTCGTCACCCTCCGTGGCCGCAGCTCAGCACGCCCAGCCGTCCCCGTTCGAGTCCAGGTGGTAGATGTCCTCACCCACCACGCGCGCCCGCCGGCTCAGGAAGGCCGGGCCGTCGCCGCCACTGCCCTTGCAGTCCACATCCATGGCGATGGGTACGCAGGCGCGGGCGTAGTTCGGGTCGCATTCCCGGTCGGTCTGGTCCGGCCTCGACTCGTCCTCGTCGCCTCGTCCGCTGCTCGTCCAGTCGGGGCGGTGGGTCAGGCCGGTGCCGGAGGAAGGCGTCCGGTCGCCCCGGCTCGCCCGGGGCTTCTGTGACGTGGCGGCGGCCGAAGGAGAGTTCTTGGTCGTGGCCTTCTTCCCGGGCTTCTGATCGGTCCGGGTCGCGCGGGGTGCGGTCGTCGCGCTCACCCCCGCCTTGAGCTTGCCCTCGCCGGTCTTGGAGGTGGTCCAGGTGTCGTCGGACATGCTCACCAGGCCGTGCGGGCCCTTCTGGCCGGTCAGCAGCGGTGGGTCGGCCAGCGTCACCTGCTCGTTCAGCGGGTTCACGGCCTCCAGCACACCGCGCCCCAGCCCGAGGCCACCCAGCCCGATCAGCACGACCACAGGCACCATCAGGGCCTTCCTGGTGTACCAGGGCAGCCTCGGGGAGCAGTGCGCACCCATGGCGGGCTCGCGGAAGCGGCCCGGGGCGTCGGCTACGTGGGCGGGACCGCGGTGGAACGAGCGGTCGGCCGGGTCCAGGTCGAGGTGCGGCGTGTCCTGGCCGGGAAAACCGTAGAAGCGGTCCAGCCAGTCCGACGGGTCACTGGGGCCCGAGGTCACAGAGGACGAGGCGGCCCAGGTCAGCGAGCCCAGGTCCTGCTCAGGCAGGTAGCCGTCCTGCGAGAAACCCGACGTCTGGACCTCGCGTAGCCACTCCGAGCGCTCGGCCCACCTCGAGGGGTCGACCGGGACGTCGAGCCCGACCGAGGCGTCCAGGTCGGATCGGGCCCACCCCCGTGGGACCCGAGCCGGTGCCACCTCGTCCGCACCGGACGCACCCCGGCCGGACCCACTCGAGCCGTGATGCTCGTCCCTCATGTGGTCGTCGACGAAGTACTGCCACCCGAACGGCGGGGTGGGCCACTGCGGATCCGGCTGCCACCGTCGCGGCGGAACCCAGCCGTCGGGTGGGGTCGGCCAGCCTGGCGGCGAGTTGAATTGGCGTCCCATACTCAGCACGGTACGAACCAGACAAGCTGGACGCTCTACCGCAAACCAAAGAGCAGCCCTTCACCCCGGGCTCAACTGGACCGTTTGGCCCATGTGCCCCACGAGTACCCAAAGAGGAGGGGCCGGGGAGGTTTGACTCCCCGGACCCTCGATACCGAAGACCTCAGACGGCGACCCGGTCAGGCCCGCCCTTGGCCGAAACATCCACGGTAGAAGCATTTTCGTCACCGTGAACCGACGGGGTGCCGTGGTCGTCCACGAGAGACTGCTCGTTGAAAGGATTTTCGCCGCGGAAGGTGCGCAGCGCGGTCTCCTTGTCGAACTCACCGACCCAGTGACCGATGATGACCGTGGCCACGGCGTTACCGGCGAAGTTGGTGACGGCGCGGGCCTCGGACATGAACCGGTCGATGCCCACGATGAGCCCGACCCCGTCGACCAGGTCGGGGCGGTGCGACTGAAGGCCACCGGCGAGCGTCGCGATGCCGGCGCCGGTGACGCCCGCAGCGCCCTTCGAGGCGATGATCATGAAGCCCAGCAGGGCGAACTGCTCACCGATGCTCAGCGGGTCACCCAGCGCCTCGGCGATGAACAGCGAGGCCATGGTCAGGTAGATGGCCGTGCCGTCGAGGTTGAACGAGTAACCGGTGGGAACGGTGATGCCGACGACCGGCTTCGAGACGCCCAGGTGCTCCATCTTGGCGATGAGCCGCGGCAGGGCCGACTCGGACGACGAGGTGGAGACGATCAGCAGGAACTCCCGGCCCAGGTACTTGAGCAGCGAGAAGATGTTGATACCGGTGGTGACCCGCAGCAGGGTGCCGAGGAATCCGAACACGAAGATCGCGCAGGTGATGTAGAAGGCGATCATGATGCGGGCCAGGCTGACCAGGGCATCGGTACCGGTCGCGCCGACCACCGCGGCAATGGCACCGAACGCACCGATGGGGGCCAGCCACATGATCATGCTGAGGATCCGGAAGACCAGCTTCTGCACCACGCTGACCGCGTTGAGCACCGACTGACCCGCCGAGCCCAGCTGCTGCACCGCGAAGCCGACCAGCAGGGCCACGAGCAGGGTCTGCAGCACCTCGCCCTCGGTCAGGGCCGAGACGATCGTGGTCGGGATGATGCCCAGGATGAAGTCAGTGGTGGTCTCACCGGCGCTGTCCCCGGCCGCCGCGGCGCCGGAACCCTCCAGACCGCTCAGGTCGAGGCCGGAACCCGGGTGCAGGAAGTTACCGACGACCAGGCCGACGAGCAGGGCGATGGTCGACATGGTCAGGAAGTAGGCGAGGGTCAGGCCACCGACCTTGCCGACCTTGGCCGCCTCCCGGATCGAGCCGACGCCCAGAACGATCGTGCAGAAGATGATCGGCGAGATCATCATCTTGATCAGCGCCACGAAGCCGGTGCCCAGCGGCTTGAGTTCCTTGCCGAAGTCCGGGAACACCAGGCCGACGATCGCACCGGCCACCACGGCCGCGATCACGGCGATGTAGAGGAAGTGCGTGCGGTCGCGCTTGACGGGCGGTGGTTGCTGCGCGGTGGGTGCATGGGTGTCGGACATGGCCGCCTCCTGCGTCGTCGAATGAGGTGTCGTGCGCCGGCGCATCTGTGAACTACGCCACTAACGGCAGGTTGCCCGCCCATCCGGCGCTGGTCGCGCTTTCGTTCATTGAGTAACCGGCCGGGATCGGCAGACTGTGCCCATGGACCCCCGGCACTGGAGTGTGGCCCGGCAGGCTTTCGGCCTTGTCGTGGCTGCCGTGGTGCTGCTGGCCGGCACCACGGTGGTGGCCGCCTACGTCCAGACCCGCGATCGCGTACGTGACGCCACCGCCCACGAGATGCTGGCCCTGGCCCGCACCATCGCCACCACCCCGAGCGTGATGACCGCGCTGAACAGCGACGATCCGTCCGCCGGGCTCCAGCCCTACACCGAGCGGCTCCGGCAGGCCACGAACACCGACTTCATCACGGTGATGACGCCCTCCGGCATCCGCTACACCCACACCAACCCGCAGCTGATCGGCAAGCCCTTCCTCGGCCACACCGAGCAGGCCCGTGCCGGGCAGGCCTTCACCGAGACCTACACCGGCACCCTCGGTCCCTCGGTGCGTGCGGTGGCACCGATCAAGAACCCCGGCGGCCAGGTGATCGCCCTGGTCGCGGTCGGCGTCACGATCGACAACGTCGGCGAGCTGACCCAGCAACAGCTGCCCCCGCTGTTCATCGTGGGCGGCCTGGTGCTGATCGCCGGGGCCGGCGCCGCCTACGGTCTCGGCTGGCGGCTCAAACAGCAGACCCTGGGCATGGGCCAGGCCGAACTGCGGCAGATGTTCGAGTTCTACGAGGGTGTGCTGCACGCCGTGCGCGAGGGCCTGCTCATCGTCGACACCGCCGGGCATCTCCAGCTCATGAACGACGAGGCCATGCGCCTGCTCCACCTCGACCAGACCGCGATCGGCCGGCGTCCGGCCGACCTCCCCCTGCCCGAGAGCCTGATCGAGACGATGAGCCGCGGCGACACCCAGGTCGACGATCTTCAGCTGACCCGCGAGGGCGTGCTCGTGGTCAGCCAGTCCCCCGCCCGGTGGAACGGCCGCATCCTCGGCAGCGTCGTCACCCTTCGCGACCACACCGACCTGGTGGCCCTGGCCGACGAACTCAGCCAGACCCGGAGCCTGACCGAGTCACTGCGCTCACAGGCCCACGAGTCGGCCAACCGCCTGCACTCGGTCATCACCATGATCGAGCTGGGCGAGACCGACCGGGCCCTCGAGTTCGCCACCTCCGAGCTGGCCGACGTGCAGGAACTCACCGACCGGGTGATCGGGCAGGCCCAGGAACCCGTGGTGGCCGCCCTCCTGCTGGGTAAGGCGGCCGAGGCCACCGAACGCGGCATCCGGCTGGAGTTCCCCACCGATCTGGAGGTGCCCGACGGCGTCCTGCCTTCCCGCGACCTTCTCACCGTTCTCGGCAATCTGATCGACAATGCTTTCGAGGCAACCCTTTCCGACCCGACCACCCCGGCCGGTGAGCGTCGGGTCGCGGTGTCCGCGAACGTCCACCATTCATCCAGAATTGAGGACGACGTGGGCACCTCCGAACTGCGGCTGCGGGTTTCCAACTCCGGGCCACCGGTGGCCGACCCGGAACGGATCTTCGAGCGCGGCTGGTCGACGAAGCCGGTGGCCGAGGCCGGCGCCCGGTTCGGCCTGAACGGCACCGAGGTCAAGACCGGGCGTGGCCTCGGACTCGCCCTGGTGCGCCAGGCGGTCGAACGGAACGCCGGGACGATCTCGCTGTACCGCGACGATGCGCTCAGTGAAACAGTTTTCGAGGTAAGGCTGCCCCTGACATGAGTGCCGCCCCGATCCGCACCCTGGTGGTGGAGGACGACGAACTCGCCGCCCGCGCCCACGCCGAGTACGTGCGCCGCCTGCCCCGGTTCTCCGTCGTCGGCGTGGCCCGCACCGGCGCCGCGGCCCTGCACGAGGTCACCCATCAAAGCGTCGATCTCGTGCTCCTGGACATGAATCTGCCCGACCTGCACGGCCTTGAGGTCCACCGGATCATGCGCGCCCGGGGCGTGGAGGCCGACGTCATCGCCGTCACCTCGGCCCGCGACCTGGCCGTCGTGCGCGGCGCCGTGGCGAACGGCGTGGCCCAGTACCTGCTGAAACCCTTCACCTTCGCCACCCTGCGCGACCGCCTGACCAGCTACGCCGACTTCCGCGCCCAGGTCACCTCGGTCGCGGGCGACGAGATCGACCAGCGCGAGGTGGATCGCATGCTGGGCGACCTGCGCGGCGGATCCTCGGAGCAGCAACTCCCGAAGGGCATGAGCACCGACTCCCTGGAACGCGTGATCGGCACCCTGCGCTCGAGCGACGGCGCGCTCACGGCCATGGGAGCGGCGGAAGCCGTGGGCATGTCCCGCGTCGGGGTCCGGAGATACCTCGAGTATCTGGTGGAAACCGGCCTGGCTCAACGGGGTTCACGCTACGGCGGGGCCGGGCGCCCGGAGATCGAGTACCGCTGGCGCGGCGCCCCCTGAGCTTGACGACCGTGGCGGTCAGCGCCGCCCGGGCTCGGGGCCTCCTCGACCACAGCCAGGGGGCTGAGATCAGGGCGGCCAGGCCGCACAGGGTGGTGAGGGGTGGCTTGACACTCGGGAAGCCGATCGGGCCCTGGTCGGCGAGCCGGACGAGGAAGAGCCAGACTCCGGTGCCACCCAGACCGCAGGCCACTTGCGCGGTCTGAGCAGTTCCGCACGCATGCGGTCGAGTGTCTCGTTCATTCTTGTCATTCCTTATCCACAGGTTTCTTCACAGGCTGGGGACAATGGCCATCTCGAAGAACACTTCCTCGAGACTTCGCTCCACCGGCGATATCTCGAGAACATCCACACCGTTTTCGACCAGGGCGCGCGCGACCTCGGGGCCGCTGGGATGCCTGTGCTCGACCGGGGTTCCCGAACTCCGGGAGACGACGTCCGGGTGCGGCAAAGTCTCGACGCCATTCGCTCGGCCGGCCAGGATTCCCCTCGACGCCCTGCGCCGGGAGCTGGCGGTGATGAGTTCGGGGCCCACCGCTCGCTCCCCCGGGCCGGGGCCGACCGACCTGCTGGTCCTGCTGGACCGGGTGCGCTCGGGTGCGCTCGGGTGCGCTCGGGTGCGCTCGGGTGCGCTCGGGTGCGCTCG
>NZ_JAJOMA010000029.1 GCF_021129235.1 Kineosporia mesophila
CCACCACCCCTTCAGCCACCACCCCTTCGGCGACGGTGCTGTCGCGACCTGATGGAAGCCTCCAGGACACGGTCGTAGGAATCAGCACGCTCACGATGTGTACACCTGGTACATCAGGTACCGGGTGTACCAGGTGTACACATTGCTCGGGGGCCCTGGGTAGATCGCGGGAGGAAGATGACCAACACCCGTCCGGCAAGCCGACGCCCAACCCGTAAGCCCGACGCCCGTCAGGCCGGCCCACACCCGTCAGGTCGACCCCACCCGGCATGTTGGAATGCACCCACCAGGTCGAGCCGCACCCACCAGGTCAGCACGCACCACCAGGTCAGCACGCACCCGCCCGCCAGGTCGACCCCACACCCGCCAGGTCAGCCGATCTTGTCCAGCTCGGCCAGGTCGTCGGCGGTGAGCGAGAGCCCGGCGCCGGCGATGTTCTCGCGCAGGTGGGTCACCGACTTGGTGCCGGGGATGAGCAGGATGTTCGGCGAGCGCTGCAGCAGCCAGGCCAGGGCGACGGACATCGGGGTGGCGTTCAGGCGGGTGGCCACGGCCGAGAGGGCTTCGGACTGCAGGGGGCTGAAGCCGCCGAGCGGGAAGAAGGGCACGTAGGCGATGTTCTCGGCGGCGAGGCGGTCGATCAGTTCGTCGTCCTGGCGGTAGGCGAGGTTGTACATGTTCTGCACGCAGACGATGGGGGCGATCGACTGGGCTTGCGCCACCTGCTCGGGCTGAGCGTTACTGATGCCGAGGTGCCGGATCAGGCCCTGCTGCTGGAGTTCGACGAGGGTCTCGAAGGGTTCGGCGATGGAGCCGGGCAGGGGTCCTTCGGCGTTGCCGAGCCGGAGGTTGACGAGGTCGAGGGTCTCCAGGCCGAGCCGGTCGAGGTTGTCGTGCACGGCCTTGCGCAGCTGGTCGGGCCGGCGGGCCGGGGGCCAGCCGCCCTTCTCGTCGCGGTCGGCGCCGATCTTGGTGACGATGTGCAGGGAGTCGGCGTAGGGGTACAGGGCCTCGCGGATCAGGCCGTTGGTGACGTGCGGCCCGTAGGCATCGGCGGTGTCGATGTGGGTGATGCCCGCCGCGACGACCTCCCGCAGAACGGCGAGCGCGCCGTCGTGGTCGGCCGGCGGTCCCATCACCCAGGGGCCGGTGAGCTGCATGGCGCCGTAGCCGAAGCGGGTGACGGTGAGATCGCCCAGGGTCCAGGTGCCGCCGGGAAGGGAAGTGGTGGACATGTTCATACCTCTGGCTTTCGTGGTTCCCGTTGGATGCCTGCTTCACTATGGGTAGGTAGCTTCCTGTCGGGAAGTGGGCACTTGAGGGTGCGTAGGTCACCCCACGGTTCGTGAGGAGCGGTTCGATGGCCACGACGACGGCGGCCCAGAAGAAGGCGGAAGCCAAGGCCGAGTACGACGCCTTCCTGGCGACCTGCCCGAGCCAGAAGCTGCTGGACCGGATCTCCGACAAGTGGGTCACGCTGGTGCTGAGTGCGCTGGCCAACAACGGCTGGCACGACCCGGGTGACGCCTGTGCGGGCGGGGCCAAGGCCATGCGGTACTCGGAACTTTCACGCAGGCTGGCGGGTGTCAGTCAGAAGATGCTCACCCAGACGCTGCGCAATCTGGAGCGCGACGGTCTGGTGACGCGCACGGTGACGCCGACCGTGCCGGTCACGGTGTCGTACGAGCTGACCGAGCTCGGCCTGTCGTTGCAGCAGATGATCCGGGGCCTGAAGCGCTGGGCCGAGGTGCACATGGACGATGTGGTCGCCAACCGGGAGTCGTACGACCAGGCGAAGTAGCGCCCGTTCCAGGGGTTCGCATCGCTGCTGGTGGGAAGAAGCGGAACGTTCCGGCGTCTCAGGCTGGGGCCGGTTCGTGGACGGTGGGACGGGATGCGGCCGATGGTGGCACCTCCCCCACCGGAAGGACCCACCTGATGTCTGCCGAGACCACCGCGAGAGTCGCGCCGATCCGGATGAGCGAGCGCCGGCCGCAGATCCGCCCGGTCGCCGTGACCTGGTTCCGGATGCGCCGGCGCTGGCAACCGGTGGTGAGTCGCACCCCTAGGGGTGAAGGAATCCCGGTGTCTCTAGGGGATCATGGGGAACGTGCCCCTTTCCCCGTACCGCCTCCTCGCCGACCGGATCGCGGCACGCATTCTGGCGGGCCAGTACCCGCCCGGCGCCCGCCTCCCCCGCCCGATCGACCTCGAGCAGGAAGGGCACCCGATCGAGACGATCCGGGAAGCCCTTCGCTGGCTCGTCGAGTACGGCTGGGCGGAGATCGGGCCCGGCGGCGGTTACTACGTCACCGACAACGGCATGGCCAACGGCATCGATTGGGACACCCTCCAGGCGAGCGTCGAGGCGCACCTGCGCGGGTCCACGCGGTAACCGCACTACGCTGCGGGTCGTGCCGCGGACGCGTCTCGACACCGCCCGGATCCGGGCGGCCCAGCAGGTGATCGACCCGGTCTTCCTCGACACCCCGCTGTACAGCTGCGAGGCCCTGGCCGCCGAACTCGGGTGCGGGGTACGCATCAAGCTCGAAACGGCCAATCCGGTGCGGAGCTTCAAAGGGCGCGGCACCGAATGGGTGACGAGCCGACTGGCGGGCGCGGTCGTGTGCGCCAGTGCGGGGAACCTGGGTCAGGCCCTGGCCTGGTCCGGCCGCCGCCGGGGACTGCGGGTGACGGTGGTGGCCTCGCACCTGGCCTCCACCTACAAGCTCGATCGGATCCGGGCCCTGGGCGCCACGCTCGAACTGGTCGACGGTGACTTCGAGGCGGCCCGCGAACGGGCCGTAAACATCTCCCGGCGCGACGGGATCCGGCTGCTCGAAGACAGTCTGGACATCGAGACCTGCGAGGGCGCCGCCACCATCGGCCTCGAACTGGCCGACCGGGCCGACGAGTTCGACACCGTTCTGCTCGCCCTGGGTGGTGGGGCTCTGGCTACCGGGGTCGGTCACGTGCTGAAGGAGCTGGCGCCCGGGGTCGAGGTGATCTGTGTCCAGCCCTTGGGCGCGCCGGCGCTGACGCGCTCGTGGCACGAACGGCGCGTGGTCACCACCGACTCGACCGACACCATCGCCGACGGTGTCGCCGGGCGCTTCCCCATCCCCGACGTCCTGGACGACCTGCTCCTGGTGGCCGACGACGCCGTCCTGGTGCGGGAAGTGTCCATCATCGCCGGGATGCGGATGCTCCTCGATCACGCCGGTCTGGTCGCCGAGCCCTCGGCCGCGCTCGGGATCGCGGCGATTCTCGAGAACCGCGAGCGCTTCGCCGGGCGACGGGTGGCGACGGTCGTGTGCGGCAGCAACGTGGCCATGGACGCCTATCGCCGGTGGACGTCAGAAGGCCGCGTCGAACAGCGCCCGTAGTTCCGGGGAAGCGACGCCGCTGTAGCCGCACTGCCGGACCCGGCCGTCCTGCACCGCGACCAGGTAGGTCCGGCCGACCTCGAAAGAGGTTCCGCCGAGCAGGACCTCCGTGGCTCCGCTGGTCTGGGCCACGTCGAGGACGTCGACTTGGTCACCGGTCCAGACCTGGGACACGTCCAGCGTGACGACACCGTTGCTGACGCTGCGCACCGTGCCCTCCACCGCCAGATCGGCCGTTCTCAGCAGCTCGGCGGTGGGGGGTGCGCATTTGGCGGCTGCTCCGCTCGTGTCCATCGTGACCCGTTCGATCGAGGGTGGGTTGGCCGGATCTGGGCCGGAACCGTTTCCGGGGCCGTTCCCGAGGCCGGCGAAGAGACCGGCGGCGGCCGCGGCCAGGAGTGCGGCGGCGGCGACGGGCCGGGCCTTGCGGTTCCAGAAGCTCTGCTGTGGCCGGGTCTTCATGCTCTGCTCGATCCGGAGGGAGACGTCGTCATCGGGTAGCGGCGCGAGTGAGGCCGCCGGGTCGACGTCACGTAGCCGGTCCCGCAGCTGCGCCCAGGAGTCGTCGGTCACCGCTGCCCCCTTCCCTTCACTTCTTCCGCTTCTCCAGGGCCTGTTCGCTCGAGCTCGGCCCGCAACCGCTCGCGCGCCCGGTGCAGCCGGATGGTCGCGGCGTTGGCCGAGATACCCAGCACCTGGGCGATCTGCGCCGGAGCCAGCTCTTCCCAGGCCCACAGCCGCAGCAGTTCGGCGTCCGGCGGGCGCAGCTGGGCCAGCACGGCGGTCAGATCAATGGACGAGTCACTCAACTGGGCCGTCCCGGTCCCGTCGGCGGTGTCGTCCGGGCGGTCGATCGTCGCGATCCGGGCCACCAGCCGGTCCTGCCGGCGCCGCGTGCGCTCGGCGTTGGCCAGGCAGTTGCGGGCCACCCCGTAGGTCCAGGGCAGCGGCTCGCCCGGCACCTCGTCGAGCCGGCGCCAGAGGGTCAGCAACGTCTCGCCCAGCACGTCGTCGGCCGTCGCGGGATCGGTGCGCCGGGCCAGGAACCGGCGCAGCGGCTCGATCAGCCCGGGCACCAGGCTCTCGAACCGCACTGCCCGAGGCAGCCGCTCGTCACGCATCACGTCCTCCACGCCCCCACATGTCCGGCCGCGCCGGGATCCTTTCAGTTCCCGAAGGCCTCTTCGTACGAGTTCTGCAGCGAGGTGTCGTCGGCCGGCCCGCTCAGGCAGGCGGAGACGCCCCCGTCCGAGACCGCGAGCAGATACGCCCGGCCCCGGACGAAGTCACCGCTGCCGCTGAGCGTCTCCGAGTGCACCTCCCCCAGGCGCAACTGCACCTGCTCACCGGTGCTCCCCCGGTAGGTGCGACTGACCCGCAAGGTGGTCACCTCGTCCTCAATTCTGGTGACCGTGCCCGCGAAGGCGACCTCGGCGTCCTGCAGATGGCTCGGCTCGATCGGGCGGACGCACCGCGCTGCCGCACCACTCACGATGAAAGTGGTGGACGCGGGTGCCGATGTGGCGGACGGGGTCTCTTCCTGGGCACATCCGGCCAGGGCGAGGATCACGACCCCGGCGGCCAGTGGGTACGGGACGGCGGCGTGGCGCATGGCTTCCTCCTGGGTAACCCTGATGATGAGCAACGTTCGCCCTCTTCATGTCCGCCGTGCCCGCGCGTCTTTCACGAACGTCCCAAATTCCTTTCTGTCGGCTCCGTGGGGGCATCCGGTATGGACCGTGAGGAGAACAGCGAGACCGGTGAGGACGCGTGCCTGCGCCGGGCCCGGCTGGTCGAGCGGATCGGGTCCGAGCTGCTGCGCACCCCCGCCACCGACGCCTCGCGGATCCGGCTCGCCGGGTGGGAGACCATTCGTGACCTGGTCGAAGCGACTCCCGGCCTGCGGGCGGTGCGCCTGGCCAAGACGTCCGACGGCTTCGGTCTGGGCCCCTGGCTGGGCGAGTTCCCGCAGAGCCCGACCTCGGTGACCACACCTCCCGACGAGGGCTCCGACGTCCCCGCCGTCCACGACGTGCTGAGCTTCGCCGCCGGGGAACCCTGCGACTGGGCGATGATCACGTACGAGTCGGTGACGCCCGAAGTCACGATGGCGCTGGGCGCCCCGGGCCGGCTCGACCCCGAGGTGCTGGTCACGGCTCGCAGCATCCTGAACCACGTGATGCTCGCCTACCGCAACAGCCTGGTGCACGAGGAACTGCGAGAGAGCGTGCGTACCGATGCCCTGACCCGCCTGGCCACCCGGTGGGTGTTCACCGAGGTCCTCGCCGGGATCCTGGAAGTCCCCAGCCCCGGCAATCTCTCGATGCTCCTCATCGACATCGACGGCTTCATCGCGGTGAACGAGGCGTACGGCCATTCCGGGGGCGACAACCTGCTGGTCAGCGTGGCCGAGATGCTGCGCCGCGTGGTGCCGGCCAATGACGTCATCGCCCGCATGGGAGCCGACGAGTTCGCGGTACTGCTGCCCGGTGTCAACCAGTCCTCGGCCGAGAAGTTCGGCCGGCAGATCATTTCCGCCTTCTCCACCCTGCTGGTCGACACGGCGAGCCTGCAGTCGGTCAGTGCGGGGGTCGGCGTGGTCGAGATCGCACCGGACGCCGACGTGCAGACCGTGCTCGTGCGGGCCGACGTCGCCCTCAACGCGGCCAAGGCCCGCGGCAAGGGCCAGGTCGAGTCGTGGCGACCAGCGCTGCAACACGAACCCTCGGTTGCCAGATCTCGCTTCTAGATCCGGCTATGGCTGCTGACGGTTGGGATACCTCCAGCCGGTGGAGGTCCTGGACGAGGGAACGATCGACAAGGCCCGGCTGAGGTCTGACTCCTACCTCAGCGCGATCATCCCCGCGAGGATCAGGTCGACGCCGGCCAGGAACTGCTCGCGGTCGTCGTGGCCGGCCAGCTCGGGGGCGATGCGGCGGACGAACGGGAAGTCGTTCTCGTCCAGGCCGGCCCAGACGGCGGCCATGGCCCCGAGCACGTCGCCGCGATTCGTACCCGGTTCCTGCGAGCGGGCGTTCGCCGCGTTCTGCCGGGCGACACCGATGATGTAGTTCACCAGCGCCGAGACCGCGTCGAACTGGGCGGGCGCGGGCACCCCGAGGGCCTCGACCTGCCGCCCGAGCCGCTCGAAGATCTGCAGCATCCCCGACGGCGAAGCCGTGCCGGACAGCTGAGAACCGATCCAGGGATGGGCGTCGACCGCGTCGAACACCGCGCACGCGACGGCCCGGATCTCCTCATCCGGCGTGCTGTGCCGGTCGTCGGCAACCAGCACGTGGGCGAGCACCTCGTCCGTCGCCGCCCCGAGCAGCTCGTCCTTGTTCGCCACGTGCCAGTAGATGGCCCCGGCCCCGGTCTTGAGGTGGGCGCTCAGAGCCCGGAAGGTCAGCCCGCTCTCCCCCGTGGCGTCGAGCAGCTCGATGGCGGCGCCGACGATGCGCCGCCGGGACAGCGCACCCTCCCGGCGGTCCGTGGTCCGTGCCCTCGCTGCCATGTCTCCTATCTTGACATTGCTGGAACATCATTCCAATGGGTGATGCCCGGCGCTGCGGCCGATCAGGGTCCCGCGGTCGGCACCGGACCACCCAGCGCGGGCTGCGCAACCTCCGCGACCAGGGGCTCATCCTCACCGACGGCCGGCGCCCCATCATCCTCGATCCGGAGCGATCCGGGCGATCGCCCAGTATTCCCGAAACATCTTCGGAGACTCCGAAACCGGATATCCCGGCGCACTACTGGATCGTGGTCCTGGACATCGAGAACTTCAGCAGCCGGCCCGGCCCGGTGCAGGTCCGGCTGCGCGAAAGCATGTACCGCGTGGTGCGGGGGCCGTCCAGGAGGCCCGTCTCGACCGGTACGAACTCGGGGTAAAGGACGAGGGCGACGGCCTCATCCTGTTCTTCCCCTCCCAGGTGCCACCCGTGCCCACCGACGCTCCTCCCGGCCGGCCAGGCCACTGCCCGCGCACCACGCGGGGCGTCCACCCGCTGCTCACCGTGGTGCAGATGCCTCCGGCCACGGCCCGTCACGCTGAGTACGTGGGGCTGCACGTCTACGCCTGGGAGTGACTTGTCTACGGCGTTCGGGTGAACGGATTATCAAAGAATTAGCAGGTCAGGCAAGGTGTGACACCGATCTGACAAGAAAGCCTGGTGCCATGAGCCTGACCACCCCCGCCCGTCGCCGGAACGACCCGGTCATCGGGGTCGTCGTGGTGGCAATCATCGCGGCCGTCCTGTGGGCGTACCTCGCCGTCCGGCCGGTACGGGACGAGGCGGCGGAGTACCACTGGCTGGCCGTGCACGGCGTGCGCGAAGAGGTCACGGTCGCCCAGCTCGGACGGCAGGCGGCCGACGGCGCCGCCCTGACGGTCATCGTCGAGACCGAGAGCGGCGTGGACGCCTTCGTCGACCTGGAGGGCAGCAGCCAGAAGGTGACCGCGGAGGGGGCCACGGTCCCGGTCGTACTCGACCAGCGGCTCGCTCCCTCGGTGGGCAGCGGGGTGGCCACCGACCTGCTCGACCATTCGTTCACCGGCGACTACGTGAAGAAGCTCGCGCCGCCCGCGGCCCTGGCCGTGATCGCCCTGCTCGCCCTGGTCGTGATCAGGCGCCGTCGGTCATCCCGCCGCTGAACCGCAACCGGCCCGACCAGGAGCAGTCCTTGCCCTCCGGGCCCGGCCGGTACCAGGCCAGCCGGAAACGGCTTCCGGCCGCCAGGTTCGGCACGATCACGCGGGTCTGACCCGGCTCCGGGAAACAGACGGGTGGACCGGTCGGTGCCGAGTCCTCCTCCAGCAGACTCAGGCACACACCGCCGTCGCCCGTCTCGTCGAGGGTCACGGTCACGGACGTGCTCTGGGTCGTGGTCGCCACCTGACTGCCCACGGTCTGCGGCCCCCGCACACCGCCCGGCAGCGTGCCCCGTTGTGTCGAGCCCGCGACCGGATGGACCCGTTCCACCGGCGCGGCCGGCAACCGGCGCACCGGGCGGCGCTCGCCGGTGTGGGCGGCGATCAGGAGCGTCGTCGCGCTGAACCCGAACGCGGCCAGTGCGACGGCCGCGTACTGCCAGCGCACGGGAACGGCCGGCCGGCGGGTCGCCCGGCGGGGCTGGTACCAGAACTCCTCGTCCGGGGTCCAACCCGGATCGACAGGCCTGTTGCTACGGCCCATGTCTTCAGTCCCCCGTGATGTTTCGTCGGCGATCCCCTGCGACGTAGTGCAGCACAACCGGTTGCCGGCTACTGACCGGAAGGCTATGACCGGCGTGGCCGAGGCCCCGAGTTCCCCACTGCTCACCAGCACACGGTGCGGGTCGGTGGTCGTCACCGGCGGGTGCAGCCCGCGTGCCACCCGGACAAGCGCGTCACTCTGATGACGAAAGGGACAGCGGAGCAGCAAGTTTCTTCTGAGTAGCGCCGAGGGTGCCGTACTGTCCCATCAGCCTGCCCGAGCCGAGCACGAAGGTGATCAGTGTGGAGATCGAGGAACGAAGGTCGCCGGCCGCCCACGGCCGCGGCGTCGCCCTTCTCGGTGTCGCCGTCGTGGTCGCCCTGACCGGCTGGCTGGCCTGGCGTCATCTGAGCGGTGCGCCGGCCCAGGCGTCGGAGCCCACGCCCACCGTCGCGACCGTCACCCAGGGCCCGTTCTCGGTCCGGATCTCGCTGAAGGCCAGCGTCACCCGCGAGGATCCGGTGGCCGTCGACACCGGCGGCCGCGACATCGCCTGGACCGCCTTCAACGGCAAGACCGTCTACCGGGGCGGGGTGCTCGGCCGGAGCCGAATCGGTTCCCGGGCCCGCGAGCTCACCGCGAAACTGGCGGAAACGCGCCGCGACCGGGACGCCCAGCGAGACCTCGCAGTGCTCGCGCTGGCCGACGCCGATCGCGACATCCGTTCCGCCCGGCGCGCTCTGCTGCACATCGAGGGCCCCGGGCGCACCGACGCCGAGGAGGCGGTGGACGCGGCCCGCGACGCGCGGGAGAAGCTCCTGATCACGCTGAACCACCGCGATGCCGAGAGCACCGCCGGGATCCAGAGCCTGGAGAAGAAGGTGAAGTCGGCCCAGCAGCGCCACCGGGTGACCGCGCCGGCCACCGGGGTGTTCGCGATGCGCGGCCCGAAGGCCTTCATCACTGCCGACCGGTACACCCTGGCGGCCTCGCTCAGCCCCGAAGAGGCCTACCGCGCGATGCTTCTGGCGAACGGCGACGCGCTGGTCGGGGTGGCCCGGATCCCGGCCGGGCCGACGGACTTCACCTGCGACACCGTGAAGATCACCCAGGCCGTGGAAGACACCGGCCCGGCCCGGGCCGTGTGTCAGGTGCCGCGCCGGGTGCGGCTCGTGCACGACCTGGACGGCACGCTGGAGGTGACGTTGTGGCACACGGACGATGCGGTGCTGGTCGACGCCGGGGCGATTGAGAACTACGACCCCGCGAAGGGCGTCGGTTACGTGGTACTGGCGGCTTCCCGGGCCCGCAAGAAGATCGAGGCCGGGCCCAGTGACGGCCGGCAGGTCGTGGTGCTCGGCGGGCTGACGGCCGGCGACCAGGTGATGGTCGACTGAGCCACGCTCTTTTGTTCGTGATCATCGGGCCACGGCAGCCGGCGTTCTTCTCCCGGTGCCGCGCAGGGCGCCGACCTGGCCCGCGGACTCTGGGAGCGTTCGCAGGAGCTGCTGACCGGGCGTCTGACGTGACCGTGTCACACCGGTAGCTTGGCGATCATGGTCTACGAGCTGACGACCCTGGACGGATCCCTGACGAGCCTGAAAGCGCTGACCGAGGGGGCTCACGACTGGCTCCGGCACAGTTCCGGGGGCGCTCTGCTGGGCAGCTGGCGCACCGAGGTCGGGGCGCTGGGGCGCATCGTGATCCTGCGGGACTTCGAAACCCGTCACCAGCTGTCCGCGGAACGGCGCCGGGCCCTGACCAGCCACCATCCCTTCAACGGCGGCCCCGCCCTGCAGGCGCTGAGCATGGAGACCTACGAGGGATTCCCCTTCCTCCCCCAGGCCCGCCCCCGCAAACTGGGGGGTGTGTACGAGGTGCGCACCTACGTCCTCAAACCGGGTGGCCTGACGCCGACCCTCGATGCCTGGGAGAAGGCCGTCGAGCCCGCGAAGGACTACACCGATCACCTGGTGACGAACATGTTCGCCACCGACGGCCCCTCCCGCATCACGCACATCTGGGGCTTCGAGAGCATGCAGCAGCGGGCCGCCCTGCGGGAGCGGTACCAGGCCGCCGGACTGTGGCCCCCGAAGGGCGGCCCCGACCAGATCGCCACGGCGACCTCGTCGATCATGCTCCCGAACCCGGGCTCTCCGTTGTCCTGACCCGCAGCGCCCGGAGGAGCCGTTCCACGTCTTCAGGGGTGGTGTCGAACGACGTCATCCAGCGGGCCTGGCCGGCGGAGGCGTTCCAGTCGTAGAAGTGGAACTGCTCGTGCAGCCGGGCGAGCACGGGCGCGGGCAGTTCCACGAACACGGCGTTCGCCTGCACCGGGTAGCTCACCCGCACGTCCGGCATCTCGCTCAGACCCTGCCGCAGCGCAGCGGCCATGGCATTGGCGTGCGCGGCGTTCCGCAGCCACAGGTCGCCCTCCAGCAGAGCGAGGAACTGGGCCGAGACGAAGCGCAGTTTGGAGGCCAGCTGCATGGACGACTTGCGCAGACGGTCCAGGCCCCGGTCGGTTTCCGGGTTCAGCGTCACCACCATCTCGCCCAGCAGCATCCCGTTCTTGGTGCCGCCGAACGACAGGACGTCGACGCCGAGGTCACTGGTCAGCGCCCGCAACGGCAGGCCGAGGTGGGCCGCGGCATTCGCCAGCCGGGCGCCGTCCACGTGTACCCGCAGGCCCCGCCCGTGCGCGAACTCCACGATCCCGGCGATCTCGGCCGGCGTGTAGACCGTGCCCAGCTCGGTGGCCTGGGTGAGTGACACCACCTGCGGCTGGGCCCGGTGCTCGTCGTCGAATCCCCAGGCCTCCCGGCTGATCGCGCCCACGGTGAGCTTGCCCTCCGGCGCCGGGACGGTGAGCAGCTTGAGGCCACCCACCTTCTCCGGGGCGCCGCCCTCGTCCACCTGGATGTGGGCGGTGCCGGCGCAGATCACCGAACCCCAGCGGTCGCAGGCCGCCTGCAGGGCGATCACGTTCGCACCGGTGCCGGTCAGAACCGGGTAGGCCCGCGCGGATTCACCGAAGTGCTCACGCACCACCTCCCGCAGTCGCCCGGTGTAGACGTCACCGCCGTAACTGGGCTGGTGACCGCCGTTGGAGGCGACGACGGCGGTCAGGATCTCAGGATGGATGCCGGAGTAGTTGTCGCTGGCGAAGCCCCGGATGTCGATGTCATGCACGGCATCGATCCTGCGCCCCGGCCGACCGCACCGAAAGCCGCTGCTCGCGATGCTGAGCTTAAGATTTCCCGATGCTCGATTCCTACCGCCTGCGCCTGCTCGTGGCCGTCGCCGACACCGGCTCGATCGCCGGGGCCGCGGCCGCCCTGGGGTGCAGCCCGGCGGCGGCCTCCCAGCAGCTGGCCGTTCTGGAACGGGAGGCGGAGGCTCAGCTGCTGGAGCGCTCGGCCCGCAGCGTGCGCCTGAGCAGCGCGGGCCGGATCCTGGTGGATCACGCGCGGCCGATCGTCGCCGGCCTGGACCGCGCCGGCCGCGCCGTGGCGGCGGCCGGGACGGTGGACGGTGGACGCATCCGTGTCGCCTCCTTCGCCACGGCGTCCCGTCGCCTGGTCGCCCCCGCGATGGCGAGCCTGCGCCGCCGGCATCCGCAGCTCGACCAGACCTTCACCGAACTCGAACCCGAAGATGCCGTTCCCGCGGTGCGGGAGGGGCGTGTCGACCTCGCAGTGACCCATCAGTACGCCGGTTTTCCCGCCCCGGACGCCCGGGGCCTGCACCCGGAACACCTCCTCACCGATCCGCTGTCGCTCGTCGTGCCGGTGTCGGATCCGCACGCCGGGGACGGACAGGTGCGTCTGGAGGATTTCGCCGCGGCCGGCTGGATCTCCGGCCGGAGCACCCAGGGGTTCCAGGCCATGACCGAGATGGCCGCCCGGCTGGCCGGATTCGAGCCCCGCATCACCTCCCGGGCCGACAGCTACGGCGTGGTGCTGAATCTCGTCGGCGCCGGGCTCGGGGTGGCTCTGGTGCCCCGTTCAACCTTTGTGGCCCGGCCCGGCATCGTCCTGCTGAACGTCACGACCCCGGCCCGTCTGGCGCGCACGGTGCATGTGGTCACCCGCGACAGCGATCACTCCCCCGCGGTACGGGCACTGCGTGACGCGCTGATCAAGAAGGCCGCGACGCTCCGGTAGGAAACCCTTTTCAGCTTTCCTGCGGAATCCATGGATGTAACCGCCAGTAGCGCATAACGTTTTCTGGTAGTCACCAGAACTGCCCACCCAGACCCGGCCGGGGCCGGACCAGCTCTCCCCGTCGCGATCCGGCCCCGGCCGGCTTCTCGCTACGCGACAGGCCCAGGTGGGTGAACGAGTATCTCTTTGCTTGCGCTCGTCACGGATTGTCACTCAATCTGAACGGATGGCGAGTACCACCCACCTCATCGAACGCAAGGAGCAGTGGGGCACCGTGCTATCCGGCTCCCCCCTGCAGGCCTCGGCCTGGCTGGCCGGAGCGCAGGGGCCGGGCCTGCCGGGCAACGAGAGCGCCGTGACGCACTCCCCCGCCACCACGTCGATGCCCGGCACCATCACCGGCTCGCGGGCACGGATCGGCCTGGACGTCGGCGGTTTCCTCATCGGTCGCACCCTGCTGCCGATGAGCCGGTCGGTCACCGACCTCCTGCCCTCGACGGTCGCCGGTGCGCCCGACGTCGAGGCGATCGGGTCCGCCTACGCCGACATCACGGCCGACGACCTGGAGATCGGCTGGCCCTACCTCCCCAACCATCACGGTGGGATTCAGCTTTCACCGATCGGCGTGCATCTGGAGGGCCTGGAGGTGATCGCGGTGGGGCGTCCGGGCCGGCCCGTCCGGTTCGGCCTGACGCTGACGCGGGGATTCGTGAGCATCGAGGGCGTACCGTTCGCCGAGTTGCCGCACGTCGTGCCCCCGAACTACGAGGTGCACGTGCCCATCGACCCGGCCCAGGGGCTCGCGGCCCTCATCGTGTTCAACGAGCAGGTCACCACCGATCACGAAGGACGCCCCACGCAGGTCCCCGAGTCGGGTCGCCCCTATGTTTTCGATCCCGACGCCGTCAGCGGATACGTCAACGCCGCGCACCTGATGCTGCCGGGATCCTCGCCGGTGGACATCACCGTCGGGCACGCGGCCGTGCTCCAGCCGTGATCGCCTGTTCGATGAAGGTTTTCATGGGTCACCTCATTCTTTCGGACGAGACTCGAGGGTAAGGATCAGCGCCTTCCCGGTAGCGCCTAGGTTTCCCCTGACTGAAGAACAGTCAACCCATAGGTAGCTCCCAGGGGGAACCATGAAAATCCGATCAACCCTTCTGTCAATGACTTTCGCATGGGCACTGGCCACCGGCGCCGTGCTCGGATCGACCCAGAGTGCCGTCGCCGCGGCCGCCGACGCGCCCAAGGAGCTCCAGGCCGTCCCGCTGACCACGGCCCGGGCCGCCAGCACCAGCTACTTCCTGATGAACCAGCAGACCGGGCGTTTCCTGGACAGCAACTTCCAGGGCAGCGTGTACACGCTTCCTTACAACGGCGGCAATTTCCAGAAGTGGAACTTCATCTCCTCGACGATCCGCGACCTGGCGACCAGCCGCTGCCTCGACAGCAACTACCAGGGCAGCACCTACACCCTGGGCTGCAACGGGGGGAACTACCAGAACTGGACCCGGTACAGCGACGGCACGATCCGCAACAATCAGACGGGCCGCTGCCTCGACAGCAACGCGGACGGGTCCGTGTACACACTCGGCTGCAACGGGGGCAATTACCAGAAGTGGACGCTCTACGTCTGACCGGACGGCGGGGCCGGTCTTCGTCGAGGGCCGGCCCTTCCACCCGAAGAGCGCAATGACGTTCGTCGTTTTGCGTTATCTCAGGGTGAATGCGTAGCGAAGATCGGCCGGAATCGGTCAAAAGTCAACCCGCACGCACCTTATGATCGCAGGATGCTGAAGACCCGCGCTGCCGCGCTGATCTTTGCCGTCCTGATGACGGCCGTGGTGGCGTGCAACGCGTCGGCCCCGGCATCACCGGTCGCGAGTTCCGCGCCCGCCTCGTCGGCTGCATCGGCGCAGGCCGGCAAGCCGAACATCGTCTTCGTGCTGACCGACGACCTCTCGATGAACCTGGTGCCGTACATGTCCGAGGTCGGGAAGATGCAGACCGAGGGCGTGACGTTCGACCAGTACATCGTGGCGAACTCGCTGTGCTGCCCCTCGCGCGCGAACATCTTCACCGGCCGCTACCCGCACAACACCGGCATCAAGACAAACACCGCGGATACGGGCGGTGGCTATCAGGTGTTCAAAAAGCTGGGCCTGGACCAGGACACGTTCGCGACCGACCTTCAGGACGCCGGATACCGCACGGCGATGATGGGCAAGTACATGAACGAGTACCAGCCCGGCAGCCCGAAGAAGCCGACGACGAACAACCCGGCCGGCTGGGACGAGTGGGCGCTCGCGGCGAGCGGTTACGCCGGGTTCAGCTACAACCTGAACATCAACGGCCAGGTCCGGCACTACGGCAGGAACGATGCGGACTACCTGACCGACGTGCTGTCGGGCCTCGGGCAGGACTTCATCGGGCGGTCGGCGGCCGAGGGCGAGCCGTTCATGCTGGAGCTCTCCACCTTCACGCCGCACAAGCCGTACATCCCCGCGCCGCGTCACGCCGATACCTACCCGGGGCTGAAGGCGCCGCGGACGGCGGGCTCCTACGACCGGAAGAACACGAACCCGCCGCGGTGGCTGGCCTCGCAGAAGCTGACGCCGTCACGGAAAGCGAAGATGGATCAGCAGTTCCGGCAGCGGGTGCAGGCGGTGCAGTCGATCAACGACATGATCCGCTCCGTGCGGGCCCAGCTCGAGAAGAGCGGCATCGCCGACAACACCTACATCGTGTTCAGCTCCGACAACGGCTATCACATGGGTGAGCACTCGCTGATCAGCGGCAAGATGACGGCCTTCGACACCGACGTGAACGTGCCGATGATCGTGGTCGGACCGGACGTGCCGGCCGGCAGCACCGTCAGCGCCCCGGCGTCCACCGTCGACCTGCGCTCGACGTTCGGCGAGATCGCGGGGGCGACGGTACCCACCACCGTCGACGGCCAGAGCCTGGTGCCGCTGTGGAAGGGCGGGGTCACCGACCGGCTCTACTCACTGATCGAGCACACCGGCATGGAGCTCGACCGGATGGACCCGGACAACGGCATCTTCCGCAGCCCCATCCCCCCGAACTACACGGCCCTGCGCAGCCGGAAGTGGCTCTACGTCGAGTACGACAACGGCGACCGCGAGTACTACGACCTGGCCACCGACCCACTCGAGATGCACAACGTCTACCGGGACGTGTCGAGGAGGAGCCGTGCGGAACTGCACCGCAGGGTCATCCGGGCGAAGAAGTGCAGCGGCCAGACCTCCTGCGCCACAGCCCTGACCCCCTAACCCCCTTTTTTCTTCGTGATCATGCAAAACCTCCCCGGACTTCTAGAACTCTCGCCGCGAGAGTTCTAGAACGCCGGGGAGGTTTTGCATGATCACGGAAGGGTTGGGGGGCCTTGGCTCTCGTAGCGTTCTAGCCAGGTGGTCAGCAGGGCTTCCAGGGTTTGGCGTTCCTCGGGGGTGAAGTGGGCCAGGAGTTCTTTCTCGTTGGCCATGTGGGCATCGAAGGCGCGGTCGATCACCTCGACGCCGTGAGGCGTCAGCGCGACCACGCGTCCTCGTCCATCAATTTCGCTGGCCCGACGGGTGACCAGACCGGCCCCGCACAGCCGGTCGAGGCGTTTGGTCATGGCGCCGGTAGTGACCATGGTGAAGTTCGCCAGCTCGCCCGGGGCCCGCTCGTAGGGTGCGCCGGCCCGCCTCAGCGCGGCCAGCACGTCGAACTCGCCCTCACTGAGCCCATGTTCGCGGTAGACGCGGGTCAGTTGCGGGGTGAGGGCGTTGGCCAGGCGGTGCAGCCGGCCGATCACGCGGATCGGGCCGACATCCAATTGTGGACGCTCGCGGGCCCACTCCTGTTCTACGCGGGCTACGTGATCGGTCATGGTGGTGAGTTTATAGCTTCCCGGGAAGCTATATTAGCTTCCATGGAAGCTAATATGCGGTGGGTGATGATCACGGCCGTCGCCCCGATCTCCTGGGGTGCGACGTACTTCGTCACGCGGCAGAGCCTGCCCGCCGACTACCCGTTCTACGGCGGGGCCCTGCGCGCCCTGCCGGCCGGGATCCTGCTGCTGCTCATCACCCGGGAGCTGCCGAAAGGCTCGTGGTGGTGGCGGTCGCTGCTGCTGGGGGCCGTGAACTTCGGGGCGTTCTTCACCCTGATCTACGCCACGGCCCAGCTGCTGCCGGCGAGCATCGCGTCGACCCTGATGGCCACCTCGTCGGTGATGCTCATGCTGCTGGCCTGGCCTCTTCTGGCCGAGCGGCCCCAGGTGCCCGCGGTGGCCGGGGCCGTGATCGGGATCGGCGGGGTGGCCCTGATGCTGCTGGGCGAACCGGGTTCGGTCGACTACCGCGGGGTGCTGACCTCGCTCGCCGCCATGACCCTGTCGTGCGTCGGGGCGATCCTGACCAAACGCTGGAGCCCGGACGTGAACCTCCTGGCCCTGACCTCGTGGCAGCTGATCGCGGGTGGACTGCTGATCCTGCCCGTGGCCGGGCTCATCGAGGGTGCTCCCCCGGCCCTGACTCCCGAGCGGGTGGTGGCCTACGGCTACGTGACGTTCGTGGCCACGGCGCTGGGGTTCACGGTCTGGTTCGAGGGCATGCGGCGTCTGAACGCCGCGACAGTGGGGCTGATCGGGCTGCTGAACCCGGTGGCGGGCGTGCTGCTCGGGGTGCTGGTCGGGTCGGAGGCGTTCGGGGTCAAGCAGCTGGCCGGGCTGCTGCTCGTGCTCGGCGGGATCCTGCTGGGCCAGCCCCTGGTCAGGCGGCGGATGGCTGCCGCTTCTCAGGTTTGGCCTTCATCGCCTGCACGTAGACGACCCGCTCCCGACGGGACGAGAGATCACCTCTGACCTATTATCGGGCGATATGAGGTTGCTGTGGATGCGGCTGGCCCCGGTCGTCGTCGTGCTCGCGCTGACCGGCTGTTCCGCGGGCGATCCGGGCTCCGGACCGGAGGAATCCCCGGCCACGAGTGAGCTGGAACAGGATCTGAACGGCGCGGTGGGCTCGATCGAGAACTACTGGGCGACGTTCTTCGCCTCGCAAGGTGGGCAGTTCCAGCCGGTCGAGGCGGTCATCCCCTACGCCGGGCCGGACGACGGCACCTGCGGCGGTGAGCCCTTCGCGCAGAACAATGCCTTCTTCTGCCCGAGCGAGAACTTCATCGCCTACGACGCGAACTTCATCAAGGAGCAGTACGAGTCGATCGGCGACGCGTTCGTCTTCTACGTGATCGGCCACGAGTACGCCCACGCCGTGCAGGATTCGCTGGGCATCTCGCATCGTCTGACCATCGAGCACGAGCTCCAGGCCGACTGCCTGGCCGGGGCCTATCTCGGCGACTCGGTGCGGGAGAACAAGCTCACGCTGGAAGACGGCGACCTGGACGAGCTGCTGAACTCCCTGGAGGCGGTCGGCGACCAGCCCGGCATCCCCTGGTTCGCCGAGGGCGCGCACGGCACGGGGCGTCAGCGCACCGAAGCGTTCACCACCGGCAGTGCCGGCACCGCCGACGGGTCGTCCTCGGTGGGCAACTGCCTCTGACGGCACACTCGCTGTCGTCCGAACCCGTACAGGGCGTTGACCATTCACTGAAAGGTGCACTCCCGCACGGGTGTTTCTTGGGAACGCCTTGATACTCCCCCGACATCCGGCTAGGCCGGATGACGATTGCGTGGCTGATCGTCATCCGCCGGCGGCCGGTCCGCCGGCGCCGAACCCTGAACTCGGAGGACGACGCATGGCACGACCCGTACGGGGTAACCGCAAGCGGTTGCTCTACTCCACCGGCACGGCGGCCGCGGTGCTCGGGGTCGGTGTGGCGCTGGTCGCGTCACCGGCTCTGGCCGTGCGGCCCTGGGCCGCCAAGACCACCGCCGCGAGCCCCCCGGCCGAGAAGGCGACCAACCTGGCCCTGAACAAGAAGGTCACCGGCTCGGCCGCCTGCACGACCAGCGAGACCCCGGCTCAGGCCGTGAACGGCACGGTGGACGGCGGGCGTTCGGACAAGTGGTGCTCCGGTGCGCGCACGCCCCGCCTGACGATCGACCTCGGTCGCTCGTACGACCTGACCTCGGTGACCGTCCAGCACGCGCAGGCCGGGGGTGAGGACGCGTCGCTCAACACGCGGGCCTTCACGGTGCGGGTGTCGGCGGACGGCAAGAAGTACACGACCGTGACGCGGGTGCGGAACAACCACGCGGCGCAGACCACCCGGACGGTCACGACCGCGGGCCGGTACGTGCAGCTCCTGGTGAGCACCCCCGAACAGAAGCGCCACCAGGGCGCCGCCGCACGGATCTACGAGGTCGCGGTGACCGGGGCCAACGGAACGACCACCCCGCCCACGGCCACCCCGCCCACGGCCACCACCGCTCCGCCGAAGCCGACCGCCGCGCCGACACCGACGTCCACAGTTACCCAGAAACCCACCACCACGACGACTTCGGACCCGAAGCCGACCACCGCCGATTGCCACACCGACGCCCCGGCGACCCTCACCGACTACGTGGCCGAGCACACCGACAAGCTCACGCGGGTCGGCTGCAACGGCGACGTGGCCGTGTACTACAACGACCAGCTCAAAGCCCTGCCCGCGGCGCAGACCGCCTGGGTGACACCGTTCGCGACGGACGTGTGGAAGTACCTGAAGAAGTCGTACGGCGCGTGCGACGCCCCGCGCACCCTGACGGCGAAGGTCGGCACGGCGTGCGAGCAATGGGGCGCGCCGAAACCCGCGCTGTTCTTCCTGCACAAGGACACGGTGAGCGGCGGCACGGTCTCTGGCCGGTTCGACGCCAAGTCCAGCTTCCGCACCACGAACGACATCGGCTACGGCAACTGGAAGGAGGACGACACCCAGCTACACGACATCATCGTGCACGAGGCCTGCCACCAGGTGGAGGGTGCGAGCCAGGGCACGCACGGCTCGCCGGCCTTCCCGATCTGGGGTGACTCGAAGTGGGCCGAGTTCTGCCTGTACGACTTCTACGCCAGCACCGGCCGTACCGCCGACGCCGAGCGGGTTCTCGCCAGTTTCTCGAAGGGCAGCGACAACCTGCCGGCCGGGGCGAGGAACGCCGCCTGGTTCAAGGGCTGGTTCCTGCCGCTGTGGCAGGAGGGCGGTAAGAGCCCCGAGGTGATGGAGAAGTTCTTCGGGCTCACGGCGCAGTACTTCCCGACGCGCATGGAGAACGACGGCGCCGACCCGGCGTACACCCGGTCGATGAATGTCGGCGAGTACGTGCTGTTCACCAGCGCGGCCGCCGGTAAGGACCTGAGCGGCCGGGCCGCGACGGTGTTCAACTCGGGCTGGAAGCAGGCTGAGTTCGATCAGGCGCGCAAGGATTTCCCCGCCCTGAAGTTCTGATTCGTTCGTGATCAGGCAAAGTGTCCCCGGGACACTTTGCCTGATCACGGGGACGTTATTGTTCCAGGCAGAACTCGTCGATCGGGTAGCCGACGTGCCGCGAGGCGGTGGGCAGGTAGCCCCAGACCCGGTCGCCCGGCGTCAGTTCGGTGCTGTTGAGCACTGCGTCACCCGGGCCGAGAACTCGCACGTGCCAGTCGTCTTGAAGGATCAGGTTGACCCGGGTGCCGTCGGGGGCCTCGGCCGTGACCGAGAGCAGGGGACGGGTCTCGATCTTCACCCGGCCGACCGTGACCGCACGGGTCTGGCCCCGCGCGTCGACGGCGAGAACCTGACTGCCCGAGCGCAGTTCGCTGAGGTAGTTGGTGCGCTCGTTGACCGACAGGGTGTACGAGTGGATCGCCCCGGCGTTGACCCGGAACGGGCGGGTCGGCATGTACGGCAGCGGGTGGGTCTCGCTGACGCAGAGAATCATGCCGGTGGAGTGCGACCCGACGAGAATGCCCTCGTCCTGCCGGAAGTACGTGCAGGTGTCCACGCAGGCGCGCTCGCCCATGCCGACGTGCGCCACCTCCTTGACCACCAGCTCCACCAGTTTCAGTTCGGGCGTGACCGTCTGCGCCGCCTCAGCCAGGCGCGCGGCGTCACCCACCACCTGCGGCGCGAGTAGTACCCCGTCGGAACCCCGCTCCAGCACGCCGAAGACGATGCCGGCCTCCTCCACGTCGGCGACCTCGGTGATGATGCTGCCCTGGGCCCGGTCGGCCGCGGCGAGCACGATCTCCAACGGGATCTTGGTGGGGTCGCGGAACCTCAGCAGGCTCCACTTCTGCGTGGCGGCGGCGCGGCAGGCGTTCTCCAGCGAGGGCGCGTCGACGATCTCGACGAACGGCCCCACCTCCACGTCGGGGTATTTCAGGGCCAGGACCGCCGGGTCCCCGTGGCGGGCCGGATCGGCGATCACCACGTCGACACCGGGCAGTTCGTCGGGCAAGTCGTTGCTCTCCCGCAGGAACAGCACCCGGGTGACGCTCGGCGGAACACTCCCCAGCGTGCCCAGATCATCGGTCAGAATGCCGTCGATACCGTGGTGCAGGGCCTCTTCGATGATCGCTTCCCGCGACCCGTTGCTTGTGGTGACGTCCAGCCAGCAGAGCTTCATCTACGTTCTCCTTGGGTTGGGAGGCGCTACGGGTTCAGCTGCGGGTCAGCGGGCGAGGATCTCGACCGGGCGCACGGGCGCGCGCGTACCCGAGACCTCTGGCGCCCGGCGCACGGCCCGGACCACCGAGCGGGTGACCGTGGCCGGGTCACCGGACTGAAAGATGCTGCGGCCCATGGCAACGCCGGCCGCCCCGGTGCTCATCACGGCATCCACGTGCTCGATCAGCTCGGAGGTGTCGGCGATGCGCACACCACCGGCTGTGAGCAGGGGGATCGGGCAGGTCCGCACCACGTCGCGCATGGCGGCCACGTCACCGCAGTACGGCGTCTTCACCAGATCGGCCCCGAGCTCGGCGGCGAGCAGGGCGGCGTGGGCGATCAGCTCGGGCGACCGCGGATCGCTGACGCGGGGGCCACGCGGGTACACCATGGCCAGCAACGGAAGGTTCCAGCGGTCGCAGGCCTCGGCCACCGCGGCCAGGTCGGCCACCTGCCGGCGCTCGTCGAGCGAGCCGAGATTCACGTGCACGCTCACCGCGTCGGCCCCGGCCCGCAGCGCCTCCTCCACGGTCGCGACCAGGTATTTGGCATCCGGGTCGGGGGCCTGGGCGGTGCTCGCGCTGAGGTGCACGATGAGGCTGAGGTCGGCGAACCGGTACGGCTCGACGCGGCGCAGCGCTCCTTTGTGCAGGACGACAGCATCGGCTCCGCCCTCGGCCACCGCGGCGACCAGGTCGTCGAGGGCGGTGCCGGGCATGATCGGGCCGTCGCTGATCGGATGGTCGAGCGGCACGACGACGAATCTGTCGTCGCCGGAACGGGAGAGCCGGCGTAACCGCAGCCCTCTCGCGAACGCGGTGGTGGACATGGTCGATCCCCTCAGTCGGAAGGAGCTCTCGCGGAGATCGGCACGATCAGGGCGCGGGCCGGGCCCAGGGCCTCGGCTCGTGTCGGTCCCCCGCCACGCGGTGCGCTGAACCGCAGCGGCTCGGCCACCATAAACCGCCTGAACCACGCCCGTAGGGCGTATCGGCGGATTTCGCCGACTTCGCGGTGGACCACTGCGACAATGGTTTTCACTCGGAACCGGACTGCACCAGGCGCACCGGCGCCAGCCATCGTTGTCGGCACTGCCCCCGGGCTGAACCCGCGATCCAGCGGGGGTTGACGCGACCCCCAACTCCTCCGTGATCATGCAAAACCTCCCCGGAGTTCTAGAACTTTCAGCGCAAGAGTTCTAGAACTCTGGGGAGGTTTTGCATGATCGCGGAAGGTTTGAGGGGGCCTCGGCGGCGGGCGGCCGGGCTCCAGGAGGGTGGCTCCTATCGGGGATTGCGGCGCCTGCACGACCTGTTCGAGGGCGGCAGCGTTTCACGACCAGCGCCCCGGCCCACGTCGTCTCGGCGATCATCGACAGCGTCGACGTCACACCCACACCCCGGCGCCTGCCCCTCGACAGTGACTCCGGGACCGCGATGACGATCTCGCTCCAGGCCCCCGGCCGGATGACCTGCTCACGCGGAAGGATCTCGCGGGATCCACCGACATCTGATGCGGTGGGCGCCTTCTCGGTCCGGGTAGGAGAAATGATTGAGGACGAGGTCGAGCCCCGGCGCGCAGAGGTCACCTTCCCGGTGACCGGCGAGACACCGGCCGAGAGCAGGGTCTACACCTGCGCCCGGTCGTAGAGGAGTTCTCGCACAGCGATTTCCGGGGCGGAGCCGCCGATCGGCCGGCGCATCCGGGGAGCCTGCCGGGTCAGCAGGCGCATCGGTCGGGGGCGAACATCCGCGGCGTTGCGGTCGCGACCCGGACCGGCCATCGCCTCAGCTCGCGCTCACTCAGGTCGGCCCCCGCGGTGCCGGCGTAGACCAGCGAGTACGGCCTGTCGATCACGCCGCGTCGATGTCTTCGACACCGTTGCGGCGACGGCCGGTGACCTTCGCATACTCGGCCGGGACGTCCCAGCTGCTGCCGTCGCGCGGGCGGTGGAAACGGACGGTGAGGCCGATGGGACCCACCGTAATGACCTCGTACCAGACCGAGAGATAGCGCACACGGTCGCCGGGCTCGAAGTCGTTCGGGCCCCAGCGGCGGGTGCGGCCCTGCTCGATCATCTGGTCCAGAGCGTCGTTCTCCGCAGCGATGTGCTCGCTGAGTGTGCGCACGGCCGCCTGGGTTTCGGCGCGGCGCACGGGGTCGCTGACATCGGTCAGCACGCGGCGCAGGCGGCGGAGGTTGCCGGCGTCGCGGGCGATGCGCTGCTTCACGACCATCGGGCGGTCGAGGGCGCCGGGCTGGTCGAAGGCCTGCGACATGAGCATCGCCAGGGCCATCTCCGAGCCCGGTTCGATCTCCGGCTCCGGAGCGGCCGCGTGGCGACCCTGGCGCACCAGGCGCAGCGTGGTGGTGGGGGCCGTCGAAGGTGATCTGCTCGTCATCTGGATCTGCCTTACGGGAAAGCGGCTGGGGAAGACCCGGGCCCGTGCTCGTAGGAGACGGCACCGGATCGGTGCGGGCCCCACGCTCTGCTCGAGGGCCGGCGACCGGGTTGCCGGAAACGTTGGGGACATCCGGCTGGGTCCGGGCAGAGTGAGCCTGATCCACTCGCCCACGGAAGCCGATGTATTGATCATATTCACAGCTCAGACCCCGGAACGCAACCTGCCCTTTCCGTACATGGACCAACACTCATCCAAATACCGCTCCGAAACGGGCAATTCCGCCGGGCACACAGCGTCAGCGACCCACACACGTCCGTAAATCCGCGACTGGCAACCCACTTCGGCCGCACCCGACCAGAATCGCCAGTTTCCTCGTCCCTCATTGGATTTCGGCCACCGACCACCGACCGGGGCACCTTTTCGCGGGCCGACCGCACCGCGGCGCCATCGGGCGGCCCGGGGAACCAGCCACGGGCGACCAGGTCCCGGAAGACCCGGCGAACCCGTTCCGATGAACAGTGACGCTGTGTATTCCCGGGCCGGGCCCGAAGGGGCGACGGAACGCCCACCCCGGGCCGCTCGTCGTCATGACATGTCAGTAACCGACACGAGCAGGGGTGGCCCCGCAGGAAGCGGATGTGAAATTCCGTGTCAGGATGGCAGACGGCCTCGGCCCGGAGACAGAGACGTCAGGTCCGGACCTTCACTACCCACAGTCGCCAAGGTGAGAGAGTCTTGATCAATTCTGCGGTGGTCAGTACCGGACATGCGATTCCGGACGGCGTGGTCACGTCCGCCGAGATCGAAGACGCCGTTACTGCCCGCAGTCGGGGCTTCACCATGCCCGGCGGACTGGTCCAGCGTCTGACCGGTGTGGGCGAGCGGCGTCACGCGGTGCCGGGCACGACCTCCTCCGACCTGGCCTCCCAGGCCGGGCTGGCGGCCCTGCGCAACGCCGACGTCGACCCGCTGTCGGTCGACCTGCTGATCTACTCCTCGGCGTCCCACGACGTCTCCGAGCCGGCCACCTCGGCCATCGTGCAGCACAAGATGGGCGCTCGGAACGCCACGTTCGCCGACATCAAGAACGCCTGCAACAGCTTCCTGAACGGCCTGGACTTCGCCGCCGCGTCGATCGCGACCGGCCGGGCCCGCCGGGTGCTGGTGGTGGCCGGTGAGGTGCTCTCCCCCACGATCAACTGGGAGATCCTGAGCTCCATCGAGCTGCGCACCAAGCTCGCGGCGCTGACCCTGGGCGACGCCGGGGCCGCGGTGCTGCTGGAGGCCACCGAGGAGGAGAACACCGGTCTGCTGCCCGGGCGGTTCGTCTCCGACGGCTCGCAGTGGGAGCTCTCCACGGTGCTCTACGGCGGCAACCTGATGGTGCGCGACAACTCCCGCTCGTACTTCGAGTGCGACAGCTCGACGCTGCAGAAGCTGGCCATCGAGCACATCCCGCCGCTGATCGAGAAGACGATCGCCGAGGTGGGCTGGCAGACCGACGAGATCCGCATGATCGTTCCGCACCAGGTCTCCAAGAGCGTCACCGAGGCCCTCTGCGCGGCGATCGACTACCCGCGCGACCGGGTCGCGGTCACCCTCGACCGGTTCGGCAACAACGCCGCGGCCAGCATCCCGCTCGCGCTGAGCCTGGCCTCCGAGCAGGGGCAGCTGGCCAAGGGCGACAAGGTCCTGCTGGTCTGCGGCGCGGCGGGCTTCACGGCGGGCGTCCTGCCCGTGATCTGGTGACCCAGCCGATGACACTGAAGATCGCGGAGGGCGTGGACCCCCGGTGGGTGCGCTCGGTGGCTACGGCCGAGGGCACCTGGCACGTGCTGGACAACCAGGCCGTGCTCGACCGCGAACCCGTCGGCACGCTGCTGTGCGTGCACGGCAACCCCACCTCGTCGTACCTGTGGCGGCACGTCATCGCCGAGCTGTCGACCGGCGACCGCCCGTGGCGCGTGATCGCGATGGACCAGCTGAACATGGGCTGGTCGTCGCGCACGGGCCGGCGGCGCCTGGGTCAGCGGCTCGACGACCTGGGGGCCCTGACCGACGAGCTCGGTATCCAGGGCCCCGTCGTCACCCTGGGGCACGACTGGGGTGGCTGCATCTCCCTGGGCTGGGCCGTGAACCACCGCGCCGGCCTGGCCGGCGTGGCCTTGCTCAACACGGCCGTGCACCAGCCCCCCGGCTCGGCGCTGCCGTTCCTGATCGCCGCGGCCCGGCTGCCCGGCCTGCGGCGCCTGGTCACCGCGACCACCCCGATCTTCCTGCAGGGCACGCTGGCGATCGCCCACCCGCGGCTGACCCCGCAGGTGCGCGCCGGCTATCTCGACCCCTACCGCGGCGCCTCGCGGCGTGGCGGGATCGACGAGTTCGTCGAGGACATCCCGGTGAACGCCGAGCACCCGAGCTGGCCCGCGCTGCAGGGCATCGTCGACGGGCTGCCGGGCCTTTCCGACCGGCCCGCCCTGATGCTCTGGGGCCCCCGCGACCCGGTGTTCACCGATCTCTACCTGCGTGACCTGCGCTCGCGCCTGCCGCACGCGAAGGTGCACCGGTTCGAGAAGGCCGGCCACCTGGTGGCCGAAGACGCCGAGGTGGCCCGCGCGGTACGACAGTGGCTTGAGGACGACGTGGAGCCCCGGCTGCCCGGGTCACCGGCGGTGCCGTCCCACCGCACCACCGATGGCCTCCCCGAGGTGATCCAGCGGTTCCTCCCCGATGAGGCCCGCCGGTCACTGTGGGCTCCGCTCGAGACCCGCGCGCAAGACCTCTCACCCGCCCTGGTCGAGCCGACCGGGCACGGGAGTGGGCAGATCGGCAGCTGGCGCACGACCACCTGGATGCAGCTCTCGGGTGATGTTCATCGCGTCGCCGCCGGGCTGACCGCCAGTGGGGTGAAGCCCGGCGACCGGGTCGCGCTGCTCGTCCCGCCCGGCGCCGACCTCACCGTCGCGCTCTACGCCTGCCTGCGCATCGGTGCCGTCGCGGTGATCGCCGACGCCGGTCTGGGCCTGCCCGGCCTGCACCGGGCCATCCGGGGCTCGGCGGTGAAGCACGTCATCGGGATCGACCGGGGGCTGCTGGCCGCCCGGGCGCTGCGCTGGCCGGGGCAGAAGATCTCGGTCGGCATCGCCGCCGGCTCGGCCCGGGCGAAGGCCCTGGGCGCCGGCCTGGCGCTGGAAGACCTGAAGAAGGTCACGCTGATCGACCTTCCGCCCGCCCCGGCCGAAAATGCCGAGGCGATGGTCATCTTCACCTCGGGTTCGACCGGACCGGCCAAGGGCGTGGTCTACACCCACCGTCAGCTCGAGGGCGTGCGCGATGCCCTCCGGTCGGCCTACAAGCTCCGCACAGGCAGCGAGAACCCTTACGACGACGACCGTTTCGTCGCCGCGTTCGCCCCGTTCGCCCTCTTCGGCCCGGGGCTGGGCGTGCCCTCGGTGGTGCCGGCGATGGATGTCACCGCGCCGCGCACCCTGACCGCGAGTGCCCTGGCCCAGGCCGCGCGGGCGCTCGACGCCACGGTGGTGTTCGCCTCCCCCGCCGCGCTGGCCAACGTGCTCGCGACCTCGTCCGCACTGACTGCTGACGACCGCTCGGCGCTGACCGGGGTGCGGCTGCTGCTGTCGGCCGGGGCCCCGGTGCCGGCCGAGCTGCTCACCACGTTGCAGGGTCTGCTGCCGCAGGCGGAGCTGCACACGCCGTACGGCATGACCGAGGCCCTGCTGCTGACCGACGTCGACCTGCCCGAGCTGGTGGCGGCCGGTCCGGGCAACGGTGTGCTGGTCGGCCGGCCGATGCCGGGGGTGGAGATCCGGATCAGCCCGCTGGACGCGGACGGCCGGGCGAGCCGGACGGAGACGACCGCCAAGACCGCCGTCACCGGCGAGATCCTGGTGCGGGCGCCGCATCTCAAGGAGCGCTACGACCAGCTGTGGCTGACCCAGCGGGAGACGTCGACGACCGACGGCTGGCACCGCACGGGTGACGTCGGGCATTTCGACGCCGACGGCCGGCTCTGGGTCGAGGGGCGACTGATCCACGTGATCCGTCCCGCGGGTGGTTTCGTCACGCCGTACGGCGTGGAGCAGCGGATCCAGACCGTGCCCGGGGTGCGGCGCGCGGCGCTGGTCGGGATCGGCCGGGCCGGGGCGCACCAGCTGGTGGCCGTGGTCGAGGCTCCCGACGCCGAACTCGGGGTCGCGCCGCTGGAACTGGCCGCCGCCGTGCGGGCCGCGGCCGGGCTGGAACTGGTCGCGGTGCTCGTCACCGATGCCCTGAAGACCGACATCCGCCACAACTCCAAGATCGACCGGGACGAGGTGGGCCGCCGGGCAGCGGCTCTGCTCGCCGGCTCGCGCTCTTCGTGAAGATCCTCGTCACCGGCGCCGGCGGGATGCTCGGCGGCGGGGTGGCCCGGAAACTGGCCGAACGGGGCGACGACGTGACGGTGCTCCAGCGCCGTCCGTCGTCGCTGGCCGGTGTCGCCGGTATTCAGGAGATCAACGGCGACATCACCGACTCGTCCACTCTTCTGCGGGCCGTCGAGGGTATGGACGCGGTGGTGCACCTGGCCGCGAAGGTGAACGTGATCGGTCCGTGGGCCGAGTACGAGGCCGTGAATGTCGACGGGGTGCGCCATCTCGTCGCCGCGATGCAGCGGGCGGGCGCGTCCCGCCTGGTGCACGTGTCGTCGCCGTCGGTCGCCCACGGCGGTGTGGCGCTGATCGGTGACGGTGCGGGGCCCGCCGATCCGGAGCACGCGCGGGGCAACTACGCGCGCAGCAAGGCCGCGGGCGAGCTGATCGCCCTGGCGGCCGACTCGTCCGCACTGGCCGTCGTCGCCGTGCGCCCCCACCTGGTCTGGGGTCCGGGCGACACCCAGCTGGTCGGCCGGATCGTGCAGCGGGCCCGCGAGGGTCGTCTGCCGCTCATCGGTTCCGGGGCGGCGCTCATCGACACGACCTATGTGGACAACGCCGTCGACGCCACCGTCGCGGCCCTCGACCGGATCGACGTGGCCCACGGCCGCGCCCTGGTCGTCACGAACGGCGAGCCCCGGCCGGTGGCCGATCTTTTCGCCCGGCTCTGCGATGCCGCCGGGGTGCCGGCCCCGACCCGGCGCATTCCCTTCCCCGTGGCCTGGGCCGCGGGGGCCGCGGTCGAGGGGGTCTGGGCCCTGGGCCGGCGTCGCGACGACCCGCCCCTGACCCGTTTCCTGGCCGAACAGCTCGCCACCGCGCACTGGTTCGACCAGAGCACCACCCGGGCCACGCTCGGCTGGACCCCGGCGGTGAGCCTGGAAGAGGGTTTCGGGCGTCTGGCGCAGTGGTACGCGCGTCCGTAGTTCAGAACGACAGGGCGGTGCCTCCGAGCACGGCCGAGACGAAGGCCACCAGCAGAAGGGCCCAGCCCCCGGTCAGCCGGCGGTTGAGATTCTTCGGGGCGGGGACGAGCGGGGTGGGCCCGGCGAGGGTCAGGAACAGCGGCGGGGCGACCGGCGCCAGGAAGCACCACACCCAGAACCATGCCCAGCGGGTGGCCCGCCAGGGCTGCGGTCCCGCGATGATCCGCAGCAGGGTGCCGAAGTACACCACCGCGTAGAGGATCCCGAGCGCCGGACTCATATTGCCGAAGCCGTAGAAGTCGCTGGTGGCCTGTCGCTCGCCGACCGACCTCACGGTGACGCCGGGGTACTGCTGCTGCAGATAGGTGACGGCGTTCGGGGCCTGGACGATCGTGCCGTGGAACCCCGGCCTCTCCCCGCCGGAGTAGGTCATGATCACGTCGGTACGGCGGAACAGGCCGTCCCGCCAGTGGACCGTCTGCTCGGACTGCTGTTCGCCAGGCATCTCCCCGCTGACCGACACCTCGGTCACCTTGCCGGCAGCGAGATCTTTTTCGAGGTCGCCGAAACGCCCCTCCCGCTCACCGAGCAGAACGGTGAACACTACGAGGACGATCCAGGCGGCGAGCAGAACCCATCGCACCCAGTTACCGTCTCTGCGCAGAGCGCGCGGAGATTCAACGATTGTCACCGCTGAAACATACGCGACGCTCCACCCCTCCGTGATCATGCAAAACCTCCCCGGCGTTCTAGAACTCTCCGGCCGACAGTTCTAGAACTCTGGGGAGGTTTTGCATGATCACGGAAGGTTTTAGCGGTCAGGGTCTGGCCTCTTCTCGGGGCATCATGCAGGGATGAGCGGAACCTCGGAGCGGCTGCTGTCCTTGCTCTCGCTGTTGCAGGCGCGGCGGGACTGGCCGGGGCAGGTGCTGGCGGAGCGTCTGGACGTCAGCCCCCGCACCGTGCGGCGCGACGTGGACCGGCTGCGGGAGCTGGGGTATCCGATCGCCGCGTTCAAGGGGCCCGACGGGGGGTACCGGCTCGAGGCCGGGGCGGATCTGCCGCCGCTGCTGTTCGACGACGAGCAGGCCGTGGCCCTCGCCGTGGCCTTGAGACTGGCCACGGTCAGCGGGGCCGGGGTGTCCGAGGCGGCGAACCGGGCCCTGGCAACCGTGCGGCAGGTCATGCCGTCGCGGCTGCGGCACCGCATCGACGCGCTGGAGGTGACGGCCGTCGGCAGCCCCGTCGACGCCGACCCCCAGGTGCTGATGGCCCTGGCCGATGCGGTGCGGGGCCAGGAGACCGTGCGTTTCGACTACGGCACCGATCCCGACCGGCCGCCCCGCCGGGCGCAGCCGCATCACCTCGTCAGCCGTCACGGCCGCTGGTACCTGCTGGCCTGGGACACCGACAAGGACGACTGGCGCACCTTCCGCGCCGACCGGATGTCACTGCGCACGCCCAACGGTCCCCGATTCACCCGCCGGGAGATCCCGGGCGGCGATCCCGCCACGTTCGTCACCGGGCTGTTCCGCGGGTCCCGCGAAGGCGACCCACAATGGCCCTGTCAGGGAACCGTCGTCCTGAACACCGACGCGTCCACCGTCGCGCCCCACATCGGCGACGGAACGCTTGAGCCGCTGAGCCCCGGAACCTGCCGGCTGACGCTGGGTTCCTGGTCGTGGGCCGGGCTGGCTGCCTCGATCGCCCGGTTCGACGCCGATTTCACGGTCGAGGGACCACCCGAACTACTGGCAGCAGTGGACGAGCTGGGTCGCCGGTTCGGGGCGGCCGCCGCGGGCGTCCGGGAATCCTGACGACCGGAACGGGTGATCGCCGTCAGGTCGGGCGGTGCCACGGCCTGGGCCACGCCCGCGCCCAGGAGCAGCACCGTGACCAGGCACCAGCCCACGACCGTCGAGACCGACCATTCCTCCCCGGGCATCCCGGCACTCCCTCTCATCCAGTTGCTGCTCCGGACAAGTGAGATGCGCGGGCCGGCCGAAAAGTTCGGATCAGGCCGGCACCATGACCGGGCCGACCGCGTCGAGGTACGCGTCCAGGCCCTGCGGCTCACCGGGATTGTCCGCGACCAGCCGGAAAACCGCCGCCCGCAGCATCGCCGAGCGGGCCGGGCCCGACGTCCACTCACGCAGCACCTCGACCGGCGCGCCCTGCCACATCACGCTGTCGAGCACGCACACCGCGTCGGCCCACAGCACCGGCCGCCACGCCGGGGACACGTCGATCACGACCGGGGCGCCCCCGGCGTCGAGCAGGACGTTCCCGGCCAGGTCACGGTGCACCAGCTGATCGGGCCCCAGAGGTGACCCGTCGATCGACGCCCGGATGCGCGTCACCCAGTGCGCGACCGCCGGCCGCAACGGCGGCACCGGAGCTTCCCAGAACGCCACCCGCTCGGCCACCGACCAGCGATCGGTACGGCCCTCCAGGCCGGCCGGCTGCTCGCGCACCAGCGACGCGAACCGGGCGTGCAGCACGTGCCCGGCGGCAATCGTCACGTCGAGGTTCCGGCAGGTGACGGTGCCGGGTTCGTAACGGCTGGCACCCCACCCGTCCACCACCCACGACCCGTCGCGCGCGGGCACCGGCATCGCGACGCGCAGATCCTGCGGATGCCGGGCCGGGTCCACGTCGAGGCGGACGGCGAACCGCGCCAGCAGCGGGCTCAGCCAGTCCTGGGTGACGGGGTCGCGATCGGGACTGAGCACCAGGTCACCGGCCCGCACGGTGAACCCCTGGCCACCCGGCAGGGGCTGCGGGTCTTCCGGCACCGCGAACAGGTCGAGCACGTGGGGGGAAGGACGCACCCGAAAAGCCTAAGCGGTCACGGTGGCTGCGTACGACGCCAGGAGACGGAACTTGTCCTGACTTTCCTGGGTGTGGTCGGGGTAGTAGATCACCAGCAGCAGACCGTCCACCGGAAGCTTCTCCCGGTGCAGGCGCAGTTCACCGACCAGCGGGTGGTTCACGCACGACAGGCCGCCCTCCAGCGCCCGCACGTCGTGCCGGGCCCACAGGCTGCGGAAGCGCTCGCTGGCCAGGGAGAGTTCACCGACCAGCTCGATCAGGCGGGGGTTGTCCACATCGTCGCCGATCGACTCGCGGAACGCGGCCACGAAACCGGCGGCGGCCGCGGGCCAGTCCGGCTGGAACGCCTGCTCCTGCGGATCCAGCATGAGTGAGCGCAGCCGGTTCTCCCCCGGCCGCAGGCGCGGCGAGAACACCCGGGCCAGCTCGTTCGAGGCGAGCACGTCGAACGCCCGCCCCTCGACGAACGCCGGGACCCCGATCGTCGCGAGCAGGGCGTGCAGACGCTGCGGTACCCGTTCCGGGGCGGGGCGGCGCCGCGGCTTCGGCCGGGAGGCGGTGAGGCCGAGCAGGTACTGCTCCTCGACGTCGTCCAGGCCCAGCACCCGGGCGAGGGCCTGGAGCACCTGCGGCGAGGGGTTACGGTCGCGACCGCGCTCCAGCCGCAGGTAGTAGTCGGCACTGATCCCGGCCAGCAGCGCGACCTCCTCGCGCCGCAGGCCACTGACCCGGCGGTTGCTCCCGCCCGGCAGGCCGGCCTGCTCGGGGGTGACGAGCCCCCGCCGTGCGCGCAGGTACTCGCCGAGCTGGTTCTCGCTCATGACCAGCACGTTAGCTGTCGCGGCGACGGTGAGGCAGGGTCCTGTCACTCCCCCGCAGGCAGCCGATGAAGGACGATCGGGCCCGGCTTCCGCCGGTCAGGCCCGGGCCGGCACCGGCACCACCTGCAGGTCCTGGGCCACCACCACGTCCGGGTGCACCGACGAGGCCTCCTTCCGATGTGCGTCGAGGTTCTCGTACCGGGAGGAGAAGTGCGTCAGCACCAGGCGCCGCACCCCGGCCTCCATCGCGATCTGCGCCGCCTGCCGGGCGGTGAGGTGCAGATTCTCGGCCGCGAGCGGTGCCTCGGAGTCGGCGTAGGTGGCTTCGGAGACCAGGACGTCGCAGCCCCGGGCCAGTTCGAGGGCACCGTCGCACCGCGCGGTGTCCATGATGACGGCGATGCGCTGACCCGGCCGGTGCACGCTCACCTCCTCGAGCGTGACGCCGCGAACCGTCTCACCCCGCTGGACGCGGCCCAGATCCGTTCCGTGCAGGCCCTTCTCGGCCGCCCGGGAGGGAATGACGCGGCGGGTGTCGTCTTCGGTGAACTGGTACCCGACCGTCGGAACCCGGTGGTGCAGCGGCGCCGACCGCACGGTCCAGGCGCCCAGGCGCATCAGCTCGGCCCCGGGGGTGGCCGGTGCGGGGATCCACCGGTGCAGCGGTTCCGGGCCGTTCGTCGCGAAAGCGGTCAGCAGGTCGAGGCGTTCGAGGGCGGCGGCGGGCGCGGCCACCGGCAACGGCTGGGTGGAACCGTCGACCCGGCGGCGGTTGAGCAGGCCCGGCACGCCGAAGGTGTGGTCGCCGTGCTCGTGGGTCAGGAACATCGCGTCGATCTGCGAGCTGCGCACACCGGCCCGCAGCATCTGGCGCTGGGTGCCCTCACCGCAGTCGACCAGCACGGCCGCATCGCCCAGGCGCACGAACGTGGCCACGTGGTTGCGGTCCCGCGTGGGGATCTGGCACGAGGTACCGAGGGTCACGATCTCGCGGGCACTCATGCGGTCAGGGCCCCGGCCGCGGTGACGGCCAGCTCGAAGGACCGGATGCGGTCGGCCGCGTCGTACAGCGGCACGAACAACATCAGCTCGTCGGCGCCGGTCTGCCCGACGATCTGCGCGAACCGCCGCGCGGCCGTCTCCACCCCGCCCCGCACCTGCGTGCCCGTATGCCCCAGGATCAGCGGCAGAACGTCTTGCGGAATCGCCCGCGTCGCGGCCTCGGCGGGTGACAGCAGTGCGGCCTCGCCCCGGCCGGCGAGGAGACCGACCTTGGCCTGGTCGATCGGCACCGCGAGCTCGGCGGCCCGCTCGTCGGTCGCGGCCACCAATGCCTCGACGCAGAGCATCACGTAGGGCTCCTGGCGCCAGCGCGAGGCGGTGAACTGCTCCCGGTAGACGCTCAGCGCCGCTGCCGTGTGGTCGGGGCGAATGTGGTGGGCGAAGGCCAGCGGAAGACCGAGTTCCGCCGCGAGCCGGGCCCCCGCGGGGCTGGACGAGAGCAGCCAGGGCTCGACGTCGACCGGCTCCAGCGGCCCGGAGATCAGGCGCTCCTCACCGGAGACCAGGCGCAGCAGGGCCGCCACGTCGGACCGGTAGTCGGCGTCCGTGGCCGGTTCCGCGCCCCGCCGCAGATCCTGCACGATGCCCCGGTCGTGGGTGCCCGGCCCCCGGCCGATCCCGAGGTCGATCCGGCCCGGGTGCAGCACCCCGAGGGTGGCGAACTGCTCGGCCACGGCCCGCGGGGCGTGGTTGGGGGCCATCACGCCGCCCGACCCCAGCCGGATGCGCGAGGTCAGCGCCGCGAAGTGCGCGGTCAGCACGGCCGGCACCACGCTCGTGGCCCATTCCGACCCGTGATGCTCCGCGAACCAGAGGCGCTGGTAACCCAGCTCGTCGAGCCGGGGCACCAGCTCACCGACGGCGCGCAGCGCGTCGGCGGCGGTGCGCCCCTTCTCCGCGGCGGCCACTTCCAGCGCTGACAGCGTGATCCCCATGCCTCACACCATAGGCACGTCGATCAAGCCGTTTGTATCCTCTTCACGATGTCCTGGGCCAGGTCCCGCAGTTTCACGTTGCGGCCCATCGACGCCTTGCGCAGGATCTCGAAGGCCCGGTCGGGCCCGCACCGGTTCTGCGCCATGATCACGCCCTTGGCCTGCTCGATCACGGCCCGGCTGGCCATCGCCGTCTGCATCTCCGCGGCGAACCGGGCGGCGTCGTCGTAGGTGACGGCATTACCGATGGCCACCGCGATGTGCCCGGCGATCTCGATGCCGGCCCCCACCGTCTCCTCCGGCACACCGGGCTCGCGCCCGTACCAGTTGAGGGCGCCGATCAGGTCGATCTGCAAGGGCAGGGGTACCGAGACCGCGCTGAGAATTCCTTCTCCGACCACGGATTCGGCATAGCCCGGCCAGCGCGTCTCCGCGCGCATATCCTCGACCCGCAGCACCTCACCGGACGATCCGGCGTCGAGGCAGGGACCGTACCCGAACCCGTACTGCAGTTCGTCGGCGGCCAGCGCCAGGTCACTGGTGTAGCTGGCGGTGAAAGGACGGTCGTTACGCATCAGCGTCACCGAGACATCGTCCATGCCTCGCACGCCTGCCTGGGCGATCTCGAGGTAGCGCCGCAGGAGCTCTTCCAGCGAGGCACCCTCGAACCTGATGCCCAGCAGCTCGGTCAGGACGGCTGTCGGCAGTGTGGACATGTCACCGACGCTACCCCGGTCGACGGCTTCGGTCCTGATGACGTGCCGACCGGCATCCCACGCGAGCTACCCGAAGTCGCGTACCGCGGAGGACGCGCCGGACCAGGGCCGATCCGGCCGAGCGCCGCGGGGAGCACCCTGAGCACGGCCTTCAGCCGGGAGACGGGCACGTCACCCCGTGAGTACCGCCGCCGGACCGCTCCGTCCGTTCGCGCGTCCTGCGTCTAAACCATACTGACCCGGTGACCGAACCGGACTTCCTGAGCGCGACCCGCGCCACCTACGAGACCGTGGCGCAGACCTACACGAACGCGCAGAGCCAGGGGCTGGAGGGGCGGCCGTACGACCGGGCCCTCCTGAATCTGTTTGCCGAGCTGCTGGGGGAATTCGGCGGGACGCGAGTGGCGGACGTGGGGTGCGGGCCCGGTCACATCACGGCCCTTCTACGGGATCTGGGGCTGGACGCGTTCGGTATCGATCTGTCCCCGGCCATGCTCGACCAGGCCCGTCAGCTGTATCCGGAGCTGGAGTTCCACGAGGCGTCGCTGCTCGATCTGCGGGTCACGGACGGCAGCCTCGACGGGATCGTGGCCCTGTATTCATTCAACACCGTTCCGGCGGAGCATCTTTCCCAGGCGTTCGAGGGTTTCCGGCGGGCGCTGCGGCCCGGCGGCGTGCTGCTGCTGTGCTTCAGCGTGCGCGACGAGCCCACCGACATGACCACCTGGCTGGATCATCCGGTGACGTTGCCGTTGCAGCGCCTGATGCCCGACGAGGTGGCGCGGGCCCTCACCGGGGCCGGGCTGCACGTGCAGTCCCAGCTGGTGCGCGACCCGCGCCCGCCGTACGAGACCCGGCCCTACGCCGCGATCGTCGCGGCCCGGCCGGCGTCGTAGATCAGTCTTTGACGCCCTGGTACGGATACACCTTGACCGTGCGCACGCCACCCACCTTTCCCCCGATCCTGACCTTGCGCAGGGCCGCGTTGTTGTCGTAGTTCGACTCGGTCAGCTTGCGGTCGGGGTTGGCGATGGTCTGGATGAAGTACGTACCGCTCGGCACCCGGGTGATGTTGAACGACTGGCCGGGCAGGTACTGGCCGTAGGTGTCGCCCCAGCCGCTCTCGAGCACCTCGCGGATGCTCAGCAGATTCTTGTTGCCCTGGCCGCAGGCGGTGTACAGATCAGTGGACGCGGGTTGCCACTGCGCGCCGGGGGCGGCCAGGTCGATCGCGTCGGTCGGGGCAAGGCAGAACGCCTCCTTGCCGCTGATGATCGCCTTCTCCTGGGTCTGGTCGAGCAGCCGGTAGGAGGCGAAGGCCTTGAAGTGCCAGTGGTTGTGACCGTCGCGCGGGTCCCACTGCATCTGCCCGGCCGAGGTGTACCCGACCTGGTTCCCGGCCTGGTCGAAGAAGTACTGGTAGGCGTCCAGCACGTCGTGACCCGGCTGACGGAACCCGTCGACGACCAGCGGCGACGGACCCGCGTTCCAGACCGTGGCACTGAAGTTGAGGTAGGTCTTGCGCGGCGTGCCGGCCTTTCCCCTTACCTCGCGGGCGATCTCGTAAGCGGGCCGCGAGCGCAGGTCGACCCCGGGTCCGGCCGGGGCCGCGAGCCGGTTCGCGGCGCCGGAGGGTGGGCCCGACGCGGGTACGCTGGGCTCGCCCAGTGCCCGCTGCCGCCCGGCCTCCATCGCCGCCATCTGCGGGGACAGGTCGCCGGAGTGGTTCATGCCGTGCTGCGTGTGGCTCATGGCCGAGGCCTGCTGCGTGCTCTCCTTCACCGTCTTGACCTTGACCTTGAGCTGCTGGGTGGACCGGGCCAGGGTCAGCCCGAGCGCCTTGCGCCAGGCCTGGGTGACCACGAACCTCACCGTGTAGGTGCCGTCGGGCCCCTTGAAGCTCGTCGGGCTGTCCCACTCGCCGAGCACGGGGGTGGACCAGCCCCCGGTGACGCCGAGCACGTTGCTGATGGTGAAGGGGTGGTAGCCGCAACCTTCCGGGTACGGCGAGGTGGCCGGGGCGTCGGGCCGGACCCGATTGCGGTCCCAGGAGTTCGGGCAGAAGTCGAGCGCGGTGCTCTTCACCTTTTTCCCGGCCGAGTTGGTCACCTTGACATCGAAGAAGTGCGTCAGGGTGTTCGGCGAGGTGGTGATGCCGGCGGGCAGGGCCCGGGCCGGGGCGTCGCCCACCTTCAGCGTGGTACGCACCGGGTCCGCGTAGGTCCTGCCCTTGTGGGTGCGGAACTCCAGGGTGTCCCGGGCCACGGCGTAGAAGCCGAGCCCGTAGAAGTAGACGGCCTCCCCCTTGGCTCTCTGCACGGTCTGGGTCTTGTTCAGCAGCTCGAAGCTGATCACCGGGGCGGTGGCCGAGGCCGCGGGTTCGGCCGATCTCACCGCGGCGACCGTGCCGGCGGCGAGTACCACCGCCAGCACGGGTGTCAGCCGGATCAGGGCTCGATGCAGTTTCATGGCTCCCCCTTGGCTACGGGGAGACCGCGTCTACCCCGAAATGCCATGGTGCGGGGGAAACCCGTCCTTGCGGATGTCTGAGCCCGATAACCGCCCCAAAGGGCGCTACCTAGGCGTAGATCCCGGAATTCTCAGGGTGCCCGAAAAGCCCTGGGAGACCACCGGTGTGCAGCAGCACCGTGCGTTCATCGGGCCGGATACTGCCGTCCTCGACCGCGGCGATCAGTCCCGCGGCCGCCCGGCCGGTGTAGACCGGATCGAGCACCACGCCCTCCGTACGGGCGACCAGCTGCAGGGCCTGCCTGACCTCCGTTGTCAGCCGCCCGTACTCGCTGGTCGCGCGGCGGATGCGCAAAGACGGCGAGCCGCGGACCAGACCCAGCACCGCCGCCCCGGGATCGTCCACGGCCCCGACGTCCACGCCGAGCACCCTGTCCGCCCCCAGCGCGTTCACCAGCCCCGCCATCGTCCCGCCCGACCCGAGCGCCACGACCACCGTGTCGAGATCCGGTATCTGCCGCAGCAGTTCGGCTCCCGCCTCCTCGTACCCGCGGGCGCCGAGAACGCTCGACCCGCCGAACGGGATCACCTCCACCCGTTCCCCACCGGCCCGCCGGCGCTCCGCCTCGGCCGCCACCCGCGTTCCCAGTTCAGCCGGCCTGACCTCTCCCGCCCAGATGATCTCCGCCCCGAAAAGACGATTCAGCAAAAGGTTTCCGGTCACCGCAGGTGGCTCGTGCCCCTCCAGCACCAGCACGGCCCGCAACCCCAGCCGGGCCGCACCGGCCGCGGTCAGGCGGGCGTGGTTGCTCTGGGCCGCACCGCTGGTGACGACCAGGTCGGCCCGGTGCGCCCGGGCCGCCGCCAGCGTGTACTCCAGCTTGCGGACCTTGTTGCCGCCACCGCCCAGACCGATGAGGTCGTCCCGCTTGATCCACAGCTGATCCAGCCCGAGCGCCGCGGCCAGGCGCGGGGCGGGTTCGAGCGGCGTCGGGTAGGTGCCCATTCTCGCTGCGCTGAGAGGTGCTTCCGGCGAGGTCATGACCAGAAGACTACGATCGCCCCGATGACCGACCCGACCCCGGCACTCGCGTCCGAACGACTGCTGTTCCCCGTCGGCCGCTCCGGCCCGCCCGGCAAGACCCTGCTGGTCCGGTCCACCCGGGAGCCCTGGCCGGCCCTCCGGCGGCTACGGCTGAACCCCCTCACCGACTGGGCCCACTACGAACAGCTGCGGATCGAGGTGGAGGCCGGGTTCGGCGTCGGGCCGGAGCAGGCCCGGGGCCTGGTCGCCGCCCTGCGCGAGCGCGCCGCCCGGCTGCGCCTGACCATGCTGATCGCCGACGACGACATCGGTGCCCTCGGCTGGTTCCCCCTGGCCGACCCGGGCTGGGCCCGGTTGCAGGAGGTCGACGTGTTCCCCGGGCATCGCGGCCAGGGCTTCGGCGACGCACTCCTGGCAGCCGCCCTGGACCACCTGGCGGAGCGCGGGGTGCACACCGCGATCATCGGCGCGGACGAGGACGACTGGCCCCTGGACTGGTACCGGCGCCGGGGTTTCACCGCCGTCGCGCGGGTACCCCTGAGCCGGTGATCCTTCAGTAGGAGTTGTGGGCCTGGCTGAAGTTCCAGGCGCCGCAGGGGGTGCCGTAGCGCTCGGCGATGTAGTCGAGGCCCCAGCGGATCTGCGTGACGGGGTTGGTCTGCCAGTCCGAGCCGGCCGAGGCCATCTTTGAGCCGGGCAGCGACTGCGGGATGCCGTAGGCGCCCGAACTGGAGTTGGTGGCCTGGTAGTTCCAGTTGCTCTCCTTGTTCCAGAGCGAGTCCAGGCAGCTGAACTCAGCACTCGACCAGCCGCGGTCGGCGACCAGCAGGCGCGCTGCGGACCGGGGGTCGCGCTGGGCGTTGCGCAGGGCCTGCTCGCGGCGTTCGGCCGCGGCCTTGACCCGGGCGGCGGCCAGCTGGGCCTGCCGGTACTGGCGGAAGGCCGCCTTCGCCTTGGACGGTGAGGTCTCACGCTGGGTCTGGCGCCGGGCCGCATCGGCCCGGGCCTGCTCGGCCTGAGCCGATGCCTCTTCCAGTTCGGCGGCGCGGAGCTGCTTCTCCTCGTCCGTCAGCACGAGGGCGGAGGCCGCCAGGTCGGAGTTCGTGGCGTCCGGGCCACCGAACGTGTGCTCGGCCAGGTACGACGCACCCGCACCCTGCGCACCGACCACCAGCGCCATGACGAGCAGCCGGGCCGCGCCGGCCTTTCCCTTGCCCAGCCGGGGGACGGTGGGCCGGAACGGGTCCCGCGAGACCGGCAACGGCACGTCCACACCGGCGGGCCGCCACGCACTGGCCTGCGGGAGCGGGAGGGACGCGGGGGTCGGGGCGAGGGTGTCCGGCATCAGGGAGTACGGATTGAGCGGAGGACGACGAACCGCCTCGGCACTGCGCGACGCCGTCGGCGGCGTGGGCGGGCGGTGCCCACCGGCCGGGCCCGACGGACGCCCGCCCGCGGGGCGGCTCGGGTGGCTCGAACGCCGGGTGGCGGCCCGGGCCTCGGCCCGCCGCAGCTCGGAGCGTTTGGGATAACTCCGGGGCTCCTCCAGGAGAGGTCCCGGTCCTTCCGTCACAGCCAGGCCACCATTGTCACGAGGACAACGGTGGCCTGGCCGACAGCTGTGCACAAGTACCTCGATCAACAATCACCGAGGGCTACGGCGTCGGGTCACGGGGTGATGCGGACCGAGCCGATGACGAAACCACCGCCCCTCCTACCGGGGCAGCGCACCCTGCCCGTCAGCGGCACTGCCCGTCAGCGGCACTGCCCGTCAGCGTCCACCGGCCCGGCGACCAGGTCCACGTCCGGATGAGCCGATCGGAGGGGTACTTCTCAGGTGCCGACGGGCAGTTCCTGGGTGCGGTCGAGCTTGCGGTGCCGACGCGAGGCCCAGCGTCGCCAGATGCTCACCATCGCCCAGACCATGAGGACGAGGACCACCAGGATCACGACCGGTGCGAAGATCGCCAGCACGCTGACGACCACGGAGATCACGTCTTCCACGGTCGAGATCACCGGCGCCCCGAAACCGGCTGTGCTGACGTTCACCACCGGGCGCACCGCGGATTTCGTCGCGTGGGTGAGCCCGGCGACCGCCACCCCGATGACCGCTCCGGCCCAGGGGTTGTCACGCATCCACTGGCTGTTGTCCAGGTTCTGCGCGCTGAACGTGGCGCTGGAGATCAGGCCACCGATCGTGGGGCGCACCAGGGTCTGCACCACGTCGTTCATGTGGTCGACCACCGGCACCTTGTCCAGCACCAGCTCGGCGACCAGCAGCAGGGCCCCGATCCCGATGGCCCAGTTCGAGGTCACCCAGTCGTACTCGGTGGGCAGCGCGATCACCTCGGTGAGCCGCGCCACCATGGCGACCAGTACGAACGGGATCCACGCGTTCAGACCGGCGGCTGCGGCCAGCCCGGAACCGGTAAGAGCAGCGATCACGACAATCCTCCGACGTCACGGGCCATGTCCGGGATTGTGCCGGATCGGCAGCCCGGCGCGACCTCATCCACACCATGGCAACAGGTGTGACGAAGAGTGTCAAAGGCAACCAAATCACGTCGTCCACACGCAACGAAACCGAAGGGCGCCGCGTCCTGCTCCAGATCTGCGGGAGCCCTCGGAGATGAAGGACGACGGAGAGACTCGAGTCTCTCCGTCGTCCTTCGTCTCAGAGATCGTCGAGAGAGACCAGACCGTCCTGGATCGCCCGTGCCACCAGCGTGGCCTTGGTCGAGGCGGGCCGCCCGGTGTTCGCGTACTTGATCCGCACCCGGTCGATGTAGGTGGACACCGTGCGCGCCGAGATGCCCAGCTTCTGCCCGACGAGATCCTTGCTCTCGCACCGGAACCACTCGAGCAGCACGTCGACCTCGCGGGGGGCCAGCTCGGGGCGGATCCGGCGCTGGTCCACGCCCATCGCGCCGGCGAGCGACGGCGACACGTACGGCCGCGACTCGTGGGCGGCCCGCACCGCGTCGACCAGGTGGGCCTGCCCCTCGGCCTTGGTGAGATAGGTGAAGGCACCGATCTCCAGGCAGGTGAGCGCGGTGTCGCTGTCCTCGCGCATGGAGTAGACCACCACCTGCCGGCCGTGCTCGACCAGGCGGGACAGATCGGCGTAGGCGGGGGCCCCACCCAGTTGCAGGTCCATCACCACCACGGGCACCGAGCGGCCCGGCTCCAGCCAGGCCACCGACAGGTCCGACCCGGCGGCGACCACCTCCACCGCGGGGCTGGCCATCACCATCCAGGCGTGCACCCCGGCCAGGATCGCCGGGTGGTCGTCCACCAGCACCACTTTCACGCCGACGTCGTCAGCCTGGTCCGGGACGGCCTGATCGGCTGCGCTGTCCACGTCACCTCCACCCGAAGTCGGCGCCGGAGTCGGTGGTCACCGACAGCCGGTTCGCCCGTTCACGCCCCACCACACCGAGCCGCCCGGACGGCGATTGATACGCCTGGGGCGGTTCTGTGACAGGGACGACGGGCCCGGGCGCAGAACGTCTGCGCCCGACGGCCTTGGGCAGGCTCGGGCGAGGCCACGCGCGATGCACCGGGAGTAACGACACCGGGGCATTATGGCAGCAGGGCATGCCAAAAGGGACTTTTGTCACCTCTCGGTAACGAGCCCTCACGCCCGGTCAGAAAATCGACCGGGCGTCCCTGACGTCGAGTCGGGCTCGGCACCCGCCCCTCCCCGGGTGCCGAGCAACCCCATCCCCACCTTGATCAGGTGGAAGAGGCCGACGCTCTTGACGCGTTAAGAAGTCTGTTTCATCACCGGGGGCGGTGGTGTCCGTCAAACAGCCCACATTTGGCGACAGAGTGTGGCGACCCTGCACATCACCTTCCGTTATGCCTGCTTTGAGCGGTATTCCGGTCGGCGACGAACGGCCGGTGCGAACCCGGGCGGCCCACCGGTCGACACCTGTCTGATACTCCGACTTCGGGAGGATGGCCCCCCGCACCCAGGACGATCCGTCTCATACCGCAGGCTGATTCGGCCCCGCGGAAGCAACCGTACTGTTCGTGACAAGCGTCATGGAGGTGACGCCATCGCAGATCCTTTGAGGGGACCCCCGTGAACCCGAACCAACGCCGCGCCCGTCCGCGAATCGCACCCACCGCCGCCGTAGCCGGTGTCACCCTGACCGCCGTGCTGGCCGGCTCCGTGGTCACCGCCGCGGGGGTCAAGGCCGCCGAGCGGGTCTCCGGCAGCCCCACCGCCGCGGCCACCGCCTCACCGGTGCTCGACCTGGTCGTGCCGGTGAAGACCCAGACCGTGGCGCGGTACAAGGGAGAATCGATCGGCCTGTACGGCCTCGGCTTCTACGCCGTCGCCCCCAAGACCGTCGAGATCCGCACCCAGCGCGGCACGTCGTACAAGGACCCGATCGCCACCACCCTGATGGTGGGCGAGGGCGCCGAGCAGACCACGACGAAGCTGCCCGCCGGCATCACCGCCAACCCGTCCACGTTCACCAAGTTCCTCGACGTCCGGGTGACGAACCCGGCGGGCAAGTCGGTGTACTCGTCGAAGGTCGACTTCTGCCTGAACTCCTACGAGCAGAACCGGGTCTCGGCCGACGCGGTGGCCGAGACGCCGTACCCGCAGCAGTGCGGCAACCACCCCTACGCGCTCGGCGGCGTCTTCGGCCTGCCCGCGGGCTGGGCCACCCCCGTCCTCGGCGACTACAGCTCGACGCCCAGCTTCGCGGGCAAGGACGGCACTTACACGCTCAAGGCCACCGTGAACAAGCAGTGGCGCAAGGCCCTCAAGATCTCCGACGCGGACGCCACCTCGACGATCAAGGTGAAGGTCAAGACGGTCAAGGAGGGCTCGGGCTACGGGGCCGGCGCGACCCACGACATGAACCACAACCACGGCGTGACGATGGCCGGCATGGACATGAACGCCAAGGAGCTGTCCCCGCAGCACGCCGCCCGGGAGGCCGCCCGCAAGGCCGCCCTGGGCGCGCCGAACACCCCGGCGGCGACGAAACCCAGCTCCAGCCGGATCTCCTCGGCCGCGGCCGCCGACCTGCCGAAGCCCGACCTGCGCTCGCTGCCCGCCTACCAGATCGCGCTCGACACCACGAGCCGCAAGAAGAAGACCTACCTGTCCTTCGGCGCCACGGTCTGGAACGCGGGCCCGTCACCGCTGGTGGTGGACGGCTTCCGGCAGAACGGCAAGAGCGTGCTGGACGCCTACCAGTACTTCTTCGACAAAGACGGCAAGCAGGTCGGCTACACCCCCGCCGGCTCGATGCAGTGGGACCCGCGCACGGGCCACAACCACTGGCACTTCAAGGACTTCGCCTCCTACCGGCTGCTCGACTCGACCAAGAAGAAGGCCATCATCAGCGGCAAGGAGGCCTTCTGCCTGGCCCCGACCGACGCTGTCGACCTGAACGTGGACGGTGCGCAGTGGCAGCCGGCCTCGACCGACCTGTACACCGCCTGCGGCCAGGGCAACGCGAATCTGCTGAGCATCCGCGAGGTCCTGAACACCGGCTGGGGTGACACCTACGGCCAGTACCTGCCGGGCCAGTCGTTCAACATCACGAACGTGAAGAACGGCGTCTACTACATCCAGACGATCGCGAACCCGAGCAAGAAGCTCGCCGAGTCGAACTACGCCAACAACTCGGCGCTGCGCAAGGTCAAGATCGGCGGGAAGCCGGGCGGCAAGCGCACGATCAAGATCTACCCCTACCAGGGCATCGGCGGCTGAGCCGGATCTGAACCGCCCGTACATCGCCGGCGCCCTGGGACACCCCCTGTCCCCGGGCGCCGGCCGGTTTCGACCTGCCCCGATACCGGGCGCGACGTAGCGTGCCGACCATGACCACCGTGGCCGACATGATCATCGACAGCCTGCACCGACTCGGCGTCCGCACGGTCTGGGGCGTCGTCGGTGACGCCCTGAACCCGCTCACCGACGCCATTCGGCGCAACCCCGACATGCGCTGGATCGGCGTGCGGCACGAGGAGGCCGGGGCCTTCGCCGCCGGCGCCCAGGCCCAGGTCTCCGGCACGCTCGGGGTGTGCATGGGCACGGTCGGTCCCGGCTCGATCCACCTGCTCAACGGTCTCTACGACGCGAAGAAGTCGCAGGCCCCGGTGCTCGCCATCTGCGGTCAGGTGCCGACGCCCGAGATCGGCAGCGACTACTTCCAGGAAATCGACAACGACCTGCTCTTCACCGACGTGGCCGGCTTCCGGGCCACGGTGACCTCGGCCGCGCAGATGCCCCGGCTGCTGTCGCAGGCCGTGAACGCGGCCTACGCCGGGCCCGGTGTCGCCGTGCTCACCCTGCCCGGCGACGTCGGTGAGATGGAGATGCCCGCCGATGCGGGTCGTCCTCAATTCGTCACCGCCCGCCCGGTGCCCCACCCCGACCCCCAGGTGCTCGAGGACGCGGTCACTCTCCTCGAGGAGGCCTCGAACGTCACGATCCTGGCGGGCATCGGGGCCGCGGCGGCCAAGGACGAACTGCTCGCCCTGGCCGGGAAGCTCTCGGCCCCGATGGTCCTCACGATCAAGGGCAAGGGCCTGGAGGAGAACAACCCGTTCGAGGTGGGCCAGAGCGGCCTGATCGGGAATCCCGCCAGCAAGACCGCTTTCGACGGCGCCGACGTACTGCTGATGGTGGGCACGGACTTCCCGTACCCGGAGTGGCTGCCGAAGGTGCCGACGATCCAGATCGACGTGAAGGCCGAGCACATCGGCCGCCGCACCCCGGTGCAGGTGGGCCTGGTCGCCGACGCCGCCGTCGGCGTCCGTTCCCTGACCGCCCGGGTGACCGCCAAGCCCGGCACCGGCCACCTCGACAAGGCGCGCGAGCACTACGCGGACTGGCGCGAACGGCAGCAGGCCCTGCTCGGCGGGGGTAAGGGCTCGCTGCCGGGCCGGATCCTGGCCAGGGCGCGGCGCCCCTTCGAGAACCCCTCCGGCCGGATCCGCCCCGAACTGCTGGCCGACGTCGTCGACCGGGTGGCGGCGCCCGACGCCGTGATCACCACCGACACCGGAATGTCGACGGTCTGGGCCTCACGGTTCCTGCGGATGCGCGGAAACCGGCAGCTGGTGGGCTCATTCGGTCTGGGTTCGATGGCCAACGCGATGCCCCAGGCCCTCGGCATCCAAGCGCTCGACACCGGGCGCGAGGTGGTGTCGCTGTCCGGCGACGGCGGCCTGACCATGCTGCTGGGCGACCTGATCACCGCCGTCGTCGAGCAGTTGCCGGTGCGAGTGGTGGTTTTCAACAACGGACGCCTGGGCATGGTGAAGCTCGAACAGGAGCAGGTGGGCCTGCCGGAGTTCGGCACGGTGCTGACCAACCCCGACCTGGCGGCCGTGGCCCGCAGCCTCGGCTGGAGCAGCTGGCGCGTCGAGAAGGCCGAAGACCTGGAGGAGATCACCCGCAAGGCCTTCGCCACGCCGGGCCCGGTGCTGCTCGATGTACTCACGAACCCGGACGAGATCTCCCTTCCGCCCCAGGTCACGTCGGACAAGGCCTGGGGCTTCGCGATCGCCAAGGTGAAGGAGACGCTGGAGAGCCCAGCGTAAGAGGGGGATAAATCGTGACAACGAGAACATCACGAATTCATCCGTGCTCCTGCTTAATTCATCTTCAGATGTCAGACTGATCCGATTCGCACGGCGGACAGTCCGCGGGGGGCTTGCGACGATCAGGAAGACGAGGCGTAAGTCTCACGAGGTATGTCCCCGTGCAATCGCTGAAGACTCTGCTGACCGCGCCGGGCGCGCGCCGTCGCAGCCTGCTGGTCATCGTCGGTTCCGTCTGCGTCTTCCTGGGCGTGATCGTCGCGGCCGTCAGCCTCATCCGGCCCGGCGGCGACGAGCCCGGGAAGGCCAACACCTCGGCCGCTTCCTACGTGCAGCCCCAGATCCCGACCGGCAGCACCACCACGCGGGCATCGGTGTCGCCCGCCCCGACCAGGACCACCCAGGCACCCCGGCACACCGCACGGGACCAGGGCGGCCAGGCCGGCCAGGGTTCGCAGTCGACCCGGACGATGACCCGGACCGTCACGCAGACCCAGGACGCCCCGGACGACGACTCCGACACCCCGGCGAAGAAGAAGCCGAAGGCCACGAAGACCGTCACGCAGACGATCGTCCGGATCGCCGGCACCGATGCCGTGCTGACCGGGCCCTCGCAGATCCGGAACCAGAGCACCGGCCTCTGCCTGGACCTCGGCGGCTACGAGGCGGTGGATCCGGCCACCCACACCGCGCAGTTCACCTGCAACGCCGGCGACGCCGACAACCAGGAGTACGAGCGGCTCAAGGTCGGCGGCCAGTACCTGCTGCGCAACGTGAAGAGCGACCTGTGCGTGGACGTTCCCAACTACGGCTCCGAGCCGGCCGGGAGCGACCTGAACGTCTTCGACTGCACGCCCGGTGACGCCGACAACCAGATGTTCCGGTTCCAGGCCAGCGGCTCCGGTTACCAGATCATCAACGGCAAGAGCAATCTGTGCGTGGACGTCTCCACCGCGAACGGCCGGGTCAGCGAGCTCGACCAGCCGCTCACCATGGCGGAGTGCGGTTCCACCAGCACCCAGGTGTGGACGTTCGCCTGACGTTCCCGAACGAAGAACGGCGCCGGGCCTCAGGGCCCGGCGCCGTTCTGGTTCGACAGACAGATCAGGAAGCGGTCTCCAGCGAACGGCTCCCGGCGGGGACCCGCTCCAGACCGGCGACACCGCGTGCGAGGCGCGGCGAGATCACCCGGTCGAGGCTGATCCGGCCGGCGCCGACGCCCGCGAGCAGCAGCGAGAACGCGGCGAGGATCAGCACGTACTCGTAGCCACCGTTCTGCGAGAACAGCCCGGCGTCGCGGTGGGCGAACCAGAGGGCACCGAGCATGTTGCCCACCTGAAGGATGCCGGCCAGGGGCACCAGCAAGCCCGCGATCATCAGAATTCCGCCGACGAGTTCGACGATCATGGCGAACCATGCCGCGGCCGTGGCCGCCGGGATCCCCATGGCGTCGAAACCTGCTGCCGTAGCGTCCATTCCGTTCGTGCTGAACTTCTGCCAACCGTGGGCGATGAAGACCACCCCGAAAGCGACACGGGCGATGAGGATGATGACGTCACGCAGCAAAAGGGAATTCACAAGGGTCCTTTCGACCAGGAGGGGGCGCTGGACCCAACTCTGGGCAGCACCAGGCACGCACCGTCGCGAGCCGGTGTCCGCCCTCGCACACCGGCCGCCAGAATCGGCGTACTCCCGTTCTAAGGCTTTTTCTCCTATTAAAAGTTGAAGCGACAATCATCGCTACCTCAACCCTGCGCTTAACAGTGGTCACACTGAGAGATTGCCGTGTACCACCTGAGCCCCGCCGGGACAGCAGGAACGGCGCCGGGGAGGTCCCGGCGCCGTTTGCCCGCCCTGCTCAGGCGCCAATTCCCCCGGCCCACTTCGGGGCCACCAGCCGGTCGAGGCTGAAGCGGCCGGCACCGACCGCGGCCAGCAGCAGCGAGACCATGCCGAGCGTGAGCACGAGCTCGTAACCGCCCTTGTCGACGAACACACCGCTGTCCATGTGCACGGTGGCGAAGGCGCCGAGCATGTCGACGAAGAGCAGCAGGGCGGCCACCGGCAGGGCGAGACCGGCGATCAGCAGGGCACCGCCGACCAGCTCGACGATGGCGGCGAACCACGCGCTCAGCGTCGGTGCGGGCACGCCCATCATGTCGAAAGCACCAGCGGTGGCGTCAATTCCGTTCGTACTGATCTTCTGCCAGCCGTGGGCGACGAAGACCACTCCGACAGCGGTCCGGGCAGCGAGCACGACCAGATCGCGCAGCATGGCGTTGTTCACGACAGTCCTTATCAACGGGTCATAGCGGTCGCGGCCGATGAGGCGCCCCGTCGCATCCCTCACCGCCGACCACGCAGGGCCGTGAACCACCCTCGTCCATCAGGAAACTTGAAGCAACAAATATTTAGCGTTCAACTATGAGGTCTTCGTCACTGACTGATGCTGTGGTCGCCCGGGAACTTGTCCCGACCACCGGGCAGGTCGTAGGAATCGACCGGCAGATGCGACCGCTCCAGCAGCCGCAGCAGATGGGTGTTCATCTGCCGCACCACGGGCACCGCGTTGTTGCCGTTGAGCGTCCCGATCCGCAGGCGGGCCGCCCCACCCGCGTAGATCCCGGCGCGCGAGGGGTACCGCATCTCGTGCAGCGTGACCAGGTTGTCCTTCGCGTCCTGGCCGAGAAGATCCACCGCACTGAGCAGTTCGCTGTACGACATCTCGATGCCCGCGGTGCCGCGCACCGTCAGCAGCTGATCGTGCAGCTGGGCCGTCCGGATCGCCACGCGCTTCAGGTCGGCCACCTCCGGGCTCAGGTCGGGCAGCCGCGGGTAGGCCGGGTAATCCAGGTCGGGGCAGCGGTTGTGGCAGCCCCGCAGTCGGGCGGCGTGGGCCCGGCTGATCTCGTCGATCTCCTGCTCGACCGCGGCCAGCCGGAGGTTGTAGGTCCGGATCGCCGCCCGGATGCGCCTCATCGCCGGCAGGTAGCGCCGCTCCCCCGAGAAGAACGCGGCCCGGGCGTCCATCAGCACCTCGAGCTGGGGCAGCAGCTCGGCCTGGCTCCGTTCCAGCTCGGCGGTCCGCTGCTGGGCCGGCGTCAGGTCGGCCCCCAGCGCACCGGTCAGCCGGAGTCCGCCCAGACCCAGGCCGATCACCACGACCAGCCCGATCACGGCAGCCCACACTCCCCGGCGCCGCGTGCCCCCACGTCCGTCACGGCCCGCGGTCTTCGGCGCCAGGATCTCCTGGATGTGCACCTGACGCGGAAATGACACCTGGGACATCGGTCGCTGCGGGGGCAGCCGGCGCACCGGCGGCGGGTCACCCGGCCGGGAAACCCGGGCGCCGCACGCCTCGCAGAAATTGAGCCGGTCCAGCGGTCGGGAACACGCCGGACAGGTCAGGGTCGTCACACCCACGGAAGGCCCCCGTACGCGCAGAAGAGGTCGGTCCAGATCTCTTCGGCAGGTGGGGACGATGGATCAAGCGCGGGGCGGCACGGGAACGAGGCGATCGATCGGGACCACCGGGGTGGGCCGCCGATGATGCTCTCGGTGGCGATGCGGGTCGCCTGGTCGCCTGGTCGCCTGGTCGCCTGGTCGCCTGGTCGCCTGGTCGCCTGGTCGCCCAGCATGACCAGCAGCGGGTGCCTGTTGCCGTAGTGCTCGGGGTGGTCGCCGTCCCCGGTGAGACCGGCGACGAACTGGTCGATGAGCTGCTTCGCCGGCTGGTCGCGCAGACGGTGGAGGAGATCGGCCCGGCCCCCGAGCAGCGCCGGGGCCAGGAGAAGCATCCCGAACACGGACCAGACATCTATGGATCCCAAAATAATTATCTCACAGAAGATCTCGACCGCAATGGCCTGAGAACCGTTCTCCAACAGACATTCTCCCGATCCAGCGAAGTAAGACGTGACTCTACCACCACCCCCTGGATCGCCGAGGTCCCTCACCGCGCCCGAACGGGTCTCCCAGCAGGGGAATCACCGGCTGGTTCTCTCAGAGTCCCTGCCGGTCAGAAGGTATCGATCACACGCCGGGTCGACCCACCGTGATCGCCTCCGAGCGCTCCGGAGCCGCGATCGGGCATGATGACACCGTGCGCACCGTCACCGATGCCGAACGCCGGGCCCGCCTGGCCGTCCGGCACGCCCTGGCCCCCGGCTTCCAGGTCGGCTCCCCCGAGGCGGTCACCGAGGCCGTCACCGTGCTGCACGCCACCGAGCCCCCGTCGCCCTACCTGTCCTGCCGGGCCCGGATGCTCTCGCCGGAGATCGCCGACCTCGACCGGGCCCTCTACGACGACCGCACGCTGATGAAGCAACTGGCCATGCGCCGCACCCTGTTCGTGTTCCCGCGTGACCTGCTCCCGGCGGCGTGGCCGAGCGTCTCGGCGCGGGTGGCGGCCACCGAGCGCGCCCGGATGACGCGTGACGTGGTGCGGGCCGGGCTGACCGACGACGGTGACGCCTGGCTCGACACCGCCCGCGCGCAGGTGCTCGCCGCGCTCGCGTCCGCTCCGGAAGGCCTACAGGCGGCCCAGATCCGTGAGGCCGTGCCCCACCTCGCGGTGAAGGTGACGACGCCGGCGGGCGAGATGTGGTCGGGGCCCCGGGTGCTCACCCAGCTCGGGGCGAGCGGGGAGATCGTGCGGGGCCGCAACGCCGGCCGCTGGGCCACGTCACGGCCGCTGTGGACACTGACCGGGCACTGGCTGGGCGAGGCCGCACCGGCGATGAGCCCGGCGGAGGGGTACCGGCACCTGGTGCGCCGGTGGCTCTTCTCGTTCGGGCCGGGCACCGAGGCCGACCTGGTCTGGTGGCTGGGCTCGACCAAGACGGTGGTGCGCAAGGCCCTGCTCGATCTCGGGGCGGTGTCGGTGGCCCTGGAAGACGGCTCACCGGCCTGGCTCCTGCCCGACGACCTAGACGAGGTGCCCGATCCCGGCCCCTGGACCGCGCTGCTGCCGGTGCTCGACCCGACCGTGATGGGCTGGCAAACCCGTGACTTCTACCTCGGCGCGCACAAGGAGCGGCTCTTCGACAACCGCGGCAACGCCGGCACGAGCGCCTGGGTGAACGGCCGGACGGTCGGCTGCTGGGTCCAGGACGAGTCCGGCCGGGTCGAGGTGCGGCTGGTGGAAGACGTTCCGCCGGCGGCGAGAACGGCGCTCGACGCCGAGGCATCCCGGCTGACCGCCTGGATGGACGGCGTGCAGATCCGCACCGTGTACAAGTCGCCGGCGATGAAGTGACCGGATCGCGGCGGGGCCGGGCGGAACGATCCGCGTGACCCCGATGCTCCGGGCCGTGACCGCGCCCACTCCGGGCCGGCACACGACGCGTCGGTCAACGTCATCACTTCATGCAGCCACGGACCCCCTCGACCGCGAGGAGCGATTCCGGCTCGCAGGTTCCGGTGATCGTCACCGCCGGCGCACCCGGCACGGCCTTGACCACGCCCGCGCTGAAGCCGGTCACCGCCAGGGCGCCCAGGCCCAGCCCGGCCACCGCGGTCCCCACTCGCCTGCCCACAGAAGTACTCACGTAAGGATGAGATGCACGCAAGGGCAGAATGGATCGCCCGGGTCCACGTGACCCCGATCACAGATTGATGTTTCCGTCAGCGACGAGGGCTAATCGAACACTAATTCTGCGATGGGGGCCGTAGCCCCGCCCGGCGCCGACGTAGCTGTATACAGTGCTTCCGCAGGGCGACACCGGACCGTTAAGCCACGCCGCGGATTCGGACAGCTGTTCAGGAATTGCCAGGTCAAAGCGCCTTTTTGCGCTGTTAGTGTCACCGCCGTGAAACCCGGTGCCCAGAAATCCCCGAAAACCGCCCGTCGCCGGACCGCAGCCGTAGCCGGCGCGACGGCTGTGCTGGTGGTCGGCGCCTCGGCGAGCGCCGTGTACGCCTGGCCCCACCGAGGCGAGCGGCACGCACCGGGAAGAACGTCGGCCACCACGACGGCGACCGCAACGGCGACCGCAACGGCGACCGCGTCGTCCTCTGCCACCGCCGCGGCCACGGCGGCTCCTGCGCAGACCACCACCGGCACGGCGACCTCGACCGCGACGGCAACCACGTCGTCCTCGGCCACCCCGAAGACGTCGGGCGACGCGATCGCCAACCTCTTCGAGTGGAACTGGACCTCGGTGACCAAGGAGTGCACCACGGTGCTCGGCCCGAACGGGTACGGCGGCGTGCAGGTGGCTCCCCCGCAGGACTCGCTCAAGCTGAACAGCGGTACGCACTCCTGGTGGGAGGTGTACCAGCCGGCCGGTTACGACCTGAACAGCCGGATGGGCAGCGAGGCCCAGTTCAAGAGCATGGTGAAGGCCTGCCGTGACGCCGGCGTCAAGGTGTACGTCGACGCGGTCATCAACCACATGTCCGGTCACGACATGACCAGCGCGAAGTCGTACAGCGGCAACTCGTACACGTCCACGAACTACCCGGGTCTGTACCGGGCCGACGACTTCCACAAGGCCGGCGACTGCCCCACTGCTTCCGGCACCGTCGAGGACTACGACAACGCCACGCAGGTGCACTTCTGCCGGCTGTCGAACCTGGAAGACCTGAAGACCGAGAGCACCTACGTGCGCGGCGCGATCGACACCTACCTGAATAAGCTGCTCGGGTACGGGGTCTCGGGCTTCCGGGTGGACGCGGCCAAGCACATCCCGCTGACCGACATGAAGGCGATCATCGACGGGCTGGACCAGACGGTCGACGGCACCGACCCGTACGTGGCGCTCGAGGTGTTCGGCGGCAAGGGTGAGCTGTCGCAGGCCTCCTACGCGGAGCTCGGCAGCGTGCTCGGCCTGGACGCCTCGGTTCAGCTGAAGAAGGCCTTCGCCGGGAACATCTCGACGCTGAAAACCTTCGGCGACCACCTGATCCCCTCGAGCAGGTCGCTGACGTTCGTGATGAACCACGACACCGACCGCAGCGGTGACTCGATCAGCTACAAGGACGCCAAGACCGCCCGTCTGGCCACGCAGTTCATCCTGGCCGACGACTACGGCACGGCGCAGGTGTACTCCTCGTTCGCCTGGTCGGCCAAGGACGACGCTCCTCCGTCGAGCAGCAACGGCATGGTGACCGACACCGACTGCAGCAGCTCGGCCTGGAACTGCCTGGACCGTGACCAGGGCGTGCTCGGCATGGTCGCCTTCCGCAACACCGTGGGCAGCGCCGCGGTGACGAACTGGTCGGACGACGGCGCCGGCCTGATCTCCTTCAGCCGGGGCGCCAAGGGCTGGACCGCCCTGAACAACGGCACGTCGGCCAAGACCCAGACCTTCCGGACCGGTCTGGCCGCCGGCACCTACACCGACCTGATCACCGACGGCACCACCGTCAAGGTCGGCTCGGACGGCCAGGCGTCGGTGTCGGTGCCCGCCCGGGGTGCGGTTGCCATCACCGTGAATACCCTCAGCTGACAGAGTAATTCCAGACTCCGCCCCTGGCCGCCCCAGGGTCGGACCACTTCACCGCCCGTCCGTCCTCCCTCCGGTGGACAGGCGGGCGGTGAATGTTTCCGCCGAATCTCAATGGTGGACGTCCGCACTGGTAGTTCCCGCGCCGGTCCACCTTTCGTACGCCTCGAGCCAGCCGGCCGGTGAGGTCCCGGCCCAGGCCACGTAGCCGTCCGGGCGGACGAGCACGGCCGGCCCGTCGTCGTCGCGACGCACCGGGATGACGTGCGGGACCGACTCGGGTGCCTCGTCCTCTGCTCGAAGGATCAGCACCCACCGCCCGTTTCGCTGGACCCGGGTGAGGCGCTCACCCACCAGCGGGATCCCGGCGGCACGGGTGCCGACCAGCCGGCCACCACCGCGGCCCCGGGCGTACCGCAGACCGGTGCCGGCGAAGCTCCCGGCGATCAGGTCGCGGACGAACGGGATCGAAAGAGCGCGAGGGACCACTGAATTACGGACGAGACGCGCAGGTTTGGGGTGGAGGGTCGCCGCCCGGAGCATCGCCCCGGACTGGAAGAGCACCCGGCGGCCGATGGGGTGCCGCTCGGACTGGTAGGTGTCGAGCACGGCGTCGGGGGCTCCGGACAGCACGGCGTCGATCTTCCAGGCCAGGTTGGCCGCGTCCTGCACCCCGGTGTTCAGCCCTTGCCCGCCGATCGGCGAGTGCACGTGGGCGGCGTCACCGGCGAGGAACACCCGACCCACTCGATAGGAGGGCACCTGCCGTTCCTCGCTGTGGAAGCGCGAGTTCCAGCCGATCTCGACAATGCCGACGTCGCGACCCATCTCGCGGTTCAGCACCCGTTCCACCTCGCCCTCGCCGACCGGGACGGTGTCGTCGACCTGATGGCCGCGGTCCCAGGTCATCGCGCGGAACCAGCTGCCGTCGGCGTCGTGCCGACCGTAGGGCGCGAGGAAGGCGAAACCCGTGGCGCTGCTGCCCAGTTGCAGACCTCCGTCGGAGGGGCCGCGGCTCAGCTTCACATCGGCCAGCACGACCGAGCTCAGCACCGGGCGACCGGGGAAGGGCAGGTCGAGCAGACGCCGCACGGTGCTGTGCGCACCGTCGGCCGCGATCACGTAGCGGGCCCGGAGAACCTGCTCGTGCGAGGGGTTCTCGTCGTTCTTGGGACGGGCGTTCACGGTCACGCCGTCGGCCTCCGCCCGCAGGCCCACCACCTCGATGCCCCGCCGGACATCGGCCCCCTGGTCGACGGCGTAGCGCCCGAGCGCCGCGTCGACGTTCGTCTGCGGGGTGATCAGCGCGAACGGATACCGCGAGGGAAGTTTCGACAGGTCGAGCCGGGACCGGCCGAAGATGTCCACACCCGGGGTGGTGGTGCCGAGCTCCAGCAGGCCGTCGGCCAGGCCGCGACCGTCCAGCACCTCCAGCGTGCGGGCCATCACGGCGAAGGCCCGGCTGGAGGGATTGACCTGCGGCCAGCGTTCCAGCACGGCCACGGTGCGGCCGAGGCGGGCGAGGTCGCCGGCGGCGGTCAGGCCGACGGGACCGCCACCGATGACCAGGACGTCGAAGTCCGGTGGGGACATGAGCTCCTCCAGTCGTTCAACAAGCGTTGAATTGACCATAGACCTCGCGCCGCAGATGTCAACAGGTGTTGAATGCAGGAGTGAACTCAGTACGCCCCCGGGACGCCGAGGGGACGAAGGCGGTCATCCTCGGTGCGGCCCGTCTCCAGTTCGGGCAGCACGGTTTCGACCGCACCACGATCCGGTCGGTCGCCGCGGCGGCGGGTGTCGACCCGGCGCTGGTCATGCACTACTTCCGCACGAAGAACGGGCTGTTCGAGGCGGCGGCCACGCTCGACGTCCAGCTGCCCGACCTGACCGGCGTGCCGCCCGGCCGGGTCGCGGCGGTACTGGTGCCGGTGTTCGTGAAGCTGTGGGGGCCCGACGGGCCGTTGCTACCGCTGCTGCGGGCCGCCACGTCGAACCCGGCCGCGCGCGACATGCTGATCGCGATCTTCAGCGAGAAGGTGGCACCGGCCCTGGGCCCCCTGACACCGGACCGCGCGCAGGAACGGGCCGCGCTGATCGGCTCGCACCTCATCGGGGTGGCCGTGGCGCGGCACATCATCGGCCTGCCGGTGCTGGAGGCCATGCCCGACGAGACGCTGATGGTCTGGCTAGGGCCGGTTTTCGAGCACTACCTGACAGAGCCTAGGACTGCCTGAGGGCCAGGGCCACGCCGTTCAGCCGCAGGCCGGTGGCGCCGCGCAGGTGCCGCACATCCATCTCGCCGTCCTCGCGGTAGGTGAGGAAGGCAACCTGCTCGGTCCAGTCGAGCAGGGTGCGGCCACCCTCACCGGGCAGCTCGTACAGCTCGATCGTGGCCAGGGCCGTCCAGGCGGGAACGTGGTTCACGCTGGTCTCGTAGACGTAGAGAAGACGCCGGCCGGGCTGGAGGTCGATCCAGCGGGAGCGGTTCTCGAGCTGTTCCTGCTCACCGTTCATCATGGTGAAGGTGGCGACCGCGCGCTCGGTGCCGCCGACCCGGAAGTCGAAGGCGTAATCCGCGTCGCGGCCGGGCATCTTGAACCAGAGGCGACGCAGGACCTCGTCGGAGAAGAGCCGATAGACCGTCTCCGGAGGAGCCTCGAGCTCGCGGGAGACGGTGAAGGTGTGGTGCCTGACAGCGCTGACCGCCGTGTCCATGGCTGCCATCACACCATGGTGACGGCAGCCCGGACAACGATCAGGAGCGGCCGCGCGACTTGCTCTGGTAGTTCACGGGACCCGGCAGGTCCACGGAGTGACGCTTGCTGCGCGAGTTCCAGGACCAGCGCCCGATGTGCCAGGTCTTGCTGGTGCCGCTCTTGGAGACGTTCAGGCGCAGGAACGGGAGCAGGTTGATCCGCTTGCGGAACGTGAAAGGCATGACTTTCTCTCCCTCAGCTGCTCAGAGGGCCCCGGTACGGCCCGATACGACCACCATTGGGCCAACCTGACACCTTCGCAAGCCGAGCCGATCATGAACTCGCCAGGCCGACCCGGTAGCCGCCGCCGGTGGAGAACTGGACAGCCACCGAGAAGCGGTCACCCCGCACCAGCGTGCGCCGGTACTCGGCCGGGCCGTTCGGGCCCTGAGTGCGTCGCTCGATCGCGAAAGCCGCTGTCTGGGGGTCGATCCCGAGCAACTCACGCTCGTCCGGGGAGGGCAGCACGGCGTGGATGGTCTCCTCGCCCCCGCCCAGGCGCACACCGCACCGGCGCTCCAGCTCCCGGTAGACCGCGGTGTGCGTGAAATCGGCCTCCAGCAACGGTTCGGCCAGATCGGCGGGCAGCCAGACCCGGTCGAGCGCCAGCGGCTCGGCATCGGCCAGCCGCACGCGCTCGAGATGGAACAGACGGGTGGACGCGGAGAGCGACAGCCGGGCGGCGACCTCCGGGTCGGTGCGCACGTCCAGGGCCCGCACGATGCTGCGCTGTTCCAGCCCTTCGGCCTCGACCGAGGCGAAGAGGCTGTAGAGAGCGCCCAGCGGCTGGGTGATGCGGCGGGTGCCCTCGGCGACCCGGGGACGCCGCCCGCGGCCGGCGATCACCACACCCTCGTCGCGCAGTCGGCGCAGGGCCTCGCGTACCGTGTGCCGGCTCACGTCGTAGGCCTCGACCAGCGCCATCTCACCGGGGAAGTTCTCGGTGAACTGGCCGTCGTTGAGCCGCTTTCGCAGGTCGGCGTGCACCTGGGCCCACAGGGGCAACGGGTCGGCGCGATCGATCGCCACCGCCCAGGCGCTGGTGCCAGAGTCAACCGTCACGTCGTACCGCTCCCCATTGCCACTCCAACCGGCCGCGCCTTAATGTACGGACATTAGGATGTACCGGCAATATGCAGGAGAGTGCGGCCCGTGATCCAGGTGGACGTGATCGAGACCAGCGAGCTGGGCGACCGCAGCTACATCGCCCACGACGGCACCAGCGCCGTCGTCGTCGACCCGCAGCGCGACATCGACCGCGTCCTGGATCTGCTCGCGAGCCGCAACCTGACCTGCGTCCTGGTACTCGAGACCCACATCCATAACGACTACGTCACCGGCGGCCACGAGCTGGCCCGCCGCACCGGCGCGGTGTACGGGGTGAACGCGGCCGACGACGTCTCGTTCGAGCGGCGGCCCCTGCGCGACGGTGACCTCCTGGACGCGGGTTCCCTGCGGGTCCGGGTCATCTCGACACCCGGCCACACGGACACGCACCTGGCCTACGTGGTGGAGGCCGGCCCGTCCGCACCCGTCGTGTTCACCGGCGGGTCCCTGCTCTTCGGCAGTGTGGGGCGCACCGACCTGGTCGACCCCGCGCGCACGCACGAACTCACGCACGCGCAGTACCGCTCGGCCCACCGGCTGGCCCACGAACTGACCGACGAGACCCAGGTGATGCCGACCCACGGGTTCGGCAGCTTCTGCTCGGCCAGTGCGAATGTCGGCGGCGTGTCCAGCACCATCGGCGACCAGAAGCAGCAGAACGACGCGCTGCTGGAGACCGACGAGAACGCTTTCGTGGAGCGCCTGGTGGCCGGGCTGACGGTCTACCCGTCGTACTACGCGCAGATGGGTGTGCGGAACCGGCAGGGGCCGGGACCGGTCGACCTGAGCACGCCGGAACTGACCGAGCCGGACGAGCTGCACCGGCGTCTGCTGAACGGCGAGTGGGTGGTCGACCTGCGCGACCGCACGGCCTACGCCGCCGGGCACGTGCCGGGCACCGTCAGCATCGACCTGGGTGGGCAGTTCAGCACCTACCTGGGCTGGCTCATGCCCTGGGGCGCGGAACTCACGCTGATCGGCGAGAGCGCCGGGCAGATCGAGGAGGCCCGGCGTCAGCTCGTGCGCATCGGGATCGACGAGCTCGACGCCGCGCTGGTGGGTACCCCGGCCGAGCTGATGGCTGAGAGGGGCCTGCCCGCGACCTACCGCAAGGCCTCTTTCGCCGACCTGGCCGAGGTTCTCGGGCAGCCCGGCGTGGTGGTGCTCGACGTGCGCCGCGACGACGAGCGGGCGGCGAGCCACCTGCCGGGCTCGGCCCACGCACCCCTGCACCGGCTCCTGGACAGCCTCGACACCCTGCCCGAGGGCCGGCTCTGGGTGCACTGCGTCAGCGGTTACCGTTCGGCCATCGCGGCCAGCCTGCTGCAGCGGGCCGGGCGCGAGGTGGTCTGGATCGCCGACGACTACACGAACGCGGCCGCGCTGCTCTAGCTCTCGGCCGGTCTAGCTCTCGGCGGAGCTGGTGATGCAGATGAGGTTTCCGCAGGTGTCGTCCAGCACCGCCATGACCATGGGGCCCATTTGCGTCGGCTCCTGGGTGAAGACCACACCCTGACCCTTCAGCCGCTCGTACTCGGCGTGGCAGTCCGTCACGGCGAAACTGGTGAACGGGATGCCGTCGGAGACCAGGGCCCTCTTGAAAGGCCCGACCGCGGCGTGCCGGGAGGGCTCGAGCAGCAGCTCGACGCCGTTCTCGTCACCGGCCGAGGTGACGGTCAGCCAGCGGTCCTCCCCCAGGGGCACATCGTTTTTCAACACGAAGCCCAGCTTCCCGGTGTAGAAATCGAGGGCCTTCTGCTGGTCGTCGACGAACACACTGGCGATGTGGATGCGCATGACCAGTCACACTATGCAGCCGGAGATCACGCTTCAAGCACGTCCGACGGCATAGTTGCCGTTCGCGCTGCCCTCCGGGTCGATGCGCTTCATCACCTGGGCCGCCAGACCGAGCACGGCCGGGTCGCTCCAGGCCCCGGATTCCTCCAGCCCGGCGATCAGCGTCTCTTTGTGCTGCTCGGGCTCGGCAATGTACTGCTCCAGCGCCCCCTGAGCCTCCGGGCGGCCCTCGAGCCGGGAGCGCAGTGCGGTGTGCAGGCTGGCGAAGTCGTCCTCCACCGCACCCAGCATGGTGCTGGACTCGGTCTTGGACTCCCCGGCCACGATCGCCGTCAGGATCAGCGACAACGGTTCCATGATCACCCTCTGTGTGCGTCGACATGCATTCTGGCTCAACCATTCTTTGCCCTGAACGGCCGGTCCGCACGTCGGGCCCGGGATGCCGGGACGACCGCCTGCCGACATACTGGCACCGCCACTGAGGCAGTGCGCCGTGACAATCGGGAGAGTCACCATGGTTCAGCCGCGTATCAAGCTCGACCCCAACGTCTCGCTCGGGCCCGTGGAGAAACTGCGTGGGCCGCTGGAGGAGCAGCTCACCTCGGCCCTGCGCAACGCCGTGGACAAGGTCGACGACCAGTACCAGGGCGAGACCGTGACCGAGGTCGAGAAAGAACTGCTCGAGGGCACGAAAGCCGGTCTGCACCCGGACATCGCCGAGGCCATCAGCCCGGACCAGGAACAGCTGCGCGACGTCGCCGCTACCATCGTCCACAACAACTGACGCGATGACGGTGGCCGAGCCCACCCCGGACGGCCACCACGTCGTCATCAAGGGCCGGAAATGGCGGGCGACCGACCCCGACCTGCCGGACGATGTCGCCGCGCTCCTTCGCAAGGAACTGATGAGCGCCCGGCGGGCGGTCGGCCAGGCCCTGAAAGCCCAAGACGCCCGAGCCGAACGCTCCGCCCGCGACCGGGTGCAGGCCGCCAAGGTCGCTCTCGGCGAGCGCGGAACTCCGTGGTGGGAGCAGTCCCCCGAAGAACGCAAAGCCCGCTGGCAACCCTTGACCCAAGAGCTCCGCACCACCCAGCCCTGAGCCGCCGGTCGCAGGCGCGAGCCGTGGACCCGACCATTCGGCTGGGGACCCTTTGCGCATTCGCAGAAGGGTTTTGGGTCAAGGTTTGAAGGTTACGGTTTGCGTCTCCTTCCTTAAGAGGCCACCCCTGGGCATCCTCTCCCGACCCGCACCGCTGCGTTACCGCAGGCGACCTGGGGGAGGGGCGTTACTCGTCCTCTGCTCATAACCAAAATCTCTGGTTTTAAATCAACCTCAAGGCAAGAATTCGCCGTTTGACGGCGAAGCATGGGGCTGCAACGTTTCTCCCGGTTGCCATCGTCTGCCGAACCAGGAGTCAGCTCCATGAAACGTCGCCGGGTGCGGGTCGACAACAACGCGCGGACCGCCTTCACGCAGGGCCTGCCGGTCGACGACCTGACCGTGGCGAACGCCGGATCGCCCGCGCTGGAGACGCACGGCATCGACGGGGTCACGGCCGGCACGGTCGCAGCCCGCGACGTCGGCGAGTCCGGCGTGCTGCCTGGTGAACAGTAAGCTGACCGAGAATCCGCGGATGGACGGCGGACTCACCGACTCGAACATCGCTCTGCAGAACTCCACCGTCAGCCGCTGCTGACCTCCGATCGCCGGTGGGGCGACCCCGATGCCCCGGGACCGCCCCACCGGTTCAGCGGCAACGCAGCTGGACAGCAGATCAGTTCGGGGTGAAAAGCCCCTGCAGGCCGACCAGCACGGCGATGACCCCGAAGATCGCCAGCAGCAGGGCGGCACCCTGCACCTCTCCCCCGGCGGGACGCAACGGCCGCTTGCCGGTGATCCGGTCCCACAGCAGGATCACGCCCACGGCGATGCCGACCACCTCGAAGTGGAACAGGTGCGGGCCGGAGGTCAGGTGCACGATCAGGTAATAGCCACCCGTGACCAGTGCCACCACGCCGACGATCCAGGCGAACGGGTCGAGGCGGGAGATCCACCGCCCGGCCTGCTCGCCGCCGCCGTTGGGGATCATGAGCAGCAGCGGCAGGGCCAGCAGCAGGCCGCCGAGAATGTTGGACAGGTCGAGAAGAAGCGCGATCACCGTGAGCTCCACTTGCCATATAGCGCCGGGGACATGAACGCTCAGGTCGGTGAGCCCTGAAACCGTAGCAGAATAGGGTTAAACCGCACGTCGTCGCGCCGTGGTCACGATTAACCCACCAGTAGGGGCTTATCATCCGTGCTCCCGTGACGCGGAGGGAAAAATATGCACGTGAGAATGTCGGTCTGGGGCGAACCTGAGGAACACCTGGTCGCCTCGCTGGAGAACTGGCTCCAGCTGGACCCGGAACTGCACGGCACACCGGTCATCCGGGAGACGGAGGCCGACGACCGCCTGTCCGTCGTCCTGCCGGCCGACCGCACACCCTCAGCTCTCGCCGGGGCCCTGAGCACCTGGCTGAGCACGCGCATCGGAGACGTGCGGCTCAATGTCACCGGACCCGACGGCACCGTGGAGGTCTCGGTCGCGAACATCGCCGACCACGAGACCCTGCTGCGTGGGGCACTGGGATCCGATCAGAGCCGGTGACCGGGCAGCAGGGTGGCCGGCGAGGCCTCTCGCACCCGGATCGTGTGCGGCGGCGTGAACACGGCCTCGTCGGCGACACCCGTGATCCCGTCGATGAGGACGGGGATGCCCGCGGTCAGCCAGGTCAGGCCGACCTCGGTGAACCGGCCGCTGCGCCCGTCCAGCTCGTAGCGCTTCTTCCAGGCCGTCTGCAGGCAGCCGAAGGCCACCTGGTGTGCCTTCCGCACGCTTTCCTCGGCCTCGCCCAGGCTTTCGACGTCGGTGACGGTGAACTTCTTCAGGCAGTCACCGGCCAGCACGTCGGCGAGAACCCGCTCCGAGGTGTGCCGCCGCACCACCGGGACGCCGGGCACGCCGTCCATCGCCGACCCGAACGCCTTCAGCCCGAAGGTCAGGGCCATGCCGAGATAGGCGTCACCCGTGGCCCGCGTCGACACCACTCCGGCCGGCCGCAGTGTGCCGGGATGCAGCACGACGGTCGATCCCCCGGTCAGCAGGGTGGTTTCGGCGCCGGCGCCGGACCGGTGCACGCCGCGCAGCCCCGCGGGCAGCTCGACCCCATTTCCCAGCGCCTCGCCCCGCCAGGCCCCGGGGAACCTGACGCTGACCGGATACCCGCGCGCATTCGTCACTTTCAGCACCGGCGCACCCCCGTCCACGCCGTAACACCACAGTATCCGGGCACTGCGCCCGGCCTCGACCCGCAGGCTGGACCGCCGGGCGGAGAGCTCGTTCGGGCAGACCGGTGCGGACGCGGTGACGGCCAGGGTGTTGCGGTAGTCGGTCGCGACCGCGTTGCGCAGGGCCGAGAAGTCCCAGCCGAACGCGTTCCACCACGACAGCTCGTACACCTCGGCAGTGATCGTGTGCTTGTCCGGGTCGTACTCGGCCGGGACGATGCTCCAGCGCGCCGTCGCGTCGTCATAGTGCCCGAGCACGGCGGATGAGTCCTCGTCCGCCGCGGCCGGCAGCGGCTGCGTCACCACCGGCACCGTCAGCCGCAGCGGCCCGGTCAGCCGCGCGCCCCGGAGCCGGAGCTCGTAGGCGTCCAGGGTGCTGAGGAACGGTGACGGCGACTCCGGCGACATCACGCTCTTCCCCGCCCGGCGCACCACCAGCTCGCCCTCACCCGACACCGAACCGGCCGGCACGTCGATCACGGGACCACCCGGCACGGACACGCGTCCCCCGGCCGCCCCGACGGCGCCGGAGACACCCACCTCGGCGGGACGCGTCACCTGTTCCACCGTGACCGGCTGCGCGGTGCATCCAGCGACACAGACCGCGGCCAGTACTCCCACGAGTCTCCTCAGCACAGGCCGAGCCCCCTTGTCCACGCCGTTCCACCTACCGACCGGAAGATCCGGAAGGAGCCACGGTAGGCCCGGCGCCGGGGATACCCGCGCGTACAGAACCGGTCTCGGAAGAACGGCCGATGCCACCGCCACGTACTCCGCCGCGCGTTCTAAGCTGCCGGTCATGGCTCCTGAACAGCGTCTGCCGGAACTCGCCGCCGCGACGAAGTACGTACTGCTCGACTTCGACGGTCCGGTCTGCGACCTCTTCGGGGTGCTGGCACCCGACGTGATCGCCGCCTCCCTGCTCGACGAGCTGGAGGTCATCGTGGGCGGTCCGGTGGACGAGGAACTGGCCGACATCGACGACCCGCTCGACCTGCTCGACGGGGTCAGTGAGATCTACCCGGAACTGACCGGGCGGGTGGACGCGTCGGTGCGCGACGCCGAGGTGGACGCGGCCGCCCTGGCCCCGGTGACGCCCGGGGCCGTGGAGTTCCTCCAGGCCTGTGCGGCGAGCGGGCGGCCGGTGGCGATCGTCAGCAACAACGGCGCCGAGGCGGTGCGGGCCCTGCTGGAACTACACGGGCTCAGCGACCTGGTGCAGCACGTGGAGGGCCGTAACCCGGACCCCCGCCTGATGAAGCCCGACCCCACGCCCCTGCTCCAGGCCATGCGGGCGCTGGGGGCCGATCCCGCGAGCACCACGATGATCGGCGACTCCTCCAGCGACATCCTCGCCGCCCGGGCCGCCGCGGTGGAGGCCATCGCGCTGCTCACCCTCGCGCCGGACCACTCCGAGCAGCCGTGGGTGGGCGACATGGACACCCTGGCGGAACTGTTCGGGGCTCAGTCCCTGCCGTAGAAGCTGTTCAGCTGGGTGTCGAGGTAGGCCAGGTCGGGGTGGGCCCGCAGATCGGCGCCGAGTTCGTGCACCCGCACCCGCGCCGAGAAGACTTCCAGCTTGTGGGCGCAGGTCTCGAGAGTGCTGGCCATGCGGTCGAGTTCGTCCATGGCTCAATCATGTACGGCCGGTAGTTGAAGGTCACGGTTACCCGGCCGGATGCACCCACCCGGCGCAACCGGATCCCGGCCGGAGCAGCGGAAGTGGTGCCCACCTCACCCAGATGGCTCCTTCCCGGCCGGGATCCGCTGTCGTCCGGAACGTCTACGCCTGGATCACGATCGGGGAGCCCAGCGGGACGGTCCGCGCCAGCTCGGTGATCACGTCGTTGGCGATCCGGATGCAGCCGTGGCTCACGTCGCGCCCGATCAGATCGGGCCGGTTCGTGCCGTGCAGGCCCAGCTGCCCGGGGCCGCCCGCGTAGCTCGTCAGCGCGTCCGAGTGCGCTGACAGCCCGAAAGCGTAGGGACCGTAGCCACCTTCCGGGTTCGGGGGCCGGATCAGCTCGGCCAGGTAGTACTCCCCCGGCGGGGTCGGCGTGGTGGATTTGCCCACCCCGATCGGGTAGTGCCTCACCCGCACGCCCTTCTCGATCAGGTCCAGACGGTGCTCGTCCATCGAGACCACGAGCCGGTACGGGGTGGTCGAGAGGGTCACGTCCTCGACGGGGATCCAGCCGGTCGCACCGTTGGGTCGGGTCGGCAGGTGCACCTTCAGCCAGTCGCCCTTCTGCGCCGTCACGAGAAAGGTCAGCGGACCCGCGCCCTGGCGGATCTTCTTGCTCACCGGGCCGTTCGCCGTGCGGTGGACCGCGATCTGGGTCCCGGTCGCGGTGGCCACCAGGCTCCAGCCGCGGTCGAGTTGGTCAAAAGCGGTCTTCGGGACGATCCGACTGGCATCCGTGGACACCTGGGTCGCGGGGGTGGTCGCCGTCGAGGTGGACGGGGACGACGAGCACGCCGTCAGGAGGGCGATGGCGATCAGGAGCGGGGCACCCCGCCGGACACGAGGCCCGGCGAGGTGACCACGGGAGTTCGAGTGCACCTGGTTCAGCCGGTGAAGTCGGGGTTCGCCGGTACCGGCCGGGCCGGGCGGGCCGCGGGTGCCGGTTCCAGCGGGGACGTCGCGGGCTTCCTGGTCGCGGCGGTGGGGGCGGGAGCGGTCAGCGGCTTCTTCCGGCCGTCGGTGGTCGCCGTGGGCACCGGCGTCGGCTCTTCCGTCGAGACCGGCTCCTGGGTGGTCTGCACAGCGGTCGTCGCCGGGGTCGGGGCTTCGGTCGTCGCCGTCGTCGGAACGGCCTGGACCGGCTTCGTGTCGTGGCCGACCGCCAGGGCCGTGCTCGACACCCCGAACACCAGTCCGCCGGCCATCAGCACCGCTGCCACGAGTTTCATCCTGCGCACGGTCTTCCTCCTCGTCCGGTGACCGGGGCGGGGCCGGACGGGCCGGCCGCTGCGCACCACGATCACTCCTTCCAACGACTCCCGATGACGGGGAAAGGTTGTGTCTCCGAGGAAAATTCGTAGATCAGGACGATGCGGTGGTCTCGGCCGGACTGTCGGTGCCCGTCACCGGCAGGGTGGGCTCCTGCGTGGACGGCGGCGTCGGCTCGAGCGTGACGGCCGGCTCCTGGGTGGGCGTGGCCGGGGTGGCCGCCGCCGTCGCGGTGACCTCGGCCTTCGACGTCGCCCGCGTCATGGAGCCCCGGGGCGCCGATCTCACCGGAGTCGGTGCGATCGGGGACTTCGCAGGCTTGCGCGTGGCCGACGGGTCCGGGACCAGATCGTCGGCCGGGGTCGTGGTCGGAACCGGGTCCACCGTGACCTCGGGGGTCTCGGTCTGGATCACGGAAGGTTCTCCGGCCGGGGCGATGCCCGTGCCCTCGTCCCGGTGCAGCAGCGCGGGTACGGCCAGGAGCACGGCCGCGATCACCCCGGCCATGGCCACCGGCACCATCACCGAGGCCCGCAGCCACGGCGCCCGGCGGCGTCCGCGCAGGCCCTGTCGCAGCCGCTCCCGTGATCCGGCCCGCACCTGGATGTCTCCGAGCTCGTCGTCCAGCTGTCCTCTGAGCCGCTGGGCCAGCTCCTCCTCGTCCGTCATCGCTGTTCCTCCGGTCCGGCCGCGGGCTCGAGCACGGCACGCAGCTTCGCCAGCCCGCGGGAGGCGTACCCCTTGACCGATCCGGGACGCAGCCCGAGGGCGTCCGCCGTTTCCCTCTCCGAAAGATCCAGGTAGTACCGCAACAGCACGACCTCCCGTTCACGCCGCGGCAGCCCCATGATCGCCTCCATCAGCGGCCGCGGCAGCTGAGCCTGCAACGCCGCGTCCTCCGCACTGATCTGGTCGTGCTGCCGCAGACCGGCCAGGCGGAACACCACCGACCGCCGCCGCAACCGCGACCGGGCGCCGTTCACCACGCTGCGGTGCAGGTAACCGACCGCCTCGTCCTTGTCCCGGATCCGGTCCCACCCCGCGTGCACGGCCAGAAAGGCGTCCTGAACCACGTCCTCGGCCGCCGCCGGATCCCCCACCAGCACCGTCGCGACCCGCAGCATCCGCAGCTGATGCCGGTCGAACAGCACCTCGACCGCAGTCTCCGCGTCGAGGGAGGACAGCGCCGGCGAGGCCGCCGGCACCTCACCACCGAAGCCGGGCGAGGTGCCGGCAGACCTGGACGTGACCATCACCCCGCTACGACGCCGGAGGCGCAGAAAAGGTTGTGCGGGCGTCACCCCGTTCGTGGACGGGAGCATGCCGTATCCGGCGCACTCCCGCCCAATTCGGGGAACTACCGTCCCTTCAGCACCGCGCTCACGAAGGCGTACACGTTGAGTTCCAGGGCCTGGATGCGCTGCCCGCGGGCGGCCTCGACGTCGAAGCCCTCGTAGGCCTCGCGTGGGAGCACGCGCACGTTGGCCGGGCACTGGAACCCGGTGCAGACCAGGGTGCCGATCGTGTTGCCGTTGCGACCGGCCGCACCGGCGCGCTTGGCGCTCATGAAGACCACGTCGCTGGGCAGCGTCACGTCTTCACACCAGTTGCACATGGCGCGGCGGCGCACCGCGGCGTCGGCCTGGCGCATGACCACGCCGACCAGCTCGTCGTCGATCTCGGCGAGGACGTAGCCCATGGCCGGGGTCTTCCGGTCGCGCCAGCCCAGGTACTCCAGGCGGTCCCAGTCCAGCGCGGCGAAGTTCTCGGGCAGGACGAGTTCCTTGCGCTCGCGCAGCGTGGAATTCACGAAGGACGTGCGGATCTGCTTCTCGGTAAGGGAACGCACAGCTATGACCTCAAAGTCCGGGGCCCCGCGCAGAGTGCGGGGTGATGTGTCAGAAGGTGGGATCGACCTGCGTACAGGCCGGAACACGCGTGCCGGCAAAAGGGGCACACGTCTGGTCACCGATTGAGGGCAGAGCTACCTCGTGCCGGCGCTGAGCGCGCCGACTACCTCCAGACGCCACAGGGGCGCAGAGCACGAGTAGGTTCCAGACACGAGAGGTGATCCTACGCCTCACATCGCCGTGCTGTGATCCTCCGGGTGCGCATCCGTGCCGCCCGGCAGGTCGAAGTCCGCGACCGGGAGCTGCGCGGCGTCCAGCACGAACAGCAGCGACTTGTTCATCCGGCGGATCGGTACCAGGGCGTTCTCGTCGTTCACCGCGACCAGCGGCCGACCGTCCTTCTGCAGGGTCGTGGCATTGCGGGCCGCGTCCCGGGCCAGGATGTTCACGGCGTCGACCAGGTCGGCGCGGGCCTCCGAGGTCACCTCGGCGACGTTGTTCACCTCGGACAACGACGCGCTCAGCGACCGCATCCGGCGGGCCACCCGTCGCAGCTGCGCGATCTGCTCGGCCGGCGAGGCACCGTCCGCCACGTCCTTGCTCGCCTGCTGCATGACCGGCAGGTACTCCCGCTCCGCCGCGAAGAACGTCTCCCGGCTCACCAGCAGCTCCTGCAGCGGGGGCAGGATCTGCTCCTGCACCTGTTCCAGGCCGGCCGCGTCCCGATCCGCCTGGCTCTGCGCGCCGATCACACCGAGCATCCGCAGCATGCCCACGACCAGGGCCAGCACGATCACCGCCGACCCGAGCATCAGCAGCAGACGACGCCGCCGCACCGGGTCGCGCCGGGGCGACTCGCCGGCGATGTCGTGCACCAGCACGCCGGCGGCTGTGGGCGGCGTCTGCGGCGGGGCCTCGGGGGCCACCCCGGTGCTCGTGTCGGTCGAGCTCATGCGCAGCACATCGGCGCGAGGGCCGGTCGGGGTGAATCCCGGGGCCGGGGTTGCTCCGAACGGGTCAGAGCGCCCGGAAGTGGGTCACCAGGCGGCCGTCGTCGTCGAGCACGTGCAGGGCGTAGCCGGGCGGGCTGTCGAGTTCGTACGAACCCCGCTGCTCGACCGGCAGCCGCGAGGTCGAGACGCAGCCCGGGGCTCCCACCAGAGGGCGCCCGGCGAACGTGGTGACGAACCCGGTGTGGGCGTGACCGCAGAGCAGGGCGGCCACCTCCGGGTGGGCCGAGACGATCCCGGCCAGGCGCATCTCGCCGATCTGCCGGATCCGGTCGACCCCCGGGATGTGGAGCACGGCCGGCGGGTGGTGGAAGGCGATCAGCGCGCGCCGGTCCGGATCCCGGTCGGCCAGCGCCGACTTCAGCCACTCCAGCGTGGGCCCGCTGAGCTCGCCGCCGCTCTGGCCGGGAATCGTGCTGTCGCACAGCAGGAAATCGGTGTCGCCCACGGCGATCGCCTGGTTCAGTTCGTGTTTCGGTGAAGGACGAGCGAGCAGGGCGGGCCCGAAGTGCTCACGGACGTCGTGGTTGCCGGGGAGGGTCAGGACGGGCACCTCGAACCGGGCGAGCAGGTCACGCACCACGGCGTACTCCTGCGGGGTGCCGTGGTCGGCGATGTCGCCGGTGACCAGCACGGCGTCGAGGCCGGCCATCGGCCGCACCGCGTCGATCAGCCGCCGGGCCCGGTCCGTCGCCCGTTCGCCGAGGTCGATGTGCAGGTCACTGAGGTGTGCGAAGGTGATCACCAGGAAATCGTGACGCGGCACACAGACCGGGCAAAGAGCCGGTGCACCGGCACTGGCCTGCCCGATCTCACACGTGTCCCGGTTGATGACCACGGACGGCCCGGGCTACCTTTGCCAGCCCTAACTGAATATGCCGTCGACGCGCGACGGGAGAGCCTCCCTGCCGGGCACCGGATCGTGAACCGGCCAGGGGGCGCCGTAGGAGCAACGCCTCCCCAGGAATCTCTCAGGCCCAGATACCGTCGCGACGAGGCAACTCTGGAGAAATCCGGCCCGATGCCGGTTTACCGAAGGTGAAGTGCCGTGCACCCCGCGGCCAAGCTCTCAGGTCCCAGGACAGAGCGGGGAGGAATCGCCAGACCTGCGCGCGCGTGTGCGCGGGCCGGATTCCGGAAGGCACCGCATGTCCTCACCAGCATCTGCCCGGCCGACGCCCCTGAACGAGGTGCACGTGGCGCTGGGTGCGCGGCTCACCGACTTCGCCGGCTGGAACATGCCGCTGAAGTACACCAGTGAGCTCGCCGAGCACCAGGCCGTGCGCACCACGGTGGGCCTGTTCGACCTCAGCCACATGGGCGAGATCCGCGTGAGCGGTCCGCAGGCCGGGGCCGCTCTCGACCACGCGCTGGTGGGCCGGCTCTCCGCGATCAAGCCCGGGCGCGCGAAGTACTCGCTGCTGTGCGACGCGAACGGCGGCATCCTCGACGACCTGGTGACCTACAAGATCGCCGACGACGAGTTCCTGGTCATCGCCAACGCCTCGAACACCGGTGTCGTGCTCGCCGCCCTGACCGACCGCGTCCTCGATTTCGACGCGACCGTGACCGACGAGACCGGGCAGACCGCCCTGATCGCCGCGCAGGGTCCCGCCTCGCAGGCCGTGATCCAGTCACTGGCCGACGACCAGGACGCGCGGGACGCCGTCGCCGCCCTGCGCTACTACGCCTGCATGCCCGCCCGGATCGCCGGGCTGGACGTGCTGCTCGCCCGCACCGGCTACACCGGTGAGGACGGGTTCGAGGTGTACGTGGCCGCGGACGACGCCGTGAGGCTCTGGAACGCGCTGTACCCCGCGACCGAGGCCGCGGGGGGCCGCGCGGCCGGTCTGGCCTGCCGCGACACCCTCCGCCTGGAGGCCGGGATGCCGCTGTACGGCAACGAACTCAGCCTCGAGACCGACCCGTACGCGGCCCGTCTGGGCCGGGTCGTGCAGCTGGACAAGACGTTCGTCGGGCAGGAGGCCCTGGCGCTGGCCGCGCAGGACCAGCCCGCCCGCCTGCTGACCGGACTGACCGGAGAAGGCCGCCGAGCCGCCCGGGCCGGCAACGTCGTCCTCAATTCCGCGGGCGAACCGGTGGGCGTGATCACGTCGGGAGCCCTCTCCCCCACGCTCGGCCGCCCGATCGCCCTGGCCTACGTGGACCGCGACGAGGCCGTCGAGGCCGCCTCGCTGCAGGTGGATGTGCGCGGAACCCTGCTGCCCTTCACCGTCTCCCCGTACCCGTTCTACAAGCGTTCCTGACTTCTCAGGTCAGCAAGGAGTTTCCGATGGCCAACCCGTCACATCTTCTGTATACCGCCGAGCACGAGTGGATTCAGCTCACCCCCGGCGCCGACCTCCCCACCGAGCCGGTGCGCGTGGGCCTGACCACCTTCGCCCTCGACGCCCTGGGCGACGTGGTCTTCGTCGACCTTCCCGAGGTGGGCACCGAGGTCACGGCCGGGGACGCGTGCGGCGAGGTGGAGTCGACCAAGTCGGTCTCCGACCTGTACTCACCCGTCACCGGCACGGTGGCCGCCGTGAACCAGGCGATCATCGACGACCCGGCCCTGATCGCGGCCGACCCGTACGACGCCGGCTGGCTGTTCACGGTGACGCCCGAGGCGACGGCGAAGCTGCTGACGTCGACCGAGTACGAGGCCCTGCTGGACTGAAGGCCTGGGCCCGCGGCCAAGGCCACCGGTCACCGGTCACCGGTCACCGGTCACCGGTCACCGGTCACCGGTCACCGGTCACCGGTCACCCGCGAACAGCCAGTCGCGCAGCACCTTCCGGTCGGGCATCAGCAGTTCCCGCGCCGGCCGGGAGCCGGTGGTCAGGCCGCGACCCGCCGGACCACGGCGTAGGCACCGGCCCCGGCCACCGCCGTGACGATCCACGGGTACCCGGCGAACAGGGCCGAGCTCGGCTGGTCGGCGATCCAGCGACCCAGGGGCGTCCAGGCGTGCGCGGAGAACATGACCACGCAGAACGCCCCGCCGGCGATCAGGGCCACGATCACCGAGGTGTAGACCCCGACCAGACCCCAGCGGGCGTGGATACCGCCGGCCAGAGCCCCCAGCGCGGCCAGGGCCATCATCGGGGCCGCGTACCCCAGCACGGCCACGACCGGATTGCCCTCGCCCAGGCCGAGGGCCCCGAAGAAGGAGAGGCTCATCCACCATCCACCGCTGGCCCGCTCGAGGCCGTACAGCGCGTACAGCACCACCGCCGAGCCGAACGATATCGCCAGGGCGAAGAGCCCGGTGCCGAACAGGTAGGTGCGGCGGGTCAGCCCGAATCCCAGGGCGAACGAGAGCGGCTTGTTCATGGCCTGGATGAAGACCACCGCGGTGGCGATGTAGAGCGCCAGCAGACCGCCGGTGGTGGGGTCCTCGTCGATGCCGTCGCCGGCCTGGATCGTGCCGAAGATCAGAAAATTGACGGCCAGGGCACTGGCCAGCACCGACCACGGAACACTGATGCTCTGGCCACCGACCGTGTGCAGCCTGGCCGCGCTCACCACCCGGTTCATCGTCTCTCTCCCGTCATCGCGCTCTTCACCACGAGGTCTTGCAGGGAAACGGATTCCACGTCGAGGCCGAGGACCCGGGCGTGCTGCGGATCGTCCGCATCGCCCAGCACCGTGACCCGGCTGCGTCCCATCAGCTGCTCCTCGTGCAGCCGGGTCATGGCGTAGGTGAACTTCTCCACCGTGTCGGTCGGCCCACTCACACTGATCGCCCGCCCCCGCAGCGCCTCGGCCTCCTCGTCGATCACCAGCCGCCCCCGGTCGATCACCAGGACGTGCTCGAGCAATCCACTCACCTCGTCGATCAGGTGGGTGGAAAGCAGAATCGTGCGCGGGTTCTCGGCGTAGTCAGCGATCAGCCGGCCGTAGAACAGCTGCCGCGCGGTGGCATCCAGCCCGAGGTAGGGCTCGTCGAACATGGTCAGCGGAGCCCGCGAGGCCAGTCCGGTCACAATGCCCACCGCCGATCGCATGCCCCGCGAGAGCTTACCGATGCGGCGATCGACGGGGAGATCGAACACCTCGACCAGATCGTCGGCGTAGGCCTGATCCCAGTCCGGGTACAGCAACCGGGCCGCCGCCAGGACGTCCTTGATCCGGAAAGCGTCGGGATAGACCTGGTTCTCGGCGGCGAAACAGATACGCCGGGTGACCTCGTCGTTCTCGAACGGGTTCTCACCGAACACGGCCACGCTGCCCGTCGTCGGCTGCGCGTGCCCGGCGAGCATCCGCATCAGCGTGCTCTTACCGGCTCCGTTGCGCCCGAGCAGACCGTAGACGGCGTGGGCGCGCAACGAGAAACTGACCTCGTCGACGGCCGTGAACTTCCCGTACCGCTTGCCCACCCCGCGCACGGCACCCACCTCGGCCGCCCGCAGCGACGGGCGGTTCTCCAGGGCATTCATCGCTTCCCCTCCTGAGTGACGCCTTGCCCCGACTTATCGATCATGTTCTTCAGTTCCTCGGCATCGAACCCCAGCTTCCGGGCCTCACTCACCAGCGGAACCACGAACTGCTCGGCGAACGCGTGGCGTCGCCGTTCCATCAGCACGCCCCGCGCCCCCTCGGCCACGAACATCCCGATCCCCCGTCTTTTCTGCAGAATCCCATCGGAGACAAGCTGATTGACGCCCTTGCCGGCCGTGGCCGGGTTGATGCGATGAAAGGCCGCCAACTCGGTGGTCGACGGAGCCTGGGCCCCTTCGGCGAGTGAACCGTCCACGATCGCGTTCTCCAGCTGCTCCGCGATCTGCAGAAAGATCGGCCGCCCCTCATCCATCGAGGACCCTGTGCTTAGCTGGTTCTTTACTCATGTAACTAACCATGCAACCGGGGCGGGGAACTGTCAACCACCCATGGAGGACGAGGGCGAGCCCCTCCCATCAAGTCACCTCGGGTGCGGGACGGCCGACGGGGCGACGAGGCCGGGAGGAGGGCGCGGCGGGCGCGGAAACAAGAGGGCGAGGAGTCAGCCGTCGGCCAGGACCGAGGCGAAACGGTGACCGAGGCGAACGGCCGGCCGCGGCGAGATGGCTGGCCGCGGCGAGGTGGCTGGCCGCGGCGAGGGCGAACGGGGTGTGGCAGCACGGTTCGGGGGCGACAGGCAGACCCCCTCACCTGTTCGCGATCACGGGAGGTTGGGTGGGGGGTGTTCGTCGGCCACTACGGCCAGTTTGCGGAGCAGGCGGTTCAGGGTGGTGAGCTCTTTCGCCGAGAGGGCGCCCATCAAGCGCTTCTCGGCTTCGCCGCGCTGACGCATCGCCTGGCGCCAGATCGCCACGCCCGCGGTGGTGGCCTCGATGATGATGCTGCGGCGGTCGGTGGGGCTCGGGGTGCGCTTGATCAGGCCGGCCTTCTCCAGGCTGTCGAGGCGGCCGGTCATCCCGGCCGGGGAGACGTCGGCGGCCTCGGCGAGTTCGCGGGGTGAGGCGATGCCCGGGGTATCGCGGATCATCAGGGTGTGCAGGGTCTGGTACTCGAACACCTGGAGCCCGACCGCGGCCGCCGCGTTCTTCACGGAATCCTTCTGGTACTTGGTGAGCCGGGACAGGCGGAAGGTGGCCAGCTCGATCTCGTCGTCGAACTCCACGTCGATCCAGTGATCCCGCCAGCGGGCGACGTGCTGCTCCGCGAAGTCCTCAGCCACCCCTCCAGCCTATCCAAGTGTCATTCTGCGGCGAAAAGTTAGTTGACGAATATTTCGCTGGCGAACTACTTTGAGTCCACGGTCGCAGGGAGAACGGGGTGGGTTTCATGGTGGAGGGTCCGGCCTGGGGGTCGGTGACGTTCCGGTGGTTGCTGGCCGGGCGCACGGTGACGAGTCTGGGGTCGGCGATCGCGCCGGTCGCGCTGGCTCTGGCGGTGCTGCACCTGGGCGGGTCGGCCACCGAGCTGGGGTTCGTGGTGGCGGCGTACGCCCTGGTCGAGGTGCTGACCACGCTGGTCGCGGGGGTGGTGGGTGACCGGTTCTCGCGCACGTTGCTCATGCGGGGCACGGCCGCCGCGTCCGCGCTGGCGCAGGGCTTCGTGGCGGTCGCACTGATCACCGACCGTGCGAGTGTGCCCCTGCTGGCCGTGATGGGCGGGGTGAACGGGGCCCTGGCCGCGCTGGCCAGCCCGGCGTCGCGGGCCGTGGTGCCGCAGACCGTGCCGGCCGCCGCCCTGCCCCATGCCGTCTCGGCGCTGCGCCTGGGTCAGAACACCGCGATGGTCCTGGGTTTCAGTCTGGCCGGGGTGCTCGTCGGGTTCTTCGGGCCGGGCTGGGCCATCGCCGTCGATGCCGCCACCTTCGCGACGGCCGGGCTCTGTTACACCTTCATGCGCGTGGAACCGGTGACCGGCGTCTCCTCGCAGTCGCTGATCGGTGATCTGCGGGCGGGTGCCCGGGAGGTGTTCCGGCACACCTGGTTGTGGGTGCTCATCGGGCAGGCCCTGATGTATCACCTGGTGTACGGCGGGGTGCAGGGCGTGGTCGGGCCGATCGTGATGACCCGCGAATTCGGCGAGCAGGCCTGGGGTCTGTCGCTGGCCGCGCTGATGGTGGGGTTCATGGCCGGTGGGATCATCACCCTGCGGTACCGCCCGCGGCGCCTGCTGTTCGCCGGCACGGCGTTCCTGGCCCTCACCGCCTGTTTCCCGCTGGCGATGGCCCTCGACGTAGCGCTGCCGGTCATCCTGGCCGGCGCCTTCCTGCACGGCCTCGGGCTGGAGATCTTCAGCGTCAACTGGGATCTCGCCATCCAGCAGCAGATCCCACCGGACAAGCTGGCCCGGGTGTTCGCCTTCGACCACCTCGGCTCGTTCGTCATGCGCCCGCTCGGCCTGGCCGTCGCCGGGCCGATCGCCGGGGCGTTCGGCGCGGACACCTGGCTCTACGTCGCCGCCGCGGTGATGACCGGCACCAGTCTTCTGGCCCTGATGCCGGCCTCGGTCCGGGCCCTACGCCGGGAAAGTTCGCATGATCACGGAAGGGTTTCGGCAGGGTAGCGGCGCGGGGTCCAGACCACGGACGAGCCATCGGGTTTCACCGAGAGACGAGTCTGTGACGAGCCGATGATCAGCAGGGTGCGCATGTCGACGGTCTCCGGGTCGAGCTCGCCCAGGGGCACCACCGTCACGGTCTCGGCATCCGAGCCCACCGCCCGGCCGACGATCACCGGGGTCGACGGGTCGCGGTGCCGCAGCACCACGTCGCGAGCCAGGCCGACCTGGGCCCGGCGCTCTTTCGAGGCCGGGTTGTAGATCGCGATCACCAGGTCGGCGGCGGCCACGGCGTCGAGCCGGCTCTCCACCACCGCCCAGGGCTTCAGCCGGTCGGACAGCGAGATCGTGCAGAAGTCGTGGCCCAGCGGCGCACCCGCACGGGCAGCCACGGCCTGGGCCGCACTCACGCCCGGCAGCACCCGCACCGGGACGGCACGGTAAGCAGGCTCGTCGGCCACCTCGAGCACGGCCGAGGCCATCGCGAAGACGCCCGGGTCACCGGAACTCACCACCACCACGCGACGGCCGCGCAGCGCCAGGTCGAGGGCGAACGCGGCGCGCTCCGACTCCACCTTGTTGTCGGAGGAGTGTCGCTCCTGGCGCGGATTGACCGGCACCCGGTTCAGGTAGGTGATGTAGCCGACCAGGTCGTCCGCCACCGAAAGAGCTTGCTGCACCTCGGGTGTGGTCCAGTCCCGCGGACCCGGACCGAGACCGGCGACCACCACCTCACCGACGTGCCCCACCGCGTTCTCAAGCACCCGCAGTTCGGCGGAACCGTCGTTCAGCGGCCCCGGCATGAGCGCGATCGACATGTACGGCACCGCCTCGGGATCCACGTCGGCCAGGGCCGACGTGCGCTGCCGGTCGCTGCTCGCGCGCTCGACGTACCAGGCCCGGTCGAGCTTGCCCGCGGCCTCGAACCCCTCGCGCACCCCCTCGAAGGTGCGGCCGAGCTTCATCACCACGGCGGCGTCGGTGTCGCGCAGCCGCCGGGCCAGCTCCTCTTCCGGCAGCGTTCCCGGCAGCACGGTGAGCACCTCGTCGCGCTCCACCAGAGGCCGCCCCAGAGCGGCCGCAGCCGCACTGAAAGACGTGATACCGGGCACCACCTCGGCCGGGAAACGGTGGGCCAGACGCTTGTGCATATGCATGTACGACCCGTAGAACAGCGGGTCGCCCTCGGCCAGCACCACCACGTCGCGCCCGGCCTCCAGATGGACGGCCAGGCGTTCGGCCGCAGCGGCGTAGAACTCGTCCATCGCCCCCTGGTAACCGCCCGGGTGGTCGGTGGTCTCGGTGGTGACCGGGTAGACCAGCGGCTCTTCGATCTGGCCTTCGCGCAGGTACGGCTCGGCGATGCCGCGGGCGATGCTGCGGCCGTGCCGCGCGCTGTGGTAGGCGATCACGTCGGCGGCCCCGATCAGCCGAACCGCCTTGACGCTGACCAGTTCCGGGTCGCCCGGGCCGAGCCCGACGCCGTAGAGGGTGCCGCTCATTCCTTCTCGCTCGCGATCGCGTTGACGGCGCCGACGGTCATGGCGCTGCCCCCGCGCCGACCGTGCACCACGACGTACTCCAGCCCGAGGGGATTGGCGCTCAGGGCCCGTTTCGACTCCGCGGCGCCGATGAAGCCGACCGGGATGCCGAGGATCGCGGCCGGGCGCGGGGCACCGTCGCGGATCAGTTCCAGCAGGCGGAACAGCGCGGTCGGGGCGTTGCCGATCGCCACCACGCTGCCCTCCAGCTTGTCGGCCCAGAGGTCGATCGCGGCGGCGCTGCGCGTGGTACTCAGCTGCGCGGCCAGCTCGGGCACCCCGGGAACGTTCAGCGTGCAGACGATCTCGTTGTCGGCGGGCAGCCGGGAGCGGGTGATGCCACTGGCCACCATCTGCGCGTCGCAGAGCACCGGGGCTCCGTCGAGCAGGGCCTGCCGGGCCACCGTGACGGCGTCCGGGCTGTAGGCGAAGTCTTTCGTCAGATCGGTCATCCCGGACGAATGGATCATCCGGACCACCACCCGGGCCACGTCGTCGGGCAACCCGGCGAGATCGGCCTCGCGGCGGATGGTGGCGAACGACTCCCGGTAGATCTGCGCGCCGTCCGCCTCGTAAGTGCCTGGCCAGGCGGTGGTCTCGCTCACGCGGCGTCCGTCTCGTCTCTCAGTCCGAAGCTGTCAGTCCTATGCTCGAAGACGCCGCCCGGGCCCGGTCGGTATCGCTCAGCCCGCCGATCACCCGGTAGCCACCCTCGGCGGCCAACAATGCCACACCGCCGTGCGTGGCACCGCAGCCCCGTTCGCACCCGGCCCAGTGCACCGCGACACCGTCCGGCGCGCAGGCAGCGGCGAACGCCCGGGCATCGGCCTGCACGTCGGTGAGTGACTTGGCGCAGCCCGGCCGCCCGGCGCAGGCCGTGACCCGCGCCCAGGCCGCGTGCGGCTCGACGACCAGGCCGACCGCGGCGAGCAGCTCCCGGGCCGCCAGCGCCGCCGGTTCCTCCAGGTCACGCACCACCACGCGCCGCCAGGGGGTGATGCGCAGGGGCGTGCCACCGTCCAGCGCGGACCCGCTGAGCACCGGCCCGCTGAGCACCGGCCCCGGCGTGGCCAGATCGCAACAGGCCGCCAGGGCCTCGATCTGCTCACCGTTCAGGATGCCCAGGGGCACCACCGCGCAGAGGGCGTACCCACCGTCGCGCTGCTCGTGAAGGCCCGGCGCCGGAATCGTCTGGGGCCCCCACGAGGCGGAGGCCGTCTCGTACCCGTCCGAGGCCAGGGCGTTCAGGATCGCCGCCGCACCACCGGGCAGTTCCTTCACCCGCCAGGCCTTGCTCTCCTGCCGCTGCCGTTCCACCAGGAACGCCGTGGCCATGGCCAGCACGGCCCCGACCACCTCCTCGCGCGTGACCTCGACCCCGGCCGCGACGCCGGCCGGCGCCACCGTGAAGCGCCCGCCGGCCCCGGCGATCGCCAGCACGTCGGGCTCCTCACCGGCGATGTCACCGGTGCCGTCGTCCAGGCCCATCAGGAAGCGGCCGGGCAGCGCGACCAGGTCGGGACGCGCGCACAGAGCCGTGTCGAGCGCGAAGGCGAGCTGATCGACGTCCACCATTGATGCCTGCGTGCGCCCCGACAGAGGTGAGGCGACAATGTTCCGGACCCGCTCGTGAGTGGGGTGCGGCAGCATCCCGAGCGCCGCCAGGCGCGTCTCCAGCGCCGCCACGTTCTCCGGAGAAACCCCTCTGACCTGCGTGTTACCACGCGAGGTGAGCCCGAGGGAGCCGTCGGCGAGCTCCGCCGACACCGCTCTCAGCCCCCGCAGCGTCGCCACCGGCAGGGCTCCGCCGGGTGTGCGCAGGCGGGCCAGCGCGCCGTCGGCCGCCAGATGCGGCCGCAGCACCCCCGGGCAGGAGTCAGCCACGACCCGCTCCACCGATTCCCCGATCACGCGTCCAGCCACGCCGTCGATCCTACGACCGCCCCACCACGACCGGTCAGGGCACAACGGACTCAGGTGTTACGCGCCTCCCAGGTGAGTCGCACCTGGGAGGACCGTCCGGCGGCGGCACTGCCCGCCATCCGGGTGTGGACGACGCGGTGCACCCGGACCTACCCGTTCGTGGTGGAGCCGACAGCGCGACGACGGTCCGGATGCGCTCCGGTGCGGGTGTCGGGCCGTGGGCATCCGCGGGTTCAGGCCCAGCCGCGCTGGCGGGGGTCGGGCGGGAGACGGGGGTTCAGCAGGTGCGCGACCAGGGCCGTCCAGCCGGTCTGGTGGGTAGCGCCCAGGCCCTCCCCGGTGTCGCCGTCGAAGAACTCGCTGAACGTGGGGTGCTCGGCCCACAGCGGGTTGTCGCTGGCCTCGATGCGGTCACCGTCGGAGGGACGCTTGCCGTCGACGGGACGGAACAGGGCCACCAGGCCGCGGTCGATCACGTCGGCCGCCTCGCTCAGGGTGCGGTGATCGCCCGAGCCGGTGGGGATCTCGATGGTGAAGGTGTCACCGAAGTGCCGGCCGTAGGTGCGCAGCTTATCGGCCAGCAGCACGTTCACCGGGAACCAGACCGGGCCGCGCCAGTTCGAGTTACCGCCGAACAGGCCGGTGCGGGACTCGCCCGGTTCGTACTCGATCGAGGCGCTGCGGCCGTCGATGACGGTGGTGACGCCGGAGCGGACACCGGCCGACATCGACCGGATGCCGTACGGGGAGAGGAACTGGTCCGGATCGAACATCCGCTCCAGGATGCGGCGCAGGCGCTCGGGATCGAGCAGTGAGAGCAGCATCTTGCGCTCCCCCGGGCCCTTGGCGAACAGCAGCGGCCCGACCAGTTCCGGCCGGCGGCGCTGCAGCCAGCGCAGCCGGGCGGTGACGTCGGGGCACTCCTCGTTGATCCACGGCGGCACCTCGGTGGCGCCGAGAATGGGGAGCAGGCCGACCATCGAGGGCACCCGCATCGGCTGGGCACTGCCGTCCGGGCCGACCAGCACGTCGTAGAAGAAGCCGTCCTCCTCGTCCCAGAGCGAGACCTCGTGCGACCCGAAACTCGTCATCGACCGGGCGATCGCCAGGAAGTGCTCGAGGAACTTGGTGGCGGTGTCGTCCCAGGCCTTGTCGTAACGGCTGAGTTCCAGGGCGATCTTGAACATCTGCTGGCAGTAGAACGCCATCCAGCTGGTGGCGTCGGACTGTTCCAGCCGGAAACCCGGCGGCAGCGGGGCCGACCGGTCGAACAGGCCGATGTTGTCCATCCCGAGGAAGCCGCCCTCGAAGATGTTCGACCCGGTCGAGTCCTTCCGGTTGACCCACCAGGAGAAGTTCAGCAGCAGCTTGGTGAACACCCGGATCAGGAACTCCCGGTCGCGGTACCCGTCGATGCGGTACACGTGCCAGGCGGCCCAGGCGTGCACCGGCGGGTTCACGTCGCCGAAGGCCCACTCGTAGGCCGGGAGCTGGCCGTTGGGGTGCATCGCCCACTCGCGGCACATCAGCACGAGCTGTTCCTTGGCGAAGTCCGGGTCGATGTGGGCCAGCGGAATCGCGTGAAAAGCTAAGTCCCAGGCGGCGAACCAGGGGTACTCCCACTCGTCCGGCATGGAGATGACGTCGGCCAGCGAGACCTGCCGCCAGGTGGTGTTGCGGCCGCCCTTGGCGCGGCGCGACTCCGGGGCCGGGGCGGCACCGGCCGGATCGCCCTCCAGCCACTGCTCCACGTCGTAGCGGTAGAGCTGCTTGCCCCAGAGCAGGCCGGCGTAGGCGCGGCGGGCCACGTGCCGGTCCGCGTCGCCCAGCTCGGGATGGATCACCCGGCCGTAGAACTCGTCCGCCTCGCGCCGCCGGGCCTTCATCACCGCGTCGTAGCTGGCCCCGAACGTGTTGCCCGCCGGCATCTGCCGGGTCAGGCGCAGCCGGACGGTGACGGACTGGCCGGGCTCGACCGCGTCGAACGAGTACCAGACGGCGGCCTTCGTGCCCTCGTCGAACGGGTTCACCAGCTGCGGGTCACCGTGCACGATGCGCTGGTTGATGCCGTCCTTGGGGTACTGGCTGATGTTGCGCCCCGACCCGAACAACGACACCGCGTTGGTCTCGTTGTCGCAGAACAGCAACACCGGTGAGCCCTCGGCGGCCAGGTAGTAGGTGCCGAGCGAACCGTGCTTCACCTCCAGCGCCTCCATCCCGCCGACGGCGAGGGCGGGCGGCATCAGCTGGTTCATGTGGCCCCGGCGCGGGTCCCGGCCCCAGGTCCAGGTGTTGCGCAGCCAGATCTGCGGCACCAGGTCGAGCGGCGCCGCCTCCGGGCCGTGATTGGTCGCGCGGATGCTGATGCAGATGTCCTCGGGCGACGCCTTGGCGTAGGTCACCATGACGTCGAAGAAACGGTTCTCGTCGAGCACCCCGGTGTCACCGAGCTCGAACTCCCGCTCGTCCCGCCCCCGCCGCGCGTTCTCGTCCTTCAGCTGCTGGTAGGGGTACTCGGCCTGCGGGTAGCGGTACAGCCACTGCATCCAGCTGTGCGTGGGCGTGCCGTCGACCGCCCACCAGTACTCTTTGGCGTCCTCACCGTGGTTGCCCTGGCCGTTCGTCAGGCCGAACAGGCGTTCTTTGAGGATCGGGTCCTTACGGTTCCACAGCCCCACGGAGAAATTGAGGAAGCCGAAGCGGTCGCAGATCCCGCCCAGACCGTCCTCACCCCAGCGGTAGGCCCGGGCGTGCGCGTGCTCGAAGGGGAACGCCGACCAGGCGTCACCGTTGTCGGTGTAGTCCTCCCGCACGGTGCCCCACTGCCGGCCCGCCAGGTACGGGCCCCACTGCCGCCACGGGCTGCCCGGCCCGGGTGACTCAGCCAGCCGGGCGTGCTCGGCCGTCGACTCGGCGGGCAACCCCCAGGACACGCCCCCGTCGCCCCAATCGGGAGAGCCCGGCCCGGGTCCGTCACCACCGGAGGGGGGCTCGTCGCCACCGGGGGTGTCGCGGGCCCAGTAGGCCGCCATCGCCTCGGCGACCTCCCGCTCCTCGGCCCGTCGCTTCTCGCCCGCCGGCGCCGGTTCGTCCGCGGCAGCCCGTGGGACGGGAACGCCTTTCGATCCTGCTCCCGCCGTCGCCACCTTCTTCTCCTCGGCAGCTCCGGCGCCCTCCTGCACCCCTTCCACCGCACCCTGGGGAATATCGGTACGTTTCCGCGCCGGCTTCTGGCGTCTGGGCTTCTGCTGGGAGGTCACCGCCCAAGACTGCCGCGCCGGGCCCGCAGAATCCCGCCTCGCACGCCCGCGCCGGGAGAGTATTCACCGGCGGAATTCGTTGCATCGCGGGCAAAGCCGGTCAATCCCGGTCGGTCATCTCCTCGTACAGGCCGGCCAGGTCTTCCACCAGGGCAGCGCCACCGAGCCCGGAACCGGGTACGGGCAGCTGACGCAGCAGCAGATCGACGGGCAGCTCCGGATGACTGGGCATCGGCAACAACTGCCCTGCTGTCCAGAATGTCACCGCGTCACCGCCCGGAGGGCCGGGTTTCGCCCGCTTGCGACCGGTAACCACCGGTGCGAGGTCACTTTCGGTCAGAGCCAGGGCGGCACCGAGAATTGAGGACGAGGTTGCGCCCGGCTCGTCGGTGACCTCACCGAGGAGTTCGGGCACCTCCTCGTCACCCCGCAGCTCGCGCAGCTGGTCGAGCAGGACCTCCCGGTCGCGGCCGCGCCAGCGCAGCACCAGGAACGGGTCGTCGTCGAAACGCTCGGCCAGGAGGTAGAAGACAGCGGCGATGTGCTTGCACGGCACCGCCGGGTCGGGGCAGGTGCAGGCCAGGTCCAGGTCGGCCAGCCGCCCCGGGAACAGCGGCGCACCGGCCTGGGCGAACACCGGTTCCAGCTCGCGCGGGAACTCCCCCGCCAGCAGCTGCGCGCTGAACAGCGCCTGCTCGGCCAGCACCACCTCGACCTTGGCCCAGACCAGCCGGGTGAACTTCTTCAGGCCGATCCGCACCCGGTACGGCGTGACCCGCGACCCCTGAACCTCGGCCGTGACCACGCCGGGCGTGACCTCCAGCGAAACCACCTGACCCTTGCGGGCGTACGCGCGACCCCGGGTCAGCCGGGTACCCAGGGCGAAGGACTCCAGCACCCCGATGAACCGGCGCGACCACCACTGCTCGCCGATGTCGCCCCGGGCGCTGCGGGCGGTCAGGCCGTTCTCCACCGGCCGGGGCTTGCCGTACGGCTCGAAACCGGGCTTCCTGAACGCGGCCATCAGCCCACCGCCCCGGGATCGAGCGTCAGCAGTTCGCGCAGCTGGGCGGTGGACAGCTCGGTCAGCCAGTTCTCGCCGGTGCCGACGACCGAGGCCGCCAGGCCCCGCTTGTCGCGGATCATCGTGGCGATGCGCTCCTCGAGCGTGCCCGCGCAGACGAACTTGCGCACCTGCACGGTGCGGGACTGCCCGATCCGGAAGGCCCGGTCGGTGGCCTGGTCCTCGACGGCGGGGTTCCACCAGCGGTCGACATGGATGACGTGGTTGGCGGCGGTGAGGGTCAGTCCGGTGCCGCCGGCCTTCAGCGAGAGGATGAAGATCGGCGGGGTGTCCGGGCGGTCTTCCTGGAACCGCGCGACCATCTCGTCGCGCTGGGTCTTTCGCACGCCGCCGTGCAGGAAGAGCACCTCGCGGCCGAATCTCGCGGTCAGGTGGGTGCGCAGCATCTCGCCGAACTCGGCGTACTGGGTGAAGAGCAGCGCCTTCTCGCCCGAGGCGAGCACCTCGTCCAGAGTTTCCTCGAGGCGGGCCAGCTTGCCGGAGCGGCCCGCGACCCGGCTGCCGTCGCGCTGGAACTGGGCCGGGTGGTTGCAGACCTGCTTGAGCTTGGTCATGGTGGCCAGCACCAGGCCGCGCCGCTCCATGCCCTCGCTGTTCTCGATGCGGTCGAGCATGTCGGTGACCACGTTCTGGTACAGCGCGGCCTGCTCCGACGTCAGGGTGCAGACCACCTCCATCTCCAGCTTCTCCGGCAGGTCGCTGATGATGGTCTTGTCGGTCTTCACCCGGCGCAGGATGAACGGCTGGGTCACCGCCCGCAGCTTCTCCCGGGCCTCGTCCGAGCCGACCCGCTCGATCGGCAGGGCGTAGCGCTTCTTGAAATCGGCCGGGTCGCCGAGCACCCGGGGGTTGGCGAACTCCATCAGGCTCCACAGGTCGGCCAGCCGGTTCTCCACCGGCGTACCGGTGACCGCGATCCGCCGCCCGGCCGTGAGCGAGCGGGCGGCCGTGGCCGCCAGGGTCGCGGCGTTCTTCACCGCCTGGGCCTCGTCGAGCACGATGCGCCGCCAGGCGTACTTGCGCAGGGTCACGGCGTCGCGGGCGAGCAGCGAGTAGGTGGTGACGACGAGGTCGGAACCGCTGACCGCGGTGTGGAACTCGTCGCCCTGCGGGCGGTCGGCGCCGTGCTGCACGTGCACCCGCAGGCCCGGCGTGAACCTCGCGGCCTCACGCTGCCAGTTGCCGACCAGCGACATCGGGCAGACCAGCAGGGTCGGGCCCGGGATCAGGTCTCCCCCGCCGTCCTGGAGCGGCTCGTCCGCGGCCATCAGCGCCAGCAGCTGCACGGTCTTGCCCAGGCCCATGTCGTCGGCGAGAACCGCTCCCAGGCCCAGATTCTCCAGGAACGACAGCCAGGCCACGCCGCGCTCCTGGTACGGGCGCAGCTCGCCCTCGAACTCCTCGGGGGCCGTGAAGGGCTGCAACTGGCGCTCTTCCGCGGAGGCGAGGAAGTCGGCCAGCCAGCCCGACGCGTCCACCCCGGTCACCTCGAGCCCGGCCGGGCCCTCCGAGCCGGCGCCGATCACCGAGAGCACGTCGGCGATCGACATCGTCTCCGGGCCGGTCTTGCGCCGCTTGCGCAGGAAGGCCCGGGCCTTGCGGAGCTTCTCGGGATCGACCTGCATCCACTCACCGCGCAGCCGCACCAGCGGGGCCTGCGACTCGATCAGCAGGGCGACCTCGTCGTCGGTCAGCTGCTGGTCACCGATCGACAGCCGCCAGTCGTACTCGACGATGTCGTTCTGCCGGAAGACCGGTGAGCCCTCGACCCGTCCGGGCTGGGGCGGGGTGCCCGCGCGCAGCCGGGCGCCCAGACGCTGCGGTTTCGACCACCAGCCGGGCAGCTGCACGCCGAACCCCGCGCCGATCAGCAACCCCGCGGACTCGGTCAGGAACTGGTGCGCGGTGGCGGTCTCCATCAGCAGCTGTGCCGGGCGGGCCTGCAGCAGGGCGTCACGCAGGGGCGGGAAGAGCCGCAGGGCCCGGCCGAGTTCGGCGAGCAGGGTCTCCTGCGGGCGGGGTGCGTTGCGGCGCAGCCGGGTCAGGGTCAGCTCGGCGTCCCAGATCTGCTGCGCCGGGATGAACAGGCCGGGCTGGTCCGCGTCCTGCAGACCGAATTCGAGCCGCCACAGGGCCGCTTCGTCGGCCGGCCGCAGTTCCTCGTCGCCCGGGCGCAGCACGCTGGTGATGTCGTCGTCGGTGGGCTCGACCAGCCGGAACCCGGCCCGCACCAGGCCGCCGGAGATCGCCTCGGCCTGCCACTGCTCCAGACCCGTTACCAGCTGGCCGATCTGGCGCCGGTTCGCGGGGAACGCCGGGTAGGGCCCGTGCAGTGCCTGCCGCCAGCCGGCCAGCCCGAGCCCGCCGGACGCCCGGGCCGGACGCAGCCTCGCGCGCACCCCGGTGTCGACGAAGGAGTCCACGGCCGCGGCCACCCATCGGCCCGCCGTCGCCCCCGGGGTCAGTGCCGCACCGAACGAGGGCGGCAGGGTCGCGACCGCGTGCCGGAACCACTCCCCGTCGTCCCCGGTGACGACCGGGCGCCACCGGGCCACCCCGTGACCGTCGGGAGCCTCCAGCGCGACCGGCAGCACGCGTCCTCTGCTGATCAGGTCTTCGGAGAAGGCGAGCAGAGCGAGAAGGTGACGGACGTCGGCGCCGAGCGCAACCGCGTCCCCCATCGGCTGCCTGAGACCGTCGAGCACCGCGGGCGCCTGGGCGGCGGGCACCGAGACGGTGACCACCCGCCACCGGACCTCGGGGAACAGCCGCGCCGACTCACCCTCGACGTGGCCGGAAGCGCCGGGCGCCCAGCCCGACCGCAGGTCGAGCAGCTCGGGCGAACCGGCCGGGGCATGCTGGAAGGAGGGCAGCACGAGGTCGGCGGTGCCCTCCTGCCAGCCCTCGGCGATCAGGCCGCAGACGTCGGTGAGGGTCTTCGTGAGCTCGTCGGCGGCAATGTCGAAGGGATGCTCGCGGACCTTGGGACGACGCCCGGTGCGCTCGGCGGGCACCGCACGGACCTGCGGATCTTCCGCCCAGAGAATCAGGGAGCCGTCGTCGGCGGGGTCTCCGGGGCCGGGAGAGAACCAGGCATGGACGACGAACACCGCCCAAGGGTAGGCCAGGGGTTGGGTGCCGTGCGCCGGGCTGGCACAGTGGCACCGTCAGATACCCCCGAACAATCGAGCGGTGTGGTGGACAGGAAGCCGGTGAGACTCCGGCGCGGTCGCGCCACTGTGAGCGCTGAGTGACGTTTCTGGATCGATGGTCACGGCCCGTCAGGGCTGGAAGGCCTGAGACGTCATGAGGACGCCGAGCCAGGAGACTGGGCCACGCCGCACCAACCCGCCGCGCGGACGGCGAGGAAGAGGACGTTCGTGAACGACGAGCCCATCGAGCGGCAGCCTGTTCTGCTCATCTCCACCTCCGACACCGACCTGCTCAGCGCCCGCGCCAGCAACGTTCCGTACCGGCTGGCCAACCCGAACCGGGTGTCCGTGGACGACCTGGACGGCCTGCTCGACGGCGTCGCCGTGACCGTCGTGCGCCTGCTCGGTGGCACCCGGGCCTGGGAAGAGGGCCTGGCCGCACTGCTCTCCAAGGGCGTGCCGGTGGTCGTGCTCTCCGGTGAGGCGCTGCCCGACGCCGACCTGATGAGCCGTTCGACCGTCCCCGTCGGGGTCGCCACCCAGGCCCATGGCTACCTGGTCGAGGGCGGTCCGGGCAACCTCGCCGAACTGCACGCGTTCCTGACCGACACGGTGCTCCTGACCGGATTCGGTTTCGAGCCGCCGGCCGGTACACCGCTGTGGGGGGTGCTGGAGCGGCCCCCGGTGACGGGCGACCGCCCCACCGTCGCGGTGCTCTACTACCGCGCGCACCACGTGGCCGGGAACACCGCGTTCGTCGAGGCGCTCTGCACGGCCGTCGAGAACGCGGGCGGCCGGGCCCTGCCGATCTTCTGCGCCACCCTGCGCGGGGCGGACGACGACCTGCTGGCCACGCTGGGCACCGCCGACGCCCTGCTGGTGACCGTGCTCGCGGCGGGCGGCAACCGGCCCGCGAACGCCTCGGCCGGGGGTGACGACTCCACCTGGGACATCGGCGCCCTGGCCGCGCTGGACGTGCCGATCCTCCAGGCCATCAGCACGCTGACCTCGCGCCGGCGGTGGGTGGAGAGCTCCGAGGGGCTGATCCCGCTGGACGCCGCGAACCAGGTGGCGATCCCGGAGTTCGACGGCCGGCTGATCACGGTGCCGTTCTCGTTCAAGGAGGTCGACGCGGACGGGCTCACGCAGTACGTCGCCGACCCCGAAAGATCAGCACGGGCAGCCGGTATCGCGGTGGCCCACGCCCGCTTGCGGGCCGTTCCCCCGGCCGCCAAGCGGGTGGCGCTGATGCTCACCGCCTATCCGACCAAGCATGCGCGCATCGGCAACGCGGTGGGGCTCGACACCCCGGCCTCGGCGCTGGCCCTGCTGGCGTCGATGAGGGACGCGGGGTACGACGTCGGTCCGGGCGAGGGCGAGGGTGCGTTCCCGGGTTTCGCGGCGATGGACGGCGACGCCCTGGTGCACGGGCTGATCGAGGCCGGTGGCCAGGACCTGGACTGGCTGACCGAGGACGACCTGGCGCGCAACCCGGTCCGCATCCCGGCGGCCGTCTACCGGCGCTGGTTCGCGACCCTGCCCGACGACCTGCGCGAGTCGGTCGAGGGACACTGGGGCGCGGTGCCGGGCGAGATGTTCGTCGACCCGCCGGGCGGCGCCCTCTCGAGCGGCGACCCGGACGGCGACATCGTGCTGGCCGCGATCATCGCGGGCAACGTGGTGATGCTGCTGCAGCCGCCGCGGGGCTTCGGCGACAACCCGGTCGCGATCTACCACGACCCCGAGATGCCGCCCTCGCACCACTACCTGGCCGCCTACCACTGGCTGAATCTTCCGGCCTCCGAAGGCGGTTTCGGTGCGGACGCGGTGGTGCACCTGGGCAAGCACGGCACCCTGGAATGGACGCCCGGCAAGACGCTCGCGCTGTCGGCGTCCTGCGCCCCCGACGCGGCGCTGGGCAACCTGCCGCTGATCTATCCGTTCCTGGTGAACGACCCGGGCGAGGGCACGCAGGCCAAGCGCCGGGCCCACGCCACGCTGGTCGACCACCTGGTGCCGCCGATGGCCCGGGCTGACTCCTACGGCGACATCGCCCGGCTGGAGCAGCTTCTCGATGATTACGCCTCGGTCACGGCGCTCGACCCGGCCAAGGGCCCAGCAATCCAGTCGCAGATCTGGACGCTGATGCACGCGGCCAAGCTCGACCACGACCTGGGGCTGGCGCAGCGGCCGCACGAGGCCGAGTTCGACGACATGATCCTGCACCTGGACGGCTGGCTCTGCCAGGTCAAGGACGCCCAGATCCGCGACGGGCTGCACATTCTCGGCCAGGCACCGACCGGTTCGGTGCTCGTGCACCTGGTCACGTCGATGTTGCGGGCCCGTCAGCTCTGGGCCGGCTCGCAGTCGCTGCCCGGACTGCGCGAGGCGCTCGGGCTGGACGAGGCGTCGGTGGGTTCCGTCGGTGAGGACACCGACGGGCTGGAAGAGGTGGACGCGGCCCAGGCCACGGCCGAGGCCCTGGTGCGGGCGCTCTCGGACGCCTCCTGGTCGGCGGACGCGGTTCCCGACGTGATCTCGTCGGTGTTCGCCACGACCGAGGTGGATGTCTCGCAGGTCGACCACGAGGGGCTGGAGGCCGTTCTCCGCTTCGCCGCGACCGAGGTGGTGCCCCGCCTGCTGCGCACGACCGACGAGCTCACGGCCGTACTGCACGCCCTCGAAGGTGGTTTCGTGCACCCCGGCCCGAGCGGCTCACCGCTGCGGGGTCTGGTCAACGTGCTGCCGACCGGGCGCAACTTCTACTCGGTCGACCCGCGCGCGGTGCCGAGCCGGCTGGCCTGGGAGACGGGCCGGTCGATGGCCGAATCGCTGCTCGAGCGCTACCAGGCGGACGAGGGCGACTGGCCGCGCTCGGTGGGTCTGTCGGTCTGGGGCACGTCGGCGATGCGAACCTCCGGCGACGACGTGGCCGAGGTGCTGGCCCTGCTGGGTGTACGCCCGGTCTGGGACGACGCCTCGCGCCGGATCACCGGGCTGGAGGCCATTTCGCTGACCGAGCTGGGGCACCCGCGGATCGACGTCACGGTGCGCATCTCCGGTTTCTTCCGGGACGCGTTCCCGCACGTGGTTCAGATGATGGACGACGCGGTTCAGCTGGCGGCTTCTCTCGACGAACCCGCCTCCTCGAACTTCGTTCGGGCCCACGTGCAGGAAGACCTGGCCGCGCACGGGGATTCCCGGCGGGCCACGACGCGCATCTTCGGTTCCAAGCCCGGCACCTACGGCGCGGGCGTGCTGCCGCTGATCGACACCCGCACCTGGCGCGACGACGCGGATCTGGCCGAGGTGTACGCGGTCTGGGGCGGTTACGCCTACGGGCGCGGGCTCGACGGGCGGCCGGCCCGGGACGACATGGAGACGTCGTACAAGCGTATTGCCGTGGCGGCCAAGAACTACGACAGCGTCGAGCACGACATTGCCGACAGCGACGACTATTTCCAGTACCACGGCGGCATGGTGTCGATGGTGCGGGCGCTGACCGGTGCGGCGCCGAAGGCCTACATCGGCGACAGCACCCACCCCTCGGCCGTGCGCACCCGCACCCTGCACGAAGAGGTCTCCCGGGTGTTCCGCTCCCGGGTGGTCAACCCGCGCTGGGTCGCCGCGATGCAGAGACACGGCTACAAGGGGGCTTTCGAGATGGCCGCGACGGTGGACTACCTGTTCGGCTACGACGCCACGACCGGTGTGGTCGCGGACTGGATGTACGGCAAGCTCGCCGAGACCTACGTGCTCGACGAGGCCACGCAGAAGTTCATGACCGACTCCAACCCGTGGGCACTGCACGGCATCACCGAGCGCCTGCTGGAGGCCGCCGAGCGCGGGCTGTGGGCCGAGCCCTCACCGGAGATGCTCGACGCACTGCGTGAGGTCTTCCTGCGCACGGAGGGCGATCTCGAAGGCAGGTAACTTTCCTGTCGTGATCATGCAAATATTCCCCGGGTTTGCCTGATCACGACAAGGAGCGGGCGTAGGCAGCTGGGGTCGAGCCGATCGCGGCGCTGAAATCCCTCACCAGGTGGGCCTGGTCGCTGTACCCGAGGTCGGTGGCGATCCGGGCCCACACCACCCGGTCACCGTGGCGGACCGCCTCGGCCGCCTCGAGCAGGCGGTACCGGCGCAGTACCCAGGTCGGCGAGACACCGGCGTACTCGGCGAACATTCTCTGAAGCGTACGGACGCCCGTCCCCGCCTTCTGCGCGAGATGTTCCACTTTGCGCAGGGTGCGGTCGGTCTCGGCGAGACGCGCGGTGGCCGCGACCTCTCTCGCCACAATGACCCTTTCGGGTCGCACGGCGTTCTCGAGGGCTGTGCGCAGCACGCCGACCTTGGCCGGCTCGCCCTGGGCCCGTCCGATCTCCCGCACCAGGGCGTCGTCGTCGCTGCGGACAGCCGTTCCCAGCCGGACGGTGCGGTCGTTGTACTCACCGGCCGGGCCGGTCAGGAACGCGCCGAGCCCGCCGGGGGTCGTCATCGCGGCCACGCAGATTCCCTCACCGGCCATCCGGCGGCTCGAGCGGTTCAGCACGACGCCCTCGAGCTCAGCGACGGTGGGGCCGAGGTGCTCGTCCATCATCGGGGGTTCCTGAGGACTGACGAAGAGATTCGCGCAGGGGTGCGTCAGCAGTTCCTGGGTGTGGGTCTGGCCCGGCGGCAGGGCCCACGAGACGACCCAGAACCAGCTGATCAGCCCTTCGAGGGCGGAGCCGGCCGGATAGCGGTTGAGCTGGTAGCGACGCTGGAAGGCACCCGGCTCGATGATGCCGCGGCTGTCCTGGTCGACGCTCCTGGGTTCCATCTGTGTGCCCTCGTGTCGCGGTTCTTCAATCTCCCGGTCGTGCCCCGCCCCTAGTTTGGCCCGCATGACGCAGAACCACGGGCAGTACCTCACCTCTGTTCTCGATCAGCTGGCCGACCTGGTGGCCGAGGTCGAGCCCTCGCGGTACGGCGCGCCGACTCCGTGCCCGGAGTTCGACGTGGCCGTGCTGCGCAACCACATCCTGGCCTGGGCCCAGTTCTTCGCCGCCTCCTTCGAGCATCCCGACGGCAGCGGCGAGCGGCCCGACGTGGACGGCTACGAGGCGCCCGCCTCACCGGCCGAGGCCGCCGACGTGCTGCGGGACGCGTCCCGGCGGATCGCCGCGTGTGTCGCGGCGGGGGTCGCCGACCAGCCGGTCACGATGTTCGGCGGGGCGATGCCCGGCTCGATGTCGCTGGGCATGTGCCTGGGCGAGTACGTGGTGCACGGGCACGACCTGGCCCTGGCCACCGGTCTGGCCTGGGACCCGCCCGCCGAGGCCGTCGCCGCCGCCCTGGACTTCCTCCCGAGCATGCTCACCGACGAATACCGCGGGCCGGACCAGAGTTTCGGATACGCCGTCGAGGTGCCCGCCACCGCCCCCGCGCTCGACCGGATCGTCGCACTCAGCGGGCGTGACCCTTACTGGAAGGCCCCCTGAGGTTCGGCCGGCCGGCGCTTCACCACGTCACCGATGACGATGATCGCGGGCGGGCGGATGTTCTCCCGCTGCGCAACCTCCCCGATCCGGGCCAGGTCCGACACGGTGACGCGCTCGGCGGGCATCGATCCGTCCTGGATCACGGCGACGCCGGTCGACGGATCGCGGCCGTGTTCCGTCAGCGTCTTCGCGATCGCGGGCAGATTGGCCACGCCCATCAGGACGACGATCGTGCCGTGCAGTTTCGCGAGCGCGGTCCAGTCGATGAGGGAGTCGGGGTTGTCGGGCGGGAGGTGGCCGGACACGATGACCGCCTCGTGGGCGACCCCGCGGTGGGTCAGCGGGATGCCGGCCAGGCCGGGCACCGAGATCGCGCTGCTGAGGCCGGGGACGACCTGGACCGGTACGCCGGCGTCCAGGCAGGCCTCGAGTTCTTCGGAGCCGCGGCCGAACACGTAGGGGTCGCCGCCCTTGAGCCGCACGACGAACTTGCCGGCCAGGGCGTGCTCGACCAGGGCGGCGTTGATGGCCTCCTGCGACATCGACCGGCCCCGGGGCAGTTTCGTCGCGTCGATCAGCTCGACGTCGGGGCTGAGCTCGGGCAGCAGGGAGCGCGGGCCGAGGCGATCGACCACCACGACGTCGGCCTGGCCCAGCAGGCGGCGCCCGCGCACAGTGATCAGGTCGGGGTCGCCCGGGCCGCCGCCGACGAGGGCCACGCCGGGCAGTTTCTGCGGCGCGGCGTCGGCGCGGGTCTGCTCGCCGCGGGCCTGCTTGCGGGCGGCCAGGATCTCGTCGCCCGCGCCGGAGCGCAGCCATTCGAGCAGGCTGTCGCGCACGACGGCGGCGCGGATCGGGTCGGCGCCGTGCTCGGAGCCGGGCCCGATCGACTCGCTGGCCACGGCGATGCGCAGCCCGCGCCACTCGCCGCTGGCCGGTGTGGAGGCGCTGCCGCCGGCGCCGCGGTCGGCGCGCACGCAGAACACCCGCTGCTGCTCGGCCTCCTGCGCGACCGCAGCATTGGTGGCCGGGTCGTCGGTGACGGCCATGACGTACCAGGCGCCGGCCAGATCGCCCGGCTCGTAGCGCTTGCGCTGCCAGGTGATCTCATCGGCCCCGGCCATGCCCTCGATCGCGGGCGTGACCTCGGGCGCGATCAGCTCGACCTTCGCCCCGACGTCGAGCAGGGCCGGGAGACGACGCTGGGCGATGGTTCCGCCGCCGACCACGACGACCCGGCGGCCCGTCAGGTCGAGGCCGGCGAGATAGGGCCTGTCCACTTGCGGCATTGTCTCAGGAACTCTTCTCGGTGACGCCCGCGGCGTCGAACGTCGCCATCTCCCGCAGCACGGCCACGGCCGACCGGACCAGCGGCAGGGCCAGCACGGCGCCGCTGCCCTCGCCGAGCCGCAGCTCCAGGTCGACGAGCGGGGTGAGGCCCAGGTGTTTCAGGGCGACGGCGTGCCCGGGTTCGGCCGAGCGGTGGCCGGCCACGCACGCGTCCACCACGTCGGGGGCGAGCGCGGCCGCGACCAGGGTGGACGCGCCGGAGATGACGCCGTCCAGCACGATCGGCACGCGGTGGGCGGCCGCGCCGAGGATGAACCCGGCGATCTGCGCATGTTCGAGGCCGCCCAGCGAGGCGAGCTCCGCGATCGGGTCGTCCCCGGTGCCGTCGCTGTCCGCCTCGGCCGCGCGGCGGGCCAGGGCGACCCGAACGACGCCGATCTTGTGGCGGTGGGCCGCGTCGTCGATGCCGGTGCCGAGGCCGGTGACCTCGGCCGGGTCGGTGCCGGTGAAGGCCGCGATCAGGGCCGCGGACGCGGTGGTGTTGGCGATGCCCATGTCGCCGGCCACCAGGCAGCGGTAGCCCGCCCCGACCAGTTCGCCGGCGATCGTGATGCCGTGCGTGAGACCTTCGAGAGCCTGCTCGCGGGTCATCGCGGGACGCACGGAGATGTCGTCGCTGCCCCGGCGCACCACCCGCTCGACCAGTCGCGGCCGGCCACCCGGCTCGATGGTGGACGCGTCCGGCACCCGAGCGCCCTCGGGCACCATTGCGTCCAGCGGGGTGACCACGCCGGCGTCGACCACCACCACGGCCGCACCGTTCTGCCGGGCGAGCACGTTCACCGCGGCGCCGCCGGCCAGGAAGTTGGCGATCATCTGCGCTGTGACCTCCTGCGGCCAGGGGCTGACACCCTGCGCGTGGACGCCGTGGTCGGCGGCGAAAACGGCCACCGCGGCGGGCGAGGGGTCGGGCGGTGGGCAGGTGCCGGCCAGTCCGGCCAGGCGGATCGAGACCTCTTCCAGCACACCGAGCGCACCGTGGGGTTTGGTCAGGCGGTTCTGCCGGTCCCGGGCCGCGCCCAGCGCCGTCGGGTCGGCGGGGCGGATCGCGGCGAGGGTCTCGGCGAGCTGGTCGTCGGTCATCGGTGCTCCAGGAAATCTCGGGGTGGGCGCCCGGCCTCGCTGTCCGGGTCCCACCGGTGGTGCGCGTCCGGGCCGTGCTGGTACCCGGACGTGTTCTGCCTGTGTGCTCTGTCTGCCTGTGTGCTCTGTCTGCCT
>NZ_JAJOMA010000003.1 GCF_021129235.1 Kineosporia mesophila
GTCCTGCCTTTCGGCGTTCCGTCCTGGCGACGTTGTAAACAGTAGACCCTGTGTTGCTCGCCGGTCAAATCCGTGTTTCGCGATTTGAAAAGCGATAGAGCATTCCCCTGAATGCGTTAGCAATGGCCGATGAAGGTCACTCCTGAGAGTGCACAACAATTGGCTTAAGCCTTGGCAGAGGAAAGAGTTTTTATCACCCCGGAACCGGCCACGTGTGTGTCCGTTGCTTCCGGGGAGCCGGCGTCCGCGTGAGCGACCCGCCGAAAACCCTTGGAGAACACTACCAGCACTCTGGTACGCCTCCGACCACAACACCGTCACCGTCGTGAAGCAGTGGCCTCGCGCCTTGCCTTCCTACTCATCGGCCACCCGGGCGACGACCTGAGCCTGTCGTTCACGTTCTCCGCCCGAGGCTGCCACCACCGTGCTGCTGACGACCTCGAAGCCCGCCGCGACCAGCACCTCCTCGTACTCGGCCACCGTGCGGCGGTGCAGCGTCAGGGACAGGTCGTCATGCCCGTAGGCCTGCGTGATGTGCCGGGTCTGCTCCCCCTCCTGGAAGGCGAGCAGCAGGTAACCGCCCGGCATCAGCACCCGGCGGAACTCCGCGAGCGCGACCGGGATCAGCCGGCCGGGCAGATGGATCAGCGAGTACCAGCCGAGGGCCCCGGCGAGCGAGGCCGTCGCGATGTCGAGAGCGGTCATGGTGCCGACCTCGAACCGCAGCTGCGGATGCTCACGCCGGGCCACATCGATCATGGCCGGGGACAGGTCCACCCCGAACACGTCCAGACCGAGATCGGCCAGATACCCGGTGATCCGCCCCGGACCGCACCCGATGTCACCGACCGGACCGCGTCGTCCCTCTGCTCGCACCAGGTCGGCGAAGAGACCGAGCACGGCCCGGGAGGTCCAATTGGTGGCGAGGTGGTCGCGCAGCCGGTCGGCGTAGTCGCCGGCAACCTGGTCGTACGTGGCCCGGACGGGGCGGAGGGCGGGATCGAGGCCGGCGCTCGGACCGGCGGGCTCCCTGAGGTCGGCGGTCCTTTCGCCCCGAACTCTAGGAACGGGGTCCGACATAAACCCATCGTCCCTGTTCACGGCGGAAGGATGAGTCCTCGTGCTGGACCTCGCGGGTTCCCTGGTGGCGGTAGTGGGCCTCGAACTCGACGGTGCCCTCGGTGCCGAACGGTCCGCCGCCGGTGCGGTCCAGCACGATCAGGCGCTGCCAGATGACGTCCTCGTCGAGGTCCAGGCTCTCCGGGCGGTTCTCCGGGGCCCAGGTGCGCAGCAGGTAATCGCTGTCCCCGACGACGAAGGCGCAATAGCGGCTGCGCATGAGCGCCTCGGCCGTCGGGGCTGCCTCCCCGCCGTGATAGCGCCCGCAGCACTGCGGGTAGGGGTCGCCCCATCCGCACGGGCAGCGGTCGTTCTTCTCTCTGGTCGGTTCGCTCATGACTGTGCCTCCGGCACCACGAAGGGCGTGTAGCCCGCTTCCAGATCGGTGACCGTCAGGTCGGAGAACAGCAGGTGCAGCTCGTGGCCGTTGCCCTCCAGCCTGACCTCGTAGAACGAGACGCCCAGGCGCGAGGACCAGCGTTTCGTCTCCCGGGAGGTCTCGGCCCGGCCCGCGCCCGGGTAGAGCGCCTGCCGGCGCATTCCCCAGGCGTAGACGTCGTTGCTCTGCGGTGTCTGCTGATGGACGAGGGACTCGTCCAGCGAGCGCGCCCACACGTCGGTGCCGACGCTCGAGGTGACCGAGACCTTGGGGCAGTGCCGGAACAGGTAGCGCCGGTACCCCTGCCCGGCGGCCGGGTCGGCGCTGCCCTGGACGACCATCTCGTAGTCCCGCATGTAGTCGGTGTACCCGTGGTACACGAGGGCCTGGTCGAAAAGGTCGTCGAGGGCCTGCTCGATCTCGTCCGCGTTCACGGCGGACATCCCATCACGCCGCCCGGCCCCGGCCCGCCCCGACCGGCCAGGACTGTCGGTGGGCGCTGTTATCACTGGAGCATGACCAACGAGAGCATGCGCTTCGGCTTCATCCTCCCCGGTGGTTCGGCGACCGAACAGCTCCGGCAGGCCGTCCTGGCCGAGCGGGCGGGGTGGGACGGCGTCTTCGTCTGGGAAGTGGCCTACGGGGTGGACGCGTGGGGTCTCCTCAGTGCGATGGCCGCCTCGACGTCCCGGATCCGGCTGGGCACCATGCTCACCCCGTTGCCGTGGCGTCGTCCGTGGAAACTCGCGTCCCAGGTGGCCACGCTGGACGATCTCTCGGGTGGGCGGGCCGTCGTCGGTCTTGGTCTGGGGGCACTCGATCCGGTACTGCCCACCGGCAGCGGTGAGGTCACCGACCGCAGGCAGCGGGCGGCCATGCTCGACGAGGGCATCGACCTCCTGCGTGAGCTCTGGCGAGGTGGGCGGTCCTACGCCGGTGAGCACTATCAGTTCGACGCCGGCACCGGAGGTCTCGGCAGTGGCGGTCTGAGGCCGGTGCAGCAGCCGATCCCGATCTGGGCGGTCGGGGCCTGGCCGCGGCCGAAATCGATGGCCCGCATCCTGCGCTGCGACGGCGTGATCCCGGAGTACCACCGCGGCGACGGCCAGGAGGCCCTGCCCGACGACCAGCGTGAGCTCATCGCCTGGCTGGCCGAGCGCGGCCGTACGGATCTCGACGTCGTGCACGAGGGCGAGACCCCGGCCGACGACCGCGCCGCCGCGATCGCGAAGGTGACCCCGTGGGCCGAGGCCGGCGCCACCTGGTGGCTGGAGTCACGGTGGGGCGGGGATCAGCACAGGGAAAAGAAGATGCACGAGGTCATGAAGCGTCTGGAGGCCGGACCGCCACGGGTCTGAGGAAGCCGCCGCAGGCCTGAGGAACAGGTGCACAGCCTGAGGAACAGGCCTGAGGAAAACGTGCGCACCGCCCGAGAACGAGGGACGGGACAGTGACGCCGGGAAGGTTTGCATGATCACGGCAAGCGGGAGGCGGCCCGGGGGCGCTCCCCCTCGTGGCACCGGGACGGAAGGGGCCGGGGACACTTTGCATGATCACGGAGGGGAAGGGGCAGTCGGTGTCCGCCAACCTCTTCACGAGGAACTGGGGTCGGAGGTCTGACGTGGAGTTGCGGGGTCCCCTGGTGGGGGTGAGCGCGGTCGTGGTGCGGGACGGGGCGGTGCTGCTCGGGCGGCGGCTCGGGGCGCACGGGGAAGGGACCTGGTCGTTCCCGGGCGGGAAGGTGGATCCGGGCGAGAATCCGGGGGTGACCGCGGCCCGTGAGCTGGCGGAGGAGACGGGGCTGCGGGCCGTGCGGGTGTCACCGATCCTCTGGACCAGCGACGTGTTCGCCGACGCCGGGCTGCACTACATCACGCTGCATCACCTGGTCGAGGCCGAGGGTGAGCCGCAGGTGATGGAGCCGGAGAAGGCCCAGGAGTGGGTCTGGTGGCCGGACGCCGAGCATCTGCCCTCCCCCATGTTCGGCCCGGCGCAGGCGTTGTGGGCCACGGGGTGGCGTCCGCGAGCGCGCTGAGGCCTCCCGACATACTCGTCCCCATGTCAGTCAGGAACGAGTTTTACGATCTCTTCGTCGGCACCTACACCGAGCGCCTGCCCCACGTGGATGGGCAGGCCCCGGGCATCATGCGCGCCCGCTGGACCGGCGAGGGCGGGCCGGGCGAGGCGACCCTGGCGGCGGTGTTGCGGAACCCTTCCTGGGTCACGATTTTCAAGAACGTTCTGTACGCGGTCTCGGAGACCCGGTCGGACAACGGCGAGGGTGACGTCAGTGCCTACCGCATCGACGAGGAGTCGCACCGGCTGGTGCTGCTGGGCATGCAGCCCTCGGGCGGCGCCGACCCGGCGCACCTGGCGGTCTCTCCCGACGGCCGGTACCTGGCGGTGGCGAATTACAGCGGCGGCTCGGTGGCCCTGTTCGCCCTGGAGGAGGGGGCGGGGCGGATCGGCGAGCGCCTCGACGTCGTCCGGCACGAGGGCTCGGGCACCGACCCGTCCCGCCAGGAGGCCCCGCACCCGCACATGGCCGCCTTCGACCCGCAGCGGCAGGACCTCTACGTGCCCGACCTCGGCCTGGACGCCGTGCTGGTGTACCGGGTCGACGAGGGACGGCTGGTGCCCAAGGGCCGCATCGACTGCCCGGCGCGGACCGGCCCGCGGCACCTGGCCTTCCACCCCTCGGGCGACGTGTTCTTCCTCGTCGGTGAGCTGGGCAACACCCTGTCGACGTTCCGGCGGTCCGAATCCGGTTTCGTCCCGGTGGGTTCGGTGCCGCTGCTGCCGCAGGCCGAGCGTGAGCGGGGCACGGAGAGCTCCGCCGCCGCGGTCCGCGTGCACTCGTCGGGCACCCTGGTGTTCGCGAGCAACCGCGGACACGACAGCGTCAGCATCTTCCGGTACGGCAACGGCGATGCACTCGAGCTGATCGGGTGCGTGCCCACGCAGGGGCAGCAGCCGCGGGACATCGCATTCACCCCGGACGAGCAGCATCTGCTGGTCGCGCATCAGAACAGCGGGTCGGTCGCGGTGTTCGCCGTGGACGCCGGGGCGCAGGGCGAGAAGGTGCTCTCCTATGTGCGGGACTACCAGGTTCCTACGCCGGTGTGCCTGGCCTGGGCCTGATCCCGGCCGGGCCGGAGCCGGACCGGGCCGCCCGGAGTCGATCACTCAGACCGCCCGAGGAGGCGACGCTGTGCAGCGGCCGGGGCCGGAACGGCGGGATTCCGCTACCTTCTGAATACGGCCGCTCACCCGGTGCTGTCTTACTGTACCGGGTGTCGCCTTCGTGCGGATCTTCGGTGCGGAGCATGTATCTGAGCCGATTCTTGCGTCTCCTACCACTGGGACCCCGCCGGACGGCATCATCACGTCTACGTTCTCGGGCGGGGGATGCCCGGCAGCGACGGAGGAGTCTCGATGCATACCGGCAACAGCACGGGGATCAGTCTGGCGACCGGCCTGAACCGGCCCAGGGTACTCACGCAGCACGGAAAGCAACGCCCCGACCAGTACCCGAATCAGGCCGGGGCGCAGAACGCGGGCCGCGGCCCCGGCACGGTGCCGGGCGCCGGCCCGCTCCCGCAGACGGGTCAGCCGGGCGGAGCCCGCTCGACGAAGGTGTTCGTGTTCGGCTGCGACCGGTTGTCGCAGGCCGGGATGGTCGCCTACCTGCGCGACTGCCCGGGCATCGAGCTGGTGCCCGAGGCGGGGATGTCCACGGCCGACGTGACGGTGGTGGCGGCCGAGTCGATGGACGAGCCCAGCCTGCTGGCGCTACGGGCGGTGCAGGAGTCCGGCGCCCGGCGCACCCTGCTGGTGGTGGGCGAGATCGACGCCCGCGGCATGGCCGACGCGTTCGACGCCGGGGTCATCGGCATCCTGCGGCGCTCGGCGATCACGACGCGCTCGCTGACCCGGGCCATCTCCTGCACGCAGGCCGACGAGAGCGTGCTGCCGGCCGAACTGCTGAGCCGGCTGGTGCGGCAGGTGCGCGCACCGCGTCCCCGGGTGTCACCGCTGAAGGAGGGCGATCACCTCGGCGCCAGCTCGACGGTGCAGGTGCCCGCGGCGCAGCCGCACACCGAACGCGAACTGGAGGTGCTGCGGATGCTCGGGGAGGGCTGCGACACCCGGGAGATCGCCCGGCGCCTGGCCTACTCCGAGCGCACGGTGAAGACGGTGATCCAGGACCTGTCCCAGCGTCTGGGTCTACGTAACCGCTCGCACGCGGTCGCCTACGCGGTGCGCAACGGCCTGATCTGATGCCATCGGCAACCCGGTAACGAAAGGATGACCGGACGAGGGGCATTCATTCGTCTCTCATCCGTTACAGGTAGATTCGCCGGTCAGTGATCGCCCGACCGCCGAACCTCAGGAGAAGCTGTGCCGTTGTCGCCCCTGCGGGCCGGTGACCCGGCGACGATCGGGACCTTCCGGCTCGTCGCCCGTCTGGGAACCGGCGGTATGGGAGTCGTCTACGTCGGCACCGACGCCGCGGGCCGACCCGCCGCGGTGAAGGCGGTCAAGGCCGAGTACGCCGCCGACCCGAGATTCCGCTCGCGGTTCCGCCGCGAGGTCGAGGCGGTCCGCGCGGTCACGGGGGCGTGCACGGCCCGCGTGCTGGACGCCGACCCGGACGCCGACGAGCCCTGGCTGGCCACCGAGTACGTCGGCGGCGCGAGCCTGGACGACGTGGTGAACGCCGACGGTCCCCTCACCCCCGAACTGCTGCACGCGCTGGCCTCCGGACTGGCCGAGGCGCTGTGCGCGATCCACGCGGCCGGAGTGGTGCACCGCGACCTGAAACCGGCCAACGTGCTGCTGGCCCCGGACGGCCCGAAGGTCATCGACTTCGGCATCGCGGCGCTGGAGACGGCCACGCTCTCGTCGCGCACCGGGGTCGGGATGGGCAGCCCGGGCTACATGGCGCCGGAGCAGATCACCGGCACCACCGCGATCGGCCCGCCCGCCGACGTGTACGCCTGGGGCCTGACCGTGCTCTTCGCGGCGACCGGCCACCCGCCGTTCGGCTCCGGGCCGGCGCCGGCCCTGATGTACCGGGCCGTGCACGCCGACGTGGACCTGTCCGGCCTGCCGCAGTGGATCGAGCCGCTGGTGCGCGCCACCCTCGACCCCGAGCCGGCCCGACGGCCCGACGCCGGGCAGGTCCTGGCCGGGCTGGTCGACGAGAACGAACGGACGAGGTCCGCCGGCCGGGGCGCGCAGGCTGCCGAACCGGGCAGTCGCCGGGGCCGGCGGGCGGCCCGCGAGGCCGCCGCGGCGCCCGGCCCCGCAAACGCCCGGGAACCGTGGAACCCCGACGAGCCCGCCGTCGCCCGCACCGCCCTGTTCCCGGCCGAGCCAGCAGCGGCAGAAACCGGCGCCACCCAGCGCGTCCTGCGCCGGGAATGGCACCAGCCCGCCGCGGCCCAGGCCCCGAGCCTGCCCTCCCAGCCGCTGTACGCACCGGGCCCGACCCAGATGACCGGCCCCGACAACCACCGCTCCCGGGTCGCCCTGGCCCTGACCAGCGCCGCCGTCGTCGTCCTGGCCGGCGCCCTGGTCTGGATCCTGTTCCTCGCCCCGGACGGCCAACCCGACGACAGCGCGGACCCGGCGCCGACAGCCTCGGTGACATCGACGTCCTCAAGCTCGCCCGAGGAGACCACCACCCCGGGCGAGACACCGACGCCCGAGGCGACCGAGACGTCCTCAAGTACCGAGGAAACCACCCCGGCGACCACGTTCGACGAGAACGGGATCGCCTCGTACAGCACCGAACTGGGTGACCTCGACCTGGCGTCGAGCTTCAGCACCTTCATCGTGTCGCACAACCAGCAGGTGGTGCGGATCGATGCCTCGGCGCCGAACTCCGACCACATCGACAAGAACTTCGTCGAGCACCCGGGTGACGACGACGAGCACGACGAACCGCACTTCACGCTCTTCGAGTGCAACGGGCTCGCCGACGGGCAGGAGCCGGACTACGCGCCGGACGCGCCCTGCGCCGCGGCCACCTACCTGCTCGACCTGGACGACGACGGCGAGGCGACGTTCGACTTCAGCAAGGGCGCCTACCACCTGGACGGCTACTTCGAGGTGGACATCGACGGCGACCCCGACGACCGCGGTGCGACCGTGGTGACGCTGTCAGGCGTCAGCACCGAAGACGCCGTGGAGAACTGACCCGGCCTGCGGGATCAGCACCTCCGGGGTCAGGTCACGCACCCCGCCACGCCCCAGAAGCGTGAGCACCGTGCGGATCTCGTCGTACAGCAGCGAGTGCACCCGCTCCACCCCGGCCTGCCCACCGGCGGCCAGCCCGTACGCCGCGAGCCGGCCGATCACCGCCACGTCCGCGCCCAGGGCCAGGGCTTTGACCACGTCGGCGCCGCGCCGCACACCGCTGTCGAACACGATCGGCAGGCGCCCGTCGATCGCCCGGCGCACCTCGACCAGGGCATCCAGCGCCGCCGGGACGCCGTCGAGCTGACGTCCACCGTGGTTGGAGACGTAGACCGCGTGGGCACCGGCGGCCTCGGAGGCCAGGGCGTCGTCGGCGGTCATGATGCCCTTGGCGAACCAGGGCAGGCGGGTGTGGGACATCAGTGACGCCAGGCGGTCCCACGACCACACCGTGGCGCTGCGCTCGAAGAGCTGCCCGAACACCTGGATCAGGGTGGTCTCCCCGCTGTCGGGGTAGTTGCCGCCGACGTACCGGGCGTCCAGGTCGAAGGAGTTGCGCAGCACCCGTTCGCGCCAGCCGCCGGTCGGGCAGTCGACGGTCAGGCAGATCGCCGCGCACCCGGCGTCCTCGATCCGGGCCAGCATGGTCAGGAAGTTCTTCTCCGGACCCATCGGGTGCAGCTGCGCGATGCGGGTCGCCTCCGGGGCCGCCTGCACCACCTCCTCCAGGCCGAAGGTGCCGGCCTCGGGCACGATGCTCGTGATCCCGGCCATCCGGTTCGCCCGGGCGACCGCCTTCTGGCCCTCGGGGTGGAACAGGCCGTCGGCACCGAACGGGGCGGTCATCACCGGCATGGCCAGATCGATGCCGAGGAAGGTCGCCGACAGGTCCGGGCCGGCCAGGCCGCTCATCACCCGCTGCCGGAAACCCCAGTGGGAGAAGGCGGACCGGTTGGCTAACAGGGTGCTCTCGTCGCCCGCACCGCCCTCGAGGAAATCGGCGACCTCGGGGGCGAGACGGGACAGGGCGGTCTGACGGATCACCGGGAGCGTGGCCACCTCGGGGGCCGCGACCGATTTGAATGCGACCATCGGGCATCCCTCCATCAAAGTGAGAAGATTTTCTCAACTATAGTGCTCAAATAACCACATATCACCCAGACCCGAGAAGTTTTTCTCGTCTTTACTGCGCTTAACGGATGCGAAATCATCAGAGAGAAGCCCGGGATGGGAGGATCGTCGGCAATGGCAGGCGACAACCTCCGGGCCGACACACTGAGAACCCGGCAGAAACTGCTGGACGCCGCGGGCGATCTGCTCCGCGAACGCGGCCTGGCCTTCAGCCTGCCCGACCTGGCCCGGCACTCGGGCGTCTCGACGGCCACCACCTACCGGCACTTCGACGACGTGCACGCGGTGCACGACGCGTTCTACCGGCGCATCCAGAACGCCCTGCTGGCCCGGCTGCACGCGGCCGGCGAAGACCCCGACCCGCTGCGCTCGTTCGAGATCGTCTGTCACGAGTGGGTGCTCAGCGCGATGACCTGGGGCCGCGCGGCCACCCACATCCGCAGCGCCCGCGGTTACCTGGAGCGCGTCCACGACGGCTCCGACCCCCTGCTCTCCGAGCTCGACACCACCTTGACCCGGGCGGTGACACGGCTCGTGGAGGCCGGCGAGATCCCGCCCGTGGACCGGCGCTACTCGGTGCTGCTGTGGATCACGACGTTCGACGAACGGGTGATCGTCGACCTGTCCGAGACGCTGCGCTGGCCTCCGGAGAAGATCGCGCAGATGCTCGGGCATTCGGTGCGGGCCGCCTGGACAGCCACCCTTTCGGCGCAGTCCGATCACTCGACGTGAGCGCTCGGGCACAGATCAGGATGTTGAAATTCAGTGTGCGTGAACGGATCTGAGCATTTGGGAAGACGGTTCAGATGCAGGGCGGGAAATTTCCGCAGTCCTGCATTAACCACCGCTTAGACATGTGATGATGCTCCCCGGAGGGCCGCGCATCGTTACAGGAGGGTCGCCATCAGTACCGCCAGCGAACTGCCGCTGACCGCGGTCCGAGCACGTCCGTCGCTCGTGATCGCCGGCGTCGTCGGACCGACAGTCCATCCCCAGGGACGCTCGGCCGGGCGTCGCTGTGTCGTCGTCCAGATGGGCGGATGCAATCTCTCCTGTACCTGGTGCGACTCGGCCTTCACCTGGGACACGTCGCGCTTCGACCTGGCCCGCGAGGTCGGCTACTGGCGGATCGAGGAGATCGCCGAGACGGCCCGCTCGGCCAACACACCCCTCATCGTGATCAGCGGCGGCGAGCCCCTGCAGCAGCAGAACTCCCCCGCCTGGCCACAGTTCCTCGAACTGCTCGGCGGTTACGAGATCGGGGTGGAGACCAACGGCACCTTCCCGCCGACCGAACTCACCCTGCAGCGCGTCAGCTGGGTCACCGTCTCGCCGAAGCTGGCCCACTCCGGCGACCCGGCCTGGTCGCGCATCAACCGCGAGTCGCTGGTCGCCTGGGGCCAGGTCGCCCTCCAGTACGACATCGACTTCTCCTTCGCCGTCCGGGATCTCAGCGACATCGAGTCCGCCGTGCAGATCGCCAAGCTGCACGAGCTGCCGATCGACCGGATCTGGATCGTGCCCGAGGCGACCACCGCCGCTCTGTCGGCCAGCCGCCTCGCGGCCGTCTCCGAGGCCGCGGTACAGGCGGGCTTCAACCTCTCCGCACGGCTGAGTGCCCTGACGAACCTGTAGGACGGGTCCGCCGAAGGCGCATTCGGCGCCCCGGCCCGATTAAAGTTCATCCTCGTGAGTTCGAACCAGGCCTTCAGCTACCTCCGCACCCGTGAATGGCACCTCAACCTCGGTGTGGGAGGTGGTGGCCGAGGGCAACTGGAGCTGATGGCCGAGGACCGGGAACGGTGGAGCGCGGCCGACGGCCGGGTGCGGGTGATCGAGCAGCGGCCGAACACGGCGCTCAGCGACACCACCGACACCGCGCAGGTCGAGTGGGCCGCCGACCTGCCGAACGACCCCGGCCAGCTGCGGGCCTACCTGCTCAAGGGCGCTCCCTCACCGCAGCACAACGTGCCCGAGACCCTGGTGCTCATCGCCTCGGTGCAGCGTCTGCACACCCAGGCGATCCCGGCCGAGCTGGCCGCCGCGTTCCACGAGATCCTCATCGGTCAGCCCGATCTCGTGGCGCTGGGCGAGACGGTGGACCGGGCCGGGCGCACCGGGCCGGGCTACTCGTTCGAGTTCACCTTCGGGCCGGCCCGGCGGCTGACGCTGATCTTCGACCCGGCGTCGAAAGCACTGCTGGCCACCGAGGAGATGCTGATCGAGCCCGGCCGCCTGGCCGTCGAGGTCCCGGCCGTGGCCAGCTATGTGCTCTACCTGGAGCAGGGACGCGTCGCGAGCACCGACGAGCGGCCCTCCGCGGTACTGCCGGGGTAGCGTGGCGGGGTGTCCGAAACGCCAAAACTTCTTGCCGTCAGTGACCTGCACATCGGTTACCAGGAGAACCGGAAGATCACCGAGTCGCTGTACCCGGACGGTCCCGGCGACTGGCTGATCGTCGCCGGCGACGTCGCCGAGAAGGTCGAGGACGTCGAGTGGGCGCTCCGGCTGCTCGCGGGGCGCTTCGCCCGGGTGATCTGGGTTCCCGGCAACCACGAACTGTGGACGCATCCCAGCGACGAGGTCACGTTGCGCGGGCTCGCGCGGTACGAGCGTCTGGTGGAGCTGTGCCGCGAGATCGGCGTGCTCACGCCGGAGGACGAGTTCCCGGTGTGGACCGGCGACGGTGGCCCGGTGACGATCGTGCCGATGTTCCTGCTGTACGACTACTCGTTCCTGGCCCCGGGTACGACGACCAAGGAGGCCTCGCTCAAGCGGGCCTACGACACCGGCGTGGTCTGCTCGGACGAGCGCTTCCTGCATCCCGACCCCTATCCGGAGCGGGAGGACTGGTGCCGCGCCCGGATCGAGTACACCCAGGCCCGGCTCGAGGCCCTGGCTCCCGACGTGCGCACGGTGCTCATCAACCACTGGCCGGTGGAGAAGCACCCGAACGACATCTTGCGGTACCCGCAGTTCGCGCAGTGGTGCGGCACCTCGCTCAGTGGTGACTGGCACCGGCGCTACCGGGCCGACGTGGTGGTCTACGGCCACCTGCACATCCCGCGGCGCACCTGGGTGGACGGCACGCGCTTCGAGGAGGTCTCGGTGGGTTACCCGCGCGAGTGGCGGATGTGGGGGCAGCGTGCGTGGCTACGCCAGGTGCTGCCGGTGCCCGAGGGGGTAATGGCGCCGGAGGGCGGCACGGACACCACATTTCACCGGTTGTGGCCCAAGCCCGAAGACGACGCCGCCCACGCCTGAGTTTTGGCCCCGGCGGCAGTGACGGCGGCTCTCGCCGCACCCTGACATACGGCGACCTCCGCCGCGCACCACCGCCGGGTATCCATTCAGACTCACCAAGGCCCCGTTCGGTTCCCCGGTTTCTCGAAATTCTTCCGAGTCACGCGTACCGCACCCGGGCGTCGTCGGCGCCACGGGCCGGGGCGATCAGCCGGGCCTCCTGCGCGACCTGCTGTTTCACCCCGGAGGACAGGTCGCCGAACGCCGTGATCTCGAGGTCCAGGACCTTCCCGGCGCGTTTCGCCCGCCAGGTGCCGGCCACGTCGCCGTCCACCAGCACCACCCCCGGGTTGCTCAGCGCCTTGTAGACCACCCGGTGACGCTCCGCCTCCGGCACCACCAGCTCCCGGTCGCGCACCGTCAGCCAGGGGTCCCCTCCGGGCAGCAACCGCACTGCTTGAGGACGCGCATCACGGCGCAGATCCTCCAGGTCGCCTTCCGGCGCCCAGGCTTTCCCGGTGGTCCCGGCGCTCACCCCGGCCAGGCCGGCGGGCAGGTACGGCTTCAGCGCGGTCGCCGACATCCCGGCGTGGGCCGCGAGCGCCGCCGTCGACGCCGGGCCGTTGACGCGCAGGTACCGCAGCAGCATCTCGTCCAGACCGCTGCCGGCCTTCGGGATCTCTTGTCGGCGCAGGGCGGCCGGCAGGGGCTGCAGGAAGGTGGACCGGCCTTCGGTGACCACCTCGACGCCGGCCGCGACCCCGACGAGCTGGAACAGGCCCCCGCTGATGTGCCGGGCCTCGCAGGTGGGGCAGTCGAAGTTCAGGTCGTCGGGCACGGTGGCGCTGACCCGGCGGCTCACCTCGCCCTTCGGCAGCTTCTCGGTGACGGCCTCGCGCAGGGCCGTGGCCGCGGCGACGAAGGCGCCGAGCCCCCGCCGGGCGCCCTCCTTGATCCGGGGGTTGGAGATGCGGCGTGTGGCGTCGGCGTCGTCCACCGGCCAGGTGGCTGCGGCGAGCCGTTTCAGGTCGGCCTCGGCGTGCACGTGCGGAGCCCCGCGCCACGACCAGACAATGCGGGTGCCGGGCGGGCGTTCGGCGTCCCGGGACGCGAGCGCGGTGGCGGCCGTGCCGGCGGGCGTGTCCTGGATGCCGAGACCCAGCAACCCGCCGACCCCCGAGCTGCGATCGAGCCCCTGCCCCCGGAACCGGTACCCGAGCACGTTCTCCCTGGTCAGGTTCATGGATGACGTTCTATCCGAGATGCGGGCATCTCGGGGAAAGTTTGCATGATCACGAAGAAGCTCATCTCTTTGTCCGTGATCATGCGAACCTTCCCCGTCACACCCTGCCGTGTCAGAGCACGGCGCCGGGGTTCATGATGCCCAGCGGGTCGATCGCGGCCTTGATGCGGCGGCTCAGGTCGATGACGTCCTCCCCCAGCTGAGTGGCCAGCCAGGGTTGTTTCAGCCGTCCCACGCCGTGCTCGCCGGTGATGGTGCCGTCCAGGGCGATGGCCAGGTCCATCACCTCGCCGAAGGCCAGGCCGGCGCGGGCCGTGGCCTCACTGTCGGCCGGGTCGAAAACGATGAGGGGATGGGTGTTCCCGTCACCGGCGTGGGCGATCAGCGCGATCGTGACCTCGCGCGCGGCCGCGATCTGCTCGATCCCCGCGACCAGGGCGGGCAGCGCGGCCACGCCGACACCGACGTCCTCCAGCAGCAGTTTGCCCTTCTTCTCCAGCGCCGGGATGGCCTGCCGCCGGGCCACCGTGAACGCCTCGCCCTCGGCCGGGTCGTCGGTGGCGAGAACCTCGGTCGCGCCGTGACGTTGGCAGGCCTCGACGATCGCGGCGAGCTCCCGGTCGGCGGTGGAGCCCTCGGCGTCGGTCTGCGCGACGAGCAGCGCGGCCGCGGAACGGTCCAGGCCCATCCGCAGATGGTCCTCGACCGCGTTGACGGTGGTGCGGTCCAGGTACTCCAGCATGGACGGGCGCAGGCCCGCGGTGATGGCGACGACCGCCCCGGTCGCGGCCCGGGTGTCGGCGAAACCGGCCACGACGGTGCGCGGCGGGGACTGCGGTGGCATCAGGCGCAGGGTCGCCTCGGTGACGATGCCGAGAGTGCCCTCACTGCCGACGAACAGCTTGGTCAGCGACAGGCCGGCGCAGTCCTTCAGCCGGGCCCCACCCAGGCGCAGCGCCCGGCCGTCGGGCAGCACCACCTCCAGGGCCAGCACGTAGTCGGTGGTCACGCCGTACTTCACGCAGCACAGACCGCCCGCGTTGGTGGCGATGTTGCCACCGATGGAACAGATCTCGAAGGACGACGGGTCGGGCGGGTACCACAGGCCACACTCCGCCACCGCCTGCTTGACCTCGGCGTTGAGCAGGCCGGGCTGCACCACCGCGACCCGGCCGGGCCGGTCGACACGGATGTCCCGCATCCGTTCGGTGGAGAGCACGATCCCACCGGAAACCGCTGTGCTGCCGCCCGACAGACCCGTCCCGGCACCCCGCGGCACCACGGCCACCCGGTGTTCCGAGGCCCACCGCAGAGCCGTCTGCACCTGCCCGGTGCTCTCCGCCCGCACCACCGCCGCGGGCGTGCCCGCATCCGGGTCGGCCGCCCGGTCGAAGCGATACTTGTCGGTGCGCACGGGATCGGTGATCACCACGCCCTCCGGCAGCGAGGCCACCAGCTCGTCGAGGGCGGACGGGGTCGGTGCCGGCATGCGTGCTCCTCAGCGTCGAGGGACCTTCCGGCCACCATAGGCGAGCGCGGCCGCCGCGACGAGGAGCGCCCAGAGCAGATGCACCCCGGTCATCGCCAGAAGGGCGAGCACGGTCAGCATCGCGGTCCCGGCGACCACACGGCGCTCGAGCAGGCGCAGGGCCGCCGCCACCCCGACGGCGTACACGGTGACGAACAGGCCGCTGGTGGCCAGCACGATCGAGCCGAGGTCCAGGTCGAGCGCACTGACCACCCCCAGCACCGCGAGCGACGCGGCCACGTTCACCGCGAGACTGCGGCGCGGCACCTCACCCGCCCGGCTTCCCCTCCCCAGCCAGGCGGGCAAGGCCCCGTCGCGGCCCAGCGCGGCGCCGAGCTTGGCCGCGCCGGCGTAGTAGGCGTTCATCGTGCCCAGGGTCAGCAGCACCGCCGCGACCGCCGCCAGTACCCGGGCATTCCCGCCGAACGCCGTGGCCAGCAGCTCACCCAGCGGTGCGGCCGAGTCGGCCGCGGCCGGGCCGAGCACGAGGATCACGGTCAGCGCCACCGCCAGATAGATCACCCCGACAATCACCACGGCCGCCGCCGTGGCCCGGGCCAGGTCCCGGCCCGGGTCGCGGAACTCCCCCGTCAGATGAGTGATCGCCTCCCAGCCGACGAAACTCCAGACCAGCAGGGCCGTGGCCGGGGCGATCGCCGTGAACCCCTGCGGCGCGAAGGGTTCCAGGCGGCCCGGATCGGCGTGAGGCAGTGCGAAGAGCACCGCGACCAGCAGGAACCCGACCAGCAGCACCGACAGGGCCAGCTGCACCCGGCCCGACACCCGCACCCCGAACCCGTTCACCCCCGCCGCGGTGAGCACCATCGCGAAGGCCGTGACGATCGCGGTGGCCCGTCCTCCCCCGACAGCCGACTCGACGTAGTACCCGGCGAAAAGCGCTGCGGCGGAAGAACCCGGCGGCACCGCGGCGTAGAAGCACCAGCCCACCACGGCCGAGGCCCGGGGCCCGAACGCCAGGCGGGCGTAGTGGGCCACCCCGCCCGCGTCCGGATGCCGGGCCCCCAGTGCCGCGAACGTGAAGGCCAGGGGCGCGGAGGCCACGACCATGAACACCCAGCCGATGAGGGACGCGGGTCCCGCCGCCTTCGCGGCGAGGGCGGGCAGGGCAATCACCCCGGTCCCCAGCACCGCCCCGACGTAAAGAGCTATCCCCTGCCCCAGCCCCAGCCCGACCACCCGTTCCGCGCCGGGCGTCCCCAAAACCTTGTCCGTGATCATGCAAAACCTCCCCGGAGTTCTAGAACTGTGATCTCGAGAGTTCTAGAACACTGGGGAGGTTTTGCATGATCACGGAGGGTTGGGGGGCGGCGGCCGAAGGGTGGGCGCGTTGTCATGCGCCCACTGTGGGCCGGGCGGGGTGGGCCTCGACAGTGGCAGAAATGCCTTCCGGCGCTGGATTCCTGCCAGTACCGTGAACCGTGTGCACACGGTCGCGCTCGCCCTCACCGACGGCATGCCGATGTTCGAGTTCGCCGTGCCCTGCGAGGTGTTCGGGCTCGACCGGTCCGATCTCGCCGACCCCTGGTACGAGCTGCGGTTCTGCGGTGCGCAGCCGAAATACCGCACGGCGGCGGGTCTCACCCTCACCCCGGACGGCGATCTGGACACCCTGGAGCACGCCGACACCGTGCTGGTCCCGGCCCTGAACCGGGCCCATCAGCTGAAGCCCCCGCCCGACCTGGTCGACGCCGTGCGCCGGGCCCACGATCGCGGGGCACGGATCGTCTCCATCTGCGCGGGCTCGTACCTGCTGGCCGAGGCCGGGATTCTCGAAGGGCGCCGGGCCACCACGCACTGGATGCACGCCGTCGACTTCACCCACCGCTTCCCCGGGGTGCGGTTCACCCCCGACGTGCTCTACGTCAGCGACGGCGACGTGCACACCAGCGCCGGCACCGGCGCGGCCATCGACCTGTGCCTGCACCTGGTACGCCTCGACCACGGGGCGGCGGTCGCGAACGAGGTGGCCCGGCGCATGGTGGTGCCCCCGCACCGCGACGGGGGCCAGCGCCAGTTCGTGCCCCCGGCCCAGATCGGTACCACCGGCGACGACCCGCTCGGCGTGGCCCTGGGCTGGGCGCTGGAGCGCCTGCACGAGCCCCTGACCGTCGCCGATCTCGCCGCCCGGGCCCATCTGTCCCCGCGCACGTTCGCCCGGCACTTCCGCGCACGCACCGGCGTCACCCCGTTGCAGTGGCTGATCCAGCAACGGGTGCGCCTGGCCCAGGAACTGCTCGAGACCACCGACGAGCCGATCGAAGCAATCGCGGTCAGAACCGGTTTCGGCTCACCGGCCGGTCTGCGTCAGCACTTCCAGAGGGTCACGACGATCTCGCCGTCCAGCTACCGGCACCTCTACCGACCCCGTCAGGGAGCCGTGCGGGCGTCATAGTCCTTCTGCCGCTGCCGGATCTCGCCGGCGTGCTCGACGGTCCAGCGGTAGAGCACACCGAACGGCTCCTGCAGCGAACGGCCCAGCGGGGTCAGCGAGTACTCCACCCCGACCGGCGAGGTGGGCAGCACACGGCGCTCGATCATGCCGTTGCGCTCCAGTTTCCGCAGGGTCTGGGTGAGCACACGCTGGGTGATGCCCTCCATCCGGCGCTTGATCTCGTTGAACCGGCGGGGTTCCTCCAGCACCGCCATCGCCATCACCGACCACTTGTCGGCGATCTGGTCGAGGATCGGCCGGCTCGGGCAGTCGACCCGGAAAACCCAGTCCGGGTCGGTGATGTCGAACGTCGCATCGGTCATCGCGTCGGTCATCAGGTATCCTCCACGATCCTTACGATGCTGAAAGTGCGTTATTGACGGCTCCGTCAGCCCCTTGGAGGCTAGGTATACATCAGATACCTGCAAGACGTCACCAGGAGATCCCCATGAGTCACCCCACCCCCGAGACCCTGCACGTCACCCGTGAGAACGGCGTGATGCGGGTCGTCATCGACAACCCGCCCGTGAACGTGCTCAGCCTGACTCTGATGGCCGAACTGGGGACGCTCCTGGCCGGGTTGCACGACGACGCGGACACCCGGGTGGTCGTGTTCGAGAGCGCCGACCCCGAGTTCTTCCTCGCGCACGTCGACTTCACCCTGGTGGACGACCCGACCGCCGGTGACCCGACCGCCGGGGCACCGGCCGGGCTCAACGTGTTCCAGGCCCTCGGCGAGGCGCTGCGCGGCCTGCCCCAGGTCTCGATCGTCAAGCTGGCCGGGCTGGCCCGCGGCGGCGGGGCCGAGTTCGTCGCGGCGGCCGACCTGAGCTTCGCGGCGATCGGCCGGGCCGGTCTCGGCCAGATCGAGGCGCTCGGCGGCATCGTGCCCGGCGGGGGCGGCACCCAGTACCTGCGGGACCGGGTCGGCCGCTCACGCGCCCTGGAGATCGTGCTCGGGGCAGACCTTTTCGACGCCGAGACGGCCGAGCGCTACGGCTGGGTCAACCGGGCCGTGCCGGCCGACGAGATCGACGCGTTCGTCGACCGGGTCGCCCGCAACATCGCGGACCTGCCCGAGGGCACCGTCGCGGCCGCCAAGAGTGCCCTGCCCCCGGCCGATCTCAGTGCGGGCATGCTGCTCGAGCACCAGGCCTGGGCCGGCCAGTTCGTGAAACCCGCCGCGGAGAAGCTGATCCGCGGCGGTCTGGCGGCCGGCGTCCAGACCCGCGAAGGCGAGCGCCGCCTGGAAGACCTGATGCGAGCGCTGTAACCCCCGCCCAACCCCCGTGATCATGCAAAGTCTCCCCGGGGAGACTTTGCATGATCACGAACGAAGGTCAGCCCACCGCCAGCCCGTGCGCGTGGGTCATCGAGTTGACCGCCTTGGCCGCCCGCCGGCGGGCGTGCAGGATCGGCTCGGTGTACCCGCTGGGCTGCTGCGCACCGAGGAAGATCAGGTCGCTCGCGGCCAGGAAGGCCTGACTGCCGTCCAGGTCGTCGGCCATCGGCCGGTACTGCGGGTCACCCTCGTTCTGCCGGTCGACCACGGCCGCCATCCGGGCCAGGCTCTCGCGCACCTGCTCCGGCGAGATCACCTCGTGGCGCAGCCAGTTCGCCAGCAACTGGCTCGAGATACGCAGGGTGGCACGGTCTTCCATCAGACCGACGTCGTGGATGTCGGGCACCTTGGAACAGCCGACGCCCTGGTCGACCCAGCGCACCACATACCCCAGGATCGACTGGCAGTTGTTGTCGACCTGCTCGGCCCGCACCGCGTCGTCCCACTCCTGAGGCGACCCGAGCGGGAGCTGCAGGAGATCCGTGACCGAGGTACGTCGTCCTCTGCTCGAAAGCTCTTCCTGCACCGCCCGCACATCCACCTCGTGGTAGTGCAGGGCGTGCAGCGTGGCGGCGGTCGGCGAGGGCACCCAGGCCGTGGTGGCACCGGCGCGGGGCTGATTCACCTTCTGCTGCAGCATGTCGGCCATCAGGTCGGGCATGGCCCACATGCCCTTGCCGATCTGGGCGCGCCCGGAGAACCCGGCGGCCAGGCCGATGTCGACGTTCTGGGTCTCGTACGAGGCCAGCCAGTGCTGCGAGCGCAGGTCTTCCTTGCGCACGATCGGGCCGGCCTCCATCGAGGTGTGGATCTCGTCACCCGAGCGGTCGAGGAAGCCCGTGTTGATGAACACGATGCGGTCCTTCGCGGCGTCGATGCAGGCGGCGAGGTTGAGCGACGTGCGCCGTTCCTCGTCCATCAGGCCGAGCTTGACGGTGTTGCCCGGCAGCTGCAGCAGTTCTTCGGTACGCTCGAAAAGGCGGACGGCGAAGGCCACCTCGTCGGGCCCGTGCATCTTCGGCTTGACGATGTAGACCGAGTTGGTGCGACTGTTGGAGGCCGACTGCAGGCCGGGCAGCGCGGCGAGCGTGGTGATGACGGCGTCCAGGATGCCCTCGGGAACCTGCTGGCCGTCGGCGTCGAGCACGGCATCGGTGGTCATCAGGTGCCCGACGTTGCGCACGAACATCAGGGCCCGTCCCGACACCGTGAGCTGCTCACCGTGGTTGCGGGGCACGGCGTAGGCGCGGTCGCGGTTCAGGGTGCGCTCGAACGTTTTTCCGCCCTTGCTCACCGGGGCGGTGAGATCGCCCCGGCTCAGGCCGAGCCAGGTGCGGTAGTCACGCACCTTGTCCTCGACGTCGACCGCGGCGACCGAGTCCTCGAAGTCGACGATGGTGGTGACGGCCGACTCCAGCACGATGTCCTGCACGCCGGCGTCGTCGGTGCGACCGATCGGGCCCTGGCGGTCGATGACGATCTCGACGTGCAGCCCGTGGTGCACCAGCAGCAGGCGGTCCGGCTCGACCGCGGTGCCGGTGTACCCGGCGAAGGCGGCCGGGTCGGACAGGGTTGTCTTGCCCGACGGCACGTGCACGACCAGCTCACCGCCGGAGACCGAGTAGCCGCCCGCCTCGCTGTGGCTGCCCGTCACGAGAGGGGCGACCCGGTCGAGGAAGTCCCGCCCGAACGCGATCACCCGGGCGCCGCGGGCGGGGTCGTAGCCGGTGGCGGTGCCGTCCTCCTCGTGGCTGATCGCGTCGGTGCCGTAGAGCGCGTCGTACAGCGAGCCCCAGCGGGCGTTCGCGGCGTTCAGCGAGTACCGGGCGTTCGACACCGGCACCACCAGCTGGGGACCGGCGATGCGGGCGATCTCCTCGTCCACACCGGTCGTGCCGATCCGCACCGACTCCGGTTCCGGCACCAGGTAGCCGATCTCCCGCAGGAAGGCCTCGTACGCGATGACGTCGAAGGTCTGACCGGCCCGTTCCCGGTGCCAGCCGTCGATCGCGACCTGGAGGCGGTCACGCTCGGCCAGCAGCTCACGGTTGCGGGGCGCCAGGTCGGCGATGAGCCTCTCGAGCCCGGCCCAGAACGCATCGGCCCGTACGCCGCCGGCGGACAGGGCCTCGCCCTCGACGAACTCCTTCAGAAGGGTCGCGACCTGCAGCGACCCCAGGGAGGTGTACTCGGTCATGCATCCGCCTCACGTGCCGGGGTTTTCTGGGCCGCACACCACTTTATGGCGTGATCCGGGGCTGTCGAGGGCTTGGGTCCACCGCGCGTTCGGCCATCGGTCACCGGTTCGCCGCCGGAAGTCCTCTGGGCCGCCCGGGTGACAGCCGCCTCCCCCGGGGTCCTGCCCGTTCAGCCGCCCGTTCACCGGGCCGAACCCACATCCGGCAGGTACGGATCAGGGACGCATCAGGAGGACGCAGCAGGTGAGTTCCGGACGTCGTACTGCTGCTCCCCTGCTCGGGGCTCTCGTGACGGTCCTGGCCGTCCTCGTGCCCGGCACCGCTGCTGCCGCCCCCTCCGCGAGCGGACCGACGTCCTCAGGCGGTGCCGAACGGGAGCCGACCCCCGCGGAACTGGCCGCGCAGGCGCAGAAGGTGACCACCCTGCGGGAACTGGCCCAGGCCCGGGCGGGCAGCGTGAAATCGGCCCGGCAGGCGTCCGCGGCCGCCGCCCTGCTCGCGGGCCAGGCCCTGGAGGCCTACACCACCGCGCGCCGGGCGCTGGAGATCGCGCAGGAGCAGGAGGACCGGCTCGACGACGAGCTCAGGATCGCCACCACGCAGGCCCGGGCCGCCGGCGAGCGGGTCGGGTTCTGGGCTCGGCAGTCCTACCAGAGCGGCAGCGGCCTGAACGCGAGCCCGATGCTGAACACTCTGCTCGGCACCAACGGCGGCGGGCAGGACGCGGACGGGTTCACCACCACCCTCTACACCCTGCGGCGCATCGGGGAGAGCCGGGCGGCCGACCTGAGCGCGGGACGCCGGGCCCGGGCCCGCGCCGAGAAGGCGGCCGCCGACGCGACGCGCGCCACCGGCACGGCTCTCGCGGCGGCCCGGACGGCGGACGAGGCGCGCACGACCGCCGACAACGCCGTCGCCCGGCAGCAGCGGATCCTGGACGACGCGCAGGCCGCTCTCGGCTCGAGCCGGGGCCGGGTGCGCACGGCGGAGAAGAAGGAACGGCAGTTGCGGGCGGCCCTGCAGTCGGAGCGGTCCCCGGACCCGGCGGCGAACGTCGTCACCGGCGTCACCGGGTCGTGCACGGCCGACGTCACCGGCTACCCCAACGGCGAGATCCCGCTCACGGCGCTGTGTGCCCTGGCCACCGCGCCCGGGCAGTATCTGCGGGCCGATGCCGCCTACGCGTTCGACCAGCTCAGCACCGCCTACGCGCAGCAGTTCGGCACCCCGATCTGCGTCACCGACTCCTACCGGGACTACGCGACCCAGGTGCGGCTCTACGCCACCAAGCCCCAGCTGGCGGCCCGGCCCGGCACCAGCAACCACGGCTGGGGCACCGCGACCGACCTGTGCGGCGGCGTCCAGCACTTCGGCACGCCGGAGCACGAGTGGCTGTTCGTCAACGCCCCGGTGTTCGGCTGGTTCCACCCGGCCTGGGCCCAGCCGGGCGGCTCCCGGCCGGAGCCGTGGCACTGGGAGTTCGGCGGCTAGGGGCTGTTTGATCCCTGTTCGCCCATCCGGGGCACCGGTGCCGCCATGATGTGCCGGTGACCACTGATCCGGGCGTCAGCAACGCCGCCGAGAGCCGCCGACAGCAACGCGCCTGGTACGTCTACGACTGGGCCAACTCGGCGTTCCTCACCACCACGCTGACGGTGCTGCTGGGCCCGTACCTGACCGTGCTGGCCAAGCGGGACGCCTGCCCGGGCCGGGACACCGACCTGGCCTGCGACACCTCGCTGCACGTGCTCGGGGTGCCGGTCTCGCCCGGTTCGCTGTCGCTGTACACCGTGACCTTCGCGACCCTGTTCTCGGCGCTGCTGCTGCCCCTGGTGGGCGCGCTGGCCGACCGCTCGGGGCGCAAGCGCTCGATGCTGGCGTACTTCGCCTGGACCGGCTCGGCGGCCGGGGCGGCCATGGTCTTCCTCAGCGGCGACAACTGGCAGCTGGGGGTCGTGCTGCAGCTGATCGCCACCCTGGCCTACGCCTGCTCGATCGTGGTCTACGACTCCCTGCTCATCGACGTGGCCGGCCCGGACGAGCGCGACCGGGTCTCCAGCCGGGGCTGGGCGATCGGCTACGTCGGCGGCACCCTGCTGCTGGTGGTCAACCTGGTGCTGGTCACCGCCCACGACGCGGTGGGCCTGTCCACCGAGGGCGCGGTACGGCTCAACCTGCTGCTCGCCGGCCTGTGGTGGGGCCTGTTCACGATCGTCCCGTACCGGCGGCTGCGTGACCGCCCGCCGGTCGACCCGGTCCCGACCGACGTCTCGTCGGGCGCCCGGGCCGCGTTCCGCCAGCTCGGCGACACGTTGCGGCACCTGCGCGGCTACCCGCAGACGATGGCCTTCCTGATCGCCTACCTGGTGTTCAACGACGGCATCCAGACCATCATCTACGCCTCCGGCATCTACGCCCAGGAACAGCTCGGCCTGAGTTCCGACCAGCTCATCCTGGCCATCCTGATCGTGCAGTTCGTGGCCGTGATCGGCGCCCTGTCGTTCGGCCGGATCGCGGCCCGGATCGGCGCCTACGCCACCGTGCGCGGCAGCCTGGTCGTCTGGTGCGGCGTCATCGGCATCGGCTACTTCCTGCCGCACGGCCAGTTCCTGCCGTTCGCCTTCCTCGCCGCCCTGATCGGTCTCACCCTGGGCGGCACCCAGGCGCTGTCCCGGTCGTTGTACAGCCACCTGATCCCGCGGGGCCGGGAGGCCGAGTACTTCAGCCTCTACGCGGCCTGCGAGCGCGGCACGAGCTGGCTCGGCACGCTGGCCTTCGGGCTGACGTTCCAGCTGACCCACTCCTACCGGTACGCCATCATCGTGCTCATCGCGTTCTTCGTGGTGGGCGGCCTGCTGCTCAACCGGGTGAATGTCGGCAAGGGCATCACCCAGGCCGGGAACCCGGTACCCGCAGTCATCTGATGTCACTTCCGGCAATATTGTCACTCCGCGCAACCGACCATTGACTACATGCTGAGATATTTCGCCCAGCCTCTATCTCAATGGAATAACGCTCTGTACGCTCAGGTTGACGAAATGAGTCGTCCGATGAGCGGATCACGACGACACATCACAGGAACATCTCGCCGGACCCCGGCGTTGTGCGAGTGTGAGACTGGCCGTCAGTCGCGGAGGGAGCCGTCATGGGTGAGCGGAGCATGCGCGGGACGCGCCTTGGAGCCTCGAGCCTGGAGAGCGAGTCGGGAATTCAGCCGGCCGCCCGTCAGGACATCACGTACCACTGCAAGAACGGGCACTCCATCGTTGTTCCGATGGCGATGGAAGCTGATGTGCCTCCGCTCTGGGAATGCCGCTGTGGCGAGTTCGCACTACGCGAAGACGCCGAGCTCCCGGAACCGAAGGCCACCAAGCCCGCGCGTACGCACTGGGACATGCTGATGGAACGTCGCACCACTGCCGAACTGGAGACCCTGCTCGAAGAACGGCTGGCGCTACTGCGCTCCGGCCGCTTCAACGGACGTCGTTCGGCATAACGCGCGCGAAGCGCCACTACACGAGCAGAGCCCGGCATCTCCCCCGAGGGGGAGGCCGGGCTTTCTCGTGTCCGGTCCCCGATTGAGGACGACGTTGAGCCCCCCGCTCAAAGGTCGCGGCATGCAGGTGGCCGGCCGAGCAACACCGGGCGCGACACTGAACTCCCCAGCTCCCGGCAAGCGAGCCAATGGCCGGCGAGCCCACCTCGAAGCCAAGCCACCTGCTGGCTCACCGCGGCTGGCTCACCGCCGTTCGGCTCACCGAATTCGGCCCACCGCCGGCGGGGCCGCCACAGTTCGCTCACCTAGCTCACCGCAGTCACATCACCGCTCCCGACCGTCTCTCGATCCCTTGCTTCCCGCAGGGGTCAGGGGCGCCCGTCGCCCTCGTCCACGACCTCGCCCTGGATCACGTCGTCGCGGCCGAAGCCGGCGCCGAAGCGGCCCGGAGCACCGGCTGTCGGGCCAGTCGCTCCCGGGGCCCCCGGGGCCCCCGGGGCCCCCGGGGCTCCGGGGCCGAACTGGACGCGGTTGACGTAGGCGCTGCGCATGCTGACCTGATCGGCAGCGGCCCGGCGGAAGTAGCGTTCCAGCGGCCGGCGGGCCAGGGGCCGGGTGAACGGCAGCACCAGGAGCAGCGCCGCCACGTCGGTGACGAAGCCCGGGAAGGTGAACAACAGGCCCGCGAGGATGAGGATCGTCGCATCGGCCAGGTCACGGCTGGGGGGCGTGCCCGAGCGCACCGACGAGGTCAGCGCGCGCCAGGCGGCGACACCCTGACGCCGCACAACGGTCATGCCGACGACCGAGCCGAGCAGGAACAGGCCCCACACGGCCAGGCCACCGATCACGGTGCCGACCTCGATCGCGATGATCAGTTCCAGCAGCGGCAGCAACAGGGCCGCCGCCAGGAACCACCTCAGTCGGCCGCCGGGCCGCCGGCGCTGCTGGGGTCGTGCGCCTGCTTCTCCGGCTCCTGGGGCAGCCCGGGTGTACGCCCCACCGCCCGGTTGGCCAGCCTGCTGACCTGGGCGCTCCGGTACCGGACGCCCCACCGTGTCACTTGCCACAACGCCTCCACCACGATCGCCTGGTCCATCTTGCTCGTACCGTGCTCTCGTTCAACGAACGTGATCGGTACTTCGTCCACGCGCAGACCCTGCCGAATTGCCCGCCTGGTCAGATCGACCTGGAAGCAGTAACCCTGCGAGTCCACGTCGTGCAGGTCGAGCTTCTCCAGGGTGGTGCGACGGAACGCGCGGAACCCCGCGGTCGAGTCCTTCACGTGCAGATTCAGGGCCAGGGCGACATAGGTGTTGGCGCCCTTGCTGAGCAGCTGACGACGGCGCGGCCAGTTCACCGAGCTGCCGCCGTCCACGTACCGGGAGCCGATCGCGAGGTCCGCGCCGGCCTCCACCCGGTCGAGCAGGTCGGGGAGTTGCTCCGGGGGGTGCGAGCCGTCCGCGTCCATCTCCACGAGCACGTCGTAGCCCTGCTCCAGGCCCCATTCGAAGCCCGCGATGTAGGCCGCGCCCAGCCCCTGTTTCCCGGCCCGGTGCATCACGTGCACGTGGTCGTCGGCGGCGGCCAGCTGGTCGGCGAGCTCACCGGTGCCGTCCGGGCTGTTGTCGTCGGCGACGAGCACGTGGGCCTCGGGCTCCGCCGCGCGCAGGCGGCGAAGGATGAGGGGCAGGTTCTCGAGCTCGTTGTAGGTCGGGATGATCACCAGCACCCGGCCGGACCGGGCCTGCGAAGTCATGCGGGGAAGTTCGCCTCTCTCAGCTGGTCTTTTCACGACGGCTCAGCGCGGTGCCGAGCACCAGGCCGAGCGCGAGCGCGGTGAGGATCCACTCCGGCCACTCCCCCACCCGGGTCGCGATCGTCAGCTCGGTCCGCAGCGGGACCGTGGCCTCCAGAACGTCCTGGGTGTAGTGCCCGGAACGTGCCACCACCGTTCCGTCCGGGAGAATGATGCCACTGACTCCGACGGTGCTGATGTTGACCACCGTCCGCCCCGACTCGATGGCCCGCAACTGCGACTGGGCCAGCTGCTGCACGCTCTCGTCGGTGTAGCCGAACGTGGCGTTGTTGGTCTGCACCGCGAGCATGGTGGCGCCGGCCTTGACCGAGTCGCGCACCAGGCTGTCGTAGGCGACCTCGAAGCAGATCACGTCGCCGACCCGGACCTGGCCCTCGGTGCCCATCCGCATCACCCCGACCGGGTTGTCCCGCAGCTTGTCGCCGGAGACGAAGTCCTTGGAGATCAGGTCGACCTTGCTGCTGAAGAGCCGGAAGAAGTCGCGGTAGGGCATGTACTCGCCGAACGGCGCCGGGTGCCGCTTCACGTAGGTGCTGTCGTCACCGGTGCCGGCGCCCTCGTCGGGCCGCCAGACGATGCCGGTGTTGGACACGTAGTCGCCCGGGCCCTGCACGACGGCACCGATCAGGATCGGGACGCCGATGGCGTCGGTCGCGGCGCTGATCTCGGCCGCGGCGTCGGCGTTGATGTACGGGTCGATGTCGCTGGCGTTCTCCGGCCAGAGCACGACATCGGGTGGCTCGGCCTCACCGGTCGCCACCTTCTGGGCCAGTTGCATGGTGGCGTTGACATGGTTGTCGAGCACGGCCCGGCGCTGGGAGTTGAAGTCCAGACCGGCGCGGGGCACGTTGCCCTGCACGGCGGCCACGCGGGTGGTGCTGTCGCCCTCGGTGGGGAGCGGGATCAGCGTGCCCAGGCCCATCACGGCCAGGGCGAGCGCCACGCCCAGGGCGGGCAGGGCCAGCTGCCGTACGGCGCGCGACCGCAGCACCGGCCCGGCCTTCACCACGGCCCAGGCCAGCAGGGTGCCGGCGACCGCGACGGCGAAGGAGACCAGCGGGGCGCCACCGATCGAGGCCAGGGGGGCGGTCGGGGCGTCGGACTGGGAGAACGCCAGGCGACCCCAGGGGAAGCCGCCGAACGGCCAGCGGCCCCGTACGGCCTCCTGCGCCACCCACAGCCCACCGGAGGCCAGGAGCAGGCCGGGCAGGCCGCCACGGGCCCGCCAGACGCGCGGCAGCAGGGCTCCCATCGCCGCCACGTACAGCGCCTCGGTGATGCTGAGGGCGACCCACGGCAGGGCGCCGACGTAGATGCCGATCCACGGGATCAGGCGCAGGAAGAAGACCAGGCCGAAGACGAAGCCGAGCAGGGCGCCGAACCGGCCACTGACGCCGCGGGTGGCCACGGCCAGGCCGGCCACGCCGACGGGGGCCAGCGGCCAGATGCCGATGCCCGGGAAGGCCAGGTGGAGCACGTAGCCGCTGACACCCGCGAGCAGGAGGCGGGCCCAGGCCAGACGGCCGGACGAGGTGCGCAGGGAGGCGGCCAGGGCGGGACCCGCCTGCCGGAGCCGGGTGACCGGGCCACGCCGGGCCCGGGCCTTAACCGGATGAGCGATGCCGGCCTCGCGGCCCAGATTGGTGCCGACGCCGGGCTCGACCACGGCCGAATCGCTCATCCCGCAAGAGTACGGGAGCCCACCGGAGCATCGAACGGGCGCTGGCCAGGGTCAGGGCCGTCTGGCGTGACGGCCAACCCCGGACCAGCGGTCCCGAACCACTGTGGAACCGACGTGGCTGCCTGACCGGCAGGTGCCCGGCCGGATCCGCACCACCCTTCGGACCGCCACTGCCCGCACTGGATGCACGGACAACACCGTTGTCTACTGAGTGGCGCCGGACCCGGCCGACGTCCCTGGCCATCGCTGTGATCGTAGCGATCGCGCCGTCGAGGCTAGTGAACTCGGGCCCCTTCATCAATTCGACGCGCTGACCTGCGGATTTTCTCTATATCCGCAGGCCAGCGCGTTAAATCTGAGACTAGAGAGGTGATCGGCCAAACAGGCCGTTTCCCAGAGTCACGGCGTGTTGACCTCGAGTAATGACACGGATGAGTTTTCGGCATCACATCGTTATCCGGGCACTACCACCGTCCCCCGGGCCCGGATCGCCACGATCGGTTCCGGCAGCACCTGTGACGCGGAGATCCCCAGATCAGGACGAAGACGGCAGAGGACGACGGCGGTGAAGTCGATCTCCCGCGACCGCCGGCCGATCCGGGTCACCGTGCCCGTCGTCCGCAACACATCCCCGGCCCGGATCGGCCCGAGGAACTGGATGTCCGCGTACGAGGCGAACAGCCCCTCGTCCCCGTCGGTGCGGATGCAGATCTCGGTGGCCACGTCGCCGAAGCAGGCCAGGCCGAACGCGCCGTCCACCAGGTCCCCGGCGTAGTGGGCGTGGGCCGCGGACACGTATCGCTGATGGACGACCACCAGACCCAGTCGCGGATCGGCACCTTCGCGGTCGTCCCCGACCGGGCCGCCCCGGGACCGGGCGCTCCCCGTCCGCGTGCCCACCTCGTCGTTGATCGACTCAGAAAACAGTCCGCCGTCAGTCACGCTTCGCCCCTCCCGCCGGTACCAGTGCATGCGCCAGGTACGACGCCACCTCGCCCGGGGTGGTGCCGCGGCCGAAGATCCGGTCGACCCCCAGGGCCGTGGCCGCGCCCTCGTCGAAGCGCGGCCCGCCGGCCACCAGCAACGGCCGCCGCCCCGCCGGGTAGGCCTCGGAGAACGCCGCGGCCACCTCCCGGGTGGTCGTGAGGTGCGCGTCCTTCTGCGTGACCACCTGGGAGATCAGCACCGCGTCGGCCCGCTCGGCCCGGGCCCGTTCCACCAGCTGCGGCACGGCCACCTGGGCGCCCAGGTTCACCACCCGCATCTCCCGGTAGTACTCCAGGCCCTTCTCCCCGGCGAAACCCTTGATGTTCAGGATCGCGTCGATGCCCACCGTGTGGGCGTCCGTGCCGACGCAGGCCCCCAGCACCACCAGCTTGCGGCGCAGACCCTGCCGGATGCCCGCGTTCACGTCTTTCGGCGTCAGCAGCGGGTAGTCGCGCTCGGTCACGGTGACCGCGGAGAGATCGACCAGGTGCCGCACCGGCCCGTAGACCACGAAGAAGGTGTGCTCCGGCCCCAGGGCCTTGGAGTGCACCACCATCGCCGGCTCGATCCCCATCGAGACCGCCAGCTGGGCCGCGGCCCCCTCGGCGAGTTTCCCGGCGGCCACCGGCAGGGTGAACGACACCTGCACCATCCCGTCACCGGTGGTGTCGCCGTAGGGCCGCACCAGCCGCTTCTCCCCCGCGCTCACTGCGGTGCCTCCAACGCCTCGATGGCCGGATTGAGATACGTCTCGGCCCTTTTCACCACACCGTCCAGTCCCCGGCCGCCGTCGGCCGGCCGTTTCATCCCGGCGAACGTGCCGTGCCCGATCGCGGTGAGCAGACCCTCGTCCACCATCGACTCCAGCAGCCCGACCGCCTCACCCAGCACCTCGCGCGCCCGGGTGGCGATGAAACCGTCCGGCGGGGGCCGGAAGTCCTCGGTCAGGCCGGAACACGCGTCGAGCACGTAGCGGACGTTGTCGAGAGCCAGGTCGCGATCGCTCAGCCAGGGCGTCACCACCGCCTCGGTCATCATCCCGACCAGCAGAATGCCCTGCCCCGTCAGCACTCCCGCGAGATTGAAGAACCCGTCGAGCAGATACCCGCGAAACACGTCGCCGGTCATGTGGCGGGTCGGCGGCATCCACTTCAGCGGGGCCGCCGGGAACAGCGTGCGGGCCAGCAGGGCGTGCGCCAGCTCCAGCCGGAACGACTGCGGCACCGCGGGATCGATCTCGAACGCGTGCCCCAGCCCGATCAGCTCGTCGGGCAGGCCCGCCTCTTTCGCGAAGAACTCGTTGAGCAGCTGCGACACCGTCACGGTGTGCGCCGCCTCGACCGCATCGGCGGTGGTGAGGTAGTTGTCTTCCCCGGTGTTGATGACAATGCCCGCCCGGGCGTGGATCTGGCGGCTGAACCGCTGGTCGACGAACGTGCGCACCGGGTTGATGTCGCGGAACAGGATCCCGTACATCGAGTCGTTGAGCATCATGTCGAGCCGCTCCAGGCCCGCGAGCGCCGCGATCTCCGGCATGCACAGCCCGGACGCGTAGTTCGTCAGCCGCACGTACCGGCCCAGCTCCCGGCTCACCTCGTCGAGCGCGGCCCGCATCAGCCGGAAGTTCTCACCGGTGGCGTAGGTTCCGGCGTACCCCTCGCGGGTCGCCCCCTCGGGCACGTAGTCGAGCAGGCTCTGCCCGGTCGAGCGGATCACCGCGATCACATCGGCCCCGGCCCGCGCCGCGGCGCAGGCCTGCGGGATGTCCTCGTAGATGTCGCCCGTCGCCACGATCAGGTAGATCCACGGCCGGCGCGGGGCGTCACCGTACCGGCGGACCAGGCGCTCACGCTGCTTGCGGCTGGTGTCGATGCGCCGGATCCCGGTGCCGACGGCCTTGCGGGCCGCCGACCGGGCCCGCACCAGGTCACGCCCGGCCGGGATCCGGAACCCGCCCCCGCCGGTGGACGCCTTCTGCGCCAGGGTCAGCAGGTCGGGGGCCTGGCCGCGCACGAGCGCGTCCCAGATCGGAAGGGCCACACCGTGTTCCAGCCCCACCTCAGTGCGGACCGCGTCGACCAGCCGGTTCACCCAGGGCACACGCTCGCTGTCGGCGCCCTCCAGCCCGGCCAGGCGCACCGTGGCCCGCTCGACCGAGACCGTGGTGTGCGTGGTGGCGAGCTGCACGATCGGGCGCCCGGCCTTGCGGGCCAGGGTCCGGGCTCGGCGTACCTGGGCGGGATCCAGGCGAATCAGCGCACTCTGGCTCGTTTCCACGGAAGAATCATCGCATCGAGGGTCCTTTTCAGGAAGACTTACAGCCGTTCCGATGCGACTAAGGTCCCTCGTATGCATTCTGGAGGTAAGCCCCTGACCCTGACGGACGACACGCTGCTCCGCCTGCCCAAGGCCGAGCTCCATGTCCACCTCGAGGGTTCCATGCCGCCGGAGACCCTGCTGGCCCTCGGCGAGCGGCACGGCATCGACGACGTTCCGCGCACGCTGGACGAGGTGCGGCGGTTCTTCGAGTTCCGCGACTTCGCCCATTTCATCGAGGTCTACCTGACCATCGTCCAGGTGCTGCGCCAGGGTGAGGACTTCTCCGCCCTGGCCTACGGCAAGGGCGCCGAACTGGCCCGGCACAACGTGCGTTACGCGGAGGTCTTCTTCACCCCGCCGCTGCACACCCGCCGGGGCGTGCCCGCCGACGAGATCTTCGAGGGCCTGGAGGAGGGCCGGCAGCGGGCCCTGGCCGAGCACGGCGTGGAGATGGTCTGGATGGCCGACATCCCCGGCGAGGACGGGCAGGCCGGGGCCGACCTCACCTTGCAGCAGCTGCTCGACCACCGCCCGCCCGGATTCGTGGCGCTCGGCCTCGGCGGCCCGGAGATCGGTACGCCGCGCCCGCAGTTCGCCCCGCACTTCGACGCCGCGATCGCGGCCGGGTACCACAGCGTCGTGCACGCCGGGGAGACCACCGGCCCGCAGACGATCCGGGACGCCCTGGAGTACCTGCACGCCGAGCGGATCGGCCACGGGACCAGCCTGATGCAAGACCCCGCGCTGGTCGAGCACGTGGTGCGCGAGCGGATCCCGGTCGACGTCAGCGTGACCTCGAACCTGTGCACCCGGGCCGTGGCGAGTCTGGACACCCACCCGCTGCCGCAGATGGCCGCGGCCGGGGTCAACGTCACGATCAACTCCGACGACCCGCCGATGTTCGGCACCGACCTGAGCGCCGAGTACCGGATCGCCCGCGACCTGCTGGACGCCCCGGCACTGTTGCGGGCCACCCGGGCCGGTTTCGAGAACTCCCTGCTCCCGGAGGACCGGAAGGCGGCCTACCTGATGGAGTTCGACGCCGTCATCGGCGGGTGAGCACCAGCTCCGGCACCGGGTCGCCGCCGTAGAGTTCCTCGGCCAGCACGGCGAGCGTGACCGGTTCGGCCGACACGTTCGCCACCCGGAGGCCCGGTGACGTCCAGGCGGTGAACTCGGCCCGGTCGCCCTCGCCCAGCCGGACGGTCGCCGGTCCCGGGCGGTGGGCGGCCCGGCGCCCGCCCAGGGTGTGCGCCTCGATCGCGGTGCGCAGATCCAGTCGCTGGGCCCGGTTGTGGTGCCGCAGCGCCGCCCGCACGCCCTCCCAGGGCGCGAACGGCGTCACCGGGCTGTCCGACCCGAAGGCCAGGGCGACCCCGGCCCGCAGCATCGACAGGAACGGGTTCAGCGCCAGGGCCCGGTCGACGCCCAGCCGCTTCGCGTACATCTGGCCGTGGCCGCCCCAGAACGCGTCGAAGGCCGGCTGGACGCTGGCGATGATCCCGAGATCGGCCAGCGTGTAGACGTCCCGCCCGCTGACCCCCTCGACGTGCTCGAGACGGTGCCCCGCCGCGGCGAGCGCGGCGTTTCCCACGATCTGCGCCGCCTGCCGCAACCCCTCCACCAGCTCGGCCACCGCATGGTCGCCGATCACGTGGAACCCGCCCTGCACACCGACTTTCGTGCAGGCCACGATGTGGTCGCGCACCTGCTCGGTGGTGGCGTAGAGATACCCGCGATGATCGTGCGCGTCCTCGTAGCCGGCCAGCAGCCCGGCGGTGCGCGACCCGAACGCACCGTCCATCATCAGGTCTCCCGCCAGCCCGGCCAGCCGCCCGCCGAACCGGTCCAGCACCTCGCGGGCCTCGGTCTCGGTCGCGACGAGTTCCCCGCGGTAGGCCACGACGTCGGCCGGGCCGGGCTCCGCGAGATCCAGCAGCGCCAGAAGGTCTTCGTCCGGGGCGATGTGCGGGGCCGACATCTCGTGCAGCTCGACGATGCCCCGGTCCGCCGCGTGCCGCAGGGCCAGCAGTTGCAGCTCGCGCCGCTCGGCCGCGGGGATCGCGAACCGGGTCGCGTGCCGCGCGGCGTGGTGGGCGTCGCGCTCGATCCGGCCGCCCTCGTGCCAGCCCTCCAGCTCCTTCAGCCCGGCCCGGTCGGCCAGGGACCCGGAGACGACGGCCGAGTGCACGTCCACCCGCGACAGGTACACCACCGCCCCGCCACCGGCGTTGTCGAGCTCCTGCGCCGTCGGCGGGCGCCCCTCGGCCAGGTTCAGCTCGTCCCAGCCGTGCCCCAGCACCTGCCGCCCGGGCTGACGGCGGGCCAGATCGGCCACCCGGTCGAGGATCTCGGTGACCGAGCGGGCCCCCGAGCAGTCCACCCCGGCCAGCAGCAGACCGGTGTCGGTGACGTGGGCGTGCGCATCCACGAAACCCGGCAGCAGCAAGGCCCCGTTCAGGTCGACCACCTCGTCGGCGTCGTCCGCCGCACCCTCGGGCGTGATCCGGACGATGACACCGTCGCGCACCAGCACCTCCCACCGCCGCGGCAACTCCTCGAGGAGGCCGGGTGGTTCCGGCAACTGGGCGCGTCGGTAGAGGGTCGAACTCACGGGGTCAGTGTGGCGCATCCGGCGGTCGGGCGGTCACCCTCACAGCCTGCGAGGACGACCGCCCTGCTCCGGTCAGCTCACCGCGACGTCGAAGATGTGCATGATGCCCTTGTCGGTGCTCTCCGGCAGAGTCACCGACGCGACCGTCCGGCCGGCGTCGAGAGTGACCGGGGCGGAGGCGAAGACCCGGAACGTGCCGGTTCCCGCCGTGCCGTTGACGTTGTTCCGGCCGTTCAGGGTCACCGCCGCCCTCTCCCCCGCCGCCGGGCTCGCGGCCCAGTCGCTGAGGGAGAACGGCACGTCCTGGGTCGTGCCGTCCGTGTAGGTCACCACGGCCGTGCCCCTCGCCGGGCCGTTGGTGGACAGGCCGAGGAACGACAGCGGGCCCGAGCCGGTCACGGCGATCTTCTGGCCGTGCGGGATCCAGTTGTCCGGCTCGCCCGGGCCGGCGGAGGGCCAGGTGAAGTCGCCGACCGCGGACCCCGGCGTGACGCCCGCCGCGGCCAGGGAGTCACGCGACAGCGACCAGTCGCTGAGGTCGATCGAGCCCAGGTTGCCCTGACCGTCCGGGGTCGTGCCCACGCTGTTGAGGGCGTTCGAGCCCTCGGTGTAGGAGGGCGGGACGTCGGACGCGCCGGTACCCCAGGTGCCCGCGGTCGCCTTCATGGTGAAGTCGAGGGTTCCCCCGGCCTGGGCGAAAGAGCTGTCCAGCCAGGACTTCGACCGGGCCGTGCCGTTGACCTTCAGTCCGTTGACGTACTTGGCGCCCCGGGCCACACCGGAGGCGCTGATCTTGATCCTCCGGGAGACACCCACCGGCTCGATGACGATCCGGTCGAACATCGGCGCACTGACCACCAGGTCACCGGTGCCGTAGATCGCCGGGTACAGGCCGATGTTCGCCCAGACGTACCAGGCGCTCAGCGCACCCTGGTCATCGTTGCCGGGCAGCCCGCTCGGCGTGGTGTCGTACATCTCGTCGACGGCCCGGTAGAGCACGTCCGTGGTCTTCGAGGGTGCCTGGAGCCAGTTGTAGACCCACGGCGTCCCGAAAGCCGGCTGGTTGGAAAGGTAGTTGCCGGTCTGGGTGTAGGCCCCGGCGTCGAGCCGCTCCATCAGCGTGTCCAGCGCCGCCGTGGATTTCGCCACCCCACCGCGCTTCTCGATCAGCGTGGAGAGGTTGTGGGGCACCAGCCAGCCGTACTGGTAGCCGGTCGACTGGTTGAACTGACCGCGCCCGGCGGAGTCGTCGCGCCCGCGCAGGTCGAAGGTCCGGTCGAAACCGCTGCGCGAGCGCGGCCTGATGTGTTGCGTCGGCGGGTCGAAGACGTTCATCCAGTTCTGCGACCGGGCCGAGAAGAACTCGTAGGCCTTCTGGTCGCCGAGACGGGAGGCCAGCTGCGCGATGGCGAAGTCGTCGATCGAGTACTCCAGCACCCGCGACGTGGCGAAGTCACCCTTGGCGTTCTCGATCAGGCCGGTGGCGAAGTACTGGTAACCGTCGGTACGCGAGGTCTTCGTGGCGGGGAGCACCTGGGTGGCCTTCATCGACGCCAGGGCGGCTTCCCGGTCGTAGTCGGTGGCGCCCATGTCGTCGAGCGTGGCCAGAATGACCTGGTAGTTGTCGCCCTGCATGCGCGCAGCGCCCGGGGCCCACGAGTTTCGTTGCTGCGTGAGCAGAACGATCGACCGCTGGATGTCGTTCGCGACCTTCGGGTACGTCAGGGCGATCAGCTGCACCTGGCTGCGGTAGGCGTCCCAGCCCGAGCCGGCCCAGTTGATGTTCCGGTAGAAGTGGTGCCCCTTCCCGACGGTGTGCCGGGCGTTGTCGAACCCGACGTACTCGCCGTTGACGTCCTCCCGCACGTTCGGGTTGCCGAACGCGTGGTAGAGGGCCGTGTAGAACTTGGTGCGCTGCTCGGCGGTGCCGCCCTGCGCGTCCACCGTTCCCAGCGCCTCCTTCCACGCCTTCTTCGCGTCTCCCCGCACGTCGTTGAAGCCGTCGTCACCGACCTCGGTCTCGCGGTTGAGGGCCGCGTTCTCGATGCTCACGTAACTGAAACCGGTCGTGGCGACGACCTTCGCACCCGGCTGGAAGGTCAGCCAGGCGCCGGTGTCGTGCCGGTAGTCGACCCCGACGTCCTGCGTGCTCTTCGTCGCGTGGGTGGAACCGGCGGTCATCGCGTCGTCGGTCCAGGTGCCGTACGAGGCGAAGTCGTGGTCGTACGTGGTGGAGAAGTACGCCTTGTAGTAGTTGCCGTTGTCGCAGACGTCGACACCGTACATCCAGCCCGAGACCGTGCGGGTCTTCGGGTCGATCGTCACCTCGCTGCCGAAGGTGCGGTTGTTCGGGCCGGATACGTCGAGAATGAGGGACGAGCTACCGCTCTTGGGGAAGTCGTAGCGGCTCACGGCGGTGCGGGTCGAGGAGGTCATCTCCGCCTCCACCCCGTTGTCGAGCTTCACGCCGTAGTACCCGGGCTGCGAGGTCTCGTTGGCGTGGCTGAACGGCAGGTAGTAGTCCCTGATGTTGCTCGCGGGGCTCTTCGGGAGCACGCCACCGGTCAGCTCACCCGCGTACGGGATCGTCGGGAACTCGTAGCCGCCGAACCGGCCCGTGCACCCCGTCCCCTCGTAGCGGGTCAGGCCGAAACCCCGGATCAGCGAGGCGGTGTACTCGTAACCGCCCTTCTGGCTGACGTTGGTGTTGCCCTCCCCCCAGGTCGTCGGGCTGGGCTGCACCATGCCGAACGGCACGCTCGCCCCCGGGTAGGTGTTGCCGTAGGCGTCGTTGCTCTTGTTCTGTGTCGTGTCCAGCTCGGTGCCGATGAACTGGTTCACCGCGTCGAAGGCCGAGATCCCGGCGGCGTGAGCGGTGGTCGGCACCACCGGACCGATAGGGGCCAGGCAGACGGCGAGTGCGACGGCGGGGAGCCGGACGCGCCAGGAACTCCAAGAAGACATGCGATCCCTCACACATATGGACAGATACGGCGTCGTCACTTTTTCCCCCGCGAACCGTCCTAACATGGCGATCACCCGGCCTGGCGGCGTCTTGAAGATCAATTCTCGGTGCGGCGGCGGGTGGTTGTCGCCCTGAACGCGTACTGCAGTGCAGGATCGGATATTCCGCTTCGGCATCGCGTTGACCGTAATCTCACCCGCATGACTGGTGAAGCGTTCGGCCCCTGGATCGGCAGACGGCGCACGGTGAGGTGCTGGGGCGCGGCCTTCGGTCTCGGCCTCCTGACCCGACGTTTCGTGAGCATGCCCCCATCCCTCGAACGGGCCGCCGTGCCCGCCGTTCTCGCCCCGCCCCTGGCCCTGCAGCTGTGGACCTGGACCCGCAACCGGCGCACCCGGCAGCGCTGGCGCCGGCAGGCCCGGCCGCAGTGGACGCCGCGGGGCCAGGTCGACGTCCACCTCGACACCCTGCTGCGGCACGGCCTGGCCGCGGCCTTCAGCCAGGACCACACCCTCCTCGCCGAGACGGTCGACGCCATCAACGCCCAGGGCCTCGACACCACCCGGCAGCTCCGCGACCTGCTGGTGGCCGTCAACGCCATGGCTCTTCACGCCGTCAGCGACGGGACCTGGCCCGGGTACCGCGAACTGAAGGCGATCGCGGAGGAATTCGCCACCGCCCGGCCGATGTTCGAGATCCCAGACCTTCAGCTGGGCCTGTTCTTCACCGGACTGCCCAAGCCCCGGCCGACATCCCTGGTGTTCTTCAGCAGCCACACCCTGTTCATCGGGTTCGCCGTCGCCGGGTGGCTGCTCGACGACGTCCCGCGCCCGGCCGGGATGACCCGGTGGCAGTTCCTCCAGGAGATCGAGAACGCCCTGAAGACCGGCGCGGGCCGCCTCGCCCGGGTGCGTCTCGTGTGACTCAGGGCTTTTGAGCGCGGCGACAGGCCCGTCGGCCCCCGGGCGTGGATCCGCGGCCGGGACGGCCTGGCAGTGACGCACAGCGACCGTTCGCGGTTAAGCTGGTCATTGACCGACCGTCGAGATCAGGGCAGTGGCGCGCTGATCCGGATTCGCCGATCTGAGCGGAGTCTTCTGGTGATCGAAACCGAGCGCGCCGAGCGCAGTCTCAACGTCACCCGGCGGGCCTCCGGCGCGCTGCTGGGAGAGACGTCCGAGGCGCTGCAAGAGGCTGCGGGCAATCTGCTGGACAAGGCCGTCGCCCGGCTGGAAGAGGGCGACGAGGTTCGGGCCCGGGCTCTCGTGGAACGGGCACTGCACCTGCCCTACGACGAGTTCGAGGAGATCCGGCCGGCCGTCTGGTGGCTCGAGCTGGAGGTGTCGACGCAGTTCAGCGACGAGGTCGAGCTTGCCGCCGAGGGCGATTCGGGCTGGCTGGCCCGGGCCGAGATCTTGCTGTCCGAGATCTCCGACCCGGTGGTGGCGGCGGTCGTGCGGGCCGCGCTGAACGACATCGCCTCGGAGTTCCGCCTTCCCCGTCGCGAGGACCGGTGGCTGCACCGGCTGATCGCCGGTGAGCCGTTCGGCCGGGAACCGCTCAGCGAGATCGACGACTTCGAGGAGCTCACCGTCGCCGTGCTCGGGGTGCTGCGGGTGCTCAACCGGCAGGCCGAGCTCTTTGCCGAGGGCTGAGAGCTACCGGGCAGCCTTCGTCATCGCCTGCACCACCCGCGAAACGCTGCTGGAGACACCCCATTGCTCCGCGAACGCCATCAGTGCGTCGTGGTCGGGCGGGGTGTCGGGCAGCGTGTCGTCCAGGCCCGGGATCGGTGCGTCGGGGGCGACCGTGACCACGGCCGGGGCGGCGTCCAGGTAGTCGGAGGCCTCGACGATCTTCTTGCGCTGGCCGGGTGAGAGGTCCGAGGCCGGATCGGCCGCCGCCGCCCGCAGAGCGGTCAGGGTGCCGAAGCGGTTGAGCATGCCGGCGGCGGTCTTCTCCCCGATGCCCGCGACACCGGGCAGACCGTCGCTCGGGTCTCCACGCAGCGTGGCCATCTCGGCGTACATCGGCCCGGTACCGACCCCGTACTTACCGGAAAGCCATTCCTGGTCGACGATCTCGAGCCGCCGCAGCCCTCTGCCGACATAGAGCACCCGAACCCGCGCCGCATCGTCCGCCAACTGGAACAGATCCCGGTCGCCAGTGACCACGTCCACCAGCCCCTGACCCCCGGCGACCTGCCGGGCCGTGAGGGTGCCGATCACGTCGTCCGCCTCGTACCCGGCGGCCCCGGCCCGGCAGATGCCGAGCAGCGACAGCGCCTCGATGATCAGCGGCACCTGGGGCGTGAGCAGGTCGGGCACCTCCTCCTCGTTGGTGCGCGGGTTCGCCACCCGGTGCGCCTTGTACGAGGGAATCGCCTCGACCCGGAACGCCGGCCGCCAGTCCTCGTCCCAGCAGGCCACCAGACGGCGCGGCCCGCGCATCGTGACCAGGTAGGCCACCGAGTCGAGGAACCCCCGAACCGCGTTCACGACCGTGCCGTCGGGGGCGGTGAACGTGTCGGGCACGCCGTGGAACGACCGGAAGTAGAGCGACGCGGCGTCGAGCAGCATCAGCTCGGGGCGGGGGTCGGGAAACGTGGGAGGCACGGGAAAGATCCTGCCAGGTCCGGCACCCCCCTGGTCAGGCAATTCGCTCACGCAACGGGTACATCTGAGTGACGCTCTGCGATGTGGTGACATCGCAGAGCAAACGCTGTGCCACCTGTAACTTCCGGCCTGTAACGTTCGCCGGATGGAGGAGATCGACCGACAGATTTTACGGCTGCTTTCCCAGGACGGCCGGATGAGTTTCACCGATCTGGGCCGCGCGACGGGTTTGTCCACATCTGCGGTGCATCAGCGGGTCCGGCGCCTTGAACAGCGCGGCATCATCCGGGGCTATACGGCGGTGGTGCAGTCGGAATCGGTGGACCTTCCGCTCACCGCGTTCGTCTCGGTGACGCCGCTCGACCACGCGGCACCCGACGACGTTCCCGAGCGGCTCGTGCCGATCGGCGAGATCGAGGCCTGCTACTCGGTGGCCGGCGACGAGAACTATTTGCTCAAGGTGCGGGTGGCCACGCCGGCCGCACTGGAGGGCCTGCTCGCCCGGATCCGTGCGGTGGCCGCCGTACGCACCCGGACGACGATCGTGCTGTCCACCCCCTACGAGGCGCGTCCGCTCTCGATCTGATCGCCCCACCACCTCTGGCCGGCGGTGGGCAGGGTGTCGATCGGGTCGTAGTAGACGTAGTCACCCGCGCCCGGATCGTCCGAGGTCTCGATGGACGTGCGGTAGTTCTTCGTCCAGGTGCTGATACCGCGCACCGGGTCGTAGCTCTCGGCCTGGTGCACCCAGCGCTTACCGACGAACGGGACGTCGCAGACGATGCGGGGCGTGGCGAAACCGGGCAGATAGCCCATGATCGCGTGCTGGAGTTCCTGGGCCCGGGACAGTGGCAGACGCCAGTGTTCCGAGGCCGGGATCATGTCGCACATGTAGAGGTAGTACGGCGTGATCATGGCCTCGTCGAGCAGGGCGAAGCTGAGGTCGAGCAGCTGCCCGGGTGAGTCGTTCACCCCGCGCAGCAGGACCCCCTGATTGCGGACGTCCCGCACGCCGGCCTCGAGCAGGGCCTTCGCCGCCGCGGCCACCGCCGGGGTCAGCGAGTTCACCGAGTTCACGTGCGTGTGGACGGCCAGGCTCACGCCCTGCCGCCGGGCCCGGACCGCCACGCGGTGCATGCCCTCCAGCACATCGGGCTGCAGCCAGTGCTGCGGCAGTCCCATCAGTGCCTTGGTGGCCAGCCGGATGTCGCGGATCGACTCGATCTCCAGCAGATGGGTCAGGAACGACTCCAGCTGCCGCCACGGAACGTTCGCGACGTCTCCCCCGGAGACCACGACGTCCCTGATCTGGGGGTGCGCGCGCAGGTAGTCGAGCATGGCCGCGTACCGGTCGACCGGTTTGCCGGCCAGTTTCAGCTTCGTCACGGAAGGGGTGGACGTGCCGACGAGGTCCATCCGGGTGCAGTGCCCGCAGTACTGCGGGCAGGTGGAGACCAGCTCGGCCAGCACCTTCGTCGGGTAGCGGTGGGTGAGCCCTTCGGCCACCCACATGTCGTGCTCGTGCAGCGAGTCCCGGCTCGCGCGGGGGTGACTCGGCCAGAGGGCCAGCCGGTCACTCGCGACCGGGAGCATGTAGCGGCGCACCGGGTCAGTGAAAATTGAGGACGACGTGGTCACGTCGGTCAGCATGGTGTTCAGCATCTGGGGCGGGAGCAGCATCGACATCGTCGCGTGGTCCTGCTGGTCGCGGGCCAGGTCGGCGTAGAACTCCTCCGGCACCAGATCACCCAGCACGTCGTGCAGCTGCTTCGCCGACTTCACGCAGTGCGAACGTTGCCACTGGGCACTCGACCACTCCTGCGCCGACACCGTGCGCCACCCTGGGAACCGGGTCCAGTCGGGCTCGACGAGTTCACGGCGCCGGTACTCGTAAGGCTGCGCCGTTCGGTTGACCGGAGATTTTGACGCCATGAGTTCCGTCACGCCTAGAGAATAAGCAAGAATTTCCGCTCTGAGGAGAGTTCTACGGGAGGATTTTCAGCATGCCGATTTCCGCAACAGGGCCGCACTCGCCGCTGGGACTGCACCGCGTGCTCGTACCGGAGGGGGTTCTGCCGCAGGCCGCCTGGCGGCTCGACCCGTCCGGCCCCCTGGCCCCGGACGAGGTCCGCATCGACGTCGAGCGGCTGAATCTCGACGCGGCCAGCTTCCGGCAGCTCCTCCAGGAGCACGACGGCGACGGGGCGGCCGTGCGCGAGGCCGTGCGATCGATCGTCGGCGAGCGCGGGAAGATGCACAATCCGGTCACCGGATCGGGCGGCATGCTGATCGGGACGGTGGCGCAGGTGGGACCGGACTCGCCCCTGGGTCTCGTCGCGGGGCAGAGGGTCGCGACGCTGGTGTCGCTGACCTGCACGCCGCTGGTGCTGAACGATCTCGAGGCCTGGGACGGGCTCTCGGAGCAGGTGCCGTGCTCGGGCCGGGCGATCCTGTTCGGCCGGTCGATCGCCGCGGTCCTGCCCGGCGACCTGCCGGCCGAGCAGGCCCTGGCGGTCTTCGACGTCTGCGGGGCGCCGTCACTGACGGCCCGGGTGGTGGCCTCGACCGCGGGGCCGGGGATGACGATCGGCTACCCGTCACGAGAGACTGGCGGCTCCGGATCGGGCCGGAACGCGGGTGTGGTGTGCGTGATCGGGGCGGCCGGCAAGAGCGGCAGCCTGTCCCTGGCCGCGGCCCGGTCGGCCGGGGCGGCTCACCGGATCGGTGTGGTGCGCTCTCCCGAGGAACGTGAATCCCTGCTCGCCGCAGGCCGTCTCGACGCCCAGCCGCTGGCCACGGCAGTGGTGGTGGCCGACGCCCGCAATCCCGTTCAGCTGGCCGAGAAGGTCTGTGCCGCAGGCGGTCCGGCCGATGTCACGGTGGTCTGCGTGGACGTTCCGGGCTGCGAGCACGGCGCGGTGCTGGCCACGGCCGGGCGGGGCACGATCATCTTCTTCTCGATGGCCACGTCGTTCAGTGCGGCGGCGCTGGGGGCCGAGGCCCTGGCCGCCGACATCACGATGCTCGTCGGGAACGGCTACTCGGCCGGGCACGCCGAGCTGGCCCTGAAGGAGTTTCGCGGATCGCCGGGGGTGCGCTCACTGTTCGCCGGGCGGCTGTGAGGGCGGCCGGACCGGCCGGGCGGGGCACTTCGCCCGCCCGGCCGATCCGTCGTCAGGCCCGCGTCGGACCGGAAGCCACGACCCCCCGGCTGATCGCCTCGACCGCCGAGCGCGCCGTCCGCACCAGCGCGGGATCGTCACTGGCCTGGGCGATCTGGCCGAGCAGGTCGATCACCTGCTTGCACCACCGCACGAAGTCACCCGCGGCCAGATCGGCGTCACGCAGTACGGCCTGCAACGGCTGGCCGCCCGCCCAGCGGTGGATGGCCCACGCCAGCCCCAGGTCCGGCTCGGGCGTGACGTCGAGCTTGTGCGCGCGCTCCTCGTCGTCGAGCACCGACCAGATGCGGGTCATGGTGTCCAGCGCCAATGTCGGCCCGCCCTGGGGAATCCTCGGGCTGAGCCCCTTCTCGTCCCGGCGGGACTGGTACACGGCGGCACTGACCACGGCCGCCAGACCGGGCATGTCGAGGTCTTTCCAGACCCCCTTGCGCAGGCACTCGGAGACCAGGAGGTCCGACTCCGAGTAGATCCGGCGCAGTTGCTCCCCCGCGGGCGTCACCTTGTCGCCCGCCAGGTACCCGCGCTCGGTGAGCAGGTCGCAGACCCGGTCGAAGACCCGCGCGATCGTGTTGGTGCGCCCCTCGATCCGGCGCACCAGCGCATCGGTCTCGCGCCGGAGACGGAAGTACCGCTCGGACCAGCGGGCGTGGTCCTCGCGCTCGGCGCAGCCGTGGCAGGGGTGGCTGCGCAGCTGACGCCGCAGCCGGTTCAGCTCCTCGTCCTCGTCCACTGCCGATTTCTTGCCCTTGGGACGACGTTTCGTGACGTCGTCGTCGTGCCGCAGGGCACCCAGGGCGTTGCGCACCGACGACGCCAGGTCGCGGCGGGCGGTGGCGTCACGGCCGTTGAAGTTCTTCGGCACGGTGATGCGCGTGGTCGCCTCGACCGGGGTGGGCACGTCCATCAGCGAGAGCCGGCGCACCTGGCGCTCGATCGACAGGATCGACGGACGTGGGCCCTCGAGGCTGTCGCCACCGCCGACGCCCGGGTCCAGCACCACGGCCCAGCCGGGCTTGCGGCCACCGGGCACCCGGATCACGTCACCGCGGCGCAGACGCTCCAGTGAGCCGATCACGTCGGAGCGCCGGTCGCGCGAAGCGCTGCGGGACAGGTGGGTCTCGCGTTCGCCGATCTTGCGGCGCAGCGACGCGTACTCGCGGAAGTCACCGAGGTGACAGTTCATCGCCTCGGCGTACCCCTCGAGCGCCTCCTCCTGCTTGCGCGCCTGCTTGGCCAGGCCCACCACCGCCCGGTCGGCCTGGAACTGCGCGAACGAGGTCTCCAGGATCTCCCGGGCCCGGGCCCGCCCGACCTGGCCGACCAGGTTCACGGCCATGTTGTAGGTGGGCCGGAAACTGGAGCGCAGCGGGAAGGTCCGGGTCGAGGCCAGACCACCGACCACCTCCGGGTCCAGACCGGGCTGCCAGAGCACCACCGCGTGACCCTCGACATCGATGCCACGACGCCCGGCCCGTCCCGTCAGCTGGGTGTACTCCCCCGGCGTGATGTCGGCGTGGGTCTCCCCGTTCCACTTGACCAGCTTCTCCAGCACCACGCTGCGGGCCGGCATGTTGATGCCCAGCGCCAGCGTCTCGGTGGCGAAGACCGCCTTCACCAGACCGCGGGTGAACAGCTCCTCGACGACCTCCTTGAAGGCCGGCAGCAGCCCGGCGTGGTGCGCGGCGACGCCCCGCGAGAGCGCCTCGGCCCACTCGTAGTAGCCGAGCACCGCGAGGTCCTCGTCCGGGATGTCCGCCGTCCGCGACTCGACCACGTGCCGGATCTCGGTGCGCTCCTCCGGGGAGGTGAGCCGCAGGCCCGAGTACAGGCACTGCTGCACCGCCGCGTCACAGCCGGCCCGGCTGAAGATGAAGCTGATCGCCGGGAGCAGCCCGGCACTGTCCAGCGCGTTGATGACCTCGACGCGGCTGGGCGTCGCACTGGGCCGGCGCGGGCCGCCCCGGGTGTAGGTGCTCCGGCTCTTGGCCCCGCGCGCCGCCGTCGTGCCCCCGCGCCGGCCGCCCACCCCCTGGAACTGCCGCTCGCGCCGGTTCGCGTCGCGGGTGATCTGCAGCAGTTCCGGGTTCAGGTTGTCGGTCGAGGAGCTCTCGGCGAACAGGTCGTAGAGCTGGCGGTTGGCCATCACGTGCTGCCACAGCGGCACGGGCCGGTCTTCGGAGACCACGACCTCGGTGTTGCCCCGCACGGTGTCCAGCCAGGCGCCGAACTCCTCGGCGTTGCTGACGGTCGCCGAGAGACTCACCAGCAGCACGTCGTCGGGGAGGTGGATGATCACCTCTTCCCAGACGGCGCCGCGGAACCGGTCGGCCAGGTAGTGCACCTCGTCCATGACCACGTAGGCGAGGCCGTGCAGGGCCGGGGAGTCTGCGTAGAGCATGTTGCGCAGCACCTCGGTGGTCATCACGACCACCGGGGCATCGGCGTTGATGGCCGTGTCACCGGTGAGCAGACCCACGTTCTCGGCCCCGTGCATGCGGGCGAGATCGGCGTACTTCTGGTTGCTCAGGGCCTTGATCGGCGTGGTGTAGAACGCCTTGCGGCCCGAGTCCATGGCCAGGAAGACGGCGAACTCACCGACGACGGTCTTGCCCGATCCGGTGGGGGCGGCCACCAGCACGCCCCGCCCCCCGGCGAGCGCCTCACAGGCGTCCAGCTGGAACCCGTCGAGATCGAAGGGGTACTTGCCGCGGAAGCGCGAGAGCGGTGTTTTGCTCTCCTCAGCGCGCTTTCGTGCCGCGGCAAAACGTTCGGCGGGCGACGTCACCCGGCTTACGCTACCCGTCAGTGCTCCGGAGCGAGAACCCATATCGCACCCGGTACTGCCTCACATTCCACCGGGAGCGGTCCGATGCGCTCGCCGTCGGCGTACGCGGCCAGTTCCGGCGAACCCGGCAGCGTCTCGATCCGCAGGTGCCGCACCCGGCGGATCGCGACGTTCCGGTGGGAGGCGTGGGTGCCCCGGTAGAGGCGGGGGAAGATTGTCAGCAGGCGCACGGCGCGCATCGGTTCCACGGTCAGCACGTCGAGCAGACCGTCGTCGGGCCGGGCCTGCGGGCAGATCCGCATCCCGCCCCCGTAGGAGGCGCAATTAGCGGCCGTGACCAGCATCGACGTGCGTTCCTCGGGTTCCCCGTCGAGCTGCAGACGGTAGTGCGGTGGGCGGAATCCCGGCAGTTCGCGCAGGGTCGCCAGGGCGTAGCGGGCCCGCCCCGGTGCGCGTTTCCAGCCGTTGGCGCGCTCGTTCACGAGGGCGTCCAGACCGGCGGCGAGCACGCCGAGGAACCAGTGGGTGTCACCGGACGAGGTGGTCACCCGGCCCGCGTCGCGCACGACGGGCCGGTGCAGATGGTGGACGACGACCGCGGCGGCGCTCTCGATGTCCCGGACCGGGAGTCCGAGTTCGCGGGCGATGTCGTTGCCGGTTCCGGCCGCGACCACCCCCAGCGGGACATCCGTGCCGGCCACCGCGTTCAGGCCGAGGTTGACCATGCCGTCGCCCCCGACGACGACCAGCGCGTCGGGTCGCTCCCGGAGGGCGACCGCGAGCACCTTCCGGGTCTCGTCAGCGTCGTGACCGGCGACTTCGTGCACCGTGAGCCCGGCCCGCCGCAGGAGCACGGAGGTCAGGGCGCCCGCGAGGAATCCTCTCCCGGCCCCGGCGACCGGGTTGACGGCGAGTATCACGGTGCCGGTCACGGGGGTGGTGCCCGGGACCAGATGAAGGCGGGTCGTCAGGTGCGGTCGAGCCGTTCCGGTGAGTCGATCGGCGTGTCGTCACTGATCGGGGCTCGGTCGCGGATCGGGTCGTCGTCCGCGGTCAGCGGGCTCGACTCGTCGTCACCCAGGCCGAAGATCGGGTCGTCGGAGCGTTTGCGGGCCCGGCGGCGATCGTTGAACAGGGACACGAAGACCGAGATCGTGTAGAGGCCGACCAGCGGCAACGCCATGATGATCATCTGCGTCGCGTCGGGCGAGGGTGAGACGATCGCGGCGAACAGGAACGCGACGAAGACGGCCAGGCGCCAGTGCTTACCCATGTTCCGGCCGCTGACCAGGCCCATCATGTTGAGCCCGACGAGGAACAACGGGGTCAGGAAGGCCACACCCATCGCGATGATGAGACGGCTGGCGAAGGTGATGACCGTGCCGGCGTCAGGCTGGTTGAGCGAGCCCTCGAGGGCGAAGTCGGCGCCGAAGGCCACGGCCTTGGGCAGCACCAGGATCGCCAGCCAGACGCCGGAGAGGAACAGCGGCACGGCGAACGCGACGAACCACAGCGAGGTGCGGCGTTCTTTCCTGGTCAGGCCCGGGGTGATGAACGCCCAGACCTCGTACAGCCACACCGGGCTGGAGAACACGATGCCGGTGTAGACCGCGACCTTGACCTTGATGTTGAACGCGTCGGCGATGGCGCGGTAGGTCAGCGTGACCTTCTGGCCATGGGCCGACGCCTCGTTCAGCGGGTCGATGATCACCGCGTGCATGATCGGCTCGTACAGCCACCACCCGACGCCCGCCCCGACGATGATCGCGACGACGCTGATCACCAGCCGGCGACGTAGCTCCGCCAGGTGTTCCCGCAGGGCCATCCTGCCCTCGGGATTCTTGGGTCGCCGCTGTGGCTTCCGCACCGCCACCGACGGTCAGTTCCTCTCGCGAATGGGGGTCGAACGGGGCCCGGAGGACCGACCGTCAGATGTCGTTGCGGTTCTGGTAGCCGGCCTGCTCGCGCTGCTGCTGCGGCGAGTAGACGCGACCCTCGATCGGCTCTTCGTACACCGGTGCCGTGCGGGGGTCGTCCTCGCGGCGACGGGCCGACGTGTCTTTGTCGTCGTCCTGCATCTGCTTGATCTCGGACTTGAAGATACGCATGGACCGGCCGAGACCGCGCGCAGCGTCGGGAAGACGCCGGCTGCCGAAAAGGATCACCACCACGAGGACGACGATGATGATGTGCGAAGGCTCTTTCAGAAAGCCCATGACATGTCCTTTCCACTGAACCCGTAGCGCACAGATTGCCCAACGGTCGGTGTCATCGTACGCGCTGCCCCGGTCGACCGGCAGACCCTGTGCCCGCCCGGCTCACCGGTTTTGCGGCGCGGGGGGCACCCTGCGCACGCTGCGCCAGGTACCGCTCCTGCCTGAGTTCCAACGGATCGGTGAACACGGCTGGTTCCCGGGACTGGGCCTTTTCGGCGACCTGTTCCAGTTTGGTGCTGATCTCGGCGAAGCGGTCGGACGCCGTCGCGAGCTCGCGCAGCAGGGCCTTGGCCCTGCGCCACAGCGACAGGCCGATCGTCGCGAGCACACCGAGGGCGCCCAGCACCAGAACGACCCAGATCAGGACCCACACCCACACGGACACCCGCCAACCCTAGGGCATCCGTGGGGGTACATGACGAAACCGGGGTACCCGTCGGCGGATACCCCGGTTCCGATGCTCGGGCTCGTGTCCGAGCCCCGACCTCTAGCCCGGCATCAGGCGGCTGTCTCGGGTGCCTGGGCCCGGGGCCGGGGGCCCTGGGCCGCGGCCGCCGCGGCGAGTAGGTCGGCCTGCTCCAGCCAGAGAGCGAAGTCCAGCACGTCGTCGTAGTTCAGCGTCGGCCCCTCGTGCTCCTCGAGCACCTCGGCCGGCACGTTCCACGGCTCTGCGACCACGCCACCGGAGATGAGCAGGGCGACCACGTCACGACCGGCCGGCTTGCGCACCTCCTCGTGGCAGGTGGTGCAGATGAAGGCGTAGTAGGACCAGCTCTTCACGGAGCAGACGACGAGACGCACCTGGTGCGGGGTCAGCTCAACATCACCGCAGCTCGGGCACGACGCCTTGATCGTCGTCATTTGCGATCCACCTCCAGCAGAGCCGCCATTCATCGTCGACCAGTTCTTCGGCCACGGCCCGCGACTCCTTAACCGCCGACAGTAATACCTAGGCCGCCCCGGTGACGCGGGGTGGATCCGCCACGCACGGCGTGTCGCCCGAGCCGGATCAACGGCCCGTATCAACGTCAGCCGGACGGCGTAACGCCGCCGGACGGGAACGATCGGGAGAATCGGCGCAGAGCGAATCGGCGCCACCATCAGCGAGTTACGGATCATGAAGGGTGGACGCCACCCGAACGAACGACCGCCGGGACTCAGTGTGAGGGCTCGTGGTGCGCCGGTGACATCGCGGTGCCGTAGGCGGCCAGCGCCTCGGTGGCCGTGTCGACCACCTGCCGGGCCAGGGCGGTTGGCTCGACCACCCGCCCGGCACCGCCCAGGCGCAGGACCAGACGCGGGATCCAGTCCGGCGAGGCGACCCGCATGACCACGCGCATCCGGCCGCCGGGCAGTTCCTGCGTGTCCTCGACCGGGTAGTACTCAGCCACCCAGCGACCGCGCGGCTCGACCTCCAGGGTCACCATCAGGTCGTCCGGGGACGGCGTGAAGAGCTGCTCGTCGACGGCCCGGGAGACCGCGTCGCCGGGTGGGGTGCCGTCCACGTCGAGCAGGCGCAGCCCGGCCACCCGGTCGAAGCGGAACAGCCGCACGCCCTCGGCCCGGTGGCACCAGGCCTCCAGGTACCAGCGCCCGTCGATGCTCGTGACCTGCATCGGGTCCACGTCCCGCTCGGTGATCTCGTCCCGCGCGGGCACCAGGTACTGCAATCGCAGCCGCCGGTGCCGGCGCAAGGCCTCACGGGCGGTGCCCAGGGCCTGCTCCACACCGCTCTGCCCGGGGGTCAGGTCGATGTCGAGACGACCGGCCGCCGGCACCGCGTCCTGCGCGGCGGCCGACAGCTTCACCAGCGCGGAGTCGACGGCCCGGCGCTCGCCGGGCTCCTGGAGGTCGGACAGCGTGCGCAGACCCGCGATCAGCGCGATCGCCTCGTCCTGGTCCAGGCGCAACGGCCGGGCGATGGCATCGGCGTTGGCCAGGTAGATACGACCGCTGTCCCACTCGGCGGCGATCAGGTCGTCCGGCATGTGCCCGGGGGTCCCGCAGACGAACAGCAGCTCCAGATCCTTCACCAGCTGCTGCTCGGTGATCTTGAAGTTCCGGGCGGCCTCGCCCAGCTCGATCCCGGGCCGGTTGAGCAGCCAGGGCACCATCGTGAGGAGACGGGACAGGCGGGCGGTCGCCGCGACAGCGCTCATGGCTGGGACACCACGTCAATCGTCTCTTCCGGAGTGATCAGCTGTTCCGGGGCGGCCAGTTCCGCCTGGGTGGCCAGGGCGCCCTTGAGCCGGCGGACGACCTCACCGCGCAGATCGGCCGGTTCCAGGGCGATCGCGTCCGGCCCGAGGCCGGCCAGTGACTGCGCGAGCATTCCCGCGTCCCCAATTCTGATCTGCAGTTCGTCCCACCCCGGGCGCTGCGCGGACGGGACCGAGGCCACCACCTGCCGGCGCAGCCCCGCACCGCGACCGGTGCGAAGGAGCACCGTGGCGACCCGGTCGTCCACCGGGGGGACGTGCTTGCCGATCATCGACTGCGCGTCGAGGCTCTCCGGCACCCCGTAGGCCCCGGTCCGGCCCCGGCGCTTCACGTCGCTCTCGATGCGCGAGAGCCGGAACACCCGTGCCGCGCCCCGGCCACGATCGTTGCCGATCAGGTACCAGCGCCCGTTACGGCTGGCCACCGCCCACGGCTCCACCTCGCGCACCGCCAGGTCACCGTTCGGCTTGCGGTAGGAGAAGGACACTGCCTGCCGGTCGCGCGTGGCCGCGTAGAGCGGGCCGAAGGCCGGTTCGGGGGTGCGGATGCGCGGTTCCAGCCCGGCACCGGCATCGTCGGTGTCCACGCCCAGCGCGGTGAGTTTGGTCAGGGCCCGGGCCGCCGGGCCCGCCAGACCGGCCTGCTGCCAGACCCGGCTGGCCAGCCCGACCACGGCGAGCTCCTGCGCGTCCAGCTCGATCGGCGGCAGCGCGTAGTCGTCGCGGTCGATGCGGTAGCCCGGCTCGTCGTCGAACCAGCGCTCGTCGGTGCCGGTGACCACCGGAATCCCGAGATCGCGCAGGTCTTCCTTGTCGCGCTCGAACATCCGGTCGAAGGCCTCGGCGGTGTCGCCGTCGGCGTACTGCGGCACGGCAGCGCGAATCTGCTCCTTCGTCAGCCACCTCCGGGTGGCCGCAAGGCAGATGACCAGATTGAGCAGCCGCTCGGTACGCCGCGAGGACACCGCACCAAGCTACCCGAGCCGGGGTGAGGGAGAGATATCGTCACGCGCGTGATTGTGTGGCGAGAGGGTCGAGTCACGTCCGAACGACGCGAATGGGACGGGGCGGTCGAGTACGAGGCCGTCGTGGAGGGGCGCACGATCCGCGCCCTGGCCTACCCGTCGCTCGTCGGGCGACCGGTCGAGGGGCAGCGGGTCCTTCTCAACGTGACCGCGCTGGAGCGGGGTCTGGGCACCGGGGGCTACGCGCTGGTCGCCGCGCTCCTCGACACCCTGCCCCCCGATCCCGAGCCCGGTCCCGGCCACCTGGTGAAGGCCCGCTACACCCCGCTGCAGGCCATGGTGCTCGGGGTGGACGAGCAGGAATCCCCCTTCCACTCCGTCCTGGCCGACGCCGACGACCTGCAGGGCCTGCCCGTCATCGTCGCCGACCTGCACAGCTCACTGCCCGCGATCCTCGCCGGGCTCCGTCAGGCCGCACCCCAGGCCCGCGTCGCCTACGTGATGACCGACGGCGGGGCCCTCCCCGCCTGGTTCTCCCGCACCATCGCCGGCCTGCGCCAGGCCGGCTGGCTGGACACCTGCATCACCGTCGGCCAGGCGTTCGGCGGCGACCTGGAGGCCGTCAGCGTGCATTCAGGCCTGCTCGCGGCCAGACACGTCGCCCAGGTCGACGTGGCCGTCGTCAGCCAGGGCCCGGGCAACCTCGGCACCGGAACCCGCTGGGGCTTCTCCGGGGTCCAGGCCGGCGAGGTGCTCAACGCCGCCTCTGTCCTCAACGGACGCGGCATCGCCACCCTGCGCATCTCCGGCGCCGACGCCCGCGAACGTCACCGCGGCGTGTCCCACCACTCCCTGACCGCCTACGGCCGGGTCGCGCTCGCGGCGGCCGATGTCGTCGTCCCCGACTTCAGTTCCCTGCTTGAGGACGCGTCCGAGCTCGCCTTCGCAGGCGGCAACCCCGAATCGGCGGCCGTGGGTGACAACGCCCCCATCCCCCTGCCCGACCTGGCCGAGCTGGTCGACCGTCAGGTGGCCCCCCTCTTCGCCCCGGCCGGCCGGCACCGCGAGGTCCGGATCCCGGTCGACGGCCTCCTCGACGCCCTGCGCGAGAGCCCGGTGGGTCTGTCGACGATGGGCCGCAATCTCGCGGCCGACCCCGCCGCCTTCCTCGCCGCAGCAGCCGCGGGCCGTCACGCAGCAGCCCTCCTCCCCCACCCCCCTACGTGACCCAGCACCCCGGGTGACCCCAACGTCCTCAGTGACCCGACGTCCCCCAACGCTCGTGGTGACCTACGCCCCCAACGCCCTTCGTGATCATGCAAACCCTCCCGACCGAATGGTCTGTCGGGGGAAAGGTTGCATGATCACGAAGAGATGGGTGCGGCCTTGAAAGCCCAGCCCGCCCCTCACCTCTCACCTCTCACCTCTCACCTCTCACCTCTCACCTCTCCCTCTCACCTCTCACCTCCCCCTCTCACCTCCCCCTCTCACCTCTGCCTCTCACCTCTGCCTCTCACCTCTTCCCCCCACCTCTTCCTCTCACCTCTCTCACATATCCCTCTTTCCCCACCTCTTCTGCCAGACCGCGGAAGCCGGCGGATCCAGAGATGTCCGCTCCCCCGAGACCCGCGTCGCCCACCACTAACTCCTCGCTGACCACCTCGTCCAAAATCATCATCGAAGTGGTCATCCCCGTGGCCTTCGTCCCTGACGCTGTAGCCTGTTATCGCCGCACCTGAGCATCGTGTGCATTTCTTACGCCCTACCCGCAAAGAGTGCGCACGATGTCTGCTGACGGGTCAGTAGGCCGCTATCAGGTCCACGACGAAGATCAGGGTCTCGTTCGGGCCGATGTCCGGGCCGATGCCGCCTGCTCCGTAGGCCAGGTCCGGCGGGATCACCAGCAGGATCCGGCTGCCCACCCGCTGGCCGACGAGGCCTTCGTCCGAGCCGCGCATGACCTGCCCGGCACCGATCGTGAATTTGACCGGCTCCCGGTGGCCCCACGAGGAGTCGAACACCCGGCCGTCCCGCCAGGTCACGCCGGTGTAGTGCACGGCAATGATCTGCCGCGCCCGGATCTGCGCTCCGGTGCCCCGGATCAACGGACAGACGATCAGCGCGGTCAGGGGTTCTCCGCCAGGCACCATGATCACTGGTGAGCCGTCGTCGGCCACGGTGACTGTCGGCAGCTGGAGGCCGGACACCGGCGAGTCAGCCGGGCCCGGGCTGTCGATGTCGAGCCGCATCGGCGCACTGAACGCCCCGGAGAGTTCCGGGGCCGGGGCATCGTCCGCACCGGCCCGCAGGACGAGGGTCGCGCGGGCGCCGTAGCCGTCCTGGCCGGCCGGTTCCCAGTCGAACAGCACCTGCTCCCCCACCGCCAGCTCGCGGTATCCCGCCGCCCGGACAGCGCTCCAGTGCGTCCACGCGGCACCGCCCGTGACGTCCGGAGACTCGATCACGCCCCTGCCCTCGTCCGGGTTCCAGCTACGCACCACCCCACGGATCGCCATGGCCCCTCCCTACCGCCGGTTGTCACGGTTCTTCGTGCGGTGAACGACGAAGCGCCCCTCCACCGCACAGGTGGAGGGGCGCTGGACGCTGGAGATCAGCGGGCGTCGACGAGGTCCACGACGAAGATCAGGGTCTCGTTCGGGCCGATGGCTCCACCGGCGCCGCGGGCGCCGTAGGCCAGGTCCGGCGGGATCACCAGACGACGGCGGCCACCGACGCGCATGCCGGCGATGCCCTGGTCCCAGCCCGCGATGACCTGGCCGACGCCGAGGCGGAACTTCAGTGCCTCGCCGCGGTTCCAGGAGGCGTCGAACTCCTCGCCGCTGGAGAACGCCACACCGACGTAGTGGGCGGTGACGGTGTTGCCGGCCACGGCCTCCGCACCCTCACCGACGACCTCGTCGGTGATCGTGAGCGTGGTGGGCGGGGTTCCCTCGGGGAACTCGATCTCCGGGCGCTTGAGCTCAGCACTCATGGTGTTTCTCCTTAGTGACGTGCGTGGTCGTCGGCCGCACCGGGGCAGCCAGGTGGGCGACCGGGTGTCAGGGCGCCGTCAAGCTTGCTTCACGGCCGCCCCGCACTCAAATCGACTCAGCCGGTGGTGTCGAGGATGTCGACGACGAAGACCAGGGTGTCGGTGCCCTTGATGCCGGCGTCCGACTGGCCCTCGGCGCCGTAGCCCTCGTCCGGCGGGATGACGAGCAGGACCTGACTGCCGACCTTCTTGCCGACCAGGCCCTTGTCCCAGCCGGAGATGACGCGGCCGGCGCCGATCTCGAAGCTGGCCGGGGAACCCTTGGTCCAGGACGAGTCGAAGACCTTGCCGCCGGGCCAGACCACACCCGTGTACTGCACGGTGATGGTCTGCCCCTTGGCCACCTTCGCGCCGGTGCCCTCGATGAGGGGCTGCACGACGAGGGAGCCGGGGGCCTTGCCGTCGGGCAGGGTGATGGTCGGTGCGCCGGTCTTGTCGAGCTTGACCGTGGGCAGGCCCTTCTTGGCCGCGACGCTCTTGCCGGTGGCCCGCTTCAGCACGTCGGCGGCGTCTTCGATGTCGATCACGAAGATCAGCGTGTCGGTCGGCCCGATACCCGCGGACGAGACACCCTGGGTGCCGTAGCCGTCGGCCGGCGGGATCGTGATCAGGACACGAGAACCGACGGTCGCGCCCTCGAGGCCGGTGACCATGCCCTTGATGACCTGGCCGTCGTCAAGGGTGAACGCCGATGTGTCACCGTCGTAGTTGCTGTCGAACTGCTTGCCGTCGGCACCGTTGATGCCCAGGTAATCGATGGAGACGCGCTGGCCCGCCGTGACCTTCGCACCGTCACCGGCGGAGAGGATCTTGCGGGTGGTCTTCTCGGTCGAGAACGGCGTGGGCACGTCGACCTTGGGGGTGTCACCGACCTTGCCGGTGACCTTGATCGCTTCGATGTCGGTCGTCGTACTGGACGCGGCTTTCCCCGCACTCCCGGAGGAGGCGCTGGAGCAGCCGGAAACCACGGCCGCGGCGGCTACGAGAACCGCGCCGGCGCGCAAGAGGGCTTTGCGTGAGAGCACGTTCGACCTTCGTCGTGGGAACGGGACGCCGAACACCCTAGGGCATATAGCTGAGGGTGCCCGGCATCCGCCCAGGTGCCCGGGAGCGGCCCGGGTCACAGTTGGCTCACATACTCTGGATCAGTCGCTCCACGCGCTCGTCGACGGAGCGGAACGGGTCTTTGCACAGAACGGTGCGCTGCGCCTGGTCATTGAGCTTCAGGTGCACCCAGTCGACCGTGAAGTCGCGACGGCGTTCCTGGGCCCGCCGCACGAAGTCGCCGCGCAGTTTCGCCCGGGTGGTCTGCGGCGGCACCGACGTCGCCTCGAACACCTCGATGTCGGCCCCGACCCGTTCCACCATGCCCTTTTTCATGAGCAGGTAGTGCAGTCCGCGGTCGCGATGGATGTCGTGGTACGCCAGGTCGATCCGGGCGATGCGGGGCGAGGACAGCGGCAGGTTGTGCTTCGCCCGGTAGCGCTCGATCAGCCGGTGCTTGATCACCCAGTCCAGCTCCCGGTCCACCAGGGACAGGTCGCCGGTGCCGATGGCCCGCAGACCGCGCTCCCAGAGATCGAGAACCCGCTTCACGTTGTCGGTCTGGAGTCCGCGGCTCTCGACGAACTCCTTCGCCCGGGCCAGGTACTCCTCCTGGATCTCCAGGGCCGTGGCCTCGCGGCCGTTGGCGAGGCGGACCTTGCGCCGGCCGGTCAGGTCGTGGCTGATCTCGCGGATGGCCCGGATCGGGTTCTCCAGGGTGTGGTCGCGCAGCACCACACCGGCCTCGATCATCCGCAGCACCAGGTCGGTGGCTCCGACCTTGAGCATGGTGGTGGTCTCGGACATGTTCGAGTCACCGACGATGACGTGCAGGCGCCGGTACCGCTCGGCGTCGGAGTGCGGTTCGTCGCGGGTGTTGATGATGGGACGCGACCGGGTGGTGGCGCTGGAGACGCCCTCCCAGATGTGGTCGGCCCGCTGGGACAGGCAGTACACCGCACCGCGCGGTGTCTGCAGCACCTTGCCGGCCCCGACCAGGATCTGCCGGGTCACGAGGAACGGGATCAGGATGTCGGACATCCGGCCGAACTCACCGTGCCGCGAGACCAGGTAGTTCTCGTGACAGCCGTAGGAGTTACCGGCCGAGTCGGTGTTGTTCTTGAAGAGGAAGACATCGCCCTGGATTCCCTCCTCGTGCAGTCTGCGCTCGGCGTCGACCAGCAGACCTTCGAGGATGCGCTCACCGGCGCGGTCGTGGACGACCAGCCGGCGGATGTCGTCGCATTCGGGGGTGGCGTACTCGGGGTGCGAACCGACATCGAGGTACAGCCGGGCACCGTTGCGGAGAAAGACGTTACTGGAACGGCCCCATGAGACGACCTTGCGGAAGAGGTACCGGGCGACCTCGTCGGGCGACAGCTTGCGCTGCCCCTCGAAGGCGCACGTGACCCCGTATTCCGTCTCCAGCCCGAAGATTCGGCGGTCCATTCCCTTACTGTAGGTGCCTTCTCGCCCAATGGCACCAGTGTGGGGCAATGGGTTGATCGTGGAGTTCGTTCCGGGCTCGCCACCGTCGGGCCCGCCGGGGAGTTCTTCGGGCCCGAACGGCAGCGATCCGGTCATGCTCCTGCGCCCCCTGCGTCGTTCCCGGGGTGACCGGGCTCCTGGTCGGGCTCGGTCGAAACCGGGTCACCCGCCTGCGGTACAGGGTTCACCGGGCTCGGCGGTGCCTGCTCCCCGGTCAGCGTGTCGTGCGCCCCGGGCCGCGAGTCGTCGCTGCTGGGCACGTCGGTGGTGGGGTCGTCGGGGGCGAGCAGCGCCTCGAGCAGCTGCCCACCGAGCCGGCGGAAGGCCCGCCGGGGCCGGGCCCGGTCCAGCACCGCGACCTCAAGACGATCAGGCGTGAGGGCCCGGTCGGCCCCGTTGGTGCTGTCGCGACCGAGCATCTCGACGGCCAGGGTCAGCGCCGCCGACAGCGTCAGACCGGGCCGCCAGCGTTCCTGCATGCCCGACGAGATGGTGTCGGCCTGACCACCCATCACCACGAAACCCTGCTCGTCGGCGACGGATCCGTCGTAGGTGAGCCGGTAGATCTGGTCCTGCTCGGGGGTCGCGCCGACCTCGGCGACCGCGAGCTCGACCTCCATCGGCTTGGAGTCCTGGGTGAACACGTTGCCCAGGATCTGGGCGTAGGCGTTGGCCAGGCCCCGGGCCGTGACATCGCTGCGGTCGTAGGAGTATCCGCGCAGGTCGGCGTACCGGACGCCGGCCACGCGCAGGTTCTCGAACTCGTTGTAGCGGCCTGCGGCGCCGAAGGCCATGCGGTCGTAGATCTCACTGATCTTGTGCAGCGAGCGCGAGGCGTTCTCGGCGACGAAGGCGATGCCGTTGTCGTAGGCGAGGACGATGACCGGCCGGCCGCGGGCGATGTTGCGCCGGGCGTAGTCGGCCCGGTCTTTCATCTGCTGTTCGGGCGGGACGTAGAACGGCATGCTCATCGGGCACTCCCTCCCTCGGCGTTCCGCGCGACGACGGCCTGGAACGCGGCCTCGGTCTCGTCCTGCGAAAGCCGCCGGTAACCCTGGGCCGTCACCACGACGAGCACCGGGTAGATGCGCCGGCCGACGTCGGAACCGCCGGTGGCCGAGTCGTCGTCCGCGGCGTCCTGCAGGGATTCCAGCACCACGCCGACCGTCTCGTCGGCGGTCAGGCCGGGACGCCAGCGTTTCTTCAGCGAGCCCTTGGCGAACAGCGAGCCGGAACCGGTGCTGTGGTAGCCGTGTTCCTCGTAGCGGGCACCGCTGACGTCGTAGGAGAAGATGCGCCCGACGTTGCGGTCGAGGTCGTAGCCGGCGTAGAGCGGCACCACGGCCAGGCCCTGCATGGCCAGCGGCAGGTTGCCCCGCAGCATGGTGGCCAGGCGGTTGGCCTTGCCCTCGAGGGACATCAGCGTGCCCTCGATCTTCTCGTAGTGCTCCAGTTCGACCTGGAACAGGCGGACCATCTCGATGGCGGGCCCGACCGTTCCGGAGATGCCGACGGCCGAGTAGTCGTCGGCCGGATAGACCTTCTCCATCTCGCGATGGGCAATGTAATTGCCCATCGTGGCGCGCCGGTCGCCACCCATGACCACTCCGCCGTCGAACGTGGCGGCAACGATCGTGGTCGAGTGCGGCAGTTCCGGCATGACGGCTCCGGCGGGCAGATTTCGCCCGGGCAGGAGGTGTTCGGCGTGGGCGGCGAGGAAGTCCGTGAACGAGGAGTTGCCCGGAGCGAAGAACGCCTCCGGCAACCGCCCTTCACGGAAGGGATCGGCAGTCACGGGCGAAACCCTATCCAGATGGACGGCGTTCGCTCATCGGCTCGGCACGAGAAGTTTTCCGCGTAGCGCGAACCGGTGGACGACGGCGTCGGGGCGATGTCCGGGGCGGTGTGAGGGCGGCATGAGGGGTTCGACCGGGCCCGCGAGGGGCCCGGTCCGCCCCGGGCGGCTGCCGTCACTGGCCGCCCTTCTGTACGAATCCCTTGACGAACTCCTCGGCGTTGCTCTCCAGGACGTCGTCGATCTCGTCGAGGATCGCGTCCACGTCGGCGTCCGTGGTCTGGGCCGCACCACCCGCGGGCGGCGCCGCGGGGGCGGCGTCGTCGGCGGGCTCGTCGTCGCGTCGGGTCGGGCGCTGCTGTTCCTGACCGGCCATGACTGCCTCCTGCGCTCTGCGATTGCGAGCTTCCTTGCAGTGATCCTAAGCATGTGCCCGCGATTTAGGCGCGTGCCGTAGCCCACTCTGCGAAGAATTACCTGATGGACACCGTGCAGGGGACGGGAAACGGTGCGCAACCGGGCGTGCCGGACCTGGTTCCGGGCCCAGCGCGGACACGGTCCCCGGCGGTGCTCGGTCAGCGGTCGCTCCGGGCGGGCGCTGTGCGCCTATTCGGCGGCCAGGGCGTCCACCAGGTCGGCCGCCGTGCGGCAGCGCTGCAGAAGGGCCTCCACGTGCTCCTTGGTGCCCCGGGACGGGTCGAGGGTGGGCACCCGCTGGAGGGCTCCCCGGCCCGGGATGTCGAAGATCACCGAGTCCCAGCTCGCCGCGGCCACGTTCTCGCCGTAGCGGGCCAGGCAGCGGCCCCGGAAGTAGGCCCGGGTGTCGTGCGGGGGCTCGTGCACGGCCTCGGAGATCTGCGCGTCGGTGACCAGCTGCTCGACCTGCCCGCGCGACGCCAGACGGTGGTAGAGCCCCTTCTCCGGGCGCACGTCGGCGTACTGCAGGTCGATCAGCTGGAGGCGCGCGGCGTCCCAGTTCAGGTTCTCGCGGTTGCGGAAGCCTTCGAGCAGACGCAGTTTGGCCACCCAGTCCAGCTCCCGGGCGCAGAGCATGGGGTCTTCGCCGAGACGGCTGAGCACGCTCTCCCAGCGGGTGAGCACCTCGGTGGTGGCCTCGTCGGCATCGTCGCCGAACCGGTCGCTCACGTAGGCGCTGGCCTGCTCGAAGTACAGCCACTGCAGTTCGAGTGCGGTCATCGAGTTGCCGTCCCGCAGCGTGACCTGCTGTTTCAGCGTCGGGTCGTGCGAGACGTCGTGCAGTGTGCCGACCGGGCGCTCGAGCGACAGGTCGCGGGTGAACGCGGCATCTTCGATCATCGCCAGCACCAGGTTGGTGGTGCCGACCTTGAGCAGGGTCGCCACCTCGCAGAGGTTCGCGTCGCCGATGATGACGTGCAGGCGGCGGAACTTGTCGGCGCTGGCGTGGGGCTCGTCGCGGGTGTTGATGATGGGGCGCTTGAGCGTGGTCTCCAGCCCCACCTCGACCTCGAAGAAGTCGGCGCGCTGGGAGATCTGGAAACCCGTGCCGGTGCCGTCCTGCCCCAGGCCGACCCGGCCGGCCCCGGTGATGACCTGCCGCGACACGAAGAACGGCGTGAGATGACGGACGACGTCGGCGAACGGCGTGGACCGGCGCATCAGGTAGTTCTCGTGGGTGCCGTAGGAGGCGCCCTTGTTGTCGGTGTTGTTCTTGTACAGGTTGACGTCGCCCAGGCCCGGGTTCGCGGCGATGCGCCGGCAGGCCTCGAGCATGACCCGCTCACCGGCCTTGTCCCACCGCACGATGTCGCGCGGGGTCAGCACCTCGGGCGAGGAGTACTCCGGGTGCGCGTGGTCGACGTAGAGCCGGGCGCCGTTGGTGAGGATGACGTTGGCCAGGCCCGGGTCGTCGGGGGCGTCGGTGAGCTGGCTGGAGTGCGCGCTGTCGCGGCTGATCTCCCAGCCGCGGGCGTCGCGCAGCGGGGCCTCGTCCTCGTAGTCCCACCGGGCCCGCCCGGCGCGACTGCCCAGGGGCGCCGCATAGGCGTTCACCACCTGCGACGACATCAGCATCGCGTTCGCGGCGGGGTCGCCGGGGGCGGAGACCCCGTACTCGGTCTCGATCCCCATCACCCGGCGCGCGGTCATCGGGGCACCGCCCTGGTTCGGCTCATGGAACTCAGCCTAGGCGCCGGGTACGACAAGCATCCGGCCACCGGGCCCCGACACCGTCGCGGTACCGGGTTCCCCTCCGGTGAACCCGGCTCAGTGGCTACGCTGACGAGCCCGTAGTTCCGCGACGAGTGACTCCTAGGAGCGCAGGTCATGATCCCCTCCACCTCCCGCACGGCCGGTCGGGCCCTGGCGGTCACCGCACTGGCCGACCTGGTCTGCGTGCTGGTGTTCGTGACGATCGGGCGCAGTTCGCACGAGGAGGGCATCACCCTCACCGGGCTGCTCACCACCGGCTGGCCGTTCTGGCTCGGCGTGGCCGGCGGCTACGCCGGGGTGGTGGCGTTCCGCCTGGCCCCGGCGAGTCTTCCGGGCGCCGCGATGGTGCTGATCAAGACGCTGGTCATCGGCATGATCCTGCGTAGCGTCGTCCAGCACGACGGCACGCCGTTCTCGTTCGTCATGGTCGCCACGGTGTTCCTGGCCCTGACCCTGGCCGGATGGCGCACCGCGGCCCGGTTCGCCCTGCTGCGCCGGATGCGCACGGCCTCCCCGAACTCGCCCCACGCCCTCCCGCAGCAGACCCGCACAGGCTCAACGACGTCCTCAGGCAAAAACACCGACCCGGCCGGCCCGCACGAGGCGAGCCGACCGGAATCGCTGCGCAGCTAGGACTTACAGGTACTGGCCGGTGTTGGCCACGGTGTCGATCGAGCGGCCGGGCTCGGTGCCCTGCTTACCCTGGATGATGGTGCGGATGTAGACGATCCGCTCACCCTTCTTGCCGGAGATCCGCGCCCAGTCGTCGGGGTTGGTGGTGTTCGGCAGGTCTTCGGACTCCTTGAACTCGTCGACGCAGGCGTCCAGCAGGTGCTGCAGCCGGATGCCCCGCTGGCCGAAGTCGAGGAAGTTCTTGATCGCACCCTTCTTCGCCCGGTCGACGATGTTCTGGATCACCGCACCGGAGTTGAAGTCCTTGAAATAGAGGATCTCCTTGTCACCGTTGGCGTAGGTGACCTCGAGGAACTGGTTCTCCTCGGACTCCGCGTACATCCGCTCGACGGTGCGCTGGATCATCGCGTCGACGGTGGCGCTGCGGGAGCCGCCGTTGGCGTCCAGGTCGTCCGGGTGCAGTGGGAGGTCCTCGGTCAGGTACTTGGTGAAGATGTCCTTGGCGCCCTCGGCGTCGGGCCGCTGCACCTTGATCTTCACGTCGAGCCGGCCGGGACGCAGGATGGCCGGGTCGATCATGTCCTCCCGGTTGGAGGCGCCGATCACGATGACGTTCTCGAGCCGCTCCACACCGTCGATCTCCGACAGCAGCTGCGGCACGATCGTGGTCTCGACGTCGCTGGACACACCCGAACCACGGGTGCGGAACAGGGACTCCATCTCGTCGAAGAACACCACCACCGGGGTGCCCTCGCTGGCCTTCTCGCGGGCCCGGCTGAAGATCAGCCGGATGTGCCGCTCGGTCTCGCCGACGTACTTGTTCAGGAGCTCGGGGCCCTTGACGTTGAGGAAGTAGGACTTGGAGTCCTTCTGGCCCCTGGCCTCGGCGGCCTTCTTCGCCAGCGACCGGGCGACAGCCTTGGCGATCAGCGTCTTACCGCAGCCGGGAGGGCCGTACAGCAGAACACCCTTGGGCGGCTTGAGGCCGTGCTCGCGGTACAGCTCGGGGTGCAGGAACGGCAGCTCCACGGCATCGCGGATGTTGGCGATCTGCGGCCCCAGGCCACCGATGTCGGTGTAGTCGATGTCGGGCACCTCTTCGAGGACGAGCTCCTCGACCTCGGCGCGGGGGACCTTCTCGAAGGCGAACCCGGACCGGGGATCCATGGTCAGGGCGTCGCCGACCTTGAGTTTGACCTCCGGGTCGCGCAGGGCGCCGGCCAGGTGGACGACGCGCTCCTCGTCGGCGTGCGCCATCACCAGCGCGCGCTCGCCCTCGTCGAGGATCTCCTTGACGATGACGATCTCGCCGGTCTTCTCGAACTGCCGCGCCGCCACCACGTTGAAGGCCTCGTTGAGCATCAGCTCCTGGCCCGCCCGCAGCTCGTCGACCTCGATCGACGGGCTCACCGCGACCCGCATCTTGCGACCGGAACTGATGATCTCGACCGTGCCGTCCTCGGCCTGGCCGAGGAAGACGCCGAAGGTGTTGGGGGGCTGGGCGAGCCGGTCCACCTCGGCCTTGAGCTGGACGATCTGCTCGCGAGCGTCGCGCAGGGTGCCCGCGAGACGCTCGTTCTGGGATCCGAGTTGGTTGACCTGGGCACGGAGACGCTCTATCTCGTCCCCGGCCGCCCCTGGAGTCCGTGCAGCCGAGAGTCGCTCGACCTCCTGCTGGAGGCGAACGATCTCGCGCCGTAGCGCGGCCTCGTCAAGGCCGTACCCGCTGCTGTGGTCGGTCATGGCGGTAACCCTCCCGTCCGGCGCAAGGTCGATGCTTCGACCCTAGCCCGCCTTCACGCCCTAACGGCGGTCTGGCGTAAATCCATCCACGAGATGAAATCTCGTGCCGGCCGACACCGTCGCCGACCGGAAAGGAGTCATCCTGGCACGTGCGGAGTGACAATGGGTGTCTCAATGGTCACTTGACCGTCCGTAACCGGACAAGCAAGGTGACCGAGATCTCCCCATCGTTCCCGGACGACTGGCGCCCTTTGGCTCAGAACCATCGCCCGGGAACGCGGAAAAAGCCACCCCGCACGGGCATCAATTAGCGGGATCGAAACCTGGACGGGGTTCGCCGTCCTGCTCGTCGGCCGGATCGGAGTCCAGATCCTCGGCGAGCGCAAGCGCCTGGGCGGAGGCGCCGGTGACGTCGCGACGCACCTTGCGGACCTTCTTGTCGGACACCGGGCGCTCCCCCAGGTCGACGGCGGTCCACTCGCCCCAGGCCTCGGCCACGCCCACCTCACCGTCGGCGGCGGCCTTGGCCGGGCGACGGCGCCGCAGCGGCGCGGTCAGGCCGTCGGCCATGCGACGGGTGGTGAGCAGGAAGCCGGTGTGGCCGACCATACGGTGCTGCGGGCGGACCGCCAGCCCCTCCAGGTGCCAGCCGCGCACCAACGACTCCCAGGCCTGCGGCTCGGTGAAACGACCGTCCGCCCGCAGCGCCTCCGCGGTTCGGGACAGCTGGGTGGCGGTCGCCACGTAGCAGATCAGCACACCGCCCGGCACGAGCGCCTTGGCCACGGCCTCCAGGCAGTCCCAGGGGGCCAGCAGGTCGAGCACGAACCGGTCGGCGTCGGTCTCCACCACGTCGGTGGCGACGTCACCTACGGTGATCTGCCAGGACGGGTGCTCGGCGCCGAAGAACGTCTCGATGTTCGCCTTGGCGATGGCGGCGAAGTCTTCGCGGCGCTCGTAGGAGTGCACGAGGCCGGTGTCGCCCACGGCCCTGAGCAGGGACATCGTCAGAGCGCCAGATCCTACTCCGGCCTCGACCACACGGGCCCCGGGGAAGATGTCGGCCATCTGCACGATCTGCCCGGAGTCTTTCGGGTACACCACTGCGGCACCGCGCGGCATCGACAGAACGTAGTCGGCCAGCAGGGGACGCAGCGCCAGGTACTCGACGCCGGCGGTGTTGCGGATCACCGAGCCGTCGGGCTGCCCGATCAGCTCCTCGTGACGGAAGTAGCCACGGTGGGTGTGGAACTCCTTGGCGGGGTCGAGGGCGATCGTGTGCAGCCGGCCCTTGGGGTCGGTGAGCTGCACCCGGTCACCGGCCCGGAACGGGCCCCGGCGGCGATCGGCGCCGGTGGGGGCGGGGGGTGCTTCGGTCATGAGGAGCGAGTCTATGGGCGCGGTGGGGGTGGGTCGCGCCGGGCCGGTTCCGGCCGGTGATGTCGGCAACTTCGGTGACTTCGGCGACGGAGGACGCGGGTGCGCACCGGTGCGGGTCGGTCGGTGGGTCTCTGGTCAGGGGGCGACGAACCGGGCGACGTCCTCCCAGTCGAGCACGCCGACCACGACGTCACCCGGGCCGAGCACGGCGTAGCGGGAGGACGGGAAGTCCTGCAGGGCCTGGATCAGCTCCTGACCGGCCAGGCCGGTGGCCAGGACCGCCCCGGCGGGCAGGGCCTCGGCCACGGCACCCGCCCGGACCTCCTGGGCCCGGGCTGCGGGCACACCGGCGGCCGCGCGCTCGTCGACGATGGCGGAGGGCCGGCCGTAGACGTCGAGCACGACCACGGCGGTCGCCCCGGCCCCGGCGGCCGACATCAGGGCCCCGGCCACGGTGGCCCCGGAGGACACGGCCACGGCGGGCTGGAACAGGTCGTCCACGAGCACCGAATCGGCCCGGATGTTCCAGCGCGCCACCTCGACCGCCTGCCCGGCCGCCCGCCACAGCAGGATGCCGACGAGGACCAGCCAGAAGGCACTGGCCGGCTCGCGCTCGCCGGTCAGCACGGAGAACCCCGCGTAGACCAGGGTGCCGACCGCGATCACCCGGCCGGCGTGACCGGCCACCACGGCGGCCATCAGCCGGTCGCCACTCCAGCGCCAGATCACGCCCTCCAGCACCCGGCCGCCGTCCAGCGGCAGGCCGGGCAGGGCGTTGAAGCCGGCGACCACCAGGTTGGAGGTGGCGGTGGCGACCAGGAGGAGCCGGGCCACGCCGCCCGGCGCGGCCGTGGGCACGGCCTGCTGGGCGGCCAGGGCGATGAGGGCGTTCGACAGCGGGCCGACGACGGCCACGGCGACGGCGCGCCAGGGACCGGCGGAGGGGGTGTCGAAGGCGGTGTGACCGCCCCACAGGTCGAGCACGATCGCCGTGGCCGGGGTGCCGGTGGCCGCGGCGGCGACCGCGTGCGCGGCCTCGTGGACGAACACCGACAGCAGCAGGATCAGGGCGAAGACGAAGCTGATCAGATAGACGCCCGGACCGGTCAGGTCCACCCAGGCCCGCACGGTGGGCGCGAACAGCAGGGTCATCGCGGCGGCGACGAGGAACCAGGACGGGCGCAGGTAGACCGGCACCGGGCCGACCCGGCCCAGGCGGATCCCGGACTCCGTCGCCGGGGTCGGCTCGGCGGCACTCACCGGGCGGGGCCGGATGTCGGGCGGGAGATCTGTCCGCCGGGCCCGGGGTTGCTCACCTGCAGGATGTTAAAGCAGGTCCCGCCACCTGCCCCGGGGACATTCCGGTCCTCACCAGAACTGTCGGACCCCCCGTCTAGGGTTTTCGGCATGGCAGCAGCACTCAGCCCGTCCCGGGCCTCCGACTTCATGCAGTGCCCGCTGCTGTACCGCTTCCGCGTGATCGACCGGCTGCCCGAGGCCCCGAGCTCCGCCGCTGTGCGCGGCACGCTGGTGCACGAGGTGCTGGAACGGCTGTTCGACCTGCCCGCCGACCGGCGCACGGTCGAGGCGGCGCAGGAGCTGCTCCCGGCGGCCTGGGCCCACGTGCAGCAGGAGCGGCCCGAGGTCTCGGCGCTGTTCGACGGCGACGAGCCGCCGGAAGAGCTGGACAGCTGGCTGGCCTCGGCGTCCCGGCTGATCGGCCGCTGGTTCGCCCTCGAAGACCCGACCCGGCTGGAGCCGGCCGACCGCGAGCTCTACGTCGAGACCACGCTGGACGACGGGCTGATGCTGCGCGGTTACGTCGACCGGCTCGACGTGGCCGCCGACGGCCGGCTGCGGGTGGTCGACTACAAGACGGGCCGGGCCCCGTCCGAGGCGTTCGAGGCCAAGGCCCTGTTCCAGATGAAGTTCTACGCGCTGGTGCTGTGGCGCACCCGGGGCATCCTGCCCGCGGTGCTGCAGCTGGTGTACCTGGGCGACGGCGAGATCCTGCGGTACGAGCCGGACGAGGCCGACCTGCTGGCCGTGGAGCGCAAGGTGAAGGCGCTGTGGGAGGCGATCACCGAGGCCGCCCGCACGGGCGACTGGCGCCCCTCCCCCAGCCGGCTGTGCTCATGGTGCGACCACCAGGCTCGGTGCCCGGCCAAAGGCGGCACGCCACCGCCCGTCCCGGCCGGCGCGGTGAGTCGCTTCCTCGATCCGGCCCCGGCCGACGAGCTCCTGGTCATGGCGGAACCCGGATGACGTCGGGGTCCCGGCACGGTGAGATCGTCGCGGTGGCGGCCCCGGCGTATCGGGAGGCCGCGGATCCGGCTCTTTACCGGTGTGTCAATTCTCCGCGCTCCCGCGGCCGGTCCCGGGCCGCACGCGGCCCGGGTGACAAACTGGTCATCGACCGATGCATGATCCCTGACCCGGGCCGGAGCAAGATCGGGGTCGGATCAGGGAGGGACCCGAGGCGTGGGGGTACGCATCTCGGGAACGGTAGGAGGGGGACGCACCTGTCCCCGCTGTTCTGTGCCAGTCGGACGACGAACTCATGGGGAGTACAGGGTGGGAGCGGAAGCAATCGCGCGAGCGATTGATCTGGAAAAGGTCTACGGGCAGGGCGAGGCGCAGGTCAAGGCCCTGCGCGGCGTCAGCGTCGACTTCGGCCGGGGCGAGATGACCGCCATCATGGGGCCTTCCGGGTCGGGCAAGTCCACGCTCATGCACTGCATGGCGGCGCTGGACCGGCCCACCGGGGGCGACGTGGAGATCGACGGTGTGCCGGTCCGTGGGCTCAAGGACAAGGCGCTCACCCAGCTGCGGCGCGACCGCCTGGGCTTCATCTTCCAGTCGTTCAACCTGGTGCCGACGCTGACGGCCAGGGAGAACATCACGCTTCCCGTCGACATCGCCGGCCGCAAGGTCGACCAGGAGTGGTTCGACCGGGTCGTCGACACGGTCGGGCTGCGCGACCGGCTCAGCCACCGGCCCACTGAGCTGTCCGGTGGTCAGCAGCAGCGGGTGGCGTGCGCCCGCGCCCTGGTCAGCCGGCCGGCCATCGTGTTCGCCGACGAGCCGACCGGCAACCTCGACTCCCGGGCCAGCGCCGAGATCCTGTCGTTCCTGCAGAACTCGGTGAAGGAGTTCGGGCAGTCCATCGTCATCGTCACCCACGACCCGGTGGCGGCCGGGTACGCCGACCGCGTGCTGTTCCTGGCCGACGGCGAGATCGTCGACGAGATGGTCGATCCCACCGCCGACAAGGTGCTCGAGCGGATGCGCGGTTTCGACGCCACCGGACGGCGAAGCTGACATGTTCAAGATCACCGTCAAGGGAATCTTCACCCACCGGCTCCGTTTCGCCCTGACAGCACTCGCGGTCTGCCTCGGCGTCACGCTGGTGGCGGGCACGCTGGTGCTCAGCGGCAGCATCACCCGCACGTTCGACGCGATCGTCGAGCAGACCGCGGCCGGCACCGACGTGCAGGTGCGCGGCGCCCAGCTGGAGACCACCGCGGTCGACGGCTCGAAACAGCGCGAACCGCTGCCGCTCTCGCTGGAGAAGAAGATCGAGGCCGTCGACGGCGTGGCTCGGGTCGCACCCGACATGAGCGGCACGGCGATCCTGGTCAACAAGGACGGCACCGCCACCCGGAACGGCGGCGCGCCCAACCTCGGCTTCGGCTACGACCCGGACGACCCGACCATCCGGATCACCTCCGGCCGGGCCCCGGAGAAGAAGGGTGAGGTCCTCGTCGACGAGTCCACCCTCGAGCTGGCCGGGCTCGCGGTCGGCGACACCACCAAGGCCCTGATCCAGAACGATCCGCAGAACGTCACGATCACCGGGGTCTTCACCTTCGGCAGCAGCCTGGCGGGTGCCACCCTGGTGCTGCTCGACGAGCAGACCGCCGAGGCCACCTGGGCCCCGGACGGTGAGGTTCCGTCGTTCACCATCGGCGCCGACGACGGCGTGAGCCAGGAGACGCTGCGCGACCGGATCGCCCAGGTCGTCCCGGCCGGTACCGAGGTCGTCACCGGCGACGTCGTCTACCAGGAGCAGAAAGACTCCTTCGGCACGGCGATCGGGTTCATCACCACGTTCCTGCTGGTGTTCGCCCTGATCGCGGTGTTCGTCGGGGCCTTCATCATCGCCAACACGTTCTCCATGCTGGTCGCCCAGCGCACCCGTGAGCTGGCCCTGCTGCGGGCGGTCGGCGCCTCCCGCGGTCAGGTGCTGCGGGTGGTGCTCGGTGAGGCGGCCATCCTCGGCCTGACCGGCTCGGTGGTCGGCCTGGGCCTGGGCATCCTGCTCGCGGCCGGGCTCCAGGCCGTGGTGAAGCAGTCCGGGCTGGAGATCACCGGCGGCCTGCCGGTCACCGTGTCCACGGTGGTCGTGAGTCTGCTGATCGGTCTGGTCGTGACCATGCTTTCGGCGATCTTCCCGGCCCTGCGGGCCTCCCGGGTCGCCCCGATTGCGGCGCTGCGCGACGACGCGCAGACCCCGCCCGGCGGCGTACTGCGCCGCGGCATCATCGGCCTGGTGCTGGTGCTGGCCGGTTTCGCCACCATCCTGCCCGGGTCGCTGGGCGACAAACCGCAGTGGGCCCTGGTCGGCGTCGGGGCCGCGCTGCTGCTCATCGGTCTGCTGGTGGCCGCGCCCTGGCTGACCCGGCCGGTGGTGCGCCTCATCGGCATCCCGTACACGGCGCTCTACGGCACGGTCGGCCGGCTGGCCCGGGAGAACGCGCTGCGCAACCCGCGCCGCACGGCGACCACGGCGAGTGCCCTGATGATCGGCCTGGCGCTGATGTCGAGCGTCGGGGTGTTCGCCTCCTCGGCGAACGCCAGCGTCTCCGACATCGTGGACAGCGAACTCACCGCCGACTACGTGCTCAGCAGTGGCGGTTTCACCATGATCCCGACCACGGTGGCCGACGAGGTGACCACGATGCAGGGCGTCACCTCGGTGGCGACCATCCGCTCGGCGCCGGTGCAGCTGGCCGACGGCTCGGTGTTCGCGATCGCCGCCGACCCCCGGGCCATGACCGAGAACGTGAAGCTCGACGTCGTGGCCGGTTCGCTGGACTCGATCGATGCGGGTGACGTCGTGGTCAGCCGGACCGCGGCCGACGACCGCGGCTGGAAGGTCGGCGACACCCTCACGGCCGAGGTCGGCACCCGGAAGAATCAGAGCCTCACCGTCGGCGGCATTATCGACGACTCCCAGGCACTGAACAACCCGAACATGATCGTCCCGCTCGACCTGTACGCCAAGACGGTGCCGGCTGCCCAGCAGGGCGACTTCCTGCTCTACGTGAAGTCGGACGGCACGAACACGGCGGCACTGCGCTCGCAGCTGGAAGACGTGGTCAAACCGTTCCTCGTGGTCTCGGTGCAGGACGGTGACGAGTTCGCGGACGCCCAGGCGGCGCAGATCAATTCACTGCTCTACCTGATCTACGCGCTACTGGCCCTGAGCGTGCTGATCGCGGTACTGGGCATCATCAACACGCTGGCCCTGTCGGTGTTCGAGCGCACCCGGGAGATCGGGCTGCTGCGGGCGGTCGGTATGAGCCGGCGTCAGCTGCGGCGCATGATCAGCGCGGAGTCGGTCAGCACGGCGGTGTTCGGTGCGGTGCTGGGCATGGCCCTGGGCCTCGTGCTCGGCCTGGTGCTGCAGCGGGCCCTGGTGTCGCAGGGCCTGGAGACCCTGTCGATCCCGTGGCTGACCCTGGCGATCGTGCTGGTGTCCTCGGCCCTCGCCGGGATGGTCGCCGCGATCATACCGGCCTGGCGCGCGGTGCGCCTGGACGTGCTGAAGGCGATCACGGCCGACTGAGAGCCTCTTCCGGTCGCTATCGACCGGTCGCTATCGGCAGGCATCGTCGGCAGGCATCGTCGGCAGGCATCGTCGGGGAACATCCGTGCGGGCAGAGCGCACGGATGTTTCCCGACACCGGAGGGCTGAGGTCAGATCGGCACTCCGAACGGGGCCGGCGAGGCGAGGTCCAGGGCGTGGCAGTCACTCCCGCCGGGCCAGCTGATCCCGGGAAGATGAGGTAGGTGGCCGGAATCGGACCGGGCGGTGGCACTGATCAGCGCCACCGCGAGGCCGAGACCGATGACCAACTTGAGGAACCGGGAAGGGGGTCTGCGTTCCACGGTGAAGGCTCCTGTCAGGCGGAGTTCAGGGAGGGTTCAGGGAGCGGCAAGACTCAGGAGAAACAAGAGTTTCGGGAGTGCACAAGGTTCGGGGGAACAGGTTCGGGGAAACAGGTTCGGGGAAACAGGCTTGGGGAAACAGGCTTGGGGAAACAGGCTTGGGGAAACAGGCTTGGGGAAACAGGCTTGGGGAAACAGGCTTGGGGAAACAGGCTTGGGGAAACAGGCTTGGGGAAACAGGGCTCCGGGATGAAACTCTTCGGATAGGAACCTCCGGTTCCGACTCCCGAAGATTCCTGCCGAGAAGGCCTTTCGCGAGACATTACCTGGAGTACATCTCGCAGGGAGCGCCTCCCGGGACATGAGCCTCAGCGCGCATCTTTCGAGGCATGGCCCCCAGGAAATGCCCCCAGAACACCTCCCCCGCGAAGAGATCCCTGGAGAGAGATTCCGAAAACCTCTTCCGGGAGGTTTTTGATCTCCCACCGGTCAGATCATGTCGAACTGCTCGGTGTGGATGCGGTGTTCGGGCACCCGCAGACGCCGCAGACCGGCCAGCACCCCGCCGACCATCTGCGGTGAACCGCAGATGTACACGTCGGTCTCGGTGCGCTCCGGACGGGTGCGGAGCACCGAGTGGAGGGTTCCGGCGTCCACCCGTCCTCGCCGGCCGGGCCAGTCGTCCGGGGGCGCCGACAGTACTTCGACCACCTGGAGCGGGAGGTGAGTGGCGAGCGTCCTCAATTCTTGCCGGAACAACAGGTCCTGCTCGTGCCGCGCCGCCATGATGAGGGTGGCGGGACGGAAGTCGCTGCGGTGCGAAAGGGTTCGCAGGATGCTCATCATCGGGGTGACCCCGACGCCGCCGGCGATCAGGAGGAGGGGCCGGGCCTCACGGATGTCGACGGTGAAGTCACCGTAGGGTCCGTCGAGGCGCACCTGGGCACCTACCCGGAGCCGGCCGACGGTGCGGGTGAAGTCGCCGACGTGGCGGATGGTGAACTCCACCTCACGGGGCCGGTCGGCGCTCGAGGCGATCGTGAAAGGGTGCTCCTCCCAGGGTTTACGCGCACTGTCGAGGCGGATCCAGGCGAACTGGCCGGGCAGGAACCGCAGGCCCGGCTGCCAGTTGTGCCGCGGCGCCAGCACCAGTGTGCTCACGACCGGGGACTCCGCGATCACTTCCTGCACCACGAACCTCCGGTCGTGATGCATCAGGGGCCGGACGACCCAGCGCCGGGCGAGCGTCACCAGCAGCACGATGCTGATGCCGATGAACCAGGCCCGCATCGCCCGGTCCCGGATCAGGTGGTTCAGCAGGTAGACGTGGAATCCCGCCGTCACCAGGGCCAGCAGTGCCAGGGTGATGTGGATCCAGCGCCAGACCTCGTACGGCCAGTTCAGTTTCCGGCGGAAGACGGCGAACAGGCAGATGGCCACGATGGCGAGCGTGGACACGGTGGCGTTGCGGGCCCGGGCGGGGGCGTGCACCCAGGTGATCAGGGCGAGGTTGCGGCCCGGGTCGTCGGCGATCACCAGGCCGGTGTGCACCAGCACCATGATCATGACGAGCATGCCGAACGAGCGGTGCGAGACGATCAGCCGCTCGATGCCGAAGGCCTTGGTCAGGGAGCTGCTCCGGCTGATCGACACCACCACGACGACCAGGAACGACGCCGCGAGAAGACCGGTGGAGAGCGACATCTCGAGCACGAAGTCACCGGTCAGCCCGGCCGCCGGGCTGAGCATCAGGGGCAGGACGACCGCCACCGGGACCGCCGCGCCCCAGAGCAGGCGCGCGGCCTGCGTGCGGAACCGGCGCGAGATCAGCGGACGGTGCTCGGCCGCGACCCGGGACCGGCGGGCGGGGACGGCGGGGCGTCCGCGCCGGATGATGCGCTCGCCGGTCTCACGGGAGCGCCGGCTGGGAGCGACGAGAGGCATCTCCTGGGTGAGCAGGAGATCAGTGGTGTTCTCGGGGATTCCGGTGGCCGGAGACAGGGGCGAGGTGGGCTGACTCGGGGGGATCCAGACGGGTCGCGCCTTGCGCTGAGAGGTTGACATCGTGCGCATAGACAAGCGCCCGTTCGCCTAAACGATTCTCAGTCATCGGTCAAGGTCATAAGTCCTACTGACGCTGAATTTGGGAGCCCACAGCAAGACCACATCAAGAAATTCCGGCGCCATTTGACCCATCGACACCGAATCGCAACCGGCTGCCGGGCAACCCGTTCCGGAGGCCCGAGGCCCCGACGAGGCCTGATGTCGCCGCGACCCGGCACGATGTCACGCTGCGAACCGGGCGGTCTCCGTTCGGTGCCCGGCCGGAGGGGATCCGGCGGACGACCGGTGCGGGGGTGCACGTTGAGACGGGGTCAAATCTGTGCGCTAGGACCAAAGACCTAGAAACCTGGGGATCCGGGCAGGAGCGGGCACCAGGATCACCGGAACAGTTTGCGTGATCGCGGAAGGTTCCTGGAGTGCCGCCCGCCCCGGGGGGTTCAGCTCGTGACGAGCTTGCCCAGGTCTTTCGCCGTCCAGCCGGCCAGGCTCCGGGTGACCGTGCGGCCTTCGCGCCCGGGGACGGGGACCAGGTGCTCCACCGCCAGGAGGGGCACACCGGCGGCCTCGGCGGAGGCCACGCCGGTCAGGCTGTCCTCGATGGCCACGCACTCCCCCGGCTCGACACCGAGCAGCTGGGCCCCGCGCAGGTAGGGCTCGGCGTGCGGCTTGCCGTGGGTGACCTCGTCACCGGTGACCAGGAAGCGGAAGAATTCGCCCTGCTCGCGGGGCAGCGTGCCGACGATCGCCTCGGCCATCTCACGGTAGGACATGGTGACGAGGGCGCAGGGCACGCCCAGCTCGTGCAGCTCGAAGAGCAGTTCACGGGCGCCGGGCCGCCAGGGCACGTCGACCGCGATGCGCCGCACGACGCCGGTGGTGAGGCGGGCGATGATCTCGTCGGCGGGCAGGGTGACGCCGCCGTGCTGCTGGATGTACCGGGCCGAGTCGATCAGCGCGTTACCGATGAGGGCGTGGGCGTGCTCGTCACTCCACTCGCCCCCGAACTCGGAGACCAGGAGGTGCTCCTCCGCCATCCAGTACGGCTCGGTGTCGACGAGGGTGCCGTCCATGTCCCACAGCACCGCGGCGGGAAGGCCGGCGGCCCGCAGGGCCGCAGTCGTCGGGCTGGTCGGGGACGCGCTGATCTCTGTCACGGTGGTGGGGTTCTCGCCTCTGACGCCGGATGCGGACTGGGGTACCGCGCGTGACCTCGTCGACGCACGCAGTGGCCCGGAGCGCTCACTCACCGTCGTCATCGGAGGGAATCCGGAATGACTCGGGCGCAGGCTCTCTTACCGAGTCTAGAGTCCGCGTCCAGCCCGTCTGCGGCGGCCGGACCCGCACCGCCCGTAGGCTGGGCGGCGAGGGCGGTGACCTCACCGCGATGACGAGTGTGAGCGAGGAGAAGGCGTGACAGATCTGTCGGGAGTGCCGCCACTGCGGGACCCCGTGATGGTGGCTGCCTTCGAGGGCTGGAACGACGCAGGTGAGGCCGCCAGCGGAGCCGTGGCACACCTGGAACGGGTCTGGGGCGCGACCAGCGTCGGAGAGCTCGATCCGGAGGAATACCACGACTTCCAGGTGAACCGGCCGAGTGTGGGCACGGACGAGGACGGCAGCCGCACCATCACCTGGCCCACGACCCGCGTCTACTGGGCGCGGCCTCCGGGGGCCAGCCGCGACATCGTGATCGTCCGCGGCATCGAACCCTCGATGCGATGGCGCAAGTTCATCGGCGAGCTCCTGCAGTACGCGGACGACCTCAAGGTCGGCACGATGATCACGCTGGGTGCACTCCTGGCGGACGTGCCGCACACCCGCCCGATTCCGGTCACCACGACGAGTGACGACGAACGGCTGCTGGACAAGCTCGCCGTGGAACCGTCCCGCTACGAGGGACCGACCGGCATCGTCGGGGTGCTCCAGGACGCCGCCATGAAGGCCGGGCTGCCGAGCCTGTCGCTGTGGGCCGCCGTACCGCACTACGTGGGCCAGTCGCCCTCCCCCAAGGCCACCCTGGCGCTGCTGCGCCGCATCGAAGACGTCCTCGACGTCACGGTGCCGCTGGGTGACCTGCCGGAGGACGCCCGGGCCTGGGAGCGCGGCGTGGACGAGCTGGCCGAGGAGGACACCGAGATCGGCGAGTACGTGCGCCAGCTGGAGCAGGCCAAGGACACCGCGGACCTGCCCGAGGCCAGCGGTGAGGCGATCGCCAAGGAGTTCGAGCGGTACCTGCGGCGACGCCGGCCGGACGAGGACGGCGGCAAGCCGGGCATGCTGTAGGAAGCCTGGAAACGACGGACGCCCCACGCTCGGTGAGCGTGGGGCGTCCGTCGTGGGGGGCGTCCCCCATTTTCCCAGAGCTCAGAAACGCACGCCCAGCAGCCCGTCGATGGTGCGGGCCACCAGGCCCGGTGCCCCCTCGACCGAACCGCCCGTGGTGAGCACCTCGTCCACCCACGCGTCCACCGCGGCGAGCGCCTTCGGGGCGTCCAGGTCGGTGCCGACCGCCTCACGGACGGCGGCGAGCACGGGCTCCGGGTCGGGGCCCTCCTGCCGGGACAGCGCGTCCTTCCAGCGGTCCAGGCGCACCTGGGCGGCGGCCAGGCCCTCGTCGGTCCAGTCCCAGCTGGTGCGGTAGTGGTGCGCCAGGATGGCCAGGCGGATGGTCTGCGGGTCGACGCCGGCCGCGCGCAGCTTCGAGACGAAGACCAGGTTGCCGCGGGACTTGCTCATCTTCTCGCCGTCCAGGCGCACCATGCCGGCGTGGGCGTAGTGCTGCGCGAACGGCTGGTCACCGGTGATGACCTGGCCGTGCGAGGCGCTCATCTCGTGGTGCGGGAAGAGCAGGTCGTCGCCGCCCGCCTGCACGTCGAAACCCATGCCGAGGTGGCGCAGGGCGATCGAGGCGCACTCGATGTGCCAGCCCGGCCGGCCGGCGCCAAGGGTCTCGCCCTCCCAGGAGGGCTCGCCCTCGCGAGCCACGCGCCACAGCAGCGGGTCGAGGGGGCCCCGCTTGCCCTCGCGGTCGGGGTCGCCCCCGCGCTCGGCGAACGTCGACCGCGCCTGGTCGGCGGGCAGCTGGGCCACCCGGCCGAAGTCCGGGTCGGCACTGACGTCGAAGTACACGTCCTGGGCACCGGAGTTCAGCGCGTCGGGCGTGGGGACCAGGTAGGCCTTGCCGTCCTTGAGTAAATTCTGCACGGCCTCCACGACCAGCGGCACGGACTCCACGGCGGTCATGAAGACGCGGGGGGCGATCACGCCGAGCGCGACCATGTCGTCCTTGAAGCGGTCGGTCTCGCGGTCGGCGAGGGCCCGCCAGTCGTCACCGGTGGCGTTCGCGCGCTCGAGCAGCGGGTCGTCCACGTCGGTGACGTTCTGCACGTAGAACACCTCGTGCCCGGCATCGAGCCAGGCGCGGTGCAGCAGGTCGAAGGCGACGTAGGTGGAGGCGTGCCCGATGTGGGTGGCGTCGTACGGGGTGATCCCGCAGACGTACATGCGGGCCTCACCCTCCGGCCGCGTGGTCACCAGGGTGCGCTCCGAGGAGTCGAAGACGCGGACCGGCGCACCGGAGCCGGGCAGACGGGGGACAGCGGGAGAAGGCCAGGGGATCACGAACGGAGCCTAACTGACGACTCCGAGCGATGTCCGTGCTGGTCCGGCGCCAGTTCCGGGGTATTTCCGGGAATAAATCCGAGCGTTCTAGAAGGGCGGCCAGGGGATCGCGTGCCAGTCGCCCGGGGGCTTCGGGAAGCGCCGGCGCCGCAGCAGCTGGGCGGCCCGGCGGGCGGTGCGGTGCACCTCGTCGGCCTCGAGCAGGCCCGACAGCGCCGTGTGCAGCTCGCTGTCACCGGACAGGTCGGTGACCAGTCGCCCGAGCAGCTCCGCCAGCTCGTCGTCGAGAGGTTCACCCGCCCAGCCCCAGAGCACGGTGCGCAGCTTGTCGTCGAGGTTGAAGGTGAGCCCGTGGTCGACGCCGAACAGCCGGCCGTGGGCGCCGCGCAGGATGTGCCCGCCCTTGCGGTCGGTGTTGTTGGCCACCGCGTCGAACAGGGCCAGGCGGCGCAGGCCCGGGTCGTCGGCGTGCGCGAGGACGATCGGGTCGCCGACGGCGTCCTCGGCCACCAGGACCTGTTTCCAGTCGCCGGGCACGGCCGCGGGCGGCAGCACGTCGACGACGCCCGCCCCCGGCTCACCCATCAGCGGCTCGACCGCGAGCGGCAGGCCACCCAGGCCGGTGGCCCCCTCACCGGCGACCGCCTCGTCCTGCGCGGACGCGTTCACCCACAGCTGCACGCTGCCGGGACCGAACGGCCCGTCGCGCAGGGCCGTCGGCGGGACCACGTCGAGCCCGCTGTAGGCCGACAGCGCGTAGCTGGCGGTCTCGCGCAGGCCGAGGGTGCCGGACGGGAAGTCCCAGAGCGGCTTCTCGCCGGAAATCGGCTTATACACGGCACCCGTGCTGACGCCGTCGAGGGTGACGGCCACGTAGAGCGTGGCGTTGCTCGCCCCGGTGATCCGGCCCTGGACGTCGATCTCGCCCTCGGCGAGGAGCTGGAGCAGTTCCGGCTCCTCGAGCGTCCCGGGCCCGGTCCCCGTCAGCGCCGGTACCCGTTCGCCCGCGGGCAGATGTGCCCTTCCGGATCGAGCGGGAACGTGCAGAACGGGCAGGGCGGACGACCGGCCCCGACCACGGCGAGCGCCCGCTTGGCGAAGGCCCGGGCGGCGGCGCCGGCGAGCGACACCCGCAGGACGGCGCCCTCGGCCTCCTCGTCGGTGTCGGGCAGCTCGTCCTCGTCCTCGTTGAGGTTCTCGCCGGCCTCGAAACACTCGATGACCACGCGCTCGAGCTCGCCGTCCCAGGCGAGGCTCATCGTGCCGACCCGGAACTCCTCCTCGATGGGGGTGTCCAGCGGGGCGGTGTCCTCGGTGCGGGTGGGCGCGAGCGCGGGCACGGTGACGCTGCCCTGGGTGCGGCGCAGCACCTCGTCGAGGAGCTCGTCGACCCGTTCGGCGAGCACCGAGACCTGTTGCTTCTCGAGCTGGACGGTGGTCAGCCGGTGACCGGTGCGGACCTGGAGGAAGAAGGTGCGGGAACCGGGCTGGCCCGTCGTACCCGCGACGAACCGGTCCGGTGACTCGTACTCATATACCTGGCGCGGCATACCCGGGACCCTACGACGTTCCGGACGACGGTGCCGCACCACCACCGACGACCGCGTCGGACGAGGACATCGCGTCGTCGTCCGGGGCGGGGTCGGCGGGCGGAACCGGTACCAGGGACGCCAGGTCGGTGCCGGAGTCGTTGATGCGCACGGCGAACGGGCGCAACGGTGTGAAACGGATCACGGAGACCGAGCAGGGGTCGACGACGAGCCGCTGGAACTGGTCCAGGTGCATGCCGAGGGCATCGGCGAGGATCGCCTTGATCACGTCACCGTGCGAGACCGCCATCCAGACCGCGTGGTCGCCGAACTCGGCCGCGACCCGGGCGTCGTACTCGCGGATCGCGGCGACGGCCCGGTGCTGCATGGTCGGCATCGACTCGCCCTCGGGACCGGGGAAGGTCACCGCCGAGGGGTGCGCCTGCACGACCGGCCAGAGCTTCTCCTTGACCAGTTCCTTCAGCGGGCGGCCGGTCCAGTCGCCGTAACGGCACTCCCCCAGCCGGTCGTCGGTGAGGAGCCCGGGACGGCCCGGGGACCCCAGGAGGGTGGACGCGGTTTCCTGGCAGCGCTGGAGGGGGCTGGAGACGGCGAGCCGGACCGGAATGTTCTCCAGCCGGGAGGCCAGGGTCGTCGCCTGGGCCTGCCCGGTCTCGTCCAGCGCCACTCCCGGCGTCCAGCCGGCCAGGATGCCGCTCGCATTGGCGGCAGTACGGCCGTGACGGACGAGCAGAACGGTGGGCACGGTCGAGCAGCCTACGTTGCCGACAGGACGCCCGACGCGAGCATCCCCATCACCGCGAGCCCCGCCACGATCCGGTACGGGTTGAACACGGCGATCGAGTGCCCGGCGACCAGCTTCAGCAGCCAGGCGATGGCGGCGTAGGCGACCAGGAACGAGACGAAGGTACCCACCGCCATCGGGCCCCAGCCCACGACCTCGGTGTTCACGTCCTTCAGCGAGTAGACCCCGGCGCCGGTGAGGGCGGGGACGGCCAGGAAGAACGACAGGCGGGTGGCCGCGACCCGGGTGGCGCCGACCATCAGCCCGGCCGAGATCGTGGCGCCGGAGCGGGACACGCCGGGCACCAGGGCGACGCACTGCATCAGGCCGATGATCAGGACCTCCCGCACGCCCAGCTCGGTCTCCTCGTACTCCTGCCGCGGGTTGCGCTCGGCCCACCAGATCACCGCGCTCCAGGCGATCAGGGCGCCGGCGACCACCCAGAGGTTGCGCAGCGGGCCGTCGATCAGGTCCTTGCCGACCAGGGCGACCACGACGATCGGGCTGGAGCCGAGGATGACGAGCCAGGCGAAGCGGTAGTCGGGGTCGGGCGCGTGGTGCCGGCCGCGGGCCGGGCCCAGGCCCCGCAGCCAGGCCAGGGCCAGGCGGACGAAGTCGGCCCGGAAGTACAGGAAGGTCGCGACGATCGCGCCGAACTGGATGATCGCGGTGAAGGACGTCACCGCCGGATCGTCGATCTTCAGGCCGAGCAGCCCCTCGGCCACGGTGAGGTGGCCGGTGCTGGACACGGGCAGGAACTCGGTGAGGCCTTCGACCACACCCAGGACGATGGCATCGAGATATCCGACGGAACTCATGTGGGCCACTTTGTCAGCCCGCGCGCGCTAGGTTGACACGTCATGGAGCAGCGATACGTGGGCCGCACCGGCTTACGTGTCTCCCGGCTGGGCCTGGGCACGATGACCTGGGGCCGGGAGACCGACCCGGACGAGGCCGCCAACCAGCTGAAAGCCTTTCTCGACGCGGGCGGATCGCTGGTCGACGCCGGTACCCGTTACGGCGCCGGTGCCTGTGAGGAGACACTCGGCAAGCTGCTCGAGACCCTGGGCGTACGTGATCATCTCGTGATCTCCGCCAAAGCGGTCGTGCCGCTGCACCGGCCGGGCCCCGACCTGTCCCGCCGCTCACTGCTCGCCGCGCTGGACGCCACCATGGCCCGTCTGGGCACCGACCACGTGGACCTGTGGACGGCCCCGGGCTGGAGCGAGGCGGTGCCGCTGGAGGAGACGCTCTCGGCGCTGGAGATGGCCGTGCGCTCCGGGCGGGCCCGGTACGTGGGCATCGCCAACGTCGCGGCCTGGCAGGCCGCCCTGGCGTGCTCGGGCAGCAGCCGGCCCGCCGCCGTGCACAGCGAGTACTCGCTCGTGCAGCGACATCCGGAGAACGAGCTGATCCCGGCGGCCGAGCACCTGGGACTGGGCGTGATCGGCTGGTCACCCCTGGGCCGCGGCGTGCTCACCGGCAAGTACCGGCACGGTACCCCGGCCGACTCCCGCGCGGCCTCGGTCCATCTCGCCCGGTTCGTGGAGCCCTACCTGGACCGCCCGTCGCGCCGCATCACCGATGCCGTGATCGCCGCGGCGGACGGGCTGGGGTTCAGTCCTCTGGAGATCTCCCTGGCCTGGGTGCGTGACCGGCCCGGCATCAGCTCGGTGCTGCTCGGGGCCCGCACCTCCGGTCAGCTGCGTCAGGCCCTGGGCAGCGAGGACGTCGAACTGCCCGCCGAGATCCTCGGCGTGCTCGACGAGGTGTCGGCCTCGGCCCTGTGAGAAGCCCCGCGCACCCGATGCGTTCGTGATCGTGCAGAACCCCCGGGGAGGTTCTGCACGATCACGAACCGGTTCTACACGCCGGCGGGCAGGTCGAACTCTCCCGTCACCGGTTCCAGCACCCGCACCTCGGCCTCGCCGATGTCGAAGAACATCCCGACCAGTTCCAGCGAGCCCGCATCCACCCGGCTGCGCACCAGCGGGTGCTCCATCAGGTGCCCCAGCTGGGCGATCACGTTCAGCTGGGCCAGCCGGTCGGTGTCGTCGGTGCCACCCAGGTCACGGAACCGGTGCAGCGAGTCCTGCGCGTGGGCCAGCCAGCCGGGCAGGGCACCGCCGAGGTCCCCGTCCGGTTCCAGCAGGGCCCGCATCGCACCGCACCCGGAGTGCCCGCAGATCGCGATGGTCGTCACTCCGAGCACCCCCACCGCGTACTCGACCGCGGCCACGGTGGAGTCTCCCGGGTCGGAAGGCCGCACCGGCACCAGGTTCCCGACGTTGCGCACGGTGAACAGGTCGCCCGGGCCGGAGTGGGTGATGAGGTTCGGCACCACCCGTGAGTCGGCGCAGGTGATGAACAGCGTGCACGGTGACTGCCCCTCCCGCAGGTCGTGCAGCACCCCCCGCATCCGGGGACCCAGCCGGTCGTGGAAACTGCCCACGCCGTCGAGGACCCGGACCCGGTCGGCCGGCTCGCCGGCGTCCACCGGGACGTTCGAGGAGATCTCCACCAGGCCGTGGTCCCAGGGTGCGGCCGACCCGGAGCTGCCGTCGTCGAGATTTCTTCCCTTGCGGGCCTTCCCGCCACCGATCAGCTCGCTCAGCACGGGTGCGCCCTGTTCCCGCACGCTGACGGGGCCGCCGCCGCGGCGGTGCTCCTCCACCCAGTCGAGCAGGTGCTCGCTCGCGGCCTGGTCGAGGTAGTCGACCTCCAGCTCGACCTTGACCGGCGCCCCGGCCGGGACGGCCGACAGGCGGCGCGCCAGGGTGGGCAGCGACACGAAAGTCACGGTGCCCGCGAGCACGACCCGCCAGGTGCCGTCCGGGTCGTCGGCCGGGGGCACGACCTCGACCTTGGCCAGGATCGAGCGGCGGGCCGCGAAGCCGAGCGCCACCACCAGACCCACGACGACGCCCTCGAGCAGGTTGAGCAGCAGCACCCCGGCCAGTGTGGCCACCCAGACCGCCGCCTCGCCGTGCCGGTGGGCACTGCGCAGATGGCCGAGATTGACCAGCCCGAGCCCGATCACGACGAGCAGGCCGGCCAGCACCGACAGCGGGATCCGCATGACCACCGAGACCAGCACGACGGAGAACAGGGCCACCCAGACCGAGTGCAGCACGGCCGACCACTTCGTCCTCGCGCCGGCCCGGACGTTGGTGGCGCTGCGCACGATCACCCCGGTCACCGGCAGGCCGCCGGCCAGACCGGAGAGGATGTTCGCCGAGCCCTGACCGATCAGCTCCCGGTCGAGATCGGCCCGCCGGCCCTCGTGCATCTTGTCCACCGCGACGGCCGACAGCAGCGTCTCCACGCTGGCCACCAGCGCCACGGTGAGCACCCCGACCCCGATCGAGAGCCAGGCGGTGTCGGGTAGTTCCGGGAGCTGCACGGCGGACAGCAGGTTGCCGGGCAGATCGACGCGCTCGACGCTGAACGGCAGCGAGACGAGCGTCATCAGGGTGACGGACGCCAGCGGGGCCGGCACCGTGCGCAGCGGGCCCAGGTACGTCACCACACGGGGCCAGAGCAGGGTGAGGGCGATCGTGCCGAGCCCCAGCAGTGCGGACGCCGTGTGCAGGCCGATGACCTCCCCCGGCATCTGGGTGATGCTCTCCAGCGCCGAGCTGGGCGATTTCGCTCCGAGCAGCACGTGTAGCTGGCCGACCACGATGGTCAGGCCGATACCGGCGAGCATGCCGTGCACGACCGCCGGGGAGATGGCCAGGGCCGCCCGGGCCACCTTGGCCAGGCCGAAGCCGATCTGGACGATGCCCGCCATCACGGTGATCAGGCAGGTCACCCGCCAGCCGTGCTCGGCGACGAGCCCGGCCACGACGGCGGTGAGACCGGCGGCGGGGCCGGTGACCTGAAGTGGCGCACCACCGATCAGCCCGCAGACGATGCCGCCGATGACGGCGGCGATGATGCCGGCCACCACGGGCGCGCCCGAGGCGACGGCGATCCCCAGTGACAGGGGCAGGGCGACCAGGAAGACGACCAGCGACGCCTCGATGTCGGATCGCCAATGAGACTGCGGTGCAGTGGTTTTAATCTCTTCGTCACGGTTCTCCGGCACACCGGCGGGCGGCGTGACGGTGGACGTGGACTCCTCGCTCATGGATCTCTCCTGGCGTCGTTCGGCGGCGTCGGGGAGGTGCATGGGACATGTGGGTCGGGCGTCCATGCCCGGAACTCCAGTCGGTGGCCCTCGGAAGACACGTGGTCGAAACCGAGCGTGACCGAATGCGGTCGACTGGAGACTTACAGTGAACAGATTGCGGGCCGTCCGACCCTGCGGTCAATCCGAGATGCAGGAGAATTCGCTCATGCATCGGCGCAATCCGCCGGGAGGACCACCAAAGACGCTGCCGGGAAACGTCTTACAGATTCATCAAAAGATTTGCGGAAGGCGATGCGCGGGCGCGGGATTTCTCCGGATGCCACGGGAACGGGAACGACGCGGAGTATTCACACGTTGAACCGTGGTCCCGGCGAGATACTGCTTAGTAATTGAATGGCGTTTCACCACTGCCCCGGACAGCACGAAGTGCCGGCCCGGCTCAGCCGGCCGGCACCCCTGGTCGGGCGGGCTACGAAGAAGGACGCAAGAGGTCAGGGCCGCTGTGCCGCGGCCGGCGTGCCGTCCTTCTCGTCCTCCTCTTCCTCGTCGTCGTCCTCGTCGTCCTCGTAGTCGTCGTCGAGGTCGTCCTCGTCGTCCTCGTCGTCGTCCTCGCCGTCGATCGCGTCCTCGGCCTCGTCGTAGAGGACGAAGGGCGTCACCTCGTCGAAGGCGTCGTAGAGCGACTCGTCGTAGGTCTCGAAGGCGTCGGCCAGGGTCTGGTAGGCCGCCACCACCGCGGGGTCGGCCTCCCCCGTCCGCTTGCTGGCGGCGTCCAGGTGCGCCTCAAGAGCAGCAATCAGGCGGTCAAGCGCAGCTCGGGGCTCCGTCGTCATGGCATGACCGTATCGGTTCGTGATGACATGGGCAGACCCGACTCGTGCGGGCCTGCGTCCGAAGGGATCGGACTCCGACCGATGGGAATACCGACGAAGAGAGCTGCCTTGAGCGACAACGTGCGTGATCTCGCCCCCAGGGTGCGCCCCACCAGCGCAGAAGCGACCCCGTTCTCCGCCGACTACGAGTACCGCATCATCAATCTGCCTCGCGGAATCAGCAGGTCAGAGGCTCGGCAGCAGCTCACGGAACAGGCCGAGTACGGCCGCTGGGAGCTGGCCCGCGTGCAGTTGTCGTTCGGCGGCGGCCGGAGGGTCTGGCTCCGCCGGCGCATCATGCGCGTCGAGCGCACGATCTAGACGCGAGCGCGGCGGGGCCCGGCCCGGGCCCCGCCGCGACCAGCGTCACCAGCGAGCGTTCAGGCCAGTTGCAGGAAGCGGTCGAACGTGCGCACGCCGAAGCGCAGCGACTCCAGCGGGACCCTCTCGTCGATGCTGTGGAACATGCCGGCGAAGTCCAGGTCGGCCGGCAGCTTGAGCGGCGCGAAACCGTAGCCCCGGATGCCCAGCCGGCTGAACGCCTTGTTGTCGGTGCCCCCGGACAGGCAGTACGGCAGCACCGCGGCCCCCGGGTCCAGCTCCAGCAGCGACTGGCGCATCGCGTCGACCAGACCGCCCTCGAAGCCCGCCTCCAGGGCCACGTCGCCGTGCAGCACCTCGACCGTGACGCGATCGCCCGCCAGTTCGGTCAGGGTGCGCATCAGCTCGTCGCGCTGGCCCGGCAGGTAACGGCAGTCGATCAGGGCCGACGCCTGGCCGGGGATGACGTTGTGCTTGTACCCGGCGTCCAGCACGGTCGGGTTGGCGGTGTTCTGCACGGTGGCCTCGAGCCAGCGCGCGGTGGTGCCGAACATCTCGCGCAGCTTCTCGACGTCCACCTCCTCGCCCGCCAGCAGCGACACGCCGGTCTGCTCACGCACACCCTCGAAGAAGGCCCGCACGGTCGCCGGGATCACGGTCGGCCAGCGGTACGCGCCGATCCGGGCGACCGCCTCGGCCAGGTGCGTCACCGCGTTGTCGCCGTTCACCTGGGAGCCGTGACCGGCCCGCCCGCGCGCGGTCAGCCGCACCCAGGCGATGCCCTTCTCCGCGCTCTGCAGCAGGTACGTGCGCCGGCCCTGGAGCTCGACCGAGAAACCACCGACCTCGCTGACCGCCTCGTCCACTCCCTCGAACAGACCGGCGTGGTTGTCCACCAGCCAGCTCGAGCCCTTGACCCCGCCGGCCTCCTCGTCGGCCATGAACGCCAGCACGATGTCGCGCGGGGGCTTGCGGCCCTCCCTGCGCATCTGCCGGACCGTGGCCAGGATGATCGCGTCCATGTCCTTCATGTCCACGGCGCCGCGGCCCCACAGGCAGTCGTCCGCGATCTCGCCGGAGAACGGGTCGATCCGCCAGTCCTCCTTCTGCGCGGGCACCACGTCGAGGTGACCGTGCACGAGCAGCGCCGGGCGGCTGGAATCGGTGCCGGGGAACCGCGCGACCACGCTGGTGCGGCCGGGCTCGCTCTCGAACACCTCCGGCTCGATCTGCACGTCGGACAGCAGCCCGGCCACGTACTCGGCGGCCTGGCGCTCGCCGGGGCCGCTGTTGTCGCCGTAGTTGCTCGTGTCCATCCGCAACAGGTCACGGCAGATCGACACGACCTCGTCGCCGGCCGATGGGTACTCCCCGGCGAGCGCCGGGTCGGCTCCGGCGGGCACGGGTGCCGATGGCCTTCTCATGACGTGGACCTCCGCAAGTCGTCTGGTCCGGCCACCGTACACACGAACGGGCACGAGCTCTGATGGAGGACGCGTGAACTGACCCTTTGCGTCCAGGCTCACGGACGTGGTTGCGAGAGTCCCGGGTCAAGTCCGGTGACCGGCGCGCCGATCTTCCTGCCAGGAGCGTGAAGAAGACGCGCGAACAGGGGTGTCAGCAGTGCCGATCTCTGCGGTCCGCCGACCCGACAGGAGGCACGCCGTGACTGCCCCGGGGCGGCTCGCGCGGGCCTGCCTGCTCCTCGTGAGCTGCCTGCTGATCGGGCTCGGGGTGTCCGAGTTCGGGATCCGCCTGCTGCGCGACCCGGCCCTGCACGTGTCGGTCTGGTGGCCGCTCTCCGGTTTCGGGGTGGCTCTGCTGGCCCGGCTGCGGCCCCGGTCCTGGCCGATCGCCCTGCTCGCGCTGGGCGCCGGGCAGTTCGTCACCAATCTCAGCACGTACTACGCGTCCCCGGACCGAGCCCTGCTGGTGCTGAGTGCCGCCCTCGGCGAGACCCTCGTCATCAGTCTGCTGCTGCGCCGGGCCTTTCCCGGCGGGGTACTGCTGGACTCGCCCCTCGCGGCCGCGCGGTTCGCGGGCTGCGCGGTGGGCGGGGTGATGTGCGGGGCGACCGTGTTCGCCCTGGTGCAGAACGCCCCGGACGGGCAGTCGGTCCTCGGCCTGGGGAACGGGTACCTGCGCAGCCACTCCCTGGGGCTGCTCATGGTGTCGCCCCTGTTCCTGGCCTCGGCCGACGCGCACAGTCTGCTGCGGGAGGTCGGGCGGCACCGGCTGAACCTGGAGTGGGCCGCCCAGGCCCTGGTGCTCGGCCTGACCACCGCGGGCGTCTTCCTGACCGACCAGCGGGTCGTGCCCGACTTCGTCTGTGCGGTCCCGCTGATCTGGGGCGGCCTGCGCCTGGGCCCGACCCGGGCGATGGGCTCGCTGCTGATGATGGCGGTGATCACGACCGTCGGCACGTTGCGCGGAGTCGGCCCGGTGGTGCAGGAACCGCCGGCCGCCCAGACGTTCGCGGTCCAGGCCGTACTGGTCTCGGCCACCCTGTGCACGCTGTTCGTGGTGCTCGCCGCCGAGGCCCGGTCCCGGCTGCTGGAGAGGACCCGGACCGATGGCGCCGATCTCGTGGAGGCCGAGCGGATCGCCGGCCTGGGCTCGTCCATCTGGGACCTGCACTCGAACGAGACTCGTTGGAGCGCCGGCATGTTCGTTCAGATGGGACGCGAGCCGGGGAGCGTGGTCCCGACCGCCGACGCGTACCTGGAACTGATCCACCCGGACGACCGGGGCGTGGTGGTGGCCTCCCTGTCCCGGGCCCTGGAGGGTGGCGGGCTCCCGGACATGCAGTTCCGCCTGCTGCGCCCGGACAACACCGAGCGCACGCTGATGGTGCGTAACCGGCTCGAGCGCGACCCCGACGGCCGGCCCGCCCGGATGCGCTCGACGGTGCTCGACGTGACGCAGATGCGGCAGGCCGAGCTGGATCTCCAGCGCGCCCACACCCGGCTGGCCGGCGTACTGGACGCGGTGGAGGACGTGGCGATCGTCGGGTGCGACGCGACCAGTCTGCTGATCACGTTCTTCAGCCGGGGCGCGGAGAGGATGCTGGGGTGGCGGGCGGACGAGGTGGTCGGCATTCACCAGCCCTCGATCTATCACGCCCCCGAGGACCTGGAGCGGGCGCAGGCCGGGGCCGGCGTGGGTGAGCAGCTGCTGGGGCTGGGCGACGAGGTGATCCGGACCGGTCATTCCAGCAGCCGCTGGATCTGTGTGCGCCACGACGGCTCGAGGTTCCCGGCTCAGGGCAGCCTGACCCGGGTCCTGGGACAGGACGGGCAGACGGAGAGCTTCATCGCCGTCATCGTCGACCTGACCCAGGTGCTGCGGGCGCAGGCCGAACTCCAGGAGAGCGAGGACCGGTTCCGGCTGGCCTTCGACTTCGCGCCGATGGCGATGGCCGTGGTGATGCTGGAGGACGGCGACCCGGGCCGGATCGAGCGGGCCAACCCGGCGCTGTGCCGGTTCGCGGCCCTCACCGAGGCGAAGCTGGTGGGACGCCGCCTGGCCGACCTGATGACCCCCGCCCACGCCGCTGCGGCCGCCACCGACCTGCAGAGCCTGCTGCTGGAGGGGGGCGACTCGACCACTGCCGAGCGGGCCTTCCACCGTGCCGACGGCAGCGAGGTGTGGGGGCTGCTGTCCACCTCGGTGGTGCGCCCGGCCGACGGCCCGCCGTACCTGATCACGATGATCGAGGACATCACCGCCCGCATGCAGCTCACCGAGCGGCTGCGGCACGAGGCCTCGCACGACCCGCTCACCGGGCTGCCGAACCGGCAGGTGCTGCGCCGGCGGCTGGAGGACGCGCTGGGTGAGGCTCCCGCGGACGGCCCGGTCGCGGTGCTGTACGTCGACCTCGACGGGTTCAAGGCGGTGAACGACACCCTCGGCCACGGGGCGGGCGACGAACTGCTGGTGCAGGTGGCCGACCGGATCGCCGGCTGCGTGCGCGGCACCGACGTGGTGGCCCGGCTCGGGGGTGACGAGTTCGCCGTGCTCCTGCCCCGGGTCGGCTACCTGGGCACGGCCCGGGCGATCGGCGAGCGCATCGTGCGGACGCTGGCCGAGCCGTTCACGGTCGAGGGCTCGTCCTGCCGGATCGGCGCGAGCATCGGCATCGCGCTGTCCACGCCGCAGGACGCCCGGCGGGCCGGGGACTCGGTGCCGCAGTTGCTGAACGCGGCCGACGAGGCGATGTACGAGGCCAAACGCAGCGGCAAGGGCCGGGTGGAGGTGAGTACACGATGACGGCGGGCCGCGAGGTGCGGCGGCTCGTGGCCTGTTTCGCCCTCTCCCTGGCCCTCACCGAGCTGGGACTGCACCTGCTGCGCGACCAGGACCTGCACACCTCGGTCTGGTGGCCGCTGGCCGGGGCCGGGCTGGCCCTGATGGCCCGGCTGCCGCCGCGCTCCTGGCCGGCCGCGGTGATCGGCATCGCCGTGGGTCAGTTCGCCGGCAATCTGACCTACGGCTACGACATAGCGGCCTGCGTAGGCATGGCCGTCACCACCACCACCGAGCTGCTGGCCGTGACCGTGCTGCTGCGGATCGCCCTGCCCGGTGGTGCGCACCTGAACAGTCCCCGGCTCGCGGCGCGCTTCTCGTTCTGCGTGGTCGTGAGTGTCGCCCTCGGTTCCACGCTCTTCAGCATCTCCCAGACCTTGTCGGGCGGTGGGCAGTTCGCCGGCCTGTGGGGTGGCTACTTCTGCACCCACGCCCTGGGCATGATGCTGCTCTCCCCCGCCTTCCTGGTCTCCACCACCGGCGAGGTGTGGAGCAAGCTGCGAGACGGGCGGACCAACGCGGAGTGGCTGGCCCAGCTCGTCGCGGTGAGTGCGGTCGGTGCGGCGGTGTTCGTGGCGCACCAGCGGCTCATCGCCTCGGTGGTCTGCGCCCTGCCGTTGCTGTGGGGAGGCCTGCGTCTGGGGGCCCTGCGGTCGATGGTGTCGCTCCAGGTACTGGGGCTCCTCGCGACCATCGGCACCCTGCACGGGGGCGGGCCGTTCGGTAACGAGCCGGGTCTGCACCGGACGTACTCCATCCAGATCACCCTGTCCTCCCTGACCCTGCTGCTGCTCTTCGTCGTGGTGGCCGCCCGGTCCAAGAACGACGCCCTGCGGCTCAGCGAGGACCGGGCCTCCGCCCTGGTCAAGGCCGAGGAAATGACCGGCACCGGGTCGGCCGTCCTGGACGTGCAGACCGGTGGGGTGACCTGGACGCTGGGCCTGTACCGGCAGCTCGGCCTCGATCCGGCACAGGTGGCACCGGACACGGGGCTCTACCTCGCCGCCATCCACCCGGACGACCGGGAACGGGCACTGCGTGTGGTGCAGGAGCTGTCCACGGACGGCCGGGCGAGAGAGGGGAGGGAGTACCGGCTGGTGCGCCCGGACGGGTCGCAGCTGCTGGTGGTCGGCCGCAACGAGGCCGAGACCGACAGCTCCGGCCGGGTCGTGCGCCTGCACACCACCGTGCACGACATCACCGGGATCCGGGAGACCGAACTGGCCCGGGACCGGTCGGACAGCGACCTCGCCGCCGTCATGGGGGCACTGACCGAGACCGCGATCCTGGGCATCTCGGCGAGCACCGGGCTGATCACCCGGTTCAACCGCGGCGCCGAGAAGATCCTCGGCCGGGTCGCGCCGGAGGTGGTCGGGAAGATGAGGTCGTCGGCCTTCCTGACTCCCGAGGCCTGGCAGGCCGCCGTGGCCCGGTTCGGTACCGACGACCCGGCCGTCGTCTTCGAGGCCATGTCCCGCCGTCACGAGGGCTCGGCCAGCCACCAGACCGTCTGCGTCCGCGGTGACGGCACCCGGTTCCCCGGGCATTTCAGTCTCACCCCGCACACCGCTCCCGACGGCACCGCCGAGTTCATCGCCGTGCTCACCGACCTGAGCGAGGCACTGCGCACCCGGGCCGAGCTGGAGGAGAGCGAGGACCGGTTCCGCCTGGCCTTCGACGGCGCCCCGCTGGCGATGGTGATCGTCGGCCTGGACCCGGCCGATCCGGGTCTGGTGCTGCAGACCAACCCGGCGTTGTGCGCCTTCACCCGCCAGACCCCGGAGGACCTGCTCGGGACCCACTACATGGACCTGCTGGAGGAGCCGTACGCCTCCGGGGCCGCGGTCAACCTGCAACGGCTGCTGACGGGCGAGATCGACAGTGTGCAGGGCGACCGGAAGTTCCTGCGCCCCGGTGGCGGGGAACTGTGGGGGCACATGTCCACGGCCGCCGTACGTCCCGCCGACGGCCGCCCGCCGTACCTGATCATCATGATCGAGGACATCACCGCCCGCCGGGAACTCACCGAACGGCTGCGGCACGAGGCCTCGCACGACGGGCTGACCGGTCTGCCGAACCGCTCGACGCTGCGCCGGCGGCTCGACCGGGCCCTGTCCGAGCCCGGCCGGGCGGGCGACGTGGCGGTGCTGTACATCGATCTGGACGGGTTCAAGGCGGTGAACGACACCGAGGGTCACGGTGTCGGCGACGAGCTCCTGATGCAGGTGGCAGACCGGATCGCGGCCTGCGTGCGGTCCGGCGACGTGGTGGCGCGGATCGGTGGGGACGAGTTCGCGGTGCTCTGCCCGGGCGTGGCCGACGTGCACACGGCGATCGCGATCGGGCACGGCGTGATCGCCACCCTGGCGGAGCAGTTCGACCTGAACGGGACGTACGCCCGGATCGGGGCCAGCGTGGGGGTGGCGCTGTCGGGCCACGACGACAACGGCCCGGCCCTGCTCGACGCCGCCGACGCGGCGATGTACCAGGCCAAACGCGCAGGCAAGGGACGGGTCCGGGTCAGCCCCCGCTGACCGGAAAGCCGGCCCGGAAAGCTGACCCGGCAGCCGATCGGCCGGGTCGTGTGCGAAGTTCCCCGCGGCATACGGCAGGCTTTCTCCCGTGTACTTCGTCGGACTGGATCTTGCCTGGGGCGAACGCAAGCCCACCGGACTCGCCGTGCTCGACCAGGAGGGCGCGCTGCTGCACGTCAGCGCCGCCCAGAGCGACGAGGACATCCTCGCGGCGCTGGCGCCGTACACGGCCGGTGACTGCGTCGTCGCGATCGACGCCCCGCTGATCGTCCGGAACGAGACCGGCAACCGGCCGGCCGAGGCGGCCCTCAACAAGGACTTCGCCCGGTTCCACGCCGGTGCCCACCCGGTGAACACCACCAAGCCCGAGTTCTCCGGGGTTCCGCGCGGCGCCCGGATCGCCTCGGCGCTGAAGCTGGACATGAACCCGCGCTCGGGCCGGGGCCGGCGGGCGCTCGAGGTCTACCCGCACGCCGCCACCGTCTCGCTCTTCCGGCTCGGCCGGACGCTGAAGTACAAGGCCAAACCGGGCCGTACACGCGACCTTCTGCAGACCGAGCTGCTGCGGCTCATGGGCCTGGTCGCCGGCCTGGCCGGGGCCGAGCCGGCCCTGCACCTGACCCGGCCCGGGTCCCGCTGGCCGGAGCTGACCGAGGCCGCGGGCAACGCCGGGAAGAAGAGCGAGCTACGCGTCGTCGAGGACCAGGTCGACGCCGTGATCTGCGCCTACGTGGCGCTTCTGGCCACCCGCCACCCGCAGATGATGACCACCTACGGCGACGCCGAGAACGGTTACATCGTCACCCCCGCGCTGCCCGAGGGGCTGGAGCCGAGCTCGCCCGACGACCCCGCGCAGGAAGACCCGGTGTCGCTCGTCGTGCGCGAGTACGCCCTGCGCCAGCCCGCCCTGACCGAGGCGGCCGACACCTTCGTCGCCCTGGTCACCTCGATCCTCGACGAGGCCGGCATCAACTACCTGAGCGTCAACGGCCGGGCCAAGACGGTGGCCTCGTTCGCCGGCAAGGCCGGGCGGCGCACCGCGGACGGCGAGCTGGTCTACACCGACCCGCTGCGCGAGATCAACGACCAGATCGGCGTCCGGGTCATCACCTACGTGCAGCACGACGTCGCCACCGTGGCCGACGTGATCCACGACCAGCTGCTGGTCAAACGCGACCGGGACATGGGCGAGGAGACCGCCCGGCAGGGCCGTTTCGGCTACCGCAGCCGGCACATGCTGATCGCCCTGGACGCCGCCCGGGAGGGCCACTCCGACTACGAGGCTCTGCGCGGGCGGGCCGCCTCGCTCCAGGTGCGCACCGTGCTGCAGCACGCCTGGGCCGAGTTCGAGCACGACATCCGTTACAAGGGTTCGATTCCCGCCGAGCAGGCCCCGGAACTGGACCGCCGCTTCACCCTGGCCGCCGGCCTGCTGGAGCTGGCCGACCAGGAGTTCTCGAACATCCGCGACCGGATCGCCGAGAGCCACCCGCTGCCCGGCGGTGAGCCGGCCGCCGACGACGAGACCACCGGCCGCGACATCGCCGACGACGACTCCCGGGTCGGCGCCCGCGAACTGGCGGCCTTCCTGGCCGGGCAGTACCCGGAGGCCGGCTGGTCACGCACCGAGCACTACACCTGGATCACCGGCCTGCTGTCCGAGCTGGCGATCACCTCGCTGCCGGAACTCACCGAGGTGCTGCTGCCGGTCAACGAGCTCGACCTGAACACGCGGATGGCCTACAAGTACCCGCCGGGCGCCGTGCGCCGGCTCGACGACGCCCTGCTCGCGGCGTTCGGGGAGAAGTACGCGGCCCTGCCCGGCAACGCCGACCGGCGTCCCCTGCTGCGCTCCCGGCTGGAGAAACTCCAGCCGACCGCGCTTTCGCCCAGTGAAACGCCGGACGCGCCCGCCGACGAGATCTGAGGTGCACTGATGGCCATGCGCACTCGGGTCGCCATCGTCGGCGCCGGCCCTGCCGGATTGCTCCTGTCCCATCTCCTCGAGGCCGAGGGGGTGGAGTCGGTGGTGCTGGAGACCCGCACCCAGGAGTACGTCGAGGCCCGCATCCGGGCCGGCATCCTCGAGCAGTCCACGGTCGACCTGCTGGTACAGAACGGGCTGGGCGACCGGCTGCTCGCCGAGGGCGACCCGCACCGGGGCATCCACCTGCAGTGGCCGCAGGAACGCCACCACCTCGACTTCGTCGACCTGATCGGGCGCACGGTCACCGTGTACGGGCAGACCGAGGTGCAGAAAGACCTCGGCCAGGCCCGGGAGGCAGCCGGGCAGCCGATCCTCTACGGGATCGGCGACACCGGCGTCCACGACGTGGAGTCCGACCACCCGTACGTGACTTTCACGGACGCCGACGGGAAGCGCCGGCGGCTCGACGCGGACGTCGTGGTCGGCTGCGACGGCTCGTTCGGACCCAGCCGGGGCGCGGTGCCGCCGGCCGCGCGCCAGACCTGGGAACGCACCTATCCCTACGCCTGGCTGGGGGTACTGGCCGCCGTGGCACCCTCCACCGACGAGCTGATCTACGCCCGGCACCCGGACGGCTTCGCCCTGCACTCGATGCGCTCGGCCGACGTCAGCCGCTTCTACCTGCAGGTGCCGGCCGGCACCGACATCGCCGCCTGGCCGGACGACCGGATCTGGGAGGCGCTGTCCACCCGCCTGAACCTGGACGGCTGGGAGCTCGCCACCGGCGCGATCACCGAGAAGTCGGTGCTGCCCATGCGCAGTTTCGTGCAGCAGCCGATGCGGCACGGGCGGCTCTTCCTGGCCGGCGACGCCGCTCACATCGTGCCGCCCACGGGCGCGAAAGGGCTCAACCTGGCGGTGGCCGACGTGGCCCTGCTCGCCCCCGCCCTGGCCGGCCTGCTCGTGCGCGGCGACCACCGGGCCGCGGACGCCTACTCGGACACGGCCCTGCGCCGGGTCTGGCGCTGCACCCACTTCTCCTGGTGGATGACGACCATGCTGCACACCGGGGACGACCCGTTCGACGCCCAGCTCCAGCTGTCGCAGCTGCGGTGGGTGGCGGGCAGCGAGGCCGCGGCCCGGGGCCTGGCGGAGAACTACGCGGGGATGCCGATCGGTCTCTGACCGTCCCGGGTGACGCACGGTCACGACCGGGGGCCGGAGGTATGACACCCGGGAAGCCTCCTTCACCCCACGCCCGGCCGGGTCGATCGCTGGCCCATGCGCCTCGACGCCGGCCGGCGGTACCTCGTCGTCGCCGCTCTCCTCCTCAGCGGCTACTGGCTGGTACCAGCCGGCTCGGCCCGGAGCGTGGCCCAGGTCGCCGTGAGTCTGAGCAGCACGGCGGCCGTGCTGCTCGCCGCCCGGCGGGACCGCCCCCGGCGCCTGGCCTGGCCGGCGTTCTCCCTCGGCTCCGGCCTGGGCGCGGTCGCCGACGGATACGTCGCCTGGCACGCCGCGACTGGTGATCCGCTTCCCTATCCCAGCTGGGCCGACGCCGGCTGGCTGACCGGCAACGTCGCCGCCGCGCTCGGCCTCCTGCTGCTGCAGCGCGGTCGCCGGGTGGACGCGACCGGTCTCCTGGACACGGCCGTGGTCACCGGGGCCGGGGGGCTGGTGCTGTGGGTGGCCCTCTACCAGCCGCTGTCCGGCAGCCTGGATCTCGCCGAGACCGTCGGCCTGCTCTACCCGGCCACGACGATCGGGATGCTGGCCGCCGCCATCTGGCTGGTCACCAGCGTGCCCGCACCGGTGGAGGGCTGGGCCACGACCGCGCTGACCGGGGGTGTGCTCGCCGGGCTGCTGGGGAACGTGACCTACGGCGTGAGCCAGGGCACCCTGAACCCGCAGGACCGCTGGTTCGAGACCATCTACCTGGTGATGTACATCGGCTGGGGCTACGGGGCGCTGCGCTCGGCCAGCGTTCCGGCCCGGGTCAGTGCCCTGCCGACCTGGGAGGTGTCCCCGGTCCGCCTGGTCGCCATGTACGCGGCCCTGCTGGTCGTGCCGGGTGTGCTGATGGTCGACTACTTCAACCAGCTGAACCTCAATCACCTGCCGATCGCCGTCGTCTCCTCCGTGCTCTCCCTGCTCGTGCCCGCCCGGCTCTGGCTGTCGATGGGGCAGCTGCGGGCGTCCACGCAGCAACGCGACGCCTACCGCGAGGACCTGCAGCACCAGGCCGCCCACGATTCACTGACCGATCTGCCCAACCGCGCCTACATCCGGGAACTGCTCACCTCGCTCATGCACCGGGCCGCGCGGGCCGGTGACGAGGTCGCGGTGCTCATGGTCGACCTGGACTTCTTCAAGAAGGTCAACGAGCAGCTCGGCCAGCCCGCGGGCGACGAGGTCCTGCGCACGGTGTCCGAGCGGATGAGAAGTGTTCTGCGCAAGGGCGATCTGCTGGGCCGGCAGGGCGGTGACGAGTTCGTCGTGCTGATCGACCCGGTGCCGTCCCCGGCCGAGCTGGTGGCCGTCGCCGAGCGCCTGGTGGCCGCGGTCAGCACCCCGATCATGACCCGGGCCGGACGGGCCTCGGTAGGCGCCAGTGTCGGCATCGCCCTGGCCCGCGACGGTGAGACGGACGCCGAGAAGCTGCTGCAGAACGCCGATCTGGCCGCCTACGGGGCCAAGGGCAAGGGCCGGGGCCGGGTGGAGATGTTCGACACCACCCTGCGCGAGGAGCTCGAGGCCCGGGCCCGCCTGGAGGCCGGTATCCGCGCCGGGCTGGCCTCGGGCGAGTTCGAGCTGCACTACCAGCCGGTGATGAGCGTGGCCACGGGCACACTGCGCTCCTACGAGGCCCTGATCCGCTGGCGGCACCCCGAGCGGGGCCTGGTGCCGCCCGACGAGTTCATCCCGGTCGCCGAGGAGAGCCTGCTGATCTGCGAGATCGGCCGCTGGGTACTGAATCACGCCACGCAGCAGCTGATGGTCTGGAGCCGGCAGGACCCGGACGGCCACGGCGACGTCACGATGGCCGTCAACATCTCGGCCCGGCACCTGGCCTCCCGCACGCTGGTCGGCGAGGTGCGCCACGCCCTGCAGGCGAGCGGCCTGGAGGCGCGGCGGCTGGTGGTCGAGATCACCGAGACCGTGCTGCTCGACGAGCCCACCGCCGACGCCCACGTGCGGGACCTGCGGGCACTGGGGGTGGCGGTCAGCCTGGACGACTTCGGCACCGGTTACACCAGCATCGGCCAGTTGCAGAAGCTCCAGGTCGACACCCTCAAGATCGACCGGAGTTTCCTGCGCCCGGACGATCCCGGCACCCAGGCGCTGGTCCAGCTCATGGTCACCGCCGCGCACGCCTTCGGCCTCGACGTGGTCGCCGAGGGGGTCGAGACCCAGGAACAGCTCGACCGGCTCGCCGTCATCGGGTGCGAGCTGGCCCAGGGCTACTACCTGGGCCGGCCGAAACCGGCCCGGGACATCCCCGTCGGCACCACCCCGGGTCTCAGCGCAGCGAGCGGCTGATCCCCTCCGCCGCCACCCGCAACGCGGCCACCAGACGGGGCCGGTCCCGTTTCAGCGAGGGCACCACGAGGCCCAGCGCCGCGACCACCTCGCCCCGGCTCCCGCGCACCGGTACGGCGACCGAGCAGCCGCCCAGGCTCATCTCCTCCACCGTCTGCGCGTACCCCTCGCGCCGGACCCGCTCCAGCTGCGCCGTGAGCCGCCCGGGCTGGGTGATCGTGTAGGGCGTGATCCGGGTCAGCCGCTCCAGGGCACCCCGGCGCACCCCGGCCGGAGCGTGCGCGAGCAGCACCTTGCCCACCCCGGTCGAGTGCAGCGGCAGCCGGGAACCGACCTCGCTCACCACCGGCACCGACTGGTGGCCCGCGAGCCGGTCGACGTAGAGCACCTCGATCCCGTCGCGCACGGCCAGGTGCACGGTGGCCAGGGTGGCGGCGTAGATGTCGTGCAGGAAGGGCGAGGCCACCTGCCGCAGCCCGGTCTGCACCGGGGCCAGCAGCCCGAGGTCCCAGACCCGGCGGCCGACCACGTAGCGGGCGGAGTCGGGCAGACGCTCCAGCGCACCCCACCGCACCAGCTCGGCCACCAGCCGATGGGCGGTCGGCACGGGCAGCCCGGCCCGGTGGGCCATCTCGGTCAGGGTGAGCCGCCGGTGCCGGTCGTCGAAGGCGCCGAGCAGGGCCAGGGCCCGGGCGGTGACGCTCTCCCCCGCCGTCGCACCCCGCGAGCCGACCATCGGCACTCCTCCCCGGAACTTCCGCTGGACGGAAGTCTCACCTGTTCCGCACCGGAAGTAAACGCCTACCGTCACCAGCATGCCGACGCCGTCATCGGACGCCCCGACCACCACGCAGCGCCAGATCAGCGACGAGATCACCGCCTTCGGGAATGCCCGGCGGGGAACCGATCTCGCGCAGCCCGCCCTGGACTACACCCCCTACCGCAGCAGCATCCTGCGGCACCCGACCCAGGATCCGCACCCCGCCGACCCGGAGGGCGCCGAGCTGTGGGCACCGTGCTTCGGGCATCAGGACGTGGACCCGCTGGAGGCCGACCTGACGATCCAGCACTCCGGTGAGCCGATCGGCGAGCGCATGGTGGTGACCGGCCGGGTCACCGACGGCGACGGGCGCCCGGTCCCGCACCAGCTCGTCGAGATCTGGCAGGCCAACGCCTCGGGCCGGTACATCCACCAGCGCGACCAGCACCCGGCGCCGATCGACCCGAACTTCACCGGGGTGGGTCGCTGCCTGACCGACGCCGAGGGCACCTACCGGTTCACCACGATCCGGCCCGGCCCTTACCCGTGGCGCAACCACCGCAACGCATGGCGCCCGGCCCACATCCACTTCTCGCTGTTCGGAACGGATTTCACCCAGCGCCGGATCACCCAGATGTACTTCCCGGGTGATCCGCTGTTCGCCTACGACCCGATCTACCAGTCGATCACCGACCCGGCCGACGGGGCACTGCTGGTCGCCCACTACGACCACGACGTGACCACCCCCGGGTGGAGCACCGGCTACCGCTGGGACATCGTGCTCACCGGCACCCACCGCACCCGGTTCGAGCCGGACGAGGAGGGCGAGGCATGACCCACCGCGCCACACCGGGCCAGACCGTCGGCCCCTTCTTCGGTTACGCGCTCCCCTACCCCGGCGACAACCATCTGGTGCCGCCCGGTTCCCCCGGGGCGGTCCGCCTGCACGGCGCGGTGCGGGACGGTGAGGGGAACCCGGTGCCGGACGCGCTGATCGAGATCTGGCAGCCCGGTCCCGACGGTGCGGTGGTGCGCTCGGCCGGGTCGCTGCGCCGCGACGGTTTCACCTTCACCGGCTGGGGCCGCGCGAGCACCGACGCCGCCGGCCACTACTCCCTCAGCACGCTGCGGCCCGGCGGCGAGGTCCCGTTCTTCGCGGTCACCGTGTTCGCCCGCGGGCTGCTCGACCGCCTGTTCACCCGCGCCTACCTGCCCGGCGCCGACCTCGGGGCCTTTCCCGCGGACCGCCGCGACACCCTGCGCGCGAGGGAGGAATCCACCGGCTACCGCTTCGACATCCGCCTCCAGGGCGAGGGCGAGACCGTGTTCCTGCGATTCCCGGGACATCGGGCAGACTGACCCCGTGACGATCTTCTGGCCCGGCGACGAGCGCGCGGGCGCGCTGATGTCCCCCGCCGCACTGCTCACCGCCATGCTCCGGGTCGAGCAGGTCTGGCTCGACGGTCTGGTCACCGCCGGGATCGCGCCGGCCCGGGCCGCGGGTCGCCTGACGGTCAAAATGGCGGACGCGGACGGGCTCGCCTCCGCGGTCGCGGCGGGCACCGAGGCCGGGGGCAATCCGGTCATCCCGCTGACCCGGTGGCTGCGCTCGACGCTGGACGGTGACGCTGCCCTGTGGGTACACCGCGGCCTGACCAGCCAGGACGTCATGGACACGGCCCTGGCCATCTGCCTGCGCGACGTGCTGGAGCGGGTGCGCGACGAGCTGGACGCCCAGATCCACGCGCTGGCGGCCCTGGCCGGGCAGCACCGCAACACCGCGATGGCCGGGCGCACCCTAACCCAGCACGCGGTGCCGACCTCGTTCGGGCTGAAGGTCGCGCAGTGGCTCACCGCGCTGCTCGACGCCCGCGACGCTCTCGACCGCCTGCCGGCCCTGAAGGTGCAGCTCGGCGGGGCCGCGGGCACGCTCAGCGCCGTCCTGGAGCTGGCCCGCGGCAGCGGTGCGGCCGATCCCGGCCGCACGGTGCGCGAGCTGCTCGAGGGCACGGCCTGCGGACTGGGCCTGGCCTGGGCGCCGCCGTGGCACACCGCGCGGGGCCCGGTCACGGCCGTCGGCGACGTGCTGGTCGGCGCGTGCGACGCCTGGGGCCGGATCGCCCGCGACGTGATCGTGCTGGGGCGCCCGGAGATCGGTGAGCTGGCCGAGCCGAGCGTCATCGGGCGCGGGGGCTCCTCGACGATGGCCCAGAAACAGAACCCGGTGCTGTCGGTGCTGATCCGCCGCACCGCACTGAGCGCCCCGCAGTGGGGAGCCACGCTGCACCTGGCCGCGGCCGAGGCCGTCGACGAGCGGCCCGACGGTTCCTGGCACACCGAATGGCCCGCCCTGCAGTCCCTGTCCCGGGCCACCGCCTCGGCCGCCGGGCAGGCCAGCGAACTGCTGACCGGCCTGCGGGTGGACCCGCACCGGATGCTCGCGAACCTCGAGGCCGCGGGCCCGGCGATCCTGGCCGAGCAGACCAGCATGCGCGAGCTGTCCGGGAACACCCCCGGCAGCGATCCCCGCGACTACCTGGGCCTGACCGGGTTACTGGTGGACGACGTCCTCCATCGGGCCCTCACCTCCGGAGGCCACCATGGATCGTGACCAGAGCGTGGGCGAGCGCATCGACGCCGGTACGGCCGTGCGCCGCGAGGTGCTCGGCGACGCCCACGTCGACCGCGCCACCGCGGCCGTCACCGACCTGACCGCCGAGTTCCAGCAGTTCATCACCGATTACGCGTGGGGCGGCATCTGGACCCGGCCCGGCCTGGACCGGCGCAGCCGCTCGATGATCACGCTCACCGCGCTGATCGCCCGGGGCCACCACGAGGAACTGGCCCTGCACGTGCGGGCCGCACGGCGCAACGGCCTCACGGTGGGCGAGATCAAGGAGGTCATCCTCCAGAACGCCATCTACTGCGGCGTTCCCGACGCGAACACGGCCTTCCGCATCGCCCAGCAGGTGCTAGACGCCGACCGCGATCCGCAGGCCCAGGGTCAGCATCACGACGGCGATGACACCGTCGAGCACCCGCCAGGCGACCGGCCGGGAGAACACCGGCCGTAGCAGCCGGGCCCCGAAACCCAGAGCGGTGAACCAGATCATGCTGGCGGCAACGGCTCCGGCCACCCACCACCAGCGTCCCTGCGACTGGCCGTTGGCGATCGATCCGAGCATGACCACGGTGTCCAGGTAGACGTGTGGGTTGAGCCAGGTCAGGGCCAGCATCGTCAGGACCGCCCGGCGGGCGCCCGCCCCCGGGGCCACCTCCCGGGCCTCCAGTGCCCCTCCGTCCGGCCAGATCACCCGGCGGGCGGCCATCAGCGCGTAGGTGATGAGGAAGGCCGCGCCCACCACCCGGATCACCGTCAGGGCCATCGGTGCGCTCTGCACCAGGGCACCCACCCCGAGCACCCCGGCCAGGATCAGCACCGCGTCCGAGGCCGCGCAGACCACCACGGCCGGCAGCACGACCCGCGTCGTCCCGGCGATCCCGAGGCGCAGCAGGTAGGCGTTCTGGGAGCCGATGGCGACGATCAGGCTCAGTCCGGTCATCAGGCCGAAGACGGCGGGCATCAGGTGCATGCCGATGACGCTACGAGCGGGCCCGTCTGTAGTACAGCTCATCTTTCTGAAGGTGCTTAAGCTGAGCTCATGCGCTTTCAGCGGGATCATCTCCAGACCCTGCTCGCGGCGGTGGACGAGGGCACGTTCGACGCGGCCGCGGCCCACCTGAACATCACCGCGAGCGCCGTGTCGCAGCGGGTCAAGGCGATGGAGCAGGCGGCGGGGCGCATCCTGCTGCGGCGCACCACCCCGATCCGGCCCACGGCCGACGGTGAGGTGGTGGTGCGACACGCCCGGCAGGCCGCTCTGCTGGAGGAGGAGACCGCCCGGGCCCTGGCCGGCACCGGCCACGCCGGTGTGCCCACGATCGCGCTCGCGGTGAACGCCGACTCGCTGGCCACCTGGTTCCTGGGGGCGCTGGCCGGCGTGCTGGACGACACGGCGGTGGTCTTCGACCTGCACCGGGAGGATCAGGACCGCACCTCCGACCTGCTCCGGTCGGGCACCGTGATGGCGGCCGTGACGGCGGAATCGGCTCCGGTGCAGGGATGTTCGTCGGTACGCCTGGGCACGATGCGGTACCACGCGGTGGCCTCGCCGGCCTTCGTCGACCGGCATCTGAACGGTGAGGCGGGAACCGCCGGCCTGGACGGCGTCCCCCTGGTGGACTTCGACCGTCAGGATGGCCTGCAGCAGGCCTTCCTGCGCACCGCCGTGGGCCACGACCCGATATCGCCGCGGCACTACGTGCCCACCTCGCAGGACTTCGCCCGGGCGGTGAGGACGGGTTTCGGCTGGGGGATGCTGCCGGAGCAGCAGTGCCTGGACGACCTGGCGGCCGGCCGGCTGGTGGCGCTCGCGCCGGACCGTCCGGCGAGCGTCGAACTGCACTGGCAACGCTGGAAATTACAGTCTGTGGTGCTCGACCGGGTCACTGCCGCGGTAACTGCGACCGCCGCCCGGGAGTTGTTGCAGGATTAGGACACTGCCTGGTCGAGCCGGTGGACGAGGCCCGGTGAGGGCGCGTCTGCGACGAGCGCCCAGACCAATTTGCGGTCTTCCTCGACGCACCAGCCGACCTCGACGGCCATGGACAACACCAGGCGCAGCCCCAGACCGCCCACCGCGGTGAGGTCGGTGCCGGGCGGCACCGGTACCCGGTCGGCCGCCTGGTCGGTGACCACGAGCAGCCAGCCCTGGGTACCCCGGGACAGCGATGCCGTGACCGGCGGACCGCCGTGGCGCAGGCCGTTGACGGTGAGCTCGCCCATGGTCAGCTCCACCCGCTCGCTGGCCGCCGAGAAGACGTGACCGGAGGGGTGGGCGGGGTGCACCGACTCACCGGCGGCAGCCACCGCGTCACGGGCCTGGGTACGGGCCTCGACCGAGCTGCCGAACGAGTCGATCTCCCAGTCGAGGCGCTGCGCCCAGAACCCGGACGGGGGCCGGCCCTCGGTGAGTACGGCGGCGCTCACGACCGCTCCACCACCGCGGCGGCCGCCGGCGTCTGCTCCGGCAGCCAGCGAGTGAGCTCGTTGGCCCCGACCAGGCTGATCAGCTCGGACACCCGCCGTGAGGGCCCCTGCAGCAGGAGCTCCGTACCGGCGGCGCGAAGACCCGCGGCCAGCCTCACCACGAACGAGACGCCGACGGAATCCATCATCGTGACCTGACGCACGTCCATCACCGTGCACCGGCCGGCATCGATGGAGAACCGGCCCGCATACTCCAGGTCTTCACTGACGCGGACGTCGACATCCCCGTAGAGGATGACCAGCGTCCGGTCACCCTGCGAGAGCACGACCACATCACCAGGGGCATTTTCCTGCAGCCCCGAGGCCGGGTGGTCCTCATCCTTGCGGGACACCTTCGCCTCCTGTTCTCCCCGCGCGGCGTCGTCGTCACCGGACAGCCGTCTCCTGTTCCGCCCCGGACCGGTCACCACGGTGTTCTCCATGGCGTGGGCCCGGGCAGCTTGCGTCGTTATGCTAGCTCACCAGGGTTTTCTGGCCCGACGTGATCGACATGACCAGCGATGTCGTGACGTTCCACCACCGCGGACGGAGCAGTAGGTGACCGACACCCCCACCGAGCACGGGATCCAGGCCCTGCGCGCGGCCACCCGTGCTACCCACGAGCGCCTGGACTCCCTCGTCGACCTGCGGGCCTGGGACCAGGCCACCCACCGCTGGTGGCTGCAGCGCATGCTGGGGCTGCACGAGCCCCTCGAGCGTGAGCTCGGCTCCTGGTACGCCGGGCAGTCCGGCCGGACCGCGCCGGACGTGCCCTCCCGCCGCCGGGCCGGGGCCATCGCGTCCGACCTGCGCTCGCTCGGCCTGACCGACGAGGAGGTGCGCGACCTGCCCCGCAGCCCCCTGCCCCCCGCCCCCTCGACCCGGGGGCAGGCCCTGGGCCACCTCTACGTGCTCGACGGTTCCGCCCTGGGCGGCTCGGTCATCGCCCGGCACGCCGTCGCCGGCGGCATCCCCCACGACGCCTGCACCAGCCTGGCCCACGACCCCGGTCGCATCGCGAGCTGGCGCGAGACCAAGGCCCTCCTCGACGACCTGACCCCCGCCGAGCTGGCCGAGGCCGTGCTCGCGGCGTCCGAGCTGTTCGCGGTCTTCGAGGCCTGGCTGCTCACCCCGACACCCGACGGCAGGATCCCTCCGCAGTGACTCTTCCCGAACCCGATCTCGACGAGTGCGCCCGCGAGCCGATCCAGTACCCCGGATCGGTGCAGCCGCACGGCGTGATGATCGTGGTGCACCCCGAGCGGCACACGCTCCTGACGGCCTCGGAGAACCTCACCGAGTTCGTGCCGGGCGCGCCCTCGGCCCCGGGCACCCCGGTCGCCGAGATGCTCGGCGACCAGCTGTGGTCGGAGGTGGCGCAACGCGTCGCGGACGACGACCTGCTGGAACCGGTGCGCTGGGGCGGCCCGGCGGGTGGCCCGTGGGCCGGGCGCGCGGTCGACGTGCTGGTGCACCACGCCGGCCCGGGCCGGCTGGTCGTGGAGCTGGAGGCCGTGACCGACGTGTCGCTGGGCCGCTCGGTGTCCCTGTCGGCCACGAACACCCAGATCTCCCGGCTGCGGATGGCTCCCGACAACGGCGCCGTGTTCGAGCGGCTCGTCGCCGCGGTGCAGCGGGTCACCGGTTTCGACCGGGTCATGGTCTACCGCTTCGACCGGGAGTGGAACGGCGAGGTGATCGCCGAACGGCGCCGTCCCGACCTGGAGCCCTTCCTCGGCCAGCAGTACCCGGCGGCCGACATCCCGGCCCAGGCCCGCCGGCTCTACGTGCTCAACCGGCTGCGCTTCATCGTCGACTCGCACGCCGGGGCGGCCCGGCTCGTGCCCCGGGTCCCCGGCGACGACGGGGGCGAGCTCGACCTGTCGTACGCGCCGCTGCGCAGTGTGTCGCCGGTTCACCTGGAGTACCTGCGGGGCATGGGGGTGCGCGCGTCGATGTCGGTCTCGATGGTGCGGGGCGGCGCCCTCTGGGGCCTGATCGCCTGCCACCACTACGACGGGCCGTTGCAGCCCTCGCACGACGAGCGGGCCGCAGCCGACTTCCTGGTGCAGGCCGCGATGGAGATCGTGACCACCCGGGAGACCACCGACGACGCGGCCCGGCTGGCGGCCGGTCAGCAGCAGGTCGACCAGTTGCTGCCGGTACTGCAGCAGCCGCAGCTGTCCCCGGTCGAGGCCCTGGCCACCGCCGACCTGGCCCTGGTCGCCGGGCTGGCCGACGCCGACGGGGTACTGCTGCGCCACGGCGCGGTCCGGGCGAGCTGGGGCGAAGTACCCGGCGCGGCGCTGGCCGACCAGGTCGCGACCGCCCTGGCCCGCACCGACGGGATCCCGGCCTTCACCGACCATCTGGAGGCGCTGCGACCCGGTCTGGGCAGCGAGGCGGTGGCGGGGGCCATGGTGCTGCCGCTGGCCCCCGGCTCCTGGATCCTCTGGGTGAAGCGGGCCGTGGAACGCACGGTGCGCTGGGCCGGCGACCCCCACGACAAGACCGTCACGGTGCGCGCCGACGGCAGCGCCCGGATCGGCCCGCGTCGGTCGTTCGAGGTCGCCGAGGAGAAACTGCGCGGCCGCAGCACCCCCTGGGACCTGTGGCAGGTGCAGGCCGTGACGTCCCTGGGCACCGCCGCCACCGCCCAGATGCGCCGCTACGAGCGCGAGGCCGTCAGCATCGTCGAGGACCTGCACGACGCGTTACGCCCGGCCGGGCTGCCCTCGGTGCCGGGCGCCGAGCTGGAGGTGCGGTACCTGCCCGCCCCGGAGGGCCGGTTCGCGGGCGACTGGTGGGACTGCTTCGAGCTGCCCGACGGACGGCTGGCCCTGGTGGTCGGCGACGTCACCGGGCACGGCAGCTCGGTCACCGCGACGATGACCCAGCTGCGCACCGCCCTGCGGGCGTACCTGCTGGAGGGCGCTCCCCCGGCCGAGACCCTGGCGCGGCTGGACTCCCTGGCCCATCTGGTCTTCCGCCCCACGCTGGCCACAGTGGTACTGGCCCTGTACGACTCCGTCACCGGCGAGCTCGAGGTGGCCCGGGCCGGGCATCCGCACCCGGTGCTCGCGCGGGCCGACGGCGCCGGCCCCCTCCTGGTCACGGCCCGGCCCCCGATCGGCCTGGGCGTGGAGGTGGTGGCCGGGTCGTGGTCGGGCACCCTGGCCCCGGGCGAGTCGCTGGTGCTCTACTCCGACGGGCTGAGCGAGCACCGGTCGCTGAGCCCGGACGAGGGCATCCAGCGCGTCGCCGACACGGTCGGGGCGGCCGGCGCACTGCCGCTGAACGCAGTGGCCGACCTGCTCATCGACTCGGTCCCGGCGGCCCGCACCGACGACACCACCCTGCTGATCGTGCGCCGCCGTTAGGGTTTCACGACCAGACGCACCACAGCGCGGCCCCGGCCAGGAGCAGGGTCAGCACCGTGCCCGCGGTGACCGCCCGGAAACCGGGCACCGGGACGGCCTCGTTGAAGTCGGTCACCCGGTCGCGGTGCCGGGACCGCTGCACCAGGCCCAGCCCGGCACTGGCGACCAGCCCGGCCAGGGCGAGAACCACGGCCACGACCACGGTCTCGGGCCGGCTGGTGCGAATCATCAGCAGCGACACGACGGCAAAGGCCATCGAGGTACGAATCCAGGCCAGGGTGGTGCGCTCGACCTGCAGGCCCGGGTCGAAGGAACGGGCCATCAGCTGCTGAGCAGCACGACGGCGACCAGCACCAGGGCCGCGATGCCCACGCCGTAACCGATCAGGCCGACCACGCCGAGCAGGGGCAGGGGCAGGTTCGAGCGCATGGCCCGCTCGCTCGCCCACCACCGGCGGTAGGCCGCGACGCCCAGGGCCCCGCCCATCATCAGCAGCAGGGAGCTGAGCAGCTCACGTTGCAGGTCGGGCACGTCGGTGAGGAAGGCGTCCGCACCGATGCCACCGGCGATCAGGCCGAGCGACGTGCGGATCCAGGCCAGGAACGTGCGCTCGTTGGCCAGGGTGAACCGCGGGTCCGGAGCCTCCCCCTCGGACAGCAGTTTGCGCTCCCAGGAAGGCACCATGCCGCCATGGTCGGTCATTAACAGTCCGTTCACAAGGAATCTGTCAATAGTGAGATCTAACTAATTTCAGACTGTTTCGAGGTACCCACCAGGGCCGATAGACAAACATCGCCGGGTGCGTGGGCGCCCCGCACGCGGATCTGAAAGGCTGGCAGCATGCGTCTGGTCATCTTCACCGAGCCCCAGCAGGGGGCGACCTATCAGGATCTGCTCAAGGTTGCGCAGTGCGCGGAAAGCGCCGGTTACGACGGCTTCTTCCGCTCCGACCACTACCTCACGATGGGTGGCGACGGCCTCCCCGGCCCGACCGACGCCTGGGTGACCCTGGCCGGTCTGGCCGTGCAGACGTCCACCATTCGCCTGGGCACCCTGGTGACCTCGGGCACCTTCCGCTACCCGGGACCGCTCGCGGTCAGCGTGGCTCAGGTCGACCAGATGAGCGGCGGCCGGGTCGAGCTCGGCCTGGGCGCGGGCTGGTTCGACGCCGAGCACTCCGGCTACGGCATCCCGTTCCCGCCGGTCGGTGAGCGCTTCGACCGTCTGGCCGAGCAGCTCGAGATCATCGAGGGCCTGTTCACCACGCCCGTCGGTCAGACCTACGACTTCGACGGCAAGCACTACCAGCTCACCGACTCCCCCGCACTGCCCAAGCCGCAGCAGGAGAAGCTGCCGTTCATCGTCGGCGGCAAGGGAGCCAGGCGTACCCCGGCCCTGGCCGCCCGGTTCGCCGCGGAGTTCAACACCCCGTTCGTGAAGCAGGACGAGGTCGGGCCGCTGTTCGAGCGGGTCCGCCGGGCCTGCGCCGAGGCCGGCCGCACGAACCTGCCGGTGTTCTCGTCCGCCGCCGTGGTCTGCGTGGGCCGCGACGACGCCGAGCTGAAGCGCCGGGCCGCCGCGATCGGCCGGGAGGTCGAGGAGATGCGGGAGAACGGCGGCATCGTCGGCACCGTGAACGAAGCCGTCGAGGCCATCGGCCAGTACGCCGAGCAGGGGGCCGAGCGCCTGTTCCTGCAGGTGCTCGACCTGGCCGACCTCGACCAGGTGGAGCTGATCGCGGCCGAGGTGGCCCCGCAGCTCGCCTGATCCGGTTTTTTCGTGATCATGCGAACCTTCCCGGGGAAGGTTCGCATGATCACGATTGCTTCGGGGACGTCCTAGACAGGTCGGTAAGGAGCAGGACGATGAAGTCGGTCCGGATGGAGAAGGACGGCCCGGTGCGTCACATCGTGCTGGCCGCGGCCAAGCGACGGAACGCGCTGTCCGCCGTGATGCTCGACGAGCTGGCCGAGGCCGTGGCCCGGGTGGCGACCGACGACGGGGCCCGGGCCCTGGTGGTGCGGGCCGAGGGTAAGGCGTTCTGCGCCGGGGCCGAGGTCCCCGGTCTGTTCGGCGACCTGAACCGGCCCACCGCGCAGATCCGCGACGACCTCAAACGCATCTACGCCAGCTTCCTCGGGGTGGCCGACCTGCCGATCCCGACCATCGCCGCGGTGCAGGGCGTAGCCGTCGGCGCGGGCATCAATCTGGCTCTGGCCTGCGACATCGTGATCGCCGGGCCGGCCGCCCAGTTCGCCGTCACGTTCGCGGACATCGGCCTGCACCCGGGTGGGGGCGCCAGCTGGTTCCTGACCCGGCGGATGGGTGCCGACCGGGCCCTGGCCGCGATCATCGCGGCCGAGACCATCGACGCCGACACGGCCCTGCGCAGCGGCCTGGTGACGCAGCTGGTGGACGACCCGGTGCGGGTCGCCACGGTCCTCGCCCACCAGGCGGCCCGGCGGGACCCGGGCCTGATCCGCGACGCCAAGCGGGCCGTGCAGATGTCCGAGACCTCCGAACTGCCCGAGGTGCTGGAGTTCGAGTCGTGGGCCCAGGCGGCCACGGTCGGCCGCCCGGACTTCGCCGAGTTCGTGGAGCGCTTCACCCGCCGGTAGACAGCCACGGGCGAACTTCCGTGAGGATCAGCTCCCGCGGCTTGAGGCCCTTGATGCGGGCGACCTCCTGCCCACCCCGGAACAGGACGAGGGTGGGCGTCGCGGTGACGGCGTAGAGGTCGGCCACCACCGGGTTCTCGTCCACGTCGACGGTGAGCACGTGCAGCCGCGCGGCCTCGTCGGTGGCGATCTGCTCGAGCACCGGCTCGATCACCTGGCAGGGCGGGCACCAGCCGGCCGAGAAGTCGACCAGCACCGGCCGGGGACTGGCCAGCACGTCGGCGGCGAACGCGGCCTCGGAGGTGGTGGTCAGGGGCACCCCTCCACGATAGCGCGGGTGCTCAGGCCGCCTGCAGTTCCCGCCCGGTGTCCGGCAGCGCCGGGGCGGCCTCGCGTCGGGTGCCGTTGACCAGGTAGGACCCGGTCAGTACGAGGGCGAAGCCGAGCACAGTCCAGAGGGTGACCTTCTCGCCGAGGAACAGGGCGCCGCCGATCACGGCGACCACCGGGTTCACGTAGACGATGGTGGTGGCGCGCACCGGGCCGAGCTCCCCGATCAGGGCGAACAGCAGCAGGAAGGCGGTGGCGGTGCAGACCACGGCCAGCACGGCGACGGCCACGAGCACCTTCCCCGAGGGCACCTGCGCGGGCAGACCGGGCCCGAGCAGCACCACGGGCAGGTAGATCAGGGCGGCCAGCACGATGCTGACAGTCACCACCGGCAGACCCGGCAGGTCGCCCAGGTACCGCGACAGGATGACCGGGCCGATGGCGTAACCCATGACCACGACGCCCATCTCGGCCACCGCCCCGAGGTCGGAGACGTTCACGTCGAGCCCGACCAGCGCGGCCACGCCGGCGGTGCCGAGCAACAGGCCGAGCCCGCCGCGCAGACCGAGCTTCTCGGCACGGCGGGTGATCAGGGCGATCACCACGCCGACCACGGGCACGGCGGAGATCAGGATCGCGGCCGTGGAGCTGGACAGCCGCTGCTCGGCGTGGTTCAGGGCCACCCAGGGCAGCGCCACCTCCACGACGGTGTAGGCGGTCACGGCCTTCCAGTGCCGCAGGACGAGGGGCACGGCGGCGCGGTCGCGCCGGCTGATCAGGGTGATCGGCACGAGCAGGAGGGCGGCGAGCGCGGTGCGGGCCAGCACGAGCACGGACGGCGACAGTTCCTCGCCCGCCACCTTGATGAACATGTAAGGGATACCCCAGGCCAGGCCCAGGGAGAGGAAGAGGATCACAGCGCGGCGGCTCATGCCTCACAGGATGCTCTCGACTTAATCATTAAGTCCATCTAGATTTTCTTCATGTCAATCGACAGTCCAGGCTTCACAATCGACCTGCGCAAGCTGCGGCTGCTGCGGGAGGTCGAGCAGCGGGGCACCGTCGCGGCGGCGGCCTCGGCCCTGCACCTCACCCCCTCGGCCGTCAGTCAGCAGCTGGCCGGCCTGGCCCGCGAGCTGGACGTGCCCCTGCTGGAGAAGCAGGGACGAGGTGTGCGGCTGACCGGGCATGCGCGGGTCCTGCTCGGGCACGCCCACGCGATCGAGGCCCAGCTGGAGCGCGCCCGGGCCGACCTGGCCGCGTTCGACGACGGCCTGGTCGGCGAGGTGCGCGTCGCCACCCTGCCGACCGCGGTGGCGGCCGTGCTCGGCCCGGCCATGGCTCAGCTGCGCGCGGAACGACCGGCGCTACGGGTGCGCGCCCGCGACGCCGACCCGGTCGGGGCCATCCGCGCCCTGGACGCCGGGGAGGTCGACGTCGCCATCACGGTCGACCATCCCGGCGGCCCGCGGCGCGACGACCCGCGGTACGCCCGGATCGACCTGATCACCGACATCCTCGACGTGGTGCTGCACGAGGACCATCCCCTGGCGCGGGGCCGGACGGTCGACCTGGGGCTCCTGGCCGGCGAGGAGTGGATCTCCGGCAACCCCCACGACGCCTGTGCCGCGATCGCCGACAACGCTTGTGCGGCAGCTGGCTTCATTCCCGACGTACGGCACTGGACGGTCGAGTACGACGCGCTCGCGGCGCTGGTCTCCGCCGGGGCCGGGGTCGGGCTGCTGCCCCGGCTGGCGCAGCCGCTGCGGTTCGGCAACGTGCGCACCGTCCCGGTGGCCGGGCCACCGCCCGCCCGGCTGGTGTACGCGATCACCCGGGCCGGCCGCCCCGCCGACGCCACCACGTCCATCGTCCTGCAGAAACTCCGCGAGGTCGCGGCGGCCCGCCACGATGCGACGTCTCCGCTTGTGCCGTAACGAAAGTTAGGATGAGCGGATGACGGCGGGCGGGGGTTCTGGTCGCACGGCACATCGTGACGTCACCGAGCGGCTGCGGGAGGCGATCGTCACCGGCACGCTGCAGACCGGCACCCACCTGGTGCAGAGCGAACTGGCCGCCGGCCTCGACGTCAGCGTCACCCCGGTGCGGGAGGCACTGCGCGAGCTGGAGAGTCAGGGCCTGATCGACTCCGACCCGTTCCGCGGGGCGACCGTGCACGGCATCAGCCTCGACGAGCTCGAGGAGATCCACGAGCTGCGGCGTCTGCTGCTGCCCCTGGCCGTGCGGGAGCGCATCGCCACCGTCACCGATGCCGAGATCGACGAGGCCCGCGCCGTGCTGGCCCGGCTGACGCCCGACCTGCCCAATCGTGAGTGGGTGCAGACCGATCGCGCCCTGCGGCAGATGCTGGTCGGCACCCCGCAGCGGCGCAACCTGCGGGCCATTCTGCGCCGCCTGTCCGACGTCTCGGAGCTCTACGCCGGGCTGGCCGTGCACGGTGAGGCCGACCGCCGCCGGGCGCTGGCCGGTAACCGGGACATGCTGCAGGCCTACGCCGAACGCCAGACCGGCCGGGCCGTCACGCTCACCCTGCGTCGCCTCGACGAGGCGACCCGGCTGACCGCGGCGGCCCTGACCCGCCGGTCGTGACCGCTAGTTCAGGTAGCCCTGCGAACGGCTCTCGTTGAAGCGCCGCCACTCCACCTCGAGGTCATGGGTGCGACGCCGGTTCAGCACGAACCGCGAGGCCCGGTACCCGGCGAGGCCCACCAGCACGGCCGCGAAGGTCAGGCCCAGCCCGAGGCCGAGGGTATCCAGCCAGACGCTGAGCCGTGTGGTCGGGGCCGAGGTCATGGAGCCGGAGTCGTTGACCCATACCGGCACCCGGTCACCGACCTGGGTGGTCTGGGTGATGGCGAGGTGGCCCGAGTGCTCCACCCGGTCCGGGTACGTCCACGACACCTCGGCGAGATAGTTTCGGGCCAGCCGGGTTTCGGGGTCGGCGGCGACGACCGTGGCCGTGACCAGGTGGCTCGACGCGAGCTCCTGATCGGAGATCGCGGAGTAGTGGTGCCAGGTCTGCAGACCGATGATCACCGCCACGGGCAGGACCGCCAGGACGAGGAACACCGCCCCCAGCGCGCAATAGCCCTGGATACGGTCGCTGCGACGGCGTAACGGGTTGCGTTCCCGGCCCAGTCCGGGTCGGGCAGCCATCGAGCAACGGCGGAACCAGTTCCCTACCTGAGACCTCATCGTCAGCCCCTCATTCCCTGCAGCCGCATCTCCCCTCTATTCAGTCCCTCTCCGGCCCAAAGCGCCAGCCGGTCCGAGCACGAATTATCAGGAGGGGGACGAACGGACGGCAGAAAAGGGCGAACGTCCCGAGCTTCAGGAGTCGGAATCCTTCACGCCCGTCGCGAGCGCGTAGGCCCGGATCGGAGACATCGAGACACCGTTGTAGGTGACGGTGTTCTGCGTGCTGACCGGGACGCAGCCCGAGGTCTTGGCGGTGGACGCGTGCGAGTCGGTGAGGGCGTCCTGGCGCTCCTCGTTGGTGAGCTTGGGGTAGGTCTCGCCGGTGGTCCAGTCCTCGCCCACCACCAGGGTCACCACGTCGACGTCCTCGTCCACCGCGAGCAGGGACGAGGGGACGCCGAGGTCGGAGGCCAGCTGCTGGGCCTGGTCGAGCTGGTGCTTGCCGCTGTAGAGGATCGCCGTGCGTTCCCGGGCCGTCCCGGTGGTGGAGTCGGTGGCCGCGATGTAGCCGTCACCCTTGAGGACCTGCGTGATCTTCTTGGCCCGGCCCTCCTTGCCGCTGCGGTTACGTACCTTCACCGAGAAGTACGTGGCGGCCGTGGTGCTCGGGCTCGCGCTGGTGGTGGCGGTGGACGTCGCCGCGTTCTTGTCCTTGCTGAGTGAGCGGTCGTCGACGATCGTGTCGAAGAGCTTCTGGGCGGCCGCCGCGGGCACCACGCGGTTGGAGTCGTTCGGGTCCGGCACGGTCTGCATCGTGGTGAAGGTGATGCGGTCGGTGTCGACCTTGTTGAACTCCGTGGCCAGGTCGATCAGCTTCGGGATGCTGTCCAGGCCCTCGTCCACCGTGAGCGCCCTGGTCGCCGCGTTCGCCACCCCGTACAGCTTGGTCGGGTTCAGCAGCGTGCCCTTGTCCTTCAGCGAGCGGATCGCCGCCGCCAGGAACGCGTGCTGGCCGTAGGTGCGGCCCAGATCGCTGCCGTCGCCGAAACCGTGGCGCGTGCGCACGAACTGCAGCGCGGCCTCGCCCTTGAGCGTGTGCTTGCCCTTGGACAGTTTCAGGTGCGAATAGGTGTCGTAGACGTTGTTGTCCACGCAGATCTGCACCCCGCCGGTGGCGTCGGACATGTCGATCACGCCGGAGAAGTCGACCATCGCGAAGTGGTCGATCGTGATGCCGGTGAGCTCGTGGATCGCGGCGACCGTGCAGCCCGGGCCGTACTGCAGGCTGGTGTTGATCTGGCCGTAGCGCGCGGCCACGCTCTCGCCGGTCGTGGCGTTCTTGCAACCGGGCAGGTCGGTCATGGTGTCGCGCGGGATGCTGACCGCGGTGATGTTGGTGCGGTCGGCCGAGACGTGCACGAGCAGTTCGACGTCCGCGTTGTTGTGGGTCTCGTCGCAGGCGCCGCCGAGCTTGCAGTTCTCCTTCGACGCCCGGGAGTCGGTGCCGATGACGAGCACGTTCACCGGGAAGCGGCCCTGGTCGTCGGCCTTCTGCACGCCGGCGCTGCCGGTGGTGCCGGTGAACAGCGCCGAGGAGGAGATGTTGCCGTTCAGCCGGCGGAACATGAAGTAGCCGCCACCGGCGGAGACGACGAGCAGCACCACCAGGCCGTAGAGGGCGATGCGTAACCAGCGGCGGCGCCGGGCCCGGACCCGCGCGTGGCGCATCGGCCGGTCACTGTCGTCCTGGCGTTCCGGAGGGTCCGGGGGGCTGGCAGCGGCCGGGCTCACGAGATGGATCTCTGCGCTGCCACGAAGCGGCACACTAACCCGGCCGGCACCGGACCTGCCCCGGTTGTGCCACACGTCATACCCGTCACCCGGATCATGTCGGCAGGTGCCCGCCCCGGCGTTAGGCCGATCGAGCGCCCAGGTCCGGTCCCGCGGATCATCGCCTACTACGGGGCACCCGGTGGGCCGTCCGGACAGGCCCTAAACTCCCTGCGGTGCAGATTCGCTGGATGACGATCTTCCTGGACTTCCCGATCCACCAGTTCGGGCCCGGGGTGGAGTTCTGGCGCCGGGTCACCGGCAGCCGGCTGTCGGCCCCCCGGGGTGGGGACGGCGAGTTCGTCACGCTGCTGCCCTCCACGGGCGACGCTTACCTGCGGGCACAGGCGCTGGGGTCCGGTCCGGCCCGGCTGCACCTGGACCTGCACGTCGACCCGGAACGGCGGGCCGACGCCGTGGCGCAAGCGGTCGCTCTCGGGGCGTCGCCCGTTCTGCGGGGCGGGGAGCACGACGTGCTCACCAGCCCGGGCGGTTACACGTTCTGTTTCGTGCCGTGGGAAGGGGAGCGGGCCGTGCCCTCACCCGAGGACAACACCCGCCTCGACCAGCTGTGCCTCGACATCCCGCCCGCGCTGTGGGATTCCGAGAGCCGCTTCTGGTCGGGGCTGACCGGCTGGGAGCTGCATCCCCTGGGTGACTCCGCGTTCATCCGGTTGCGACAGCCCGCGGGGCTCCCGGTGAAACTGCTGCTGCAGCGGCTGGACGACGCCGGTGCCGCCGGTGGCGCCGTCACCTCGCACCTCGATCTGGCCGCGCCCGGACGGGCCACGCTCGCGCCGGCCCACGCCGCCGCGGGTGCGGTCGTGGGCCCGGCGAACGAGGAGTGGACCGTGATGACCGATCCGTTGGGCCGGCCCTACTGCCTCACCGGCCGCACCCCCTAGTCTCCGTCGGCGGCCCTGACCAGGTCGGCGATCACGAGCCGCTTCATCCCGAGCATGGCCTGGGTGGCCCGGTCGCGACGACCAGGATCGGGGTCGCCGATCAGCTCGCCGAGCACTTGCGGCACCACCTGCCAGGACACCCCGAACCGGTCTTTCAGCCAGCCGCACTGCATCTCCTGGCCACCGGCGGCACTCAGGCCGAACCAGTAGTGGTCCACCTCGGCCTGGTCGCCGCACAGCACGGTGAACGAGACCGCCTCGGTGAAGGGGAACTGCGGGCCGCCGTTGACGGCGTTGAACAGGCGGCCGTCGAGCTCGAAGTCGATCGCCATCACCTGTCCCTCCGGACCGGGCGTGCCGGGCCCGAAGTAGGAGGTGCGCAGGATCGACGAGTTCGGGAACAGCTGGGTGTAGAGGCCGACGGCCTCCTGCGCGTTGCCGTCGAACCACAGGCTGGGATGAATGGTGGGCATCGTCTCGGTCCTTTCCGTGCTCGCCGGATTGCGATCAGCTTTTGGACGACGGTGGGCTTACGGAGTCATCGGCACCCTGGTCACATTCCTCTGGACATATCGAAAAACGATGGCCCATACTCAGGGAGGGGGCTATCGACAGTCGATATGTTCACGGACGAGGGGGAGACCGATGAGTGCAGCAGCCATGGGTGCTGGGCCGGTGATCGCACGGGTGAAGAACGATCAGCGGTACGTGAGCCCGACGGTGTTGCGCGTGATCACCTGGATCATGCTCGTCGTCGGGGTGGTGTCGGCGGTCGTGGCGATCGTGCTGCTGGTGACCTCGGTGGCCGGATCGCCCCGGGCGCAGGACGTGGCGGTCGAGCTGATCGACGGTGCCACGATCGATCAGGCCACCAGTTACGTCACCGGAACGGCCGCCGGCACCGCAGACACCTCGTTCACCGCGGGCAACGACGGCCTGGTCGTCTCCGCGGCCGGTCCGACGAGGTTCGAGATGCTGCTGAACAACGGTGGCACGATCCTGCTCGGGATCACGGTCGCCGTCGGCGCGTTCCTCCTGCGCCTGGTGCTGACCTCCATCGCCGCGGGCCGGCCCTTCGGCTCGGGCAACTCCTCCCGCCTGAACCTGCTCGGCGCCGTCACCGGCAGCGCGGCGGTGCTCGTCCCCCTGCTCCCCCAGTTCGCCACGCTGCTGACACTCGAACGGCTCGGACTGTTCACCGCCGGCAGCCCCTTCGTCATGGGTGTGGGCCTGTCTCTGGCGCCGGTCGTCGGGCTGAGCGTGCTCTTTGTGGTGCTGGCTGAGGCGTTCCGGCAGGGCGAGAAACTCCACCGCGACGTCGAGGGGCTGGTGTGAGACGGCCTTCCGAGCAGGTGCCGGAACAGGTGTCCCATCAGATGTCCGGGCAGACGTCAGAGCCTGGGCATGACCAGCCGGAACACGATCACCACGTCATCTGTCATCTCGACGACCTGCTGGCCGAGCGCAGCATGACCCTCACCGAGCTGTCGGTGCAGGTGGGGGTCACGGTGGTGAATCTGTCCGTGCTGAAGAACAATCGGGCCCGGGCCGTGCGCTTCTCCACGCTGAGCGCGATCTGCGAGGTCCTGCGCTGCTCCCCCGGTGAATTGCTCACCGTCGAGGTCGGCCCGGCGAAAAGCTGACCGGCCGCTCCCTCAAGCCCGGCCGGGCGGATGCCGACATGGCCGTTACCGCCGGTGGCATCGGGGTCTCCGGCCACTGCTCCGCCCTGGAGGAATCATGTCGGTCGCGGACATCATCCGAGCTTTCGGATGGATACCGGTGGCCTGGCTGCTCACCGTCCATCTGCTGATCCGGTTCGGGCGGGTGCCGCGACACGGCTCCGCGATCCGGATCGCCGGCTGGGTCGCCGCCCTGACGATCATGGCGGCCGCCCTGGCCACGCGGATGTGGCCGATCGTGGCACTGGGCCTGCTGTTCATGCGCACGGAACTGCTCGGGCACCGGCACTCCGACGAGCGCGAGGCCCACCGGGTCCAGGACCTGCTCGACCGGTTCCGCCGGCACGAGGACGAGACGCGCCATCCGGTGCCGGGAGCCCGGACGCCTCTGGACGACATCCACGCGCTGCACGACCAGGAAGAGGTGCTGCCCGACGTCCACATCCACCACGGCGGCAGCGGTCTCGCCCCGGCCTCGGCCCGGCACCCGGAGTACACCGTGCCCGGCGTGACCGCGGCCTCGGCGGCAACCCTCCGCGCCCGCACGCACGACAAGGCCGATCCGGACTTCGTCCCCGCGGCGGTCGGCCTGCGCGAACCGCACCATGACACCCACCATGACACCCGCCACCGGGCGGAGACCGCCCATCCGACCACGATGCGGGCCATCGGCTCGGCCAAGCGCTTCACCGACCTCCTGCTGAAGGTGGAGATCGTCGTCGTGGTGGTGGTCGCCCTGGTGCTGTTCGGTATCTGGGCCGAAGGGCAGCGCCGGGAATTCACCCGCAACTCCGACAGCACCGTCTGCAAACTCAGTTACAGCTGCTGAGCGCGCTCACTCCGCCGGGTCGAGGTACGCGAAGGTCGGGTGCGGGTGCATGAGGAAGTCGTGGTGGGAGATGTTCCAGGCGTAGGCCCCGGCCATCCGGAACACCAGCAGGTCACCGATGCACAGGTCCTGCACGGGCACACCGGTGGCGAGCTGGTCCTTGGGCGTGCAGAGCTGACCCACCACGGTGAGCTCGTCGTCGTTCAGCGGCTCGCCGGAACGTCCGGGGCCGGGGAGCGCGACCAGGGGCTGACTGTGGCCCTTGGTCGCCGGCGTGCGCAGATGGTGGGTGCCGCCCCGGGCGATCGCATAGGCCTGGCCCCGCGTGTACTTCAGGTCGAGCACGTCGCTGACGTAGTACCCGGCGTGCACGCTGACCGACCGGCCCGGCTCGACCCGCAGCACGGCCGGGCCCCGGTCGAGCTCGGCCAGGCCCTGGGCGTAGGCCTCCCAGTCGAAGTGCCGCCCGGGGTCGGCGTAGTCGACGGTCATGCCGCCGCCCAGGTTGATCTCGGGGCGGTCCCGGCCGGGCAGGTACTGCTCCAGCCAGCACCGGGCCCAGGCCAGCACCCGCGCGTCGAGCGTCAGTTTCTGCCCGGCGTCCAGCCCGGAGGCCAGGTGCACGTGAAGACCGCGCACCCGCACCCCGCTACCGGCCGCCGCGGCGTCGCGGGCCGTGCGGGCGGCGACGGCGAGCGTGTCCTCGTCCATCCCGAACGGCCCGCTCATGGTCAGCGCCGCGCCGCTCACGCCGAAGGGCAGGTTGGCCCGCAACAGCACGTCGACGGGACGGCGCCCGGCCAGCGCGATCACCCGGTTCAGCTCGCGCACGCTCTCCACGTGCAGACGCCAGACGCCACGGCCGATGGCGGCCATCAGTTCCCGGTCGGTCTTGCCCGGCCCGCCGAACGCCACGCGCGCGCCGGGCGCGGCGTCCATAACGTGCTCCAGCTCGCCGCCGGAGGCCACCTCGATGCCGTCGGTCAGGGGCGCGATCACGCGCAGCAGCGCCGGGTCGGGGTTGGCCTTGGCGGCGTAGAGGAAATCGACCCCGGCCCCCGCGAGCGCGTCGCGGATCGCAGCGGCCTGCGAGCGCAGGGCGGCCAGGTCGTAGAGATAGGCCGGGAGCTGGTTCTCCGCGGCCAGGGCGAGCGCACGCTCGCGTACGGCCTCGGGGAGCACGTCATCACGCATTCGCCGATTGTCGCCGAAAGGCGGCGTCGCGGCGGCATTCTTCACGGCGTTCCGGCGTCAAGGTGACATGACCGACAGTGCCGACCGGGTCGAGTAGGAAAAGTCGGGCCGAGCGTGAGAACCCGGACACGCAGTGCTGATCGCCGAGGCCGCGCAGAGAGCCTTCGTGCTGGTCGAAAGAACCAGGAAAGCGATGTGTTCAGTGATTGAGTTTGCTATTTCCCAGATAAAAGAATGCCACCCAACGCGGCCGACTGTATTTGCCGGAGGAACAATTGTCAATTACCGACCTGGCGTTCGAGCAGGAATATATTCCATGCCCTACGACCACATCGACGAGCTCCGTGAGCGGCTCGCCGCACGTCAGACCCGGGCGCCCGCCTCCGCCACGGGTACCCGTCAGGCCCTCGTCGAACGGAAGGCCGTCGTGCATCTCTCCGGGCGTCTCCCCCACACTCGTCGAGACCGGCGCGGTCACGGCCCTCAAGGGACATCTCCTGATGGCGGACGTCGTGGCCGGCGCGGTCGCGGACCGGTAGTGGGTGCCCCCGGACGACGACGAGAACGGCGCCCGCGTGGTCGTGCTCGGGCCCGACCAGATCGTTGCCCCGTCCCCCCGTGGGCCGGGCGATCTCTACGTGGCGGTCACCCGGGCGACCCCGAGGCTGGGTGTGGTGTATTCGGCTAGCCTGCCGAAATGTCTGGACTCCCTGGCCTGAGCGGCCCCCTCCGTCTGGAGGGACCGAAAGTCGTCCTGCGCGAGTTCTCCCCGACCGACACCGACGGGGTGGCCGCGGTCGTCGGTGACGACCGCGTCACTCATTGGCTGGCTTTCGGCTCCCTCTCCCGGGACGAGGCCGCGATGCTGGTGGAGGGAGCGATGACCTCGGCCCACCAGAGCCCGCGCACCGAGTACTGGATGGCGATGAACGAGCCCGGCGACGACACCTTCCTGGGTTTCGCCCGCCTGTCCCTCGGCGGCACCCGGGCGGCCGAGCTCGGGTACGCCATCCACGCGGACGCCTGGGGCCGCGGCTACGCGACGGCCTCGGTGCGGCTGCTGGCCGGTTACGGCTTCGACGCCCTCGGCCTGCACCGCATCTCCGCGGCGATCGGCCCGGAGAACGTCCGCTCGGTGGGCGTGGTCGAGCGGCTCGGCTTCCGCCTCGAGGGCCGCATGCGCGATCACGTGTTCACGAACGGCGCCTGGCGCGACAGCCTGCTGTTCTCAGTACTCGACCGGGAGTGGAGAACGATGGACGCACAGTAACCATTGATCCATAATGTCCGGGATGAGACTGCGATACCGGGGCCGTTGTCACCGCTGCGGCACCGATCTTCCCGCCGGATCGACCGCCGAGTACGACCGTGCGACCAGGCTCGTCACCTGTACCGGCTGCCTGACCGCTTCCGGGCACGATCCGGTCTCGGCACCGCCACCTCCTCCGGTCCCCCATCGCGCCGGCGCTTCGGCCCGCCGGGAGTACGAGCGGCGCCGGACCACTCGCCGGCAGAAGGTCCAGCAGGCCCATCCCCGCCTGGGTGGCCTGATCCTGGCCCTGACGAACGACCCGCAGAACGTGCGGGCCTGGGCCACCGGCGCCGAGGGCGAGGAACTACTCGGACGGCGCCTCGACCAGAACGCCGGTCCGTTGCTGCGGGTTCTGCACGACCGGCGAATCCCTGGTACCAGAGCCAATCTCGATCATCTCGCGATCACCCCCGGCGGGGTTCACGTGATCGACGCGAAGAAGTACACCGGGCGGGTCCAGCTGAGAAGCGTCGGCCCGGAACGCCGGCTGTATGTCGGCAGCCGCAACTGCACCCGGCTCGTCACGGCGATGCACGGGCAGACGAGGATCCTCCGCGCGGCCCTGTACGAAGCCCGGATCCCCTCGCCCGTCCACGGCATCCTGTGTTTCGTCGATGCCGGCTGGCCGCTCCTGAGGCTGCCCATGACCCTCGACGGCGTCCGGGTGCAGCACCCAGCCCGAACGGTCCGGGCCCTGCGCCGCGCAGGTCCCTTGTCCGAGAACGACATCCAGCACACCTACGCGAGGCTGAGCGAGATCTTCCCGCCCGCCTGAACCACGACGCCAGGGACGCCGCGAGCCGGAGGCTCAACGACGTCCCCAGTTCGAAGCTCTGACGACACCCCTTACTCCGCCGTGCGCACCGCGACCGGCGTCCCCGCCTCGATCGTGCGTGACACCGTGCAGGTGTGGTCGTGTGATGCCTTGATCGCGCGGGGCAGCAGGGTGCGGGCGGCGTCGCCGGCCTCACCCTCGGGGAAGCGCACGTCGAAGGTCAGGGTGATGTCCTTCAGGGTGTTCTCCCCGTTCTCCCGCACGGCGACGGCGTCCACCCGGGCGCTGAAGTGCCCGGCCGGCGACCGCCGCCCGGTGACCACGTCGACATCGACGGCGGAACAGCCGGCGATGGCCGCCAGCAGCAGTTCCACCGGGGAGAACGCGTCCTCGGCCTTGCTCCCGAAGCGCAGCGTGTCACCACGCTTGTTCGTGGCCAGGTACACGCCTTCCTCGAGTCGTTCGATACTCACCGAGCGGTTGTCGTCAGTCATTCCGTGACTTTCTCACGACGTCTCAGATCACCGCCGCGCGCCCCGCCTCGAGCCGGGCAATCGGTACCCGGAACGGGGAGCAGGACACGTAGTCGATCCCGACCCGGTGGAAGAAGTGGATCGACTCCGGATCCCCGCCGTGCTCACCGCACACCCCGAGCTTGAGGTCGGGGCGGGTGCGGCGACCGTCCTGGGCGGCGATCCGGATGAGGCGGCCCACCCCGTCCACGTCGAGACTCTCGAACGGGGACACCATGAACACGCCGCGGTCGAGGTAGGTGGCGAAGAACCCGCCCTCCACGTCGTCGCGGGAGAAACCCCAGGTGGTCTGGGTGAGGTCGTTCGTGCCGAAGGAGAAGAACTCGGCGGCCTCGGCCACCCGCGTCGCGGTCAGGGCAGCCCGGGGCAGCTCGATCATCGTGCCGATCGGGATGGTCAGCGCCACCCCCTTCTCCTCCTGCACGGCCCGGAGGATCTGGTCGGCCTCGTCGCGGATCAGGAACAGCTCCATCACCGAGCCGACCAGCGGGATCATGATCTCGACCTGCGGCTCACCACCATCGGCCTTCACGATGGCCGCCGCCTCACTGATGGCCCGCACCTGCAACGCGAACAACCCGGGCAGCACCAGCCCCAGCCGCACACCCCGCAGGCCCAGCATGGGGTTGGACTCGTGCAGCCGCTCCACCGCCGCCAGCAGGCGTTCCTCGTCCTCGTCCACCTGGCCGGTGGCCCGGTCGACCGCCACCTTCACCGACAGCTCGGTGCGGTCGGGCAGGAACTCGTGCAACGGCGGGTCGAGCAGCCGGATCGTCACCGGCAGCCCGTCCATCGCGGTGAGCAGCTCGACGAAGTCCTGACGCTGCAAGGGCAGCAGCTCGTCGTACACGGTCTGCCGCGTGGCCCGGTCGGGAGCCAGCACCAGCCGTTCGATCAGCACCCGCCGCTCCCCCAGGAACATGTGCTCGGTGCGGCACAGCCCGATGCCCTGCGCTCCCAGGTGCCGGGCCCGGACCGCGTCCTGCGCATTGTCGGCGTTCGTGCGCACCCGCAGCCGGCGGATCGAGTCGGCGTGCGACAGCAGCCGGTCCACGGCCCGCACCAGGTCGGCCGTGTCCTCGTCGATGTCCTTCACCGCCGTCCCCAGCCCGCTCTCCAGGTAGGTGGCGACCGGCGACGCGACCACCGGCACCTCACCGGCGAACACCTCCCCGCTGCTGCCGTCGATACTGATCAGGTCACCCTCGCGCAGCACCCGGCCGTCCACCGTCGCGGCGCCGTCCTTCACCTCCAGCTCCGAGAACCCGCACACACAGGTCTTTCCCATCCCCCGCGCCACCACGGCCGCATGGCTCGTCTTCCCGCCCCGCGAGGTCAGCACGCCGCGCGCGGCAATCATCCCACCGAGATCGTCGGGGTTCGTCTCCTTCCGGACCAGGATCACGTCCTTCCCCTCGGCCGCGCCCTTTTCGGCTGTCGCCGAGTCGAACACGAGGTATCCCGAGGCCGCTCCCGGCGACGCGCCCATCCCTTTCCCGAGCAGATGCTTTTCAGCCGCACCGTCGAACCGGGGGAACATCAGCTGCGCCAGCTGGGCCCCGTCCACCCTCTCGAGGGCCTCGTCCAGCGTGATCAGGTTCTCGTCCACCAGTTGGGTAGCGATCCGGAAGGCCGCGGCCGCCGTACGTTTTCCCACCCGGGTCTGAAGCATCCAGAGCTTGCTGCGCTCGATCGTGAACTCGATGTCGCACAGGTCGCGGTAATGCGTCTCCAGCCGGCGCATCACCTGGAGCAACTGCTTGTACGACGACGGGTCGAGGTTCTTCAGATCGGCCAGGCTCAGCGTGTTGCGGATGCCCGCGACCACGTCCTCGCCCTGCGCGTTGACCAGGTAGTCGCCGTACACCCCGCCGTGGCCGGACGCCGGGTCCCGGGTGAAAGCCACACCGGTGCCGGAGGTGTCGCCCATGTTCCCGAACACCATGGTGCAGATGTTCACCGCCGTGCCCAGATCCTGCGGGATCCGCTCGCGCCGCCGGTACAGCCGGGCGCGCTCGGTGTTCCAGGAGTCGAAGACCGCGCGGATCGCCAGGTCGAGCTGTTCGCGGGGATGCTGCGGGAACGGCGACCCGCTCTCGTCCAGGATCACCGCCTTGAAGGTGGCGACCAGATCCCGGAGACTCTCCACGCTCAACTCGACGTCGACGTCCACCCCCTGGGCCGCCTTGGCGTCGTCCAGGGCCCCCGCGAAGATCTCCCCGTCGATCTCCAGCACGGTCTTGCCGAACATCTGCAGCAGGCGACGATAGGAGTCCCAGGCGAAACGCTCGTCGCCGCTCTCCTCCGTCAGGCCCTTCACACTCGCGTCGTTGAGCCCGACGTTGAGCACCGTCTCCATCATGCCCGGCATCGAATGCATCGCCCCCGAGCGCACACTCACCAGCAGCGGATCATGACGATCACCCAGCTGACGCCCCAGGTCGTCCTCCAGCCGGCGCAGGGCCATGGTCACCTGCACCCGCAGCTCACCGGGTTCACTGCCCGCGGCCAGGTAGGAGCGGCAGGCCTGCGTCGTGATCGTGAACCCCGGAGGAACCGGGAGCCCCAGGTTCGTCATCTCGGCCAGGTTCGCGCCCTTGCCACCGAGCAGTTCCCGCTGATCCCTGTTGCCTTCCGAGAACGCGTACACGTACTGGGTCATGGATACGTCATCGCCCTTCCGTCCACTGGCCGGCCCGGCTCCTGAACCAGCGAGAGTAAGCACGGAAAAGGCTGTCCGGACAGGGGGTCGCCTCGTCGCCCCAGACCTCCCCCGACCCAGTTGGCCTGCGCTTTCGCGCCCACTTCGCGGGTCGGTCACCCAGCGCCCGGCGGTCGGCCTGCGCTCGCTTCGCACTGATTGAAGACGACTGCCCGCACCTTCGGTGGATGAGGATAGTTTGCGCTCGGCGGCGACCGATCGGAGTCGGATGAGTACGGTGGGCGATCTTGGGAACCGACTGCGTGCTGTCTGCACCGACCTCCGGGACGCAGCGGTGGACGCCGGGTCCGGGAGGCAGGTGGCGATCTCCCTCGCCTCGACGTCGTCGGTCCACGGCTGGCACGGCCTGGCCCGGGGCCTCACGGCATCGGCGGAAGCCCTGGGGCAGACCTCCGCGCAACTGACCGCAGCGGTGGACGAGGCCGAACAGGCCCTCGGGAAACTCCAGGTTGTGCCGGCCCGGGGAGCAACCTCGGAGGTCTCCGACCAACTCGAGACGGCAACCGTGCTCCTGCTCCTGTGCCGCAGCGCCCTGGAAGAGGCCGGACCGCATCTGGACGACGCCCGGCTGGCCGCGGAACGGGCGGAGATACCGGTGCTGGTGGTGCGCGGGCGGATGCTGGGCGAAACCGTCATCCGCCTGCGGCAGCAGATCGAGGAGATCCGGGCGGGGGTCGAGGCGGAGTATCGAGAGGCCTTGAATCTGGGGGAGGCCGAAGGCGACGGACCTTCCGGAAGCACCACGTCGGGATCGAGGCGCCCGGACGGCCCGGCCGCCCAGCGCTCACCGAACTCGCGCCATCTCCTCAACCGGATCGGGAGACGCAGCCCGCAGAAGAACCGGAACACCCTGGTCCTGCCCGATGTCGATGTCTCCGCCGACCTTCAGGACATTCAGGAAGGGCGTGCCCGGTGGAACCGAACCACGAGCCGCTACGAGACGCCCGGCGGACGCACGTACGGCGTCGAAGAACCCTCCGGTACCGTGTTTCCCGATTCTGGGCCAGGCTTCATCCACCTGGGCCGCCACGAGTATCACGCCCTGAAGCATTACATCCAGGCCGACGGTGATCGCCGCAAGGCCGAGGAGGCGATGACCTTCTTCCCGGCCCTCACCGAGTCGGTACAGCGCCGAGCGTACGAAGTATTCAAGCATCACAAAAGTTTTCGGGGAGAATGATGGAGAGTTACGAGCTTCTGTACGACGGCACCGTGGACCCTCGGACCCTGATCGACGCTCTGGCCGAACTCGGCATCCCGGCCGATCGGGTTCTGAGCGAGCCGTACGACCCATCGTCGGGAGACAGCATTCCCGCGGTCATGCTGGAGCGCGGCGATCCCGGTGCCGATTTCAGCACCGTCGTGCAGGGCTTTGCCGAACTGGTCACCGGGATCGACCTTTCCCTGCTGGAATGGGCGCAATTCCTCACTCCGAAACTAGGAAGGCGCTGCCTCGTCGACGACGACACCCCGCAGCCCAACCGCTGGTACCTGGTGACGCCCCAAGGTGGTTGCGGCGTGGTGCACGTGGACGGGGACGACGCCGACGAGGGCCACATCCGTTTCCTCTACGCCACCACGCCGATAGCCGGTGCCGCCGAGATCCCGGTGCGCGCCGAGCCGGACTGGGCATCACGCTGATCCGATGGACGGGCCTGTGACCATGGCCATCATCACGATGTGAACGCTTGATTACGGTACGCCCCGTTATGAGACTGAACTCCATGCCGAGCCCGGAGCGTGTCGCCCACATCGCACCACTGGCCTTCGACGGGGAACGGTTCTGGCCCGACGGCGCGACCGTACTCACCGAGGGTGCCTCGATCGTCAGTGTCAGTGCTGGTCAGGGGCCCGCTCCCGAGGGTTTCGAGGTGCGGCGGCACGACCGTGGAACGCTGCTGCCGGGGCTCATCGACACGCATGTGCACCTGATCGCGGACGGGCGGGACGGGGCTCTGGGGCGGGACGTGCACCGGTCCCCCGAGGAACGGGAACAGGTGGTGCGGGCGTCGTTGCTCGCCCAGGCCCGGGCCGGGGTGACGACCGTGCGGGACCTCGGCGACAACCGCTGGTCGGTGCTGGAGCGGGTCTCGTCGCCCGGCGAACCGGCGGTGGTGGCGTCGGGGCCTCCGATCACGACACCGGGTGGGCACTGCGCGGCGATGGGTGGAGAGGCCGCCGGGGCTGCGGAACTGGCCGCGGCGGTGGACGAGCGGGCGGAACGAGGAGCGCCCCTGGTGAAAATCGTCGTCAGTGGTGGCGCGATGACGCCGGGGTCGGATCTGCTGTCGTTGCAGTACTCCGCCGAGGACCTCGCCCTGGTGGTGGAACGGGCTGCCCGTCATGGTCTTCCGGTGGTCGCCCACGCGCACTCGCTGGATGCCGTGAATCTCTGCATCGACACCGGGGTGCGGGGTATCGAGCACTGCACCTGCCTGACGACGAACGGGGTTCAGACCCCGCCCGATCTGGCGAACCGGCTGCGGGACCGAGGGATTCACATCGGGCCGACGTTCGGGCGGATCCCGGGCAGCCGGCCCTCGGCGCAGGCGCAGGAAGTCACGCAACGCACCGGCCTGGTGCCCGCCCACCGGTTCGTCCAGGTCGAGAAGCTTCACCGGCAGGGCGTTGCGGTGATCAGCGGATCCGATGCGGGGATCCACTCCGCGAAACCGCACGGCATCGTGGCGTATGCCGTGGCCGAACTGGTGGGGGCCGGGATCGCCACGGACGACGCGATCGCCACGGCCACCTCGGTGTCGGCGCAGGCCTGCGGCCTGGGATCCACGAAGGGACGCCTGCGGCCGGGTACCGACGCCGACCTCCTGGTCGTCGACGGCGATCCCCGGGCCGACATCGCCGCGCTGACCAGGGTTGGCACCGTGGTCGTGCGCGGGACGACGATTACGGGCGACGCAGGACGATGACCGAATTGATGACGTCGTTGAGTGGGTGGAGCACCCCGAGCCGCTCCCATCCGCCCAGCTCGTGGGTGCCCACGGCCGGGTAGAGCAGCCGTCTCAGCCCGGCCGCACTGCGCACCAGCAGTACCGCACCAGGACCCAGCCGTTGCCGGAGCGAGGCCAGGATGGCGTTCTTGGCCTCCGGCTCCAGGCCGGCCAGGGCTCCGAGCACCACCACGTCGGCGTCCGCCACCTGCTCGAACTCAGCCGCCTCGGCCCGGTGGAACCGCACGGCACCCGGGCCGATCAGCGCGTTCACGCAGGCGGATCCCAAGGCGACGGCCTCGGTGGACCGATCCACGACGTCCACCGGTACCCCGAGCTCTTCGTGCAGGCAGAGGGCACTGAGCGGGAGCGGCCCCGCGCCGAGGAAGCAGATGCGCCGGGCCTTTCCGGGCTCCACGCCGAAACAGCGCAGCAGGTTGATCTCCAGCCGGGTCAGTTCCCGGTAGTTGCCGATGTACGGGAACTGCTCGAGCACCTCCCGCGGCCGGCCGGCCGCGGCGATACGACGTGACCAGTGGGTCTCCATCAGGTACTCGCCCTCGGCGCACAGCTCGTGCAGGCCGGCCAGGCGGGAGACGATGCGCTCGTCACCCAGCACCCGGGCCGCCCTCGGCGACAGGTCGCCGCCGTCGTCACCGCACAGTTCGACCAGCTCGGTGAAGAGCCGATCGACCCTGGTGGACGGGGCCAGCCCCGGTTGCCCCCGCAGGCTTTCGTAGATGGTGGCCACGCGGTCAGCGAGTTGCTCGGCGTAGGCCTGGTCGACCGAACGATCGTCCAGGAGAACGAGATCACCAGCCACTGCCGGTCCTTCGCGCCGCATCACCGCTGTTCTGCCCCCTTGCCCGGTCGCCCGGCGATCTTCGGCAGGTCGATCTCGAAGTGCACGGTGTTGAACGGGTCGGGTCTTGCGTCGTGGACCTCGACGGTCGGCATCGAGCGCCAGAACGCCTCCGCACCGGGCACTCCCGCGTCCGTGTGCAGGTAGACCGTGTCGTACCCGGCCACCTCGGTGGCCCAGGCGGACGCCTCGGCCACCAGCCGCCGGGCCAGCCCCCGACGGCGCGCCTGCGGGCGCACCCAGACCCGCACGAGCTGGCAGGTCTCCGGGCCGTTGTAGCGGGCTGCGAGCCATTCCGGGTTGGGCGGCGACACCAGATGACAGGGACGGACAGCGGTCGTCGCGAGTACGCGTCCCTCATTCTCGCCGTGCTCGACCGCGACGAACAGCGCGGCCCGGGGCGCCTGGAGATAGGTCACCGCCAGGTCGTCGATGTCGCGGTGCCAGCGCTCCTGGTAGCCACCCATGTCGCGATCAAGCACCTCACGCATGCACGCCGCCGCGCCGGCCAGGTCCGCGGGCCCTGCCGCCCGGATCTTCACCTCACCCATGATCTTGCCGTCCCCCGTCGAATGTCAGTGCCGTCGGTCTCTTGTCGGGCGCCTGCCCGCCGGAAGACCATAGCGGATAATTTGATAATGACTCTCATTCACTCACCGGTAACGCTTTCAGAGTGACGGGTCGAAAACCTCGGCATGGTCGGCGAAGACGGAGACACACCGGTCACGCACATGCCGGACGGCCGGGCTGGCGGACATCGAGTCCCGCCAGATCATCTCGATCACCCGGGTCGGGGCCGGACCCGAGACCGGCACCGCGATCACCCCGTCGGGCAATGCCCCACGACCCAGGCGGGGCACCAGGGCCACCGCGACCCCTTCCTGCACCAGCCGCAACTGCGAGGCGAACTCGAACGACCAGAACCGGACCGAGGGCGGACGGGCGAAACCGGTGAACATGTAGAGGAACCAGCCGTGGCAGATCGTGCCGACCGGGGTCGAGGCCCAGGGCTCGTCGACCAGGTCGGCGGGCGTGACCATCTCCGCCCCGGCCAGCGGATGGTCGCGGTGCACGAGCAGATCGGCGGTGTCGAAGCCGACGAGCTGCGCGGCGACGTACTCCGGACGGTGCAGCGGCACGCCCACCCAGTGGTGCACGAGCCCGATGTCGGCCTGCCCGGCGGCCACGGCGTCGAGCGCCTCGAAAGGGTCGCGCTCGAACAGCTCCGGCACGAGCGCCGGGCTGGTCCGGGCCAGGTCGGCCAGCAGGGGTGCCACCAGGCCACGTACGGCCGTGGAGAACGCGACGATCCGTAGCGGCCCCGACGGTTCGCCCTGGTCGGCGCTGAGGCCCGCGGTCGCGGCCTCGACCCGGCGCAGGATCCCCTGCCCGTGCTTGACCAGCGTGCGCCCCTGTTCGGTCAGCACGACGCCTCGCCCGACCCGCTCCAGCAGGACCGCCCCGAGGTCTTTCTCCAGCCGTTTGATCTGCTGCGACACCGCGGACGGGGTGTATCCGCCGGAACTCGCGGCGGCCGCGACCGTGCCGTGCACGTCGACGGCGATCAGGGATCGCAGGGCCACCAGATCCATCATGAAGCAATGCTACCGATTCCCCGGCAGCGATACTCGATGGACGTACATGGTCGCCCGGTCCATCGTGAGTCCGTGACCACTCGCGACTCGTTCCTGGCTGTCCTGGTGACAGTGATCTGGGGCATGAACTTCGTCGTCATCGACGAGGGACTGGCCGGATTCCCGCCTCTACTGTTCGTCGCCCTGCGGTTCGTCGTGGTGCTGCTCCCCGCGTTGTTCCTCCTGCCCCGCCCGGATGTTCCCTGGCCCACCCTGCTGCTGGTCGGCACCTTTCTCAGCCTGGGCCAGTTCACCTTCCTCTACCTGTCGCTGGACGCGGGTATGCCGGCCGGGCTCGCCAGCCTGGTGTTGCAGGCCCAGGTGGTCGGGACCGTGGTGATCGCGGCCGGGGTGCTGGGTGAACGTCCTGGTCTCAAAGCCCTGATCGGGGTGATGCTGGGGGCGATCGGGCTCGTCGTCGTGGCGGTCGGCCGATCCGCCGAGACGCCTCTGCCCGGCCTGGCCCTGGCCGTCTGCGCGGCGTTGAGCTGGTCGTGCGGCAACGTGCTGAGCCGCCGGGCCGCGGTGAAGTCAGGGCTGGCGATGACGGTGTGGTCGGCGATCGTGGTGCCCGTCCCCCTGGCCCTGCTCTCCCTGCTGATCGACGGGCCGGCCGAGGTGGGCCACGCGCTCACCCACATCACGCTCGGCAACGTGATGTCGACGCTGTACACCGCCGTGCTCGCCTCGCTGGTCGGATACGGCATCTGGAACACGCTGCTGGCCAGGTACGCCGCCGCCCAGGTGGTGCCGTTCACCCTGCTGGTGCCGGTGGTCGGGCTGATCACCGCCTGGCTGGTGCAACACGAGCAGCCGGGCCCGTTCGAACTGCTGGGCGGGCTGGTGCTCCTGCTGGGAGTAGCCGTGACGGCCATCCGCCGTCCGGGTATACCCCGGCCCGTCGCTGTCCGCCCGGAGGATGACGCCGGTACTCAGGTACCGCCGAATTCGGCCCACGGGGTGACGCTTTGAGGGTCGGTGCCGACAGATGCTGGAAGCCGGGCAACGGTACGGCGCCGCCGGCCGGCATCAGGAGGAAACTGTCATGTTCGTCGAATTCGTGGTTCTGGCTCTGGCGGCCTGCGTGATACTGGCCTGCTCCCTGGGCCGTGCCGTGGCAGTACGCGGCCGGGCGGTCGGGGCGCAGGTGCCGTTCACGACGGTTGACCCGCCTCTCGGCCGGCCCTCGATCGTCGCGGCCACCGCCGGTCCCATCGATGATCTGCCGCTCGTGGCCCCGGCCGGGGCGGGCTACGGCACAGCCGGCCGGTTGCTGGTCCTGGCCGCCTGAACCGGATCCACCGGGCCGCCACGGCTGGCGATGAGCCAGTCCACTTCTGAAGATTCGGGACAATGACTGACATCCGGTTCCGCCGCGCAACCCTTCTCGACGTCCCCGCCGTCGTAGGCCTGCTGACCGACGACCGGCTCGGGGCGCAGCGCGAGAGCCCCGACGATCTTCCGCTCTACGAGGAGGCTTTCACCCGGGTGGAACAAGACCCCGGCCAGTTGCTCGTCGTCGGCGAGCGGAACGGCACGGTGCTGGCCACGGCCCAGATCACCTTCATCCCCGGGTTGTCCCGGCGCGGGGCGACCCGGGCCGTCGTCGAGGCCGTACGCGTGTCGAGCACCGAGCGCGGGGCCGGCCTGGGATCGGCCCTGATGCGGTGGACGATCGACGAATGCCGTTCGCGGGGTTGCGATCTGATCCAGCTGACGTCCGACCTCACCCGTGCGGACGCCCACCGCTTCTATCGCGGGCTGGGTTTCGTCCAGTCGCACGCGGGTTTCAAGTACCAGCTGTAGTCACGCCGGACCGGCCCTCTTCCCGGAAGCGACTCGATGCGCTCGTCATCGACGCCTCAGGCTGCCCTCCTCCAGATTTCCGTTCTCCATGCTTGCTTCTCCGAGACTTCCGTTCTCCAGGTGCAGCACGGCGTCCATCGCGTCGAGACCCTCCGCCCGATGAGTGACCAGCAGCACGGATTTCCCGGAGGAGGCGTCGAGCAGGTCGGTGAGCACGGCCTGCGCGGTCTCGGTGTCCAGGCTCTCGGCGGGTTCGTCGAGCACCAGCACCGGCCGGTCCGCCAGCAGGGCGCGGGCCAGGGCCAGCCGGCGACGTTCACCGGCGGACATCGTGGCACCCCGCTCCCCCAGCCAGGTGTCGAGTCCGCCCGGCGTGGCGTTGAACCAGTTCCCCAGCCGGGCCCGGGTCAGCACGACACGCAGTTCACCATCGCTCGCCGTGGGTTTCGCCAGTTTCAGGTTCTCCCGCAGGGTGCTCGCGAAGACGTGGTCGTCGTCCGGGACCAGTCCGACGCTCTCCCGCACCCGGTCACCCGCGAGGGTCCGGTAATCCCGGCCGGCCAGGCTGACCTGACCTTCCCGGGGGTCGAGGAACTTCAGGACGAGACCCGCCATCGTCGACTTGCCACACCCGGACGGCCCCTGCACCGCGATCCGGCGCCCCGGGCGCACGGCCAGGTTCAGACCGTTCAGCACCGGAGCACCGGCCGGGTCCCAGCTCGCGACGACGGACTTCAGTTCGATGCCCGGACCGGCCGGAACCGGTTCCCCGACCGAAGAATCCGCGACCGCATCGACACTGGCCGCCGGAGTCTGGAGCACCTGGGCCAGACGGCGCCGGGCGACGTGTCCTCGGGTACGGGCGTTGACAGCGTCGGGCAGGGTCGCCGTGACGTCGGAGAGGGCCAGGGTGCCGAGCACGAGCACACCCACCTGCTGGAGGGTGAGTCCGGTGGATCCGGTGATGCCGGTGGTCACGAGCATGACCCCGGCCACGGCGAGGCCTGCGCCGCCTGTCCGCAGAAACTCGGCCAGGGCGTTGCGGCGCACCTGGACCCGGTCGGCCTCGGTGGCGTGGCGACCAGCCGCGCGTACCGGTTCGACGCCCGTCGACAGAATGCCGAGCGCCTTCACGTCCTCGCTCCCGGCCAGCACCTCGACCACGGTCTGCGAATAGCCGGCCTTCGCCTCGGCCGTGCGCTCGGCCCGCCGATCGGCTCCCGCGCCCGCGACGACCGGTGCGACCACCCCGGCCAGCAGAAGCCCGGGCAGAGCCGCGAGCGCGGCGGTCCAGTCGATGATCGCGGCGACGAGCAGCGCCACGACCAGCGTGGCCGCGGCCACGGTCACCGGGCGGCGCCAGCGCAGCACGGTGTCACCGACCGCGTCGACGTCGTCCACCAGACGGGTCAGCAGGTCACCGCGCCGGGGCAGGGCCGGACCGGGCACCCGCGGAACGAGATCGGCGTAGACCCGGGCCCGCAGCCGGCCGAGATCGGCGAGCGCCACGTCGTGGGCCACGAGCCGGTCCAGATAACCGAGCAGAGGACGCGTGACGGCGAACAGCCGCACCCCCACCACCGCCACGGTGAGAGTCAGGATCGGTGGCTGCCCGGAGGCCTTCGTCAGCAGCCAGGCGGCGACTGCGGTGAGGGCCACACCGGACAACGACGACAGCGTTCCCAGCACCACGGCCAGGTTCATCGAGGCGGTTCGCAGGCGGGCCGGGATCCAGCTGCGCGCGGGCCGGGCGTCGGCCCAGGCCCGGCCGAAGCCCGGTAGCACGGCGTCGTCCTGAAACTTCTGTGCCGGAGCGTCCGAGGAGGAACCTACGGGACTGTTGTTGCTCGAAGAAATTCCATTTCCTCCTTGCGAAAGCCTGTTATCGCCCCCGAATAAGGACGCCGGGGCGGCCAAGGACGCCGACTCCGCACGAGGGCGGGGAGACGGAACCAGACCCGGCAGACTCCCCCCGGCCCCGGCCGAACCCCCCTCGGGGACGCCCACCGGCGCGATCTCCTCCACCTGCGACCACACCACCGCCCGGTCGACCGGACTCACCACCCCGGACACACCGGGAGCAGCCGACGAACCATCAGCAGCCACGTCCGTACCGGGCAGGGTCACCCGGGACGTGTTCCCCCACAGATGCGTCACCTCATCCGCCGCCGCGATCGCCGCCGGGCGATGCGCAACCATCACGACCGCGGTACCGCCGTCGGCGCGACGACGAAGACCGGCCAGCACCTCCTGCTCGGTGACGTTGTCGAGGTGGGCGGTCGGCTCGTCGAGCAGCAGCACGGCGGCCCCCACCTGGACCTCGTGCGCAGCCGCGTGTACGTAGGTCCGGGCCAGCGCCAGACGCTGACGCTGGCCGGCGCTGAGATCACGTCCGTCCTCGGTGAGGGCCGTGTCGAGCCCGGCGGGCAGGGCATCGATCCAGTCCCGGGCCGCCGCATCCCGCAGGGCCGCCTCGACGACCTCACGAGGGGCCTGCGGCCAGGCCACCGTCACCGCCTCCCGCAGCGTGCGGGCCAGGGGAAAACTGGGACGCTGCGGAAGGTAGACCGGGTCGGCGCCGTTCACGAAGCCCGATTCCGGGGTCCGCTGCCGGGCGAGAACCCGGATCAGGGTGGTCTTCCCGGCCCCCGAGGGTCCCACGATCGCCGTGATCGACCCCGCGAACACCCACAGTCCGACCCCCGACAGCACCGGCTCGGACCGCCCGGGCACCCGCACCGTGAGACCGTCGGCGACCAGCGCGACACCCGACGGGAGCGAAACTCCGGCAACGGGAACGACCGGGGCCCGAACATCGTCCACCAGTACCGAGGCCTCGTCGAGAACAGCCGCGGCATCGGCACTCTCGTGGAACCGGGCCCCCAGCTCACGGACCGGGCGATAGGCCTCGGGAGCAACGAGGATGGCGACGAGCGCGGTACCCAGGCCCAGATCACCCGCCGCGACCCGCAGCCCGGCCTCGACCGCGACCAGACCCACGGACAGGGTCGCCACCAGGTCGAGCGCGGTGCCGGAGAGGAACGCGATACGCAGGACCCGCACGGTGGCCGCCCGGTGCCGCTCCCCCACCGCGGTGAGCACCTCGACCTGCCGGTCGGCCCGCCGGTAGGCCCGCAAGGTGACGAGACCCTGCACCACGTCGAGGAAATGGGAGGACAGCTTCGACATCAGCTGCCACTGCTGCACCGAGCGCCGCTCGGTCAGCCGGCCCACGAGCACGGCGAACAGCGGGATCAGGGGCAGGGTGACCACCACGACGACGGCCGAGCGCGGGTCCAGCACCGCGAGGATCACGATCACCGCGGGCGGCAGCAGCACGGCGGGAATCACGGCGGGCAGGTACCGGGTGACGTACTTCTCCAGCGAGTCGACACCGTTCGTGGCGAGCGCCGAGACCCGGCCCGGACCGGCGTCCGCCAGCTGGTCCGGGGACAGGCGCAGCGCCGAGCCGACGAGAGCGGCCCCGAGCGCGACCCGGGCCCGCCCGGCCGCCCGGGCGGTGAGCACCGGCTCGGCGAACCGCAGCGTGCTGCGCACGAGAGTGGCGGCCACGAAAGCGATCAGCGGAGGCCAGGGCGACGTCCCGGCCTCGACCACGGTGACCGCCCAGGCCGCGGCGACGAGCTGGCCGAGCAGCGCGAGGGCCCCGAGGGCGGCCAGCGCGCCGAGCCCGGCCGCGTCGCGGCGCAGGGTCGGGACGAGCCGGAAGACGCGGATGTCCACCGGGCCGCGGGGGCGCGGCACGACCGGAGCAGCCGGAGATGTACTCATGCCGTGGTCACCCGGGCGCTGCTGATGCGCTTGCGGAAGATCCAGTAGGAGAAGGCCTGGTAGATCACCACGGCGGGCATGATGAACAGGGCGGCCCAGCTGATCAGCTCGAGCGAGAAGTCCGAGGTGACGGCGCTGTCCATGGTGATCGACCAGGTGGCGTCCAGCGTGCTGGGCACCAGGGTGGGCGCGTGCCAGGCCAGTCCGAGCACGGTGGCCAGGGCAATGGTGACCGCCCCGGCGGTGAAGGCCAGGCCCTCGCGGCGCAGCTGGGCTCCGGCCACGGCCACGGCCGCCGGCACCACGAGCACGGCGACCACGAACTGACCGCTGAGGACCGCGACCGCGAGAGTTCCCACGGCCAGAACACTTCCGGTGCGCACGGCCAGCCCGCGCGACCAGTCGCGCAGCGGGCCGGTGGTACGCAGCGACAGGAACAGCGCCCCGACCAGCAGGGCCGCCAGCACGGCACCGAGGGCACCGGCCGCGGCCTCCCAGGTGAGGAGCGGGTCGATGCTGCGGCTCCAGCCACCGCCCATCACCTCACCCTGCTCGTCGATCGCCAGGCCCCGGGCCAGCACCGCGACAACGGCGCCCCAGAGCGCGACGACCAGCAGGGATGACCAGGCCATGATCGCGTCGCAGCGGTCCTTCCAGCGTTCCTCGCCCTCGCCGTGGTACTTGCCACGGAACTCCAGGGCCACCCCCCGGGCCGCGAGCGCCAGCAGGATCAGCACCATCGGCAGGTAGAGGCTGGAGAGCACGGACGCGTACCAGTCCGGGAAGATCGCGAACATCAGGCCGATCGCGCCGACCAGCCACACCTCGTTGCCGTCCCAGGTGGGGGCGATGGTGCGGACGGCGGCGTCACGCTCGTGCAGGGGGCGACGGGCCAGGCCGGCGATCATGCCGACCCCGAAGTCGAAACCCTCGAGCACGAAGAAGAGCACCCAGGCGGCGATGATCACGCCGAACCAGATCACGGGTAGATTCATGAGAAGCCTTCTCCGGCAATCAGTAAGTGAGGACGAGGCGCGCGTCGTCGCGGTCGGGACCGGTTTCGGTAGGGTCACCGTCGCTGTCGCCGTCACCATCGCTGTCGCCGTCGGAGGACGCCTCCGGCGCGTGGTGCTCCGTCTCCCCCGATCCCGGCCCGGAACGCACCAGGCGGCACATCAGGCGCACCCAGACGACGGCGAGAATGCCGTAGACGACGGTGAATCCGACGATCGAGATGATCACCTCGGCCGCCGTGACGCCGGGGCTGACCCCCTGCTCGGTGCGGAACAGCCCGAAGGCGAGCCAGGGCTGGCGGGCGGTTTCGGTGAAGATCCAGCCGATCGCGTTGGCGGCCAGCGGCATCAGTCCGATGACCGCGGGGACGAACACCACGACCGGGCGCAGGCGCGCATGGCGCAGGAAGGCGGGCAGGTCGCGGTCCCTGCGGGTGACGAACAGGTACAGCGCGGCCAGGGCGGCGGCGCTCATCCCGACGCCGATCATCAGCCGGAACGACCAGAACGCGACGGGCACCCAGGGCACGTAGTTGGCCTCGCCGAACTGCTGCGTGTACTGCGCCTGCAGGTCGTTGATGCCCTGGACGGTGCCGTGGAAGTCGTGCGTGACCAGGAAGGACAGCAGGCCGGGGATGTCGATCTGGATGGACGGCTCGGCCTCGCCCGGCCCGGCGTAGGAGAAGAGGGAGAAGGGGGCTCCGGTCGTGGTCGTGTAGAGGGCCTCGGCGGCCGCCATCTTCATCGGCTGCACCTCGGAGATGACCACGCCGAGCCGGTCACCGGTGATCGAGACGAGCGCGCCACCGACGACGACCACCCAGGCCCCGACCCGGCCGAGCACGCGCACGGCGGCGCGGTCGACACCGGGACGGCGCAGCTGGTTCCACAGCGAGATGGCCAGCAGCAGGGCACCACCGGTCATCAGGGCACCGGACGCGGCGTGCGGGTAGGCGGCCAGGTTCAGTTGGTTGAAGAGCAGGGACGAGAAGTCGTTCAGCTCGGCGCGGCCGGTCTGCGCATCGATGGAGTAGCCGATCGGGTTCTGCATGAACGAGTTGGCCGAGAGGATGATGAACGCCGACAGCTGGGTGCCGATGGCGACGACCCAGATGGTGGCCAGGTGCAGGCCTTTCGGCAGGCGGTCCCAGCCGAAGAACCACAGGCCGAGGAAGGTCGCCTCCAGGAAGAAGGCCAGCATGCCCTCGATCGCCAGGGTCGGGCCGAACACGTCGCCGTAGAAGCGGGCGAAACTGCTCCAGGCCAGACCGAACTGGAACTCCTGCACCAGGCCGGTGACCACCCCGACGGCGAACGTGATGAGCAGCAGCTGGCCGCAGAGCACCGTGACCCGCTTCAGGTCGTCGCGGCGGGTGCGCAGCCAGGCGGTGTGGAATCCGGCGGTGAGCAGCGAGAGGCTCATCGACAGGGGCACGAACAGGTAGTGGTAGACCGTCGTCACCGCGAACTGGAGCCGGGCGAGATCTGTGACGTCCACGGGGCTGACCCTTCTGAGTTCCACCCGCCGGCACGCACCTGCACGGGGACCTGTGGCGAAGTGGTTCGGGACGATGAACCCTACGGCCCATCTACGACAGAGTGTAGTACGACTCGCTGTCGTACTACGAACCCTCGTACCTGGAGCCGCACAAAGGTAGGATGAGCGACGTGAGCCTGGGCCATCTCGAACGCGACGTCATGGACCGCCTGTGGGCGTCCCCTGCCCCGATGACGGTGCGCGACGTGCACGCCGCCCTGGGCGAGCAGCGCGACGTGGCCTACACCACGGTGATGACCGTGCTCCAGCGGCTGGCCAGGAAGGGCCTCGCCAGCCAGACCCGTGACGGCAAGGCACACCTGTACTCCGCGTCCGAGTCCCGCGAGCAGATGGCCGCCGAACTGATGATGGACGCGCTGGGTGACGTCGGTGGCGCGCAGGCGCGACAGGCGGCGCTGCTGCACTTCGTCGGGCGGATGTCCGCCAACGAGACCGAACTTCTCAAGGCCGCCCTCAGTGGTGGAAGCTCGCCGGAACGCGCTCCGTGACCACCGCGGCCTGGCTCTGGCTGCTCGCGATCACGCTGATCTGGCCGGTGCCGGCCGTTCTCGCGCGGGCCCGGTGGCTGCTGACCGTGCCCCGGCCGGCCGTGGTGCTGTGGCAGGCCGTCGCCGTGTCCGCCCTGCTGGCCGTGTTCGGGGCCTCGCTCGCCACCATCCAGGCCCTGGTGTTCAGCCTCCTGCTGCCCGACGCCGCCGTGCGCGCCGGTGAGCGCCCGGCGTCCCTGTCCGGGATCGACGCCACCGGGGCCCTGCACCTCGCGATCGCCGCCGGTCTGCTCGTCCTCACCGTGGTCGCCCTGGTGAAACTCAACTACGTGGGCATCCAGGTGGCCCGCCGGCTGCGGCGTCACCGCAGCCGCCACCGCGACCTGGTCGACCTGCTGGCCGGCACCGGCATGCCCGACGCCCACGACATCCGGGTCCTCAGCAGCGGCGAGACCGCCTACGCCTACTGCCTTCCCGGCCGCGACGCCCGCGTCGTCATCAGCGACGCCGCCCTCCGTGACCTGACCCCCGAACAGGTCGCCGCCGTCATCGAGCACGAGCGCGCCCACCTGCGGGCCCGGCACGACCTGCTGCTGGAGTTCTTCACCGTGCTCTACGAGGCCGCCGGGCGCCGGGCCGGCACCCAGGCCGCGCTGGAGCAGTCCGCCGTGCTGGTGGAACTGCTCGCCGACGACGCCGCCCGCCGCCTGCACGGCCCCCAGCCCCTGATCGCCGCCCTCGCCACCCTGGGCAGCAGCACCGCGCTGGAGAGCCCCGCCTCCCCCACCCCCCTGACCGGGCAGAAGAGCGCCGGCAGCAGCGACAAGGCCGAGGTGACCGGCCTCGGCGTCCTCCCCCGCCTGCGCCGTCTCGTCGACGCGCCCGTCTCCGTCGCCCCGCCCGGCCTGGCCGCGGCCGTCTACGCTGGGGCCCTGGCCCTGATCGCCGTCCCCACCGGCGCCCTCGCCCTGCCCTGGCTCCTGACCACCTGGCACGCCGTCCGCTGACCCGGGCCTCCAGCGACCGGCCGCGTACGACCAGAGGCATACCCACGTCCCCCGTCAGCCTTACCCGGCCGGCCCCGAAGGCGTGCCGACAGACAGACGCGCACCGACGTCCACCATTTCTAGGCTCGTAGCCATGATCGAAGTGGAGAACCTGCGCAAGGAGTACGGCGACAAGGTCGCCGTCGACGACCTCACCTTCACCGTGCAGCCCGGAACCGTCACCGGTTTCCTGGGCCCGAACGGCGCCGGGAAGTCCACCACCCTGCGGATGATCGCCGGCCTCGACGAGCCCACTCGCGGTCGCGTGCGCGTCAACGGCGCCGACTACCGCCGGTCGGCGGCCCCGATGGCCGAGCTCGGCATCCTGCTGGAGGCCAAGGCCGTGCACACCGGCCGTTCCGCCCGGAACCACCTGCTCGCGCTCGCCGCCACGAACGGCGTGCCGGCCCGGCGGGTGGACGAGGTGATCGAGATGGTCGGGCTGGCCGAGGTGGCCAGGAAGCGCGTCGGCGGGTTCTCCCTGGGCATGGGCCAGCGCCTCGGCGTGGCCGGTGCGCTGCTCGGCGACCCGCGCGTGGTCATCCTGGACGAGCCGGTCAACGGCCTGGACCCGGAGGGCGTGCTGTGGATCCGGAACCTGCTCAAGGCCCTGGCCTCGCAGGGGCGCACGGTGTTCGTCTCCTCGCACCTGATGAGCGAGATGGCCCAGACCGCAACCCGTCTGGTGGTGGTCGGCCGGGGGAAGCTGGTGGCCGACACCACGGTCGACGAGTTCGTCTCCCGCGCCACCGGTAACGGCGTGCTCGTGCGCACCCCCGAGGCCCCGCGACTGCGGGAGGCCCTGCTGCGCCCGGGCATCACCGTGACCAGCGAGGAGCAGGGCGTGCTGGAGGTCTTCGGCCTCACCGCCCAGGAGATCGGCACCGCGGCCTGGCACGCGAACCTGCCGCTGTACGAGCTGACCAGCCGCACCGCCTCGCTGGAGGAGGCGTTCATGCAGCTCACCCACGACGCCGTGGAGTACCGGAACCAGCCCGTCGACCAGATGAAGCAGGAGGTGGCGGTATGAGCACCACGATGATCGAGCGCACCGGGAACCCGGTGAGGGTCACCCAGTCCCGCGTCGTCGCCTCGGAGTGGATCAAGTTCCGCTCGCTGCGCTCCACCGTCTGGACCCTGGTGGCCGCCGTCGGGCTCCTGATCGGCATCGCCGCACTCTTCAGCGCCGTGATGGTCAATCAGTGGGACACGATGGACGCCGGCCAGCGCGCCCTCTTCGACCCGGTCACCGCGAGCGCCCAGGGCAGCACCTTCGCCCAGCTCGCCACCGGGGTCCTGGGGGTGCTGCTGATCAGCGGCGAGTACTCGACCGGGATGATCCGGGCCAGCCTGACGGTCGTGCCCCGGCGCCTGCCCGTGCTGTGGGGCAAGATCGCGGTGTTCACGGCCGTCACCTTCACCGTGATGCTGGTGGCGTCGTTCGTGGCGTTCCTCGTGACCCAGGCCGTCCTGGCGGGCCAGAACCTCGACGTCGCGATGGGTACCACCGGTGTGCTGCGCACGATCGTGGGCGTGCCCCTGTACGTGACCGTGGCCGGGATCTTCGCGATGGCTCTGGGCACCCTGCTGCGCAACACCGCCGCCGGCATCTCCACCCTGGTCGCCGTGTTCTTCGTGGTGCCGCCCCTGTTCAGCCTGCTGCCCTCGAGCCTGGCCGACCCGATCATGAAGTACCTGCCGAACACCGCGGGGCAGGCCGTCTTCGGTAACGGTGGTGACGGGTCCCTGGCCCCGTGGACCGGTTTCGGGGTGTTCTGCGTCTACACGGCCGTGCTGGTCGGCTTCGCCGCGTGGCGCCTGCGCCGGGTCGACGTGTAGCAGCTGTGCAGAAGCGGCGAGAATGAGCAGCATGAGCAGGCGTTCCTGGGCGTTCGACGTGGTGGTCACGCTGCTCGTGATGTCCACGTTCGTCGTCCGGGCCGACGTGCGGGGGCTGAGCGACACCTCCGCCGTGATCCAGATGCTGTGCTGCCTGCCGCTGGTGCTGCGCCGGGTCCGTCCCACCCCGGTGTTCTGGACGCTGGCCGCCCTGTTCTCCACCGTGCCGCTGTGGAGCGAGGTCACCGGCCCGAACCTGGCGCTGCTGGTCGCGCTCTACACGGTGGCCGCGTACCGCTCGCGGCTGCGGGCCGCAATCGCCGCCGTCGGCCTGGACATCGTGTTCATCACCACGCTGAACACGTCGCCGCAGGTCACGCTGACCGACTCGGTGATCTTCACGTTCGCCGCGACCGCCGCCGCGATCGGCCTGGGCCTGTGGACCGGCACCCGCCGCACCTACCTGGCCGAGCTGAAAGACCGGGCCGAGCGCCTGGAGCGCGAGCGGGACCAGCAGCACGAGCTGGCCGTACAGACCGAGCGGGCCCGGATGACGCGGGAGATGCACGACATCGTGGCGCACCACCTCACCGTCGTGGTGGCCCTCAGCGACGCGGCCGCCCGCACGGCGGTGAAGGCGCCGGAGCGGGCGGCCGAGGTGATGCGGCAGGTCTCGGCGACCGGGCGACAGGCGCTGGCCGAGACCCGGCGGGTGCTCGACGGCAACGCCCCGGCCCCGGGCGGCTCCGGCGCCGATCCGCCCGAGCGTGCCCCGGTGCCCGGCCTGGACGGCATCGATGCCCTGCTGGAGAACGTGCGGGCGGCCGGGTTGCCGGTGTCGTACGAGGTCACGGGAAAAATGGAGGACGTGGTGGCGGGCTCGGGCGTCCAGCTCACCCTCTACCGTCTGGTTCAGGAGTCACTGACCAACACCCTGAAGCACGCCGGGGCCGGGGCGAGCGCCCGGGTCGAGCTGTCGTTCGGGAAGGACGAGGTCCTGGTCCTGATCGAGGACGACGGTGGTGGCCGCCGCGCGGAACCGGCTCCCGAGCGTGGGGGCGGGCGGGGCCTGACGGGCATGCGCGAGCGGGTGCACGCCTATGGTGGTGAGGTCGCGTCGGGACCGATGTCCCCGGCCGGCTGGCGGGTCCGGGCCCGCATCGAGGTTCTGCCGGAGTGAGTGAACAGGTGGCGTTGTGATCAAGGTTCTCCTCGTCGACGACCAGCAGCTGCTGCGTATGGGGTTCCGGATGATCCTCGACGCCGAGGACGACATGACCGTGGTCGGTGAGGCCGGCGACGGCCGGGCCGGGGTCGGCATGGCATCGGCACTGAAGCCCGACATCGTCCTCATGGACGTGAGAATGCCTGGTATGGACGGCATCTCGGCGACCGAGGCGATCCTGAAGGCCGATCCGTCCGCCCGCGTGCTGATCCTGACCACCTTCGATGTGGACGAGTACGTGTACGCCGGGCTGCGGGCCGGCGCCAGCGGCTTCCTGCTGAAAGACGCGCCGACCGACGAGCTGATCGGCGCCATCCGCACGGTGGCCGGGGGCGAGTCGGTGCTCGCGCCGACCACCACCACCCGGCTGATCAGCCGCCTGGTCACCCTGCTGCCCCCGGACCGGCACGACGCCGGCGAGGGCCGCACGAGCCGCGACGCCGCCGCCGGGCTGACCGATCGCGAGCGCGAGGTCTTCCTGCTCGTGGCCGCCGCCCGGTCGAACCGGGAGATCGCGCAGGAGCTGCACCTGTCCGAGGGCACGGTGAAGATCCACGTCGGGCGCATCCTGGCCAAGCTGGACCTGCGCGACCGGGTGCAGGCCGTGGTGCTGGCCTACGAGTCCGGGCTGGTCGTGCCCGACCGGGCCTGATCCCCTCTCGATCCTCAGGTGATCAGGCCTCACTACTGCGGGTAGTCCCGGGATCGTTCGCCGATGTCGCCCCAACCCCCCGCCTTGCGCATTCGGGGAATTCCGAAATAAGCACGCCCGGCTTTTGACCGACGGTTAACAAGAAGCATTACCAGAGACATCATTCGTAACACTGATCCCAGATGTTGCACTGTCATGGCATCGCGGGTTCGAGGCAATTTCCGAATCACTGAAATTAACCCGGGATAAAACCGCAATTAACCGGCCGAGCGTCAATCGGATTGAACCCGGATCTCGTTCGAAACATCAGGTTATCCGAGGCGACATCATTCACTCCCGCCACCCCTGATGACCCGGAGCGCATCCAGAATCGCGTTCTGCCAACGAATTCCGTCATTTGGCTGTTCAAGAGGCGCGAAGGACTGGTTAAGTACATCCAGCCGCGACTACTCCTTTACACACAGCTACGAACCATTCGTACGGGTCGGGCCGCCGGGCAAGTGCTTCTTGCCGGGCGGGCCAAAAAGCAGCCACGGAGGAACCGTTGACAGCGGTCCAGCACGAGCCGGCGCAACTCGGCTCCGGTCGGCCGGGACCGTCCCCGGATCCGGCGAACCCAGCCGGCTCCTCGGCCGGCACCGCCTTTCCCGAGCCGCGTCACCGCACGCCCCCGGGGCGACGTGGCGGTAACCGGGCCGGTGACCCGGGCGGCAGCACCATCGGCCGCCGCGTCGCGCGCATCCTGGCGCTGCCCGCCGCGGTGATCCTGCTGCTGCTGGGCATCCTGTCGGCCCAGCAGATCGGCAGCTACCGCGACGCCGCCGCCACCGCCGACGCGGTCACCCTGTCGCTGGAGGTGCAGAAGCTGGTCAGCGCCCTGCAGACCGAGCGTGGTGTGACCGCCGCGGTGCAGGGTGGCAACAGCAGCTTCACCCCCGAGCTCGCACCCGCCCGCAGCCAGGTCGACAGCCAGCGCCGGGTGGTGCAGGGGCTCGTCGGCAACAGTGACGGCGACCGGGCCCGGGTGGACTCCGCCCTCAGCCAGCTCGACGGGCTGACCGCGATCCGGGCCTCCACCGACGCCGGCAAGAACACCGACAGTGCCGGACGTACGGCCACTTTCGAGTACTACACCGAGCGCATCGCCGGCCTGGCCGACGTCGACCTGGGCCTCGGCAACAGCGGCGACACCCAGCTGCGCCGCGGCCTGACCGCCTTCCGCTCGCTGCAGCACGGCATCGAGGGTCTGTCCCAGGAACGCGCCTTCCTCAACGGCGTCTACTCCGCGGGCGGCTTCAGCGGCGACGAGTTCGTGCGCCTGGCCGACATGCGGGCCGAATACCAGTACTCGCTCGACCAGTTCGGCGAGTACGCGACCGCCGGGCAGAAGCAGTCGCTGAGCTTCATCTTCTCCACCGGTGCGGCGCAGGTCGTGCAGTCGTTCGAGCAGACCGCGCTGGAGGCCGGCGACGGCCGGCACCTGAACGTCAACCCGCAGTCCTGGTGGTCAGGCATGGGCACCCTGCTCGCCGACGCCAACCAGCTGGAACAGCACGTCGGCTCGCAGATCCAGGAACGTGCCCACGACCTGCAGCAGGCGGCCGCCGGTCGCATCGGGCTGCTGCTGGTCGCCGTGGTGGTCTGCTTCGCCGGTTCGGTGTACCTGTCCACGCTGGCCGCCCTGTCCATCTCCCGCCCGCTGGCCTCCCTCGCCGCCGAGGCCGACGACCTGGCCGTGAACCGGCTGCCCGAGGCCGTGCGCCGGGCGCAGAACGCCGACCCGGACTCACCGCCTCAACGACCGGAGACCGTGCGTGTCCCCGATCGCGCCACCGACGAGATCCGTTCCGTGGCAACCGCTCTGGACCACCTCCAGACGGCCGCCTACGAACTGGCCACCGAGCAGGCCCTGCAGCGGCGCGACACCATCCAGTCGCTGGCCAACCTGGGCCGGCGCAACCAGAACCTGATCCGCCGCCAGCTCGGGTTCATCACCTCGCTCGAACGTGAGGAGGTCGACCCGAACGCCCTGGCCAACCTGTTCGAGCTCGACCACCTGGCCACCCGCATGCGGCGCAACGCCTCCAGCCTGCTGGTGCTGGTCGACGCGTCCAGCCCGCGCACCTGGTCCCAGGCCGTCCCGGTCGCCGACGTGATCCGCGCCGCCGTCTCCGAGGTCGAGGAGTACCGCCGGGTCGCGCTGCGGCGGGTGGACGAGGCCAACGTGCTGGGCAGCGCCATCGGCTCGATCGCGCACCTGCTCTCGGAGCTGATCGAGAACGGCCTCACCTTCTCCCCGCCCGACAGTGAGGTCGAGGTGCAGGGCCGCCGGATCGCCGACGGCTACCTCATCGCCGTCACCGACCAGGGCGTCGGCATGACCCCCGAGGAACTGCGCGTGGCCAACAGCCGCCTGCGCGGCGAGGGTGACTTCATCGCCGCGCCGACCCGCTTCCTGGGGCACTTCGTGGTCGGTAAACTGGCCCGCGACACCGGTGTTCAGGTCGAGCTGCTGCCCTCCCCGGTCACCGGCGTCACCGCCCGGGTGATCCTGCCGGCCTCGCTGCTGGCCGCGTCGCTCTCGGTCGAGGTGCGCTCGCTCCAGGAGCCGCCGGTCGTCCAGCACTACGACCAGCCCGCCCCGCTGCTGGCCCTGCCCCGTCTCGACCCGCTCGACGACCCGCTGCACGACATCCCCCGGGTGCCGGACGACCCGGGCGAGCTCGTCGACGACGCCCAGATCAGCGAGATCGGTGGGGTGCCCGGCCCCCGGGCCCAGGACCTACCCGTGATCGAGCCGGTCATCGACCGGTTCGACGAGCGCGGGTTCGCCCCCGAGATCAGCCGGGCCCCGGCCCACCGGGATGACGACCCGGCCTTCGACGAAAAGGCTTTCGACGACCAGGGCCTGACCGCCGATCTTCCCGTGCCCGGTCACGTCGCGGGTACTCCCCGGTGGGCGAAGCCGGGTGATCTGGTGGCCCACCAGTTCGAGCAGAGGACGCACGAGGGCCCCGGTGCCGACGACGAGGACCGTGGGGGGCCGGGTTCCCGGCCCGCGAACGGTAACTTCATCGACCTGCGCACCCCGGCCGCCGGTCTGGGGCTGCCCGCGGCCAAGCCGGCTCCCGGCACCCCACCCTCGGGCACCCGCCCGACCGGGTCCCTGAGGCCGGCCCAGGCCCGCACCCCGGGAATGCCCCGCCGGGTGTCGCCGCCCGGCTCCCCTCAGACCGCGGGCATTCCGCTCGCCGGGGGTGCCGGTCCTGTCGACCACACGCAGAACGGCCTGCGCAAGCGGGTTCCCCGCAGCCAGCGGCAGGACGGTGGCGGCCCGGCCCGCACGCCGCGCCGGGTCATCGACCTGGACGCGGCGGCCGAACGCTCCCGGCGGGGGCGGCCGGGCCTGGCCGACTCGCCCGCCGACGTGAGCGCCCGTCTGACCGCTCTGCGCGCAGGGATGCGCCGTGGGCAGGGCGGTCAGGGTGACCGGCCCGGTACCACCGGGACGGTCACGAACACCTCCAGCCGCCCGACGTCAGAGGAGTCCTAGAGGATGAGCGTCCACACCCATACCGACCGGCATCAGTTCGGCTGGCTGCTGGGCAACTTCGTGCACAACACCGACGGGGTGCGGGAGGCCGTGGCCGTCTCGTCCGACGGGCTGCTGATCGCCAGTTCCGACGGCCTGAGCCGCACCGAGGCCGACCACCTGGCCGCGATCGTGTCCAGCCTGTCCAGCCTGGGGCGCTCGGCCGCCCGGCGCTACGACTTCGACGGCCTCAAGCTGGTGATGATCGAGATGAACCGCGGATTCCTGCTGGTCTCCGCGATCGCCGGCGGCAGCTGCCTGGGCGTGGTCGCCGAGGGCGACTGCGACCTGGGCCTGATCGGCTACGAGATTGCATCCCTGGCAGAACGTTTCGGCCCGCTGCTGACCCCGTCGCTGATCTCCGAGTCGCGGCAGCACCTGCCCCAATGAACGCCCCGATGAACGCGGACGCCTACGATGCGGCCGAGGACATGGTGATCCGGCCGTTCCTCCTCACCGGGGGCCGCACCCGGCCGGTGCAGGACGGGCTGAGGGTGGAGACACTCATTCACGCCCGCGACCGGATCACCTCGGCCGGGCTGCGTTTCGAACACCGTCAGATCGTCCAGCTGTGCCGCGAGCCCACCTCGCTGGCGGAGATCTCCGCCGCGCTGAAGGTGCCGTTCGGGGTGGCCCGGGTGCTGGTGTCCGACCTGGTCGCCGACGGCTCGGTAGTCGTCACCCAACGCGAAGAGCTGTCGATACAGCTGATCGAGAGGATCCGCGATCGTGTCCGCGCTCTCTGACCGGTCCGCCGGCCGTCACCCCGGCAACGCCGTCGCCCCGATTTCCGTCAAGATCGTCATCAGTGGCGGTTTCGGCGTCGGCAAGACCACTTTCGTCGGCTCGATCTCCGAGATCGAGCCGCTGCTGACCGAGGCCGACATGACCGACGAGTCGGTGGGCATCGACAACCGTGACCCGGTACCGGGCAAGGTCACCACCACGGTCGCCCTCGACTTCGGCCGGATCAGCCTGGACGAGGCCCTGCGCCTGTACCTGTTCGGCACGCCCGGGCAGGACCGCTACGCCTTCCTCTGGGACGACCTGGTGGAAGGTGCCCTGGGCGCGGTGGTGCTGCTCGACACCAACCGCATCGAGGACTGCTTCCCCGCCATCGACTACTTCGAGGAACACGGTGTGCCGTTCCTCGTGGCCGTCAACCAGTTCCAGGACACCCGCCGCTTCGAGCTGGAAGAGGTCCGCGAGGCGCTCGGCGTCGACGGCCTCGTACCGCTGGTGCTGTGCGACGCCCGCCGGCGCGAATCGGTCAAGAGCGTGCTGGTCGCGCTGACCGAGGAGGTCCTGGTGCGCCGGCTCGCCGAGCAGGCCGCCGCGTACTGAGCGGGCCGATCGACCGGGCCCACCGGCGTCCCCCATTTTTGTTCTGTTCTTCGAGGAGAGACCGTGACCCGCCGCACCCCCCTGATCGCCCGCCTCACCGGGGCGGGCCTCCTGGCCCTCACCACCCTGACGGCCTGCGGCGGGCCGGCGCCCGAACTGGTCGCGGCGCCCGGGATCCAGCCCACGGACTGCGGCACCGTGACACTCGCCGAGAACCCCTGGGTCGGGTACTCGGCCAACCTCGCCGTCGTCAGTTACCTCGCGCGCACCGAGCTGGGCTGTGAGGTCAAGGTGAGTGCCGAGGCGGAGGACGCGTCCTGGCAGCACCTGGCCGACGGCAGCGTGGACGCGATCCTGGAGAACTGGGGCCACGACGATCTGAAGAAGAAGTACATCGACAACGAGAAGGTCGCCGTCGAGGCCGGGCTGACCGGCAACAAGGGCGTGATCGGCTGGTACGTGCCGGAGTGGATGGCGCAGAAGTACCCCGACATCACCAACTGGAAGAACCTGAACGAGTACGCCCACCTGTTCGACGGCAAGTTCCTCGACGGTGACCCCAGCTACGTCACCAACGACAAGGCCCTGATCGAGAACCTCGGGATCGACCTCACCGTCGCCTACACCGGCAGCGAGGACAAGCTGATCTCGGCGTTCCGGAAGGCCGAGGCCGACCGCACCCCGATGATCGGCTACTTCTACTCGCCGCAGTGGCTGCTGTCGGAGATCGACCTCGTCAACATCAAGCTCCCCGCCTACACCCCGGGCTGCGACGCCGACCCGAAGACCGTGCGCTGCGACTACCAGCCCTACGACCTGGACAAGATCCAGAATCGGGAATTCGCCTATTCGGGCAGTCCGGCCGCCGAACTGATCCAGAAGTTCCAGTGGAGCAATGATGATCAGAATCAGGTCGCACGCGATCTGAACGACGGGATGAAGCCCGACGAGGCCGCCCGGAAATGGCTGGACGCCCATCAGGATAAATGGCGTGCGTGGCTTCCTTCCGGCGTCGCCGGTTGATGACAACGCGTATATCCCGGATCGCCCGTTCGGCCCCTCTCCGCATGACCCCGCTTCGCCGCATTTGCCGGTGAATTCCCTCTGACCTGCAAAGACGCACCTGTGAGGAGAGGTGTGGCTTCTCACACGCCATGCACCGGATGTCATCGATCGGCTGACCTGTCCAGCCGGAAATGAGTAGGGTGGCCGAGCGCTCGCGTGATGCCGGGCCCATTGATGAGAAGCCTGTCCATGCTTGAGCGAAGGCAGAGAGGTCTAGCTGCGACATGCCGCACCCGAGCGCGCCGGATCAGGGAGAACACCCCCGCAGCCGAAGAGAGATGCGGGAGCTGGAACGCCGACGGGCGTCAGCCCCGCAGTCCGACGCGGCCCCCGGTTCCACCCGTCCCGACCCGGATTCCGGCCCGCGGCCGTCGGCACCCACCGAGTCCGACGCGCCACGCAATGCGTTCCGCCAGGCACCCTCGGTCACGCCAACCGTAACGGAAAACTCCGCCCCCACGGGCCTGGACGCGCTCGGCCGCCGCAGCGACCTGGCCTGGAGCCGCCACCGCGGCGCCGGGAACGAGTCCGCTCCGCAGCAGTGGGTGCAGGACGTGCCCGGCCGGCCGGGTGATCAGCCCCGGCCCGCGCGCCCGGCCGGCGACGCCTGGGCCCCGCCCCGCCCTTCCCCCGTCCCACCCGTCTCGCAGCCCTCCGGGCTCGACGGGGGCCCGGGAATCTTCAGCCCGTCCGCGGAAACCCCCGCGTCCATCCCCCTTCCGGTCGACGCTCCCCCGGCCTCCGGCCCCGGGACCACCGGTGCCCCGCACCATCGCCACCCCTTCAGCCCCCAGGACCAGCCCGACCCCCATGCCTCTGCGGGTCGGCGCGGCTTCAGCACCCCTGAGGACCAGCGCGCCTCGAACACCCCGCAGCGTCAGCACGACCCGCCCCCGGGCCGGCCCGACTTCAGCGCCCGTCAGAGGCAGCGCGATGCCGGCGCCCCTGACGACCGGCCCGAGGCCGACATGCCTCCGGTCCGGCGTGACTTCGGTGCTCCTGACAGCCGGCGCAACTTCGGCGCCCCCCGTAGCGGGCCGGGCTTCGGCACTCCTGTGGATCCGCGCGCCTTCGGTACTTCCGACGAACGTCCCGACCTCGGCGCCCCCGCCCATCCACGCGGCTTCGGTGCTCCTGACGAACGTCCCGGTCCCAGCGCCCCCACCGATCCACGCGACTTCGGCACCCCCCACGAACGTCCCGGTCCAGGTGCCACCACCGATCCACGCGACTTCGGTCAGCGCGTCGTGGAGCAGCGTGGTCTCCGGCACAGCCGATCCGACGCTGCCGGCCGCGATGTTTTCCGGCCCGGTATTGCTCAACCCGGTGTCGCTCAACCCGGTGTCGCTCAACCCGGTGTCGCTCAACCAGAAGCGCTCCGACCCGAGACGTCCCGACCCGACGCTGCCCGGCCCGACGCTGCCCGATCCGAGGCGTTCCGGCCCGATGATTTCCGCCCCGAAACCCCTCGGTCCGGCACTCCCTGGCGCGATCACCAGCCCGAGACGCCGCGGTCCGGCGTCTCCCGCTCGCGGATCTCCCCGGCCGGGCCGGACGGGCCGGCCGGGCCGGACGGACGCTGGAACCGCCCCCTCCCCGGATCCCGTCCGGTCGCCGCCCCCCTGTCCGAGGGGGCGGCCCCGCAGAACCGTGACGCGAGCGGCCCCTACACACCGGCGCCCGCCGGTTCCCTGTCCGGCGGCCCGAGGACCGGCGGTTCTGCGCGCCCGGCCGACGAAGCCCGCCGGCCCGGCGACGACCCTTTCCCGGGAGCTCGCCCTCCCCGCGACGCCGGTCCGTTCCCGTTGTTCCGCAACGATTCCCAGCGCACCGAGACCCACCGAAACGGCTCCTCCCTCCACGGTTCCGACCCCAGCTCGCATCGTGACCCGCTTCCCGGCGAACTTCCCGGCAGCCGGAACACCCCTCTGCCGGGCGACCACGTCGGCGCGCCTTCCCCCGGGCGGCGCGAGCGGGACGAGGGGGTCCCCTTCGAGAGACTGCTGGGCCACCACGACGACACTGCGGAAACCACTTCCGGACCCGACGCCCGATCCGACGCCGGCCCCACTCCCTACCTGGCTCCGCCAGAACCGACGGCCCACGACGACCACCCCGACCAGGCAACGCCTTTCCCGGGGCTGCCCGGGGGTTCCCCGCCGGAGTTCCCCGATCCCGCCGGTCCCCCCCATCACGAGCCCGCCCCCGGGAACCCGCCGGAACGACTGCTCGGCCGCGACGCCCGGGCCCGCGAACGGGGTCGCCGCGAACGGGGTGCGGACGCGTCCGGTACCCCGCTGCCGGGTCTCCTCGGCCGCGATGCCGAAAGCTTCGGGAACGCCGGAGACATCTCCGACGAGCCCGAGGCTCCCCGCGGATGGGGCCGCCGGGACGGACGGCTGCCCGGATTCGGTTCCGGGTCACCGGTTCAGGGGCTCTCCGGACCGGACGCCGAGTTCCCGGGGCCGAACCGGCGTCCGGTGCTGGGTCGCGGGCCGGGACCGAACCAGAACCCCGGCCCGCACCAGGATCCGGGTGCGAACGGCCGCCGCGACCGCACCATGCCGCGCTTCGACGGCGCCCGGCCCGGCCGGCCCTTCGACGAGGACGGCCCGAGCCTGCTCGGCGGTCCCCCGCAGCGCCCGCCCCGCCCGAACCGGGGGGTTGGCCCGCGCCCGCAGAACCGGCCGCAGCCGCAGGGCCTGCGCCCGCAGAAGAAGACCTGGCGCGACTGGCGTCCCAACCAGATCACGCTGCGCCGCAGCCAGGTGATCACGCTCGGGCTGGTCACGGCCCTGGTGATCCTCATCGCAGTGGCCGGGGTGTACAAGTCCGGCCGGTCCACGACCACGGGTCTGGGCGCGTCCGCGACGACTCCCGGGGCGGCGACCGCCACCCCGACGCCCCTGGTGACCGAGGCGTCCCTGAAGGGGAAGCTGGGCGTGTTCAGCGGCACCGACCTGGCCCGGACGAAGTCCTTCGAGAAGTGGATGGGCCGCAAGCTCACCTACGCCACGATCTTCGGCGACCGCGAGACCTGGGACGACATCGCGAACCCGGGCGAGCACCTGACCGAGTGGAAGGACAGCGGCTACCGGGTCGTCATGGCCGTGCCGATGATCCCGAACGACCTGGACGACACCAAGGTCGCCTCGATGAAGGACGGCGCGAACGGCGACTTCGACGAGTACTTCGTGACGCTGGCCGAGCACCTGGTGGAGAACGGCCAGAAGACGGCCATCCTGCGCGTGGGCTGGGAGTTCAACCTGAAGTCGTGGCCGTGGGGCATCGAGGACCACGCCACGTACATCAAGTTCTACCGGCAGATCGTCACCGCGATGCGGTCGGTGCCGGGCCAGGAGTTCGAGTTCGACTGGAACCCGAACAACGGCTACAACCCCTACGACGGCCAGGACTACTACCCCGGCGACAAGTACGTCGACTACGTCGGGGTGGACGTCTACGACCTCCACAGCGGCCTCTACCCGTACCCGAAGAACTGCAACCAGGCCTGCCGGGAGAACCGCCAGACCCGGGCCTGGAACGAGGTCATCTTCGGCGGCGACCGGGGCCTGGTGTTCTGGACCGACTTCGCGAAGCAGCACGACAAGCCGGTCTCGCTGCCGGAGTGGGGCCTGTGGGACCGCTACGACGGCTCCGGGGGCCAGGACAACCCGCTCTTCATCGAGTTCATGCATGACTACATCACCTGGGCACCCAACCACGTCGCCTACGCGAACTACTTCAACCTGAACTCCTACCAGGGCGAGCACAGCCTGACGGAGTCGTTCCCGAAGGGCGGGAAGAAGTTCCTGGAGCTCTTCGGGGGCAACCAGAAGTAGATCTTCGACTCACAGCGCGTCACGACCGGCCGGGGCATCGCCCCCGGCCCGTACCTATTTGATGCAGGCTTTGCGTTATTTAACAATCACGGTCAGCTATTTGACCCTTGAACTGGACGGATTCCCGAAAGGGCGACGTAGGACACAGTGCGTAGCGGTGCATGTTAAATCCGCATGACGCTGGACACGTCGCGTCACCGTTGATCACCAGAGTGTCTGAGCTGCAGAAATACAGGTTCCAGGGCCTCACGGAGGGTGTCCGGACACGTAGCACACAAGGTGCCACGGACTATTACGAGGGTCACATTTCGGTGATCACATTTTGATTACTCCCCGATTGCCCGTAGATTCCCCATCGGTCCTTCACCCGAAGGGCCGGGTGACCGTCCTGCCGAGGTCCGTCGGCGGCCACCCAAGTTCCCAGACGGACGCCGGGGAACCACCTCGACACCGGACCCACCCACAGTCCGGTCGTCACGGGGCTAAGGCGGCTCGCGAGAGCCGCCCGGGCAACTTCCGCCCGAGCCCGTCAGCTCACCTGGTAGGCGAGGGAAGGACACCCACCCCTTTGCAGAAATCGCGCGTTCGAAGATCCGTCATGCCGCTCAGCGCCGTCGTCACCGGTGCTGCGCTGACGCTCTCGGGAGGCATTCCGGCCATGGCCGCGGACAGCTCCGCGGCCGCAGGCAACGATGAGGCGAACACCGAAACAGCGAGCCTCAAGAGCGCCACCGTCAAGGTGAGCGACACCGAGACCGCACGCATCACCCGCAAGGCCACGGCCAAGGCCACGGCGCGCATCACCAAGAAGGTCAAGGCCACCGCGAAGGTCACGGCGTGGAGCACCCGCACCGCCAAGGCCACCCGCACGGTCACGGTCACGACCAGCGCCTCCAGCTACGACGGAGCGGTCGCCCAGGCCCGGTCCGAGGCCAAGAAGAAGGCGCACGAGCGGGCCCGGGCCGCCGCCATCGCCGCGGCCAAGAAGCAGGCCGTCGCCAAGTCGAAGCAGAAGGCCAAGCACCGGGCCGTGGAGAAGGCCGAGCGTCTGGGCCGGGTCAAGTTCGGCGCCAAGATCGTCTCGGACGCGGCGAAGAAGAAGGGCACGCCGTACGTCTACGGCGCCACCGGCCCGAACGCCTTCGACTGCTCCGGCTACGTGGGCTACGTGCTGCGGCGGGCCGGCGTGACGCACCTCAACCGCACCTCCTCGGGCCTGGTGTCCGACACCAAGAAGGTCTCCAAGCGCGCGAAGAAGAAGGGTGACCTCGTCTTCTTCTCCAGCGGTGGCCACGTCTACCACGTGGGCATCTACGCCGGTGACGGCAAGATCTGGCACGCGCCGAAGCCCGGTAGCTCGGTGAAGAAGGAAACCATCTGGACCTCCAGCTACTCGGTGGGACGGGTCAAGGTCTAGATCGGGCAGCACCCCCGGAACGACACGTCAGGGTCCAGACAGTGGGCCCGACGCCCGCACCCCCTCCTGCGGGCAGGAGAGACCGGGAGCCCTAGGGCTCCCGGTCTCTTCGCGGTTTGCGGGCAGAACTCCAATAACGTGCCCGATAGAACCATCCGCACCTATGGTGATCATCAACCCCATTTCCCCCGAGGAGGCATTCGTGGCACGACGACGCGCACTGATCGCGGGCGGAGGCCTCGGGGGCCTCACCACTGCGCTGGCCCTGCACCGCCGGGGCTGGGACGTCTGTGTGTTCGAGCAGGCGATCACCCTGGAACCGGTCGCCGCCGGCATCAGCGTGTGGCCCAACGGGCTGCGGTCCCTCGACCGGCTCGGCATCGGCGACGCCGTGCGGCAGATCGGCCGGGTCCCGGGCCCCGGAGGTCTGCGGCAGCCCGACGGAACCTGGCTGATCCGCAACAACATCTCCGCAGCGGTGCAGGAGAAGTTCGGCGACCCGGTGGTGGCGCTGCACCGGGCCGAGCTGGCGAACGTCATCGTGCAGGCCCTGCCGTTCGGCGTGGTGCGGGCCGACACCCGGGTGACCGGGGTGCGGGCCGGTGACGCCGGCACCCCCGCCACGCTGATCACCGAGCACGGTGATGACGAGGGCGATCTGGTGGTCGCGGCCGACGGCATCCGGTCGGTGGTGCGCAGCCTGCTGTTCCCCTCGCCCGAAGCCCCCGCACCGGTCGGGTACACGTCGTGGCGGATGGTCGTGCCCGATCCCGGAGGGCTGTCGCCCGACGACACCGGCTTCGAGACCTGGGGTCCGGACGGGCGCCGGTTCGCCGTGATGCCCCTGAAGGACCAGGGCCTGTACTGCTACGCCACCGCGCCCGGGGACGACGACTCCGGGGTCGAGGGGCTACGGCAGCTCTTCGGTGACTGGCACGACCCGATCCCGGCTCTTCTGGAGAACCTGGTGGAGGAGCAGATCATGCGGCACCCGGTGGAGGAGCTGAATCCCGGGCCGTCCGCGTTCCACCAGGGCCGGGTCGCTCTCATCGGCGACGCCGCGCACGCCATGACCCCCGATCTGGGTCAGGGTGGTTCGATGGCGCTGGAGGACGCGGTGGTGCTCGCGTCGCTCGTGGGTGAGGGACGGGTGGGTGCGGAGTTCGAGAACGTGCCGATCCCGCCGGCCCTGGAGAAGTTCACCGCCGCGCGGCAGGAACGCACGCAGATGGTGGCCCGCCGGTCCCGGCAGCTGGGCCGGCTGAGTTCCGCGACCCCGCACCGGGCCCAGGTGCTGACGGCTCAGGTGCTCAACGCGCTGCCGGGCACGCCGCTGGCGAGGGGTCTGCATTCGATCGTGAACTGGGAGCCGCCGCAGCTGCCCCCGGCCGACCCGCGCTCCCGGCTGTGAGTTCCGGGAGCACGGGCCGGGCGCATCAGATGAGGCCGAGCTTCTGCACGGCCTCGCGCTCCTCGGCCAGCTCGGCCACGGAGGCGTCGATGCGGCCGCGGGAGAACGCGTCGAGCTCGAGGCCCTGGACGATCTCCCAGGAGCCGCCGGTCGAGGTGACGGGGAACGAGGAGATCAGGCCCTCGGGCACGCCGTAGGAGCCGTCGGAGACGATCGCGGCCGAGGTCCAGTCGCCCTCGGGCGTGCCGTTGACCCAGCTGTAGACGTGGTCGACGGCGGCCGACGCGGCGGAGGCCGCCGAGGACGCGCCCCGGACCTCGATGATCTCGGCGCCGCGCTTGGCCACGCGCGGGATGAACTCGTTCTCCACCCAGGCCTGGTCGTCGATGGCCTCGGTGACGCTCTTGCCGTCGACCGTGGCCTGCGTGACGTCCGGGTACTGGGTCGCCGAGTGGTTGCCCCAGATGCTGACCTTGGCCAGGCTCGACACCGGCACGCCGAGCTTGATGGCGAGCTGGCCGAGGGCCCGGTTGTGGTCGAGACGGGTCATCGCGGTGAAGCGCTCGGCCGGCACGTCGGGGGCGTGCGAGGCGGCGATCAGGGCGTTGGTGTTGGCCGGGTTACCGACCACGAGCACCTTGATGTCGTCGGCGGCACCGGCGTTGATCGCGGCACCCTGCGGCTTGAAGATGCCGCCGTTGGCCTCGAGCAGGTCGCCCCGCTCCATGCCCTTCGTACGGGGGCGCGCGCCGACCAGCAGGGCGACGTTCGAACCCTCGAAAGCCTTCGTGGGGTCGTCGAACACGTCGACGGAAGCGAGGGCGCCGAAGGCCCCGTCGATCAGTTCCAGCGCGGTTCCCTCGGCGACGCGCACGGCCTGGGGGATCTCCAGGAGGCGCAGCCTGACCGGGACGTCGGCACCCAGCAGCTGCCCGGAGGCGATCCGGAACAGCAGCGCGTAGCCGATCTGGCCGGCGGCGCCCGTGACGGTCACAGTGACTGCTGATGGTGCGGACGAAGTCATGGCCTTCTCTTCCTCGAGGGTGCTGCGGGCTGATGTGCGTCCCGTTCACTCTATCCACGGCGACCTGGCGGGACCGGGCAGGTGTCCGGACACCTTCGTCACACTGACATCACGCCCAGGTTTCGCGCCGCGCCCCGGGCCGGTGCGGTCGCGACGACGACCCGGTCGGGTCGCACCAGGGCGGCGTCCGTCGCGTTGTCGATCAGCCAATGGTGGACGCGCGTCAGCTCCGGTGCGTCGGTGTCGAGCACGACGGCACCCAGCCGGGCGGCCAGGTCCCTGAGCCCGGCCGGCCCCGGACCGCCCCGGGTGAGCAGGGCGAACCCCGGGCCCAGGAGATCGTCGAGGCGAGGGTGGTTTTCCTCGTCCATTGTTGTTTCTGTAGTGGGAAATTGAGGGACGAGCGAGCCGACCAGCGAGGTCCGCCGGGAACGGCGGGGCGGGGTGAGCGCGCCCGCACGCAACGGTGGGCCGGTACCGGCGAGGATCCGCCCGGTCAGGCGCGCCGAGCGCCCGGCGATCCCCGCCAGCGGGGCGGCGGGCGAGGCCATCAGCCCGCCGGCGAGCGCGGCCAGCCGGATCAGGGCGGTGGCGTGCGGGGCGCGCTCGGACTGGTAGGTGTCCAGGAGGTCGTCGCCGGCCTGGCCCCGGAGCACCCGGGCCAGTTTCCAGCTGAGGTTGGCGGCGTCGCGCAGTCCCGAGCCCAGGCCCTGGCCGATGAAGGGCGGGGTGAGATGGGCGGCGTCGCCGGCGATCAGGACGCGACCGCGGCGCCAGCGGTCGGCGACCACGGCGCGGAAGGTGTAGGCGGCGGTGCGCAGGACCTGCCGCTCCCCCACCCCGTCGTGGGTCCAGGGGTCGACGAGCCCACCGAGCCGGGCGGTCAGGTCGCCGGGGGTCTCACCCGGCCACAGGCGGAACTCCCAGCGCAGCCGGCGTTCGCCCACCCGCAGGTAGGTGGCGGGGCGGCGGGGGTCGCAGATCTGCTCGACGAAATCCTGGTCCCGCACCGGAGGTTCGCCGAGAAGGTCGGTGACGAACCAGGTCTGGTCGCCCGCCAGGGTGCGCCACCGGGCGCCCAGCGCCCGCCGCACCACGCTGCCGGCCCCGTCGCACCCGACCACCGCGTCCGCCTCCAGCACTCCTGTGCCGCAGTGCACGCGGCCCGACGCGTCCACCCCCGTGACCTCGGTGCCGAGCCGCAGCGAGATCAGCGGCGAGGCCGAGACTGCCTCCCGCAGAACAGCTTCGAGTTCAGGCTGGTCGAACAGCCCGGCCTGTGGGTGCCCGTGCACACCGACCGCCTGCGAGCGCCGGAACTCGGCGAGGGGCCGGTGCCGGGCGTCGAGCAGGCGCAGACCCGCCGCGGGGCGGCTGATGCGGGCGAATCCGGCTGCCACCCCGGCATTCTGGAGGATCCGCGCGCACTCGTCGTCGAGGTGGACCGCCCGCGGCAGGGGGTAGACCGCGTCCTGTCGGTCCAGGACCGTCGAGCGCACGCCCTGACGGGCCAGCAGCAGGGCGAGCACCAGCCCCACCGGTCCCGCTCCGACGATGACGATCACATCGACGACCCTAACCCGCTATCCGGCGGTGTTCTCCTCGAGTTCCTCCTGCAACCGCACCTGGTTGCGGCCGTTCTGCTTGGCCTTGTAGAGCCCCTGGTCGGCGCGGGCCAGCAGGGTCTCGACGGTGTCGTCCTCGTCGCCGAGGAAGGTCATGCCCACGCTGACCGTGATCTCCAGCGGACCGGACCGGGTCTGTACCGGCTCCTCGCAGATGCAGGCCCGCAGCCGCTCGGGCAGGGCCCCGTCGAGCTGGGCGTCCTGCAGCAGCACCGCGAACTCCTCGCCGCCGTAGCGGCCGAGCACGTCGGTCTTGCGGATCTGCTGGCGGATCCGGTCGGCGACCGTCTTGATCACGTCGTCCCCGGTCGGGTGCCCGTAGGTGTCGTTGACCTTCTTGAAGTGGTCGATGTCGATCATCAGCGCGGTCAGGCTGCGGCCGTGCCGCTTGGCGCCGGCCAGGTCGCGCGCACTCACCTCGAAGAAGCGGCGGCGGTTCGGCACGCCGGTCAGCTCGTCCACCACGGCCAGGTTCTGCACCTGCTGGAACAGTGTGGAGTTGTCGTAGGCGCTCATCCCCTGAGCCGCGAGAACCGCTGCGGTGTCGATGGTCTGAGCCAGGTCAACGGTGGGTCCGTGGGCCGAGGTGCTGGCCACGATCATCACGCCGAGGTCGGCCCGCCGCGAGCGCATCGGCACGGCGATCCACGAGGTGGCCTCCCCGAGCTGGTCGGACAGACCGCCCGGCACCAGCTCGGCGCTGCCCACCCGGGGCTGCTGGATGGTCAGCAGGCCGCGCAGTTTCGCGTCCTCCACGATCTCCACCGGGTCTGCGTCACCGGCGTCGCGCAGCCGGTGGGTGCCGTCCTTGACCGACAGCAGCCAGGCCCGGTCGGTGCCGAGCACCGGGCCGGTCGAGTTCAGCAGTTCCTTGAGCACCTTGGCCGGGTCGTCGAGCTTCTCGGCCATCTCGCGCAGGGCGTCACGCAGGTTGTTGGCCACGGCCCGCTCGCGGTCGGCGGTCTTCACCGAGACCTCCAGCTGGGCCACGCGCGCCGTCTCCATCGAGGTGGCGATGTGGTTGGTCAGCGCGGACAGGATCTCCACGTCGCCGGAGGTGAAGATGCCCTTGGCGACCTGGCTGTCCAGGTAGACCACGCCGGTCATCCGGCCGTCGACCTTCATCGGCGCGGCCAGCACCGAGCGCAGGCCGTGGGCGACCACGCTCTTGGTGCCGAGCACGGCCCCTTCCTCGGTGCCGGTGAAGACCTGGGCCTGGCCGGTCTGGCGCACCCGGTCGACCAGGGTGGTGCTGTATCCGGTGAGCTCGGGCACGTCCCGGCCGTCGGCGTCGCGCCCGAGGTACTTGGCCAGGCCGCCGGAGAGGCTGGCCTCCTCCTCGTCGTCGGGCACCAGGAACAGGTAGGCGCGGTCGGCCGAGAGCAGCTTGATGGTCTCGTCCAGGGCGATCCGGGCCAGCACCCGCGGGTCGAGCACCTTGGCCGCGGCCGCGCTGACAGTCTGCAGGGCCGCCAGCCGCAGCCGCTCGTGGCCCGCCGTGTGCGTGCCGCCACCGGTGCTGTGGTGCGAGCCGCTGCCGCCGGAGCCGAGCCAGTCGGAGCCGAGCGCGAACTCGGTGCCGACCGCCTGGGCCCGATGCGGCCAGCCCTCGCCGACCGCCACGGCGTAGGCGTGCTGCGCCTGCCGGCGGCCCTCCGGGGTCCCCAGCGCGTTCAGCGCCCGGGCCCGGATGCGGGCCACCTCGAACGACACGGTGGGGGCGTCCGGGGTCAGGAACTGACCGATGCGGGTGAGGGTGACCAGGGCGTCGCCCGGCCGGCCCTCGGCGACCTCCAGGTCGGCACGCACCAGCCGGGCCAGGGCCTCCAGCTCGGGGGCGACCGGGTGCCGGGAGGCCTGCTCCACGGCGAATCGGGCCATCTCCAGGCGCGCGGGCCGCTCCGCCTCGTCCGCCGCCCGCAGCTGGGCCAGGCGGCCCACCGCGATCAGGTAGAACAACGGGTGGTGGGCGCGGAAGACCAGTTCGGGGCGGGGGTGCGCGGCCTCCACCTCGGAGGCGACGGTCTCGAAGGCCGAGGCGAAGTCCTGCTGCTCGGCGAGCTGGAACAGGGTGGCCAGGTGCCGCAGGACGTCCAGGGTGGGCACCCGCTCGCAGACCTGCCGGATGTGCCGCAGTTCGGTGCCCGCCTCGGGGAAGCGGCCGAGCAGCGACAGGACCATCGGGGCGGCGACGATGAACGGCGTGGCGTCGACGTTGCGGCCGGTCTGGCGGCTGCGGCCCCGGTCCAGCCAGTGCTGGGCCTCGGCGGTGCGGCCCATGACGACCGAGCGCACGGCGAACACGGCGATGGCGTCGAGCTCCTGGCCGAGGTCCATCCACGGACCGTCGGCCTCCATGTCGCTCGCCCACTGCGTGCCGTCGTCGAGACCGCCTCCGTACAGGGCGGTTCCGCGCAGGTAGGAGTTCGTCGCGCGGCGCGTGGGGAGCTGCGAGACCGGGTCGGCGTCCATCCGCGCGAAGGCGCGACGGGCGCTGCCGCGCCGGCCGTCGAACGCCGCGACCATGCCGATCGCGGCCTGCGACACCACGTTCGCGATGCCCTCGCCGAGCCGGAGCGCCCAGGCCCGGGCCCGCAGCGCGTGCGAGAACGCCAGCAGGTGGTCCTGGGTGAACAGCGCCACGAACGAGGCCGTGCTGTGCAGCTGCACCGTGACCAGCCGGCGCTGCCGGTCCTGCTCGGCCGGCGGGCGGCGGTCACCGAACAGGCCGCGCAGGGTGGCCCCGGCGAACATCAGCATCGACGTGACGACCAGCGCGACCCGGTTCCGGGGCCACTGCACCCCGAGCTCGGCCAGACCGCTGCGGACCGCGGTCATCGCGGCGTCGTTGTCCCAGTCGTCCTTGTACAGGTCCGCGAGCAGGGAGTACATCTCGGCCCGGCGCACCGGCGCGGTCTCCCCCGCGAGCGCCTGCTGGGTGCGGTTGCGCGCGGCCTCCATCCGGCCGTTCTGCTTGAGCGCGTGGGCCAGCTCGACCAGGAACGCCGTCGGCGGGCGGGCCTGCAGGCCGGCGGCGAACTCGAGGAAGTTGATGGCCTCGTTCGGCGCGTGGTTGGCCAGCGCCAGGCGACCGGCGCGCCAGGCGGCGCTGAAGATCCGCTCGAGCCGCTCGTCGCTGTCCGGGTCGCACTGCATGTAGTGGTGCGCGATCGCGTACGCGTGCTCCGGGCGCACCGTCATCGGTGAGTCGGGGGCCGTCTCCAGGGCCTGGGCGATGCGCAGGTGCAGGGCGGCCAGCTCGTCCTCGTCGAGCTGGGCCTGCAGCGCCTGCCGAACGCGGTCGTGCAGGAAGACGTAGGCCCCGCCCTCGCGGGTGTCGATGAGCCGCTGGCCGACCGCCTCGGAGAGGGCCGGCAGGACCTCCTCCCCGGTCAGGCCCATCACCGAGGAGAGGATCTCGCCGTGGAACTCGTTGCCGATCACCGCGGCGGTGACGAGCAGCTCGTAGGTGCCCGGGGCCAGGTTCTGCAGGCGGGTCAGCACCAGGCCGACGGCATCCTGCGGCAGCTCGAGGCGGTCCAGGCCCTCCTCGTCGAGTTTCCAGGCACCCCAGAACGGTTGCAGAAGACCGGCGTCGATGACGGCGCTGAGGTACTCGCCGGCCACGAACGGGTTGCCGTTGCTGCGGCGGGCGAGGATGTCGACCAGGCTCGAGCCGACGTCGAGACCGGGGATCAGCGAACGGATCTGCTGACCGATGGAGCTCTCGTCGAGCTCCGGCACGGGCACCTCGACGTCCAGCGACATCCCGGCCGCGTGGTAGAACGCGCCCAGGCCCTCGGCGTACTCCACCTCGTCGCGGCTGGCGGCGAGGATGAGCACCTTGCTGTCGGCCATCTGGCCGGCCAGGTGCGACACCACCTGACGCGAGCCCTCGTCGAGCCACTGCACATCGTCCAGGAACAGCAGCAGATCACCGGTCTGGCGGGCCAGCGCCGCCAGGAAACCGGCGATGGCGACGGCGAACTGGCTCTCGTTCATCGGCTCGGGCTCGGACTGGCGGGCCTGCTCGGGCGGGGTGTGCCGGGCACCTCCCAGCCCCGACCGGGCCGTCAGGTTGTCCTTGCCCTTGAGGGTGTCGGAGCCGTTGAGGATGGCCTCCAGACCGGGGGCGATCCGGCCCAGCATCGACGGCGACCAGCCGGCCGAGGCCGCGCGGATCTTCGAGCGGCGGCGCCAGCGGTCGCCCACCGGCATCCGGGCGATCTCCTGGAGGTGCCCCAGGATCGCGTCGCGGATCGGGGCGAACGGCACCGGGCTGTCCGGCACACAGGTCGCCTGGAGCACCGTGCTGCCGGAATCCCTCACCTGGTGCAGCAGTTCGGCCACCAGCCGGGTCTTGCCGGTACCACCGCCGCCGTGCACCAGGGCGATACCGCTGCGGCCGTTGCGGACCTCGTTCCAGCGCCCGGACAGCACGCTGATCTCGGCGTTGCGACCGAACAGCGGGGCCTCGCCACCGCTGGTGACCTCGGCCGTGCGGCGCGGCATGCCGGCCAGCGCCCGCAGGTCGGCGGCCAGGTCGCGCCCGCTCTGGTAGCGGTCGTCCGGGTCTTTCTGCAGCAGCGTGCCGACAATCCCGGCGAGCGCCGGCTGGATGCTGGGCACCAGCTGGGTCAGGTCGGGGGCGGGCACCACGGCGTGCATACGCAGCAGCTCCCCCAGGTCCGAGCTGTTGAACGGCAGCACGCCGGACAGCGCCTGGAACATGATCACGCCGAGCGAGTACAGGTCGGAACGGTTGTCCACCGGGCGCTTGAGCGTGCCGCCCTGCTCGGGCGCGGAGTAGGCCAGGGTGCCGACGGCGGCGTGGGTCTCGTCGTCCTCTCCGTCACGGGCCGTGAGGCCGAAGTCGATGAGGCGCGCCTCGCCGCCCTCCATCACGATCACGTTGGCGGGCTTCAGGTCGCGGTGCACCAGACCCTTGTCGTGCACCGCGGACAGCGGCTCGACGATGTCGAGGGCCAGCGCCACGACCTTGTCGGCCGCCAGCGCACCACCCTCCAGCACGCCGGCCAGCTGCCTGCCCGAGACCAGGTCCATCACCAGGTACGGGCGCCGGTCCAGGGCCCCGACCTCGTACACCCGCGGCAGACCCGGGTGGTTCACGCCGGCGAGCAGCGCGGCCTCGCGGCGGAAGGCGACCTCGGCCTCGTGCGAGTCGGCCAGAGGCTTGTCGAGGATCTTGAGGGCGTACTCGGCCCGGCGGCCCTGCTGGGTGGTGTCCTCGGGGCGACGGACCTTGAACACCGTGCTTTCGGCACCGCTGCCGAGCTGCTCGACGATCTCGAAACCGGCGAGCATGCCGTGCTGAGCCCGGCCGTCCCTGGGGTCCCGGGCAGCGGGGACCCTGGTGGTCTCTCGCGGCGGCGAGACCTGGCGGCTGGAAGTCACACCCTCTTATCGGCCCAACCGGCACCGATCCTGAGGAAAACTCGAAGTCACCCGCTCGGGGGACACATCTTCGCAGGTCGGACGGGCCGTCCGGGCCGCCGTCCGGCACGGTCCGCGGCCGGAACCAGACCGCCCGCGGCATCGCGCACCGTGAGCGGGACCGCCCCCGTCACCCGTCCGGCAGGCGGCGATCGCGGTGGCCCGGTCACGGAACCCACCCGTACGTTGAGTCGACTCCGCTCAGGGCGAACCCGGAACTAAGTAATCAAGTAATCGCATTGACCGGGCATGACCACCGAGACCTACCCCGTCCTCTTCCTCGATGATGTCGTCGTCCTCCCGGGCATGGCCCTGCCGATCGAGCTGACGGCCCAGGCTCAGCAGACGATCGACGCCGCCCGGGCTGCTCGCGGCTCGGACTCCCAACCCCTCGAAGTCCTCGCCGTTCCCCGCATCGACGGTAAGTCGGGCGTGGTCGGCTCCATCGTGCAGGTCGTGCAGATCGGCCGGCTGCCCAGCGGCGAGCCCGCCGCGGTGCTGCGCGCCGACCGCCGGGCCCGGATCGGCCAGGGCGTGGTCGGCACCGGGGCGGCGCTGTGGGTCGAGGCCGAGCCCCTGGTGCCGCAGACCCCCAACGGCCGGGTGAAGGAGAAGGCCGCCGAGTTCAAGCAGGTCCTCACCACCGTCCTGCAGCAGCGCAACAACTGGCAGGTGCTCGACGCGGTGCAGCGGATGACCGACCCGTCCGAGCTGGCCGACGTGGCCGGGTACGCCACCTGGATCGAGACCTCCGAGAAGGTCACCCTGCTGGAGACCCTCGACGTGGAGAAGCGTCTGGACTTCCTGCTCGCGCGCGGCCGCGAGCACCTGGCCGAGACGGCGATCTCCGAGAAGATCGCCGAGGACGTGCAGGAAGGCATGGAGAAGACGCAGCGGGAGTACCTGCTGCGCCAGCAGCTCGCGGCCATCCGCAAGGAACTGGGCGAGGAGGACGCCGGTGGCACCGACGACTACCGCTCCCGGATCGAGGCGGCCGACCTGCCCGCGAAGGTCCGCACCGCGGCGCTGGCCGAGGTGGACAAGCTGGAGCGGGGCTCCGAGCAGTCCCCCGAGGCCGGCTGGATCCGGACCTGGCTGGACACCGTGCTCGACCTGCCGTGGAACTCCCGCACGGTCGACAGCACCGATATCACGCACGCCCGCGAGGTTCTCGACAGCGACCACACCGGTCTGGACGACGTGAAGGAGCGCATCGTCGAGCACCTGGCCGTGCGCGCCCGCCGGGCGGCCCGCGGTCTGGAGGTCGTCGGCGGCCGCGGCTCGGGCGCGGTGCTGGCCCTGGTCGGCCCGCCCGGGGTCGGCAAGACCTCGCTGGGTGAGTCCGTGGCCCGCTCGCTGAACCGGAAGTTCGTGCGGGTCGCGCTGGGCGGCGTGCGCGACGAGGCGGAGATCCGCGGGCACCGGCGCACCTACGTCGGCGCGCTGCCGGGCCGGCTGGTCCGGGCCCTGCAGGAGGCCGGCACGATGAACCCGGTGATCCTGCTCGACGAGATCGACAAGGTCGGCTCGGACTACCGCGGCGACCCGGCCGCGGCCCTGCTCGAGGTGCTCGACCCGGCGCAGAACCACACGTTCCGCGACCACTACCTGGACCTCGACCTGGACCTGTCCGACGTGGTCTTCCTGGCCACCGCCAACGTGCTCGAGACCATCCCCTCGGCCCTGCTGGACCGGATGGAGGTCGTCCGGCTGGACGGCTACACCGAGCGGGAAAAGGTCTCCATCGCCCGCGACCACCTGCTGCCCCGGCAGCTCGAGCGGGCCGGCCTGACCGACGACGAGGTGACGATCGACGACGAGGCCCTGCGGGCCGTGGCCGCCGAGCACACCCACGAGGCGGGCGTGCGGCAGCTGGAGCGTTCGCTCGCGCGCATTCTGCGCAAGGTCACCACGGAGCTCGAGGACGCGGCGGCGGACCGGTCGCGGGTCACGGTGTCGGTGGACGACGTGGTCAGCTACCTGGGCCGGCCCCGGTTCACGCCGGAATCGGCCGAGCGCACGGCAGTTCCGGGCGTCGCGACCGGCCTGGCCGTGACCGGTGCGGGCGGCGACGTGCTGTTCGTCGAGACCACCGCGATGGAATCGGAGCACGGCGGGCTGGAGCTCACCGGGCAGCTGGGTGACGTGATGAAGGAGTCGGCGCAGATCGCGCTCAGCTACCTGCGGGCCAACGGCTCCCGGCTCGGCGTGAACACCGACGAACTGTCGCACCGCCGGATCCACGTGCACTTCCCGGCGGGCGCCGTGCCCAAGGACGGGCCGAGTGCGGGCGTCACGCTGACCACCGCGCTGGCCTCGCTGCTGACCGGCCGCCCGGTGCGCGCCGAGATCGGCATGACCGGTGAGGTCTCGCTCACCGGCCGGGTGCTGCCCATCGGCGGCGTGAAGCAGAAGCTGCTCGCCGCCCACCGGGCCGGCCTGACCGAGGTGATCATCCCGGCCCGCAACGGACCCGACCTGGACGACCTCCCCGAGGATGTGCTCGGCCAGCTGATCGTGCACCAGGTCAGCGACGTCGCCGACGTCCTGGGGATCGCCCTGGAACCCGCCGCCGCAACGAGCCGGTCCCAGGCCGCCTGATCATGCACGACGCCTCCCCGGAGTTCTCTGACTCCGGGGAGGTTTTGCATGATCACGAACAGAGGGAGACGGGACCTTTCGTAATCATGCGAAGTGCTCCCGCCCTTCGTCGAGGGCCTTCCTCATCGCCCGCACCGCCGCCCGCGACGTGACCCCTCGCCCAGCCGCGTCGTAGGGCACGGCCGGGTTGCTGAAAAGCGCCGCTGAACGCACCGTTTCCGCGGCCCGGCCGTGCACTTCGGTCACCCCGGACCGCTTCACCAGCTCGGCCACGTTCGCCGGCCGAACTCCCCCGCCGGCCAGAATCGTCAGACGGTCCGCCACCTGGTCCGTCAGACGCCTCAGCACCGCCGCTCCTTCGAGGGCCGACGCCGCCCCACCGGAGGTCAGCACCCGGTCGAACCCCAGCTCCACCAGGGCCTCCAGGGACGCGGGGAGGTCACGGCAGGCGTCGAAGGCCCGGTGGAAGGTGGTCGGTGCCCCGGCGCAGGCCTCCACCAGACGCTCCAGCACCGGCCCGTCGACGCACCCGTCGGCACTCAGCGCACCCAGCACGAAACCCACTCGAGGGAGAGACCGGAGCTGGTGGACGTCCTCGATCATGACCTCGACCTCAGCGGGACTGAAGACGAAATCGCCGCCCCGCGGGCGGATCAGCACCTGCACCCCGATCCGTGAGGTGCTCGCGAGCACCCGGTGCACCAGGCCCGCGCTGGGGGTCACCCCGCCCTCGGAGAGGGCGGAGCAGATCTCGACCCGATCGGCCCCGGCGGCCTCCGCGACCGCGGCGCCGGCCGCGTCCTCCAAGCAGATCTCCAGCAGTGTCATACGCCGCAAACTAGTGAACCGGACGGGTCCGCAGAGGCCTGACTCCCTGGCGAACCCGTCCGGTTGATCAAGGGTGGATCAGAACTTCCCGTCACTGGCGCAGGTGACCAGCTGACGTACGCAGCTCTTGACCCGGTCGTTCATCGTCTTCACGTCCCAGGCGACGAACGCGTCGGCGTGCATCGAGGAGGCCATGCCGGACGAGAGCGAGTACCCGGCCTTGCTGCCGTGGGTGGGGTAGTAGATCGAGAAGGTCATCGCCGGGATGCGCACCGGGAAGGCCTTGGGGCAGTCACCCTGCGAGCCGTAGCTGACGTGCGACTTGTGGTCGGGGCTGTCCAGGTGCTTGCCGTCCCAGCAGTCCGGGAAGCGCATCATGAAGTGCACCGTGCCGCCGTCACCGCAGACCGGCCAGTTGCCGTCGGTGCTGCGGGCCTTGCCCTCCAGCGGGCCGCCCGAGCAGTAGAACGCGTCGCGGCTGCCGGCCGGCGTCTTGACCTGCTTGCTCGCATCGCCGTAGATCATCCGCATGCCGTTCGGCATCGGCACCGTCTTCTTCTTGTTCTTGTCGTCGAGAAGGCTTCCGTAGTAGGCGATCAGCATGTTCGGCTGGACCTTCTTGCCGGTCGCCTTGTTCGTCAGCGAGGGCACCCAGTACGAGGAGTGGTCCTTCTTCGGCACACAGGTCGTGGCCGTGAACTTCATCAGGTCGTCGACCGTGGTGTTCGCCTTGGTGATCTTGTTGCCGTAGAACGAGTGCAGGTGCGAGGCACCGGTCTGGTTCGGGAACACGATCGGGTCGTTCTTGCCCGAGTGACTGTACGAGCAGGTCGCGTTGAACTCGGGGTTCATCTTCGCGCCGGCCTTGACCTTGCGGGGCTGGGTGGTCCTGAAGTCGGCGAGCTGGGCCGCCCAGGCCTTCTTGTCCACGTTGATCCACTTGCCCTTGGGCATCTTCATCACGTGGATCGGGGCGTCGGTGGTCGCCGCGGCCTTCGAGGTCGCGGCCTTGGTGGCGGCCTTCGACGTCGCGGTCGAGGCGGTCTTCTCGCTGTGCGCCGTGGAGTGCTCGGTGGTGGGCGCGGCCGTGCTCGCCCCGGCCTTCGCCTCCTGGGTGGCCTCGCTGGTCGCCGCCTGCTCGTGGCCGTGCGTCGCGGTGGCGGCCAGGGGCGCCGAGTTGGCCGCGCTGGCACCCGGCACGACGTCGAACGCGACGGCGGCCGTCACTCCCAGAACAGCGGCCGTGGCCACTGCCAGCGCCGGGCGCAGCAACCGGGGACGTCGTGGTGACACGTGTTCTTCTCCTTCGGGGCGAGCTCGGTGTGGTCGGGGACGACTCAACCGCGGACCGCCGAAACCGCTGTAGGCCCAAAGTCCTAGGCCCGTGGCCGGGCTGGGGCCTGCCGGTTGGTACCTTCACGGCGACGGAACGCGCCGGAGAGGATGCCGAGAGGACCAGGTGGACGAGCTCCCCCAGCACCGGGTGCAGCAGATCGTGGCTCTGGCGCTCAGCCGGGCGGTGCTGCTCACCCGGGCCACCGTCTGTCTGACCAGCGCTGTCGTCAGTCTGCTGGTGCAGACCGACGGCGTGCGGTCGGCCGCGCTGATCGTGGTGCTGCTGCTGTCCACCGCCGCCGGGGTCGCCGCGCTGCCCCGCTGGCCCACCCTGGTGCGCTCCCCCGTGCCGCTGCTCACCGCCGACGCCGGGCTGCTGCTGGTCGTGCTCGGGCTGAGCTCGGGCGGCATGACCTACTTCGTGTACGCCGCCGGGGCCGCGGCCCTGGCCGGCGCCGCGCTGGGGTTCGCCGCGATCCCGCTGTGGGCGGCCCAGACCGGGCAGGGTCTCGTGGTCTGCGCCGTGCTGCTCGACAGCCAGGAAGTGCCCAGCGCCCTGGCCGGTTTCCTGCTCGCCGCCCCGCCCGCCGCGGTGCTGGCCGGGATCGGCACGGTGCTCGCCCAGCGGATGCTGACCCGGCAGATGAGCCGCACGGTCGAGCTGATCACCGACGCGCAGCGCTCCGCCGCGGCCGCCGAACGGGCCCGCCTGGCCCGGGAACTGCACGACTCCGTGGCCAAGACACTGCGGGCGATGTCCCTGGCCGCGGTCGCCCTGCCCGGTTCGCTGCGCCGCCAGCCCGCCCTGGCCGAGCAGCTGGCCGACGTGATCTCGCAGGGCGCCACCGCCGCGTCGGCCGAGGCCCGGCAGCTGATCGACGGGATGCGGCTCGACGCGCCGGAGGAGGACTTCGCCACCACCCTGCAACGGGTGTGCGCCCTGTGGTCGGCGGAGACCGGGATCAGCGCCACCGCCACCGTGGCCCCGGTCGACCCACCGGTGGCCGTGCGGTACGAACTCAGCCGCATCGCCGGCGAGGCCCTGGTCAACGTGCAGCGGCACGCGGCCGCCACCCGGGTCGGGATCACGGTCAGCGAGCGCGGCCGGGGCCTGGTGATGACGGTGCGGGACAACGGGCGGGGGTTCGAGGTCCCGTTCGATGCGGACCTCGCGGCTCTTCAGCATCGGGGTCACGCCGGTATCGTCGGCATGATGGAGCGCGCACGCACGATCGGGGGCTCACTGACGGTGGAGTCGGAGCCGGGTCTGGGCACGATGATCCGCGTGCGGGTGCCGGTGCTGTGAGCGGCTTCGACCCCGGTTTCGACGCTGTGGGCTGGCTGAATACCGGTTCCCGGCCGGCCTCGCCGGCCGGCCGGCGGATCACGGTGCTGCTGGTGGACGACAACGCCACCATCCGCGCGACCCTGCGGCCGTTGCTGGAGTCGGACGGGCAGATCAGCGTGATCGCCGAGGCGGGCAACGGCGCGGCCGGGCTGGCCGAGGCCCGGCGGTTGCGGCCCCTCGTGACCGTTCTGGACTACCAGATGCCGATCGCCGACGGGCTGTCGGTGATCGAGGACATCTCCCGGCACAGCAATGTGCTGGTGCTGACCAGTAACGACAGCCAGGAGATCATCGCCCCGATGCTGCAGGGCGGGGCGCGCGGCTACCTGGTCTACGGCAAGTTCGACCCGGGCGACCTGGTGAGCGCGGTGCGGGCCGTGGCCTCCGGGCAGGGCTGGCTGATCCCGGCGGCGGCCTCGGTCGCGACCGGGGCCGTGCGCGACGCCTATGCCCGCGAGCGCGCGGCCGGGGCCCGGCACGGCAACCTGCGGCGCACCCGGCGGGGTTTCGGGCTGAGCGGGCGGGAGATCGAGGTGCTGGAGCTGGTGGGTGACGGGCTGTCCAACGCCGCGATCGCGCAGCAGCTGCGACTGTCGGAGAAGACCGTGAAGAACCACCTGAGCAACGTGTTCGGCAAGCTCGACGTGACCAGCCGCACCGAGGCGCTGGCCCGCTGGCACGGCTGGCGGTAGCGATGGCCTCCCGCACACGACCGGTCTCGACCCACTGGTGGGGCATCGGGTTGCTGTCCCTCCTGGTGGCCGCCTCGTCGTTCGCGGTGCCCCGGGTGCTGCCGGCGAAAGAGCCGATGAAGGACGAGGTTGCTCTCCCGAGCGTGTCGGCGACGGTGTCGCCTTCGGCGTCCCCCTCGATGACGCCCTCGATGACGCCCACCGTGGTCCCCACCACCGCGATGATGACCCCGACCGCCGCGCCGGCCACGGCGTCCCCTCGTCCCACCACCACGAAACCCCGCCCGAAGCCGACGTTCCAGGCCCTGACCATCAATCCCTGGGCGAAGGCGAACGAGACCTCGGGCATCGCGGTGATCGCCTGCCCGACCTGCGCCTCGGGAAAGCGGGTGCAGTACCTGGGGCAGGGGCATTACGTGATCGTGCGCCTGAAGAACCTGCGGGTGGGCGGCCGGCGCACCATGACGGTGATCTACACCTGTGCCTGCGACCCCGAGGAACGGGAGCTCGACATCATGGTGAACTCCGACCCGGTGCGAACTTTCAGCGTGAAGGGCGCGCGGAGCTGGGACACGCCGGCCCGGTTCAGCACGAAGATCGACCTGGTGAAGGGCGACAACGTGATCCGGTTCTTCAACCAGAACGACCCGGCGCCCGACCTGGACCAGATTCTCATCCGCTGAGCCCGGCCGGGCGGGCTGCGAGGATGGGCCCATGCTCCTGGCCACCGCCGAGCGCGCTCTCGGGAGCGCGCTGCCGATCAGCTCGACCATTCCCACGCTCCTGGCCGCCCTGACGTCAGCGGGCGCGGGCGTGCTCGTCTCACCGCCCGGCACCGGTAAGACGACGCTCGTGCCGCTCGCCCTCGCCGATGCCGTGGAGGGGCGGGTCGTGGTCGCGGAGCCGCGGCGGGTCGCGGCCCGGGCCGCCGCGCGGCGGATGGCGTGGCTGCTGGGTGAGGAGGTCGGCGACCGCGTCGGGTACTCGGTGCGGGGGGAGCGGCGGGTGGGCCGGCGCACGCGGGTCGAGGTGGTCACGACCGGTCTGCTGGTGCGGCGGCTGCTCTCCGACGCCGAACTGCCCGGCACCGCGGTGGTGCTGCTCGACGAGTGCCACGAACGGCATCTGGACACCGATCTGGCACTGGCGTTCTCGGCCGAGGTGCGCTCGGCGCTGCGCCCCGACCTGTGGCTGCTGGCCGCCTCCGCGACCGCCGACAGTGACCGGATGGCAGCCCTTCTCGGGAACGCCCCGGTGATCGGGGCGGATGCTCCGCTGTTCTCGGTGAATCCGGTCTGGTGCCCGCCGACGGGGCCGGTCGACCCGCCGCACGGGCTGCGGGTGGATCCACGCCTGCTCGACCACGTGGCGTCGGTCGTCCGGCGGGCGCTGGCCGAGACCACCGGTGACGTCCTGGTGTTCCTGCCCGGGGCCGGTGAGATCGAGGGGGTGGCACGGCGTCTGTCCTCGGTCGGGGCCGAGGTGCTGCGGCTGCACGGGCGTCTGAGCGGCCGGGACCAGGACGCGGTGCTCACGGGTGGTCGCAGCCGGCGGCGCGTGGTGCTCTCGACCTCGGTGGCCGAGAGCAGCCTGACCGTGCCCGGCGTGCGGTGTGTGGTGGACGCGGGCCTGGCCCGGGTGCCGCGCACCGACCTGTCGCGGGGGCTGAGCGGGCTGGCGACCGTGCGGGTGTCCAGCTCGTCGGCGCACCAGCGGGCGGGCCGGGCCGGGCGCGAGGCCCCCGGTGTGGTGTATCGCTGCTGGTCACAGGCCGAGCACGACCGGCTGCCCGCGCATCCCGCACCCGAGGTGGACGTGGCCGACCTGACCGGGTTCGCGTTGTCGCTCGCGGTCTGGGGTTCGCCCGACCCGGCCACGCTGCCCCTGCCGTCCCAGCCCCCGGCCTCGGCGATGGCCGTCGCCCGGCAGACCCTGCAGGCGCTGGGGGCGGTCTCCGACGACGGCCGGGTGACGGACCGGGGCACCCGGCTGACCACGGCCGGGGTGCATCCGCGGCTGGCCCGGGCCTTGCTCGACGGGGCCGCCCGGGTGGGCGCCCGGCGTTCCTCCGAGATCGTGGCCCTGCTCGCCGACGACTCGCTGGGCGGGGGCACGGACGATCTCGCGGCGGCCTGGCGGCGGCTGCGCAATGCCGGCGCGGGCGATCCCCTGGCCGCACGCTGGCGGGACGAGGTGCGACGGCTGCGGTCGGCGATCCCCGAAGGCCCTGTTCGTGATCAGGCCGACGTTCCCGGCGACGACCTGGCCGCCGGGCTCGTCACCGGGCTGGCTTTTCCCGAGCGCATCGCCCGCCTGCGCCGCACCGGCGGCTACCTGATGTCCGGGGGCACCGGGGCCGGGCTCTCCCCCGGCTCCGGCCTCACCGGCATCTCCTGGCTCGCGGTCGCCGTGGCCCAGCGGCAGGCCGGGGCGCAGGCCGCGCGGGTGCGCCTGGCCGCGGCGATCGACGAGACCACGGCGCTCGAGGCCGGGGGCGAGATGCTGCGAACAGTGGACGAGGTGGTCTGGTCGGGCGGGGACGTCGTCGCCCGGCAACGCGACCTGCTCGGGTCGATCGTGCTCAGCGAGCGTCCGCTGAAGAACCCGGCGACACCCCTGGTGCAGGAGGCGCTGCGCGCGGGGATGGAGAAGGAGGGCCTGGGACTGCTGCGGTGGACCCCCGCCGCCCTTCATCTGCGGGCGCGGCTGGCCCTGCTGCACCGGGCCCTGGACTGGCCCGACGTGTCCGACGCCGCCCTGCTGGAGCGCGCGCAGGAATGGCTCCTCAGCGCCCGCCGGCGCTCCGACCTGCAGCGCGTCGACCTGGTCCAGGCCCTGCGGGGCCTCCTCGACCATCGGGAGAGGGCACAACTCGACGCTCTGGCACCCGAGCGGATCGTCGTCCCCAGTTCCTCGAACATCGCCCTCACCTACTCCGACGACCTGACCGACCCCGCCGACCCGGTGCTCGCGGTGAGACTCCAGGAGGTGTTCGGCTGGGCCGCGGCGCCACGGATCGCCGATGGCCGGGTGCCCGTCGTGCTGCACCTGCTGTCCCCGGCGGGCCGCGCGCTGGCCGTGACGAGTGACCTGGAGTCGTTCTGGCAGAACGCCTATCCGGGGGTGCGGTCCGAGATGCGGGGGCGGTACCCGAAACACCCGTGGCCCGACGACCCGGCGAGCGCCGTGCCCACGAAGCGGACGAAGCATCCGGCCCGACGGTAATTCGTTCGACCTGCTGGGAAAGGGCGAGTAAGGTGCCCCCTCGTGTCTGCCGCCCTTGATGATGTCCTCGGTTCGGAGCAGGACTACCTGGCCCGGGCCCGTGCCGACCTCGAAATGATGCGCCAGCAGGTGCTTTCGCTGGACGTGCAGGGCGGGAACGAGGTGTCCGCCCAGTACCTGAGTGCCGCCCTGTACCACCGCGCGCAGGCCCTGCGGGACGATCCGGGCACCACGCTGTTCTTCGGCCGCACCGACCACGACAACGGCAACCGCTGGTACGTGGGACGCCGGCACGTCGCCGACCCCCAGGGCGACCCGGTCGTCATCGACTGGCGCGCCGAGGTGGCCAAGGCCTTCTACCAGGCCGGCCGCAACGACCGGATGGGCGTGCAGAAACGCCGCCGGTTCGGCATCGAGCAGGGCGCGATCACCGCGTACGAGGACGAGGTGCTCACCGACCCCGCCACCCCGGAGAAGAAGAGCCAGATCCTGGCGCACGAGATCGAGCGCCCGCGGGCCGGGCCGATGCGCGACATCGTCGCGACGATCCAGCCCGAGCAGGACGTCATCGTGCGGGCCGGCATCGAGACCTCGGTCTGTATCCAGGGGGCGCCCGGCACCGGGAAGACCGCGGTCGGACTGCACCGCGCGGCCTGGCTGCTCTACGCGTTCCGCGACCGCCTGGCCCGCTCCGGGGTGCTCGTGGTCGGGCCCAACGAGTCGTTCCTGGAGCACGTCAACGCGGTGCTGCCGAGCCTGGGCGAGGCGCAGGTGCGGCACGCCACGGTCGAGCAGCTGGTGGTGACCTCACCCGGCGGGGCCGAGGTCCTGCTCACCGTGAAGGGTTCCGACACCCCGGCCGTGACCGGGCTGAAGGGTGATGCCCGGATGGCCGAGGTGCTGCGACGCGCGGTCTGGGCCGGGGTCACGAAGCCGGCCGAGGCTCTCGTCGTTCCCCGCGGTGCCCGCAAGTACCGGCTGCCCGGCTATCAGCTCGCCGAGATCGTCGAGGAGCTGACGAACCGCGGCGTGCGGTATGCCGCGGCCAAGGACATGCTGCCGCAGCGCATCTCGCACGCCGTGCTGCTGATGATGGAAGAGGCCGGTGACTCCCCCGACGACCGGGTGCAGGACGCCGTGGCCCGCAGCCGCGAGGTGAAGAAGTACGCCGACGCGGTCTGGCCCGCCATCGACCCGAAGAAGCTGCTGTTCTCGCTGCTCTCCGACCCCACGGTGCTGGCCCGGCACGCCGAGGGCGTTCTCACGCAGGACGAGCAGCAGCAGCTGATCTGGGCCAGGCCGGCCCGCACGGCCGGTTCGGCGCGGTGGAGCCAGGCCGACGCGGTGCTGCTCGACGAGCTGACCGACCTCACCCGGCGTTCGCCCAGCATGGGTCACGTGGTGCTGGACGAGGCCCAGGACCTCTCCCCGATGCAGCTGCGTGCGGTCGGCCGGCGGTGCTCGACCGGCTCGATGACCGTGCTGGGTGACATCGCGCAGGGCACCACGCCCTGGGCCACCCCGTCGTGGGAGGTCACGCTGGAGCACCTGGGTCAGGTCGGCGCCGTGATCGACGAGCTGGACCGCGGCTTCCGCGTGCCCGACGCCGTGATCCGTTACGCGGCCAGGCTCCTGCCCTCGATCGCCCCCGGCCTGAACGCCCCGACCTCGGTGCGTGACTCACCGGGCAGTCTGCGGATCCTTCCTGCGGTGGACGAGGAGGAACGGCGGACGCTCGTGGAGACGTCCGTGCGGGAGGCCCTGGCCGAGCTGGGGTCGATCGGGCTGATCGTGCCGGACTCGCAGGTGCTCGCGGTTGCCGCGCAGCTGCGGGAGGCGGGGATCGAGCATTCCGTGCTCGGGCCGCACGGAGCCGAGCTGGACGGCGCCTCCGGTGCCCCCGATCCCCTGAGCCTGCGGGTCAGCGTGGTGCCCGCCACCACCGCCAAGGGTCTGGAGTACGACTGGGTGATCGTGCTGGAGCCCACGACGATCGCCGCCGAGGAACCGGACGAGCGCACCGGGCTGCGCCGGCTCTACGTGGTGCTGACCCGTGCCGTCACCGGGCTCACCGTGGTGCACCAGAAGCCGCTGCCGGAGGTGCTGGCCCGGTGATCGACGCTGCGGTCGAGGGTTTCGCCTGGGCAATGGCCGAGCTGGGCTCGAACACGCCGGCCGGGGCCCTCGAGCGGCACGGTGACGCGACCGTGCTGGTGTCCGGCGCGGCGGTCCCGTCGCTGAACTACGTCATGGTGATGACGCAGGCCCCGGACCCGGCCGACGTGGCGAGCGCCGCCACCGCGATCCAGGCCTACGGGGTGCCGTGGGGCATGGAGTTCCGGCACGCGCCCACCGACGAGATCATCGCCCTGGCCGCCGGTCTCGGACTCGGGCGACACACGCGTCCTCAGTTCATGACCGTCCGGCCCGAGGATCTCGTCCGCCGCCGGACCGCTCTGACGATCGAGACCGTCGGGCCGGAGCACTGGGAGGAGTACACCGACGTCCTCACCCGGGGTTTCGAGGCTCCGGCCGGGATCTTCGGCGCGACGATGGGCGGCCCCGTGCTCGGCCTGCCCGGATTCCGCGGCTACCTGGCCCGCACCGCCGACGGTGCGGTCGGCACCGCGCTGAGCACGGTGAAAGACGGCGCGCTCTGTGTGTTCAACGTCGCGGTGCGGCCGTCGGCGCGCGGGCGGGGCATCGGCCGGGCCCTGACCGAAGCCGCTCTCGCACAGGACTTCACCGTGGCCTGCTTGCAAAGCAGTACCGCCGGGCGGCCGTTGTACGAGTCGATGGGCTTTCGGGCCGCGGAGCGCTGGCACACCCTCGAACCGGCCTAGAGCTTCGCCTGCACGGCCCGGATCCCCTCGACCATGAGCTCCACGCCGAGGTTCAGGTAGTGGTCTTCCATCGGCTTGCTGACCAGGATCGGCGCGCAGGCGACAATGTTCGGGTAGCGCTCCGGGGCCAGGCTCTCCAGCGCGATCCGCTTCTCCCGGGTGCGCCGGCGCACTTCTTCCTCCGACGCCCTGAACGCTCGTTCGCCCGGCTCCATCGTCACCAGCACCACCATGTTGTGCAGCGCCTGGATGCCGATCTCGCCCATCCGCTGCTGGTCGAAACCGGCCTCGTGCAGGGCGGCGAAGAACATCTCGGCCAGGTCGAGCCCACCCACGCAGCCCATGAACCGCCGGTGCACCAGGTCGGCGACCTCGGGGTGCTGCTGCAGCGACCGGAGGATCGCCAGGCAGACGTCGCGGATGCGCACGTGCCACTCGGGTAGCCCGCCGGCCGGGTAGACCGGGATCTCCACCTCGTCGAGCACCCGTTCGGCCAGGCCGTCGAGCAGCAGTTCCTTGTCCTTGAAGTGCCAGTAGAGGGCCATCGGGGTGACTCCGTGGTCGGTCGCGAGCCGCCGGATGGTGACCGCGTCCAGCCCCTCGGAATCGGCCAGGGCCAGCGCCGACGAGACGATGACCTCCCGGCTCAGGCGCTCTTTGACGCTCCTCTTGGCAACCACGACATCGACTGTACCCCGTACAGGCCGGGCTTGCGCAGGCCTTCCTCTACGCTGTACATGTACGTCGTACAGTTTTCCTTCGGAAGGTTTCGCCATGAGGCGTAGTCCCTGGTCGACGCTGGCCGTGCTGGCACTGGCCCAGTTCATGGTCGTGCTCGACGTCACGATCGTGAATGTCGCGCTGCCCGACATGCAGACCGATCTCGGTTTCAGCACCGACCGACTGCAGTGGGTGATCAGCGCCTACACCCTGGTCTTCGGTGGGTTCCTCCTGCTCGGCGGTCGCGCCGGTGACCTGCTGGGACGGCGCCGGCTGTTCGTCGCGGGCCTGGTCGTGTTCGGTCTCGCGTCGCTGGCCGGAGGTTTCGCGCAGTCCCCGAACATGCTGATCGCCCTGCGGGCCGTTCAGGGCCTGGGCGGCGCGATGCTCTCCCCCGCAGCACTTTCCATTCTCACCGTGACCTTCGCGCCGGGACGCGACCGCAACATCGCCCTCGGCATCTGGGGCGGTCTGGCCGGGCTGGGCGGCACGCTCGGGGTGGTGGCCGGCGGTTTCCTGGTGGACGACGCCAGCTGGCGCTGGGTGTTCTTCGTGAACGTGCCCGTCGCCGCCGCCCTGGTCGCGATCACGCCCCTGATCGTGCGCGAGAGCCGGGTCGGGAATGCCTCAGGTGGACGCACCTTCGACCTCCCCGGCGCCCTTCTCGCCACCACCGGCACGCTGGCCCTGACCTACGGCGTGATCCGCGCCGAACCGCTCGGCTGGAGCGACCCCGAGGTGTTCGGTTCCCTGATCGCGGCGGTCGTGCTGCTGGCCGGGTTCGTGGTGGCCGAGAGCCGCTCCAGCGCACCACTGGTGCCCCTGCGGATGTTCCGTTCCCGCTCGCTCAGCCTGTCGTCGGTACAGCTGGGCCTGAACGGCGCCGCGTTCCTGTCGATGTTCTTCCTGGCCGCCATCTTCCTGCAGCAGGTGCGGGGCCGCTCGGCCGTCGAGACCGGCGTGCAGTTCCTGCCCATGGGCGTCGCCGCGATCGTCGGGGCCACCCTCGCCTCCGCCCTCGTCACCCGGATCGGCACCCGGCCGGTGCACCTCGCAGGTGCGGTGATGAGCGTGGCCGGACTACTGCTTCTCACCACGGCGGGCGCCGACGGCAGCTACGCGGCCGAACTGCTCCCCGGGTTCACCCTCTTCGGCTTCGGGATCATGTGGGTCGGCGTGCCGGGGCAGATCTCGGCGGTGTCCGAGGTGGACCACCGCGACGCCGGCGCGGCCTCCGGGCTGGTGTCGGCCGGCTACCAGATCGGCGGCGTGCTGGGCCTGGCCGTCGTGAACACGCTGTCCACGTCCCTGGCCAACAGCCGCCTGGCCGAGGGCGCCGATCCGCAGACCGCCCTGGTCGACGCCTTCCACCGGGGAATCCTGGTGGCGGCCGCGTTCGCCGCGGTGAACGCAGGACTCGCCCTGGTGCAGAAGCAGCGCGTGCCGGACGCGGAGGAGATTGCCGAGGCCGTGCCGGTCTGAGCCGGTCTGAGCTGTGGGCGGGCGGTGTCGGATCAACGACACCGCCCGCCATCGTTAACCCCATGCTTCCGTAGCGTTACAGCAAGTTGCCGGGAGTGGTCCGGACCCGGCTACCATGCCGGTCATTCCGCGTACCGCCACCGAGCCGCCTGCCAGGGAGAATCGATGTCGAGCCGGCCCCCGTCCGTTGTCCCGAACAGCCCGAGCAGCCCGAGCAGCCCGGCCGGTCCGACCCGGGCGAGAGCCCGCCGGCGGGGACTGGCCGCGCTGGGCGCCCTGGCGGTCTGCGCGCCACTGACCACGGTCGCCGTCGCGGCCGGCCCGGCCACCGCGTCCACCCGCAACACACCCACCCCGAAACAGCCGAGCGCCACCGGTTCCGGGGGTGCCGTCACCAGCGTCGACGCCGACGCCACGGCGATCGGGCTGGATGTGCTGCGCCAGGGCGGCAACGCGGCCGACGCCGCCGTGGCCACCGCCGCGGCCCTGGGCGTCACCGAGCCCTACTCCTCGGGCGTCGGCGGGGGCGGGTTCCTCGTCTACTACGACGCGAGGAAGAAGCGGGTCAGCACGATAGACGGCCGCGAGACCGCGCCGAAGACCTTCACCCCCACCACCCTCCAGAAGGCCGACGGCACCGCGCTCGACTTCGCCACCGTGGTCAGTTCCGGCCTGTCGGTGGGAGTTCCGGGCACGCCCGCGCTGTGGGAGAAGGCGTCGAAGAAGTTCGGCACCTGGAAGCTGGGCCGGACCCTCGCCCCGGCCCAGCGCCTGGCCGAGCAGGGCTTCGTGGTCGACCAGACGTTCCACGACCAGACCGCGGCCAACGCCGCACGTTTCGCCAAGTTCCCGGCCACCGCCGAGCTCTTCCTGCCCGGCGGCCAGGCCCCCGAGGTCGGCAGTGTGTTCACCAACCCCGACCTGGCCAGGACCTACGCAGTGCTGCGCCGGCAGGGCGTGCGGGCCGTCTATCGCGGCGACATCGCCGACGCCGTGGTGTCCACCGCGAGCGCGCCGCCGACCACCGACGGCTCCACCGTGTACCCGGGTCAGATCACGAAGAAAGACCTGCGCTCGTACCGGGCCCTGGTCAAGAAGCCGGTGAAGAGCCGCTACGAAGACCTCACCGTCTACGGCATGCCCACCCCCTCGTCCGGTGGCATTGCGGTGGCCGAGGCCCTGAACCTGCTCGAGGAGTACCCGGGCGGGCCGCTGGGCCGGCTGCCGGAGGCCCAGTACCTGCACCGCCTGGCCGAGGCCAGCGCCACGGCGTTCGCCGACCGCAACCGCTACGTCGGCGACCGGGTCGGCACGCCGACGGCCGAGCTGGTCTCGCAAGACTTCGCCGCCGAGCGGGCCTGCCAGCTGTTCGACCCGGAAAAGGCTGCGGCCCGGCCGATCCCGTTCGGCACCCCGGACGGCGACTACGGTGACTGCGACCGGCCGGCGGTCTCCCAGGAGGCCGCCCGCGACGACCACGGCACCACGCACCTCACGGTCGCCGACCGCTGGGGCAACGTCGCGACCTACACCCTGACCATCGAGCAGACCGGTGGCTCCGGTATCACCGTGCCCGGCTACGGCTTCCTGCTGAACAACGAGCTCACCGACTTCGACTTCGTCCCGCTCACCGCGGGCGTCCCCGACCCGAACCTGCCGGGCCCGGGCAAGCGTCCCCGCTCGTCGATGTCGCCCACGATCATGACGAAGAACGGTGAGCCCTACCTGGCCCTCGGCTCGCCCGGCGGCGCCACGATCATCACCACGGTGCTGCAGGTCGCACTCGGGACCCTGGACCGGAACCTGTCCCTGGTCGACGCGATCGCCGCCCCCCGGCTGTCGTCGCGCAACGGCGCCACGTCCGAGGCCGAGCCGGGCATCACCGGTACGGCGCTGGGCACCGAACTGGCCGCGCTGGGCCACCAGCTCAAGGCCAATCCCGAGATCGGTGCCGCCACCGGCATCCGGTTCCTCGGCGGCCGGCGGACGACCGCCGCGGCCGAGCCGACCCGGCGGGGCGGAGGCGCGGCCGGTGTGGTCAGACCGGAGTGATCCTGCCCGGCGGTACGTGACCAGGTGATGAGATCAGCGGTGCCCGCGGGCTGGGGCCGTCGCCTGGCGGCACCGACCATGAGTAACAGCATCGGGTTCATGTTGCTGTCGGTGCTGGCCTACAGCTTCTTCCCGCTCGTGGGCACATCGTCGGTCGATCAGGTCGACCCCACTCTGTTCATCGCGCTCTGCCACCTGTTCGCCTTCCTGGGTCTCCTGCCGGTCGCCCTGGTCATGATCCGGCGGCGGCGCACCGCGTTCACCGCGACGCGGCCGGCTCTGCGCTCGCGTCCCTACCTGGCCGACTGCGCCCGGAGCGGTCTGGTGAACGCGATCAGTCACGCCTCGCTGTTCGCCTCGTTCAGCTATGTGAACAGCGCCTCCAGTACGGCCATCTACGAGATCTGGCCGGTGGCCGCGGTGGTCCTGTTCTCCCGCCTGATCGCCGAGTACCGCGGCACCGAGCTGAGGGACTGGCTCTACCTGGGCCTGTCGGGCGGTGGCGTCGGCCTCATCGCCGTCTCGGTCAGCCTGGGCCGCCGGGCCGACGCCCTGCACCGCGACTGGGACACCACCATCGGCATCGCCCTGGCGCTGCTGTCCGCCGGTGCCATGGCGCTGAGCACCACGCTCAGCGCCAGAGCCTCGCGACGGCTGGGCACGATGCACGACCCGCTCTCCCAGGCGGTCCTGGCCCAGAGCACCATCAAGGTCTTCTCGACCCTGGGGATGACGACGGTCTTCCTTCTGCTGTTCGCCGTCCGCGGAGCGTCGCCACATCTCGACGCAGCGGTGGTGGGTCTGGCGGCCGGCACCGGCATCTTCATCATCGCCCTGGGCGCCGTCACCTTCCAGATCGGCAACATCCTGGCGACGTCGCCGATCATCAACCTGCTGTGGTTCCTGACCCCGGTGATATCCCTGCTCTGGCTGGACATCACCGGACTCGCCGAGATCACCCGGGGCATCGCGACCGGCGCCATCGTGATCATTGCCGGGAACCTCTTGATGACCACCCGCGCCGATCCCCAGACCGCCTACACCGGAACCGTTCTGGGCCTCTGTCTGTCCATCGGGATCTGTGGTGTCGTCCTCGGCGACAACGACGAGCACTACTTCGACATGGTGGCGACCGTCGCCGGAGTCTTCGCCATCCTGGTGGCGTTCATGCTCCAGCGCGTCACCGAGAAGGGGCAGCGCGTCGGCGAGGCGGCCATCGATCTCCTGGAAGCGGTTCGCCGCTCTTCCCAGTTCCCGGACGAGCAGCGGGCCCGCCTGACGGCGAGCATCCTCACCTGGCTGGGGAACCGGCACGTGCGCCCCACCCGGCCGCCGGAGGGAACCGAAGGCCTGGTTCCCCCGGAACTGGCGGGAAAGGACGACATGGTGGACGAGCGCGCACGTCGTCTCGTGGCCTCCACCGCCGCTGTGGTCTCGTTCGGTGAACGCCTGGTCCTCGTGATCCTCGCCGGGCTGATCATCGTGATCCTGCACATCAGCCGGCCCAACACGTTCGCCGGTGACCTCTTCCCGGTGGTCCTCAGCGGCGTCGTCATCTTCCTCGGCGTCCGGGTCTGGGAAGAGCACGACTCGGTCCGGGTGGCATCCATCCGTCGCATCTACGGCGGGCCGCAGACGCCGGAACCCTCCTCAGGGACCGGGTCCCGGTTCATGGCCACCGTGAGCGCGTTGCTCCTGGTCGGGATTCTCGCCCTCTACACGCTCACCCTGCTCCGGGTCTACGGAGTCCCTTTCACCTTCGCCCACCAATAACGCTCAGGCCCGGACGGACCGCACCCCGCCGGGCAGCACCGCGTCCAGCAGCCCGGGCCAGCGCTCGTCCAGATCGGCCCGGCGCAGGGACAGCCGGCGCTCACGCCCACTCGGCACCGAGCGCGTCACCCCGGCCTCGCGCAGCACCTTGAGGTGGTGCGACCGGGTGGACTTCGGCATCTGCGGCCCGACCGACGCGCACACCAGGGGCGTCTCGCCCTCACGCCAGACGGCCAGCTGCCCGACGATCTCCAGGCGCACCGGGTCGCTCAGGGCGAACAGCACCGCGGGCAGGCTGAGATCCGCGACGTCGGGATGCTCGTACGTGCTCATGTGCTCACTCTAACCCGGCCCGGGCGGATAGTTCGACAATTTCGGAACCTAGGCCTACGCTGCCACGGTTCCATTCTGTTCGAACTTTCTGGGGGTCCGGATGATCACGCAGTCCCGTCGGGCGGCCGGCTTCTGGCTCGTCGCCCTGACCTCGGTGGTATTCCTCTCGGCGGCCAGCGCGCCCTCGCCGCTCTACGTCGTCTACCAGCAGCAGTGGCACTTCGGGGCGCCGATGCTGACGCTCGTGTTCGCGACGTACGCGATCACGCTGCTTCTGACGCTGCTCGTGGTCGGCGGCCTGTCCGACTTCGTCGGCCGCCGGCCGGTGATCGTGACGGCCATCGCCGTGGAGATCGTCTCCCTGGTGGTCTTCCTGGTCGCGGACGGTGTCACCGAGCTGATCATCGGCCGCGCCCTGCAGGGACTGGCCACCGGCGTCGGGCTGGGCGCACTCGGGGCCACGATCAGCGACCTCGCCCCGCCGGAGCGGCCCGCGCTGGCCTCCGGGCTGAACGTCGCCTCGCCCACCTTCGGCCTGGCCGCGGGCGCCCTGCTCTCCGGTGTGCTGGTGGAGTTCGCCCCGCGCCCGACGACGCTGGTGTTCGAAGTGCTCACCGTGCTCCTGCTCATGCTGCTGGTGGCCTGCGCCGTCGTGCTGCCCCGCCTCACCGAGCCGCGGCCCGGCGCCCTGGCGAGCCTGCGCCCGACGGCATCCGTCCCACCCTCGGCCCGGCGTGCTTTCCGCAACGCCCTGCCGGTCCTGGTCGCGACCTGGTCGATCGGTGGGCTGATCCTCTCGCTCGGCGGGTCGCTGGCCGTGGGCGTCTTCGGCGTGAACAACCACGTCATCGGCGGCATCGTGGTGACGGCCATGGCCGGGTCGGGCTCCGTCGCCGCCTTCGCGGTGCGCAGCCGGCCGGCCCGCACGACGATGCTCGGGGCGTCACTGGTGCTCGCCGCCGGTATGGCCGCGGTCCTCGTGGCGGTCGACATCACTTCTCTCCCGCTGTTCTTCGTCGGCCTGGTCGTCACCGGCCTGGGCTTCGGCGCGGGATTCGTCGGGGCGCTGGGCTCCGTGGCCCAGCTGGTGCTCCCGCACGAGCGCGCCGAGCTGCTGTCGGCCGTCTTCGTCCCGAGTTACGGCGCGTTCGGTGGTGCCGCGGTCCTGGCCGGGCTGGCCGTGCCGCAGTTCGGGTTGCGGCCCACGACCACGGTGTTCGGTCTCGTGGTGATCGCCATGGCCCTGCTCGCCGTGGGCGCCGAGCTCCTGGCCCGGCGGGCGGAGCAGTCGGAACAGTCCCGGCCGGTGGGCTCCCCCGAGGTCACGCCGGCCCTGGCCACCCCCATGCAGTGACCCCTGGTTCCACCGTGATCACTGTGGATCACGGTGGATCGGGGGAAAACCCCCCGAACGGCATCCGAACCGCGAATACTTGCCTGCGTGGTAACTGAGGCCGGGGAGCCGCGACCGTTCCCCTCGTCGCCCGACCCGGATCTGCGGCGCCTGTTGTCACCCCGGTCGGTCGTGGTGGTCGGCGCTACCGACCGGGCCGGCTCCTACGCCGCCCAGACCCTGCTCAATCTGCGGCGTTCCGGATTCACCGGGGCCCTGGCGGGGGTGCACCCGCGGCAGGAAGACGTGCTCGGCGTCGCCTGCCGGCCCGACCTGGCGGGCGCGCTCGACCTGATCGGCGCCCCGGCCGACGCCGTGGTCGTGGCCACCACCGCCGCCACCGTGCCCGACTACCTGGCCGAGGCCGGGCGGCTGGGCTGCGGCGGGGCGGTGGTCTTCGCCGGTGGGTTCGCCGAGACCGGTGACCTGGCCGCCGAACAGCGCCTGGTCGCCGCGTCCGGCCGGTTCGGGCTGCCGACCCTCGGCCCGGACACCGGCGGCCTGGTCAGCAGCCACGCCCGCGCCCCTCTCTGGCGCGACCCGGTGACGCTGCCCGGTCCGGACGAGCCCGATACGGGCATCGCGCTGATCACCGAGAGCAGCGCCGTCGGCCGGCGGGTCCTGGCCCACCGCGGGGGCACCGGCCTGCACACCGTGATCTCCCTGGGCAACGGCGCCGTGGTCGACACCGCCCACGCCCTGACGGATCTGGCGACCACCGCCGGGATCCGGGCGATCGCGCTGTACCTGGAGCAGGTCCCGCCCGGCGCTCGGCTGGCCTCGGCCCTCGCCGTGTGCGCCGATGCCGGGGTGCGGCTCGCGGTGCTGCGCACGGGCCGCCGCACCGGCGACGGTTCGGTGCTCGACGCGCTGCTGCGCGAGGCCGGGGCGGTGCCGTGTGCCGACGTGCACCAGCTGATCGAGACCACGCGGGCCCTGGCCCGGGGGCGGCGGTCCCGCCGGCCCGTCGCCGTCATGACCACCTGCACGAGCGACGCCGCACTGGCCGAGGACCTGGCCGCCGGAGCCGGGGTCGAGCTGGCCGCGCTCCAGACCACCACCCGGCTCAAGCTCCGCAGTCACCTCCCGGGAACGGTGACGCCGTCCAGCCCGCTGAACCACACCACCCGGCTGCACGCCGACGCCCTGGACACCGTCACCGCCGCCGTGGCCGCGGATCCCGGTGTGGGCACGGTGGTCTACGTGCAGGACGAGCCGGCCGTCCCCCCGCCCGGCATCCACGGCGACATCGACGTGCTGGTCGTCGCCGCGATGCCCGGGCAGGAACCGGCGGGGGCGGTCTCCGGCCTGCCCTCCGCCCTGGCCGCCCTCGCCCAGCTACGCGAACCACCGCCGGACGCAACCCGTCTCGCGCGGATCGCCCGGACCGCCCGGGTGGCGGCCTCCTCCGCCCCGACCCTGCCGACCTCGGTCCGGCCGGGCCGACGCCACCTCTTCCCGCCCGAGCACACCATGAAGGCCGTGCTCGACACGGCCGGGATCGACGTGCTCCGGCACGCCGTCGTGCCGGTCCCGCCGAGCGGTTGTGACCCCGCGGCCGTCGCCACGGCCGTGGCGCTGGCCGCCGCCCAGATCGGCTTCCCGGTGACCCTGCGCCTGTCCTCCCCCGGGGCCCCGCCCGACCTCGGACCGACCGGGTCAACCGGGCCGACCGGCCTGACCAGCCTCACCAACGGTGACCGGGTCGGCCGCCGGGTCGCCGGGCTGCTCCGCGAGGCGGATGCCCTGGACATCGAAAGCCGCTGCGATGCAGCCCTCCTCATTGAGACCCAGGCGCGCCCGGGCGTACCCCTGACGATGACCGCGCATCGCGAGGGGGTGGTCCCCGCCCTCACCGTCGGCCTCGGCGGACCCTGGGCCCAGGTGCCCGGCAGCACCCGCACCGTTCCGCTGCCCGCCGACCCGGAGCGCGTCACCCTGGCGGCGGCGTCGCTGCCCGGTACCGCGACCGCCGACCTGGCCGCCGCCGGACGGGCCGGTCACCGGCTCGGAGAACTGCTCGTGGAGGGCCATTTCGCCCATCTGCGCATCACTCTCACCGATGGGACGGCCGTGAGCGCCCAGGCCCGGCGGCAGCCCTGGCCCTGAGGATCGGATTCCCGCGCCCCGGGCGCGTTCGGGGTCCTGTCCCGGCCGGTTGTGGTTGCATGACGCAATGGTGGCGAGAACAGCGACTTCGGACGAGATCTCGGTCAGCACCCTGGAAGTCTCGGTCCCGGCCCCCCGGACCGGGACATCACCGGCGCACCGGGCGAGCGCCCGGGACCGCATCGTCGAGGGCACGGCCGCGCTCCTGGCGCGACGTGGCCTCCAGGCCACATCGCTCAACGAGATCCTCAGCGCCTCGAAGGCCGCGCGCGGATCGATGTACCACTCCTTCCCCCGGGGCAAGGAACAGGTGGTCGCGCAGGCCCTCGGCCTGGCCGGTCAGCGCACCCAGGAATGGCTCGACCGGTGGGACGGTGACGCCGCCGACGTGGTCACCGAGCGATTCCTGCACAGCTGGCGGTTGCTGCTGTCCCGGTCCGACTGCACCACCGGCTGCGCCGTGCTCGCCGTGACCGTGGCCGCCGCCGACACGAAACCCCTTCTCGACGAAGCAGCTTCGGTGTTCCGCGGCTGGCGCACCCGCCTGGCCCAGTTGCTCGAGCACGGTGGCCTGCCCGCCGGCAGCGCCGCGGGCTTCGCCACCCTCCTCATCGCCGCCAGCGAGGGAGCCGTGGTGCTGGCCCGTGCCGAGCGCACCCTCGAGCCCTTCGACGCGACCGCCGAGCAGCTCCTCACCCAGGTCAGATCCCTGCTCGCCGCCCCCCACGCCTGATCCGGCGATCCCCGACCGGCCACGGGTGGGCCTCACCCGGCTGTCCGCGCGAAACCCACCCGCCGGCGGTAATTCTCCGTTCCCGGAACCTACTTGTTCAGCAGCCCGGCGCGACGCAGCGCATCCGCCAGCGCGGTGTCCGGTACCGCAGCGCCACTGCGCCCACCGCCCTGACCACCACGTCCACTGTTCTGGCCACCCTGACCACCCTGGCCGCCCTGGCCGCCACGGTTGCCCTGGCCCCCCTGACCACCGCGTCCACCTGCACCGCCCTGGCCACCACGACCCTGGCCACCCTGGCCGCCGCCCTGGCCCTGACCACCCCGCCCCTGACCGCCACCGGGCCGCTGTCCCCGGTCGCCGCCACCGTTACCGCCGCCCCGGGAACCCCGGCCACCACCGGCGGGCGCACCGATCTCGTCGTCGAGCCGCAGGCTGAGGGAGATGCGCTTGCGGTCGACATCCACCTCCATGACCTTCACCTTGACCACGTCTCCGGGTTTGACGACCTCGCGCGGGTCGGACACGAACTTGTTCGACATGGCGCTGACGTGGACGAGGCCGTCCTGGTGCACGCCGACATCGACAAAGGCGCCGAACGCGGCGACGTTCGTGACGACACCTTCGAGCACCATGGCCGGCCGCAGGTCGGTGACGGTGTTGACCCCGTCGGCGAAGACCGCGGCCTTGAACGCCGGTCGCGGGTCCCGGCCGGGCTTGTCCAGCTCGGCCAGGATGTCCTCGACGGTGGGCAGACCGAACGTGTCGTCGGCGAACTCGTTCGGCTTCAGCGAGCGGATGAGCGCCGTGTTGCCGATCAGCTTCGGCAGGTCGACCTCGGCCCTGGTCAGGATGCGCCGCACCAGCGGGTAGGCCTCGGGGTGCACACCGGAGGCGTCGAGCGGGTCGTCGCCGCCCTGGATGCGCAGGAAGCCCGCCGACTGCTCGAAGGCCTTGGCCCCCAGCAGCGGCACGTTGCGTAGCGACTTGCGGCTCGTGAAGGGGCCGTTCGCGTCGCGGTGGGACACGATGTTCGCGGCCAGGGTCTCGCCGATGCCGGAGACCTGACGCAGCAGCGGGGCCGAGGCGGTGTTCACGTCGACGCCGACCGCGTTCACGCAGAACTCCACCACGCCGTCGAGCGAGCGGGCGAGCGACGACTCGGGCAGATCGTGCTGGTACTGGCCGACGCCGATGGACTTCGGGTCGATCTTCACCAGCTCGGCCAGCGGGTCCTGCAGGCGGCGGGCGATCGAGACCGCGCCGCGGATACTGACGTCGAGATCGGGCAGCTCGGCCGAGGCGTAGGCAGAGGCCGAGTAGACCGAGGCGCCGGCCTCGGAGACCACGACCTTGGTCATGTTCAGGTCGGCCGCCCGGGCGATGAGCTCGGCGGCCAGCTTGTCGGTCTCCCGGGAGGCCGTGCCGTTGCCGATCGCGATCAGGTCGACGTGGTGCGTGCGGGCGAGCTTCTCGAGCTCGTCGAGCGACTCGGCCCAGCGGCGGCGCGGCTCGTGCGGGTAGATCGTGCTGTGGGCGACGACCTTGCCGGTGCCGTCGACGATCGCGACCTTGACGCCGGTGCGGATGCCCGGGTCGAGGCCCATCGTGGCGCGGTTGCCGGCCGGGGCCGCGAGCAGCAGGTCGCGCAGGTTGGCGGCGAAGACGCGGATGGCCTCCTCCTCGGCGGCCGTGCGCAGCTGCGAGCGCACGTCGAGGCCGAGGTGCACGGAGATCCGGGTGCGCCAGGCCCAGCGCACGGCGTCGGTGAGGAACTTGTCGCCGGGGCGGCCCTGGTTGGACACGTCGAACCGGTGCGCGATGAACCGCTCGGAGGCGCCGAACTCACCGGGGGCGGGCGGGGCCTCGTCGTCGGCCTCGAAGGTGAGGTCGAGGATCTCCTCCTTCTCACCGCGGAACATCGCCAGCACCCGGTGGGAGGGCAGCTTGGTGTAGGCCTCGGTGAGGGCGAAGTAGTCGGAGTACTTGGCGCCCGCCGCCTCCTTGCCCTCGCGCACGCCGGCGGCCAGCCGGCCCTTGCTCCACATCCGCTCGCGCAGGGTGCCGATCAGGTCGGCGTCCTCGCTGAAGGTCTCGACCAGGATCGAGCGCGCGCCCTCGAGCGCGGCGACGGCGTCGGCCACGCCCTTCTCGGCGTCGACGTACTGCCCGGCCACGACCCGTGGGTCCTGCGTGGGGTCGGCGAGCAGCCCGGTGGCCAGCGGCTCCAGCCCGGCCTCGCGGGCGATCTGGGCCTTGGTGCGGCGCTTGGTCTTGTACGGCATGTAGATGTCTTCGAGGCGGGACTTGGTCTCCGCCTCGCGCACCTGGGCCTCGAGCTCGGGGGTCAGCTTCCCCTGGGACCCGATGGACTCCAGGATCGCCTCACGCCGCTTCTCCAGCTCGCGCAGGTACGCCAGGCGCTCCTGCAGCGTGCGCAACTGCGCGTCGTCGAGGGTGCCGGTGACCTCTTTCCGGTACCGGGCGACGAACGGCACGGTCGCGCCGTCGTCAAGGAGTCCGATCGCGGCGACCACCTGCCACAGCTGCACCTGCAGCTCGTCGGCGATGCGCTGTTCGACGGAAACTGTCACGTTCTTCCACCTCTTGCCCGGTGCTCCTGAAGGACGATCACAGACTCTATGGGGTACCACCGACAGGTTGCGGTCCCGACAGCCGACGGGGAGCCCCCCGAGAGAGCACTCCCGGCCCATCCCCTCCCATATCCGCAGCAAGCGGGCCTGCGGACCGGTGCGGGTGGCGGGCGTCACCCGGTCGGCAGATATCCGGAGGGGAATACCGGCAGCCCTCCTCTACGCTGCACTCCCCGGTTAGTTGCCGTCCGCAACGAACTGCCATCGTCCCCGGGTACATCCCCACGTCAGCGACGACGTGTGCGCTTCACACCCTCAGCAAGAGAAGGCGGAGTACAAGCTTCATGGTCGCGGTCGACTCGTCGAGTCCCACATCCAAGTCCGAGAACGGGCAGCCGCAGACGGGCCTCCTGGTCGTCGGCCTGGCCACGGCGGTGATGACGCTGTCGCTGCTGCAGACCCTCGTCGTCCCCGTTCTTTCCCGTATCGCCGAACAGCTCGACGCCGACCTCACCGCCGTCGCCTGGGTCCTCACCGCCAACCTGCTGGCCGCCGCCGTCGCCACCCCGGTCCTCGGGCGCATGGGCGACGTGTACGGCCGCCGCCCGGTGATGCTCGGCATCCTGGTCACCGTGCTGATCGGCATCCTGCTGGCGCTGTTCACCAGCTCGCTGCCCATCCTGATCCTGGCCCGCGTGCTCCAGGGCACCTCGTACGGCCTGTTCCCGCTCTCCATGGGCGTGCTGCGCGAAGAGGTCCCCCCGCACCAGCTCACCTCGTCGATGGCTCTGGTCAGCGCCACCCTCGGCGTCGGCGGCGTGGTCGGCCTGCTGGCCACCGGCCTGCTCACGCAGGGCGACGCCAGCTACCACCGCCCGTTCTGGTTCGGCCTCGCCGTCACCCTGATCGCCCTGGTCATCGGCTTCTTCACGCTCCCCCGACGCGCCCCCGACGGCCACCACACCTCGGTCGACTGGATCGGCGGCTTCATCCTCGGCGGCGGCCTGGTGCTGCTGCTCCTGCCGATCTCGCAGGGTGAGCGCTGGGGCTGGGGCTCGCCCCTGACCATCGGCCTGTTCGTCGCCGCCGTCGTGGTGCTCGGCGGATGGCTCGTCGTCGAGGGCCGCATCGCCCAGCCGCTCGCCAGCCCGAAGCTCCTGGCCAACCGGGGCGTCGCGATGACCAACCTGGCCGGCCTGCTCGTCGGTTTCGGCCTGTTCGGCGCGTTCCTCGGCATCACCGACTTCGTCGAGACGCCCAGCCAGGTCACCGGCTACGGCTTCGGTGCCAGCGTGCTGCGCGCCAGCGCCCTGTACCTGCTGCCCGGTGGTGTCGCCGGCGTCATCGCGGCCCCGTTCATCGGCAAGTACGTGCACAAGGTCGGCGGCGGCCGGGCCCTGGCCACCGGCGCGATCTTCGGCCTGATCGGCTTCGCCGGCATGGCCCTGTTCCACGACCGCTCGTGGCACATGATCGTGTTCGGCATCTTCACCCAGCTCGCCGTCACCTTCGGCTTCGCCACCCTGCCCGCCCTGCTCGTGCAGAGCGTCTCCCCCGCCGAGACCGGTGTCGCCAACAGCGTGAACTCGATCATGCGGTCGGTCGGCAGCGCCGTGGCCAGCGCCCTCATCGTCAGCCTGCTCACGGCCATGGCCGACGACAGGACCGGGCTCCCCTCCGAGGGCGCCTACGTGGTCATCTTCACCATGGGGGCCGTCGCCTTCGCGATCGTCGCGCTGATCGGCCTGTTCGGCGTGCGCGGCCACCGCCCGGTGCCCGCGCAGGAAGAGCGCGAGGAGGCCGCCGTCAGTATGGCCGGCGAGTTCTCCCCGGTGTCGGGCCTGTCGTCCTGATCCTCCACCAGCCAGGTGCGGTCCGGGTTCGTTCCCGGGCCGCACCTTTGTTTTTGCCTGCTTGCGGACGCCGTCCCGCCCCCGGTTCCGGAGATCAGTTCGCGTCGCACTCGGCTTCCGCCCAGTGCGCAGACCCACCGTGCACCCTTTGACGGAAGTATAATTCCGTGAACTATACTTCTGTGACTTGGACCACCTGGGAGGTCGTGCCGTGGAAAAGGCCCCACACATCTTCGGCAGGTCCCGCGAATGGGACGGCCTGGCCGCCTTCGCCGGCACCCCCCTGGCAGCGACCCAGGGTGGCGCCTCCCTGGGAATCGTCAGCGGTCGGCGTCGGCAGGGAAAGAGCTTCCTGCTTCAGGCCATGGCCGAGGCGGTCGGGGGGCTGTACTTCGCGGCCACCGAGGCTACCGAGGCCGAGTCGCTCCGCCTCTTCGCCGAAGCCCTCGCCCGCCACACCGGGCAGTTCACCGGCGCGCTCTTCCGGGACTGGAACGACGCGATCGCGCACCTGTTCCGTAGCCCGTGGAACGGGCCGACCTTCGTCGCCATCGACGAATTCCCGTTCCTCTCCAAGGCGTCGCCGGCCCTGCCGTCCATCATCCAGCGCGAGCTCGGCCCGGGCGGCAGCGGCCGCACCAGCCCGGTCCGCCTGGTGCTGTGCGGGTCGGCGATGTCGGTCATGGGAAGTCTCCTGGCCGGTCAGGCGCCGCTGCGCGGGCGGGCCGGTCTCGAGCTCGTGGTTCAGCCGTTCCGGTATCGGGAGGCAGCCCGGTTCTGGGGTATCACCGACCCCCGGCTCGCGGTGCTCGTACACGCGGTCGTCGGCGGCACCCCCGCCTACCGTTATGAATTCACCCGGGGAGACGCGCCTTCGAGCATCGAGGACTTCGACTCGTGGGTGGTACGTAACGCCCTGAACCCGCAGACGCCCCTGTTCCGGGAGGCGCGGTACCTCCTTGCCGAGGAGTCCGCCATTCGCGACCCCGCGCTGTACCACTCGGTGCTGGCGGCCCTTGCCGCCGGGAACACCACGAACGGGAGGATCGCGAATTTCATCGGGCGCCGGTCCGACCAGATCTCCCACCCTCTCAACGTTCTCGAGAACTGCGCCCTGATCACCCGGGAACCGGACATGTTCCGGCCCGGCCGGTCGCACTACCGGATCGTGGAACCCCTGATCACGTTCTACGAGGCGATCATGCGGCAGCGCTGGGCCGAACTGGAGATCCACCGGGCCCAGCCGGTCTGGGCCAGCACCCGGCAGACCTTTCTCACCCAGGTCGTGGGACCGCACCTGGAGTCCCTGTGCCGGTCGTTCGCACTCGACGAGGGCGCCGACCTCTTCGGCGAGCAACCCTCCGAGGTCGGCTCCGGTGTCATCAATGACCCGGCGAACCGGACCCAGATCGAGATCGATGTGGTTGCGTTCTCGGCCCAGCAGTCGAACGGCCCCCGGAACGTCGTCTCCCTGGGCGAGGTCAAGTGGGGCGAAGTCATCGGGGTCGACCATCTCAGACGCCTGAAAAAAGCACGGGACCTGCTGCAGGCCAAGAGCTACCACACCGAGAACACCGTTCTCGCCCTGTACGGTGGCGCCGGGTTCACCGACGAACTCACCGCCCTCGCCACCAAGGACGACCAGGTTCTGCTCGTCGACCTCGAGCGCCTGTACTCCTGAGGAAAAGAACGGACGACGTCATGAGCACTCCGGTGGACCCCCGGTTCCTCCAGTCCCTGCGCACCGCGCATCCCCTGTTGACGGTGGCCGAACCGGTCTGCGCCATCGAGGATTCGCGGCTCGTCGTCCGGTTCCGGTTCACCGTGGGGCAACACACCTTCGAACCCTCGATCACGCTGAGCGGTCTGGAGGCGCACGAGCTGGCCCGGGCCAACGACGCTCCGGCCCGCGAACTCCTCCGGGCCCTCGCCGTGGTCGAGGCCTTCTCCTACTGGAAGGCGTTCTGCAGCCCGGAACTGGTCATCCCCGGCACCGACGACCAGCTCGGCTGGTGGAACGGCTTCTGGGCCCCGGCCATGGGGGAATTCTTCTACCGCAACGACATCGACTTCACACAGCCCGGCTTCCTCGAACTGAGGGCCACCGGAGGTCCCGCCCCGGCCGGCGGAACCGCTCCCGAAGGGCCCGCCCTGGTCATGTTCTCCGGCGGCAAGGACTCGCTCGCCCTGACGCTCACCACCCGGAAAGCCCTGCCCATCGACGTCTTTCTCTACAACCCGACCCCGAACCAGATCGCGCTCACGCAGTCGCTGGAGCCCGGCCGGGTGATCACCCTCGAGCGGCAGATCCGGCCCGAGCTGCTGCGGCTGAACGACGAAGGGCGTCCCAACGGGCACACGCCGTACTCGGCCTACCTGGCGTTCGCCGCGATGCTGGCCGGCTACCTGCGCGGCAACCGCCTGGTGCTGGCCGGCAACTCGCGCAGCGACGACGAGCCGAACATCAGCGCCTACCGCGGCCGTCCCATCAATCATCAGTGGACGAAGACGTACGAGTTCGAGGCGAACCTCGCCGACTACCGGCACCGCTGGGTGCCGGCGGCTCCCCCGTACGCCAGCCCGCTGCGTCCCTTGTTCGAACTCCAGATCATCTCCCTGCTGGCCGACGACGTCGACGCCTACCTGCGCACCGCGAGCTGCAACCAGACCAGGAGCACGGGCTGGTGCCGGGCCTGCGCCAAGTGTGCCTGGGTCTTCCTGGCCACCTCGGTGCTGTTCGGGCACGACCTGGCGGTCACCAAACTCGGCGGTGACCTGCTCGAAGACCGTTCGCTGGCCGGGCTCTACGAGCGGATGGCCGGTCTGCACGGCACCAAACCGTTCGAGTGCACCGGCAGTGAGGACGAAGTGAGGGCCTCCCTGCGGTCGGTGCTGGAACGTGACGCCCCGGTTCCGGCGGCCCTGCTGCTCATGGCCGAGGACACCCGGCTCCAGCAGGCACCCACCCTGGGCGAGGTGCTGGCCGACTGGGGCGCCGACGACCTGGTGCCGGAGGCGATCCGGCCCCACGTCGAGAAGGCTCGCGGCCAGGGATAAATCCAGGAAACCGAGGGAGAGTCCGGTGCTGAAGGCGTGTCTCAACGGGTCCCGCACCCGGTCGGAACATCCTGGTCTGCCGGTCACGCCGGACCAGCTCGCCGCGGCCGCGCGCGAAGCGGTGGAGGCCGGGGCCGACGCCCTGCATCTGCACCCGCGAGGGAGAGATGCGGCCGAGTCACTGCGGGCGGCCGACGTGGCGGCGGCCGTCAGCGCCGTGCGTCAGGCGTGCCCGGGAATCCCGGTGGGTGTGTCCACCGGGCTGTGGATCACCGCTCGCGACGTGTCCGCACGGCGTGATCTGGTCGAGGGCTGGTCGGCGCTACGAGCTTTCGAGCGGCCTGACTTCGCCTCGGTGAACCTCTCCGAACCTGGCCGGCTCGAGCTCGCGGCGACCCTGCACACGATCGGCATCGGGGTCGAGGCCGGGGTCTGGAGCAACCGCGACGCCCAGCTCCTCGCGTCCGCCCGCCCCGCCGGCATCATCCGGGTACTCGTCGAGATCATCGATGTGCCACCGGAGAACGCGGTGGCCGAGGCCGACGCCATTCTCCGCGAGTTCGGCGATCCGGGTGTGCCGGTCCTGTTGCACGGCGAGCAGGAGGCGTGCTGGCCGGTGCTGCGTCATGCCGTGGCCCTGGGCCTCGACACCCGGATCGGCCTGGAGGACACGCTGACCGGGCCGGACGGCGGGCCGGTCACCGGCAATGCGGACCTCACCCGCCGTGCCCGCGAGCTGATCAACACCTGATCGGCGCCCCGACACCGGTGCCGAACCGCGTCAGGTCGTGCGGCCCACGGTGTTCCCACTGTGGCCGTTCTCCTCAGTTCGAGGGCGCCGGCCTCAACGGCCACTCTGCTGTGCCACCTGACGACGCGCCTCGTCGTGCAACTCAGGTGTGTACCGGACCTCCCCGCCCCGGCCCGCGTAAGGACAATTCTTCACACCGGCGGTGCGCCGCAGGATGGTGACGCTGTTCTGCATCAGCTTCTGTGACTCCAGCAGGTTCACGACCTCCAGCTCGCCCGGGTGTGCCTTCTGCACCTCCTGGATGTAGTGCAGCACCGCCTCGCCCTCGGGGTAGGTCATCAGGTAATGCATGACGACCAATCCGCCGTCCGGGTTGATCAGGTCCCAGAAGTGGTCGAAGAAGTAGAGACATTCCCAGGCATCGACCCAGGCGAAGTCGATCGGCCGGAAGTCCGCCGGCAGCTAACCGATCGAGTCCCGTAGATCGGCGTTGACCACCGTGACCAGATCGTCGAGGCCGAGCTCGCGCAGTACCTCACCGGCCCGGTCCGCCGACGACTCCTCGATCGAAAGATTGTCCACCGCGACCAGACTCGGCCGGTACGGCTGCAGGTACGAAGCCGGGGAAAGCAACGGCGGCTCATCCAGCAACCATGAATCACCGAGCTGATCGCCCTCGGCCAGATGACGGCTGGTCTTGGCCGCCAGGGCCACCTGCTCGGCCACGGACTGCTGCCGGATGCCGGAGAGCGCGGCGGCCAGGAACGGGGTCGTGTATCCCATCCCGACCTCGAGCACCCGTCCGGTCGATCAGTTCTCCGGTGCCCGGACGGTGGACGAACTTCTCGGCCGTGAGTTCTGGACGGCCCAGATACCCCAGGGCCACTCCCGGACCCCCGACGCAGAGCTCACCGAAATCACCGGCGGGCACCGGGGAGAGCTGCTCGTCCAGGATGACCAGGCTGGTGTTCTGCAGGGGAAAACCAATCGGAATTCGTTCCAGATCAGCCAAATTCTGATTGGTGCAATCGAAATATGCTGCGAAGGTGGTTGTCTCGGTTGGTCCGTAGCCATTGACCAGCCGCCCGGGCGGATCGGCCGCCAGCACCCGGCGCACGGCCCCCAGCTCCAGTTGTTCACCGCCGATCACGAGCGTGTCCAGTCCGGAGAAGGCCGAGGGCCGCTCCCGGGCCACGGTGTGGAACAGCGAGGTGGTGAGGAACAGCGCGCTCAGCCGTTCCGTACGGGTCAGCGCGATCCAGTCGTCCAGCGGCAGGTCAGCGACGTCGGGCAACACGACCACCGACCCACCGGCGACGAGCGGGTTCCAGATCTCGAACGTGGTGGCGTCGAAGGCGGGGTTGGCGGCATTGCCCACCCTGTCGCCGGGCCCGACGGTGCAGAACAGCGCTTCGGTCGCCAGCCGGCGGACGGCGCGGTGCGGAACCACGACCCCTTTGGGCCGGCCGGTGGACCCCGAGGTGAAGGCGACGTAGGCCGGGTCGTCACCGCGCAGCCCGGGCGCCCAGTCCTGGTCGCCGCCCCGCTCCAGGCCCTGGTCCGGATCCTGGTCCGGGCCCAGGTCCGGGACAGTGATCGACCGCAGGTCCGACGGCAGCTGGGGCCAGGCCAGGCCGGCCCCGGCGTCGAGCACCACGAGGTCGGTCCCGGCGTCCTGAAGGATGCCGGCGATCCGGTCGGCCGGCGCCATCGCATCCAGCGGAAGGTACGCGGCGCCGGCCCGGAGAACACCGAGAAAACTGACAACCATGGAAACCGAACGCTTCTGGGCCACAGCGACCACATCCCCCCGGCCCACGCCCCGTTCGGCCAGGGCCCCGGCCAGCCGGCCGGCCCGCCACCAGAGTTCGGAGTAGCTGAGGTTCTCCCCGGTCAGCGGGTCACGCACGGCCAGTGCCTGCGGTCGCCGCTGGACCCAGTGCCCGACCAGTCCGGGGACGACCTGGTCAATGCCGGCCGGTTGCGGAAACGTGCTGTCGTGCTCCACGTTGCTCCTCCATTCACTGATCAGCATCACGGCGCATCGTCACGGCTGGAAGAAACCAGGACCGGGACGCGGCGAAATCTTTACGAACATTCGCGACGGCTCAGCAATTGACCGGTCAGCGAATTCGCTATTTCACCGGGCCGATATCCTTCGGCCCCACCCATGATCAGCCCCAACCATCTCTCCCACCGGCCCGAATGGATCGACGAATTGATCCGGAATAGACGTGAGGCATCGGCGCACAAGAATTCCGAAAGGCAATTTTCCCCCAGAAACATTCCAGTTTGCATCGGGCCGTGTACACGTTCCCCCGCCCATCGTGATCACGCAAAGCTCACTCTTCACATCTTTGCGCAATGCACAATCGTGATCAAAGGTCCCTTAAGGTACATCCGGTGACTTGGCAAGCCGTCGGCAATGTCCACTCGGTTAACTACGCCCGGCCCCCGCCGCCGAACGCCCGGCCGGACTCAGGAATGGCGAAACGCCGGCCAGCGCTTAACCGCCGCTCGACCCGGGACCGGTCATCAGCCTCTCCCGGCCACGGCGACGCCTTTGACAGACACCCGCGATCCCATAACATTGCCCCGCGCGCCCGGGGGTCGATATCTCAGTCGGCTTCGTTTCCTGACCCAGCATCCGGTGGTACCCGCGAATCCGCCCCGGCACACCACCGAGCGAATGAAATTGAGGTGCATGAATGACAGGCGCAGATCGCATCGGCTCCGTGATGCGGACCTGGCTGACCGAGATCGTCCCGGGTCAGGGAGCTGCTCGTCGCCTCGCCGTGCTGACGATTGTGCAGTCCATCGGGTACGGCCTCTTCCTCACCTCGAGCGCGATCTTCTTCCGTGAGACCGTCGGCCTCACCATCACCCAGGTGGGTCTCGGCCTGTCCGTCGCCGGCCTGGCCGGGCTGCTCTTCACGGTGCCGATCGGCCGCCTGGCCGACCGGTTCGGCGCCCGTTTGCCTCTTCTCACGCTGTACGCCGCGCTGGTCGTCCTGTTCGCCGCGTACTGCGGGGTGACAAATTTCGCGGGCTTCGTGGTGATCGCCAGCTTGATCTCGATCTGCGAGACATCGGTGACCCCGCTGCGCGCCACCCTCACCCACGCGCTGTTCCCGCCGGAAGACCGGGTCCGGGTCAGCGCCCAGATGCGTAGTCTGCTCAATGTCGGCTTCATGATCGGCGCGGCCTGTGCCGGTGCGGCGCTGGCCGTCGGTACCCGGTCCGCCTTCTTCGCGGTGGTGCTGCTCTCCGCCTTCGGTCACGCGGTCTGCGCCGTGATCGTCGCGCGGCTCCCGCAGTCCACGCAGGCACCGGCGGTGGCCACCCCCGGCTCGAACCAGGCCCGATCAGGGCTGCGCGATCTCCGTTTTCTCGGGCTGTCGCTGCTGGCCGGGGTTCTCGAGTTCTACCAGCCGATACTGACTGTGGCCCTGCCACTCTGGATCGTCGCCCGCACCGACGCACCGACCTCGGTCAACGCCGTGCTGCTGATGCTCGACACCATCCTGGTCATCCTGCTCCAGGTCGCCGCCAGCCGCGGCGCCGAGACCGTACCCGGCGCCGCGCGCATGCTTCGCCGATCCGGGCTCGTGCTGGCGGTCTCGTGCGCGATCTTCGCGACGACGCAGGGAGCTTCGGCGGTCGTCGCGATACCGCTGCTCCTGATCGGCACCGCGGTCCTGGTGTGGGGCGAGCTGAGCCAGGCAGCCGGGTCCTGGGGGCTGGCCCTGCACCTTCCGCCGCCCGGCAAGCAGGGTGAGTATCAGGGAGTATTCGCCCTGGGCCGGGGACTTCAGCAGACCACGGGGCCGGCGGTGGTGACCTTCCTGGCCGTCACTCAGGGGTGGTGGGGCTGGCTCGTGCTGGGAGCGTTGCTCGCAGTGTGCGGGATCGCCTGCCCGCCGCTGGCTCGTTCCGCGGAACGAGCCCTGACCGGCGGGTCGCTCCCCGGGTCCGTAGATGCCGGGTCATCCCTCGCCCCGGGCCCCACTCCCGCCTCCTGAGACGGTCGGCCCGCCCGGTCAGGTACCACCGAGGCCGCGCTACTCAGCCGGCTGAATCGGATGGGCGGCCGGGCGCCGGCCCGGCGCATTCTCCGGGAAGTGGCAGGCCACCTCATGTCTCGGCGCAGCAGCGGCAAGCAGCGGCTCCTGCACCGAGCAGATCTCCTGCGCTTTCCAGCACCGGGTATGAAACCGGCACCCGGGCGGCGGGTTCAGCGGGCTGGGGGTCTCGCCGCGCAGCCGGATCCGCTCGCGGTCGGTACGCACGTCCGGGTCGGGAACCGGCACGGCCGACAGCAGCGCATGCGTGTACGGATGCATCGGCTGCTCGTACAAGCTGTCCCGGTCGGCGATCTCGACAATCTTGCCCAGGTACATCACGGCGACCCGGTCGGAGATGTGCCGCACGACGGACAGGTCGTGGGCGATCACCACGTAGGTCAGGCCGAACTCGTTCTGCAGGTCTTCGAGCAGGTTGATGACCTGAGCCTGGATCGACACGTCCAGGGCGGAGACCGGCTCGTCGGCGATGATCAGCTTGGGCCGCAGCGCGATCGCCCGGGCCACACCGATGCGCTGACGCTGACCGCCGGAGAACTCGTGCGGGTACCGGTTGTAGTGCTCCGGGTTCAGGCCCACGAGCTGGAGCAGTTCCTGCACGGCGGGCTTGATCTTCGCGACCGGCAGGGTCTTGTGGAGACGGAACGGGGCCCCGACGATCGAGCCCACGGTGTGACGCGGGTTCAGCGACGAGTACGGGTCCTGGAAAATCATCTGCACGTCACGACGCAACGGGCGCATCGCCCCGCGCGACAGGTGCGCGATGTCCCGGCCCTCCAGCTCGATCGAGCCCTCGGTCGGTTCGTCCAGACGGGTCAGCAGGCGGCCGGTGGTCGTCTTGCCGCAGCCGGACTCCCCCACCAAACCCAGGGTCTCGCCCTTGCGCACCTGGAAGTCGATGCCGTCCACGGCTTTCACCGCGCCGACCTGGCGGCGCAGGACAGCACCGCGGTTCACCGGGAAATGCCGCTTCAGGCCCTTGACGTCGAGCAGGAGGTCTTCAGAGGAGTCGCTCACAGCCGCGGTGACACCTCTTCCGTCCAGAGCTGCCGTCGCGTGGCGTGCGGCAGGTGGCAGGCCACGCTGTGCGTGGTCCCACCCGGTACCGGGAGCAGTTCGGGCACGTCGGTCAGCGCCTTCCCGTCGGTCAGTTCGTCGTAGGGGCAGCGCGGGCTGAACGCACAGCCGGGCGGCAGGCTGATCAGGCTCGGCGGGCTACCGGGAACAGGCAGCAGCCGCTCGGCGCGGACCCGGTCCATCCGCGGCATCGAGCTGAGCAGCCCCCAGGTGTAAGGATGCTCGGGGGCCTTGAAGAGTTCCCGCACCGGCGCGTGCTCCACGGCCTTGCCGCCGTACATGACCAGCACGTCGTCGGCCAGCTCGGCGATCACGCCGAGGTCGTGGGTGATCATGATGACCGCCGAGCCGAACTCCTGCTGCAGATCGCGGATCAGGTCGAGGATCTCGGCCTGCACGGTGACGTCCAGCGCTGTGGTCGGCTCGTCGGCGATCAGCAGCTCGGGATCACAGGCGAGTGCCATCGCGATCATCGCGCGCTGGCGCATGCCACCGGAGAACTGGTGCGGGTAGTCGTCCACCCGTGAGGAGGGCTCCGGAATGCCGACCCGGCCGAGCAGATCGATCGCGTGCTGGCGGGCCTGCTTCTTGCTGACGTCGTTGTACAGCCGGTAGGCCTCGATGATCTGCGCGCCGACCTTGAAATACGGGTGCAGCGACGACAGCGGGTCCTGGAAGATCATGGCCATCTTGCGGCCCCGCAGCTTCCGGACGAAATCGGCACTGGCCGAGATCAGCTCGTCGCCGTCCAGCCAGATCTCGCCGGAGACGCGGGCGTTCGTAGTGCGGTGCAGGCCCATGATGCCCATGCTGGACACACTCTTGCCCGAGCCGGACTCGCCCACGATTCCCAGCGTCTTTCCGCGTTCCAGTGAGAAGCTGAGCCCGTCGACCGATTTCACCAGACCGTCGTCGGTCGGGAAGTGGATACGCAGGTCCCGGACCTCAAGGAAGGGACGCTTGTCCTCCGTCACTTACAGCCTCACCCTCGGGTCGATCACGGCGTAGAGAATGTCGACGACCAGGTTGGCTATCACCACGAAGGTGGCGGCCAGCAGGGTCACGCCGAGCACCTTGGGCAGGTCGTTGTGGGAGATCGCCTGCACCGTGTACGAGCCGAGACCGGGCAGCGAGAACGTCGACTCGGTCAGGATGGCGCCACCCACCAGCAGACCCAGGTCGAGACCGAAGATCGTCAGCACCGGGGTGAGCGTGGAGCGCAGGGCGTGTTTCAGAACCACCGTGCGCTCGGGCAGGCCCTTGGCCCGGGCCGTGCGGATGTAGTCCTCGTTCATCGTCTCGAGCATCCCGGCCCGGGTCAGCCGGGCGTACCCGGCCGCGTACAGGAAGGCCAGCGTGACCCAGGGCAGGATCAGGTCGTAGGCCCACTGGATCGGGTTCTCCAGCAACGGGGTGTAGCTACTGCCCGGCGGGAAGATGTTCAGGGTGTAGCTGAACACCGACAGGGCCAGCAGACCGGTGAAGAACACCGGCAGCGAGACACCCGCGAGCGCCACGGCCATGGCCGCCCGGTCGAACACCGTGCCCCGGCGCAGCGCGGAGAGCACTCCGACCCCGACGCCGCTGATCAGCCAGATCAGCGCCGCGCCGGCGGCCAGGGACAGTGTCACCGGCAGCCGGTCGAGCAGGTCGGGCAGCACCGGGTTCTGGTCGATGAACGAGAACCCGAGGCAGGGAGCCGGGCAGTGCTCCGGGGCCGGCCCGCCGAGGTCGTAGTCGCGGCCCGCGAAGATGCCCTTCACGAAGTCGCCGTACTGCACGTACACCGGGTCGGTGAAGCCGAGCTGTACGGCCCGCTCGTGCACCTGCTCGGCGCCGGCCGTCTTGCCCACGTAGCGCGAGGCCAGGTCGTCGGCACTCGCCCCGGCCAGCCTCGGCACCAGGAAGAAGATCGCGAAGGTGATGAAGCTGACCAGGGCCAGGATGACGACGGCGGCGACCGCGCGCCTGGCGATGAATGCCGTCACTGCTCAGTCCTTTCCGGTCGCCGTCGTCGTCGATTCACGGTGCTGTATTGCCTTTCAGCTCTTCGCCACGCCGAGCGCGGAGTAGTCGTACCCGTCGTAGGAGCTGCTGACGAACACGTTGGTCAGGGTCTTGGGCCGGTACAGCAGCACCTTGGCCCAGACACCGGGGTACACCCAGGCGCCTTCCATGACCTTCTTGTCGATGTCGGCCCACTCCTGCTCACGCTTGGCCGTGTCCTGCTCGTTGACGGCCAGGTCGATGAGCTTGTCGACCTCGGGGTCGCGCACGCTCAGGTTCGAGGCGCCACCGGTCTCCCGGATGACCCGGCTGTCGACCAGCTGCGACAGGAAGCCGTAACCGTCGGCCCAGTCGGCGCCCCAGCCGTTGGCCATCAGGCCGAGGCCTTCCTTCTTGGCGAAGGACGGCTTGCCGGCGTAGAGCGAGAAGTAGTCGCTCTGCGGGTAGGGCTTCAGCGTCAGCTTGATGCCGACCTTGGCCAGCGACTGCTGCATCGACTCGGCGGCGGCCTTCTCGGCCGGGCGCTCGACGCGGTAGCTGTAGCTGGTCTCGAAACCGTCCGGCTTGCCGCAGGCGGTGAGCGCCTCCTTGGCCTTGGCCTCGTCACCGGTCGGCGAGCTGACCGGGTACAGGTCGATCTTCTGCTGGCCCGGGATGGTCGGGGGCAGCAGGCTGGTGGCCACGTCGCCGCCACCGATCGAGCCGCCGAAGGCTGTCTGGTAACCGGTCCGATCGGCCGCGTAGATGACGGCCTTGCGGCAGTCGATGTTGTCGAACGGCGCGACCTCGCTGTTGATCGAGGTGAACCAGGTGCGGTTCAGCGGAGCCGAGTCGGCGTTCTTCTTCTGCTCGGGGTCGGCCAGCACCTGCGCCTTGGCGGCCGCGCCGATACCCAGCTGGGTGACGGAGACGTCCAGGTCACCCGAGAGCAGACGCTGGTCGATGTCGTCCTTGTTGACGTTGAGCGTCACGTCGATGTTGTCCGGCAGGGCCGGGCGCACCTCGTCGGTGGCCGCGTCCCACTGGTCGTTGCGGACCAGCTTGAAGCTCTTGCCCGACTGGTAGTCCGCGAACTTGTAGGGCCCGGACGAGACCACGGAGGACTTGTACTTCGAGCCGGTGTCCTTGTCCTTCGGCACCGGGACCGTGGAGGGCAGGGCGGCGAAGTAGTCGAACCCGCTGAACGCCTGGTTCAGGTGGAAGACGATGGTCTTGTCGTCGGGCGTCTCGATCGAGTCGAGGTCCTTCTTGTCCTTGTAGACCGAGTAGCCCTCGGGCACGTCGGCCAGGAAGTCGTTGAAGTACGTCGGGCCGTGCGGGAACGTGGTCTTGTCGAGCTGGCGCTCCACCGCGTACCGGATGTCGCCCGAGGTGATCGGCGAGCCGTCCTCGAACTTCAGGCCGTCCTTCAGCGTGTAGGTCCAGGTCTTGCCGCCGTCGGACGACTTGCCCAGGCTGGTCGCGAGGTCCGGCACCAGGGTGGCACCCTCGGCGCCGGGCGCGGACTTGTAGGTCACCAGCGTGCGCGTGTAGTACCGGGCGAAGTTCCAGGAGTACCCGTAGTAGGTGTCACCCGGGTCGGTGGAGTCCCACTCACCCTCGTTCGCGTAGCGGAGGGTGCCGCCCTTGGCGTCGGAGGAGTTGACGACACCGGTGACAGCCGCGTCGAACTTGGCCGCGCCACCGGAGGCCCCGCCGTCGCCGGACGAGGATCCCCCGCCGCACGCCGTCAGGCTCACCGTCAGCGCGGCAGCGCCGGCGACGGCGATGGTCGTGCGCCTTCTTCTCATGGTGTGTTCCACCTTCACTGTCTTGGCCAGCACGGCACCTTCTTGGAAAATCGTTGCAGGGGAACAGCGCCGAACCCCCGTACGAGTGGGACGTCAGCGGGCGCGGGGGTCCAGGGCGTCCCTCAGGCCGTCACCGAGGATGTTGAAGGCCAGCACCGTCACGAAGATCGCGACACCGGGCACCATCATGAAGGTGGGGTCGACCCGGTAGTACGTGGTGGCCTCGGAGAGCATGCCGCCCCAGGTCGGGGTGGGCGGGCGCACACCCACGCCGAGGAAGGACAGGGCCGCCTCGAACAGGATGTTGGTCGGGATCAGCAGCGTGGCGTACACCAGGATCGGCGCGGCCAGGTTCGGCAGCAGCTCGCGGAACAGGATGTACGGCGTGCGGGCGCCGAGACTACGTGCGGCGTCGACGAACTCACGCTCACGCAGCGACAGGGTCTGCCCGCGCACGATGCGGCCGATGTAGGGCCAGTTGAAGAAGCCGATGATGAAGATCAGCAGCGCGATGCGCAGGGCGTCGCCGTTCAGCCCGAACGCCTTGTCGGGCACCACGCCGGCCAGGGCCAGGGCGAACACCAGCAGCGGGAACGCCAGGAAGAGGTCCATGGTGCGGCTGATCAGGGTGTCGACCCAGCGGCCGTAGTAGCCGGCGACGACCCCGAGCACCGTGCCGATGAGCACCGACAGCAGCGTCGCGAGAAACGCGATGAGCAGAGAGATCCGGGCCCCGTAGACCACCCGGCTGAACAGGTCGCGACCGTTCAGCGGTTCCACGCCGAGCAGGAAGTCGCCGGTGATGCCACCCAGCGGGTGGATCGGCGTGGCCAGGTCCGGGTCGATCTGGTCGGGGTGGAACTCGTTGGGCGGGTGGCCCAGGAGACCCACGACCAGCGGCGCGAAGATCGCGATCAGGATGAGCAGGACGACGATGACGCCGCCGGCCAGCGCCCAGCGGTCACGCCGGAGCCGCAGCCAGGCGATCCGCGTGAGGGAGCGCCCCTGGATCGCCACCCCGGCACCGGAGAGAACGGCCTCGGGCTGTGCTTCGGTCGCACCCCCGGGTACGTCGAGCGGAGCTGACATACGGGTCGGACTCTCCTTCTGGCGGACCTACGACCGGGCGGTGCGGGTTCGGGAACGGGACCTGGTGGAACGCGTTGACAGGAACAGGCAGTGCGACGGAGCTGGACTTCCGGCGGAGCAGAGGAGCAGACGCGACTGGATCACCCCGGAACGGGGCTGGGACACGGTATGACCAGAACGGGAACGAAGTGCAAAACTTCCTGTTACCCGCGAGTTTCGGTGCACGTTAGCCACTCGGGAACCGTCTGGCCAGTAAGGTTGCCCTTAGTTCGGCCGATATGTCACTGCTGTGGGCCCGCTGTCATCTGATTGTGATGAATCCACGCTCAGGACCGCCCGGGCGGCGAAACAAAGAATTAACGCCGATCCCTGAACCCCGGACGGGCTCAGACCGGCTCGGCCAGGTCCCGGACGATCCGCTCGATCTCGGCCAGCGCGTAGCCCGCCAGACGCCGTTGCGCTTCCTCGCTCACCGCGTCGGTCTCCTCGAGATCACCGATGACGATGATGTTCTCGTCGTTCAGCGTGGTCGCCGGGCCGGTGTAGTTGAAACTGCCGATCACCAGGAGTCGTTCGTCGATCACCATGAGCTTGTGGTGCAGCTTGCGCACGCCGGTGCCCGGCCGGTTCTGGTGCAGTTCCACGCCGGCCGCCTTCAGGGGCTGCGTCGCCGACCACCGCTGCACACCCTGTCCCCGGTCGAGCACACCCCGCAGCCGGTCCAGGGCCGGCGCCAGGCGGATCATCGCGTCGTCAATACCGGACGACTGCGCGAAGGTGAACATCGCGAAGTCGATGCTGGTGGCGGCTTTGAGCATCTGCTTCATGATCTCCATCTCCGGCCCCTGACGGGGCGCGAAAACGGGCTTGACCCGCACTTTCCCGAGCCGGAACTCGACCGGACGGGCCTCCACCCGCTCGTGCGTGGCGCCGAAGAGACCCGAGCGCATCCGGTCGAACTCGGCCAGGTAGGTCTTCGCCGCAGTGCGGCCGTAGAGGATCGCGACGTGGTTGAGGTTGTTGCCGACCACCCCCGGCGACTGCGGCGGGTCGTTCGTGCCGGTGTCGGTACGGGTGAAGTTGGCCGAGCCGGTCAGCACCGCGGCGGTCGGCTCACCCGGGTCCCGCACGATGAACTTCTGGTGGAAGATGGCCGGATTCAGGTCGGTGACCACGTCGACCCCCGACCGCAGCAGCGCGGAATGGATGACGCGGTTGGTCTCGTTGTCACCGGCCGGCGCCCAGGGGTCGCCCGGCGGCCGGGTCTCGGTGAGGTAGTCGCCCTCGAGGATCAGCCGCACCCGGATCTTCGCGGCCTGCGCGGCCAGTACGGCCTCGGCCACCGATCGCGAGTCCAGTTCCTGCACCGCGACGGCCAGGCTGCGCTTGGCCCCGCCGATGAAGTCGCGCACGACCTCGTCCAGGTCGTCCGGGCCGCCGAGCGCGGGCGGGCCCATGAACAACTCGATACCGCCGACCTTGATACCCATGCGGCCTCCCCTGCCTGCAGTAGTCATCAGACACCGGCAGGACACCTCTTGACTAGACCAGCAGCGAAAGCAGCAGCACCCCGGCCAGGCCGATCACCGAGATCAGCGTCTCCATCACCGACCAGGTGCGCAGCGTCTGCCCCACGGTGAGGCCGAGATACTCCTTCACCAGCCAGAATCCGGCGTCGTTGACGTGCGAGAAGAACAGCGAGCCGGTACCGATCGCCAGCACCAGCAGCGACAGCTCGGGGTTGCTCAGGTCGGCGGCCAGCGGCACCACGATGCCGGCCGCCGTGATGGTGGCGACCGTGGCCGAGCCGGTGGCCACCCGGATCCCGACGGCCACCAGCCAGCCCAGCAGCAGGGGCGACAGGTCGGCGTCCCGGGCCGCGTCGGCGATCACCTGGCCGACCCCGGCATCGATCAGCACCTGCTTGAAACCGCCTCCGGCGGCGACAATCAGGAGGATGGCAGAGATCGACGGCAGCGCCCCGGCAATGCTGCCCGAGACCTGCGAGCGGTCCATCCCGGTGGCGAAGCCCAGGGTGAACATGGCCAGCAGCACACCGGCCAGCAGCGCGACCAGCGGCTCCCCCGCCACCTCGAGGGCCTCGCGCAGCCCGTCACCCTCGTCGAGAGTCAGCTCACCGACGGCCCGCACGAGCATCAGGACGACCGGGAGCAGGATGGTCAGCACGGCGGGCCAGAAGGCGGGGCGGCGGGTCGTCGATCCGATGGTGGACGCCGGTCCGCCCCGGTCGGTGGGCACGCCCACCTCATCGGCCGTCCCCGACCCGGGACGAACGTCCCCGGTTCCTCCTCGACGCTCGACCTCGTCCTCAGTGACCCCGCCGGAGGCCACCAGCGCCCCAGGCGCCTGGGCCACCACGTACCGCGACACCCACGACGCGAACACCGGCCCCGCCAGGATCACCGTGGGGATCGCCAGGATCAGGCCGAACATCAGCGTCAGACCGAGATCGGCGTCCAGAGCGGTGACCGCGGCCAGAGGACCGGGATGTGGGGGCACCAGACCGTGCAACACCGAGAGCCCGGCAAGTGCGGGGATGGCGACTTTCAGCAGCGGGACCTGCGTCCGCGCGGAGACCAGGAGCACCACCGGAATCAGCAGGACGACACCGATCTCGAAGAACAGCGGCAGTCCGATCAGGGCCGCCACCCCGGCCATCGCCCAGGGCAGCCGGCCCCCGGGAACCCGGCTGACCACCCGGTCGACGATCCGGTCGGCCCCGCCCGAGTCGGCCAGCAGCGCCCCGATCATGTTGCCCAGCGCGATCAGCAGGCCGACCGTTCCGGCCGTGGTCCCGACCCCGGCGGTGAAACTGTCGATGGTTCCCGTGACCCCGAGGCCGCCGACGATCCCGAGCACGGCGGACCCCAGTACCAGGGCCAGGAACGGGTGCAGTCCCGCCAGCGCGATGAGCACGATGACGACGGCGATCCCCAGCACCGCCGCCGTGATCAGCCGGGCGTCCCCCGACGCCTTCACGGTTCCGGCCGCGAGCAGCGGCAGGGCGGACGACGTCACGAGACCCTCCTTGGTCCGTACAGCCCGTAGTGGTGCAACCCCGGGACGGTAGGCAGAATATCCGTTTTGCGCATTTCCAGGGCGCCTCGCTCAGCCGCGACACAGCCTCTGCCCAGGGGGAAACTAAGTGGAATCCGCCTTTCCACTTCCACTAGGGTGTTCCGGAAACTTCTCTCCACTTCTTTCTCCCGGGGATCTCCATGTCAACCACAGAACCTCACCAGGCCGACGGGGCCGGTGCGCCGGCTCCGGCACCGGCCCCGACGGCGCCCGACGCACCGCAGGGCCTCGACCGCGGGCTGCTGCTCGTGGCGGCCTGCGTCGTGCTCGGCGCCATCATGTCCATCCTCGACGTCACCGTCGTCAACGTGGCACTGCCGTCGCTGGTCGACGACTTCAACACCAACCTCGCCACGATTCAGTGGGTGGCCACCGGCTACACCCTGGCGCTGGCCACGGTCATCCCGCTGACCGGCTGGGGCGCAGAGCGTTTCGGCACCAAGCGGCTCTACATGACCTCGATCTTCCTGTTCGTGATCGGCTCGGTGCTGTCCGGCATTGCCTGGAACGACACGTCTCTCATCGCCTTCCGGGTGCTGCAGGGTCTCGGCGGCGGCATGGTGATGCCGGCCGGTATGACGATCCTGACCCGCGCCGCCGGCCCGCAGCGCCTGGGCCGCGTGATGGCCGTGATGGGTGTGCCGATGCTGCTCGGCCCGATCCTCGGCCCGATCCTCGGCGGCTGGCTGGTGGAAGATTTCAGCTGGCGCTGGATCTTCATCATCAACGCCCCGATCGGCGCGCTGGCTCTGTTCATGTCCTTCCGCATCCTGCCGAAAGACGTTCCCACGCCCGGCCACAAGCTGGACTGGACCGGTCTGTTCCTGCTCTCCCCCGGCCTCGCCCTGCTGATCTTCGGCCTGGCCCAGTCGTCCGAGAAGAGCGGCTTCGGCCACTCCATCGTGATCGGCCCGATGGTCGTCGGCGCCGTACTGCTGGCCGTCTTCGTCTGGCACGCCCTGCGCAAGGGCGACGACGCGCTGATCGACCTGCGCCTGTTCACCAACAAGGTCTTCGCGGCCTCCTCGGTCACCATGGGCCTGATGATCATCTCGGTGTTCGGCGGCATGCTGCTGCTGCCGCTGTACCTCCAGCAGGTGCGCGGCGAGGGCGCTTTCGACACCGGTCTGCTGCTGGCCCCGCAGGGCCTCGGCGCGATGATCGCCATGCCGATCGCCGGCATCCTCGTCGACCGCACCGGCGTCGGCCGGGTCGCCCCGTTCGGCCTGCTGGCCGTGGCGCTGTCGTTCATCGGCCTGACCCAGATCGCCGCCGACACGTCCTACTGGGAGCTGTCGGCCTACCTGTTCCTCCAGGGTGTCGGCATGGGCTTCTCGATGATGCCGCTGATGACCGGCGCCATGCAGACGCTGCGCCACGCCGCCGTGGCCAAGGCCAGCACCACGCTGAACATCATTCAGCAGGCCGGCTCGTCCATCGGTACCGCGGTGATGGTCGTGATCCTCACGGCCGCCATCAAGGACAAGGTGCCCGCCGAGGCGCTCGCCGCCCAGGGGGCCGTCGCGGCCGACCCGTCCAAGGCCCAGGACCCCACCGTCCTGGCCGGTCTCCAGGAGGCTCTGGCCCGCACGGCCGAGGCCTTCGGCCACACCTTCTGGTGGGCCACGGCCATGGTCGCCGTCGCCTTCGTGGTGGCCGCCGTGCTGCTGCCGAAGCGCAAGCCGCAGATCAGCGACGAAGAGGCCGCGCAGATGCAGGCCCACATGATGATGGGCTGACCGACCGGCGAAACCCGGCGGGAACCCGGCATCATGGTCGAGACACAGTGGTTTTCCCTCTGGGAGGTCCGGCAATGACGCTGGAACAGACAGTAGGGCGGGAAGAACGACGGCCGCTGCGGGCCGACGCCGAGCGCAACCGGCGCCGGATCCTCGCGGCGGCGGCCGAGGTGTTCGCCGAACGCGGCCTCGACGCCGGCCTGGACGAGATCGCTCGTCGTGCCGGCGTCGGCACCGGCACGGTCTACCGCCGGTTCCCGGACAAGTCCTCGCTCATCGAGGCCCTGTTCGTGAGCCGGGTGGAGGCCCTGGTCGAGCTGACCGAGCAGGCCCGCGACGCGCCCGACGCGTGGACCGGGCTGGTCACTCTCATCACCCGGTCGGTCGAGATGCAGATCGCCGACCGGGGGCTGAAAGAGCTGCTCTTCGGCGATGTCTCGGTAGCGGCGTCAATGCAGGCGCAGGTGGTGGAGAAGGTGGCCCGGATCCGGCCCACCGTCGCCGCGATCCTGGCCCAGGCCAAGGCCGAAGGCGCTGTGCGTCAAGACGTCTCGGTCACCGACCTGGCCGTCACGCAGTTCATGCTGCACGGGGTGGGAAAGTTCTCCACCCCCGACGCCTGGCGGCGGCAGCTGGCGCTCGTGCTGGCCGGGCTGCGACCCGACAACAGCACGCTCCCATTGCCCGGTGTGCCGCTGAGCGACCAGCAACTGCTCCAGATCTGCGCCCCGGACTGCGTGGGGCCCCCGGGACACCTCTCGGTGGTCCCGGACTGATCGCCGGTCACGGGGCCCGGGCCGATATCGGCCCGGGCCCCGTGACGTTCAGGCCGGCAGGCGGAAGCTCGAGATCAGGCTGTTCAGCTGCTGCCGCAGGGAGGCGATCTGCTGGGCGTTGTCGGTGCCCTGCTGCATCGACGCCGCATTGGTCGCGGCGTCCTGGGCGGCCGAGGCGATCGAGCCGGCGATCTGCGTGGAGCCGTTCGCCGCCTCGTTCACCCCCGAGTTGATGGCCTGCGTGGTGGCACTCTGCTCCTCCACCGCCGAGGCGATCGTGGCCTGGTACTCGTTGATCCGGTTGATGACGGCGGCGACCCCCTGGATCGCCTCACCGGCCTGCACGGCGTCGGCCTGGATGGTCTCGACCCGGCTGGAGATGTCCTCGGTGGCCCGGGCCGTCTCCTGCGCCAGCTGCTTCACCTCGTCCGCGACCACCGCGAACCCCTTACCGGCATCCCCGGCCCGCGCCGCCTCGATCGTGGCGTTCAGCGCGAGCAGATTGGTCTGCTCGGCGATCGAGGTGATCAGCTTGATCACGTCACCGATCTCCCGCGAGCTGTCCCCCAGCTTGTTCATGGTTCCGGTGGTCGACTCCACGGCGTTCACCGCGGCGGTCGCCTCCCGGGCGGCATCACCGGCGCTGCGGGCGATCTCACCGATCGAGGCGCCCATCTCCTCGGAGCCGGCCGCGACCGCCTGGATGTTGGCCGACACCTCGTTGGCCGTGGCCGAGACCGCGCCCATCTGGGTGGAGGTGCGCTCGGACGAGGCCCCCACCTCGGAGAAAATGCCGCTCAGGCTCACCGCCGAGTCGCCCAGCCGGTTGCTGGAGTCCGCCAGCTGCCGGAACATCTGCACCAACTTCAGGCGCATGGTCTCCAGGGACCCGGCCATCAGCGCCAGCTCGTCCCGGCCGTGCACCGGCACGACATGGGTCAGGTCGCCCTTCGACACCTCGTCCACGGCCGTGCGCAGCTCGTCGACGCTGCTGCTGATCCGCCGGCCGTAGGCCAGCAGCGAACCACCGATCAGCAGGGCGGTGAAGGCGCACAGGGCCAGGGTGACGATGTTGGTGGTCTTGCCGACGCTGTGAATCTCGTTGTTCAGCGCCACGATCCGGGTATAGGCCGTCTTCTGGGCCGTCGCGGTGGCGGCGCTGGTGGCCGCTGACAGCGCTGTGAGCTGCTTGGTCTGCTCGGCCTGATCGGCCTGGTCCTTGACCGCGCCGGCCGCGGAGAGGTAGTCCCCGAGCGCGGAGTAGGCCGACCCGATCGCGGTGATCTCCCGCTGGAGACGATCCGAGATGTCGAGTGCCGTGTTCGTCTCGACCAGGGTCTGCATGGTCGCCAGATCTGTCGTCAGCCTCTTCCTGTAGGCCTCGGCGGCGGACGGTACGTAGTTCACGACCGTGTTGTCGAGAACGATGCTCGAACCGGTGTTCTGTATGTCCTTGGTACCGATGTACGCCAGGACGAGCTGGTCGTACTCGGTCCGCTTGGACGTCTGGCTGCGGTACGAGAGGTTCACCACGATCGCGATCGCCACCAGCGTGATGACGGTGAGGGCCACCAGCACGTTGAACACCCGGCGGATCGGCCAGGCCGAGAGACGAGACATGTACCAGCTACCCCTAACAGCGAAACCCGAGTTGTCGAGGTTCGTATCGGGACCGCCGGAGTCTCGCTGAAGGCCCCGGCACCCGTTCAGGGGGCAGCGACGATCTCGACCAGATCGGCCCGTTTCGGCAGCAGCGCGTCGCCGCTGGAGACCCCGCGCAGACGGCGGCCGATCCACGGCGCCAGGAACGTGCGGGCCCAGCGCAGGTCGGAGGCGATGTCCGCGACCCGGCCGGTGACGACCTTCTCCGGCAGCGACGCCCGCCACCAGCCGGTCTCCCCCGCCAGCAGCGCCGGATCACCCAGGCCGAGCGACTCCATCGCCGCCGCGGCCACCCGGGCGTGCCCCTCCGGGGCCAGGTGCAGCCGGTCCTCGTGCCAGAAGCGGCGGTCGAGCAGGGCGGGGGCGGTGCCGATGTCGGCCAGGGCGCACTCGTAACGGTCGGCCACGCGGCGCACGCAGGTGTTGAACGCGGTGAATTTACTGATCAGGCCGGACGTGCCGCGAGCCACCCGGTCGCCGGGGGCGCGGGGCGGGCCGAGTGAGGTGAACAGCAGCACCTGCGAACCGTTCTCCCGCAGCCGGGCCACGTTCTCCTCGAAGGTCGCGAACACCCGGCCCAGGTCGGCGCGCGGGCGCAGCGTGTCGTTGCCCCCGGCGTTGAACGCGACCAGCGCCGGCTTCAGGGCCAGCGCCACCGGCACCTGTTCGGCCACCACCTGATCGAGCAGACGGCCGCGGATGGCCAGGTTGGCGTAGCGCACCCGGCCGTTGGCGGTGGCCAGGCCGTCGGCGACGCGGTCGGCCCAGCCCCGGTGCCGCCCGTCCGGCCCGATCTCGTCGTGCAGACCCTCGGTGAACGAGTCCCCGAGGGCGACGAAGCTGTCGAGGGACGCGGGGTCGATGGTGCGCAGGGCCATGGGTGCCTTCCTGAGGCCGGAGGTCGGTGAGAACCTTCTTTGTTCGTGATCATGCAAGGTGTCCCCAGCGTTCTAGAACTGTCACCGCCGGGGTTCTAGAACTCCGGGGACACCTTGCATGATCACGAAGGTGATGGGGAGGGGCTCGGTGCCCTGGCTGCCGCGTGGGCCTCCAGCCTCTCCCGGCGCTCGGCCGGGAGCTGGCGGGGGCAGCTGAGGCACTTACCCATCGGCACCCGGTAGATCAGGCAGCACGAGACCCGGTGCACGTAGGTGCTCGGTGCAGCGCCGGGGCGACCTGGCACTTCGACGAAGCGGGGCGTGGGGCTCAGCGGCGAACAGGCGGCGGCGACCTGCGCGGCCAGGGCGGCCGGGTCGGGAGCCCGGGAGGCGAGCAGCCGGGTGGCCAGGGAATCGGCGGCGACCGCCCACAACGACTGGGACGTGACCTGGCCGACGTCACCGAGCGCCGCGATCACCGGGGCGAGGGCGGCATCGAGATGGCGGCCGAAGGCGGCGGGACCGGGGGCCAGGGGGTGTCCGGGTACGACCCGCTCCAGACCGGACGGCCGCGCGGTCATCCGCAGCACCGCCGGGTCGAGCGAGAGGCCGGCCCCGAGCAGGACGAGTTCGTGGACGGACTGCCCGATCAGCACCGCACTCGTGGAGTACCACCAGAGGGTGGCGCTCAGGCGGGGCTCCTGGCAGCCGTAGAAGGTGCCTGTGTCACGCACCTGACCGGACAGCCAGTCACGATCCAGGAGCAGGCTGCCGGGCAGGAGACCGATGGGTTCGGGCAGACCGCCGGTGATGCCGACGGTCATGCCCGACTCCCTCATCGAGAAGAACTGAACACCCGGGTGACCAAGGTCACAGCTTTGGGGCAACGACCGTAGCGGTGCAGGAACCCAAAATTCCGGGCCCTGCACCGCGTACGTCACCCGTGGAGGTGAACAGCCAGAGTGGTGCGAGGTGTTGCTGGGTGGTGCCGAGCTAGGAGCTGATCAGCGCGAGTAGTACTCGACGACGAGCTGCTCGTTGCAGGTCACCGGAACCTCTTCGCGGACCGGCAGGCGAACCAGCCGGGCGTGGAGCTGCGGGAGCAGCACCTCGAGGTAGGGCGGGGTGGTGGCCAGCTGGTGCGCACCGGCGGCCGCGACCTGGAACGGTGCCTTGTTGCGGCTGCGCGGCGCGACCGCGATCACGTCTTCCGGCTTGACCTGGTACGACGGCTTGTCGACCAGGATGCCGTTGACGGTGATGTGACGGTGAACCACGTTCTGGCGGGCCTGGTAGATGGTGCGGGCGAAGCCGCTGCGCAGCACCAGGGCGTCGAGACGGGTCTCGAGCGAGACGACCAGCGCCTCGCCGGTCTTCGAGGCGCCGCGGTGAGCCTTCTCGAAGGCCCGGGCCATCTGCGTCTCGCTGATGTTGTACTGGAAGCGCAGACGCTGCTTCTCGAGCAGACGCACCTTGTAGTCCGAGGTGGACTTGCGCGCACGACCGTGGTCGCCCGGCGGGTAGGGGCGCTGCTCGAAGTACTTCACGCACTTCGGGGTGAGCGGGATGCCGAGGGCGCGAGACAACTTCGCCTTGGGACGGGGGTTATTCACTGACTGATCTCCACGGTAGTTTAGGTAAGGCTTACCTATGTTGCTGGAGGCGCAAGTGGACACCCGCACGCACACCCCCACCCGCCCGTCACAGGCGGAAAGAGCTCGAACTGTTCTGGCCGCGGCCGCCTCGGTGTCGGTCCGGTGGGACGGCGGTCGCGTTGACCTTCTCGGATGTCATCACGACGACCCGATGGGCGACGTGATCCTAACGCTAGAGACAAGCAGCACGTTAGCTCGGGCTGCTCAGGCAGCCCGAGGAACTTCCGAGGAAGATATTCCAGTCACCGTAGAGCTTACCGAACTCTGCGCGGTCAGTGTGCGCGACCGGGTCCGGTCACGCGTCTGCCTGGGTGGCTGGATGTCGCTCGCCCACCCCGCCCCACCGGGCCGGGCCGCCTCGACCGGGTCCGTCGGCCTGCGGATCGACGTGGCCGAAGTCATGCTCGAGGAGGACGGCCGCCACGACTGGGTCACCGTGGAGGACTACCGGCGCAGCGAGCCGGACCCCCTCCACCTCGGCGCCGCCGACCAGCTCCAGCACCTCGTCGCCCATCATCCGGACGCGATCGTCACGCTGTCCCGGCTCTGCGAGCCCGAGGCGATGCTCGGGGTGATCAGGGTGATGCCGATCGCCCTCGACCGCTACGGCATCGTGCTGCGGGTCGAGAAGCTCCGCGACCACACGGACGTCCGCCTGGCGTTTCGCCGCCGGGTCGACTCCGGCACGGAGGCGGCCGCCGAGCTACGACATCTCCTGGCCGAGGGGAGCCGCCGCCGGCCGTGCGCCCGATGACCGGTCTAGGGTGAAAAACTTCCCGATCGTCCCCGGACCGAAGGCGGAAGAGCCATGTCGGACAAGGAATCGCCGTTCGTCACCCTGCTCCAGGAGCAGATCAACCACGAGTTCACCGCCCAGCAGCAGTACGTCGCCCTGGCGGTGTGGTTCGACGCACGCGATCTTCCGCAGCTGGCCGGGTTCTACTACCGGCAGGCCGTCGAGGAGCGCAACCACGCGATGATGATGGTCAAGTACCTCCTGGACCGGGACATCCCGCCGCGGATCCCCGGCTTCGGCAACATCCGCAACGACTTCGGCGAGCCGACCGAACTGGTGGCCCTGGCCCTCGCCCAGGAAGAGACCGTCACCCGCCAGATCGAGGCGCTGTTCAAGGCGGCCCGGGACGGCGGTGACTTCCTGGGCGAGCAGTTCATGCTCTGGTTCCTCAAGGAGCAGGTCGAGGAGGTCGCCTCGATGCAGACGCTGCTGACCATCTGCGAGCGGGCCGGCACCGACTACTTCAAGATCGAGGACTTCGTGGCCCGGGAGACCGGGTCCGAGCCGGCCGACCCGTCCGCCCCGGCCGTGGCCGGGGGAGCTCTGTAACCACAAGTGCATCAAACAATCCCAAAGTATTACAGGTAGGCTGTAGACGGACAGAGCGGGGCGTCTGTAATGCTGGGCGCCCCGCTCCTCGCGTTCCCCCACTCCCGTTCGCCCTTGCTCGTACTGCCCTGCCGTCCGGCCTGCCGTCGAACCGTCGAAGGATTCCCCCCAGATGACCCAGCGCTCCGCCCTGACCCCGCCGGACTCCCCGGCACCCACCCTGCCCTTCTCCGCCGGCGTGCGGGCGGGTAACACCGTGCAGGTCTCGGGTCAGGGCCCGACCGACCCCGCGACCGGTGAGTTCGTGCACCAGGGCGATGTGAAGGCCCAGACCCTGCGGGTGCTGGAGAACGTCGAGGCCGTGCTCAGCGCCGGTGGCGCCACGTTCGACGACGTGATCATGCTGCGCGTCTACCTCACCACCCGCGACCACTTCAGCGCGATGAACGAGGCCTACGCCGAATACCTCACCGCCCGCTGCGAGAGCGGCGTGCTGCCCTCGCGCACCACGGTGATGGTCGGCCTGCCCCACCCCGACATGCTGGTGGAGATCGACGCCCTGGCCGTCGTCGTCCGGAGCTGATGAACTGACCGGATGCCGCTGCTCACCTCGCTGACCGAGACCGTCACCGACCCGGGCGACGCCGTGCGGATCGGCGCGGTGGGCCTGGGCCGTGAGCAACTGCTGGCGGCCGCCACCGCGGTCGCCGACCGGGTGGCGGGGGCGAAGGCAGTGGCGATCGAGGCCACCGCGGACGCCCGCACGGTCACCGGCATCGTCGGCTGCCTGCTGGCGGGCGTGCCGGTGGTGCCCGTGCCCCCGGACAGCGGCGACACCGAGCGCGCGCACATCCTGCGTGACGGCGGCGCCGACCTCGTCCTCGATCCACAGACGATCGATCTGGGGGCGAAGGGCACGGGCAGCCACCCCGACCCCGCGCCCGACCGCATCGCGCTGATTCTCTACACCAGCGGCACCACCGGAGCCCCCAAGGGCGTACCGGTCACCCACGCCGCGATCGCCGCCGGTCTGGACTCCCTGGCCCAGGCCTGGGACTGGACCCCGGACGACACCCTCGTCCACGGACTGCCGATCTTCCACGTGCACGGCCTGGTACTGGGTGTCCTGGGCCCTCTGCGTCACGGGTCCCGGCTGGTGCACACGGTGCGCCCGAAACCCACCGAGTACGCCCGGGCCGCCGTGGAACAGCAGGGTTCGCTGTTCTTCGGCGTGCCCACGGTGTGGTCGCGGGTCGCCGCCGACCTGGCATCGGCCACCGCCCTGCGCCGGGCCCGGCTCCTGGTCTCGGGCAGCGCTCCCCTGCCGGCCCCGGTGTTCGGCCGGGTCGAGGAGCTCACCGGGCACCGTCCGGTGGAGCGCTACGGCATGACCGAGACCCTGATCACGGTGAGCAGCCGGGCCGACGGCGAGCGCCGTCCGGGTCTGGTCGGCGTCCCGCTGTCCGGCGTGCGTACCCGATTGGTGGACGACGAGGGCTGCCCCCTGCCCCACGACGGCGAGGCCGTCGGTGAGCTCCAGGTCCATGGCCCCACCGTGTTCGGCGGTTACCTCGGCCGTCCGGACGCGAACGCGTCCGCCTTCACGCCCGACGGCTGGTTCCGCACGGGCGACGTCGCCACGATCCACCCCGACGGCTGGCACCGCATCGTCGGGCGGGCGTCCACCGATCTGATCAAGAGTGGCGGTTACCGTATCGGTGCCGGTGAGATCGAGGACGTTCTGCTCGCCCTGGCGGGCGTGCGCGAGGCCGCGGTGGTCGGGGTTCCCGATGACGATCTGGGCGAGCGCATCGTGGCTTTCGTGGTCGGCGAGGGTCTGACCGCGCAGCCGGTCATCGATCACGTGGCGCGGCAGCTGTCGGTGCACAAGCGGCCGCGTGAGGTCGTGTTCCTGCCCGAGCTGCCGCGTAATGCCATGGGCAAGGTGGTGAAGCAGCTGCTCGGTTAGGATCACTGCATGTGAGAGACATCGCCATCTTCTCCGGCAGCGCCCACGTCGAGCTGGCGGAGGAAATCTGCCAGTACCTCTCCGTGCCGCTCCTTCCCTCGCGCACCTCACGCTTCGCGAACGACTGCCTCGAGGTCCAGTTGCAGGCCAACTGCCGCGAGCGTGACGTGTACCTGATCCAGCCGCTGGTTCCGCCGGTGCAGGACAATCTGGTCGAGCTGCTCCTGCTGCTCGACGCCGCCCGGGGGGCATCGGCCGCGCGCACCACCGTGGTGATGCCGCACTACGCCTACGCGCGCTCGGACAAGAAGGACGCCCCGCGCATCTCGATCGGTGGCCGTCTGGTCGCCGATCTGCTCAGCACCGCGGGGGCGGGGCGGGTCCTGACGATGACGCTGCACTCCCCCCAGGTGCACGGATTCTTCAGCGTCCCGGTCGATCACCTGCACGCTCTGCGGGAACTCGCGGCGCACTTCCAGCCGAACGACCTGTCCAACACCGTCGTCGTCTCCCCCGACCTCGGTAACGCCAAGGCCGCCACGGCTTTCGCGCGCATCCTCGGGGTGCCGGTCGCGGCGGGCGCCAAGCAGCGCTTCTCCGACGACAAGGTCGTCATCACCGACATCATCGGCGACGTCCGGGGCCGCGACGTCATCGTCCTGGACGACGAGATCGCCAAGGGCAGCACCATTCTCGAGCTGCTCGACCGTCTGCGCGAGCGGGACGTGGGGCAGATCCGGGTGGCCTGCACGCACGGCCTGTTCTCCTCCGGCGCGCTCGACAAGCTCCAGGCCCAGGACGACGTGCTCGAGGTGGTCTGCACCAACACCGTGCCGATCGGCAAGGACAAACACGTACCCAAGCTCACGGTGCTGTCGATCGCCCCCGCTCTCGCCGAGGCGATCCGCCGCATCCACAACGGCGAGTCGGTGTCGTCGCTGTTCCACTGACCTTCATGAATTGAGGACGATGCCGGGCGCGGGTTTCCGGGGTGGGGTCAACCCCGGCGGCCCGTTCAGTACCCCCGGTAGACCTGGTCGGCGGCGTCCGGGTCGGGGAGGTAGTCCTCCCAGTCGGCGTTGGCGAGGCTGAGGTTCGCGAAGATCGAGTAGAGCTCGTCGGCGGTCGCCCGCAGGGTGCGGCTGACCCCCTCGACCGGCTCGTAGTCCTCGCTCGCCTCCGGCAGATCGGGGTTCACCACCAGCACCGGGTAGTCCTCGCCGGTCAGGGCCTCGTGGTCGGCGATGAAGACGATCGCGATCTCGTCCCGGTTCGGCACGGCGGCCAGCACCTCGTCCGGTGTGGCACCGGCCCACCCCGGGTCGTCCACGGGCACCGTCTCGCTGTCCTCGAACAGGTCGCCCTGGCTGCTCGCCGCGTGGAACAGGGCGGCCCAGGCCTCGTCGTCGGAGTAGTCGGTGCGGACCAGCACGAACTCCTGGGCGGGAAGCGGGGGCCGCCCGGGCGGGGCGACGACGACCTCCGGCTCGGGCGATTCCGCGAGGGAGGCCGGCACCAGACCGCCGAGCACCGGGCCGTTCACGTCGTCGGCCGTGGGCGTGACGCCGGCGACCAGGCCGACGAACTCCAGGCCGGCGCACGAGGCGATCCAGTCGACGTTGCCCTTCAGATGGGGCTCCACGTCGGCCTCACCGGCGGCGCGCAGCAGCTCGGGCCGGTTCATCCCGATGCGGCGCCTGGGTCGCTCCTCGCGCAGGTGGCTCACGGTCGCGCCGTCGACGTGCATCGACCATTCCTCGCTCCCGCCGCAGCCGGGCCGGCGGGACTCCCGGACGGCGGTGGTCCCGGTGGAGAGCGGGTCGCCCGGCAGCCCCGGCGCCCCGGCCATCAGCAGGGTGTGCGGGCCCAGCGCGACGGCCGCGACCGGGATCCGGTCGCCGCGCCGGGCCTGGAGTTCCTGCCAGGTGGTCGTGACCTGTTCCTCCCCCGCCAGACCCCAGCGGCCCAGCGCCCGGTCCGGGCTCACATCCCGCACCACCGCGACGGTGTAGCCGTGCTCCGGTGCCAGGGAATCGAAAAGGGCCGCGAGCCGGTGCTGCCGATCGGGAGCCGGGCCCTCCTCACGGGGAGCCGGGGGCTCGTAGGGCGGGAACGGGTCGTAGGACGGCGCGGTGCCGCTGCTCCAGACCGTGGCCCCGTCGGAGTCGAGCAGCACCACGTCACCGGCGTCGGTCAGCCGCAGCAGCACGGCGCCACGCCCGGCCGTACCGGCGCTCCAGCCCCGGTCGCGGTGGTGGTTGCGCACCATCAGGTCGCCGTCCAGACCGAACACCAGGGTGCTCTGGCCGTAGACGTTGTCGCCCGGAACCGTCCACAGCGTGGTGCCGGTGGCCTCGTCGGTCAGCTCGGTACCACCGCCGTACCGGGCGTTGCGCAGCACGAACCGCCCGGAGGGCGATGTCAGGGCGGACCGGTTCAGGAACTGCCCCGGCCGGAGCTCGGATCTACGGGTCATACCTGTCATAGCTGGTCCACGGACCGGTGGGCGCCGACCGTTCAGGCCGCCCATTTGGGTGAGCGCTCAACCTTCTCGCGCGCAGCGGGACACCGAAAGGTACGATGCACGCATGACGGAACCCCGGTGGCTGGATCAGGACGAGCACCACACCTGGCGCTCGTACCTGGCTGCGACCAGGCTTCTCAGCGCCCAGCTCGATCGCGAACTGCAGCGCGACAGCGGCATCCCGCAGTCGTACTACGAAATCTTGGTGCGGCTGTCCGAGTCGCCCGACCGCCGCCTGCGCATGAGCGACCTGGCCGAGGTCAGCGATTCCTCCCGCAGCCGCCTCTCGCACGCGGTGGCGCGGCTCGTGGCCAACGGCTGGGTGGAGCGCGAGAGCTGCCCGACCGACCGCCGGGGCGCGTTCGCCGTGCTCACCGACGCCGGCTTCGAGGCCCTCACCAACGCCGCCCCCGCCCACGTCAGCAGTGTGCGCAGCCACCTGTTCGACCGGCTCAGCCGCGAGCAGATGCTCCAGCTCGGTGAGATCACCGACGCGATCGTGGCCGGGCTGCGCGAGAGCTCCGTCGAGATCGAGCAGGAGTGCACCTCGCGTCAGCACGAGCGGGGTGTCCTGCACGAAGAGCAGCCACCCTCCCGGGTGGCCTGAGCGCGCAGGCGCACCGTCGTCCGTTGTTGGACCGTTTTGGATGCCGCCGCGCTGGCTGGTACCGATCTGAGCCGACTGGACCCGATCGTCCACCGGCCCAGAACCGGCGAGGTGGACACATCCCGGCGTATTGACAGAGTGTTAACGATGATTGACACGCAGTGATGGACTGTGGTGCGCCCGGGTCCTAGCGTGTCGGACGTGACGACTGTCGTTCCGGGGCGCCCCCACGAGGAACCGCCCATCCGCCGGGGATCGTCGGACCTTGCCGTCATCGCGCCGCGCGTGCCCGAGATCGCCGAGCCGATAGCGCAGACGCTGTCGCGCCCGGCCACGATCCGCAGCATCCACCGGCCGGTCGTGGCGCTGGCCGACGGCACCTGTCTGGGCTATCAGGCCACCGTGCGGGTCGGCGACTGGGCCGCCCGCTCGGCCGCGCCGTACTTCGAGGCCGCCGCGCAGGCCGGTCTCTCCGGTCAGCTCGGGGCCCTGGCCCTGCAGGCCGCTGTGCGGGAACGCACCGCCCTGCCCGTGGAGAAGTTCCTCGCCGTGGAGATGGACGCCGACGCCCTGACCCACCGCGACGTGCTCGACGTGCTCGACCTCGCGGGCCAGATCAGCGACCTGGTGCTGAGTCTCATCACGCCACACGTCACCCCGGGACATCCCGCGATCGACGTGCTCTCCGGCCTGCGGGCCCGGGGCCTGCTGCTGGCGGCCGGGGTCGGGGCGGCGGGGCTGGGTGACCTGCTGGCGCTGGAGCACCTGGTGCCCGACCTGATCCAGATACCCGCCGAGCTGGTGCGCGACGTGCACGAGCACGCGGTGCGCCGGCGCCTGGTGGAGAACGTGGTCGACCTGGCCGAGGACCTCGGCGCGGCCGTCCTGGCCGAGGACGTCGAGAGTCTGGACGAGGCCAGCGTGCTGCGCGGCTGTGGCGTGCGCCTGGCCTCGGGCTGGCTGTTCGGGCGCGCCCGGCCGGGTTTCACCCCGCCGTCGCCGGAGGTCTGCGAGTGGCTGCGGGTCTGGAACACCCAGCCCGGGCTGATCCCGCGGCAGGGTGGGGCGACCCCGGCGTCGCACGAGAGCTGGGACGCGGCCCAGCCTCTCGCGGGTGAACCGGTGGGCGGCCGCTACATCGACCTGGACAGCTACCGCAAGAACGACGACACGCAGTGGCCCCGTCCGCTCTGACCCGGCAACCCCCGCCGAGAGCCGGGACGTGCATGGTCACGGGCAGACCCTCCCTACCGTGACCATGCACGATCCCGTCGGGCTACGGCACCCGCAGCGACCACATCGCGACGGCGGCCGCAGCCGCGACGTTCAGGGAGTCCACTCCCCCGGCCATCGGGATGGTGACGGTGCGGTCGGCGTGCTCGATCGTGACCGGGCTCAGCCCGTCACCCTCGGCGCCCAGCACCAGCGCCGCCTTCTCCGGGGCGCTCGCGACGAAGTCGTCCAGACTCACCGCGCTGGGGCTGAGAGCCAGCGCGGCCACCGTGAACCCGGCCTTCTGCAGCAGGTCGATGCCGCCGGGCCAGGGGTCGATCCGGGTCCAGGGCACCTGGAACACCGTGCCCATCGAGACCCGCACCGAGCGGCGGTAGAACGGGTCGGCGCAGCGCGGGGTGACCAGCACGGCGTCGGCGCCCAGCCCGGCCACCGACCGGAAGATCGCGCCGACGTTGGTGTGGTCGGTGATGTTCTCCAGAACGACGATGCGGCGGGCGTTCTCGATGACCTGCGCGACCGGCGGCAGTTGCGGGCGGTGCATCGCCGCGATCGCGCCCCGGTGCACGTGGAAGCCGGTGATCTTCTCGATCAGGTCGATCGGGCCGGTGAACACCGGCACGTCGGCCGCCAGCATGTCCGCGACCAGATCGTCGAGCGAGGAACGCCAGTTCTCGGCCAGCACCATCGAGCGCGGCCGGTGACCGGCCCGTAGCGCCCGGCGGATCACCTTCTCGCTCTCGGCCATGTACAGGCCGCCGGCCGGTTCGAGGCGGGTGCGCAGGACGACGTCGGTGAGGCTCACGTAGTCGGTGAGGCGTTCGTCGTTCGGGTCGTCGAGGTGGATCAGTGTCACGGTGCGCAGCTTATTAGGGCGCCTGGGCTCCCCGGTGACGCTCCTGCTCCAGCAGCGCCTCGAGATCCTTCAGCCGGCCCATCCCGGCGTAGGAGCGGCTCATCCGGTGGTTGTTCGCGAACTCGTCGCGGTTGCGCTCCAGGAACGCCCAGTACCCGGCGGTGAACGGGCAGGCGTTCTCACCCACCCGTTTCTTCGGGTCGTACCGGCACCCGCCGCAGTGGTTGCTCATCCGGTGGATGTAGGCGCCACCGGCCGCGTAGGGCTTGGTCATCATGGCGCCGCCGTCGGCGTGCAGGGCCATCCCGACCACGTTCGGCACCATCACCCAGTCGTAGCCGTCGACGAAGTTCCGGTGGAACCAGTCGGTCACCGCCACCGGGTCGTAACCCTGCTGCAGCGCCCAGTTCCCGAGAACCATCAGGCGCGGGATGTGGTGCGCCCACCCGTCCTGGCGCACCGAGGCCAGCGCGCTGGACAGGCACTTGGCCTCCACCTCGCCGTCCGGGTCGAGGTCGGCGAACCACCGGGGCAGCGTCGTGCGGGCCCTGAGCTGGTTGCGCCGCCGGTAGTCGTCGCCGAAATGCCAGTAGACGTGCCAGACGTAGTCCCGCCAGCCCACCACCTGCCGCACGAAACCCTCGGTACTCGCGAGCCCCGCGTCCCCGTCCTTCCAGGCCTGTTCGGCCCTTCTGGCCACCTCGACCGGATGCAGCAGGCCGAGATTCAGGGGCACGGAGAGCAGGGAGTGGGCCATCCAGCGGTCGTCCTGCAGGATGGCGTCCTCGTACGGGCCGAAGTCCTCCAGGCGCGTGGTCACGAACGACTCCAGCGCCTGCAGCGCCTCGTCCCGGGTGACGGCGAACCGGCGCGGCCCGTCGTCGCCGATGAACTCCACCCCCTCGGCGGCCCAGCGGTCGAGGTCGGCCCGCACCTCCTCGTCGATCGCGTCCTCCTGTGGCCACCACGGCTCGGGGACGCCGGTGGCCTCCCCGAGCGTGGCGGTGCGGGGAGGGGGTTCGCGGTTGTCCTGGTCGTAGTTCCACCGTCCGCCGACCGGTTCCCCATCGCCCTCCAGGAGCAGGCGGTGATGCTTGCGGACGTCCCGGTAGAAGTCTTCCATCACCAGCTTGCGCCCCTGCCGGCGCTCGGCCCACTGCCCGAACTGCTCCTCCCCGATCGCGAAACCGCGGGAGGGCAGCACCTCGATCGGCAGCTTCCCGACCAGGCGCCGGGCCGCGAACGTGGTGGGCGCGCAGACGCTGAGATTCTTCAGCGACCTCGGCAGCCCTTCCTGGTAGGTGTCGACCCGCCGCACCTGGGCCCGGTCCCCCAGCTCGGCCGCCCGGTGCCGCAGGGCCGACAGCACCAGATGAGCCTTGCGCCGATGAAAGCGCCGCCGCTCGAACACCCGCCGCGACTCGATCAGCAGCACCGGCTGCTCGTCGTCGTCCAGAAAATGCGGCCCCAGCTGATCCGCGAACAACCAGCGCCGTCCCGTCGTATTCCCCACACCGGCCACCCTGCCGCTACAGAGAGCAACCGCATCCCGAGACCGCCGGGACCCAGGTGGCCCCCAACCTTCCGTGATCATGCAAAACCTCCCCGGAGTTCTAGAACTCTCGCACCCACAGTTCTAGAACGCCGGGGAGGTTTTGCATGATCACGGAGAAAGGGGGGCGGCTCGTCAAGGCTCGCCCGGCCCGCGCCGATCCCTGGAGGTGTGTCTCGATCCCCGCTGCCCGTGACCGGCCGGTTGCTGCTGACCTTCGTCATCGCCGTCGGGGTGCTCGTCCCGGCGGCCGGGACGGCCCGGGCCGCCTCCGTGAACGCGACCGACGCCGAGCGCCGGGCGGCGCGGGCGCGGGTTCGGGTCGATCGGCTGGTGGATCAGTACGAGGAGGCGGAGAAGGCCGCGGCACGGCAGCTTTCGCGGGTTTCGCGGGCGTTCTCGGTGGCCGACGCGGCGAGCGCGGACGCGCAGCGGCTGGGGCGGCTGGAACGCCGGGCCACGGTGCGGCGGGCTCAGGACGTGCGGGCCGTCTACGCCGCCGGTGGGGCGGCGGGGCTGATGGCGACACTGTTGTCCGCGGACTCGCCCAGCGACGTGCTCTGGCGGCGCAGCACCAACGACCGGCTGCTGAAGAGCGTGCTCGACTCCGACCAGCAGGTCCTGCACGACAGCCGGGCGGTGGCGCGGCGGGCCACGCAGAAGGTGGCGCAGGCCGCTGCGGCGGCGGACGAACAGTCGGCGGCGATGGGCGAACTACGGCAGGACGCCGATCGGGCCCGGATCGCGCTCGCGAGGGCGCAGATGACGCTGGCCCGCCTGGATCGCCGGGCCCAGGAGGCCCGGGCGGCGCAGGAGGCCCGCGAGCGCATCGCACAGGCGCAGCGGGAGGCCCGGACCCGACGGCGCCGGGCCACGGGTGCTGTCACCGCGCTGGGGATCCCGGCCGAGTACCAGAGCGCGTACCAGGAGGCGGCGGGTACCTGTGCCGGGCTGCGCTGGACGCTGCTGGCGGCGGTGGGTCAGGTGGAGAGCGGGCACGGGCGCAACGTGGGGCCCTCGTCGGCGGGGGCGCAGGGGCCCATGCAGTTCATGCCGGCGACGTTCGCGGCCTACGGCGTGGACGGTGACCTGGACGGGGTGACGGACATCCAGGACCCCCAGGACGCGATCTTCTCGGCGGCGAAGTATCTGTGTGCCGGCGGGATCGGGCGGGGAACGGGAGACAGCGCGGCCCGGGACCGGGCCGCGCTGCTCACGTACAACCGGGCCGACTGGTACGTCGACCTGGTGCTCTCGGCCGAGCAGGCGATCATCGCCCGCGCGGCCGCGGTGGGCCAGTGACGACTACTGCGCCGGCGGGGTGCCGTAGTCGTCGTCGTTGCCCGGAATGGGCTGCGTGTACCCGGCCGGGCCGGTGGTGCCCGATGCCTTGCGGGCGTCGGCAGCGGCTTCGGCGGACGCCGAGGCGGCCTCCTGCCGGGCCCGCTCCAGGGCCTCGTTCGGGTCTTCCAGCGTGGTTTCGCTGAACGGGTTGTCGCCGACCTCGTTGTCCGGCGAGGAGTACCGGGCGGCCGAGGGGGCCGAGATCGTCGCGTCGTTGCCGCCGAGGGCACCGCTGATGCTGCTGAGCGCCTGGGTGAGCTCGGTCGGCACGATCCACATCTTGCTGGCCGTGCCGTTCGCGATCTGCGGCAGCATCTGCAGGTACTGGTAGGCCAGCAGCTTGGGGTCGGCGTCGCCGCGGTGGATGGCGTCGAACACCTGGAGGATGGCCCGGGACTCACCCTGGGCCTTCAGCACCGCGGCCTGGGCCTGGCCCTCGGCCCGCAGGATGGCGGACTGCTTGTCACCCTCGGCGGTGAGGATCTGCGACTGCTTCACGCCCTCCGCGTTCAGGATCGTCGCGCGCCGGTCCCGCTCGGCCCGCATCTGCTTCTCCATCGAGTCCTGCACCGAGGCCGGCGGGTCGATGGCCTTGAGCTCGACCCGGTTGACCCGGATGCCCCAGCGGCCCGTGGCGTCGTCGAGCACCCCGCGCAGCTGACCGTTGATCTGGTCGCGGCTGGTCAGGGTCTGCTCCAGGTCGAGCGAGCCGATCACGTTCCGCAGGGTGGTGACGGTGAGCTGCTCGATGCCCTGGATGTAGTTGTAGATCTCGTAGACGGCGGCCTTGGGGTCGGTCGGCTGGAAGTAGATGACCGTGTCGATGTTGACCACCAGGTTGTCCGAGGTGATCACCGGCTGCGGCGGGAACGAGACGACCTGCTCGCGCATGTCGACCACGGCCCGCGGCCGGTCGACGAACGGGACCAGGAAGTGCAGGCCCGGCTCCAGGGTGCGCGAGTAGCGGCCCAGCCGTTCGACGAGCACGGAGGTGGCCTGCGGGACGATCCGGACCGCTTTCGCGATCGTCGTCAGTACCAGCAGCACCACCAGTGCGAGGACGACGAGGAGCACGACATCACCTGGTTCCATGACTACAGCCTTCCTTCGGGAAGTTCGTGCGAGGGCGCCACCACGGCGGTGGCACCCTCGATCCTGATCACATACACGGGACTGTCGATCTCCAGGGACGGCCGGCCCGGGTCGACCCGGGCGGTCCAGGTCTCGCCGGAGAGCTTGACCAGACCGCTGGTCTCCGTCACCGGCTCGAGCACCCGCGCCTCGTTACCCACCAGCGCGGCCGTACCCGTGATCGTGCTCTCGCCCCGCGCGGCCCACGCCTTGAGCGGTGGACGCACGGCGAACAGCAAGGCGCCCGAGGCGATCGCGAAGACGATCACCTGGAGGGGGACCCCGGCGCCGAGGGCGTCGGACAGCGAGGCGGCGAGCGCCCCACCGGCCAGCATCAGGAAGAAGAAGTCGAGTGACGTGATCTCGATCAGGCCGAACACCACGGCCACACCGATCCAGATCAGCCAGGCGTGGTCTCCCCAGTTGTCCACTGTGCGTCCTCCCGTCTCGTGGAGGGCGGCATCAGCGCCCCTCCACTACTCCTGACGCAGCACTGCCGACCAGCGTTGCGCGTTGCGCCTGACATTCAGGGGAACGTCGAAGGTGGTGCTCAGGTTCTCGCCGGTGAGGGTCTCGTCGATCGGCCCGGCGACGACGGTCTTGCCGGCCTGCAGCATGAGGACGTGGGTGAACCCCGGCGGGATCTCCTCCACATGGTGGGTGACCAGCACCAGCACCGGCGACTTCTTGTCGCCGGCCAGCTCGGCCAGGTCGCGCACCAGGGTCTCGCGGCTGCCCAGGTCCAGGCCCGCGGCCGGCTCGTCGAGCAGCACCAGCTCCGGGTCGGTCATCAGGGAGCGGGCCAGCTGGACCCGCTTGCGCTCGCCCTCGCTCAGGGTGCCGAAGGTACGGTCGGCCAGGTGCCCCACACCGAACGCCGCGAGCAGGTCTTTCGCCCGGCCGTGGTCGAGGGTGTCGTACTCCTCGCGCCAGCGCCCGGAGATCGCGTAGGCGGCGGTCAGCACCACGTCGCGCACCAGCTCTTCGGCCGGAATACGTTCCGCCAGAGCGGCACTCGCCAGGCCGATGCGCGGGCGCAGCTCGAACACGTCGGTGCCGCCGAGGGTCTCGCCGAGGATCGTCGCGCTGCCCTTGGTGGGATGCATGCGCGCCGCGGCGACCTGGAGGAGCGTGGTCTTACCGGCGCCGTTGGGGCCCAGTACCACCCACCGCTCGCCTTCGCTGACCTCCCAGCTCACGTCGTCCAGGAGAGCGTTGCCGCCACGCATGATCGTGACGCCGTCCAGGTCCAGCACGTCGGCCATGAGCACGACCCTATGGCACTCGCGACCCGGCGCGCCGCCGGGTCCGGCCATCAGGACGATGATCACTTTTCCGTTGCCCGCCAGATGAAGCTTTAGGCTTGGTGGATGCTCCTGCTGCCACGGTCCGCCCGTCTCGCCGCCTGGGGCACGGCCGTGCTCGCGGACGGCGCGGACCCGGCCCAGGCCGTCCGCGCCGTCACCCGTGACGACGAACCGCACCAGGTCACGGCCGACTTCGAGGTCGCGGCCACGCTGGGCCTGCCGCCCGCGGGCAGCCTGCTCGACCTGCTCCTCAGCCTGCAACGGCACGGCACCCCCTCGCTGCACGTGGCCCTCCCCGCGCCCGGCGACCTGCTCGGGCTGCCGGGCCCGCCGGCGTTCAACGAGGCGGCCGTGGACACCGGTGAGGCGGTTCTCGCCGGCGACGGCGTCAACGACCCGGCCGGCCCGGCCATCGGGCTCACGGCCGAGATCACCGAATTCGGTTCGGTCTACGAGCCCGGCGCGATGGTGACGTGGAAGGCGCAGTCGGTGGGGCGCCGCCGGGTCACCGACATCGGCAGCGTCGCGGACGCCGACCGCGAGCTGCGCTCGGCCCTGACCGAGGCGGTCGAGGAACTGGCCCGGCTCGACGTGGCCCGCTGGCGCGACGACGCCGCCGACCGGGTCGCGGCCATCCGCGACGGCGGCCTGGAGACCGGCATGATCCCCCCGACCACGCCGAAACGCGTGGTGCAGGTGCTGTCCCGGGCCGCCCGGGTGCGCGCGATCGTCGAGCTGGCGAGCGAGGACGACGGCGCGGCGGTCACCCAGGCCGAGGCCCAGCGGCGCAGTCAGGCGCTACGCCGTCTCGACGCGGTCTCCCGCCGGGCGATGGTCGCGGCCGTCAACGGCATCAAGGAACCCGAGGACGACTAGGCGAGCACGGCCCCTGTCCTCGTTCGTGATCATGCCGACGTTCCCCGGGGAAGGTCGGCACGATCACGAACAGCGGGACCTCGAGCGCAGGATGGCCCGACAGTGCCGGCCGCCCACCCGCCGGGGGCACCTCCCGGGCTGGGATCTCAATTCACCGACAGCACCGAGCGGTAGACCTCGATCGTCGTCTCCGAGATGGCGTCCCAGGAGAAGTGGCTCTCGGCGCGCTGCCGGCCGGCGCGGCCCCAGGCCCGGGCCCGCTCCGGGTCGGCGCAGACCTCGGTCAGCGCCGCGGCCAGGTCGGCCACGAACTTCTCCGGATCCAGCGGGGTTCCGGTGCCGTCGTCGACCTGCTCGATCGGCACCAGCCGGCCGGTGACGCCGTCCTGCACGACCTCCGGGATACCGCCCGTGGCCGTGCCGACCACGGCCGCCTCACAGGCCATGGCCTCCAGGTTCACGATGCCCAGCGGCTCGTAGACCGACGGGCAGACGAACGCGGTGGCGGCGGAGAGCACGGTGCACAGCTCGTCGCGAGGCAGCATGCGCTGGATCCAGACCACGCCGTCGCGGGTCCGGCCCAGCTCCTCCACCAGCGAGGAGACCTCGGCCCTGATCTCCGGGGTGTCGGGGGCCCCGGCGCAGAGCACCAGCTGGATCTCCGGCGGCAGCAGGGCCGCGGCGCGCAGCAGGTAGGGCAGGCCCTTCTGCCGGGTGATGCGGCCGACGAAGACCACACTCGGCCGGGTGGGGTCGATACCCAGCGACCGCACGGTCGCCTCGTCCTCAATTCTCTTCCAGCCCGACAGGTCGATGCCGTTGTGCACGACCTTGACCTTGTCCGGGTCGACCGAGGGGTAGGACCGCAGGATGTCGTCACGCATGCCCGCGCTGACCGCGATCACCGCGGCCGCCGCCTCGTAGGCGGTCTTCTCGGCCCACGAGCTCAGCGCGTACCCGCCGCCGAGCTGCTCGGCCTTCCACGGCCGCAGCGGCTCCAGGCTGTGCGCGGTGAGCACGTGGGGCACGCCGTGCAGCAGGGAGGCCAGGTGCCCGGCGAGGTTGGCGTACCAGGTGTGGGAGTGCACCAGGTCGGCCCCGGCGCAGTCGGCGGCGATGGCCAGATCGACCCCGAAGGTGCGCAGGGCGGGGTTGGCCGCGGCCAGCGTGGCCGGCTCCGGATAGGCCGTCACCGACCGTTCGTCGCGTGGTTCGCCGAAGGTGCGGACCTCCACCTCGATCTGGCGGCGGAGCACCTCCACGAGATTCTGCACGTGAACACCCGCCCCTCCATAGACATCCGGCGGGTATTCACGGGAGAGAACGTCGACGCGCATGCTGCCCACCGTAGTGCGACAACGAGCCGACGCCATACAGTCAGCACATGGCGAATCCGAAGGTTCTGGCGATCGTTCTGGCCGGCGGGGAGGGCAAGCGGTTGATGCCACTGACGTTAGACCGCGCCAAACCCGCTGTTCCCTTCGGAGGCGTCTACCGTCTCGTCGATTTCGCGCTGAGCAATCTGGTCAATTCCGGGTACCTGCGAATCGTGGTGCTCACCCAGTACAAGAGCCACAGCCTCGACCGGCACATCGCGCAGGCCTGGCGGATGTCGACGCAGCTGGGCAACTACATCGCGCCGGTCCCGGCGCAGCAGCGGGTGGGCAAGCGCTGGTACCTGGGCAGCGCGGACGCGATCTTCCAGAGCCTCAACCTGGTGAACGACGAGAAGCCCGACATCGTCGTGGTGGTCGGCGCCGACCACGTGTACCGCATGGACTTCGCCGCGATGGTGCAGCAGCACATCGAGTCGGGCGCGGGCTGCACGGTCGCGGGGATCCGCACCCCCATCGAGGAGGCCAACCAGTTCGGTGTGATCAAGACCCACGACGAGGACCCGCGGCGCATCGAGGCGTTCCTGGAGAAGCCGGAGAATCCGGTCGGCCTGCCCGACTCCCCGAACGAGGTGCTCGCCTCGATGGGCAACTACGTGTTCGATGCCAAGGCCCTGATCGAGGCCGTGACCAGCGACTCCGACGACCCGGGCTCGCGGCACGACATGGGCGGCGACATCGTGCCCTACTTCGTCGGCCGGGGTGAGGCCGCGGTGTACGACTTCAAGGACAACGATGTGCGCGGCTCCACCGACCGCGACCGCCACTACTGGCGGGACGTCGGCACCATCGAGGCCTACTTCGAGGCCCAGATGGACCTGGTCTCCGTGCACCCGGTGTTCAACCTCTACAACTACGACTGGCCGCTGTACACCCACCAGGGCCCGTGGCCCCCGGCCAAGTTCGTGCACGGCTGGCAGGGCCGTATCGGGCACGCGGTGAACTCGATCGTCTCCCCCGGCACCGTGGTCTCGGGGGCGTTCGTGGAGAGCTCGGTGCTCTCGCCCAACGTGAACGTGCGCTCGTGGTCCACGGTCAGCGAGAGCGTGCTGATGGACGGCGTCGACATCGGCCGTCACGCCGTGGTGCGCCGCGCGATCCTCGACAAGAACGTGGTGGTGCCCGAGGGCGCCCGCATCGGCATGGACCCGGTGGCCGACCGCGAACGCGGTTTCGTGGTCACCGAGTCCGGCATCACGGTGGTCGGCAAGGGTCAGCGCGTCACCGTGTAATTACCCGTGCGAACGCGAATGGTCACGCCTAGAGTGCGATGCGTGACCATTCGCATCGGGGTACAGATTCAGCCGCAGCACGCGGACTACGCCGACATCCGCCGGGCGGTGGCGGAGGCCGAGGAGATCGGCGTCGACATCGCCTTCAACTGGGACCACTTCTTCCCGCTCTACGGTGAGGCCGACGGCAAGCACTTCGAGTGCTGGACCATGCTCGGCGCCTGGGCGGAGGCGACGTCGCGCATCGAGATCGGTGCGCTCGTCACCTGCAACAGCTACCGCAACGCCGACCTGCTGGCCGACATGGCCCGCACCGTGGACCACATCTCGAACGGCCGCCTGATCCTCGGGATCGGCGCGGGCTGGTTCGAGCGCGACTACGACGAGTACGGCTACGACTTCGGCACCGCGGGCACCCGTCTCGCCGACCTGGAGCAGGCCCTGGCGCGCATCGAGGCCCGCTGGCAGAAGGTGAACCCGGCGCCCACGCGCGACATCCCGATCCTGATCGGCGGGGGCGGCGAGAAGAAGACGCTGCGCTACACCGCGCGCCATGCCGACATCTGGCACACCTTCGGCGATGTCGAGGTGCTGAAGCGCAAGAGCGCGATCCTCGACGAGTGGTGCGACACCGAGGGCCGGCCCAGCTCCGCCGTCGAGCGCTCGATCGGCGTGGACAAGGCCCCCGACGAGGTCGGCGAGGAACTCGTCGCCGCGGGCGCCAACCTCTTCACCGTCGGGCTGAACGGGCCCGGCTACGACATGGGGCTGGTGCGCGAGTGGGTGGCCTTCCGCGATTCCCAGAAAGCTTGAGAACGCGGACGGGCCCCCTGGGCGGGTAGGTGTGGGGAGGGCCCTGGTGCGGGCCAGGGCCTTCCCCACGGCTGAGGTGAGTTCCCTCGTCCTCTCTTTCCGAACGGTCAGCACCGCCGTCCGGACCGGCCCGGCGTTGTCGACCTGACCGGTGAAGGTCACCGCGGTGTCCCGGGAGGGCCGGCTGGTGGCGGCGTTCATCGTCAGCGGGGTGGCACCGGCCGGGACGATGTACGGCCCCTGTGGATCGGCCGTGAACGCCGAGCTGGTCTGCACACTGACGTATACATGCCGCCCGAGGGGGCCGGGGCGCTGAAGGTGTATCCGAGGGTGGTCGGCCTACCACCCTTCACCGTGGACGCCCCCAGGGTGAACCCGGTGACCACGGGTGCGGGGGCCGACGGCGTGAGCTTGATGCTGTAGTGCCCGGCGTCACCCTGGATGGTGCGGGTACACCTCCTGGTCGAGGGTGATGACGAGGATCCGGCAGCGGCCCACGGTGAGCGGGGTGGTGATGCTGCGCCCGCTCGTGGAGGGACGCAGGAGTGCACGTCCACGGCCTCGGCCGTATCGGCCCGCCCCCCGGTGGCGGTGAACTCGAACCCGTCCTGGTCCCGCACGAAGGCCTTGCCGGGCAGGATGTCCCGGCTCCGGCAGATGGCCCTAGGACCTTCTGTCCGGCTTCCTAGGAGCGGCGCGCGCGGAACACCGTGTCGTGGATCGTGATGTCGCGGCCCTCGGGATCCTTCGCCGGACGCGGCCGGGCCTGGGACGTGATCACCTCCCAGCCGGTGAGGTCCAGGGCGGCGGCGATCTGCTCGGCCGTCCAGAAGGCGTCGGGCAGGTCGGGGCGGCCCATCGTCGTGGCCAGGTCGAGCGGGCTGTGCAGTACGACCAGCAACTGGCCGCCGGGGGCCACGGCCGAGGCCAGGCGGCGGAACGGGCCCGCCTCGGTGGGGTGCACGAAATGGCTCGTCACCAGGTCGTACTGGCCTCGCGGCGGCTGCCACGAGCGCAGGTCGGCGTGCACCCACTCGGTGCGGGTGGCGATGTCCTGCCCCAGCTCCGCGGCCCGGGCCTCGTTCTTCTCCAGCACCACCCGGGAGAAGTCGGCCCCCGTGACCCGCCAGCCCCGCGCCGCCAGCCAGAACACGTCGCCGCCCTCGCCGCAGCCGGCGTCCAGCGCCGAGCCCGGTTCCAGACCCTCGACCTCGGTCACCAGCTGCGGGTTGACGTTGCCGCTGAAGACCCGGTCGCTGCCGCGGTAGCGTTCCTCCCAGGCCGGGGCCTCGAACCAGACGTGGTGGTCGGTCATTTCGCTGCCTCCACGGCCCGGCCCGCGTCCTCGAGGATCAGGTCGTAGTTGATCTGCGAACCGGCCATCAGCCCGGCCCCGGCGGAGATGACGACCTGCGCGGCCATCGAGGCGACGTTGCCGGCCGCCCACACGCCGGGCACATTCGTCTTCCCGGTGGCGGGATCGGCCTGCACCGAGGTCCCCAGCACGGCGCCCTCCACCACCATCTCGGTGATCTCCAGGCCGAGGCCCTCAAGCCCGGCGACCCGGGCGCCGAAGCGCGGCGCGACGACCACGACCTCCCGCTCCACCACCTCGCCCGACGCCAGCCGCACCCCGGTGACCCCCTCGTCCTTCATCTCCACCGCGGCGACCTCTCCCTCGACCACCCGCACGCCGAGCGCGGCCAGCCGGCCGAGAGCATCGGCCCCGAGGTCGGGCACCGTGTGGGTGAACACCACCACGTCGTCCGAGAGCTGCCGGAACATCAGCGCCTGGTGCATCACCAGGGGAGTCGAGGCGAGCACCCCGATCGCCCGCCCCCGGTGCTCGTAACCGTGGCAGTAGGGACAGTGGATGACGTCCTTGCCCCAGCGCGCGGCCAGGCCCTCGACGGCGGGCAGCTCGTCGCGCAGACCGGTGGCCAGCAGGAGGCGGCGGGCCTGCACGCTCTCACCGCTCTCCAGGGTGACGACGAACCCGTCGCCGGCGGGCCGGGCATCGGTCACGACCCCGGGCACCACCTCTCCCCCATAGCCCTCGAGCTCCTGGCGCCCGTCGGCCACCAGGTCGAGCGGCGAGGTGCCCTCGCGGCCCAGGTAGTTGTGCATCGCCTCGGCCGGGGCGTTGCGCGGGTCGCCCGCGTCCACCACCAGCACCGATCGCAGCGACCGGGCCAGGGTGACGGCGCCGCTGAGACCCGCCGCCCCTCCACCGATGACCACGACGTCGTAGCTGTTCCTCATCGTTCCTCCTCGTCGGCCTGCTTCCTCCGAGAGTGCCTCCGGGATTCCGGTCTTGACAAACCTTGTTGCTGGAACGGCAAATGGACGCATGAAGAGAGTTCTAGAACGCCGGGGAGATTTTGCATGATCACGGACGAAGGGGAGGACGCGGGGTTCGAGGGGGTTCTTCATGCTGTCGGCCCGCGGTTGCGGCAGTTGAGGCAGGAGCGCGGGTCCACACTGGCCGAGCTCGCCGAGGAGACCGGGATCTCGGTGAGCACGCTGTCGCGGCTCGAGGCGGGTCAGCGGCGTCCCACCCTGGAACTTCTGCTGCCCCTGGCCCGGGCCCACCAGGTGGCGCTGGACGAGCTGGTCGACGCCCCGGCGACCGGCGACCCGCGCATCCGGCCGCGGCGTATCGAACGGCACGGCGCGGTCTACCTGCCGCTGAGCCGCCGGCCCGGCGGGCTCCAGGCCTACAAGATCATCTACCCGCCGCACTTCCCGGGCACCGCGCCCGGGCCCGACGACCAGCGCACTCACGAGGGCTACGACTGGATCTACGTGCTCAGCGGCCGGCTGCGGCTGGTGCTCGGCGAGCACGACTTCGTGCTGGAGGCCGGTGAGGTGGCCGAGTTCGACACCCGCACCCCGCACTGGATGGGAAATCCGGATCCCACGCCGACCGAGGTGCTGGGGCTGTTCGGCCCACAGGGTGAGCGTCTGCACGTGCGGGCCCGGCCCCGGCCGGCGTGAACAGGCGTGAGCACGGCGCCGTCCGAGGGCTATTGGGATGAATCCCTCAGCCCGGGAATGGTCTCGTTCCGGCAACGCTCGACTAGCCTCAGGGCCGTGACCACGCAGCCGGATGCTCCGGCCCCGACGACCTCCCTGCCCTCCGACGGCTCCCCCACCGTGCTGTTCACCCTCACCGGCCCCGACCGGCCGGGCGTGACGACCGCCGTATTCCAGGCCCTGACCCGTTCCGGGGTCGAGGTTCTCGACGTGGAGCAGGTGGTGGTGCGCGGCCATCTGTCCCTCGCCGTCCTGGTGACGGCCGGCGACGACGAGGCCGGCACGATCTCCGCCGTGCGGGTGGTCGGTGGTGAGCTCGGGCTGACGGTGACGGGTCTGCCGGGCACCGGTGACAACTCCAAGCGGCGCCGCAACCGGCTGGCCGTGACCATGCTCGGCGCGCCGCTGCTGCCCTCGGCCGTGGCCGGGGTCGCGGGCCGGATCGCCGAGCACGGGGCGAACATCGACCGCATCCGGCGCATCTCCCGCTTCCCGGTCACCTCGATCGAGATGGACGTGTCCGGTGGTGACGGTGAGGTGCTGCGCCGCGAGCTGACCGCCGAGGCGATGGCCCACGGGGCCGACCTCGCCGTCTGCCCGGCCGGCCTGGCCCGGCGCGGCCGTCGCCTGGTGGTGATGGACGTCGACTCCACGCTGATCCAGGACGAGGTGATCGAGCTGCTCGCGGGCCACGCCGGCCCGGAGGTGGAGAAGCAGGTCGCCCACGTCACCGAGCGGGCCATGCGCGGTGAGCTGGACTTCGCGCAGAGCCTGCACGAGCGCGTCGCCTGCCTGGCCGGACTGCCCGAGAGCGTGCTGGACGACGTCTACCGGTCGGTGCGCCTGACCCGCGGCGCCCGCACGCTCACCCGCACCCTGCACCGTCTGGGCTTCACGCTCGGCGTGGTCTCGGGCGGGTTCATCGAGGTGGTGGCGCCCCTGGCCCGCGACCTCGGCATCCATCACGTGGCCGCCAACCGGCTGGAGGTCGTCGACGGGCACCTCACCGGCCGGGTCGTGGGAGCGGTGGTCGACCGTGCCGCCAAGGCCGCCTCGCTGCGCCGGTTCGCCGAGCTGGAGGGCCTGGAGCTGTCGCGCACGGTCGCGATCGGCGACGGCGCGAACGACCTGGACATGCTGGCCACCGCCGGTCTGGGGATCGCGTTCTGCGCCAAGCCGGTGGTCCGCGAGCAGGCCGACACCTCGGTGAGCGTGCCCTACCTCGACGCCGTGCTGTACCTGCTCGGGATTCCTCGATCCGAGATCGAGGACGCCGACGAAGATCTTGCCCCGGCGCTCCCGGGCGAGGCCGAAGCACCGACCGGAGGGAACCGATCATGAGCACCGGACCGACCCGCAGGCTGATCCTGATCCGGCACGCGAAGGCGGAGCAGGCGACGCCCGGCCAGGAGGACGTGGACCGTCCGCTGGCCCCGCGCGGCCTGCTCGACGCCGTGGTGGGTGGTCAGGAGCTGGCGGTCGTCGCGGTACCCGACCTGGTGCTCTGCTCCCCCGCCCGGCGCACCCGGCAGACCTGGCGCACCGTGCTCGAGGGCCTCTCGGGAGAACTCGCGGAACCGGCGCACCCCGAGGTGAAGTACCCGCACGGCCTGTACGAGGCCGGGGTGTTCGACCTGGTCGAGACCGTGCGCAAGGCCGGGGGCCAGGCATCGGTCGTGGTGGTGGTCGGGCACGAGCCGACCATGTCCGAGGCCACGCTGTCCCTGGCCGGCGCCGGGTCCGACCCCGACGCCGTGCAGCACGTCAAGGCCGGCTTCCCGACCGCGGGCATCGCGGTGCTGGCGGTCGAGCGGGAGTGGGCCGACCTGGCGCCCGGTGACGGGCGGCTGGAGAAGTTCGTGGTGCCCCGGGCCGAGGGTGGCGGCTCGATCGGCTGAGAAGCCTTCAGAGACAAAAATTGAGGACGATGTGGGCGCCGCCCACATCGTCCTCCCTTCGGATGCGATCAGACGTTGCCGGCCATCGCCTGGAAACCGCCGTCCACGTAAACGATCGTGCCCGTGGTCGCCGGGAACCAGTCGGACAGCAGCGCCACGCACGCCTTGGCGGTGGGCTCCGCGTTACGCACGTCCCAGCCCAGCGGGGCGCGGGTCTGGAACAGCTCGTCGAAGGCCTCGAAGCTCGGGATCGCCTTCGCGGCCGTGGTGCGCAGCGGGCCGGCCGCCACGATGTTGCTACGGATGCCCTGGGGGCCCAGGTCCCGGGCCACGTAGCGCGACGTCGACTCCAGCGCGGCCTTGGCCACACCCATCCAGTCGTAGGTCGGCCAGGCGATGCGCGCGTCGAGGGTCAGGCCGACGACCGCACCACCCTTCTTCAGCAGCGGCAGCGCGGCCACGGCCAGCGACTTGTAGCTGAAGGCCGAGATCTGCAGCGCCGTGGCGACGTCTTCCCACTCGGTGTTGAGGAAATTGCCCCCCATCGCGCTCTGCGGCGCGAAACCGATGGAGTGCAGCACGCCGTCCAGGCTGTCGACGTGCTCACGCACCCGGTCGGGCAGCGCGGCCAGGTCTTCGGTGCTGGTGACGTCGAGCTCGATCACCGGCGGGGTCTCCGGCAGGCGCTTGGCGATGGCCTGCGTGAGCTTCATCTGCCGGCCGAAGGAGCTCAGCACGACCTGCGCGCCCTCCTCCTGGGCAACCCTCGCCGCGTGGAAAGCGATGGACGTGTCCATCAGCACACCCGTCACGAGCAGCTTCTTGCCCTCGAGCAGTCCCATTCGTGCAGTCCCTTTCACTTCGCGGAAAACGCCCGCGGCCCTCGCGGCCGCGGGCGAGAAATCATCTGAGGGTCAGTGACCCATGCCGATGCCACCGTCGACGGGGATGACCGCGCCGGTGATGTAGGCGGCCGAGTCGGAGGCGAGGAAGCGCACGGTGGCGGCGATCTCGTCGACGTTGCCGAACCGGCCGGCCGGGATCCGGCTCAGGTACTCGTTCCGCACCTTCTCCGGCAGCGACGCGGTCATGTCGGTGTCGATGAACCCCGGCGCCACCACGTTGGTGGTGATGCCCCGCCCACCGATCTCCCGGGTGATCGCGCGGGCCATGCCGACCAGGCCGGACTTGGTGGCCGCGTAGTTCACCTGACCCGGTGACCCCATCAGGCCGACGACGCTGCCGACCAGGATGATCCGGCCCCGGCGGGCCTTGATCATCGACTTGCTGACGGCCCGCACGCACCGGAACGTCCCACCCAGATTGGTGTCGACGACCGAGTCCCAGTCGTCGTCGCTCATCCGCATGAGCAGGGTGTCGCGGGTGACACCCGCGTTCGCCACGAGCACCTCGATCGGGCCCTGGTCGGCCTCGACCTGGGCCACCGCGTTCTTCACCGACTCGGCGTCGGTGATCTCGCAGATCACGCCCTTCAGGCCGGCCGGCGGCTCGCCGCTGCGGTGGGTCACGGTGACGGCGTCGCCGTCCTCCGCCATCGCCCGGGCGATCGCCAGTCCGATCCCTCGGTTACCACCAGTCACCAGCACACTGCGAGCCACGATCACCCTTCCGTTGTTGACAAAAGCTGTCGTTCCGTTTCGGTTCGTACCGATCCACAGTGATCCGGTCACGGTCCGCGCTTGCGGCGCGCCGACCGGCCGGCGACGAACGGAATCCGGTGAGTGACGTTATCCGACTCCGGAACAGCCCCGCACCAGCGCACCCAGGGCAAAGATCGACCCGGAAATCTGTCGGAACCGTACAAGTGCCCGGTGCCAGGGGTCTGTCCCGGCCGGGGAAAAGGAGTAGGTTCACGCCGTGCGAGCTGTGCAGATTACCGAGTTCGGCGGTCCCGAGGTACTCAGGGTGACCGACCTCGACGAACCCACGCCCGGTACGGGCGAACTGCTGGTCGAGGTCGACTCGGCCGGGGTGAACTACGCCGACACCCACCAGGCCGAAGACTCCTACCTGGTCCGGCAGACCCTGCCGTTCGTGCCGGGCAGCGAGGTGGTGGGCCGCGTCGTCGCCGGTGAGGGCCTCCCGATCGGCAGCCGCGTGCTGGGGCTGACCTCCGGCGGAGGCGGCTACGCCGAGCGCGTCGTGGTGGCCTCGTCGCTGGCCTTCCCGCTGAAAGACGATCTGACCGACGCCCAGGCCCTGGCCCTGCTGGTGCACGGCACCACGGCCTGGCACCTGCTGCGGCGCAGCGCCGAGCTGCGCGGGGGCGAGACCGTCGTGATCCACGCCGCGGCCGGCGGCGTCGGCACCATGGCCGTGCAGCTGGCCCGGGCCTGGGGGGCGGGGCGCATCGTCGCCACCGCCTCGGGCCCGGCCAAGTGCGAGCTGGCGCGCTCGCTCGGCGCCCACGTGGCCCTGGACATCTCGACCACGACCACGCCCGACGAGGTGCGCGACGCGCTGCTGGCCGCGAACGACGGCCAGGGCGCCGACGTGGTGCTGGAGATGACCGGTGGGCACGTCTTCGACGGTTCCCTGGCCGCCCTGCGCCCGCTGGGGCGGATCGCGGTGTTCGGGCTCGCCTCCAAGGTCGACCCGGCGCCGGTGCGCGTGCAGAAGCTGATGCGCAGGTCGCTCACGCTGACCGGTTTCTGGCTGCCCCACGCCGTGGCCCAGCCCGGCCTGCTGGCCGGGGCGCTGGAGGAGATGCGCTCGATGGTGCGGGCCGGCGTGCTCAGCCCGGTGCTGGGTGGCAGTTATCCCCTTGCCGAGGCCGCCCGAGCGCACGAGGATCTTCGCAGCCGCCGCAGCACCGGAAAGCTGGTGCTCGACGTGTCCGGAAAAGGGATCACTGACAAGGAGTCCTGAATGACGGCGCAGATCGACGCCGACTTCCTCGCCCTCCCCCTGGACTCCCTGGCCGACGCGGCGCTGCAGCACGCCCGCAGCGCCGGGGCCGGCCTGCTGCAGCATGCCGACCTGCGGGTCCAGCGCATGCGCAGCGGGTCGATGCAGGTGCGCGACGCCCGGCTGTCGTCCAGCTCCGACGCGGTGGTCGCCGGCCTGGCCGTGCGGGTGCTGCTCGACGGGGTCTGGGGTTTCGCCGCCACCGACGAGCTCACCCCGGCCGCCGCCGTGGCGACCGCGGAGCGGGCGCTGGAGGTGGCCCGGATCTCGCGACCCCTGGTCGCCGAGCGGGTCGAGCTGGCCCCCGAGCCGGTGCACGCCGGCGCCACCTGGGTCTCCCCCTACACGACCGACCCGTTCGCGGTGCCCGTGGCCGAACGGGCCCGGCACCTGGCCGGCTGGTCGGGCACGCTGCTGGGCGCCGACGGCGTCGACCACTGCGACGTCACGCTGAACCTGGCCAAGGAACAGAAGTTCTACGCCGACCTGGCCGGGACGGTCACCCGGCAGCAGCGGGTGCTGATCGAGCCGGAGATCACCGTGGTGGCGATCTCCGGGTCCGGTCCGGAGTCGATGCGGTCGCTCGCCCCGCCGGTGGCCCGCGGCTGGGAGTACCTGCTCGGTGAGGGCTGGGACTTCGCGGCCGAGATCGACCGGCTGCCGGAGTATCTCGCCGAGCGGACGAAGGCGCCCACGGTGACGGCGGGCGACTACGACCTGGTGATCGACCCCACCAACCTGTGGCTCACCATCCACGAGTCGGTCGGTCACGCGACCGAGCTCGACCGTTCCCTCGGCTACGAGGCGGCCTACGCCGGAACCAGTTTCGCCCGCCTGGAGGGAGTCGGCTCGTTCCGCTACGGCAGCGACCTGATGAACGTCACGGCCGACCGCACCACGCCGCACGGCGGGGCCACCATCGGTTTCGACGACGAGGGCGTGGCCACCCGCTCGTGGGACCTGGTCTCCGGCGGCGTGCTGGCCGGTTTCCAGCTCGACCGGGCGATGGCCGCCCGCTGTGGTTTCGAGGTGTCCAACGGCTGTGCCTACGCCGACTCGGCGCTCAGCGTGCCGGTGCAGCGGATGGCGAACGTCAGCCTGGCGAGCGGTGCCCCGGACACCTCGACCGCCGACCTGATCTCCGGTGTCGACGACGGCCTCTACGTGGTCGGCGACAAGTCCTGGTCGATCGACATGCAGCGCTACAACTTCCAGTTCACCGCCCAGCGGTTCTACCGGATCCGGGGCGGGAAGCTGGCCGGGCAGGTGAAAGACGCGGCCTACCAGGGCTCCACCCCGAGCTTCTGGGGTTCCCTGAAGGGCCTGGGCGGACCGTCCACCCACTACCTGGGTGGGGCCTCGAACTGCGGCAAGGCCCAGCCCGGGCAGTCCGCCTGGGTCAGTCACGGCGCCCCGGCCACACTTTTCGAGCAGGTCAAGGTACTCAACACGCGCAGCGAGGGGGGCCGATGAGCACGTCGTCGGAGTTCGTCGAGATCGCCCTCGGTGAAATTACCCGGGCCGGTGCCGATCTGGGTGCCGCCGTGCTGGTGTCGCAGGCCAGTACGGCCAACCTGCGCTGGGCGCTGAGCGGTCTGACCACCAACGGCCTGACCTCCGCCCGCACCGTCACCGTCATCGTCGGCGCACCCGTCGCCGGGGGCACCGGCGCGGGCGTGCTGAGCCGTCAGGGCCTGGACGCCGACGGCGTGCGGGCGCTCGTCGCCGACACCGTGGCCCTGGCCCGCGACGCCGAACCGGCCGAAGACGCCGCACCTTTCGTGACCGGCGCGGAACTGCCCGGGTTCGCCGACCCGGGGGCCGAGACCGGCGCGTCCACCCTGGCCGGGGTCGCCGAGGCGCTCGGTGAGGTGTTCGGCCGCTCTCGCGCGCAGGAGCGCGAGTCGTTCGGCTTCGCCCTGCACGAGGTGGTCACCACCTGGCTGGGCACGACCGGGGGCCTGCGCTACCGGCACGAGCAGCCGCGCGGCACCATCGAGCTGACCGGGAAGGCCGGGGCCAGAAGCCGTTCCGCCTACATGGCGGGCGCCACCCGCGATTTCAGCGACGTCGACGTACTGGCGATGGACGACGAGATCGCCACCCGTCTGCGCTGGCAGGAACGCCCGATCACGCTGAAGCCGGGCCGGTACACCACGGTGCTGCCGCCGACCTCGGTCGCCGACCTGATGATCTACTTCTTGTGGTCGGCCGACGCCCGTACCGCGCACGAGGGCCGCAGCGTTTTCTCGCGCACCGGCGGCGGCACGCGGGTCGGCGAGAAGATCACCAGCAGCCCGGTGAGCCTGCTCAGCGACCCGTTCCACGCCGGACTGGGCTGCGCCGACCGGGTTCTGACCACCTCGTCGTCCCCGATGGCCTCGGTGTTCGACAACGGCCTGGCCTCCCCCTCCGCCACCTGGCTGGACTCCGGCACGATCAGCAACCTGCCCACCACCCGGCACACCGCCGGCCTGACCGGGCTGCCCCTGGCCCCCGCGGCCGACAACCTGGTGCTGACGGGCGCGGACGGTACCGGCAGCACGATGGACCTGCTGGCCGGGGTGGACCACGGCCTGCTGCTGAGCTCGATGTGGTACATCCGCGAGGTCGACCCGCAGACCCTGCTGCTGACCGGCCTCACCCGGGACGGGGTCTACGTGGTGGAGAACGGCGAGGTGGTCGGCGCCACCAGCAATTTCCGCTACAACGAGAGCCCGGTGGACCTGCTGTCGCGGATCGACGCCTACGGCGCGACCGAGGTGTGCCTGAGTCGGGAGTGGGGCGAGTGGTTCACCCGCACCGCCATGCCGGCGCTGCGGATCCAGGACTTCAACATGAGCACGGTGGCCGAGGGCGCCTGACCTCAGAGCGCGTGGGAGAGGCCGCCGTCCACCGCCAGCATCGTTCCCGTCACGAAACTCGCTGCGGGGGAAAGCAGGAAAACCGCCGGGCGGGCGAATTCCAGCGACTCACCGTACCTCCCGAGCGGGACCCGCGACTCCTGCTGCCGGCGCGTCTCCTCCGGGCGGCCGCCGGCGGCGTCGGGCGTGCGCGAGCGGTCGGCGTCGACCCGCCCGGGCATGATGCCGTTGACCCGCACGTTTCGCTCCCCCAGCTCGTTCGCCAGGGTCTTGGCCGCCATCGCCAGGCCGGGTCGCATGCCGTCGGAGAGCGCTTGCCCGGCAACGGTTTCCCTCACCGTCGTGGACAGCACGAGCACCACCGATCCGCCCTCGCGCGACGAGAGCTTGCCGACCGTGCGGGCCAGGCGCAGCGGCCCCAGGAAGGTCTCCTCGAACGCCATCCGCCAGGCGCCGTCGTCGAGGTCCATCACCGTGCCCGACTGCGACTCACCGACGCTGATCAGCCCGCCGTCGAGCCGCCCGTACCGGGCCACCGCCGCCGCGACCAGGCAGGTCTCGATGCCCGGCTCCCCGATGTCGCCGGGCACAGCGATCGCCCGCTCGGAACCGCCGAGCGACGCCGCGGTCGCCTTCAGCTCCTCCTCGTCGCGGTCGCACAGCACCAGACGCGCGCCCTCCGCCGCGAGCAGTTCCGCGCAGGCCCGGCCGAGGCCCCTCGACGCTCCCGTCACGACGTACACCCGGTCTGACAGACCCAGATCCATCGAGTTATCCCGTTCCTCGCACCCCGCTGCCCACCAATGACTCATGGTGACTAGTCACACACTCTAGAGAGATATGCCGGGTGAAACCCGCACCGGGGCTCCTCCGATCGGACCGAACGTGGAAGCCGGGCCCGGATGCGGCATGATCTGTGCATCATGAATACCCGTACCCGCCGGATCGCGTTCCAGGGTGAACTGGGCGCCAATTCGCACATCGCCTGCCGTGACGTCTACCCCGACTACGACCCGGTGCCGTTCCGCACCTTCGAGGAGTGCTTCACCGCGCTCGGGAACGGCACGGCCGACCTGGCGATGATCCCGGTCGAGAACTCCACGGCCGGGCGGGTGGCCGACATCCACTACCTGCTGCCCGACTCCACGGTGCACATCGTCGGCGAGTACTTCCTGCCGGTCCGGCACCAGCTGCTCGGCCTGCCGGGCACCACCCTGGAGCAGATCAAGAGCGCCCGCAGTCACCCGCAGGCGCTCGACCAGTGCCGAAACGCCCTGCGCGACCTCGGTATCACCCCGGTGACCGCCACCGACACGGCCGGCAGCGCCCGGGAGATCATCGAGGCGGGCGACCCGTCGGTGGCCTCGATCGCCTCCACCCTGGCCGCCGAGGTCTACGGCCTGGACGTGCTGCGCGCCGATATCGAGGACGAGGCGCACAACACCACGCGTTTCATCATTCTCTCCCCCGAGAACCTGCGCGCCGCGGCCGGAGTCGGGCCGATCGTGACCACCTTCGTGTTCGGCGTGCGCAACATCCCGGCCGCCCTCTACAAGGGGCTGGGCGGTTTCGCCACGAACGGGGTGAACATGACCAAGCTGGAGAGCTACATGGTGGGCGGGAACTTCACCGCCACCCGGTTCCTGGCCGACATCGACGGCCACCCCGACGAGCCGCACGTGGCGCGGGCGTTCGAGGAGCTGAGCTTCTTCGCCGACGTCCGCATGCTCGGCGTGTACCGGGCCAGCCCGTTCCGCGCCCAGCAGCGGCCGGGGATCTAGTCAGCTCTCATCAGCGGTAGGTGGCACCGGTGAGGGCGGGAGGACCGTCCTCCTCCTCGTCCTCCGTCTCCTCCTCGTCGCGCCGGCGCACCTCACGCACGGCGGCCACGCCGAAGAGGATGTACGCCACCAGCGCGAAGCCGTCCCACTGCACCGAGTAGGACAGGTTGATGCCGATGCTCTCCTGTGGCCGCTCGGCGGCCTCGGGGGTGTCGGCGGCGGACGGGTCCTCGCTGACCAGGGCGCCGAAGGCCCCGGCGACCCGGGTCGTGTCGACGCCGGTCTGCCGCACCAGGGCCGGGATGTTGATCCTGGCGGCCTGCCCCTGGGGGGCCGAGCGGTTCGAGGCCTCCTCACTGGGCCGCAGCCGCGCCACCACGGTGACCTCGCCGGTCGGTGCGGCCGGCACGCTGTCCGGCCGCGAGGCGTTGGCCGCGCCCGCCGGGATCCAGCCGCGGTCGACGAACAGCACGGCGCCGTCGGTGGTGCGCAGGGGCACCACCACCTCGTACCCGTTCTGGGAGTTGCTGCCCCCGGCGCTGAGCGAGCCGGCCTGGCCGATCTGGTCGTGCGGGCGGTTGCGGATGAGCACCGTGCGGTCGGCCTGGTACTCACCCGTCACCGTGACCGGCCGGTACTGCAGGTCGTGGGGCAGCGCGGCGGAGGCCTTCAGGGCCGCGGCGGGGATCAGCTGCTCCAGCGGCACCGGGGTGGCGTCGTAGTTCGCCTTGATCAGGTGGTTGCGGGCCGAGCGGACCTCGTGACGGTGGAACTGCCAGCGCCCGAGGAACACGAACACGATCGACAGCACGACGATGCCGACGAGCGAGAGGATCCAGCCGCGCTCGCGCAACAGGCCCAGGGCGGCCTTGGTGGTGTCCCAGGCGCCCCGCCGCCGGGCCGGGGCGGAGTCTTCTGTCTCCTGCGGCGCCTCGACGCTCACGCCGGCTCCCCGGTTCTCACCGTGTCCCTGAGAAAGCCCCGCAGACTCAGGAACTCCTCGAGGTGCTCACGGTGGTCGTCGCAGGCCACCCAGATCTTGCGCCGCTCGGGGGTGTGGAGCTTCGGGTTGTTCCACCGCAACGCCCACACCGCGGCCTGCCGGCAGCCGCGAGCGCTGCACATCGGATCCTGCCGTTCTGTCACGCGGGACAGTCTGCCAAAAGGCGGACGCCGGGCGGCCACGGGGGATGCCGCCCGGCGTCCATTCGCGCACCCCGACGGGGGATGCAGGGCGCGCCCGCCAAGTATGACACGGATCGGTGTCAGTCTGACCCATGAATCAGGACGGCCATTCGGGTGACTCTTCACGTCGGCCTATCGGACGGCACGGTCGAATCCCTCACGAATTCCCGCTCGTTGGCTCGCGAATCGTCGAAACTATCCTCAAAAGGCTTCGAATCGGACGATTCTTCGCGATATGGGCGCTGCGGCGGATGAATCGTCACCTCGATGTCCTCGTCCACCGCCGCGGCGGGAGCCGCCGAGGACAGCGCGGTGCGCGCCGCCGGGGTGACGGGCGCCGGGCCGGGCCCGCCGCGCCGGTCGGTGGCGTTGGCCATCACGACGGCGACGTAGGGCAGGAAGACCGCACCGATCGCGAAGATCCACCACGACCAGTGGCCCCAGCGGGTATGGACGACGATGGCGAGGATGACGCAGGCCACGCGGATGCTCATCGAGATCAGGTAGCGGCGGATCCGGGCGTCCAGGTCGTCGGAATGGGGTGACACCGCGCCGGTGATGCTGTGCACGGGCTGCACGGGCCGGGTGTGCCCCCGTGTTCCGGGCTCTTCGCCTCTGTCCACCCTGTCACCGTACGCCTAGGCAGGGGGATGACCAGTTCGGGGGGACGGCACAAAACAGCGCTGACGGCCCGGGAGCGCAGATGCTGCATTGCGCCCCCGGCCGTCAGCAGTGCTGGACGAACTCACTGTCGAAGTCAGTACGACCGCGAGATCTAGTGCTGCTTGGCCTTACCTCGGGTGGCTCCACCCCGGCCGCGTAGCTGGACCTCGTTCTCGGTGAGGATGCGGTGGACGAAACCGTAGGAACGCCCCGTCTCCTCCGCCAGAGCGCGAATACTCGCGCCCGACGTGTATTTCTTCTTCAGCTCACCGGCCAGCTTCGAACGATCGGTGCCCGTGATCCGGGCTCCCTTCTTAACACTCTCGGCCACGAATCCTCCTCGAACGTGTGTCGTTCTCGGTCCATGGTGATCTCGAGTCGAAGATCCGGCCAGTCGACGCGCCACGCAAAGTGACTCGACGGACATTCCTTTCACACCGGCCTACTCCGTACGGGCCCGCCGCAGGTACGCGAATCCGCTCTCATCAGCCCGGTATTCACAGGTGAGAAAGGTGTTCGCGGGCGTTACGGCGGGATTCATCCGTAACGCCCGCCGAGCACTCAGGCCAGGGTCACGAGGTCGAGGTAGTCCCGGCTCCACAGGTCTTCCTCGCCGTCGGGCAGGAGAACCACCCGTTCGGGGTTGAGCGCCTCCACGGCGCCCTCGTCGTGGGTGACCAGGATGATGGCGCCCTCGTAGCGGCGCAGGGCGTCCAGCACCTCTTCCCGGCTGGCCGGGTCGAGGTTGTTGGTCGGCTCGTCGAGCAGCAGCACGTTGGCGCCGGAGACGACCAGGGTGGCGAGCGCCAGGCGGGTCTTCTCACCGCCGGAGAGCACGCCGGCGGGCTTGGAGGCGTCGTCGCCGCCGAAGAGGAACGAACCGAGCACGGTGCGGATCTGGGTGTCGTTCAGATCGGGGGACGCGGTGCGCATGTTCTCGAGGACGGTGCGGTCGGTGTCGAGGGTCTCGTGCTCCTGCGCGTAGTAGCCCAGCCGCAGGCCGTGGCCGGAGAGCACTTCTCCGGTGTCGGGCTTCTCGATGCCGCCCAGCATGCGCAGCAGCGTGGTCTTGCCGGCACCGTTCAGACCGAGCACGACGACCCGGGAACCGCGGTCGATGGCCAGCGAGACGTCGGTGAAGATCTCCAGGCTGCCGTAGCTCTTGCTGAGCCCCTCGGCGGTCAGCGGGGTGCGGCCGCAGGGGGCCGGCTGCGGGAAGCGGAGCTTGGCCACCTTGTCCTGCTGGCGGACCTCGTCCAGGCCGGACAGCAGCTTCTCGGCGCGCTTGGCCATGTTCTGCGCGGCGGTGGCCTTGGTGGCCTTGGCGCGCATCTTGTCGGCCTGCTGCAGGAGGATCGACGCCTTCTTCTCGGCGTTCTGGCGCTCGCGGCGGCGGCGCTTCTCGTCCGTCTCGCGCGCCTCCAGGTACTTCTTCCAGCCGACGTTGTAGATGTCCAGGGCCGAGCGGTTGGCGTCCAGGTGGTAGACCTGGTTGACCACGACCTCCAGCAGCTCCACGTCGTGGCTGATCACGATCAGGCCGCCGTTCCAGACCTTCAGGAAGTCGCGCAGCCAGGCGATCGAGTCGGCGTCGAGGTGGTTGGTCGGCTCGTCGAGCAGCAGGGTGTCGGAGCCCGAGAACAGGATCCGGGCCAGCTCGACGCGGCGGCGCTGACCGCCCGAGAGGGTGCCCAGCGGCTGCTCCAGCACGCGGTCGGGCAGGCTCAGGCTGGCGCAGATGGTGGCGGCCTCGCTCTCGGCCGCGTACCCGCCGCCGGCCGTGAACTCGGCCTCCAGGCGGGAGTAGCGGTCCATCGCGGCGTCGCGGGTCGCGTCGACCACGCTGGCCATCTCCCCCTCGGCCACGCGCATGTTCCGGATCACCTCGTCCAGCCCCCGGGCGCTGAGCACCCGGTCGCGGGCCAGGATCGTGAGGTCGGCGGTGCGCGGGTCCTGCGGCAGATATCCGACCTCGCCGCTGCGGGAGACGGTGCCCGCGGCGGGCTGTCCCTCCCCCGCCAGGACCTTGGTCAGGGTGGTCTTCCCGGCGCCGTTACGGCCGACCAGTCCGACGCGCTGACCTGGGCCGACACGGAAGTTGGCGTTCTCGACGAGAAGTCGGGAGCCGGCGCGCAGCTCTACACCGGAGGCAGTGATCATGGGTGGGTACGGCTCCTGCGAAAGGTCTGGGACTGAGGTGCCCGGTGTGCAGCAGCAGTCGAACCGGACCAAAGGTGGTGGCAGCATTCTACGCGGGCGCAGGGACCGGCCCGCTCATTGCTTGTCAGGACAGGAGTAACGCGGGTGGGTATCGAGTTCGACGACGATCGGGTGGACGTCGGTGGCGTGGACGACCGCCGCGGCATGGGAGTGGCCGGCGGTGGCCTCGCCATCGGTGGTGGTGCCGGTGTGGTGGGTCTGGTGATCTACCTGCTGGTGGCCGTGCTGGGCGGTGGGTCCGGCGGCGGCGGTGGCAGCGGCCTGCCGCAGCTGGGCGCGGGCAGCGCCAACAGCACCGGCAAGCAGGAGTCGAGCCAGGAGCTGTCCGACCGCTGCAACACCAAGGGCGCCCTGGACGAGTACACCGACTGCCGGCTGATCAAGGTCTACGACATCGCGGACAACACCTGGGAGGAGGAGTTCGCCCGGCGGGGTCTCGACTACCACGCGCCCCAGCTGGCGTTCTTCGACGACGCCGTGAGCACCGGCTGCGGCCAGGCGTCCTCGCAGGTCGGGCCGTTCTACTGCCCGTCCGGCGAGGAGATCTTCCTGGACCTGAACTTCCTCGACCAGCTGCAGAAGGAGTACGGCGCCGAGGGCGAGTTCGCGCAGGCCTACATCCTGGCCCACGAGTACGGCCACCACCTGCAGACGCTGCTGGGCACGGAGGGGCAGGTGCGCCAGGCCCAGCAGAAGAACCCGAAGCAGGAGAACGAGTACTCGGTGGCGATGGAGCTCCAGGCCGACTGCTACGCCGGGGTCTGGTCGACGCTGGCCGACCAGCAGAAGAGCGGTATCGACCTGACCCAGGCCAACATCGCCGAGGCGCAGAAGGCCGCGCAGGCCGTCGGCGACGACCGCATCCAGAAGAAGGCGACCGGCCAGGTCGACCAGGACTCCTGGACCCACGGCTCGGCGGCCCAGCGCAAGCAGTGGTTCACCACCGGCTACTCCAGCGGTGACATCGACCAGTGCGACACGTTCAAGGCGATGGGTCTGTAGCGCCGGCGACATCGATGGGATCGAGCATGGCGGGCCGGAACTGGGCGACCTGGTTCCGGCCGCCCTGCTTGGCCCGGTAGAGGGCGACGTCGGCGAACTCGACGAGCTGCTCACCGGTCGAGAAGCCGTCGTCGACCGCCACGCCGAGGCTCGACGACACCTGAACCGGGCGTCCGTCCAGCAGGAACGGTTCCTCCAGCACCCGGCGCACCCGCTCGGCCACCCCGACGCCCCCGGTGGGGTCGCTGCGGTCTCCGGTGAGCACGACGAACTCGTCACCGCCCAGGCGCGCCAGCACGTCACCGCTGCGCAGCACGGCGCTGATCCGGGCCCCGGCCTGGCACAGCAGGTCGTCACCGGCGCCGTGGCCCAGGCTGTCGTTGACGACCTTGAACCGGTCCAGGTCGAAGTAGATGACACCCAGCCGGCGCCCCACCTGCCGGCTGCGCACCAGGGCGCTGGCCAGGTGGTCGAAGAACAGGGCGCGGTTCGGCAGGCCGGTCAGCGGGTCCCGGGTGGCCTTGTGCGCGAGCTCGGCGTTGGCCTCGGACAGCCGCAGGTTGATCTGCTCCACGGCCTCGCGCTCGGTGCGCACCTCGTCGGCCAGCAGAGCGTTCTGCCGGGCCAGTAACCGGGCACCGGCCACCTGCCGGTAACCGTACCGGGCGAGGGTCGGGGCCCCCAGCGCGCCGAAGACGATGAAGGCCACCAGCGACCAGAACCCCTGGGAGGCCAGGCCCACCGTACTCATCGTCGCGGCGCTCACGTGATAACCCCGGTAGGCGACGGGGGTGGCGTTGCAGAACAGCAGGTTCGCGGCATTGGCCAGCATCACCACCGCCACCGGCACGGCGATCAGCTCGGGCCGGTCCTCCCCCGGCCGCACCAGGACGCAGACGCTGCCCCAGATCAGGCCGGAGAAGACCTCGATCACGGTGAACCGGCGGCCGAGCGTCGCCGGCGAACCCGTCGGCCGGCGAATGATCAGGCGGGGCACGGCATGGTGGAAGAACACCGTCCAGGCCGTCACCAGGGCGCACCACACCAGCACGCCGGCCCCGGGCGCGTGGGCGGCCACCAGCACCGCGAGAGTGGTGACGACCAGGCCGGCACCGAGCAGGTTGCTGACCCGCGCCGCCTCCGCGGACTGACTCAGCAACTCCCGGCGCACGACGTCGTCGATGTCCGGGTCCGGGGCCCGGAGCATCCGCCAGATGTCCTGCACCTCTCAGGACTCGACAGCCGGAAGGCTCCAATTGAGGTCCGGCCCGTACTCGCAGACCCGGTCGCGGCCCAGCTGCTTGGCCCGGTAGAGCGCCATGTCGGCCCGTTCCACCAGATCCTCGGCGCTCAGCCCGGGCTCGTCGAGCGCCACCCCGAGGCTGCCGGAGACGGTCACCAGGTTGCCGCCCAGGTCGAACGGCACCGCCAGCACCGCCCGCACCCGTTCGGCCACCTGGGTGGCGGCCTGTGGCCCGTCACCGGCGTCGTAGTCGTGGGTGAGCACGACGAACTCGTCACCCCCGAGCCGGGCCAGCAGGTCGGGGCTGCGCAGCACCGCGCCGGTGCGGTCGGCCACCTGCACCAGCAGGTCGTCGCCGGCGCCGTGGCCGAGCGTGTCGTTGACGGCCTTGAACTTGTCCAGGTCGAAGTAGATCACCGCCACCGGGGTGTGGTGACGGCGACCGTGGCGCAGCGAGCGCTCCAGGTGGTCGAAGAACAGCGTGCGGTTCGGCAGCCGGGTCAGCGGGTCGCGCGTGGCCTGGTGCCGCAGCTCGGTGTTGGCCTCGGACAGCTGCAGGTTGACGCGCTCCACCGCCTCGCGCTCGGCGCGCAGGTCCTGCGCCAGCAGCCCGTTGTGCCGGGCCACCAGCCGGGCCCGGGCCACCTGCTGATAGGTGTACCGGGCCAGCGGAAAGGCCGCCAGCAAGGTCAGCCCGTTCAGGGCCGCCACCCCGTACTCACCGTGCCGCACCAGCCCGGCCGAGCCGACCAGCAGGGTCATCACGTGGAAAGCGGCCCACGGACGCGGGGTGGGCGAGCTGAAGATGGCGTTGGCCGCGGCGGTCAGAGTGATCACGCTGGCCGACACCGACACGGTCGTGGTGTGACCCGGCACCGGCGTGACGATGACCGGCAGCATCCCCCAGGCCCCACCGGCCAGGACCTGGAACAGGACGAAGATGCGCAGCCGTTCCGCGTACGGCCGGCGGTCCTGGGAGCCGACCACGAACCGGCCGACTCCGGCCAGGTACAGAACCATGACCAGGAGCACCAGCGCCACCCAGGGCAGGATCTCCCCCCGGGCGGCACCGTCGGCGGCCAGCACGGCCAGCACCACGAACGACAGCGGTAGCGCGGCCAGGCTGCTCAGCCGGGAGGCCTGCGCGGACTGCACCAGCAGCCCGTCGCGGACGACGTCGTCGAGCACCGGGTTCGGTGCCACCACGAGCCGCCAGATGTCGAGCACGTCTGATACTCGTCCGCCCGGGCGCCCGGATTGAGGGAGTGCGCCCGGACGGACGAGGTACTACCGGGGTGCTACAGGTTGAAGCCCAGGGCCCGCAGCTGCTCACGACCGTCGTCGGTGATCTTGTCCGGGCCCCACGGCGGCATCCACACCCAGTTGATGGCGTGGCCCTTGACGATCGGGTCCAGCGCGGCGGCCGCCTGGTCCTCGATCACGTCGGTCAGCGGGCAGGCCGCCGACGTCAGCGTCATGTCGATCGTCGCGTGGTTGTTCTGGTCGATCTGGATGCCGTAGATCAGGCCCAGGTCGACGACGTTGATGCCCAGCTCGGGGTCGACGACGTCGCGCAGGGCCTCCTCGACGTCCGCCACGTCGGCGGGCACGTCGGCCGGGCTGGTGTCCACTGCCACATCGATCGCGTCGCTCATGATTCGTCCTTTGCTGTCGGTCGTGCGGCCTCGATACGCAGCAACGCGTCCTCGAACGCCGTCCATCCCAGAATGGCGCACTTCACGCGGTTCGCGTGCCGGCTGACCCCGGCGAAGGCCACGGCGTCACCGAGCACCTCTTCGTCGGGCTCGCCCTCGCCGCGACTACGCAGCATGGTGCGGTAGTCGGCGAGGATGCCGCGGGCCTCGTCGACGGGCCTGCCGACGATCAGGTCGTGCATCACCGAGGTGGCGGCCTGGCTGATGGAGCAGCCGTCGCCGGTCCAGGCCACGGTCTCGACGTCCGTGCCGCCGAGGGTGATCTGAACGGTCACCTCGTCCCCGCAGAGCGGGTTGTACTGGTGGCTGCGCGCCGTGCTCAGCGGGTCGAGCACGTCGCCCTCGCCGAGGTCGGCGCGGCCGTGCTTCTCCTTGGAGTGATCCAGGATCACCTGCTGGTACAGGGATTCGAGAGAGGACAAGGTTCAGCTCCTGCCGAAGAATCCGCGGACCGAGCCGAGTGCCTGGACGAAGCGCTCGACGTCGGCGTCGGTGGTGTAGAGGTAGGCGCTGGCGCGGCTGGACGCGTTCACGCCGAACCGGCGGTGCACCGGCTGCGCGCAGTGATGGCCGACACGGACAGCCACACCGGCCGCGTCGAGCACCTGGCCGACGTCGTGCGGGTGCACCCCTTCGACCTCGAAAGCAACGGTGGCCGTGCGGTTCTCGGCATCGTTCGGGCCGATCACGCGAACTCCGGCGACGCTGTCGACACCGTCGAGCAGCAACTGGGCCAGTTGGTGCTCGCGGGCCGCGATGCGGTCCATGCCGACCCGGTCGAGGTAGTCCACCGCGGCCCGGAGCGCGACCGCCTGGGCCACCGGCGGGGGGCCGGCCTCGAACCGCTGCGGGGCCTCGCGGAAGGTCGCGGTCTCCATCGTGACCCGCTCGACCATCGACCCGCCGGTCAGCACCGGGGGCAGGGCGTCGAGCAGGCCCGGGCGCGCCGCGAGCACGCCGATACCGGTCGGGCCGAGCATCTTGTGACCGGAGAAGACCGCGGCGTCGACACCGAGCGCGCCCAGGTCGACCGGCAGGTGCGGCACCGACTGGCAGGCATCGAGAATCGTCAGGGCGCCGACGGCCTTCGCCTTCGCGACCAGCTCCGCGACCGGGTTGATCGTGCCGAGCACGTTCGAGGCGTGCGCGAACGCGACCACCTTCGTGCGCTCGTTGATCAGCCCGTCGACGGTCGCCAGGTCGAGCCGGCCGGCGTCGGTCAGCGGGATCCACCGCAGGGTGGCGCCGCTGCGGGCGGCCGCGCGCTGCCAGGGCACCAGGTTGGCGTGGTGCTCCATCTCGGTGACGAGCACCTCGTCACCGGGCTTCAGGGTGTACTGCCCGGCTTCGGGATCGGTCAGCGCCGCCGCCAGGACGTTGAGGCCCTCGGTGGCGTTGCGGGTCCAGACCACGCCGTCGGTGGGAACCCCGACGAACCGGGCCACGGTCTCGCGGGCCGCCTCGAACGCGTCCGTCGCCTCGCTCGCCAGCGTGTGCGCACCGCGGTGCACCGCGCTGTAGGAGGTGGTGGCGAAGTCGTACTCGGCCTGCAGCACCTGCCGCGGGCGCTGTGAGGTGGCGCCGGAGTCCAGGTAGACGAGCTGGGCGCCGTCCCCGACCGTGCGGTGCAGGATCGGGAAGTCCGCGCGGATCGCCTCGACCTCGTCGTGATCCAGCGGCGTCGCCTGCGTGGACGTGAGGGTCACTCTCGCTCAGATCCTTCGGTGTCAGATCGAAAATTGAGGACGCCTGTGGGCGCCGCCCACGGGCGTCCTCAATTCGGGGTTGTTCTCAGACGCTCGCGGAGGTGGTGAAACGGTCGTAGCCGTTGGCCTCGAGCTCGTCGGCCAGCTCCGGGCCGCCCTCGGCCGCGACCTTGCCGTCGACGAAGACGTGCACGAAGTCGGGCTTGATGTAGCGCAGGATGCGCGTGTAGTGGGTGATCAGCAGAACGCCGACCTCACTGTTCTCCCGCACCCGGTTGACGCCCTCGGAGACGATCTTCAGCGCGTCCACGTCGAGGCCCGAGTCGGTCTCGTCGAGCACCGCGAAACGGGGCTTCAGCAGCTCCATCTGGAGGATCTCGTGGCGCTTCTTCTCACCGCCGGAGAAGCCGGCGTTGACGTCGCGCTCGGCGAACGCCGGGTCCATCTTCAGCGCGTCCATGGCGCCGCGGACGTCTTTGACCCAGTGGCGCAGGGCCGGGGCCTTGCCGTCGATCGCGGTCTTGGCCGTGCGCAGGAAGTTCGACACGGTGACACCGGCGACCTCGACCGGGTACTGCATGGCGAGGAAGAGACCGGCGCGGGCGCGCTCGTCCACGCTCATCTCGAGCAGGTTCTCGCCGTCGAGCGTGACCGTGCCGGAGGTGATCGTGTACTTCGGGTGCCCGGCGATGGAGTACGCCAGGGTGGACTTGCCCGAGCCGTTCGGGCCCATGATCGCGTGCGTCTCGCCGGAGGCGATGGTCAGGTCGACGCCGCGCAGGATCTCCTTGGGACCCTGCTCGGTCTCGACGCTGACGTGCAGGTCGCGGATTTCCAGAGTGGCCATGGCGGTTCAGTTCTCCTTGGATGCAGCTGAGGATGCAGCTGACGAGCTGGCGTTCACGATGATGTCGGTGTCCACGTAGACGTCGTCACCTTCGACAGTGACGGCGTACACGTCCACCGGGGTGATGGCGGGCGGCGCGGTGGGGGCGCCGGTGCGCAGGTCGAAGGCCGAGCCGTGGAGCCAGCACTCGATCGTGCAGCCCTCCACGTCGCCCTCCGACAGCGACACCGCGGCGTGCGTGCAGAGGTCGGCGACCGCATGCACCTCGCCCGAGGCCTCCCGGGCCAGAGCGATGTTCCGGCCACCGCTCTTCACCTGGATCGCCTCGCCGGCCTTCAGGTCGGCGAGACCGGCGACGCGCTCGCGGCTCACGCGTTCTCCTCGGTGACGGCGCTGATCGCTGCTTCGGGCTCGCCGCCCAGCTCGGCCTCGATCGCGGCCAGCAGACGGTCCTGCAGGTCGGGGATGCCGATCTTGTGGATCAGCTCGGCGAAGAAGCCGCGCACGACCAGGCGGCGCGCCTCTTCCTCGCTGATACCCCGGGCCTGCAGGTAGAACAGCTGCTCGTCGTCGAACCGGCCGGTGGTGCTGGCGTGACCGGCGCCGACGATCTCGCCGGTCTCGATCTCCAGGTTCGGCACCGAGTCGGCCCGGGTGCCGTCGGTCAGCACCAGGTTCCGGTTCATCTCGTAGGTGTCGGTGCCCTCGGCCGTGGCGCGGATCAGCACGTCGCCGACCCACACGGTGTGCGCGCCCTCGCCCTGCAGCGCGCCCTTGTAGGTCACGTTGCTGCGGCACTTCGGCGCACTGTGGTCGACGAACAGGCGGTGTTCCTGGTGCTGCCCGGCGTCGGCGATGTAGAGACCGGCCATCTCGGCGTCGCCGCCCGGGCCGGTGTACTCCACGGTCTCGACGAACCGGACCAGGTCGCCGCCGAGGGTGATCTGGGTGGACGCGATCGAGGCGTCCTTGCCCAGGCGCACGCCGGTGTGCTGGACGTGGACGGCGTCGCTGTCCCAGCCCTGCACGCTGACCAGCTTGAGCTTCGCGCCGTCGCCGACCAGCACCGACAGCTCACCGGCGTACCGGGCGCTGCCGCTGTGCTCGATCACGACGGACACCTGGGCGTTGGCGCCGATGTCGAGGATGACGTGACCCCAGACCACGTCGCCGCCGTTCCCCGCCAGGCGGATCACGGCCGGAGCGGACGGCTCGGCGTTCGCCGGGACGCGCAGCACCACGGCACCGTCGGTCGCGTTGGCCAGGGTCAGCACACCGACCCGGTCGACCGGCTTGGGCACCGAGCGCAGGTAGGGGTCACCGGCGCCGACCGTGGTCAGCTCCACACCCTCGGGCAGGTCGGTAGTCCAGCTCAGCCGGCCGTCCGACGGGCCCCCGTCGAGCAGGCCCCGCAGGCGGTCCAGCGGGGTGAACCGCCAGTCCTCCTCGCGGCCGGTCGGCAGCGGGAAGTCCGCGACGTCGAAGCTCGAGCGGTGCAGCTCGACCGGTCCGCCTTCGATCGTGTATGTCTCAGTCATGGCTCTCTGTCTACGTTTTCGGTGGGTTTGAAGGACGAGGTGGGGCGGACTAGCCGACCGCGCCTTCCATCTGGAGCTCGATCAGGCGGTTCAGCTCGAGCGCGTACTCCATCGGCAGCTCCCGGGCGATCGGCTCGACGAAGCCACGCACGATCATCGCCATGGCCTCCTCCTCCGTCATGCCCCGCGACATCAGGTAGAACAGCTGGTCCTCGCTGACCTTCGAGACCGTGGCCTCGTGACCCATCGCCACGTCGTCCTCGCGGACGTCGACGTAGGGATAGGTGTCGGACCGGCTGATCGTGTCGACCAGCAGCGCGTCGCAGCGCACGGTGCTCGCCGAGTGGTGCGAGCCCTCCAGCACCTGGATCAGGCCACGGTAGGAGGTACGGCCACCGCCCCGGGCGACCGACTTGCTCACGATGCTGGAGGAGGTGTGCGGTGCGGCGTGCACCATCTTGGCGCCGGCGTCCTGGTGCTGGCCCTCACCGGCGAACGCGATGGACAGCGTCTCGCCCTTGGCGTGCTCACCGAGCAGGTAGATGGCCGGGTACTTCATCGTGACCTTGGAGCCGATGTTGCCGTCGACCCACTCCATGGTCGCGCCCTCGGCCGCGGTGGCCCGCTTGGTGACCAGGTTGTAGACGTTGTTCGACCAGTTCTGGATGGTCGTGTACCGCACCCGGGCGTTCTTCTTCACGACGATCTCGACCACGGCCGAGTGCAGCGAGTCGGAGCTGTAGATCGGCGCCGTGCAGCCCTCGACGTAGTGCACGTACGAGCCCTCGTCGGCGATGATCAGCGTGCGCTCGAACTGGCCCATGTTCTCGGTGTTGATCCGGAAGTAGGCCTGCAGCGGGATCTCGACGTGGACACCCTTGGGCACGTAGATGAACGAGCCGCCCGACCACACCGAGGTGTTCAGCGAGGCGAACTTGTTGTCGCCCACCGGGATCACCGAGCCGAAGTACTCCTGGAACAGCTCCGGGTACTCGCGCAGGCCCGTGTCGGTGTCGACGAAGATGACGCCCTGCTTCTCGAGCTCCTCGTTGATCTGGTGGTAGACCACCTCGGACTCGTACTGCGCGGCGACACCGGCGACCAGGCGCTGCTTCTCCGCCTCGGGGATGCCGAGCTTGTCGTAGGTGTTCTTGATGTCGTCCGGCAGGTCGTCCCAGGAGGTGGCCTGCTTCTCGGTGGAGCGGACGAAGTACTTGATGTTGTCGAAGTCGATGCCCGACAGGTCGGAACCCCAGGTCGGCATGGGCTTCTTGGCGAAGAGCTTCAGGCCCTTGAGACGCTGGTTCAGCATCCATTCCGGCTCGTTCTTCTTGGCCGAGATGTCCCGGACCACGGCCTCGGACAGACCGCGCTGCGCGGTCGCCCCGGCGTCGTCGGAGTCGGCCCAGCCGAACTCGTAGCGCCCGATGCCCTCGAGTTCAGGATGCGAAACGGTGCTCATCGGCGGCTTTCTCCTCAGGTGACGTGACTTCCGGCCCGGGTGCTGACGCGGGCCGGCCGGCTGGACTGCGACCGTCGAGCGAGGCCGAGACCGCGCTCAACGGGATGTGCGTGGTGCAGACGTGCTCGCCGTGGGCCAGGGTGGCCAGGCGCTGGACGTGAACCCCCAGGAGACTGGAGAACGCGTGCGTCTCGGCCTCGCAGAGCTGGGGGAACTGCGCGGCTACCTGCTGCACCGGGCAGTGACCCTGGCACAGCTGTTTTCCGGTCTGGGGAGCGGCTTGGTCTTCTTTGGCGCGACCTCGTTCGTCCAGTGAACGCACACTGGCCGCGTACCCATCCGTGCTGAGTGCCTGCGCCAGCGCACCGGCGCGGCGATGGGTGTCTTCCCCGACCGCCTCGACGGCGGGCCGGTACCTCTGGGCGAGCCGTTCGGCCCGCACCACGGCGAACTCACGCACGGCATCGGGACCGGCCGTCTGCGCCAGGAACTCCAGCAGCTGGACGGCCAGGTCGTCATAGGCGGTCGACATCACCGAGTGACCGGCGTCCGTCAGCACGAAGAGTCGTGCCGGACGGCCGCGGCGCCGGGGAGCGCCCTCGGGCGGGTCCCAGGTGCACACGAGGCCCTGGTCTGTCAGGGTGTCCAGGTGCCGGCGCACCGCTGCGGGGGTGAGCCCCAGGGTGGCCGCCAGGTCACTCGCGGTGACAGGACCGTGGTGCAGGATCTCGCGGGACACCCGGTTCCGGGTACCCCGATCCTCCATGCGATCGGCCTCAGTCAATTCCACCACATCAGTGTGACGTTATTCGACGCCCGGCTCAAGCCGAGAACCCACGACGAACCCTCACGGGTTCTGTCTGGTGCGTCACGGAAGGTAAGCCTAAGTTCCGTGTCCACCGCCCCCGTGAACACCGTTTGCCGCCGGTTCCCGCGCCGCGCCGGACCGGACGACCCTGTCGCCGGGCCGGGTGGACGGCGGGGTCGTGCCGAAGTACCCGCCGCACTTCCCTATGGTGGACATGTGCCAGGAACATCCGCGCCACCCGCAGGTCCCGCCGCCGTCGAGGTGACCGGGCTGGTGAAGCGTTACGGCTCGAAGGTCGCCGTCGACGGGGCGACGTTCAGCGCGGCCGCGGGTGCGGTGACCGCCGTGCTCGGCCTCAACGGCGCCGGCAAGACGAGCACCGTCGAGTGCTGCGAGGGGCTGCGCCGCCCCGACGGCGGCACGGTGCGGGTGCTCGGCCACGACCCGGTCACGGACGGTGCCTGGCTGCGGCCCCGCGTCGGCGTCATGCTCCAGGACGGCGGCCTGCCCCAGGCCGCGCGGGCCGGCGACGTGCTCTCCCTGGCCGCCGCGATGTACGCCCGGCCCCTCGACGTGCCTGAGCTCGTGGCCACCCTCGACCTGGGGTCACGCCTGCGCACCCCCGTGCGGCGCCTGTCCGGCGGCGAGCGCCAGCGCCTGGCCCTGGCCGTGGCCCTGGTCGGCCGCCCCGACGTGGCGTTCCTCGACGAGCCGACCGCCGGTCTCGACCCGCAGGCCCGGCTCGCGGTCTGGGACCTGATCGGCGGGCTGCGCCGCTCGGGCGTCGCCGTCGTGCTCACCACACACCTGCTGGACGAGGCCGAGCGCCTCGCCGACCACGTCGTCCTGATGGCCGCCGGCCGGGTCGTCGCCGCGGGCACCCCGCGCGAGCTGACCGGTGGCAGCGACCACACCCTGGCCTTCGGCGGCCCGCCCGGCCTGGACCTGACCGAGCTGGCGCCCCTGCTGTCCGCCGGGATCGCCGTCACGCAGGTGCGTCCCGGGCATTACGTCGTCGCCAACCGCACACCCGAGGCGCATCTGCTGCCCGCCGACGTCGCCGCCACCACCGCGTGGTGCGCCCGGCTCGGGATCATGCCCGAGGGTCTGGTGCTCGGCCGGAGGAGCCTGGAAGACGTGTTCCTGGAGATTGCGGCCCGGCAGACCGGGGCCGCTGAGGTGATCGGGGCGTGAGCGCGATCGAGGTGACCGTGCCCGGATCCCCGGCCTCGGTGCGGGACACCGGTGCCGACCGAGCCGCCCCGGTGCTGCGCCGGGTGCTGGCCCAGACGAAGTTCGACGCGAGCGCCATGCTCCGTAACGGTGAGCAGCTGCTGCTGACCGTGATCCTGCCGCTGTTCGTGCTGGCCGGTCTGGCCCGGAGCGGCGTCGTCGACCTGGGCGCGGGCCGCCGCATCGACCTGGCCACGCCCGGGGTACTGGCCCTGGCCCTGATCTCCACCTCGTTCACCGGTCAGGCCATCAGTACCGGCTTCGACCGTCGCGCCGGTCTGCTGCGCCTGCTCGGCACCACTCCCCTGGGCCGCTCCGGCCTGATCGCCGGGCGGCTGGGCGCCGTGGCCGTGGTCTCCGCGATCCAGGTGCTGCTGCTCGGCGCCGTGGGTCTGCTGCTGGGCTGGCACCCCTCCCTCGCCGGGCTGCTGCCGGCCCTGGTCGTCGGGCTGCTGGGCTCGGCCGCGTTCGTCAGCATCGGCCTGCTGCTGGCCGGAACGCTGCGCGCGGAGGCCGTTCTCGCGGCCGCCAACCTGATCTGGGTGCTCCTGCTGGCCGGCGGTGGCGTGGTGCTGGCCCCCGACCAGCTCGGCCCCCTCGGCGACGTGGTGCGCTGGCTGCCCTCCGGCGCCCTCGGCGACGGGCTGCGCACCACCCTCGCCCACGGCGACTGGCCCTGGCGCGACCTCCTGGTCCTGGCCGCCTGGACCGTGGCCGGCACCGCGGCCACCGTCCGCTGGTTCCGCTGGGACAGCTGAAGCGCCTCCCGGCCTCCGGCCGGGACAGGTTTGCCTGATCACGAACAGAAGCATGCAAACCTTCCCCCCGTGATCATGCGAATTCTCCCCGCCACCGACCGACCTGACCTCGCCCCCGGAAGCTCGTGGTCGTCCGCAATCACCGTTGGGGGGCACCGTGGCTGAGGGACGGGTTCTGAGCCTGGTGGCCTGTGCCGCCGGCGGGATCGCCGGACTGCGGCCGCATCTCGTGACGCCGCTCGTCGAAGCCGGCTGGCGGGTCGCGATCACGCTGACCCCCACCGCGGGCACCTGGCTGACGGACGACGGCGAGGCGTCCCGCCTGGAGACCCTCACCGGGCTGCCGGTGCGCTGGGAGACCCGCCTGCCCGGGCGTCCCCGGCCGCACCCCGAACCGGACGCCTGCGCGGTCGTGCCGGCCACGGCGAACGCGGTGGCCAAACTCGCCCTGGCGATCAGCGACAACCAGGCGATGACCGTGGCCAACGAGATGATCGGCCGCGAGGAGGTACCGGTGCTGGTGTTCCCCTGCATCAACCTGGCCCACACCCGGCACCCGGCCTGGGACGGGCACGTCGCGACCCTGCGATCGGCCGGGGTACGGATGATGACGGGTGAGGACGTCTGGCCGCTGCGCTCGCCGCGCCGGGAGCGGGGACTGCCCTGGGACCGGATCATCCAGGAGATCCGGTCTCTTTGAGAGTTATCCCGCACCGACGTACGGGACATTTCCCCAGGTAGTGCTCTCGACTCGCTCCGCCCGCCGGGAAACAATCCAGTGTTGAACTACATCGGGTTTCCCGCGCGGCAGCGCCGACGCCCGGGGATCCGGGCGAGAGCAAGGAGTACCACCATGACGCGAAGCACCCTCGACCTCGGACTGCTCGGCCTGCGGGTCGGCGTCGGCGCCACCCTCTTCGTGCACGGCGCGCAGAAACTGTTCGGCTGGTTCGGTGGTGGCGGCCTGGCCGGCACCGCCAAGGGTTTCGAGAGCATGGGCTTCACCCCGGGCCACCCCAGCGCCCTGGCGGCCGGGCTCGGTGAGGCCGGGGGCGCCCTGCTCGTCGTCGGTGCGGCCACCCCGCTCGCCGCCTCCGCCTCGGTCGGCGCGATGATCGGCGCGGCCTCGGTGCACACACCCAACGGCTTCTTCAACACCGAGGGCGGCCTGGAGTACCCGGCCGTCCTCGGCCTGGCCGCCGGTGCGATCGCCCTCACCGGGCCGGGCCGGTACTCGGTCGACCACCTGCTCGGCAACCGCCTCAACCGCGGCTGGCAGGCCTCCCTGGCCCTGTCCGCCGCGGCCGCCGGCGGTGCGTTCGTGGTGGCCCGGCGCAACAAGACCCTGGCCGCCGCGAGCGCTCCCGCGGCCTGAGATCGGCCGACCGGGGAACATCCGCGCGGCCTGCGCGCGCGGATGTTCCCCGGTCGGGACGGTCCGCTCTCCCACCAGGCGCTGCACGGCCTGTTATCGCACCCATTGCGAGGGGCCGCTCCCCGCGACTCCCGGGGGAATGGGGCCGAAGGCTGGGGGATTGAATGATCACGGACGAGGTGGGGGCGGCCGCCTTTCCATCCGGCAGGCGAAACACCCCGCGCCAGGTGCCTTTACCCAGGCGAAACAACTCCGTGCATCCGTTGGGTCACCCTAGACGCGCTCGCCCATTCAGGATACGTTCCACTTCTAGATGGATCCAATCTGCGTCGATTGCTATCCAGCGCCCCACCCTGCCGACCTGCCCGTCTCGTAGGAGCCCCCCATGCCGCGTCCCACCTCCGCCGCACCCCAGTCCTCGCCGGACACCCCCGATGTCTCCCGTCGCACCATGCTCCGCGGTGCCGGACTGCTGGGTATGGGAATGACTTTCGGCCTCAGCGGCCTGCTCTCGGCGTGCGGCGTGGCCGCCGACGACGACCAGGACTCGGGGGGCGCCCAGAAGGGCGGCACCCTGACCATGGCCATCGACGGCACCAGCGCAGTCAACGACCCCGCCTTCTACACCACCCTGGGTGACTGGATGGCGGTCGACTGCATCTGCCGCGGCCTGACCTTCATCTCCTTCGAGGACAACACCCCGCAGCCCGACCTGGCGGAATCCTGGGAGATCTCGGACGACCAGCTCACCTACACGTTCAAGCTGCGCAGTGGTGTCACCTTCCACGACGGCACCACCTTCACCTCGGCCGACGTGCTGGCCAGCCTGGGCCGGCAGTTCGACGAGAAGGACAAGACCCTCCCCGACGGCGCCTCCCGCCCGCTGAACAGCCTGGGCGCGAACGTGAAGTCGCTCAAGGCCAAGGACGACCTGACCGTCGTCATGGTGCTGCTCAAGCCCGACCGCACCGTGCTCTCGCGGCTGTCCGACATCGGCGGCCGGATCATCTCCAGCGCGGCGCTGAAGGAGAAGGGCGCGGACATCGGCAAGGGCCTGGTCGGCACCGGCCCGTTCAAGTTCGTGTCGTCCACCTCGGGCCAATCCGTGGTGCTGGAGGCGTTCGACGGCTTCCGCCTGGGCCGCCCCCCGATCGACCGGCTCGTCCTGCAGCAGGTGACCGACCCGTCCACCATTGTGAGTTCGCTGATCTCGGGCGACATCTCGGCCACCCAGTTCACGCCCTACTCGTCGCTGGCCTCGCTGGCCAAGAACGACGCGGTGACGGTCTACGACACCTCGCTGGGCTTCGACGCGATCATGATGGTCGACGCGCGCCGCATCCCCGAGCTCGAGGTGCGCCAGGCCATCAACCTCGCGGTCGACCGCAACGCCATTGTCTCGCAGGCGTTCTTCGGTAAGGGCCAGACGCCCGACGGCTACACCATCCCGCCGTCGCAGAACGGCTACGACGCCTCGCTGAAGGATCTCAGCACGCAGGACATGGCCAAGGCCAAGGAATTGCTGAAGGCGGCCGGGGCCGCGGGTCGCACCGTGAAACTGATGGCCGCGAGCGACAGCTGGCACCCCAAGGCCGCGCAGATCGTCGAGCAGAACCTGACCGACCTGGGCCTCAAGGTCGAGGTCGACTCGGTCGACCCGGCCACGTACTTCGGCCGCGTCATCGACCCGGACGACGACTACCACGACCTGATGATCTGGGAGCGCAACTCGTACGTGCCCGACCCGGACAACATGATCGGCGCGATGGCCAAACCGTCCGGCGTGTACGGCGACTTCGCCACCGGTTTCGCGAGCCTGAAGGGCGCGGACGCGTTCGAGAACGACCTGTACGAGGCCAAGAACCTGCCCGACGGGGCCGAGCGCACCGCCAGGTACACCGAGATCCAGCGCCGCTGGGCCGAGAAGTACATGGTGCTCGTGATGCTGGGCTACTCCACCAACCCGGTGGTGAGCGGCTCCGGAGTGAAGGGCTTCAACTCGAACGCCCTCGGCAACCACCGGTGCTTCATGGAGAAGGCGAGTGTCTGATCTTCTGAGAAACCGCACCATCGCCACGAACTGGCTGTCCGCCGTGTCGTGGCTGGTGCTGGCGTTCTTCGTGCTGGTCGCGCTGATCGGGCCGTTCCTGATCAGCGCCGACCCGCTACGTCAGAGCAACAGCCCGCTGCTGCCGGTCGGCAGCGGCGGGCACCTGCTGGGCACCGACGACCTGGGCCGGGACGAACTGGCCCGGCTCGTGCACGGTGCCCGGCCGCTGCTCACCGTGGCCGTGCTGGCGACCGTGCTGGCGACCTTCATCGGCACGCTGATCGGTCTGGCGGCGGGCTATTTCGGTGGCCTGGTCGACGCGACCGTGATGCGCCTGGTCGACCTGGCCCTGGCGTTCCCGTCGATCCTGCTCATCATCCTGCTGGTCGCGGGGGCCGGGGCGGGCACGACCACGCTGGTGATCGGCATCGGCATCTCGCTGGCGCCCGGTCTGGCCCGGCTGGCCCGGGCCCTGAGCGCCCGCGAGGCGGCCCGGGACTACGTGCTGGCCTCGAAGCTCGGGGGTGCCCGGGGGCCGCGCATCATGCTCCAGGAGATCCTGCCCAACATTGCCGGCACGATGCTCGCCCAGGTGGTCATGACCCTCTCCATCGCAGCCGGTTTCGCGGCGGGTCTGTCGTACCTCGGCCTGGGTATCCCGGCCTCGACGCCGGACTGGGGAAACATGGTGCAGGCCGGGCAGGAGTTCGTGCTCACCACACCGTCGCTGACCCTGCTGCCGGCCCTGGCCACCCTGATCTTCGTCGTCGCCTGCAACTTCGCCGGTGACGACCTGCGCGACGCACTCGACCCGCGGGGGCTCTCATGACGACCACCACCGTGGCCGCCCGTCAACCGCCCCGGCGCAGCCTGGGTGGCCTGCCGCGCATGATCGCCCTGCGCCTGCTCACCATCCCCCTGGTGCTGTGGGCCCTGGCGACCCTCGTCTTCGTCGCCCTGCGGCTGCTGCCCGGCTCCCCCGCCACCAGCCTGGCCGGTGGCGGCTCGACCGACCAGAGCGCGGCCCAGCTCACCGCCAACGCCGCCGAGATCAGTGCCAACCTCGGCCTGGACAAGTCGCTTCCGCAGCAGTACCTGATCTACCTGCGCGACCTGGTGACCGGCGACTTCGGCTCGTCCTACTTCGGTGGCAACGACGTCCTCGGGCTGATCGGCAACGCGCTTCCCGCCACCATCGAGCTGACCGTGGCGGCCATGCTGATCGCGGTCGTCCTGGGTGGCGTCACCGGCCTGTGGGCGGCGCTGCGCAAGGACACCTGGGTCGACACCACCACCCGGGCCGCCGCGACCGTCACCTTCAGCCTTCCCTGGTTCGCCCTGGGCGTGCTCGGCATCGTGGTGTTCGGGGTCTGGCTGGGCTGGCTCCCGGTGATCGGCCGGGTGCCGAACCAGCTAAGCTACCAGCCCCTGACCAACTTCGTGCTGGTGGACGCGATGCTCCAGGACCGGCCCGAGCTGATCTGGCCCTGGATCCAGCACCTGATCCTGCCCGCGTCCACCCTGGCGCTGTCCACGGCCGGTTTCATCACCCGGATCGTGCGCGCCAGTGTGCTGGAGGTGCTGGGCGACGACTTCGTCCGCACCGCCCAGATGAAGGGCCTGGACGAGAACCAGGTGGTGCGCCGGCACGTGCTGCGCAATGCCTCGCTGCCCATCATCACCGTGCTCGGGCTCCAGTTCGGCACGCTGCTGGGCGGTTCCACCGTCACCGAGACGGTCTTCTCCTACCCGGGTGTCGGTGTGCTGCTCGTGGACGCGGTGCTGCAGCGCGACTACCCGGTCGTGCAGGGCGCCGCACTGGCGATCGCCCTGCTGTTCACACTGGTCAACGCGGCCGTCGACATCCTGTACCTGGTGCTGGACCCACGGCTGGGAGAGAGCTGACATGGAAATCGTTCTGGTGCACGGCGCCGGCGGAACCCCCCGGACCTGGGCCCGGGTCCTCCCGCTGCTGGAGGAAAGCGGTTACGCCGTCAGCGCGGTGACGAACCCGATGACGTCGCTCCTGGACGACGTCGCCACCACCACCGCCTGGATCGACGAGCACACCACCGGCGACGTGCTGCTGGTGGGTCACTCCTACGGCGGCGCGGTGATCGGCGGCGCCGGGGTGCACCCCCGGGTGCGCGGCCTGGTCTACGTGGCCGCCTGGGGCCCCGACGCCGGTGAGTCGATCCAGGACATCCTGGTGCGCTACCCCCCGGCCGAGGTCTCCCAGCACATGCTGCGCGGGCCCAACGGCGAGTGGACGTCGGCGGACACGCCGGAGTACTGGGCGGAGATCAACCCCGACGTCTCCCCCGAGATGCGCGTGCTCTGGAAGAGCGACACCCGGCCCAGCGCCAATGCCGTCTTCGAGCAGAAGGCCCCGGCCGCCGCCTGGCGTGACCGGCCGCGCTGGTACCTGGTCGCGGCGCAGGACAAGACGCTGCGCACGGACACCCAGCGGGACATGGCCGCGCGGATGGAGGCCGTCACGTACGACGTGCCCGGCAGCCACTCCGTACCCCAGGTCAGCCCCGGCCGGGTGGTGGAACTCATCGACGAGGCCGTGAAAGCCCTATGAGCGAGACCGTGCTGAGCATCCGGGACCTCAAGGTCGAGTTCGACGTGCCCTCGGGCCGGCTGCCGGCCGTGAACGGGGTCAGCCTGGACCTGCGCGCCGGTGAGCTGCTGGCCCTGGTCGGCGAGTCCGGCTCGGGCAAGTCGGCCCTCACCATGGGCCTGACCGGGCTGAACCGTGGCCCTCGCACGCACATCTCGGGCACGGCCGACTACCGGGGCACCGATCTGGTGGCGGCGAGCCGGAAGCAGCTGCAGACCATCCGCGGCGCCGACATCGCGGTGGTGTTCCAGGACGCGCTGGCCGCGCTGAACCCGGTGCAGCGGGTCGGCAAGCAGGTCGCCGAGATGATCCGCCAGCACCAGAAGATCTCCAGGGCCGACGCCCTGACGAAGGCCCAGACCCTGCTCGGCGACGTCGGCATCCCCAACCCGCAGCAGAGTGCCCGGGCCTACCCGCACCAGCTCTCCGGCGGTATGCGCCAGCGCGTGATGATCGCGATCGCCCTGGCCAACGACCCGGGCGTGCTGATCGCCGACGAGCCCACCACCGCGCTCGACGTGACCATCCAGGCCCAGGTGCTGGCCCTGCTCAAGCGCATGCAGGCCGAGCACGGCAGCGCGATCGTGCTCATCACCCACGACCTGGGCGTCGTCGCGGAGGTCGCCGACCGGATCGCCGTGATGTACGCCGGGCGCATCGTGGAGGTGGGCACCCGCGACGAGGTGCTCAACTCCCCGCAGCACCCGTACACGATCGGCCTGCTCAACTCGATGCCCCGGATCGACGGTCCCCGGCCGCGCCGGCTGGCCGCGATCAAGGGCAGCCCGTTGTCCGGGGTGAAGCGCCCCGACGGCTGTGCCTTCGCCGCGCGCTGCGAGTTCGTCCACGACGCCTGCGCGGAACGGCCCGAGCTGGCGCAGCGCACCGCCGAACCGGACCATCTCGACGCCTGCTTCCTGCCCGCCGAGGCCAAGTCGGCCGCCCTGAGAGCCGGTGCCGCATGAAACCCACCCCCCTGCTCGAGCTCACCGGCCTGCGGGTCGAGTACACCCGCCCCGGCGGGCGCCGCGTGCGGGCCGTGCGCGACGTCGACCTGACCATCTCCGAGGGCGAGACGCTCGGCCTGGTCGGTGAGAGCGGCTGCGGCAAGTCCAGTCTCGGCCGCGCCGTGCTGCGGGCGATCGAGCCGCAGGCCGGGCGCATCGACTTCCTCGGGCTGGACATCACCCACCTGAAGGGCGCGCAGCTACGGGCGGTCTGGGCCGACCTTCAGATGATCTTCCAGGACCCGTTCGGCTCGCTGAACCCGCGCCGCAAGGTGGTCGACATCATCGCCGAGCCGATGATGCGGGCCCGCGGCGCCACCCGGGCGCAGGCCGAGGAACGCGCCGGCGACCTGCTCGACCTGGTGGGTCTGGGCCGCGACGCCGGCCACCGCCGGCCCCGGGAGTTCTCCGGCGGCCAGCGTCAGCGCATCGCGATCGCCCGGGCCCTGGCCCCGCAGCCGAAGTTCATCGTCGCCGACGAGCCGGTCTCGGCGCTCGACGTCTCGATCCAGGCCCAGGTGGTGAACCTGCTCGCCGACCTGACCGAGGAGAGCAAGCTGACATGCCTGTTCATCTCGCACGACCTGGGTGTGGTGCGGCAGCTGGCCGACCGGGTCGCGGTGATGTACCTCGGGCAGATCATCGAGATCGCCGAGCGCGACCGGTTCTTCGCCGGCCCCGCGCACCCGTACAGCAACGCGCTGCTGGCCTCGGTGCCGCGGGTGACCGCCACCGCCGAACCCCGCCAGGCCCAGTTGCCGGGCGATCCGCCCGACCCGGCCGATCCCCCCTCGGGCTGTCTCTTCTCGAGCCGCTGCCCGAAGGTCACCGACCTGTGCCGTACCGAGCAGCCGACCTTGCGGGAACTCGAGCCGGGCCGCAGCGTCCGGTGCCACTTTCCGCTGAACACCACCGGTATTGAAACAACCAAGGAGCACGCCGACATTGATCATTGATGCCTACAACACCACCCAGGACGTCCGCGGCCGCTCCGACTACCTGACCGGCGCCAAGCCCGGTGAGAAGCCGCCGGCCCACGTGCCGTTCGACCCGCAGCGCATCCTCACCCGGATGGACGCCGCCGGCGTGGACATGGCCATGGTCTGCTCGCTGGCCCAGCGCATCGAGAACGACTTCCTCATCGACATGGTGAGCAAGCACCCCACCCGGTTCATCGGTTTCGGCCAGGTGATGCCGCAGGCCGACAACGCGATCGACGAGATCGAGCGCTTCGCCGCGGCCGGGCTGAAGGGCCTGAAGCTGCACCCGAGCATGCACGGCTACCACGTGGCCGACCACGGCCTGCTCGACCCGGTCTTCGAGAAGTGCGCTTCGCTGGGACTTCCGGTCCTGATCAACGCTCTGGACGACGCGTTCTGCGCACCGCTGGCCATCGAGGAGATCGCCAAGGACCACCCGAACGTGCCGACGATCATCGCGCACATGGGTGCGGTCTGGAACGTGCCCGAGGCGATCATCGTGGCCGAGCGCCAGCCGCACGTGTACCTGGAGACCTCGGCCACCCTGATGTCCGACGTGCGGCGGGCCTACGCCCGCCTGGGCGCCTCGAAGATCCTGCTGGGCAGCGAATGGCCGGGCTCCGACTTCGATCTCGAGCGCTTCAAGATTGCCAAGGCGATCCCCGACGAGGCCGACCGCGCGCTGGTCGAGGGCGGGAACTTCGCGAAGATCCTCGGCCTGTGATCCGGGTTTCCGCGGCGGGCCTGTCCCCGGACGACGTTGAGCTCCTGGACACGGCCCAGGACCTGCTGGGACGAGTCTGGGTGCACGGCCGCCACGAGGTGGCCACCGCCCTGCGCACCCGGGACGGGAAGATCCACACCGGCGTCCACGTCGAGGGGTCCTGCCGCCGCAGCTCGATCTGCGCCGAGGGCATCGCCATCGGCACGGTGCTGAGCAACGGCAGCGCGCTCGACATCGAGGCCGTGGTCTCGGTGCAGATCAAACCGGCCGACCGCTTCCGGGTGATCGCGCCCTGCGGTGTTTGCCGCGAGCTGATCAGTGACTACAGCCCGGACGCGCGGGTCTGGGTGACCGCCGGCGAGACCCTGGAGACCTACCAGGCTCTCGACCTGCTGCCCGAGAAGTCGCGCCGGGTCTGGTAAACAAAAATGGAGGACGCATGAACAGCCCGGTTTTCTGGGAACGCCAGACCTCGCCGGAGGCCGGCGAGATGGTGAAGCGCACCGACGCCGTGATCATCCCGGTCGGCGCGATCGAACAGCACGGCCCGCACCTGCCACTGGCGGTCGACACGCTGATCTGCCAGGCCGTGGCCGAGGCCGTCTCGGCGCAGACCGGTGTGCCGGTGCTGCCGCCGGTCACCTACGGCGTGTCCGGTTCGCACGGTGACTTCCCGGGCACCGTCGCGCTGCGGCCCGAGACCATGATCGCCGTGATGGAAGACCTGATCGACTCGCTGCACGCCAGTGGCGTGCGGCAGTTCGTGCTGCTGAACGGGCACATCTGGAACAACGGCGCGCTCGACGTCACCGCCGAGAAACTGCGCGTGCGGCACCCGGACTCGCGGGTGCGGGCCCTGGGCTACGTGACCATGTACCCCGGCCCGGAGGTCAACGGCCGGGTGCAGTTCGGGCGCGGCCTGATGCACGCCAACTTCTTCGAGACCTCGGTGATGCTGCACCTGCACCCCGATCTGGTACGGATGGAGCGGGCCACCTCGCACGTCGACGTGGACTCGTTCTGGGACTACCGGATGGACCAGGTCAGTGACACCGGTGTCTGGGGCCGCGAGGTCCAGGAGGCCAGCGCCGGGCACGGCCGGGAGGAGTTCGACCGCTGTGTGCAGACCACCGCGAAGGCCGTCGCCTCCGCCGTCGCCGAGCCCTGGCCGGACCCCACCCACCGGCCCACCGTCTGAAAGGCATTCCCGCATGAAGATCTACGACATCACCCTGCCGATCCACCCGAAGATGCTGCACTGGGGCCGCAAGCCCGAGGTCGAGGTGGTCGAGTCGCTGGAGAACGGCGACGCGAGCAACGTGACCCGCTGGCGCCTGGGCGCGCACACCGGCACCCACGTCGACGCCCCCGCGCACTTCGTCGACGGCGCCACGCCGATCGACAAGGTCTCGCTGTACTCGATGGTCGGCCCGGCCATCGTCGCCGACTGCACCCAGGTCGAGGGTGAGGTGCTGCCCGAGCACCTGGAGGCCGCGGGTGTCGCCGGGCACCAGCGGGTGCTGCTGAAGACCACGAACTCGGCCGGCCCGCTGAAGGAGACCGAGCGGGCACAGACCTGGGTGGGCGTCGGCCCGGCCGCCTCGCAGTGGCTGGTGGACCACGGCGTCGAGCTGATCGGTACCGACTACATGACCCTCGAGCACCACACCCGCACCGACACCTGGGACTCCCACCACGTCCTCCTGAACGCCGGCGTCCTCATCCTGGAGAACGCCGACCTGGACGAGGTGCCCCCGGGCGAGTACGAATTGGTGTGTCTGCCGACGAAACTGGTCGACGCCGACGGCGCCTTCACCCGCGCCATCCTGATCGAGAGGGACTGAGACCCGTCATGCCTGAGGTAGCGATCGCGGCACCCCACCCCGACGCGGTGGCGGCCGCCCGCACGGTGGTCGCCGGCGGCGGTGGGGCGGTGGACGCCGCGATCGCGGCCGCGGCCGCCCTGACCGTGGCCTACCCGCACCAGTGTTCGGTGGGCGGTGACCTGATCGCCCTGATCCGCAAGCCCTCCGGTGAGGTGCGGGCGGTGATCTCCGCCGGTGCGGCGGCTTCCGCTTTCGACCCGGCGTCCGTCGCCGGTCTCGACCGGATGCCGCCCGGTGGTCCCCTGGCCATCACGGTGCCGGGGGTCGTGGCCGGCTGGGCCGAACTGGCCTCGCTCGGCGCCCGGTTGCCGCTGTCCGACCTCCTGCAGCCGGCCGTCGGGCTGGCGGCGGACGGGGTCGAGGTGAGCCCCGGCCTGGTGCGGGGCACCGTCGACCGGCTCCCGGTGGTCCGCGCCGATCCGGGTCTGTCGGCGTTGCTGCTCGATGACGACGGTGAGCCCCGGGCGGCCGGGTCACCTCTCGTGCAGCCCGCCCTGGCGGGCACCCTGACCCAGATCGCCCACGACTGGCGCTCGTTCTACACCGGCCCGCTCGCCGAGCGGGTCGCGGCCGCGCTGGAGCGGTTCGGCAGCCCGCTGCGGGCCCCGGACCTGGCGGCCCACCGGGCCGAGGTCTGCGAACCGCTCCGCCGCACTGAAAACGACGTGGTCTGGTCGGTCGCTCCCCCGCCCAGCCAGGGAGCGGCTCTGCTGGCCGTGCTCGCCGCCCCGCCGGCCGGACGGCTCGCCGCCGCCCGCCAGGCCGAGCTGCGCCGTGACGCCCTGCTCGGCGACCCCGCGAAGGGCCCGATCGACGTGGAGGCACTGCTCGGCGCGTCCGCCGCGTCCGTCTCCCAGCTGCCGACCGGCCCCAAACCGGCCGGCGACACCGTGGCCGTGACCGCCGTGGGCTCCGACGGCACCGCGGTCACGCTGATCCAGAGCGTGTTCCAGACCTTCGGTTCCGGCCTGCTCGACCCGGGGACCGGCATCGTGTTCCACAACCGGGGCTCCGCGTTCAGCATCGACGAGGCCCACCCGGGCCGCGTGCAGCCGGGCGCCCGCCCCCCGCACACCCTCTGCCCGGTGATCGCGGTCAGTGGCGACACCGTGATGGCCCTGGGCTGTCAGGGCGGCCGCGCCCAGGCCTGGATCCTCTCCCAGGTCGCGGAAGACGCCCTGGTGACGGACGACCTGAGCGCGGTCCTGGACCGCCCGCGCTGGGTGATCGGCTCCCGCGACCTCGGCATGCCCTCCCCCACCCTGCTGCTGGAGCCCGGCGTCCCCGGTACGGAAGCTCTTTCGTCCGCCGCGACCGACCTGGGCCTGACCGTGGTGACCTCCGGCACCAAGCGCGACGACGCGGGCCACGTCCAGGTCAGCCGCCTGACCAGGACCGGCCTGGCCGCGGCCGCCGACCCCCGGGCCGACGGGGTGGGAACCGTCCTGACCAGCCCCCGGAGTGCCCGGCACCATGCCTGACCTCCTCATCACCGGCGACATCCACACCCTGGCGCCGGAGCACGAGATGCCGGCCCGGGTCGAGGCGATCGGCGTGCGCGACGGGGCCGTCGTGTCCTGGGGGTCACGGGGGTGGGTGCGGGCCGAGCTCGGCGGGCGGGTGCGCGAGATCGACCTGCCCGGAACGGTCCTGCCGGGCTTCACCGACAGCCACGTGCACGTGCTGTGGGCCGGCCGGCGTCAGGACCGGTGCGACCTCAGCGATGTGCGCAGCGTCGAGGAGATCGGGCGGCGGCTGGCCGAATTCGCGGCGGGCCACCCGGGCTGGATCGAGGCCGACGCCGAGTTCGAGGCGATCGACCTGGCCGAGGGCCACCTGCCCGACCGCTTCGACCTCGACCGGGCCTGCCCGGGCCGGCGCGTGGTGCTCGACCGCAAGGGCCACGACGCGATCGTCAGCTCACCGGTGCTGCTCGACGCCGGGATCACCGCCACCACCCCGGACCCGGCCGGCGGCCGGATCCACCGCGACCGCACCGGCCGCCCGACCGGGCTGCTGATCGAGCACCCCGCCGTGGCCCTGGTCCGGACCGTGCAGCCCGCACCGGATCTCGAGACCCGCATCCGCTGGATCCGGCTCGGCCAGGCCGAGCTGCTGCGCCAGGGCATCACCACCGCGATGGACCCGGCCGTCACCCTGGCCGAGCTCCCGGCCTGGATCAGCGCCGCCCAGGAGGGCTGGCTGGGTCAGCGCTCGGTGGTCATGCCGCTGGGCTCGGACGACGTGAGCCCTCTCGAGATTGCCTCTTTCCTGGACGCTTCCGGGATCGACGACGTCGACCCCGGCCGGCTCCGGACCGGGCCCACGAAACTCTTCCTGGACGGCGGCGGTTCGCTGGGCACGGCGTGGCGTTCCAGTCCCTGGCCGGGTCCCGGGAAGCCGGACCACGGCAACCAGAGCATCACCCTCGACACCCTGCGCGCGCACTGCTCGGCCGGTCTGCGCGGACGGGGCGTCGGGGTGCACGCGGTCGGCGACGCCGCGATCGACGCCCTGCTCGACGTGCTCGAGGTGCTGAACTGGGCCGGCGACCAGCCCTACCGGGGCAGCGGGTTCCACATCATCCACGGCTACCTCTCCCCCAGCGGTTCGGCGTTGTCGCGGGCCGCCCGCCTCGGCGTACCCGTCTCCGCCCATCCAGCCCTGCAGTGGGCCTTCGGCACCGCCCTGATCGACCGGCTCAGCGAGGCCGAGGCCGCCCAGGCCAACCCCCTGCGTTCCTGGCTCGACGCCGGGGTACTGGTCGGTGGCGGCAGCGACGGCCCGGGCCCGCCCCTGTCCCCGCTCTTCGGCATGTGGCAGGCCCGCACTCGCATGGTGCGAGGCCGCGCCACCCCGCTCGGAACGTCCCAGGCCATCACCCCCGCCGAGGCCCTGACGCTGTTCACCACCGGCGCCGCCGCGATCACCGGAACCCGCGGCCACCTGTCCCCGGGCGGCCCCGCCGACCTGGTCGCCCTCGACGTCAACCCCCTGACCTGCGACGACGAGGAGCTACGGCAGGGCCGGGTGCTGACCACCCTGGTGGACGCCCGGCCGGCCCTGACCTGAGGGGTCAGCGGTGTCCGGGCGGGTCGATCACCTCGGGCTTGTCCTGCGGCCGGAGAGAGTTCCCCGTTCGCGGTTGAACACCAGGCGCACCAGGCGTTCGCGGTCGATGGGTGAGATGTCGGTGAACTCGGCGCGGAAGCCCTTGCGGGTCTCCTCCAGCACGATCATCAGCACCGGCACCAGGTCGCCGCCGGGCAGGGTGACCTCGCCGTAGATCTGGACGCCGGGGGCGATCGGGGCGCTCCCCTCCAGGTCGGCGCACAGTCCACCGGCCGAGATGGACGTGGTGACGCCGATCAGGGTGGCCATCGCCTCGGGGCCCGGGCCCATCGCGGCCAGCGAACCCGGCTGCAGGGGGCGGCGGGTCGGTGAACCCCGGTGGGCACCCGTCTGTGCCGGGCGCCCCATCAGTGTCCCGCGGAACTCCAGGTTCACCGGCCCCCGGACGTTCTCCCGGCGCTGGTCGGTGAGGGAGGCCGGGCGGATCGCCTTCGACGGCTGGGGCTTCGGCGAGCGCAGCATGAGATCGCCCGCGGTGGCGACGATCTCGACGTCCATCTGCATCGGGCCGGAGTCGGTGGAGAGGTCGACGGTGAGCGGGCCGGACGCGGGGCCCGGGAGCCCGGCGTCCTGAAGGCTGCGCAGGTCGGCCAGCACCGGGATCGCCCAGCCGGGCCCGGTCAGGTCCACGGTGCGCAGCGAGCGCATCGACACCTCGACGTCACCGGCCCGCACGACCAGCTTGCTGCCCCCGGCGATCGACGCCATCTGAACCCCATCCTCGTTCCGGCCCACCTCTGCCGGATCCAGTGTGGGGCCGTCACAGCCTGTTGTCCGGTGATGGACGAACTGATCACCCGAACGCAGCAGGCCGTGACGTCCGGTCACGAATTTCAGGGCTGGAGCACCTTGTCGATGAGGTAGACGGTCGCGTTGGCGGTCTTCACGCCGCCGCAGATCACGTTCGCACCGTTGACCTTGATGGTGTTGCCCTTGCCGGTCACGTCGAGGTCCTGGCCCTGCACGCTGACCTGCCGGCCGACCACCTCGGAGGGATCCAGCTCCTCGGCCACCACGTGGTAGGTGAGTACCTTGAGCAGGGCCTGCGGGTTCTTCCTCAGGTTGTCCATCGTCTTCGTGTCGAGCTGGGCGAAGGCGGTGTCGACCGGCGCGAAGACGGTGTAGTCCTTGCCGTTGAGGGTGTCCCTGAGGTTCACCTTGGCGTTGAGCTTGCCGGTGAGGGCCTGCGTGAGCGTCTTCAGCATCGGGTTGTGGCTCGCGGCGGTGACGACCGGGTCATTCGCCATGCCCTCCACCGAGCCCTTCCCGGTGGGCACCTGGGTGACGTAGGCGCTGCAGCCGGGGCCGACCAGGTTGGCCTGCTCCACGGAGAGGTTCGCCGGGGCGGTGGTGGAGGCCGCTGTCGGGGTGGCGCTCGACGTGCTGTCGCTGCCGCCGCACGCCGCCAGCCCGACGGTCGCCGTGAGCATGGCACCGAGAGCAATCGTCCGGCGGATCTGCGTGTTCATGGAACGAGCCTTCTTCCCCTGGCGGACATCGATTTCCGGCTCCACCCTCCCCCGGGGGGCAGCCACGCCGGCCAGAGCGACACACCTGGTCGGGAAATCGTCCGATCGTTGGAGAGAGCAGGATTCAGGACGCGCCGAGCTCCACCACCGGGGTGGTCGTCGGTCGTTCCGATCCCCCCGCCGGCTCGACCGACACCGCCAGGCGGACGTCGGTGCTCAGGCCCGTCATGAAGGCGGAACCGTCACCGTCCTGGACGCTGAGGATCCCCCCGGACTGAACCGTCCCGTCCCGCATCACCCACATCTGGTACTCGTGGCCGCTGGGGGCGTCGGGCACCCCGCGGGTGGACAGCACGGCTCCGCCGTCGGCCATCACCATCGTGGCCCGGCCACCGCCGGACACCTCCCGGGTCGTCTCGATCCGGTCGGGGTCGGTGAGGACGCGGGTGATCCCGGCGGCCGTGGTGCGGGCCTCCTGGGCCAGGCGGTGCTCGCGCCAGGCCGTCCCGCCGAGCCCCGCCACCCCGGCGATCACGAGCAGGACCGCGGCGGCCCCGGCGAGAAGGCGACCCTGACCGAAACGGCGAGCGGGACGTCCACTGCTGGAAGACAATTGCCGGGTACGGCCGATCTCGGACATCACCGCGCTGTGCAGGCGGGCCGGGGCCGGCTCGGCGACCCGGGCGGCCAGGGAGGCCGTGGCCTCGGAGAACTCCCGCACCTCGAGGGAGCAGGACTCGCAGTCGTGCAAATGCCGCTCGAAGGCACGGCGTTCCAGATCGTCCAGCGCGTCCAGCGCGTAGGCGGCCGACAACGTGTGCAGATCGTGCAGGTCAGGCATCTGAGCCCACCCCCAGGCAGTCGCGCAGACGGATCAGGCCGTCGCGCATCCTCGTCTTCACCGTGCCCAGCGGGAGCTTGAGCAGGCCGGCCACGTCGGCGTACGAGCGACCGCCGTAATAGGCCAGGGTGACCGTGTCCCGCTGCCGCGGGGTCAGGCCGTCCAGGCAGTGACGCACGCGCTCGGCGTCGAGCGTGCGTTCCACCTTCTCGACCACCTCGTCGTACTCGCGCTCGTTGCTGCGCGAGGCCACCGCCTGGTCCCGGTTGCGCGAAGCCTGGGAGCTGCGCACCCGGTCGACGGCCCGGCGGTGGGTGAGGGTGGCGATCCAGGCGCGGGCGCTGCCCTTGGCCGCGTCGAAGCGGGCGGCGCTGCGCCAGACCTCGAGCAGCACCTCCTGGGCGACCTCCTCGGCCTGGTGCGGGTCGCGCAGGACCGACCGGGCCAGGCCGAACACCACGTCGGCCACCCGGGCGTACACCTGCTCGAAGGCGGCCTCGTCACCGCGCCCCACCCGCTCCAGGAGCGCCTCGGTCGTCTCGCCCGGTTCGGGAACCGAGCTCAGACCGGGCGCGACCTCTTGCCGTCCCACCATTCGTGCCTCCCAGTTCCGCACTCTGGCGTCAGTTCGGAGCGCCCCCGCCCGCGGATTGGTGACTCTCTCAGAGCCACTTGTTGTGCTTGAACAGGCCCCACAGCCCGGCGCTGATGCCGAAGATCGCGGTGAGGGCGAAGTAGTACCCGTAGTGCCAGGTCAGCTCGGGCATGTACTGGAAGTTCATCCCGTAGATCCCGGCGATCGCGGTGGGCACCAGGCCGATCGCGGCCCAGGCCGAGATCTTGCGCATGTCCTCGTTCTGCCGCACCGAGACCTCGTTCTGCGTCACCGACAGCCGGGCCACGTTGGCCTGGAGCACGTCGGACAGCAGGCTGTCCTGGCGCTCGATCTCGTCGGTGACCCGCATGATGTGGTCGTGCACGTCGCGGAAGTACTGCCGGGCCCTGTCGTCCATGCCGGGCAGTGAGCCGGTCATCAGCTTGAACATCGGCTCGCCGAGCGGCAGCACGGCGCGGCGGAACTCCAGCACCTCGCGCTTGAGCTTGTAGATGCGCTCGGTGTGGTCGGCCTCCCGCTCGCCGAACACCTGCTGCTCGATCTCCGCGATGTCGTCGTCGATCGACTGCGCCACCTCGGCGTACTCGTCCACGATCAGGTCGGCCACCCGGTGCAGCACCGCGATCGGGCCGCGCTCGCTCGACTCCAGCTTCCCGGCGTCCAGTTCCTTACGCACCCGGGTGAGCACGTCGGTCCGGCCGTGCCGCACCGACACCAGGAAGTGCGGGCCGATGAAGAGCGCGATCTCCTCGACGTCGACGATCTCGTCCTTGTCCACGTACCGCACCGGGCGCAGCACCATGAACCACAGGTCTTCGTACACCTCGAGCTTGGCCCGCTGGTGGGCGCTGATCGCGTCCTCCACGGCCAGGTCGGGCAGCCGGAACTCCTCGGCCACGTGCAGCACGTCGTCGGCGGACGGGTTCTGCAGGCCGATCCAGACGAAACCGTCGGTGCGGCGGGCGGTTTGGGCGGCCTGCTGCATGGGCAGCCGGGTGCTGCGCCGCAGGCCCGGCTCGTAGACCGCGCAGTCGCCGATCACGTCCTCGACGTTGCGGTGCCGCTGACGACGCGGGATGTCGTCCGTCTGCTCATCCTCCACGGGCCGCCTGTCCCTCGTACTCATCCACACCGGCCGCGCCGCGCGCAGGCGCTCCACCGCGAGATCCCGGTTCTGCAACCCACGCGCGAACCAGCGCTGAGGCGTCCTCAATTGAACTCCAGCCCACATACCCGAACACCGAACCCCGTGAGGCTACGGCAATGACCAGGTGTGTACCGGCTCATTCGCGTGCATACCCTCGCAGTAACGCTCGGTCATACGGCGCAGCGCCTCGGCGCGATCCATCCCGGACGAGCCCCCGGTTCCCTGTTCCAGCCGCTCCACGGCCGCCACCTGCCAGGCCGCGCCGTTCAGGCCGGACTTCACCCGGTCCTCGATGATGCCCAGGTACCGGTCCACGTCACTGCCCGGGACCCCGGCCGAGGCCAGGCCCTCGGCGGCCATCGGCAGCATCCGCCGCAGCACCAGCTCGTCCACCCCGGACTGCCCCAGGCCGGGTGTGTACACCGTGGCCTCCAGACCATCCTTCGCACAGGCCAGGAAATTGTCCTCGGCCGCCGCGAACGACATCTTCGACCAGACGGGCCGGGACTCCTCCATCAGCGTGCGCAGCACCCCGTGGAAGAACGCCGCGTTGGCCACCGTGTCCACCACCGTCGGGCCGGCCGGCAGCACCCGGTTCTCCACGCGCACGTGCGGCTCACCGTCGACCACCGCGTAGATCGGCCGGTTCCAGCGGTAGACGGTGCCGTTGTGCAGCCTCAGCTCCTGGAGCGTGGGGGCGTTGCCGGCGTCGAGCATCGCCACCGGGTCCTCCTCGCTGAGTTCGGGCAGCAGCGAGGGGAAGTACCAGCCGTTCTCGGCGAACAGGTCGAAGATCGAGGAGATCCACTTCTCCCCGAACCAGACCCGCGGACGCACGCCCTGGTTCTGCAGTTCCTGGGGACGCGTGTCGGTCGCCTGCTTGAAGAGCTCGATCCGGGTCTCGGCCCAGAGCCGGCGCCCGAAGAAGAACGGCGAGTTCGCGCCCACCGCCAGCTGCGGGCCGGCCAGCACCTGCGCGGCGTTCCAGGCGCGGGCGAAGTCGTCCGGGTGCACCTGCACGTGCAATTGCACGCTGGTACAGGCGGACTCGGGCGCCAGCGAGTTCGCGAAGGTGGAGAGCCGTTCGGCGCCGGTGATGTCCAGATGCAGGTTCTCGCCGCGCGCGGCCAGGATCGAGTCGTTGAGGGCCTTGTACCGCGGCGAGGCGGTCATCCACTCCGGATCGCTCAGGTGCTCGGGCATCGTCGTGGGCAGGATGCCCACCATCACGATGTGCGCGCCGTGCTCGTTCGCGGCGCTCTCGGCCTGGTTCAGCACCTCCCGCAGGCGGCCCTCCATGCGGGCCAGCTCACCCAGCGGCGAGGGCTCGACGTTCAGCTCGATGTTGTAGGCGCCCAGCTCGGTCTGGAAGTTCGGGTCACCGATCCCCTCCAGCACCGCGGCGTTCCGCAGCGTCGGCCGGTAGTCGCCGCCGACCAGGTTCAGTTCCATCTCCAGACCGGTCATCGGCCGGTCGTCGTCGAAGTTCCAGGTCGCCAGGACCCGCTCGAACACATCGAGACAGAGATCCACCTTCTCGCGGTAGCGCTGCCTCTCCTCGGCCGTGTAACGACTCGCGGAGATCTCGTCACCCATACTCTCGACCAAACCACACTCCAGCCGTGCTGGCGAGAGCAGGTGATCAATGGTGATGCGGCGTCACACCACGCCATGCATGTCCGAGACGCTCCGTTTTTGTCCGCATTTCCGGAGTGGCGATGACAGAACTGTCGGTGGGCGAGCCTACGGTGTTCGTCGTGCGCATCCTCCACAGCTCCGACTGGCACCTGGGCCGGTCGTTCCACCGGGTGGATCTGCTGGCCGCGCAGGCGGCCCAGTTCGATCACCTGGTCGAGGTGGTGCGGGCCGAGAAGATCGACGTGGTGCTGGTCGCGGGCGACATCTACGACCGGGCGCTGCCGGGGGTCGATGCGGTGGCCCTGCTCGACGAGGGCCTGCACCGGCTGATCTCGGCCGGGGCGCAGGTGGTGCTCTCCAGCGGCAACCACGATTCCTCGCGCCGGCTGGGGTTCAACGCCCGGCTGCTGTCCGCGGCCGGGCTGCACATCCGCACCGACCCGGCCGCCGTGGGCACGCCCGTGCTGCTGCCCGACGAGCACGGTGAGGTGGCGTTCTACCCGATCCCCTACCTGGAGCCCGCGCTGGCCGCCGGGGCGCTGGGGTCCGAGCGCAGTCATCCGGGGGTGCTCGGGGCGGCCCTCGACCTGGTCCGGCACGACCTGGCGGCCCGGCCCGGCGTGCGCTCGGTGATCTCCGCGCACGCCTTCGTGATGGGCGGCGCGGCCTCCGACAGCGAGCGGGAGCTGTCCGTCGGGGGTCTGGGCCAGGTGCCGCTGGGGTTGTTCGACGACATCGACTACGTGGCGCTGGGGCATCTGCACGGGCGCCAGCAGCTGGCCCGTCCGGTGCGGTACAGCGGCTCCCCGCTGGCGTTCTCGTTCTCCGAGGCGGCGCACGTCAAGGGCAGCTGGATGGTACATCTGGACGCGGACGGCCTGCGGTCGGTCGAGGAGGTCCCGGCGCCGGTGCCACGGCGGCTGGCCCGGTTGCGCGGTCGCCTCTCCGAGGTGCTGGGTTCAGAACGCTTTAATGACGACGAGAGCAGCTGGGCCCAGATCACCCTCACCGATCCGCAGCGCCCGGCCGAGCCGATGGAGCAGTTGCGGCGGCGTTTTCCGCATCTGCTGGAGCTCCGGCTGGAACCGGACCGTTCGGCCGGCGCCGGGCCCGCGTCGTACACCGAGAAGATCGCCGGGCGGCCCGATCTGGACGTCTGCTGCGGCTTTCTCGAGCACGTCCGCGACCGGCCGGCCACCCCCGCCGAGACGGTGCTGATGCAGCAGGCGCTGGAGGCCGCGCTGATCGAGAGCATGGAGGGCGTCGCTCCCGGCCCGGCCTACCGTGACCTGGCGGCGATGGCCGCGGAGACGGTGTCCGACGCGGAGCTGCACGCCCTGCTCTCGCCCCGGGGCAAGGGGCGCCGCCCGGGCCGGTCCGCCTGATGCGTCTGCACCGGCTGGAGATCACCGCGTTCGGGCCCTTCTCCGAGCGTCAGAGCATCGACTTCGACGAGCTCAGCGACGCCGGGCTGTTCCTGCTGCACGGCCCCACCGGCGCGGGCAAGACCAGTGTGCTCGACGCCATCTGCTTCGCCCTCTACGGCCGGGTGCCGGGCAGTCGCGGCGCCGGGGCCCGCTACCGCAGCGACCACGCCGACCCGGCCGCGAAGTCCGAGGTGGTGTGCGAGTTCACGGTCTCCGGGCGGCGTCTGGAGATCACCCGCTCCCCCGAGTGGCAGCGCCCGAAGAAGCGCGGCACCGGCTTCACCCGCGAGCAGGCGCGGGTGGTGGTGCGCGAGCGGGCCGGTGACGACTGGGTCGGTCTCACCCATCGCATGGACGAGGCCGGCGACCTGATCGGGCAGCTCATCGGGCTGGGGCCCGACCAGTTCACCAAGCTGGTGCTGCTGCCCCAGGGCGAGTTCGCGGCGTTCCTGCGGGCCACCGCCGAAGAGCGCCGTCCTCTGCTCCAGAAGCTCTTCGGCACCGACCGTTTCGCCGCCGTCGAGGGCTGGCTGGGCGAACGGCGGCGCGAGGCGGCGGGTTCGGTGAACGCGGCCCGTGAGGAGACCGTCCGGCTCTTCGCCCGGGCGTCGCAGGCCAGGGTCGGGCCGTCCGTCCCCGCGGATCCCGCACCCGATCCCGGCGACACCGAAGCCGTCGCCGGACTGGTGCGGGCCTGGGCCCGGCAGGCGCACGGTGAACTACGCAGTGCCCACACGGCTGTGGGCCGGGCCGAGACCGCCCACGAGAAGGCCCGTCTCGCCAGTGACGCGATCACCGAGCGGGTGCGCCGGCGCGACCGCCGGCGCGAGCTGGGCACCGAACGTGATCTACTGACCGCGCACGCCCAGGAACAGCACGAGCGCAGGGCCCGCTTACAGGCCGCCGGGCACGCCCCGGTGCTGCTGCCGTTGCTGGCCGAGCTCGACGCGGCGTCGGCGGAGGTCGAGACCGCCGAATTCCGCGTCGAATCGGCCGCGACCGGGGTCCGCAAGACCGGTGAGGCCGCGGTGCTGGAGGCCGTTCCGGCCACCCGGCTGGCTCAGCTGCGGGCCGAGCTGGGCGCCCTCTCCACGCTGCTCTCCGCCGAGTTCGAGCTCAAGCGTCTCGACCACGAGTTCACCACGCGGCACGACCAGGTGACCCGCGCCGAGCAGGAGCGGGCCGTCGCCGAGCGGGCCGGGCTCACGCTGGCCGGGCAGGTCGAGCAGTTGCTGGCGGCGCGTAACGACAGTGAGGTGCTGGCCTCGTCCGCCGGTGACCGGCAGCGTGACCTGGAGCGCGCCAAGCGGGTGGCCGAGGCCGTGCTGACCGCGCAGCACCTCGCGCAGGAGCAGAACGCGCTGGAAGACACGCTGCGCGCGGTGATCGATGTGCACCAGGCGGCGGTCTCGGCGCAGCAGGAGCTCCAGGCGCGGCGCCTGGCCGGGATGGCTGCCGAGCTGGCGGCGGGTCTGGGCCGGCACAACGCGTGCCCGGTGTGCGGGTCGCCAGACCATCCCCGCCCGGCCCGGCACCACGGCGGCCTGGTGACCGACCAGGAGCAGGAGCGCGCCGCCGAGCGCGAGGCGCAGACCGCGGCCCGCCGGGAGAAGGCGCGCCAGCGGGTGGAGTCGGGGCGCCAGGAGATGGCCGCGCTGACCGCCATGACCGACGGGGCCGATGCCGAGTCCGCGATGGACGACCTGTCCGCCGCCCAGGCCCGGCTCACCGAGGCGAACCGGGCGCAGGCGCGGGTGACGCAGCTGAACGACGAACTGGCCGGGTTGCAGGCGGCGCTGGAGGCCGCCCGCTCCCGCATCGAGGCCGCCACCGACGCCGCCTCCTCCGGCCGGGAAGACCTGGCCGCGCTCGACAGCCGCCGCGACGACCTGCGGGCCCGCCTCGACCAGGCCCGGGGTGAAGACGCCGGTCTCCAGGCCCGGCACAACCGCCTGGTCGACGCGGTCGAGACCCTGACCGAGTACGAAGACGCCTCCCGGGCCCTGATCGCGGCGCTCTCCCGCCTCCAGCGGGCCCGGGCCGCGGCCGACGATGCCTCTGCCGCAGCCGGTTTCCCCCACCGCGAGGCCGCTGCGGCGGCAGCCCTGACCGAGCCCGAGCGCGAGGAACTGGCCGCGCTGATCACCGACCACGACACCCGGCTGGCCCGGGTCACCGCGCTGCTCGACGAGCTGACGCGGGCGGAACAGGCCGCCGCCGGGCCCGCCCCGAAACCGCGGCCGGTGAGGAAGCCGCGCCGCAAGAGGCTCACGCAGGACCAGCCCATGCTGGGCCTCTGGGAAGAGACCGGGCCCGGGCTGGACATTCCGGATGCGGCGCGGCCGGAGATCGGGTCATCGCAAGACGGTGAGATTCGCAACGGCGAGCTCGAGGACGTCCGGGTCGGGCGGGGCCGGGAAGGCGGGGCCGGGAAGGCCGGTGGGAACGGACGGATCGGCCGGACCGGGAAGGCCGTCGCGGCTGGGGACGATGCTCCGGACGGGGTGGGGACCGCCCCGGGAACCGGGCGGGCGGGCGTCCCCCATTGGGTCGAGGCCGCCGATCTCGACACCCTGGCCGACGAGCTGACCGAGGCCTTCGCGGCCGCGCGGGCGGCCCACCAGGCGGCGCAGGAGCGGCACACGCTGGCCACCCGGGCGGCCCGGGCCCTCAGCGGACTGGCCGACGAGCTGGAGCTGCACGCCACCGAGACAGCCCCGTTGCGCAGCTCTTTCGCCACGCTGGACGCCGTTTCGCGTTGTGTCGAGGGCACCGGTGGGGACAACCAGATGCGGATGCGGCTGAGCGCGTACGTCCTGGCCGCGCGGCTGGAACAGGTGGCGCAGGCGGCCAGTTCACGGCTGGCGGCGATGTCCGGCGGGCGGTACGAACTCGTGCACACCGACGGCCCCTCGAAGGGCGGCGCCCGCTCCGGCCTGGGGCTGGCCGTGGTCGACGGCTGGACCGGGCAGCAGCGCGATCCGGGCACCCTGTCCGGCGGCGAGACGTTCTGTACCTCCTTGGCCCTGGCCCTCGGTCTGGCCGACGTGGTGCAGGCCGAAGCGGGCGGTGCCACTATCGAGACCCTGCTGGTGGACGAGGGTTTCGGCAGTCTCGACCAGGACACCCTGGACGAGGTGATGGACGTGCTCGACGGCCTGCGCAGCGGCGGGCGGGCCGTCGGCCTGGTCAGCCACGTGGCCGACCTGCGCGACCGGATCCCGGCCCAGCTCGAGGTGGTCAAGACCCGTGCGGGTTCGCATCTACGAGTCGGCGTGGCGGCTGCTGCAATATGATGTAGCGACCTAAAATCCTTGCCATATATAATCTTTCATTGATCCAACCTCACACGCCACTCAAGTTTCGCCGGTCTTGCCTGCACGTTTCTGGCGTAGGCCAGAACGCCTGCCCGAACCACGAGTGCGGGGCCCCGGCTCGCCACCCACCATCGGAGAATCATGCCCGTTCTCACCCCCGCCGAGTCCCGCGAGCGCTTCCTGGCCGAGCGCGTCGCCCGTCTGGCCACGGTCTCGGGCGACGGGGTGCCGCATCTGGTGCCGTTGGTCTTCGCGGCCGCGGGGCCGGATGTGCTGGTGAGCGCGGTCGATCACAAACCCAAGCGGACTTCGTCCTTACGCCGTCTGGCCAACATCGGCGAGAACCCGGAGGTGAGCCTGCTGACCGACCGGTACGACGAGGACTGGTCGCAGTTGTGGTGGGCGCGGGCCGATGGTGTGGCCACGGTGCTGCCGGCCGACGAGAGCACCCCGGAGCTGGATGCTCTCGTCGCGCGCTACGGGCAGTACCGGGATCGCCGGCCGCAGGGGCCGGTGATCATCGTTCGGGTGCGGCGGTGGTCGGGCTGGAGTGCGTGACGACGTCGTCCGGGCTCCAGAAGGCCCGCATGCTGGTAATTTTCGCCTCGGTGTCGAAAGTCATCACCTCGACCACGTCGATCTCGTGGGCTCCGGCCGAGAGGGTGAAACCGAACACTGCGGAAGGGCCACCGACCCGCAGCCAGTGCAGGTCGGTGGCGCGCCGCCGGCCTTCGAGACTGCCGTAGAGCTTCTCCAGCTCGGCCGGTCCGGTCAGGACGGGCCCACCGGCCGGGTCTTCCACCGTGGCGCCGGGGGCGAAGCAGTCGATGATCTCGGCTGTCGTCCCGGTCGCCAGGAGGGCCAGGTAGCGGCGTACGGTCTGCTCGAAGGCGTCCACAGTTGTGCTGCTCCTACTCTTCGAAGGCTTCCGGCGACGGGCAGGAGCAGACCAGGTTGCGGTCGCCCCAGGCCCCGTCGATGCGGCGCACCGGCGGCCAGTACTTGAAGCGCGGCGTGACACCCTCGGGATACACGGCCTCTTCGCGGGTGTAGGGGTGCTCCCACGAACCGGTCAGGCACTGGGCCGTGTGCGGGGCGTTGACCAGCGGGTTGTCACCGGCCGGCCAGTGTCCCCCGGCCACCTTGCCGATCTCGCCGCGGATGGCGATCATCGCGTCGCAGAACCGGTCCAGCTCGGCCAGGTCCTCGCTCTCGGTGGGCTCGACCATGAGCGTGCCGGCGACCGGGAACGACATGGTCGGGGCGTGGAAGCCGTAGTCGACGAGGCGCTTGGCCACGTCGTCGACGGTGACGCCCGTGGCCTTGGTCAGGGGGCGCAGGTCGAGGATGCACTCGTGCGCGACCAGGGCGTCGCGGCCGGAGTAGAGCACCGGGTAGTGCTGGCGCAGCCGGGCGGCGACGTAGTTGGCCGTGAGGATGGCGGTGCGGGTGGCGCGGGTCAGGCCCTCCAGGCCCATCATGCGCACGTAGGCCCAGGAGATCGGCAGAATGCCGGCCGAGCCGTACGGAGCACCCGAGACCGGGCCGATACCGGTGGACGGGCCCGCCAGCTCGTCGAGCGGGTGGTTGGGCAGGAACGGCGCGAGGTGCGAGCGCACCGCGACCGGGCCGACGCCCGGGCCGCCGCCACCGTGCGGGATGCAGAACGTCTTGTGCAGGTTCAGGTGCGAGACGTCGGCACCGAACGCGCCCGGTCGCGAAAGACCCACCAGGGCATTGAGGTTGGCGCCGTCGACGTAGACCTGACCGCCGGCCTCGTGCACCGACTCGCAGATCCGGCCGATGCCCTCCTCGAACACCCCGTGGGTGCTCGGGTAGGTGACCATGATCGCGGCGAGGGCCTCGCGGTGCTGGGCGATCTTCGCCTCGAGGTCGGCCAGGTCGACGTTGCCGTTGTCGTCGCAGGCCACCACGACGACCTTCATGCCGGCCATCACGGCGCTGGCGGCGTTCGTGCCGTGCGCCGAGCTCGGGATCAGGCAGACGTTGCGGTCGAGGTGGCCGTTCGAGCGGTGGTAGGCCCGGATCGCGAGCAGCCCGGCCAGCTCACCCTGCGAGCCGGCGTTCGGCTGCAGCGAGACCGCCGCGTAGCCGGTGAGTTCCGCCAGCCAGCTGGCCAGGTCCTTCACCAGGGCGCGGATGCCCTCGGTGTCACCGGCGGGCGCGAACGGGTGCAGCCCACCGAATTCCGGCCACGTGATGGCTTCCATCTCGGTGGTGGCGTTGAGCTTCATCGTGCACGAGCCGAGCGGGATCATGCCGCGGTCCAGTGCGTAGTCCTCGTCGGCCAGCCGCCGCAGGAACCGCAGCATCGAGGTCTCGCTGTGGTGCGTGGTGAAGACCGGGTTGGTCAGGTACTCGGACGTCCGGACGAGGTCCGCGGGGATCGCGGGCAGGGCCGGCCCGGGTGCGCGGTCCTCGACCGAGACCCCGAAAGCCCGCAGCACCAGCGCCACCTGGGTCTGCGTGGTGGTCTCGTCGCAGGCGATCCCGACCCGGTCGGCACCGTCCTGCCGCAGCAGGATGCCCAGGTCGTGGGCGGCGGCGACGACCTCTGCGGCCCGGCCCGGCACCTGCGCGAGCACGGTGTCGAAGAAGTTCTCGTGCACGAGGGTCACGTCGATCGAGCGCAGGCCCGTGGCCAGCGTCGCGGCGTGACCAGCGGTGCGCTCGGCAATCCGGCGCAGCCCCTGCGGGCCGTGGTAGACCGCGTACATCCCAGCCATCACGGCCAGCAGCACCTGCGCGGTGCAGATGTTGCTGGTCGCCTTCTCGCGGCGGATGTGCTGCTCACGGGTCTGCAGGGCGAGGCGGTAGGCGGGGTTGCCGTCGGCGTCCTTGGAGACACCCACGAGGCGCCCGGGCAGCGACCGCTCCAGGCCCTTGCGCACGCTCATGTACCCGGCGTGCGGGCCGCCGAAACCGAGCGGCACCCCGAAGCGCTGCGTGTTGCCGACGGCCACGTCCGCGCCGTCCTCACCGGGCGCGCGCAGCAGCGTCAGCGCGAGCAGGTCGGCGGCGACGGTCACGAGTGCCTTGCGCCCGTGGGCGGCCTCGATCAGGGGACGCAGGTCGGTCACCTGTCCGGAGGTGCCCGGGTATTGCGCCAGGACGCCGAACACGCCTTCGGTGACAGCGTCGAGTGCCGCCGCGGGGTCGGTGGTGAGGTCGGCCACGACCACCGGGATGCCCAGCGGTTCGGCCCGGGTCCGGATCACCGCGAGGGTCTGCGGGAGCACGTCGGTGTCGACGGCGAACGCGGCCCCGGTGGGAAGTCTGGACGCGCGGCGCATCAGGGTCATCGCCTCGGCCGCGGCGGTGGACTCGTCGAGCAGGGAGGCGCTGGCGGTCTCCAGCCCGGTCAGGTCGGAGACCATGGTCTGGAACGCGAGCAGGGCCTCCAGACGGCCCTGCGAGATCTCCGGCTGGTACGGCGTGTAGGCCGTGTACCAGGCCGGGTTCTCCAGCACGTTGCGCAGGATCACGCCCGGCGTGTGGGTGCCGTGGTAGCCCAGGCCGATCATCGGCACGCGCACGGTGTTGCGGTTGGCCAGGGCCCGCAGCTCGGCCAGGGCCTCGGCCTCGCTGACCGGCTCGGGCAGGGCGGGCGTGCCGCCGTCGCGGATGACCGGCGGGATCACGGCGTTCTCGAGGGCGTCGAGACTGTCCAGCCCGACCACGCGCAGCATCGTGGCGATCTGCGGGTCGTCGGCGCCGATGTGGCGGTCGGCGAACGCGTCCAGCCGGTGCCCGGTACCTGGCGCCGGCCGGCCCTCGGGCCCGGGCAGGTCGTCCTGCAGATCGTGCTGACCGGCATCGATGAAGGTCGTCATCGGAGGCTCCCACGCAAAGGGCGTAGCGACCACGGATCGGGTCGCTCGGATACCTCCCCATCCGTCGGGCCACGTCGCCCTTCGGAGCTGCCTCGCCCATGCGGTCCTTGGCGCCTGAGAGGTTCCGGGGAGAGTTGCCCCTTCGGCGCCCCTGTGACGGGGTCTCTCCCGCGGGGGTCTTCAGCTGCCGGTCCTTGACGGTGACCGGCGCCGATGACGTTACCAGCGCTCGATGTCTCTCTCATCCCGTGCCCCCGATGCGCCCCGGCCGGCGTACGGCAGGCGAACGGAGGGTTGCGAGCGAGCACGGCGACAAGATGCAATTGGGTCGGCCAGAAGGAGAGCCCGTCGCCTGTGACCCCGCGTGGAATATCGATCACGCGGTTCCCACCGGCCGGGTTCGTCCGCGGGGACTTGATAACGAGGTAGCGTCGAACACCGTGATCGTCGTCAGCGTGTGCAGTTTGAAGGGTGGCGTCGGGAAGACGTCAGTGGTCCTGGGACTGGCCTCGGCCGCGCTCGCCCGGGGCGTTCCCACCCTCGTCGTCGACATCGACCCACAGGCCGATGCGACGCTCGGGCTGGACATCACCGCCGAGATCACGACCAATGTCGCCACCGTGATGGGTGCTTCGCGCCGCAACGCGCAGAAGGTGAACGTCGTGCCCAGCGGCTGGGCCTCCAGCGGCGGCACGCTCGACGTGCTGCCCGGCTCCCACGACATGGCCGCGCTCGACCGCCCCACGGGTAGCGAGCGCACCCTGGCCCGGCTCTCGCACGCGATCCATCAGCTCGAGGGCTACCAGCTCGTCCTCATCGACTGCCCGCCGTCGCTGGGCACGATCACCCGCTCCGGCCTGGCCGCGAGCCAGCGCGCCCTGGTGGTGTCGGAACCCGCGCTGTTCTCCGTGACCGCCGCCGACCGGGCCCTGCACGCGATCGACGAGGTGCGCCGCAACATCGCTCCCACCCTGCAGCCGCTGGGCGTGGTGGTGAACCGTTACCGCGAGCGCTCCCCCGAGCACCGCTACCGCCTGCAGGAGCTCTCGGACATGTTCGGCCCGCTGGTGCTGGGCCCGTCCATCCGTGAGCGCAGCGCCCTCCAGCAGGCGCAGGGGGCGAGTCAGCCGATCCACCGCTGGCCCGGCGCCCCGGCCCAGGAACTGGCCCATGCCTTCGACGCCCACCTGGCCCGCGTCCTGCGCGCCAACACCCGGGGCCGGCGCCCCGCACCGGCCGAGGGCGGGCCCGTCCGGGCCGAAGCCAGTCCCGCCTGAGCCGACACCGCCCGAGCCGACCCCGCCCGAGCGACGGGAGCAAAGCAGAAGAGCCCCGGGGTACCGGACCCGGGGCTCTTCTGCTGATCTGCCGGACGGCTAGCTGATGGCCCGCTGGCGGCGTCGGGCCGAGAGTTCGTCGTCGCCGGTTCCGGTGGTCATGTCGTCGTCCACGCGCTCGGCGGGCAGCTCGGCGAGGGTGCCCTCGACCTCCCGCCAGACCCGGCCGACGGCGATGCCGAAGACGCCCTGACCGCCCTGGACGAGATCTATGACCTCGTCTGCCGACGTGCACTCATAGACGCTGGCGCCGTCACTCATCAGGGTGATCTGGGCCAGGTCTTCCACCCCGTGGTCACGCAGGTGGTTCACCGCGATGCGGATCTGCTGCAGCGAGACACCGGTGTCCAGAAGGCGCTTGACCACCTTGAGCACGAGCACGTCACGGAAGCTGTAGAGCCGTTGCGTGCCCGAGCCGGTCGCGTTGCGGACGGTCGGCTGCACCAGCCCGGTGCGCGCCCAGTAGTCGAGCTGGCGGTAGGTGATTCCGGCCGCACGGCAGGCGATCGGACCGCGGTAACCGGCCTCCTCGTCGAGCTCGGGCAGGTCGTCGGTGAAGAGCATGCCCTGCGCCTGCGCGACGACGTGACCGGGCACAGCATCTCGCTCGCTACGCTCGCTCACGGCGGCTCCATTTCAACGTTCCTGGTCCGGCACGCTGGTCCGAGGGAGACGGATCGCAGCGGGAGAACTACACCGGGGTCGTTTCATTTGAACCGTAGGCCGCCCACCGGGCGTCGTCAACGAGGCGGCATCCGAGGGGAGCGGCGTGTCGGCAGATCACCCCTCTTTCGGACCAATCGGAACACCCCGATACCCGCCGGTGTCCCGGCCGAGACCTCTTCGGTACCGCCTCGGCAGGGGTGGCGCGTTGACACCGACCCGACGGTGATGCCCGGCCGTTCAGGAGTTCTCGGAGCCCTGTCCGCCCTCGCCGAAGTCTTCCGGCGAGATGTTGTCGAGAAACTCGCGGAACTTCTCGACCTCGTCCTCGTCCTCGTCCGGCACCGAGACGCCACCGGCCTCCAGCACCTCTTCCGCCCCCACGATCGGGCAGCCGACGCGCAGCGCCAGGGCGATCGCGTCGGACGACCGGGAACTCACGGTCAGCCCGCCGTCGAAGACCAGCTCGGCGTGGAAGACGTTCTCCTTCAGGGCGACGATGCGCACCTCGGAGAGCCGCCGGCCGAGGGCCTCGATCACGTCTTTCATCAGGTCGTGCGTCAGTGGTCGCGGTGGCACCAGCCCCTGCTGGGCGTTCGCGATCGCATTCGCCTCAGGCGCCCCGACCCAGATCGGGAGATAGCGATCCCCGTCCCGCTCCTTGAGCAGCACGATCGGGTTGTTCGAGGGAACCTCGACCCTGACACCAACCACATCAAGCTCCCGCACCCCGCAAACGTACCCCGGCGCCGCGTGGCGCGGCGACCGAGAGACGTTTTCGGTGAAATTAGAGCTGGGGCGGGCTCAGGACCGGCCGCGCTCCAGCGCCGCCTTCAGCAGCACCGCGTGCAGCTGCACGGTCAGGTTCGACAGCTCCTGCGCCACGTCGTCGGCCCTGGCCCCGGAACCGTCACCCCGGGCCCGGATCGGATTCGTCACCTGCTCGATCAGCCCGGCCTCACGGTCGGCGGCCGTGCGGAAGGCCCGCAGGTGACGTGGCTCGACTCCGAAGATTGCCAGTTCACCCGCCGTCCGGGCCACCGTGATCGCGTCCGCGTCGAACTGCCCGGACGGCCGGGGCGTCACCAGGCCGTGCGCCTGGAGTGCCGTCAGCACGTCGTCGTCGATCTCGGCCGCCATCAGCACCTGGGCCCGGCTGAACCGGCGCTGCGGTTGCGGCCGGGGTTCCTCGGGCACCACCTCGACCAGCCGCGGCGCGAACTGGCCCTGGGCCACGCCCGCACCGAACCGGCCGACCGGTGGCTCCAGACCCGCGTCCACGGCGTCGAGATGCTCCCGGATCACCCGCAGCGGCATGTAGTGATCACGTTGAACCCCGAGCACGTACCGCAGGCGGTCGACGTGCCCGGGGGTGAACTTCCGGTACCCCGCAGCCGTGCGCTGGGGTTCGACCAGCCCCTGGTCCTCCAGATAACGGATCTTCGAGATCGAGATGTCGGGGAAGTCCTGCCGCAGCAGTTCCAGCACCGCTCCGATACTCATCGCCCGAGGGGCCGCCGCCCGGTCGGCCCGGCCTGCCGGACTGCCGGCCGGACCACTCGCGCGGCCCCTCGCTGCCGCGCTCACCACGGCGGCTTCAGGGCGTACGGCGGCTGGGGTGGAAGACCAGCCGGTACTTGCCGATCTGGACCTCGTCGCCGTCCTTCAGCAGCGCCTCGTCGATCCGGTCGCCACCTACGTAGGTGCCGTTGAGGCTGCCGGCGTCGCGGACGTAGAAGCCGCCGTCTCGCCGCACGAACTCGGCGTGCTTGCGGGACACGGTGACGTCGTCCAGGAAGATGTCGCTGGCCGGCCGGCGACCGGCGCTGGTGCGCTCGGCGTTCAGCAGGAAGCGGGCCCCCGCGTTCGGACCCCGCTGCACCACCAGCAACGCCGAGGCCTCGGGCAGCGCATCGACCGCGGCCTGCTCCGCACCGGAGAGCCCCGTGGGCCGGTCTTCGTCATTACCGGTCAGCCCGGGCAGACCGGCAATGGAGATCGTCGTCTCGACCAGAGGGGTGGTGTCGTACTGCCCACTGCTGGCGCCCTCCGGCCCCTGACCGCTCAGGAACCTCGGTTCCGACATCTCGATCTCCTGTCTCGTGACATCTTGATTAGCGTAACCCTCACCTGATGGTCGAGGCATGTGCGTCGTCCCCTGTCCCCCGTCGGCCTGCTCGGTGGTCTCCGGGGAGACTTCCTGAACGACCGCGGGGCTCGCCTTGTGCCGGCGAACGCGAAACCCGAACGTGGCTAGTCCTCAGTCGAGCTGGGACTGGTACTCGGCCGCGCTGAGCAGACCCGTGAGGGCTGTCGCGTCCGGCACGGTGACCTCGAACATCCAGCCCTCGCCGTACGGGTCGGAATTGACCAGCTCAGGCGTGGTGTCGAGCGCTTCGTTCCGCTTCGTCACCGCACCGGTCACCGGGGCGTACACGTCGCTCACGCTCTTGGTGGACTCCACCTCGCCGCACGTCGTGCCGGACTCCACCTGCGCGTCCTGGTCGGGCAGGGTGACATAGACGATGTCACCGAGCGCCTCCTGGGCGAACGCGGTGATGCCGACCCGGACGACATTGCCGTCGACCTTCATCCACTCATGGTCGGTGGTGTACTTCAGGTCGTCGGGGTACTCGAAATCGCTCACTGCGTCCTCATGGTCCTTTCTCAGTTCTCGGTACGGGGCACGGCGTAGGTCGGGCTGGTGACCTCTCGCACCGCGGACACGGTGAGATCTTGCCTGCGCGCAACCGTACCGCTAGCACCCACCTGGTGCAGCGTCTCCAGCACGCCGCCCGGGATGTTCAGGGCAGACTCCATGGTTGCCGGATCACCGATGGCGAGAATCCGGTAGGGCGGTGACTGCTCGACGCCGTCCGTGATGATGGCGCCGCCGGTGTCCGGGTCGGTGAAGGAGGTACTCGCCACCACTCTCACCTGCCCGAACTGGATCGCCTCGGCCCCCGCGTCCCGCAGTTCCTGCACAGTGTCGAGCAGCGCGGCCGAATCGACCAGAGCCTGCGGGTCCTCGATCTTGATCGTGATCCCCGGCCCCTGAGCCGGCTCGGTGCCCGCCAGGATCCCCAGCACGCTCAGGCGCTCGCGGGTCGCCTTCTCCGCCGCGGCCGCCCGGTCGGTGCCGGACCGCAGGTCGTTCTGGGTCTGCTCCAGGTCACGGGCCTCGGCGTCGAGCCGTTCACCGTGCCTGCTCACGTCGTCGAGGATGCGCACCAGCTCGCTCTGACTCAGCGACGACAGGTCACCCGACTTCGTCTGGTTCGCCTGCACCACCAGCCCGAACCCGAGCGCCGCCAGCAGCAGGGCCGCCAGCAGCTGCCCCCTCGTCAGCCGGGTCAGGCGGGTCAGCGGAGCCAGCCGGGCCCGGGTACTGACCGGTTCGGCCTGCGCCGCCGATGCAGCGTCGGCGCCCGAAGAGCCGGCCGGAACAATGGACGAGGCATCCCCCCGCCCAGGCCCCTCACCTCGCGGAGGTGCGGGCTGAGTGGTGTCGGGGCCGGTGGGCCCGGTCGCCTGGGTGGTCTTGATGATGGACGAAGTGCGCACCTCCCCGGGGCCCCCCGACAGCGGACCCCCGGGCAGTTCGCCCGCGGACCCTGGTCCTGCTGACCTCGGGTTCCCGGATGCCGCGTTCCCCGGCTCCGAGTTCCCCGGCTCCGAGTTCTCAGGGCCGCCGCTACCGGACCGCGGACCCTCGCCAGCCACGTTCCTGACCCCCGGCTTCACCGGCCCGGCGCCACCGGACCGCGGGTCCTCGGCCGCCGGGTCTCCCGGCGCCAGGCTCCCCGATCCTGAGTTCCCGGACGAGTGCGACTGCGCGGGACGACGCCCGCCCGCAGGCCGGATCACCCGCGTCCGGCCGGCCGAGGGACGGGCGAACAAGTTGCCCGGGTTGCCCGAGTTGCCGGGCGCCGCCGATTCTCCGGACGGGGCCGGCCGATCCGGGTCGTCTTCGTTCACGCCGCCTTCCGGATCCCTTAGGGTGGGGTCCGGTCCACCACCCGCGGGGGTCGCAGGGGTTGCGGGGGTCACGGGGATCGGGCGGGTGTCCTCGTGGTCCTGAGGGTCCCGCGGATCCTGGATGTTCGCGTCGTCGGTCGGCATCTCAGGCCTTGAAGATGTGCCGGCGGATCGCGGCCGCGTTGGAGAAGATCCGGATGCCCAGCACCACCACGACGCCGGTGGACAGCTGCGCGCCGACGCCCAGGTGGTCGCCCAGGAACACGATCAGCGCGGCCACGACCACGTTGGACAGGAACGACACGATGAAGACCCGGTCGTCGAAGATGCCGTCGAGCAGGGCGCGCACACCGCCGAACACCGCGTCCAGCGCCGCCACCACGGCGATCGGGAGGTAGGGCTGCAACCAGAGCGGGACCTCGGGCTGCAGCACCAGGCCCGCCACCACCCCGATCAGCAGACCGATCGCCGCGATCACGTACGTCCTCCAGTGTCTGATTCTTCCGGTGCGGGGCTCTCTTCTACCGGTTCTGCCTTCCGCAGCACGAACTGACCCGCTCCGGGCAGGGTCAGACGGTCTGCCCGGGCGATGTCGACCTTGATGCCGTTGTTGTCACGCAGCGACTGCACGTACGGCCCGGCCGGGCCCTCGGCGAAGCCGGTCTGCAGCTTCGCCTGGTCACCGATCACCGACACGACGTACGGCGGAACCAGCGGACGGAAGTCGACGAGGATGGCCTCTCCGGCCGAGCGGATCGCCGACACAGCCGTCAGCCGCTCCCCGTTGATCGAGATCGCCTCGGCCCCGGCCGCCCACAGCCCGTTGACCACCACCTGCACGTCGGCGTCGAGCACCACGCCCTCGTAGTACTCGGTGTCGGACCGCGGGTCGCCGCCGACCTCCTCGCGGCCCGGCGCATCGTCGAGCGTGACCGTCAGGCCCTTGCCGCCGACCGCGATCTCGCCGGTCAGGGCCCCGAGGTCACGCACCTGCTGACCGAGGGCCGCGCCCCGGGTACCGAGCAGCGCCTGCTGCGACGCCGTGATCGAGGCCGCCAGGTCGGCGTTGCGCTGCTCCTGCCGGTCCACCGCCTCGCCGCGGTGCTCGATCTCCTGCCGCAGCTCCTGGCTGACCTTCTCCGACTCACGCTGCGGCACCCGGATCGAGCCCACCGCCACGATGAAACCGGCACCCGCGACGATCGAGAGCACCAGGGTCAGGGCGGTGCGCACCCGGGTGCGCGGGCGCGGGTGGGACGCGGCCGCCGCGTAGCCGGGGTCGAGAGGCCTCTCCATCACCTCACGCAGCAGCGTCATCGAGGCGTCGAGCGGCCGGGAGGAGGGCGACGTCATCCGGCGGCCTTTCCGGACGGACGCGTCCGCAGCCGTTCGCGGCGGGCCAGCACGGCGGACGCCTGACGCAGGTAGAGCAGGGCCGACCACCAGTACAGCGACGTGCCCCACCAGGCGAAGGCCCAGCCGACGGGCTGCGCGACATCGGCGACCCCACCGTCGAAGTCGCCGAGCAGCAGCAGGGGGAAGGCGTAGAGCAGGCAGGCGGTGGCCGCCTTGCCCAGGAAGCTGACCTCGAGGGGACGGCGCTCGTCGGGCGTCATCAGCAGCAGCGAGCAGACCAGCACCGCGTCGCGGGCGATCAGCAGCAGCACCAGCCACCACGGGATCACCTCCCGGTAGGCCAGGCCCAGCAGGGTGGTGAGGATGTAGAGACGGTCGGCGATCGGGTCGAGCATCTGCCCGAGCCGGGTCGTCTGCCCCCAGCGCCGGGCCAGATTGCCGTCGAGGTAGTCGGTGAAGCCGCTGATCATGAGCACGGCGATCGCCCAGCCGTTCTGCCCCACGACGATCAGCACGGCGAACACCGGCACCAGCATCAGACGGCCGAAACTGAGCAGGTTGGGGATGTTGAGCACCCGTGCGCCGCCCACCGGGTTCTCTCCCACCTGTAGTTCCTCCTCCGACGATCTCCCCCGGTCACGCACCCGCAAGGCCGACATCACCTCGAAGATCTGCGCGGCACAGCCTACGGGCAGGCACCGACAGCCTTGGGCAAGGGAGGGGCGGACCGGCCCGGCCGATCGCGAACCGTTGCCGACTGCGGTCAGGCCAATACCACATCGCACTCATCCGTGTCCCGCCGAAACCCCGCGTGGAAACCACCCGGGTGACCCGCGTCCGGTATAAATCTCTTTCGGGTTTATCGGGCATCGGGCATCATTCACTCCTTATGCTGTGTTCGAAGCTGCACTCGGTGTAACCGGCCAGGGCGAGGGAGGGCAGCGTGAGCTCGATACCTGGCGGTGCCGTTCCCGTACCCGGGGTGGATCTGCCCGGAGTGGATCTGCCCGGTGCCATCAGTTCCGGTGTGACCAGCTCCGGTGTGACCAGGGTCCCCGGCATCGTCCAGATCGTCGGGATCGCCCTCGCGGGCCTCACCGTCATCTCCCTCACCGGCCTGCTCGACGACTTCGCCGACCACACGCTCGACGACGTGAACCGGCTGCTCGCCGGCGGCCTGGCCACGGGCTGCATGCTGTACGCCCGGCCCCCGGCGGCCCGGGTCCGGGGCGGCGACCGTAGCTGGCGCCTCCTGCTGGCCGGCGGCACGGGCATCTGGACCACGACCCAGCTGATCGGTCACCACCTCGGGTCCCCGGCCCTCACCGTCACCGGCCGGCTGGCCCTGCCCGCACTCGCTCTGCCCGCGCTGATCCTGCCCGCGCTCCGGCCCGCGCCGCCCCGTCCGCCGCATCGGCACCGACCCGCCGAGCCGACCGACCGGCCGTTCCACGAGGTCGTGGGCGCGCTCGACACCGTCGTCGTGATCAGCTCCCTGTTCCTGCTCTTCTGGGTGACCACGTTGCGCGCCACCCTCCGGACCGGCGCGCTCGACCTCATCGCCGCCCTGGCCGACCTCGTCCTCGTCGCGCTGGTGCTCCTGACCGCCCGCTTCCGTTCCCTCGACCGCGCCCAGACACCTTCCCTGCTCGGTCTCGGCCTGGTGACGCTCGCGGTGGCCGACAGCCACGTGGGCCGCCCGGCCGCCCCCGCGGTCCCGAACCTTCTTGACCTGGTCCTGCTCACCGGGCTGGGTCTCATCGCCGCCGGGGCTCTCACCGACGCAAGCCCGCGGCGCCCGGGCGTCACACTCCCGGACCGCTTCTTCCACCGGCTGCCCTACCTGTCCCTGATACTCGCCTCCGTCCTGGTGGCCGGGCAGTTGCTGTCCCGGTCGGCCCTCGATCCGGTCGAGACCGTCCTGGCCACCGCTCTGGTGGTGGCCGTCGTGCTGCGGCAGCTGTTCACCGGTCTCGACAACGTGCGCCTGGTGGCGCAGCTACGTGAGAGCCAGGACCGGCTGCGCGCCCAGGCCTTCCACGACTCCCTCACCGGCCTGCCCAACCGCGCGCTGTTCGACCAGCGGCTGCGCCACGCCATCCGGGGCGGGCGGCCGCTGGGTCTGCTCTTCTGCGACCTCGACGACTTCAAGGCGGTGAACGATCGCCTCGGTCACACCGTCGGCGACGATCTGCTGCGCGCGGTGGGCGACCGGCTGCGTGACTGTGTGGGCCCCGGCGACACCGTCGCGCGGCTGGGTGGCGACGAGTTCGCCGTCCTGATGGAAGACGCCACCGAGGGGCCTGATGTGATCGGCCGCCGTATCCTCGCATCGGTCGGAAAACCTTTTCAGCTCACGCATCACGGCCAGGAGGCACGGGTGCGGGTCGGAGCCAGCGTGGGAGTGGCCGTGCTGGACCGGGTGGCCCCCGACGCATCCCCCGAAAGTCTGCTCGCGGGCGTCGATCAAGCGATGTACGCGGCCAAGAGACGAGGCAAGAACCAGTTGGTCACCTTCCGCACCGGTTCCGGCGATCGCACCGGCCAGGACCGTTACCTGCCCCTGCTCGACCCGGCGGCACCCCCGGAACAGCCTGTCCCGGAACAACAACGAGCAGAGGACGCCGCCCCAACGCCAGTGGTCGGCTCACCGACACCTCCTCCCGGGCTGCCCCGCCTGATGGACCCGCCGACCGGGCCGATCCCCCGCCCCGGGTCCCGTCCGGTGACCGGTGGGCTGACCACCCCGGCCGCCGTCTACCGCGCGTCCGGCCAGGCCCGGCCGGAACCGCCGAGGCCGGTGCCCTCACCGGAAGACGCGAAGGAGGCGGAGAAGGAGAAACTCGTCGCCGCCACGCAGCGCGACACCGAGCGCTGGATGGCCGACTACGAGGAGTCCGAGCGCCGCGAGTCCGAGCGGAACGCCGCCGAGATGCGCGCTTTCGAGGCACTGCAGATCGAGGCCGAGGTGCGGGCCGGCACCCGGCCGGAGGCCGAGATCATCCCGTTCGGCCGGGCCGCCGAACTGAAACAGAAGGCGCGCGAGAGCGCCGGGGCGACCACCTCGTCCTCTGTTGATGCTGTTGACGAGACCCTGGAGCGCGCGGACCAGCTGGCCACGCTCTCGCTCGACCACATCGACGTGCTGTACCGCCCGGTGCTCGACCTGAAGACCGGCAAACTGCAAGCCCTCTCGTCGACGGTGCGCTGGCGCCACCCGGTGCACGGAATGATGGCCCCCGACTCCCTGATGGCCGCCGCGGAGCACGCCGGTCTCCGAAGGGCACTGGAAGAGCGGCTCTTCGACGCGATCTGCCACGACATCGCCCTGCTGCGCAAGGCCCCGGCCTGGGACACCCTGACCGCCCACGTGCCGCTGAACGCGTCCTACATCACGCAGGAGCGCCTGGTGATCGTGGTCGAGCGCACTCTGCGGCGACACGAACTGCCCGGCAGCGCCCTGGTGCTGCACCTCACCGAGACCCGCCCGGTGAACAACCTGACCTCTGCCGCGAGCGTTCTCGACCGCATCACCGCTCTCGGCGTGGGCGTCGGCCTGGACGCGTTCGGCGCGGGCGCGAGCGGTCTGGGCCTACTGACCCATCTGCCCATCGGCTCGATCGTGCTGGACGAGTCGCTGACCACGGCCGATCCGGACAGCCGGGCCGCCCGGGTCCTGGCCGGCACGATCGCCATGACCCCGGGCCTCGACCTGCTCCTGATCGCCGACGGCGTCGATCATCAGGAGCAGGCCGACCGGCTGAGCGCCCTGGGCGTGCACCAGGCCCAGGGACCGCTCTACGGACAGCCGGTGCCGCTGCCGGAGCTCGACCTCCGGCGACTGCTGACGGCCCCTAGTCGCCCTTGACGTTCAGGATCTGGTGCAGCGTGTGCTGCACCTCGACCAGGTCGGCGGCGTCGGCCATCACCTGGTCGATGTCCTTGTACGCCGCCGGGATCTCGTCGATGAACGCGTCGGTGTCCCGGTACTCGATGCCCTTCATCGCCACCCGCAGGTCGTCGATGCTGAACTTCTTCCGGGCCGCGGTCCGGGAGAAGTTCCGGCCCGCACCGTGCGGCGAGGAGTTGAGCGAGAGCTTGTTGCCCTTGCCCGTCACCACGTAGCTGGCCGTGCCCATCGACCCCGGGATCAGGCCCGGCCGGCCCTCGTCGGCCTGGATCGCACCCTTCCGGCTGATCCAGAGGTTCTTGCCGTAGTGGTTCTCCTGCTGGGTGAAATTGTGATGGCAGTTGATCAGTTCGAGGTCCTGCACCGGCTCATCCATGAAGTCGGCGACGCACAGCATCAGCCGGTGCATCATCTCCTCCCGGTTGGCCAGCGCGAAGTCCTGGGCCCAGCGCATCTGGTTGATGTACGCCCAGAACTCGTCCGTGTCCTGCACCAGGTAGGCCAGGTCGAGGTCGGGCAGGTTGATGTGCCACTTCTCCATCTGGGCCCGGGCGACCTTGATGTGCCTCTGCGCGATCAGGTTTCCCACCCCCCGCGAACCCGAGTGCAGGAACAGCCAGACGGTTCCCGTCTCGTCCGCCGTCACCTCGATGAAGTGGTTACCCGAACCGAGGCTGCCCAGCTGCCGCTTCCACTTCCCGGTGTAGGACGCCGGGTCGAAGCCCACCTTGTCGGCCTTGGCGGCCAGCTCGTCCACCCGCTGCGCGACCACCGGCTCGAGCACCCGCTGATCCGTGTTGTAACCACCCGCCGACAGCGGAATCTCGCGTTCGATCGCAACCCGCAGCACGCTCAGGTCACCCTGGGCGCGGATCTGCTCCTCGGTCCACTGCGTGCGCACCGCGATCATGCCGCAGCCGATGTCCACCCCGACCGCGGCCGGGATGATCGCCCGGTCGGTCGGGATGACCGAGCCGACGGTCGCCCCCTTGCCCAGGTGGGCGTCGGGCATCAGTGCGAGATGCGGGAAGATGAAGGGCATCTGGGAAGCACGGACGGCTTGGTCCCGCGTCTTCTCCTCCAGGATGCTCGCCCAGTTGAAGATCTTCTCTCCCAGACGCTGCACAGTCACCTTGCCACCTCCCAGTCATGTCTCACCCCAGCGGTAAGTTCGGACCGAGCATGACGGGCGATTCAGGTAACAGTCCAGTTAATTAGCGCCGGGCCCCGGCCTGCCGTTCGGCGCTTCATCCGGTTGTGACCGTTAGGTGCTGGTGCCGGAAATGAGGCAGGGCGAAGGTGGCGCCCTGCCTGAAAGCCCTGCACGCTTCTCACGCTCGAGGAGTCCGATGTCTGACAGCACACCCGGCGACGACGAATCCGTCCTCGCCGGCCTCGGCTACAAACAGGAGCTGCACCGTTCCTGGTCCGGTTTCTCGAACTTCGCCATCTCGTTCAGCATCATCTCGATCCTGGCCGGGTGCTTCACCACCTTCGGCCAGGCCTGGAACAACGGTGGCCCGATCGCCATCTCGATCGGCTGGCCGGTGATCTCGGCCTTCATCCTGATCATCGGGTTCTGCATGGCCGAGCTGGTGTCGGCCTACCCGACGTCCGGCGGGATCTACTGGTGGGCGGCCAAACTCGGCGGGGCCAAGGCCGGTTACTACACCGGCTGGCTGAACCTCGTCGGCCTGGTCGCGATCCTGGCATCGGTGGCGTACGGCGCGGCGATCTACCTGAACACGTTCATCGACCTGTTCTCCGACGGGTACGCCACCGGCTTCCTCGGGGGCAACTACCTCTACCAGCAGTTCTTCTGGTTCGCCGCGCTGATGGTGCTGATCACGGCGGTGAACATCTTCAGCTCGCACCTGCTGGCCGTCATCAACAACGTGTCGGTCTGGTGGCACGTGTTCGGCGCGCTGATCGTGGTGCTCGTGCTGATCTTCGGGCCGGACTCGCACCAGAGCCTGTCGTTCGTGTTCACCGAGCGCATCAACAACGCCGGCATCGGCAAGGACGGCGACGTCACCTTCTGGTTCTACGTGCTGCCGCTGGGCTTCCTGCTCACGCAGTACACGATCACCGGGTACGACGCCTCGGCCCACCTGTCCGAGGAGACTCAGGGGGCGGCGAACGCCGCGGCCAAGGGCATCTGGCAGTCGATCCTCTACTCCGCGATCGGCGGCTGGATCCTGCTGCTGGCCTTCCTCTTCGCGGCGACCGAGACCGACGTCATCAATTCGTTCGATCCGGAGGTGAACCCGTACGGCGGCGGCAGCGTGCTGTCGGTGCTGGCCACCTCGCTCTCCCCGGCGCTGTTCAAGCTGGTCGTCTTCATCAGCATGAGCGGCCAGATCTACTGCTCCACGGCCTGCATGACCTCGACCTCGCGGATGCTGTTCGCCTTCAGCCGCGACCGGGCCGTCCCGGGCTCGGGTCTGTGGTCGAAGGTCGACGCCAAGGGGGTGCCGCGCAACGCCGTTCTGGCCGGCGCCGGTGCGGCCGTGGTGCTGACCCTGCCCGCGCTGTACGAGAGCCCGTCCGGGGCCCCGACCGCCTTCTACGCGGTGGTCTCGATCGGCGTGATCGGCCTGTACCTGGCCTTCGCCATCCCGATCTACCTGCGCTGGAAGGCCGGCGACGGATGGCAGCCGGGTCCGTGGACCCTGGGTTCGAAGTACCGCTGGATGAGCCTGCTCGCGGTCGCCGAGATCGCCGTGACCTCGGTGTACTTCGTACTGCCGTTCTCACCGGACGGCTGGCCCGGGGACACCTTCACCTGGACCGCCGTCAACTACGCGCCCATCGTGCTCGTCGCGCTGCTGCTCGCCCTGTTCATCGGCTGGCACGTCTCGGTCAAGCACTGGTTCACCGGGCCGCGCAGCAACGTCGACCTCCCGGACCGGCAGATCGAGGCCCCGGCCGTGACCGAGACCGACGTCTGACCGGTGACGGCTGCCGCGTCAGCGTGATCGACGCGGCAGCCGTCCGGCCAGCAGGGGAACACAGGCGAAGACGGCCAGCCCCATGACCGTGAAGTAGAGACCGGCGGTCGGCAGCATCACCCCGCCCAGGGACGGCCCGGCGAAGAAACCGAGGTAACGGATCTCGGCCACGCCGAAATAGGTTCCCTTGCGGTCGTCGTCGGCCAGTTCGTGCACGGCGATGTCGGGCAGCGGCAGCAGAACGCCCTCACCGAGCGTCCAGAGCACGATGCCGAGGTAGAGCAGGGGAAGGCCCAGCGAGGCACTGGCCCAGAAACATCCGAACGCCAGGGCGAAACCGACGCATCCGGCCAGGATCAGGCGGGCCCGGGGCACCCGGTCGGACAGCCAGGCGATCGGCATCTGGAACACCAGGGCCAGCACGGCATTGGCGATGAACAGCCCGGCGAACAGGTGCGCCGCCCGATCGCCCCATTCCCGCGCCATGAACAGCGGGATCATCGAGTCCAGCTGGGAGAACACGAAGAAGATGACGATGCCGGCGCCACTGGCCGCCAGCAGCCGCCGGTCCCGCAGGGCCTCCCGTAGCGGGAAGCGGCCCGCGCTGGTGGCCCGGGCGGTCTCCAGCGCCGTGAGCCGGGCCCGGAACAGCACGACGAACACCAGGTACGCGGTGTAGAACACCGCCGGAACCGCGAAGAACGCGGTGATGCTGGTCGTGTAGAGCACCCCGCCGATGGCCGGCCCGACGATCGCACCGGCGCAGAGCACCATGTACCGCACCCGGAAGATCCGCCCGTCCGGATCCGCCGCCAGCGACATCAGTTTCTTGCCGCCGGGTTCCACGAGCAGCCGCGCCGCCCCCAGCCCGAGCAGGAGGGGCACGATCGCAGCGGTGGTGGACGCCTGAGCGAGGCCCGCGTAGATCAGGACATACCCGACGAGCCCCAGCAGCATCAGCGGGACGGCGCCGAACCGGTCGATCAGCAGACCCCCGAGCATCCCGCCGACCGAGGCGATCAGGGCGATCCCACCGACCACCCCACCGATGACCACCGCGGACAGGTCGGTGACGGCGTCCAGGTAGAGCGAGGCGAAGGGCAGCGCCGAGAAGAAGGCGATGGCGTTCAGCAGGGAGCCGGCGGTCAGCAGCCACTGGATGCCGTCGAGCTTCCACAAGGGTGCGGGCGCCGGGATGAGCTCGCCCAAGACGTGTTCCTTCCACCGCTGCGCCGACACTTCCTGGGCCATGCTAATCACCGTGATACCCCGAAGCCTGCGCCGCCCCTCCGCCATCCCCCGCGGCTATGACCAGGTCGATCCCCGCACGGCCACCCGCGTACCGCTCGGGCACGAGCTGTCCGGCACCAACCCGGTGTTCGACGGCGATCCGCCCTTCGCGGCCCGGGTGTTCGCCACGGTGCCCGAGGCCGGCTATCTGGTCGAGCAGATCACCAGCCTGGGAACCCATCTGGGCACCCACATCGACGTCCCCGCCCACTTCGTGCCGGGCGGCGCACGGCTCAGCGACCTGGACGAGTCGTGGACCCTCATGCCGCTGGCGGTGTTCGATGCCCCCGAGCCCGGTCGTTCGATAACTATGGACGACGTACACGCCTGGGAGCGCCGCTGGAGCCCGATTCCTTCCGGGGCCTGCGTGGTGCTCCGGACCGGCCACGCCCAGCTCTTCGGAACCCCCGAATACAGCATTCAAGCGGCCGGTTTCAGCGCCGACGGGGTCTCCTGGCTGTTCGGGACGCGGCGGGTGCGGGCACTGGGCAGCGACACCTTCGGCCCCGACACCGACTCGTCGTTCGCGGCCACCCGGACCGCACTGGAAGCCGGCGGGGTGGTCCTGGCCAACCTCGGCCCCGGCCTGAACCGGATGAGAACACACGGCGACTGGATATCGGTCAACGCCCCCCGTCCCGCCTTCTCCGGATTCCCGGTCGGGGTGACGGGTTTCACCGTCCCGGCGGCCGCTCACCGGCCTCCCCGAGCAGACCCCGCGACCGCCTCACCTCGTCCACCAACCGAGGCACCGCCTCAGGGGCCATCGCAATGAAAGCCGCATTCTCGTCCCACTGCCCATCCACAACATCCATGTATCGCGGATGCTGGACCAACGTGGCCGCGACCATCTCGCCGTTCTCGTGATCCGGCCACCTCTCCCCCTTGCCCGTGTTTGTGCCCGGAACCGTACTGATCGCCACCAGATTCATCGCGGAGGCGTCGTCCAGGAACCGGACGAACCACGGACCAGGAGTGGCCACCGAAGCCAGCCCTTCGATCTCTTCGAGCCCAGCCTCGTCCAGAGGATCCGTCATACCCGGCCTCGCCCCGACTGAAGCTGGATAGTGGCCCTCAGCAGGAGACCTTGATTCCGGTTCCTCCCTCCGCCCGGGCAGCCGTCGGCAACTACCCCATTGAGGTTACGGTACCGGGTCATTCAGAGAGGAAGCGGGCGACAGCTGCGGATCGGCCGCGGACGGGTGGGCTCCCATCGTCGCCTGCGGCCGGGAGAACAGATAACCCTGGGCCGAGTCGCAGCCCACGCGTTGCAGGGCGGGGACCTGGTCCTGGCGCTCGACGCCCTCGGCGATGACGTTGAGGCCGAAGGCGTGGGCGGCGCGGACGACGAGCTCGACCAGTTCGACGGCGCCCGGGCGGCTGGAGGCCACCAGGCTCTTGTCGATCTTCAGGGTGTCCGCGTTCAGGTACTGCAGCTGACCGATCGAGGTGTAGCCGGTGCCGAAGTCGTCGATGCTGATCCTCACCCCCAGCTCCCGTAGTGCCCGCAGGTGCGGGGCGGCCGCCGGCTCGTCGAGCAGAACGGTCTCGGTGATCTCCAGGACGAGCCGTTCCGGGCGCAGGTTGGCTGCCAGCAGGGCATTTTTCACGTCCGCGACGATGCTCGCACTGGCCAGGTGGCGACCCGAGATGTTCACCGCGACCGTGAGGTCGTCCTCTGCTCCGATCTCTCCTTCTTCGAGCCAGTGGGCGAACTCGCGGGTCGCCTCGTCCAGGACCCAGCGACCCAGGTGGCAGATCAGGGTGGACTGCTCGGCCGTGGGGATGAACGCGTCCGGCATCACCAGCCCCCGGCCGGGGCGTTCCCAGCGCAGGAGGGCTTCGTAACCCTGCAGCGCGGCGGTGGTCATGTCCACGACGGGCTGGTAATACAGCACGAACTCGCCCGCGGGCAGGCCGTCACGGATCGCCTGCTCCAGTTGCGCCCGGTCGTGCAGCTGACGGCGCAGTGACTCGTCGAAGACCTCGACCCGACCCCGGCCGCCGGCCTTGGCCCGGTAGGCGGCGGCGTCGGCCTCGTGCAGGAGCCCCGCTGCGTCGGTCCCGCCGTCCCGGTTGATGGCCACCCCGATACTCGCGCCGACCACCACATTCTGGCCGGCCGCGTCCATCGGTGCCGAAATGCTGGCCACCAGACGCTCCGCCAGGTCGATCAGGTCGCGCTCGGAGGCCAGCGACTCGATGAGCACGACGAACTCGTCACCACCCAGACGACCGACGGTGTCCCCGGTGCGGATGAGCCGCTTCATCCGGGCCGCGGTCTCGCGCAGGACGTCGTCGCCCGCGCGATGGCCATGGGTGTCGTTGACCGCCTTGAAGTGGTCCAGGTCGATGAAGAGCAGGCCCACCAAACCGCCGGAGCGCTGACCCCGGTGCAGCCCGGCCTCGATCAGCTCCAGAGCCCGCGCCCGGTTGGCCAGTTCGGTCAGGGAGTCGTGGGCCGCCTGGTGGGCGAGGTCGTCCTGCAGACGCTCTCGTTGCGCGGTGGAGACGACGACCTGCTGAAGGGCCGCGTTCATGCGCACCACCACCAGGCTGAACAGCACGATGGACGCCAGGGCCACCGCCCACACGCTGGGAGCGATTCCCGAGAGCAACTGGACGATCAGCGTCACCGGCGCCAGCAGGACCGCGACGGTGAGCAGAGCCAGGCGCAGGCGCGTGAACGGCACCGCGTTCTGCTCGCCCGGCTCGGACAGCTTGCGCATCGAGGGGTGCAGCGCGGCAGCTCCCCATAAGACGTAAGAGCCCAGCCAGAGCAGATCCAGCGCGCTGCTCCGGTAACCGGTGCTGGCGATGAGCACCGCGTACACGGCGTCCGCCACCAGTAGCAGGGAAGCGGCGCCGGCCAGCATCCGGAAGGCGGGTGTGCGGGCCCCGGGCACGATGACCAGGCGCATCAGCACGGCCAGGAGCAGGATGTCGGCCGCCGGATAGGCCACCCCCACCGCCCTTTCGAACAGCGGCAGGTCGGTCGCGCGGGTGATCGGGGCAGCCAGCACCACCCACGACACCAGAGCCAGGCTCGCGGTGAGAACACCGCTGTCGATCGCCCCAGCAAGATCGCGTCGGCGCTGCCGGGCCCGCAACAGGATCACGAAGCCCAGGGACATCACCGGATAGGCCAGCAGGTACGGGACATCGGCCGGGGAGGGGAAAGCATCCGTGTGGGCAACGTCCTCGTACCAGCTGAACAGTGTGTCGGCGGAGACCCAGAGCAGTTGGCCGCACGCCATCGCCCACCAGGCCCGGGCCCGGAGCGGGCGGTTCAGACGGATGCCGACGACGATGGCCGCCACGCTCGACAGGCCCACCACCCCGTACACCAGGTCGCGCGGAACCCCTTCCGGGAGGCACAAATACACCGCAACGACGAGGAGGCCGCTGCCGAGGTAGGCCTTCCAGTACCGCTCCATCCCCAGCTCGGTCGGCAGAAACGGCCCGGCCCTGAGCCGGCCACGCCACATCACCCGATCGGCTCGTCCCGGGCGGCGGGTGAACTACCCTTCCATGCATGAATCGCCCATATCGCGCCCTGGCCTTGGTCGCCGTGGGTGCCCTGGTCGGGACGCTCACCGCCTGCACGTCTGATGCGAAGCCGGTGAACGGGCACGCCGGGCCGGCGGCGGTGACGGTGGCTCCCGCAGCGCGGTTCCCGGCCACGGTCGAGACCTTCTACGGCGACATCACGATCAGGAAACAGCCCGAGCGGGTGGTGGCGCTGGGCTACGGCGACGCGGACGCCCTCCTGGCGCTGGGGACCACCCCGGTCGCGATGAAGGGCTGGCCACAGTTCGGCAACCGGGGCAGCGGGCCCTGGATGAACGAGCACCTGGACTCCACCCCGCAACTCATTCCGAGCCAGCAGATGAACGCGGACGACGACGAGAGCCGGCTGGTCGCCCAGCTGAACCCTGACCTCATCATCGACACGGACCTCGACCGCGACCCCGAGCGCTACAAGAGCCTGGCGAAGATCGCTCCGGTGATCGGCGCGCCGAAAGGACTGGGAGAGTTCGGCTCCCCCGACCTGGAAGAACAGACCATGCTGGTTGCCCGGGCGATGGGGGTTCCCCGGCAGGGTCAGGAACTGCTGGACGACCTGAAGACCAGAACGGTCTCGGTGGCCCGGGAGCATCCCGAGTTCGACGGACGGACGATCTCCCTCGCCCAGAAGATCGAGACCAGCTGGTTCGCCTACGTCTCCACCGTCGAACGGATGCAGTTCTTCATCGATCTGGGGTTCCGGGTGAACCCGGCGCTGGCCGGTGAGGCGAACAAGACCAAGCTGGAAGATGTCTCGGACGTGCGCCTGACACCGAAGAACTTCACGGCTCTGGACGCCGACCTCGTCGTCGTCGACGCGACCTACTCCGACAGTCCCGAGGCGGTCCCCCGGAACGGCGACGGAACGGTGACCAGGAGCGGCGTCGGGGCGGTCACGGGGAGCAAACGCTTCGCCGCCCTTCCCGCCACCCGCGACGGCCGTTCCCTGGTCCTCCCCGCCGATCCCGAACTCCCGTACTGGCCGGCCCTCGACCGCCCCAGCGTGCTCTCGGCGAACTGGCTGCTCGACACCGTGGTTCCGGAGATCTCCCGGCGGATCGGCTGAGACCTCAACCGATCCGGATCGTCCGGGCCCACGCCGGTGGCCTTTTCGGATGCCACTCGCCGTCGTCGTCCAGCTCCGGTTCCGGCCCGAACACCCCGATGACGACCGGCACCTGCGGTGCGCTCTCCGGCCAGCCGGTGTGCCCGTCGGTGAGGATCACCATGACGTCGGGGACGGGGCGGGACGCCAGGGCCCGGCGGATGCCCTGGCGCAGGTCGGTGCCGCCGCCCCCGGCCAGGGTGATCTGCCGGGCCGAGGCCACCTGCTGCGCCGTCTGCACGGCGGAGTCGCAGCTGTAGACGGTGACCCGGCGCCCACCGGCCGCACTGATGATGCCGGCGGTCTCAGCCAGGGCGCAGCCGAGCTCGTCGTCGCTGACCGAGCCGGAGGTGTCGATGACCACGGCCACCTCCGGGGCGGGCCGGGTCAGGGCGGGCAGCACGACCCGCCCACCCAGGGCCGCCGACCGGCGCCCGGGCCGGTTGAAGGTGTGGTCACCCGATCCGCCCCCACTACCCAGTCTCGCCCGCACCGCCGCCCCGAGGATCCGGTGCCAGTCCTGCTTCGGCCGGCCGACCTCGTCCGCCCACCGGCTCCAGCGACCGGGGGTACGGCCCCGGCCGCGCTTGATCTGCTCGGCCGTGCGGATCCGGATCACCTCGGCCTCGGCCGCACCGAGCGGATGACCGTCGTCCGGACCGAGGTCCCAGGGCGCGTCCCCTCCGTGCGCCCCGGAACCGCAGTCGAGCCAGGCCAGGTAGCCGTTCACCACGGTGGCAGGCAGCTCGCGCAGATAGGACTCGAACGGGCGGCCCTCCGGCAACCCGAACTGTATGGGAACGAGACTGCCCGCCGGTAGCCGGATTCCGCCGGGACCCGGCGTCTTCTGCTCGTCGTCGTTGATCTCGCAGTCCATCGCGATGTTCATCCGCAGGCGTTCCCGGCCGGGTTGGTCCGCATCGAGCCACGATCCTCCCGCCAGGCTCCTGGCGTAGGCCACAGAGGGATCGCACGAGCCGTGCCCCGCCCGCGAACGTTCCCACAGGTCGTCTCCCCGGGCATGGTGCTCGCGCAGCAGATGACCCACCTCGTGGATCCAGGCCCCGGCGAGTTCGCCCACGTCGCAGGCCTCCACGAACGAGGGCGAGACGTAGCAGCGCCAGTAGCGGTCCACCGCCATGGTGAAGAGCCGACGATCAGGGACGATGGTCAGGGCGAAGAGGGCACCGGCCAGATACGGATGGGCCTGGGCGGCCAGGAGTCTTCCCGCCAGAAGTTTCTGATGGTCCATCAGGAGGCACCCGCCTCGGCCAGCGACCGCGACAGCTTCACCAGACCGGGCAGATCCGCCAGACCCCGCATCGTGGTCAGATCCACCGGGGCGGGCCAGTTCGGGGCCCGCATGGCGGAGAGCTGCAACGCGCTGGCGGCCACCAGGTCGAGCGAACGCACCTGCGCCACCCGGTCCAGCACCCGCCAGGCCGCGGTCCACCGTTCCTGGCTGCTGCGCCGCGACACAGCGTCCACCACCGACTGCAGAACGGCCTGCACCCGGTCGCCACGCTCCGGTACCTCGAACGAATACGGCAGCAGAAGAACGTCTTCCGGGTCAGGAAGGTCTTGCCGATCCAGGTGGGCCAGCAGCTCCAGAGCAGCGCCGTCACCCACCGTGCCCCGCAGCGCCACCGAGATCGTCTCCCGGTCAGCCCCGCTCGCATACCCGAAAGCCAGCAGCCTCAGGGCCATCTCCCAGGTCCGTGGTGAGGGCCAGGCGCCACCCCGGCCGACGTCGTCCTTCGGCAGGCGATGGGTGTAGTCGGGGCGCACGGTGAGGAATCCGGTCACGGCCGCCCGGGCCCTGGCCACGGACGCCTCCAGCCGGTCGGGATCCAGCTGCGGCGGGCTGACGTGCGGCCAGCAGCCCCCGAGCCCCCGGACCACCACGGCCGGGTCGTGACGCCAGGGCAGGTGCACGAAACGGTTGGCCAGCGGCGGAGTCAGCGACCAGCCGTTGGCCGCGCACTCGGGCGGGTTCGCGGCGGCGACGACACGGACCTCGCGGGGAAGAGCGAGGCTGCCCACCTTCCGTTCCAGCACGACTCTCAGCAAGGCCGCCTGCACGGCCGGGGTGGCCGAGGACAGCTCGTCGAGGAAGAGCAGGCCCCCGGCCGGGTTCCGGTGCAGACGCACGGCCCAGTCCGGCGGCGCCATCGGCACACCGTCGCGGGCGGGGTCCGCCCCGGGCACGGGCAGACCGTTGAAGTCCGTGGGGTCGTGGACGCTCGCGACGACGGTCTCCAGCGGCAGACCGAGGTCGTCGGCCAGACGTTCCAGGGTCGCGGTCTAACCGATTCCCGGTGCGCCCCAGAGCAGTACGGGCAGATCGGCCTGAACGGCCAGAGACATGGCACTGAGGTAGGGATCGGTTCCGGGTTCGCTGGAGGCTTCCCGGGTGAGGCGGATCAACGTGTCGGCAGTCTTCATCTGCATCACCATCCTTGGTATGAGGGTTTGAGAGGCGCTCCTTTCCGGCGTTGCGGAAGGGAGCGCCCCTTCAGGGGCTTGGTGTTACGGCGGCTGCGGCGCATCAACCAGGAATTGATCTCCTGCCCGGAAAGGGCGGCCCGGAAGGTGCCGGGCCCCTCGAAGGACACGCCGTCGGGCTCCGGCCAGGTCATGACCCCGTCGAGCGCCGCTCGGTAGCGGGGAACGATGGCGAAGCGTTCCTTCTCGGCGACCTGGGCGTGCTCGAGTTCGGCGATGACCTGATGGCATCCGACGGCCTCGGCCCCCAGACCGATCAGGAACCGCTCGGCCTCGTCCTGACGATCGTCGTGGTCCAGGGCCGTCCACCGGCCGTTCTCGCGGCGCACCCGATGGGCACGACCCCGGCAGCCGATCTGCACGGAATCCGCCGCCGCGACCGGATCACCACGAAAGGCCTGACGCACCAGTGGATGGAGCTGCATGGGCGAGGCCAGGCCGAGCCGGATCAGATCGTGGTCGAGTGGCCGGCACCAGGCCGGACAAGGCAGGACCGGCAACCGGGCCGCCGCCATCGCCGACGTGACGTACGCGTCGACTCCCGAGGCGTACGGTCCTTTTCGGCGTGGCTGCAGAACGATGGCCAGCCCACCACCCGGCCGTAGGGCCACCGTCTCCCGAAGGTCCAGCAGCGGTGGAAGATTCACCCGCAGATGACGCATCATCCGCGATCCCTCGCCCGGATGCAGGTCGATACCGGCCAGCCACCAGGCCGCGGCGAAGTCGCCCGCATCCTGAGCCTGGACCACCGCGTCGGGACCTACTGCAATCGCAGCATATTCACCCGACCGGTCGGCATCCCACAAATATCGATGATGGACGATGCGCCACCGGTCAGCGCGTCGGCCCGCCGGCGAGGGCTCCGCCAGTTCGAGCACCAGCCGCTCCCCCGCCGCCCAGTGCACGGCCGGCGTCCGCACGACCAGCGCTGCGGCGCCGGGATATTCGGCCAGGGTCAGCACCAGGTTCTTCTGCGGTCCGCCACCCGGAAGACTGCGCGGCAGATGCCACCGCAACAGGTCGGGCGCGAAACATCGCAGATCAGCGAGAATCTGACGGCAAACGTCGGGACCGTGCCGTTCCCGGACATCCGTCAGGTCCAGCCGCACGTCTACAGCAGCCGCCTCGCAAGCACGGCGCCAGTCACCGGCGAGCCGATGTCCGGTAGCAGCATCCACCATGGTGGAAGGCACGCCGGTCCGGCGGGCTTCGAGATGGGCCGTGGCCCAGATCGGGTCGAGGATCGCGGAACCAGCCGCGTCCGGGTTGCTCATCGAGCGGGGGAAATCTCGGCAATCACGAGAGGAAGGATCACGGGAGAATCATGAACCCTGACCGCCGTCGAGCGCAAGCCCGAACCGCCGAAGGGGACGCGCGTGGGCCCGGTGCCCCCGCGCGTCCCCCATCGATACGAGACCGGAGGCGTGAAACCCTCTAGCGGGCGCTCCTTCTCCCGGCATCCGTCAGGTGCACCCCGGCGGCGAACGTCGCGATGGTCGCGTCGTCCCAGCCCTGAACGGTCGGGAACTGGAAGAGCAGCGTGTCCTTACCCGTGGGCAGGAGGAGGCCAGGGGTGGAGGCCGGGCCCACCTTCGGCGTGTCGGTGGTGTTGACGACCAGGTCGGGGTCGGGGAACGTGAAGCGGGTCGCGGTGACGTCATCGACCTTCAGCGCGTGCTTCTCGGCCCGGTCGACCGCCAGTTCGTTCCGGTCGGCCACGTGGATCTCGACCTTGCCCTCGGTCTCCTGGATGTCCTGATTGGCCGCGCCCACCGGGGCGACCAGGATGTAGACCTCGTTCACCTCCTGGATCTCCCAGCCGTCCGGCACCTCGTCGACCGTGAAGCCGGCGGGCTGTTCACCGGTGTAGGCGATCAGGGAGATGCCCGAGGTTGCGTCACCGGAGCCGCCACCAGGACCGCCGAGCACCGAGACGGCGACGACGCCGGCCGCCGCGGCCGCGAGACCGACGGGGATCAGAACCCGACGGCCGAACCTGCGGGTGTGCTGCCGGGCCAGGGCTTGACGGCCGAGGGCCAGATCGGTGCGGACGACGGACTCCTCGGGGTCCGTGATGTCGCTGACCGCCTCGTACATGATGTTGCGCAGATCAGCCACGGAGGGCTCCCTTCGGGTCGGTGGGGGTGAGGTGGGCGGACATCCGCCGGCGGAGCTTCTCCAGCCCGCGGGCGGCCTGGCTCTTGACGGTGCCCTGGGCGCAGTCCAGCGCCTCGGCGGTGTCCTCCACGCTCAGATCGTGGAAGTACCTCAGTACCAGCACGGCTCGTGTCCGGCGGGGCAGCTCCCGCAGCGCGGCGTACAGCGCCTCGGTCCGGGCGTCGGCCGATGCGTCGTCGAACGACATCACCTCGCTCCCCGACAGCTCCTCGGGGATGACGTCGGTGGTGCGCTCGCGTCGCCAGGGCCGGCGCTTCTCGTCGATCAGCGCGTTCACCAGGCACCGGTGCACGTAGGCAGCCGGGTTACGGGCCTGCTGGTACACCGGCCACTTCACGTACAGCGCGGTCATGGTGGTCTGCGTCAGGTCTTCGGCCAGGTGCCGGTCCCCGGCGGTCAGCAGCACCGCCGTGCGCAGCAGGTCCGCCCGGTTCCGGCGGGCGAAGTCCAGAAACGCTTCGTCCCTCATACGAGTCCTCGTGTGCTCATACCCCAACGACGGAACGAGACCCCACCGAGGTTCCACGCCCCACAAAACCGCGCGGCGGTGGGCCCGTCCAGGGCCCACCGCCGCGCGGTATCCGAAGATCGTTGAAAATTAGTCGTTTCCGGCTTCCATCGCCGCCTGGTCGAGCAGCACCACGTCGGCGTCCGCGTCGCGGTTGCGGCTGATCCGCTCGGCGCCGCCGGGCTCCAGCTCACCGACGATGGTGGCCTGGCCCTCGAGCTGGCCGAGACCGGCGAAGAGCTCGAGCTTCTGGCGGGAGTCGGCGATGTCGAGGTTGCGCATCGTCAGCTGGCCGATCCGGTCGACCGGGCCGAAGGCGGCGTCTTCGGTGCGCTCCATCGAGAGCCGGTCGGGGTGATAGCTCAGGTTCGGGCCGGCCGTGTTGACGATGGTCCAGTCGTCGCCGCGACGCAGGCGCACGGTGACCTCACCGGTGACGGCGCGGGCGACCCACTGGGTGAGGCTGCTCTGGAGCATCAGCGACTGCGGGTCGAGCCAGCGGCCTTCGTACAGCAGACGGCCGAGGCGACGGCCCATCGTGTGGTACGAGTCGACCGTGTCCTCGTTGTGGATGGCGTTGACGAGCCGTTCGTAGGTGATGAACAGCAGCGCCATGCCGGGCGCCTCGTAGATGCCGCGGCTCTTGGCCTCGATGATCCGGTTCTCGATCTGGTCGGACATGCCCAGACCGTGACGACCGCCGATCTCGTTGGCCTTCATCACCAGATCGACCTGGGAGCTGAACTTCTCACCGTTGATCGCGACCGGGCGGCCGTTCTCGAACTGGACGGTGATGTCCTCGGTCTCGATGACGACCGAGGGGTCCCAGTGCTTGACGCCCATGATCGGCTCGACGATCTCGAGCGACTCGTCGAGGTGCTCGAGGGTCTTGGCCTCGTGCGTGGCTCCCCAGATGTTGGCGTCGGTGGAGTACGCCTTCTCCTTGCTGGCGCGGTAGGGCAGGTCGTGCTCGGTGAGCCACTGCGACATCTCGGCGCGACCGCCGAGCTCGTTGACGAAGTCGGCGTCGAGCCACGGCTTGTAGATCCGCAGCGCCGGGTTGGCCAGCAGGCCGTACCGGTAGAAGCGCTCGATGTCGTTGCCCTTGTAGGTGGAACCGTCGCCCCAGATCGAGACGCCGTCCTCCTGCATGGCCTGCACGAGCAGCGTGCCGGTGACGACACGGCCCAGCGGCGTGGTGTTGAAGTAGGCCTTACCGCCGGAGCGGATGTGGAACGCTCCGCACATCAGGGCGACCAGACCGGCCTCGACGAGCGCCTCGCGGCAGTCGACCAGACGGCCGATCTCCGCGCCGTACTGCTTGGCGCGACCGGGCAGCGAGGCCATGTCGTCCTCGTCGTACTGACCGAGATCGGCGCTGTAGGCACAGGGGACGGCGCCGTGATGGCGCATCCACGCGACGGCGACGGAGGTGTCGAGACCACCGGAGAAGGCGATTCCGACTCGGTCACCGACGGGGAGAGCTGTCAATACCTTGGACACGGAACCTAAAGATAGGGCATGTCCCGGGGCGGTTTACGCCCCGGCGACACGCCCTGAAATCCTTCGGTCAAAGGCCCTCTGATCAGCAGGACTTCGCGTTGTACAGCGTGTTGAGGCCCGCGATCTCGTACCGGGTCAGCGTGGTCGGCGACCCGACGCCCGCGATCGGGTACATCAGGGCGGCCTGGTCGGTGACGTGGCCCAGACCCAGCGAGTGCGTGACCTCGTGCACGATCAGGGCGCCGCGGCCGGGCACGCCGTCGTAGCGACCGTAGCCCGGGTCGCCCACCCAGCGCGAGGCGGTGTTGAACCACACGGAGCCCTTGGTGGCGACGGTGCCGTTGCCGGTGGAGCCGCCCAGGCCGTCGGCGTCGGTCTCACCGTCCGGGAAGTGCTTCTTGCCCGCCCAGGTCAGGCCGATCGTGCCGCCTTGGGAGACCCGCTTGAACTGGATGCCCGTGGCCGCGGTGATCTGCCGGAAGCCCTCCTTGATGTCCACGACCATGTTCTTCGCCCGGGCCGGCTCGTTCGTGGCGTTGTAGGTCCAGGTCAGCGTCTTGCAGCGGGCGAACGGCCAGTTCATCGGCGCCCAGCCGTCGGTGACGCCGGTGGCCAGCTTCACGGTCGTGCCGCCGGCCTTCACCGCGACGGTGTAGCTGCCCGGCGTGGCCCGAGCCGGCGCCCAGGTGAAGGTGGCCTTCTTCGACTTCTTCGTGGGCAGGGTCTTGACCGGCCGGGAACCCTTCAGCACCCGCGCGCTGATGCCGGCCTTCGCTGCGGTGACCGAGACGCTGAGCGTGCGGTCGGCCTTCTTCTCCGAGGTCGGGGCGATCCAGCGGGTCACCTTGTTCACGTGCACCGGCTGGCTGATCGTCTTGTAACCGATGCCGTAGACCGGATAGCTGTTGGTCGTGGAGCAGCCGACGGCGTAGACCTTCACCCGGGTCTGGCCGGCCTTCAGATCTTTCAGCGTGACCGGGATCGTGTACGGCTTCTTCATGTCCTGCCGCGGCACGGACTGCTCGATGATGCCGCAGACCTTCGCCGAGCCCGTCACCTTGACCTGGTAGGTGGCGCTCTTCGTCATCGTCGCCGGGCCGCTGATGCGAACCTTCGCCGCGGCCGCCTGATAGTCCGGGTGGTCCGCTGCCCCCGGACCCGAGGCCGGCTGGAACACACCGCCGGGCGTGATCCGGCCGATCGCATCAGGGTCACGGGCCACGGCCGGGGCCGCCTGCTGCTCACTGGCTCCGGCGGGCGCGATCGAACCGGCCGCGACCGGGAGAACCAGCAGGCCACCGATACTCAGGAGCCGGAGGCTCCTGGTGACTAGGCGTGAACGTCGGGCATCAGGGACGGTGCTCGGCAACTGCGTCTCTCGCTCTCTTCAGCGGCGGCGACGGAAGGCTTTCAGTGACTGCGAGACCGTCGATCAGCGACTACGAATCGTGAGGTTGTGCACCGACCGTCAACCGGTCGGCGGAGGTCAACCTACCCGCTCGGCCGAACGCGAAGTGACCGATCGGGCTAGTTGATCACGGACTTTGCTGCCATCGCGCGCTCCAGGGAGGGGACCAGAACACCCAAAGGGGCATCAATACGAATGTCGCAGTGCGTATCGCCCCGGGTTTCCCCCTGGTTGACGATCGCCACCGGGATACCCAGCTTGCGCGCGTGCAGCACGAACCTGAACCCCGACATCACTTTGAGTGATGATCCGAGAATGAGTAACGAGCCCGCCCGGTCGACCATGCCGAAGCAGGCCTCGACCCGGGGGCGCGGCACGGTCTCGCCGAAGAACACCACGTCGGGCTTCAGCGGCCCCTCCCCGCAGTGCTCGCAGGCGACCATGACGAACCCGTCCAGGGCCTCCTCCGGAAGGTCCACGTCGCCGTCCGGGTTCACCGCCTCGGCGTGCGCGGTGAAGTCCGGGTTGGCCGCCCGCAGCGTCACGTCGAGGTCGGCCCGGGACACGGCCTCCCCGCAGTTCAGGCACAGCGCCCGGTCGAGGCCGCCGTGCAGCTCGATCACCCCGGTCGCGCCGGCGGCCTGGTGCAGACCGTCGACGTTCTGGGTGATGACGCCCTCGAGCAGTCCCTGGGCCTGGAGCCCGGCCACCGCCCGGTGCGCGGCGTTGGGCCGGGCCCGCTTCATCTGCCGCCACCCCAGGTAGCTGCGCGCCCAGTACCGATGGCGGGCCGACGCGTCCTTCATGAAGGTCTGGTAGGTCATCGGGGTGTGGCGGCGCAGGGCCCCCGACGGGCCCCGGTAATCCGGGATACCCGAGTCGGTGGAGATCCCCGCACCGCTCAGCACCACCGCCCCACCGTCGGAGACCAGATCGACGAGGGACTCGAAGGCGGGGCTCAGGAGGGTGTCGTCCACCCCGTCATTCTGCGCCCGGCCCGCAAATCAGCAGGCCGGGTAGAGCGCCTTCAGCCCGGCCCGCTCGTACGCCGTCAGCGTGGACGGGGAACCATTGCTGGACACCGGGTACATCAGCGCCTTCTTGCTGGTCACGTGCCCCAGGCCGAGCACGTGCCCGAGCTCGTGCAGGATCAGCCCGCCCCGGGCCGGGAAGGCGTTCGCGTCGTGCCCGAAGCCCGCCGCACCCACCCAGGTGGAGGCCGTGTTCAGGGTCAGGCCGCCGGAGACGGCCCGGCCCCCGCTCACCGTGGAGCCGCCCACACCGGCCGCGTCGTTGCCGCCGTCGGGGAAGCGGGCGGCCCCGCCCCAGTCGACCGTGATCGTGCCGCCGGTCCTGACCTGCTTGAACGTCAGGCCGGTGACCTTCGACACCCGGGTGAAGGCACCGCGCAGGTCCTTCTCGATGCCGGCGGCGCGGGCCGGTTCCCCGCTCGCGTCGTAGCGCCAGGTCAGGGTTTTGCAGCGCGGGAACGGCGCCTGCATCGGCGCCCAGCCGTTCGTGATGGTCGTACGCATCTTCACCGTGCTGCCGCCCGAGGTGACCGCGAGCGTGTAGTCGCCCTGGGCCACACCGGCCGGCTTCCAGCGGTAGGTCGCGGCCTTCGTCGACCGGCTTCCCAGCGACCTGACGGTCTTCGACCCCCGCATCAGCTTCACGGTGACACCGGCCTGGGCGGTGGAGACCTTCAGGGCCAGCTTGCGGTCCGCGGCGGTGGACGAGGCCGGGGCGATCCAGCGGCTGTAGCTCTCGACGTGCACCGGCACCGTCACGGTCTTGGTGGCGCTGCCGTAGACCGGGAAACTGTTGGTGTCGGAGCAGCCGATCGCGGCGATCGAGAGCTTGTGCGGGCCCGCGGAGAGGTTCTTCGGCGAGAACGTCAGGCGGTAGGGCTTCGTCCTGTCGATCTGGTTGGTGGTGCCCTCCATCACGCCACACACCCGGTCGTCCCCGCTGACCGTGATCTTGTACGCCTGCGTGGCGATCACGGTGGCCGGACCGGACACGGTGATCTTCAGGCCCGCGGCCGAGAGCGGGGTCGAGGCGCCCGCCGGGGAGAGCGAGTTCACCGCCACCGGCACGACGACCAGGGCGCCGAGCGCAGCGGCGAGCGCCACGCGGACCCGCCCGGACCGGAGGTTGATGCTGGGCAAGGTCGTTCTCACTCTCGTACAGGACCGCACCATCAGGGAGGGCGAATCTAGGGGCCGGGAGTTCAAGCCACCGGGAAGGGACGGTCAAGCTCATGTCATGGAAGAGCGATGAGACAATCGTGGCGATGCTTCCCCCCGACAATCATGTGCACTCCCAGTTCAGCTGGGACACCCGCAGCAACGGCTCGATGGAACTGGCGTGTGCCCGGGCCGTCGAGCTCGGCCTGCCCGCCATCGCGTTCACCGAGCACGTCGACTTCACCGCGTGGGGTCACGACGACCTGCCCCCCGTCAGTACCGTCAGCGGGTCCGGGCACGTCTCGATCGCGCACCGCGAGCGGGTCCAGCCGCTGGACATCGAGGCCTACCAGGCCTCGATCGCCCGGTGCCGCGACAAGTTCCCGCAGTTGCGCATCCTCACCGGCATCGAGACCGGCGAGCCGCACCTCTTCGCCGGCAGCGTGGCTCAGGTGCTGGGCTCGGGCGCGTTCGAGCGGGTGCTCGGCTCCCTGCACTCGGTCGTGCACGAGGGCCGCATCCTCTCCCCCGAGCGGGTCTTCGCCCTCGGGGTCGCTCCCGAGGATGCGATGCGCCGCTACTTCGAGGGCCTGCTCGACCTGATCAAGGGCTCCGACGTGTTCCAGGTGCTGGCGCATTGCGACTTCCCGCGCCGCTACTGGCCCACCGGTGCCCGGCCGTACGACGAGGCGCTCTTCGAGGAGGAGTACCGCACGGTGTTCCGGGCGCTCGCCACCAGTGGCCGGGCCCTGGAGATCAACACCCGCAGCCCGCTCTGGTCGGTCGAGCTGATGCGCTGGTGGTACGAGGAGGGCGGTGAGGCCGTGTCGTTCGGCAGTGACGCCCACGTGCCGTACCGGGTCGGGGCTCAGTTCGAGCTCGCGGTGGACGTGGTCGAGGCCGCCGGTTTCCGGCCCGGTCGCGACCAGTTCGACTTCTGGCGCCGATGAGCGGCCCGCTGGGGGTGGCCACGGTGCTGAGGGTGGCCACGGTGCAGTCCGTGCCGGTGAACGGTGATGTCGAGGCGAACCTGCGCCGCACCGAGAGCATCGTGGAGCAGGCGGTGGCGGCCGGGGCGCGGCTGATCGTGTTCCCGGAGCTGTCCCTGACCGGCTACGACCTGGCCCTGGGCGACGACCCCCGGATGTGGTTCGCGCCCGGCGACGACCGGCTGGCCGGGGTCCGGCGGGCCGCGGCGGGATCGACCGTGGTGGTCGGTGCGCTGCTGCGCTCCGGGTCCCGCCGCCACATCGCGTCGCTGGTGCTGAACGACGCGGCGCCCGACGTGGTGGCCCCGAAAACATATCTGCACGGAGCGGAGTCAGACCTGGTCGAGCCGGGTGAGGGCCCTACGGTCGTGTCGGTCGACGGCTGGAACGTCGGGCTCGCGATCTGTTACGACACCGCCTTTCCCGAGCACGCCCGGGCCGCCCGCGCGGCGGGCGCCCAGGTGTACGCCGCCTCGGCGCTGTTCACGGCGGGCGAGGAGAGCAAGATCAGCGGGCGCATGGTCTCCGCCGCGGTCGATCACGGATTGTGGACGATCATGGCCAACCTGGGCGGTCACCAGCTGGGTGAACGCTCCGCGGGTGGCTCCGGCGCCTGGGCCCCCGACGGTTCGGTGGCCGCGAAGGCGGCCGGGTGTGACGAGGAGATTGTGACCGCCCAACTGCATTGAGGACGCGGGGGCTCACCCGCGTCCTCCATGCGGTGGTCATCGGTGCTGGTTCTGGCGTTCCAGCTCGGTGAGGTCGGCCGTGCGGGCTTCCGGGATCGTGATCGATTCGGGCTTCTTGCCTTTCGTCGTGTCTTTCGTGGCCACCGGAGCGGCCCGCAGGAAGGCACTGGTGGCCACGACCCCGGCGACCTCGAACCGGGTGCCACCGGCCAGGTGGGCCCGGGTGGCCTCCTCGACGCCCGGCCAGTTCTTGTCACCGAAGTCGTCGAGCACCACGATTCCGCCCGGTGCCACGATCTTCTCGGCGAAACGCAGGTCGTTGGCGACGCCCTCGGCCGAGTGATCACCGTCGATGACGATGACGCCGTACTGACGGTCGCTGACCTTGGCCTGGATCTTCGGGTCTTCGGAGAAGCCCTTCACCAGCCGCACCCGCTTGCTGTCGACGCCGGCCAGGGACAGGTTCTCGCGCACCACGGTCTCGGTGACCGGGGAGCCGGAGGTGTCGGCCTTCAGCTCCGTGACCTGGAGCTGCACGTCGGCGAGCGGGTCGATGATGGTGAGCTGGTAGCTCAGGCCGATGCGGCTGATCTGCCGGGCCATTCCACCCGAAAACAAACCGAAAAGCGTCCCGATCTCCAGGATCTCGCCGTTCGGCGGGTTCAGCAGCGGTGTCGTGGCGAGCTTGCCGAGGATGTTGGGCGCTCCACCGGCGAGACGTCCCACGCCCCGCAGCTCCAGTTCGAAGAGTGTGCGGTAGGCCTGCACCACGCGCCCGTAGGCGTCGGGGGCGTTCGTCGCCTCGGCGATCTGCGAGGCCAGCTGCCGCAGACGTTCCTCACTGATGAGCCGTGTGCTGCGGCGGCCCTGCGACCCGAGCAGCAGGTCGACCGCGTAACCGGGGATGCGCACCTGGGCGCGCATCTTCTCCAGTTCGGTGCGGAGCTGCAGCATCTCGGTGCGCAGATCGAGGACCTCGGTGCTCTCGCTGAGAACCTGCCGGGCCCGTCTGCGGGCCAGGCGCTCGATCCGCCGGTCGAGCACCGTGAGCACGGGCCTGAGGGCCCGGGCGGTCGTGTCTTGTGCCCATCTCTGCGCCATGGCCCTATGAGATCAGAGGATCACGCACCGTCTCTCGCGACACGGTGGACACTCCACCGAAGATCCGACCCGGGCCACCCCTTCAGGGGACGGCCGGAGCCGTCTCGCCGTCACCGGACGTCGCCCCGGACACCACGGGCGGCTTGCTCGACCAGGGGAAGTTGATCCACCGGTCGGTCTCGCGCCAGGAGAAGTCGGGCTGAACGATCGTGCGGGGCTTGGTGTAGAGCACGGCCGAGCGCACCTGTGCGGGCTGATGGCGCCGCAACAGCTCCAGCACCAGGTCGAGCGTGCGGCCGGAGTCCGCCACATCGTCTACCACCAGCAGGTTCTTGCCCACGATGGCGTCGGTGTCGAGCAGCGGCTCCAGCACCACCGGATCGGGCAGGGTCTCCTCGATGTCGCTGTAGAACTCGACGTTGAGGGTGCCCGCGGCCTTCACACCCAGGGCGTACGAGATCGCCCCGGCCGGCAGCAGCCCGCCCCGGGCCACGGCGATCACCATGTCGGGCCGGAACCCGCTCCCGGCGATGTCCCGGGCAAGCTCCCGGCTCGCCTCGCCGAACAGGTCCCAGGTGAGGATCTCGCGTTCCGTGCTGCTCATCCGGTCAATCTACTGGGCTTCCCGCCCGGCCCGGACAGCAGCTCCGCAGATCAGGCCGACGTCGAGGCGGCGTATTCCTCGGGGCCCTTCTGGGCCGCCACCGGGTCCATCCACATGACCTGCCAGCCGTGGCCGTCGAGGTCGAAGAAGCTGCGCGAGCACATGAAACCGTAGTCTTCCAGGCCGTCCGCCTCGACCGCCCCCGCGGCCAGCGCGGCATCGGCGACCGTGTTGACCTCCTCGCGGGACGACACGCTGAAGCAGTAGAGCGCCAGCGCGTGCGTGCGGGCGTCGCCCATCGGCAGCTGGGAGAACTGGGCGAACTTCTCGTGACTCAGCAGCATGACGCTGGCCTGCTCGCCGATCAGCATGCGGCTGGCGGTGTCGTCGCTGAAGTTCGGGTCGAAGCTGAACCCGAGCCGGGCGAAGAACGCCTTGCTGCGCTCGAGGTCCGCCACCGGAATGTTCAGGAACAGCGTGCGGCCGGGGTGTTCGGGGGTGGTCACAGGAGGTCTCCAGGTGGGGAGGGCGGCGTGTACATCCTGGTAGACCGGGCCGCCCGGCAGAACTCATCGGTGAATCCGGAGCGCTTCCTCCGGCCGTTGCCAGACCGGCGGCTCCCCCGGGCTCAGGTCCGGATCGTTCACCCGAAAGGTCTTGATCGGCCCCGGACCGGTGTGAGGCCCCTCGAAACGCACCGTCACCCGGCCCAGACCCGCCCCCTGCACCCAGCCCGGCCCCCGCTCGGCATGGACGATGTCCTGCCCCGGACGCCAGTCCGGCACCTCAGAGGTGTCGGGCGGGGAGTCGTCCAGCTCGGCGGTCCAGCCGAAACCCTTGGAAGCGTGCACTTCCTGGGCCTCGACGGGATCACGCTCCACCGCTGTGGCCAGGATCGGCCCCCGGTCGGAAACCACCACCGCCTCCGGGTCCACGGGCTCGCCGGCCTCGCCCTCCGCCTCGTCCCGCTCACCGAACAGATCTGCCAGCAGGTCGGTCTGGGCGAAGTCGGTGAGGCCGGCCACGCCGACGCCGAGCAGGCGCACGCCGTCGCTGACGTCGACGGCGTCGAGGAGCTGACGGATGCTGGCCATGATCTTGCTCAGCGAGTCGGTGGGCTGATCGAGGGTGAACGACCGGGTGATGGTGCTGAAGTCGTAGCTGCGCACCTTGATCGTGATGGTGCGGGCGCAGAGGCCGTCCTGGGTGATGCGGCCGACCACCCGGCCGGCCATCCGGCGGGCGTGAGCCATGAGCTCGCGGCGGTCGGTGAGGTCGGTGGAGAACGTCTCCTCGGCGGAGACCGACTTGGCGTCGCGCTCGGGCTCCAGCTCACGGTTGTCGATGCCCTGGGCGTGCTGGTGCACGGCGCTGCCGTGGGCCTTGCCGAGGATGCCGATGATCTCTTTGCCGGGCACGGCGGCCACCTCGCCGATCGTGTGCATGCCGTACTTGTGCAGGCGGTCCTGGGTGGCGGGGCCGATACCGGGCAGCTTGCGCACGGGCATCGGGGCGAGCAGTTCCCGCTCGGCGCCGGGCGCGACCACGGTCAGACCGTCGGGCTTGTTCAGGTCGGACCCGATCTTGGCGATGAGCTTGCTCGTGCCGGCACCGATCGACGCGGTGAGCCCGGTGCTCTCGTGGATGCGGCGGCGGATCTCCTCGGCCAGCTCGGTGACGCCGGCCACGTCGATGCCGGGCGCGGTGGGCGTCAGATCGACGTAGGCCTCGTCGACCGACACCTGCTCGACGATCGGCGACACCTCGGCCAGATGCGCCATGACCACCCTCGACGCCGCCCGGTAGGCCTGGAACCGCGGTGTGAGATAGGCGGCATTGGGACAGCGGCGGCGAGCTTCGAAAATCGACATCGCCGAGCCGACCCCGAACGTTCGGGCCTCGTACGACGCCGTCGAGACCACCCCCCGGCGACCGGTTCCGCCCACGATGACCGGCTTTCCCCGCAGCGAGGGCTTGTGCAGCTGCTCGACGGCGGAGAAGAAGGCGTCGAGATCCAGGTGCAGGATCACCGGCCGGGTTCTCATACCTACTGTTCTACCCGCCGGGTACGACATTCCTGCCCCGCCCACCCGGATAGAGTTGGGACATGTCTGGCTCGGACATTCCGGGCGCCCCCGGCGAGGCGTCCCCCAAGCGGCTCACCATGCTGGTCGGCGTCGACGGCTCGGAGAGTTCCCTGCGCGCCCGCGCCTACGCCGTCGGCCTGGCCCGGCGCTCCCATGCGTATCTGATCATGGTCTACGTGCGGCAGCTCAGCACGATGACGGCGTTCGCCCCCGGCCCGGGCACCGCCGCGATCGAGGAGGCGGAGGACGAGGTGGCCGCCGAGCTGCGCAAGGAGATGACCATGCTCGCCGAAGACCCCGGCCCCCCGCTCGACGCCGAGCTGATCGAGTGCACGGGCAGCCCGTTCCAGGCCCTCCACCAGATCGCCGCCGACCGCCGGGCCGACGCCATCATCGTGGGCGCCTCGAAACAGGCCGGCCACCGGTTCGTCGGATCCCTCGCCGTACACCTGGTGCGCAACGCGACCTGCCCGGTGACCGTCGTCCCCTGAAACGCCCGGACGTACCTCGCCCGCGATTCCCACCCCGGGCCACTTCCGCGCGATCACGAGCAGGGGACGCGACGGTTGCCATCCGGTCCGGGCCACCCATCGCGATGTGTACACATCGCGATCTTCTCGGTCCGCGCCAGGCTTCACACCCGGGAGGTACCGCATGATCACGAACGAGGGGACACCGGCGCGGGCGAACCGCTGCCTCAGGGGCTGAAACCGGGCGGTATCACCAGGTCGTCCGGGGTGAGCTCCTGCACCGACGACCGGCCCAGGCCGAGCACCGCTGAGTCGATACCGCCGCGCAGGACGTCCAGCACGTTCTCCACGCCGGCCTGCCCGTTCGCCGCGAGGCCCCACAGGTACGCGCGGCCGATCATCACCGCCCTCGCCCCCAGGGCCAGGGCCTTCACCACGTCCGACCCGCGCCGGACACCCCCGTCCAGCAGCACCTCCACCTGGTCGCCGACCGCCGCGACGACGGCGGGCAGGCTGCGCACGGAGGCCGGTTCGGTGTCGAGGTTGTTCCCGCCGTGGTTGGACACCGAGATCGCCGTGGCGCCGGCGTCGACGGCCCGCAGCGCGTCGTCCACCCGCGTGACCCCCTTGACCATGAACTCCCCCTCCCACTGCGAGCGCAACCAGGCCACGTCGTCCCACGTCGGTGGCGGGGTCTGCTTCCAGGTGCCGTAGGCCTCGAAGAACGTGGGGACCGGGGCACCGGGTTCGGCCAGGTTCGGCACGGTCAGGTCGGGCAGTTCACCGGCGCGCACCCAGTCGAGCAGCCAGCGCGGGCGGCGCAGGACGGCGGGCGCGAGGCGGATCGCGGTGGGCAGGTCGACGCGCAGGGGGATGTGGGGTGAACCGGCGTCCCGCCCTTCGGAGAACGACCAGTTCAGAGTGAGGACGAGCCCGGCGGCGCCGGCCTGGGCGGCCCGTTCCACCCCGGCCGCCAGGTGGTCGCGGGAGCCGGTCCAGCTGATCTGGAAGAACGTGGCGGGGTTGGCCGCGATCACGTCCTCCAGCGGCTTGCTCGCGAACGACGAGAGCCCCATCGCGACCCCGCGGGCGGCGGCGGCCCGGGCGACCGCGATCTCACCCTGTGGGTGCACGGCCTGCACGCCGGTCGGGGAGATCAGCACCGGTATCGACAGCGGCTGCCCCATCACGGTGACGCCGAGCGAGCGGGTCGGCGCCAGGTCTGCGACGTGCGGGGCGAGTCCCAGTTCGGCGAAGGCCCGCTGGTTGTCCTGGAGGGTGAGCCCGCGCTCGGACCCGGCCAGAAGTGCCTGGTACACGGGGGCGGGCAGGCGCCGGGCAGCTCGGCGCTGAGCCTCGGCGACGCTCTCGAACCAGGGGTTGCGGGCCCAGGGGTTCAGCACGCCTGAACCCTAACGGGTGAATCCGCGGGCGACCGGTGACGGATCCCGCCCGCTATATTGTCACTTCGTGCCAATATAACTTTCAGGGTCCGGCGGGCAGTTCCAGCGGTCGATCACCAGATCAGCGCTTTTCCGTTCCGCCTCTCGAAGAGGAGAGAACACAGATGGCCAACCCGTGGTTCGAGACGGTCGCCGAGGCGCACCGGCGCGCCAGGAAGCGGCTGCCCAGGTCCGTGTACATGGCACTGGTCGGCGGTTCCGAGCGCGGTCTGACCGTCGACGACAACATGAACGCCTTCGGCGAGCTCGGTTTCGCGCCGCACGTCGCCGGGCTGTCGCAGACCCGCGAGCTGGGCACGTCGGTCATGGGCCAGGACCTGGCCCTGCCGGTGATGATCTCCCCGACCGGCGTGCAGGCCGTGCACCCCGAGGGTGAGGTCGCGGTCGCCCGCGCCGCCGCCGCGCGGGGCATCACGATGGGGCTGAGCTCGTTCGCGAGCCGGTCGATCGAGGAGGTCGCCGCGGTCAACGACAAGACGTTCTTCCAGATGTACTGGGTCGGTACCCGGGAGGTCCTGGTGCAGCGCATGGAGCGCGCCCGGGCGGCCGGGGCCAAGGGCCTGATCCTGACCACCGACTGGTCGTTCTCGATGGGCCGCGACTGGGGCTCCCCGGAGATCCCCTCGAAGATCGACCTGAAGACGGCGATCAAGTTCGCCCCCGAGGTGCTGATCCGGCCGAAGTGGCTGTACCAGTTCGGTCGCACCCGGACGATCCCCGACCTGACCACGCCGAACCTGGCCCCGCCGGACGGCGGCCCGGCGCCGACCTTCTTCGGCGCCTACGGCGAGTGGTACGGCACCCCGCTGCCCACCTGGGACGACATCGCCTGGCTGCGCGAGCGGTGGGGTGGCCCGTTCATGCTCAAGGGCGTCATGCGGGTGGACGACGCGAAGCGCGCCGTCGACGCCGGGGTCACGGCGATCTCGGTCTCCAACCACGGCGGTAACAACCTGGACGCCACCCCGGCCTCGATCCGGGCGCTGCCCGCGATCGCGCAGGCCGTCGGCCACGACATCGAGGTGGTCCTCGACGGCGGCATCCGCCGCGGCTCCGACGTGGTCAAGGCCCTCGCCCTGGGTGCCCGGGCCGTGATGATCGGCCGCGCGTACCTGTGGGGCCTCGCGGCCAACGGCCAGGCCGGCGTGGAGAACGTCATCGACATCCTGCGCGGCGGTATCGACTCCGCTGTGCTGGGTCTCGGTCACTCCTCGGTCCACGACCTGACCCGCGACGACCTGATCGTCCCGGACGGTTTCACCCGCTCCCTCGGGGTGACCCCGGCGTCCAAGGCGGTCGGGCCCGCCTGATCCGCCGCTCGAACTGCCCCCGGGAGCACCGGTTTCCGGGGGCAGTTCGCCGCCCGGACGCGTTGCGTGAACGCTGGTGACGGATGGGTGAGGAAAAACCCGCGGATTTCACACCCCCGGCGGTTTCGGACAAACCCCTGCGACCCCCTAGGCTTTCGCAGGTGCCTGCCATCCCCGAGCCACCCCCGGCCGAGGCGACGCCGCCCGCCTCCCGGCCGTTCCAGGTCGACCTGCGGGGAATCGTCGACCTGCTGAGCCGCAGCATCTACTCCGGACCGCAGGTCTACCTGCGCGAACTGCTGCAGAACGGTGTCGATGCGATCACGGCGCGTGAGGGGATGCCGGGGGCCCCTCCCGGGGCCATCCGGATCACGCCGGCCCACACCCCGGGCGGCGAACTGGTCTTCACCGACAACGGAATCGGCCTCACCGCGGCGGAGGTCGGCGAGCTGCTGGCCACGGTCGGGCGCAGCTCCAAGCGCGATGTGCTCGACCTGCCCCGCACCGACCGGCTCGGCCAGTTCGGCATCGGCCTGCTCAGCTGCTTCATGGTGAGCGACGACATCCGGGTGCTGTCCCGCAGCGCCGGCGGCGAGCCACCCGTCGAGTGGGTCGGCAGCGCCGACGGAACGTTCACGGTCAGAGAGCTTTTGGAGTCCGAGGTCGAAGCCGCGGGCGGCCTGGCGGTGGGCACCCAGGTCCGTCTGCGCCCCCGGGCCGGTGACGGCGAGCTGACCTCGCCCACCGGCGTCCTCGATCTGGCCTCCCGCTACGGCGCCTACCTGCCGGTGCCGGTGCGGGTCTACCTGCCCGGCGGCGGTGAGCAGATCGTCAGCGGCGAACCACTCTTCGCGCAGCCCTTCACCCACGCCTCGCCCGGGCTGATGGCGCTGGGGCGGGAGCTGATCGGCGCCGACCCCCTCGACGCCATCCCCCTGCACGTGCCCGCCACCGGCACCCGGGGCACCGCGTTCGTCCTCCCGTTCGCCCCCTCCCCCGGCGCCCGCCAGGCCACCCGGGTCTACCTGCGCGGCATGCTGCTGTCGGAACGCACCGACGACCTGCTGCCCGAATGGGCGTTCTTCGCCCGCTGCGTGGTCGACACCTCCGGGCTGCGCCCCACGGCCAGCCGGGAGTCGCTGATCCAGGACGACGCGCTCGAGGAGACCCGGGCCGAGCTGGGCGCCGCGCTGCGCCGCTGGGTGGCCACCCTGGCCAACCGCGACCCGGTCCGCCTGAGCACCTTCCTGAGCGTGCACCACCTGGCGCTGCGCTCGCTGGTGCTGCACGACGACGAGCTGGCCGGCTTCATCGTGCCCTGGCTGCCGATCGAGACCAGCAACGGCCAGACCACCTACCGCGAGCTGCTGCGCCGCGGTGCCCCCCTGCGCTTCGCCGAGACGGTGGACGAGTTCCGCCAGATCGCGGCCATCGCCCGGCCGGACGCGCCGGTGATCAACGGCGGCTACGTCTACGACTCCGACATCCTGCGGCGGCTGCCCGAGCTGATCCCCGGCACGGTGGTCGAGACCGTCACGATCACCGACGAGCTGGCCTCGCTCGACGTGCCGCCGCTGGCCGAGCGCCCCTGGGCCCAGCGCCTGCAGGCCCGGGCCGAGGCCGCGCTGAAAGATCTCGACTGCACGGTCCTCGTGCGGTCGTTCGCTCCCGACACCCTCCCCGCACTGCACATCGCCGACGCCGGGGTTCTTCGCCGGCTGCAGCGTCAGCGGGCCAAGGAGGCCGGGAGCGGCATGTGGGCGTCGATCCTGCAGCGCATCGACGACGCTCAAGATTCACAAAAATCGCAGAACCAGCTAGATAGTGAGGGTGAGAACGTCGGAGCTGCCGGCCAGCTCTGCCTGAACTGGCGCAACCGGCTGGTTCGGGCTCTGGCCGAGAGTGACGACGAACTGCTGCTCGCCCGTACCGTACGGGTGGTACACGTGCAGGCCCTGCTGGCTGCACACCGCCCCCTCCGCGCGGTCGAGCGGGCCTCGCTCACCGACGCTCTGACCGACATCGTGCACCTGAGTGCCGGGCTGGGCGCAGATCTCGGCGACATGCCGGATGCCCCCGGGGAGAACTGATCAATGAACACGACGCAGAGCCAGAGCCGGACCGACGGGCAGCCCGCCGGTAAGTCCGCCCGGTCCATCGACACCGACGTCCTTCTCGACCGTGTGGAGTGTCTCCTCGTCCTCGAGGAGTTCGGTCTGGCCGGGCAGCTGCTCGACCTGATCGCCACGCGGCGCATGTTGCTGAAGGCCACCTTCACCGACGAGCAGAACGAGCGCCTCACGGCCGCCCGGGCCCGCCGCGAGAGCCCTCCGGAGCTCGACGAGGCGCTCACCCCGGTGGTCTCGGTGCCCGACGACATGGAACCGCTGAAGGTGGTCCAGGTCGTCGACGACGCGCTGGCCGCCGAGGGCCTGAACCGGGGCCAGGTGGCGGCGCTGCTGCGAGCCCGGGCCTGGATCCTGGCCGGCGCCGGGCGGCTGGAAGACATGCTGAACACCGCCGAGGACGCCCTGCGCATCGGCCTGGACCTGGGCGCCCACGGGTTCTGCGTGCAGCTGTCGCGCACCGCCGCGCAGGCCACCCTGGAGCTGCACCGCTACCAGGAGGCCGCCGACCTGTACCGGCTGGCGCTGACCGAGGCCGCCGCCGGCGAGCCGATCGTCATCGTCGAGCCGCCCCGTCAGCCGCACGGTGACCTGCTCGGCCTGATCGACTCGCTGAACCGGGTGGGCCGGGCCCGGGGCCGGGCCGGTGATGTCGAGGGCGCCGAGGAGATCCTCAAGGAGGCGCTCCAGCTGTCCTCCACCCCGCCGGCTTCCGAGCACGTCGCCGTCAGCGCCGCCCGCGCCGAGGTGCTGCACGGTCTGGCCGTGCTGATCAGCGGCGCCTGGCCGGAGCGGCTGGACGAGGCGGTGGAGGCCGCGCAGAACTCCGCCGACACGTACTCCAACATCGGTGGCAAGGTCGACGCCGGCCGCTCGCTCACCCTGGGCGCGCGGCTGCTGACCTCCGCCGACCGGCCGGCCGAGGCCGTGCCCCTCCTGGAACGGGCCACCGCAGTGCTCTCCGCCGAGCCCGAGCACCTGGTGGGCTGTCTCGACATCCTGGCCGCGACCTACGCGCAGCTGGGCCGCACCGAAGACGCTAAGGCGGCCGAGGAATTGTCCGAGCAGATGCGCGGGTTCAAGGAAGCGGAGAAGCCGAAGAGCGAATAACCCGCACCCCGCCGGACAGGCCAGGCCCTCTTCTTCGACGACGACGACGAATCCACCGGGAGCGGCACGGGCATGGACAGGGGTTTGCCGGAGCAGATCGCGGATCTGCTCTCAGAGATCGACTCCGCCCCGTCCGGCCCCGCCGAGCGGGTCCTGATCGACGCGGCGATCGCGCTGGCCGACGAGTACGAGCTGGACGAACTGGGTTACGCGGCCCGGCTGCGCCTGCTGGCGTCGGCCAACCGCACCGGCGACACCGACGCTCAGCTGTCGGCGTTCGCCTGGTGCGTGGGCCGGCACCAGGCCGACCCGCAGCGGTTCCCGCTGCGGGTCGGTGAGTTCGACCTGCTCTGGTTCCACAAGCACGTGGTCGGGGCGCTGATGGGCAGCCCGCTGTTCTCCCGCGCCGACGTGAACTTCGCGATCGAGGCGATGGAGTCCGCCTACCGCCTGGCCGGGGTGGGGCTCTCCGCGCTCTGGCAGGCCCGGTTCCAGGCCGCGACCGGGCAGGGCCGCCTGGAGCGGGCCGGTGAGCTGCTGGCCGACCTGCGGCGCACCCCGCGCGACGCCTACAGCCACTGCGCGGCCTGTTCCCGGGCCGAGGAGGCCGAGTTCCACTACGCGTGCGGTCACGACGAGGCCGGGCTGCGGCTGGCCGACGAGATCCTCACCCGCGACCTGGTCTGTGCCTCCGAACCGGCCGGCACACTGGCCGGCGCCCTGCTGCCGATGCTGCGCTCGGGGCGCCTGAACGACGCCCGCCGGGCCCACCTGCGCGGCTACCGGGAAGCCCGCTCCAACCCCGACAACCTCCGGATGATCGCCCAGCACCTGCGGTTCTGCGCCGTCACCGGCAACGAGGCCCGCGGCCTGGAGATCCTCGAGCAACACCTACGCTGGCTGACCCACGACGGCCTGAACGCGCGGGGCCACCTGGACGTGCTCTCGGCGTCCGGCGTCCTGCTGGCCGCCGCCGTGCGGGCCGGCGCGGGCGACCAGATCGTGCGCACCGCGTCCGCCATCGGTCTCGTGCGCCTTCTCGGCGAACGCGAAACCGGCTGGACCGTCCGTGATCTCACCGTCACCGTGCGGGACCGGGCGGCGCGGCTGGCCGCGCAGTTCGACGCCCGCAACGGCAACGACTTCCAGACCCGGCTGCTCGCGCGCGACCTGGACCTGCTGAACACCTACTACGACGTGCCCCTGGCCACCCGGTCCGCCCCCCGGGTCAGCGCGGGGGCCCCGGTCGGCGGCGAGACCGAATTGAGGACGCGCGCGGCTCACCTGAAGTCGGAGGCCGAGCGCCTGGCCTCGGACGAGCCGGTGCTGGCCCTGGCCTGCGCCGGCGAGGCCCTGGAGATCAGCCTCGCCCTCGGTGACCGCGACCAGTCCGTCACCACGGCGCGCCTGGCGGCGCTCACGGCCACCACCCTGGGCGAGAACGACGCGGCGGTCGAGTACTGCCGCGCCGCCGTGCGTGAGGCCGCCGCCGGGGAACTGCCGGGCGAGAGCGCCTTCCGGCTCGAACTGGGGGCCGCGCTGTGCCGCGCCGGCGAGGCTGACGAGGGCACCGTGGAGATCGAGGAGGCCCTGGCCCTGCTGCGCGCCGCCGGGGCCCCGGCCGGTGAGCTGGCCGAGGCCTACTTCCTGCTCGGGCAGGCTCTGGGCGCCCAGTCCGACGGTGACGGGGCCCGCGACAGCTACCGCGACGCGGTCGCCCTGGCCTCCACCGCCGGCGACTGGGCCGCGACCACCCGCTACGGCCTGGCCCTGGGCGAGCTGCTCTTCGCCCGGCGCGACCAGGACTCGCTGAACGTGCTGGCCGGCGTGGTGGAATCGGCCCGGCAGACCCGCGGCAACCCCCTCACCCTGGTGCGGGCCGAACACCTGCTGGGCCAGGCCCTGGCCCAGATCGCCGGGGTCGAGCAGGCCGAGATGGTGCTGCGCGAGGCCCTGCGCGAGGCCTCCGACCCGTTCGCCACCCTCGACCCGGCCGTGGTCCACGAGCACGCCGAGATCCTCGACTCCCTGGCCCGCACCGTCGGCGACGCCGGACCGGAACGGGTGGACGAGGCGGTCGGGCTGGCCCGCGAGGCGGCCTCGGCCTTCATCGCCGTGCAGGCCGCCGGGCAGGCCGGGCGCTCGCTGCTGCTGGCCGCCCACCTCCTCGACGGCGCCGCCCGCGCCGCCCAGGCCCTGCCCCTGCTGCTGGAGGCCGAGCCGCTCCTCGACGACCGGCCCCAGCTCCTGCTGGAGTGCCTGATCAGCCTGGTCTCGGTGTACGAGAGGCTCGAACGCCCGGCTGCGGCCCGGGCGGCTGCGGCCCGGGTCGGGCGGGTAAGGCAGGATCACTTCGGCGACCTGCAATTCATCGACGACCTCGGCTGATCCGGCCGGTTACTCGCAGTCAAGGAGCATCAAGGGAAATGGACAGCGTCGAGGACCGCATCGAGACCCTCTTCGAGGAGATCGACGTCACGCCCTTCGGGCCGGCCGAGCGCGCCCTGATCGACGAGGCGATCGCGCTGGCCGACGAACACGGGCTGGACGAGCAGGGCTACACGGCCCGGCTGCGGCTGCTGCCCTCGGCGAGCATGCTCGGCGACACCGACGCGCAGCTGTCGGCGTTCGCCTGGTGCGTGGGCCGCAACGCTGCCGACCCGGAGAAGTTTCCCTTGCAGGTCGGCGGTTTCGACCTGCTCTGGTACCACAAGCACGTGGTCAGCTCGCTGATGGGCAGCCCGCTGTTCTCGAACGCCGACGTCGACGCGGCGATCGAGGCGATGCAGCAGCAGTACCTGAAGGAGGGCGTCGGGCTCTCCGGCGTGCTCCAGGCCCGCTTCCAGGCCGCCGTCGGTCAGGGCCGTCTCGACGAGGCCGGCAAGTGGCTCGGCGAGCTGAAGCGCACCCCCCGCGACAACTACAGCCACTGCGAGACCTGCGTGCGGGCCGAGGAGGCGGAGTACCACTACGCCATCGGCAAGGACGCGGACGGGCTGGCGCTCGCCGACGAGATCCTCGAACAGGGCATGACCTGCGGCGACGAGCCGGAGAACACGATCGCCCAGGCCCTGCTGCCGGCGCTGCGCGCGGGCCGGCTGGACGAGGCCCGGCAGATGCACCTGCGCGGCTACCGGATGGCCCGCACCAACGCCGACCACCTCACGATGATCGCCCAGCACCTGCGGTTCTGCGCCGTCACCGGCAACGAGGCCCGCGGCCTGGAGATCCTCGAGCGGCACCTGAACTGGCTGGTGCACGACGGGCTCAACGCCCAGGCCCACTTCGACGCGCTGTCCGCGGCCTCCGTCCTGCTCGGTGCGGCGCAGCGCGCCGGGGCCGGCGCCCAGACCGTCGCGGCGGCCTCCGACGCCAAACTGGTCCCGATCTTCGGGGAGCGGGCCGGGCCCTGGACCGTGACCGACCTGAAGGCCGCGACCCGCACGGCCGCCGCCGCCCTCGGCGCACAGTTCGACGAACGCAACGGCAACAACTGGTACGAGTCCCGCCTGGCCGCCGACGACGAGCTCGCCGGGATGTCGTGCGACCTGCCGATCGGCGCCACCCGGGTCAGCACCGACGCCACGCCCGCCGCGCTGCCCGACGACCTCGACGGGCGTCTGCTCCTGGTCTCCGACCTGCTGTCGATGGACGAGCGCAGCCAGGCCCGGCAGGTGCTGACCGCCGTCGAGTCGCTCGGCGACGCCCCCGGCGGGGAGCCCCTGACGGCCGCCCAGATCGCCGAGATCGCCGGTCTGAAGGCACGTCTGGAGGCCGCGGGAGAGAGCGACGAGATCCTCGCGAGCATCTTCGAAGTGGCCGGCACCGAGGGCCTGGACGCCGCCCTGGCCCTGACCGAGACCGCCCTCACCGACCCCGACCTGGGGCAGGGCCGCGGTCGCGGGCGGCGCGCGGCGCTGCTGCGCACCAAGGCCCAGCTGCTGGGGGCCGACGACCAGTTCGACGCCGGTCTGGCCGCCGCCGACGCCAGCCTGGCCATCGGCCTGCGCCTGGGCGCCCGGGAGTGGGCCTCGACCACCGCGGTGCTCGGCGCCCACCTGGCCCAGGACGCGTCCAAGGCCGACCTGGCCATCGAGCGCTGGCGGATCGCGATCCGCGAGGCCGCGCTGGCCGAGCTGCCGCAGGAACTCAGCGCCCGCCTGGAACTCGGCTCGCTGCTGCAGGCCCTGGGCCGCGCCGAGGAGGGCGTGGAAGAGGCCCGCGAGGTGCTGCGCCGCCAGATCGCCACCGGCGCCCCTGACTCCGAGCGGGCCGAGACGCTGCGCCGCATCGGCCAGGGTTGCGTGGCGATGCAGGAGTACCAGGACGCGCTGGAGGCCTACCGCGACGCGGTCGCCCTGGCCTCCCAGGGTGAGGACTGGCTCCTGGCCACCCGGGCGGCGCTGGCGCTGGGCGAGCTGATGACCGACGCCGGTGACGAGGACGGCATCGCGGTGATGGCCGGTGCGGTCGAGTCGGCCCGTCACCTCGAGGAGGAAGACCCGATGTGGCTCGTGCGGGCCATGCACATGCACGGCCGCTCACTGAGCCTCGCCGACGAGGACGACCAGGCCGCCGACGTGCTGCGCGAGGCCGCCGAACGCGCCGCCCAGGCCGCCGCCGACGACCACCCGGCCGCCGCGTTCGAGCACGCCGACCTGCTCGACTCCCTGGCCCGCGCGATCGCCGGGGAACACCCCGACGAGGCCGTGCGGGTCGCGAAACAGGCCGCGCAGGAGTTCATCGCCATCGAGGAGGAGGTCCCGGGCGGGCGCGCGCTGATGCTGGCCGCCGGGGTCCTGTTCAACCACGACCGCCCCGCCGAGTCCCTGCCCCTGATGGAACAGGCGATCGAGGTCCTGGCCGATCACCCCGACGTGCTCGGCCAGGTGCTCAACGCCGCCGGTGACGTCTACGAGAAGCTCGGCCGCCACCACGAGGCCAAGCAGGTCCGCGACCGCGCCGAAGAACTCAGCTGACCCGGCTCCGATTCTGGGGGCGCGATCAGCAAACCAAGATCTTTGCCGTGATCATGCAAAACCTCCCCGGAGTTCTAGAACTGTCGACTTCAGAGTTCTAGAACGCTGGGGAGGTTTTGCATGATCACGAAGGTTTGGGGGTGACCGAACCCAGCAGGCGCCACTTCCAGCTCGGCCGCACCGCCCGCAGGTGGCGGGCCTGCGCGCTGCCGGCCCACACCCCCGCGCCGTAGGCCGCGTCGTCGAGCAGCACGGCGATGCTCCAGCGCACCGGGTCGATGCCCTCCGGACGTACCCGCAGCCACTCGCGCACCGGGGAGGCCAGCACCAGGGCCAGCGCCGCGAGCGCGCGGCCCCTGCGGTGGCAGCCGGGGAGAGCGAGCAGCAGGGGCAGGAACGGCAGGGCGAACTGCGAGGTCCAGCGGCCCATCCCGAAGAACGTCTCGCGCACGCCGATGGCCAGGGGCTTGAGCAGGTCGTCGCTGGTGGTGCCGGCCTGGGTCAGGGCCCGGTGGGCGTCGGCGTAGCCGGCGGCGAACGTGGCGGCGGCCAGCAGTGGACGACGCGCCAGCAACGCGGTCACCGTCGAGACCGGCGCGGCCACCATCACCAGCGGCGCCACCTTGCCCGGATGCCGTTCCTCCAGCTTCGCCGCCGAGGTGCCGTAGGCGAAGCGTCTGCGCAGCAGCGACTTCCACCCGGCAGGTTCTTCGTGGCCGATCTCCACGGTGGGGTCGTACCGCACCCGCCAGCCGGCCTCGAGCAGCCGCCAGACCAGGTCCACGTCTTCGCCGTACCGCAGGTCCTCGTCGAAACCCGTTGGCCCGTCGATCTCCTCGAGGGCGGCCCGGCGCAGGATGAGGGCCGCGGTGGGCAGGTAGGAGACCCGGCTGAGCGGTGCCACCCGGGCCGGGAGCCCGCCCAGGTCGAGCACCGGCCGGGCCTGCGAGAAGCGCTCGGCGAGGGTGCCGCCCGAACGCCCGCCCGCGACGATCCGCGGTGCCACCCCGGCCAGCAGAGGATCGTCGAAATGTCCTACCAGGTCGTCGATCCAGCTCGCGGGCGGCAGGCAGTCGGAGTCCAGGAAGGCGACCAGCGGTGTGCTCACCGATTCCAGGGCGAGGTTGCGGGCCGGACCCGGGCCCCCGTTGACGGAGCGGACCAGTAGCCGGGCGCCGTGCTTACGGGCGACCGCGGCGACGGCCTGCGGGTCGTGCGAGGCGTCGTCCACCACGACCACCTCGGCCACCGCCTGCTGCGACGACGCGGACAGACCCCGCAGGCAGCGGTCGAGCTCGGCGGAACGGTCGCGGACGGGAACGATCACCGTGACCACACCGTGCCGCCCCGGGCGCCGGCCGTCGTCCTGCGGAAGTCCCTGGCGCACGGGGTGCACCACGCCGGCGTCGGCGAAGCGACGCGCCAGGGCCGAGGCCGCGGGACTTCCCACGACACCCGATCTCAGCTGCGAGAACGCTTCCTGACCGGCCGGGTTGAGGCGGAACAGGCGGGCCGGGGAACCGCCGAAAATCGTTCCGTCCGGTTTGATCACCACCTCCGGGTCGAGCTCGACCCGGAAACCCACTGGCACTCCCGTCGTCGTCACGGGTTCAACTCTAGGCTCCCAATTTGCCGTAGGGCGGGTCCCAGGCCAGGACCTGTGTGTGCAATCCGTCGACGAGGCGCTGAATCAGCCGTTCACCCTCCTCGCCACTGGCCCCCTCCGGGTCACCGAGGACGCCGTTGGGACTGACCGCCCTCACACCGCCCGCCCGGAGCTGGTCCATCAGCTCCCGCACCGGCGTGGTGTTGCCCCGCTCGGCCAGCCGCCGGTGCACCAGGTGCGGCTGCAGGGCCAGCTGCATCGAGGTCTCGGTGCGCCCGGCGTGCGCGTCCCCGTCCCCGGTGACCATCCACAGCAGCACGTCGCGTGACTCGGCCCGCAGCGTCCGCACGGCCTTCACCGCCGGTACCGCGTTACCGCCGTGCCCGTTGACGAACACCTGACGCCGGTAGGTCTCCCCCGCCGACCGGCCCAGCTCCAGCAGCATGAACTCCAGAGCGTCCTGCCCGATCGAGATCGTGCCCGCGAACCCGGCGTGCTCCCCGCTCGACCCGTAACCGATGGCCGGAGCCAGCGCGACCTGCGGCATCCGCTCGGCCAGGCGCCGGGCGACGGCGTACGCCACGTCCCGGTCGGTGCCCAGCGGCAGATGCGGGCCGTGCTGTTCGGTGGAGCCGATGGGGATGACCACGATGCCGTCCGCAGCCGCGTGCTCGGCAATCTGCGGGCTGGTCATGGTGGCCAGGTCGAAGTACGGCACGAATCCAGACCCTACGCCGCACCACTCCACGCACACCGACGGGGCCCACCTACGACCGGAAGATCGACGACAGCGCCGGTGCCACCTGGCGGTGGTCCCGCACCACGAACATCTTTCCCCGCCCGACCGCGGCCAGCTCCCGTCCCAGTTCCTCGTCCTTCTCCCCCGAGGCGTCGAGCAGCACGTCGAGCCGGGGCAGCAGCGCCGCCGGGCCGCGGGGGTCGGGGCCGGCGTTGTGCACGCAGTCCGACAGCAGCAGCACCCGGGCCTGCGGGTTCGGCCGGCGCGACAGTTCGGCCGCCGCCAGTTGCAGCGGGAACCCGACGTTGGTCAGCCCCCGCGCGGGCAGTTTCAGCAGGTCGTCGAGCAGGGTCTGGGCCAGGAAGGGCTTTCCCATCGGCAGCAGGATCGAGCAGTCCGACCAGAACGCGATCACGCCCACGTCGTCGTCGCCCAGTTCCCCGGCCAGCGCGCCGACCGTGGCCGCGGCCGTGCGGATGCGCTCGCCCCGCATCGAGCCGGACACGTCCACCACCAGCTCCACCGACCGCCGGCGGCGCACCCGTTCCCGCACGACGATGTCCTCGTCCTGAGGGAAAGGCTTCTCCGCCAGCACTTCCAGCGTGCGGTCGAGGTCGATGTCGTCCGCGCCCTCGCGGTAGCGCACGCTGACGAGCTCGCCGGTGCCGCGCCGCCGGCCGGTGCCGGGGGGCGGCCGGTGCAGCGACAGCCGGGCCGCGATCTGCCGGGCCCGCTGCCGGACCTCGTTCTCCACCGGGTCGCCGTCCTGCTCCAGCGGCACCACCTCGCCGGCGTCGTCCGACTCCCCCGGGCCGCCGGAACCCTGGGCGAAGGCCTTCGCCGCCGCCTTCGTCCCCCGTCCCAGGGACTGGAGCACCGGACCGCCACCGCTCTCGGCGATGCTGAACACCATCGGCTCGGCGTTCAGGGCTTTGGGACGCCGGCGCGCAGGACGCTTGGGGCGCGGCTTGCGGGGGTCACCGGGTTTCCCGACCGGGGAGTCCGCCGCGGCTTCTCTTCAACCCGGCTGGGCCGCGGCCGGGGTGAGGATGAACCGGTCTTCCCAGATCTCCCGCACGACGCGCTCGGGCGTGGTGTCGGCCGCCTCGTCGAGGTGGATCCGGCCCGACAGCGCGACCGTCATCGAGTCGAGAATCACCTGCGGGTAAGCACTCTCCGGGTCCAGGCGGGAGGTCGAGTCGGCCGCCGCGCCGACGCCGCGCAGGGCCGCCAGCTGGTTGGCCACCAGCACCACGTCGATGGCCCCGCGCACACTGCTGCCCTGGCGCAGGTGCGGGTGACGGCGCGTGGCCCGGTTCACCCAGACCGCGTCGCGCACCAGCAGGTCGCCGAGCTTGCCACCGGCCTCGGTGCGCAGGTCGACGATGCCGATCTCGGCGTCCTCGTCCTGGTAGCCGACCGCCAGACGGCACAGCCGGTCGGTGATCGACGTGGACAGCCGCGTGGTGCCGACGTTGTCGTACGGGTTCATCGACGCGATCAGCCGGAAGGTCGGCAGGGCCTGCACCCGACCCACCCGGGGCACCGCGATCCGCCGCTCGGCCAGCGCGGCCAGCAGCGTGTTCAGGGTGTCGTCGGGGGCCCGGTTGAACTCCTCCAGATAGAGGAACCCGCCCTGCCGCATCGCCTCGAGCAGCGGACCGGGCACGAAATTGTCTTGCGTGTAGTCCTCTTTCAGCACCCGAGCGGGGTTGTGGTGCCCCACCAGCTTGGCCGGCGTGAGGTCGGCGTTGCCCTCGACGTAGAACAGCGGAATGCCCCACTCGTCGGCGATCGCCCGCAGCAGCGTGGTCTTACCGGTGCCGGGAGGGCCCTCGAGCACGAGGTCCCGGCCGGCGGCCACGGCGGACAGGACCAGCTCGAGCTCGTGCTCGCGGCCGACCAGGTGGGACGCGACCCGGTTCCGGGTCTGCGCCACGTCGGGGGTGTCAGTGCTCACGGTCACCATGGTTTCAGGGCTGATGGAGGACGATGTGGCGGGGTCCCCACGGCTCTCGGGGAAGGCTCGCCCGATCACCGGCAAAACCGGCCGCGATCAGGCAAACCTTCCCCGAGGACGGGACTCAGAGCTGGGTCGCGCCCGCGTCCACGGTCATCGCCAGGGCCGTCACGTAGCGGGACTCGTCGCCGGCCAGGAAGAGCACGGCGTTCGACTGGTCCTCGGGCTGCGTGACCGCGACCGGGAGCATGTTGCCGAGCATCACCCCGGGTCCCGGATTGGCCTCCAGCGCGGGACCGAAAGCCCCGCCCATGGCGCCCATCGGGGTCTCGACGCCGGTCGGGTGCAGGCTGTTCACCCGGATGTGGTGCTGTGCCAGCTCGGCCGCGAAGGTCCGGGCCAGACCGGTGACGGCGTGCTTGCTGGCCACGTACGGGGTGAGGAAGGGAAGACCGACCAGGCCGGCGACCGAGCTGGTCAGGATGATCGAGCCGCCACCGGCCCGGATCAGGTGCGGGGCACCCGCACGCACCGTGTTCCAGGTGCCGGTGATGTTGACGTCGAGCGTGTCCTGCCACTGCTTCTGGGTGACCTTGTCCCAGGGGCCCACGTGGCAGATGCCCGCGTTGCCGACGATGATGTCGAGCCGGCCGAGCTGGGCCACGCCGTCGTCGACGGCCTTCGTCAGTGCCGCGGCATCGCGGATGTCGGTCACCGAGGCGACGATCCGGCGGTCGAGAGCCTCGACCTGCCGGACGGTCTCGGCCAGATCCGCCTGCGTCGCCGCCGGGTAGTCCAGGTCCTCGAACGGTTCGCAGATGTCGACCGCGATGATGTCGGCCCCCTCGGAGGCCAACTTGAGCGCGTGGCTGCGGCCCTGCCCGCGGGCTGCTCCGGTGATGAACGCGACCTTGCCCTCGACACGTCCTGCCATGAGTGCACACCTCTCCAACAACATTGTCAGTGAACGGTTGCTGCATCCCCAGGACTATTAGTAGCCCGGTCAACTACCGACGCGCCTGCCCGAAAGGGACGAACGGGAGGTGACCTTTGTCTCCTCGACAGTCGTCGGTCGTCCTCAATTTTTGATGTATCGCAGGGACTTTCGCCAAAATCAAGGGGGAACGACAACGGGACCCAGGAGCGCTGGGCCTCGAAAAGTGTTCACTCATCTATGAAAACACAGATGCGCGGCACTTCCCGGACAGGAAGGGCCGCGCATCCGCGGTGTTCGTGTCAGCTCGCGCCGGATCCGGTCTCGATCCCGGGATCGAAGCCGGCGAGCGGATTCTCGTCGCATCCCCGGGCCGGCGGGGCGGAGACCACCCCGATGGCCGGGCGTACGCCGAGCGTCAGCGCCACCGGCTTCTTCTTGTTCTTCTGCTGGCTGCGCAGCGGGTTCTTGTGCGAGTGGTCCAGGCTCGGCTTCGGGACGACGCCCTCCACCGCACTCAGTGCGCTCTCCCCGAGACCACGCACGCACTCGGGGTCCGGCCCGTCCAGCGGCAGGCCGGTGAAGAACTTGGCCGCCATGCAGCCACCCCGGCAGGAGTCGAAGAAGTTGCAGGACTTGCACGCACCGCCGTCCTGCGGCTGACGCAGTTCCCGGAAAAGGTCCGACGTCTGCCAGACGCCCTTGAAACCGCCCTCGTCACGGACGTTCCCGGCCTTGAACTCGTCGTGGATCGCGAACGGGCAGGCATACACGTCGCCCACCGGATCGATCAGGCAGACGACCCGGCCCGCACCACAGAGGTTCAGGCCCGGCAGGGCGTCACCGAACGCGGCGAGGTGGAAGAACGAGTCACCGGTGAGCACCTGGTCGCCGTTCGCGACCAGCCAGTCGTAGAGCTGCTTCTGCTGGGGGGCCAGCAGGTGCAGCTCGTCCCAGACGTCCGCGCCGCGGCCCGAGGGGCGCAGCCGGGTCAGCCGCAGCTGGGCCTGGTACTTGTCGGCGATCGCCTTGAACTCGTCGAGCTGGCCGACGTTCTGGCGGGTGACCACGACGGACAGCTTGAAACCGCTGAAGCCGGCCTCGTACATGTTCTGCATGGCCCGCATCGCGGTGTCGTAACTGCCGGTACCGCGCACCTGGTCGTTCACCTCGGCGGTCGCGCCGTCGAGAGAGATCTGCACGTCGACGTAGTCGGAACGGGCCAGCCGCTCGGCCACTTCCCGGTTGATACGCACACCGTTGGTGGAGAACTTCACGCCGACGTGGTGCGCGGTCGCGTAGTCGACCAGGTGCCAGAAATCCGGTCGCACGGTCGGCTCGCCACCACCGATGTTGACGTAGAAGACCTGCATCCGCTCCAGCTCGTCGATGACCGCTTCGGCCTCGGCGGTGGACAGCTCGCGGGGGTCCCGCCGGCCGGAACTCGACAGGCAGTGCACGCAGGCGAGGTTGCAGGCGTAGGTCAGTTCCCAGGTCAGGCAGATCGGCGCGTCCAGCCCGAGGGCGAACTTGTCGACCAGACGACCCGGTGAAGGGGGCGGGCTCGGGGGATTCGGGGTGAAACCGGCCGGGGTAGCCGGTTCGAGCACAGCTGTCATGCGGTGTCCTCCGCGGGCGAGGTCGTTCTCGGGCGGATCAGGTCACCCGCCGCGAGCGAGGCCAGGGCCCGGCCCAGGACCGGGAGCTGGGCCGGGTCGACCCCCGCCGCCAGGCACGCGGACCGCGCGCTCGGGGCGGTGGCCAGAGCGTTGACGACGTCCAGTAGTTGACGGGTCTTCAGGAACGACAGGCGCCGGTTCCCGAAGTGATACATCAGGGCCCCGAAGGGTTCCGGCCGCACGGAGACGCTGGGGTGCAGCTCCCAGGCTCTGTCCAGCAGGTCGAGGCCCGGGTCCGGGGCCGGGGGCGGCACCGACATGCGGTTGGTCTGCGTCGTCACGGCCTCGCGCCGATCAGTAGACGCCGCACATCCCGTCGATGGAGACCTCTTCGACCAGCAGTTCCTCGACGTTCGTGGCGTCCTGGCCCTCGACGACGTCCTGGGGAGCGCTCGTGATGTTCATCGAAACGACCTCTCTTCCACGGTTAACGACTTTGTCCTGGCGAGTTTATGACACTGCGTGTCGTAAACGTCAAGGGTGGTTAGATGGCACCGCATGACTCGCAGGGCGGGTCACGACCACGAAGGAGTGTGCGGCACAGATGTCATCGGGGTCTGCAGCACGATCTGAACCCCGTAGCGGCCGCCCCCGCGCCACGAGCCGCGACGCCCTCGAGCGCATCGCCCTGGAGCTGTTCGCCGAGCACGGTTTCGAGGCCACCACGGTCGAGCAGATCGCCGACCGGGCCGGAGTCAGCCGGCGCACCTTCTTCCGTTATTTCGACACCAAGGCCGACGTGCTCTGGTCGGAGTTCGACGCCGAGGTGCAGACCCTGCACCGGCTGCTCGCCGAGGCCCCGGCCGGCCAGTCCCTCACCGAGGCCGTCAAGCAGGCCGTGCTGACGGCCAACCATTACGGGGTGGACGACGTCGCGAGCCTGCGGGCCCGCATGGAGGTCGTCACCAACGTGCCCGCCCTGAACGCCGCCTCGACGATGCACTACGACAGCTGGGCCGGTGCCCTGGCCGAGTTCGCCGCCCGCCGCCTGGGCCTGCAGCCCGACGACCTGATCCCCCAGGCCATCGGGTTCAGCGCGCTCGGGGTGTGCCGGGCGGCCTTCGACCAGTGGGTCGCCCGCCGCGACGCCGATCTCATCAGCTACCTGGATCAGGCCCTCTCCGCCTGGCAGACCGGGTTCGCCGGCCTCGAGCAGTAGACACCCGAACCGGCGCTGCACCCGGTCCGGGTCCGCGGCGAGACTGCCCACCTCAGGTTTCTTGGGACTTCCTTAACGCTCTGACGGGCGGTTTCATCGTCCTGCATACGGTCCGGGTCCGCATCCATACACCTGGTTACGGCATCGCCGCTGAGGGTGAATTCCGGCTCGCCTTTCGTCAGGCCTGCCGTAATTTGGCACAAAATCCACGTCAAGCGAGGTGTAACGCTCTTCTGACCCGCGGCGATCAATGCGGGCGACGGTCCCCAGTGCAGCCAGTGCGAAGGGTTCATTCATGTCCCTGGCCATGCCTTACCCGGCTCGACGACGCGCCACCACCCAGAACCAGACCACAACGATCACCGTGCCGGCCGAGCACGACATCTCTCCCCCCGGTACGCCCCCCGCCGTCTCCGTCGAGCAGGTGTGGCACGTCGGCCTGTCCCGCCCCGGCATGTTCCCGTTCCGCGAGGCGAGCTGCCCCTGCGCCAAGGCGGCCTGCGGTCTCGTCGTGCCCGATCCCGAGGTGGACTGCCCGCTGCACACCGACGGGGCCCCGTTCCTCCAGGTCCACTCCGCCGTGGACTGCGACTTCCCGCGCACCGGCTGGCGCCGCCGGCGCCGCCCCAACCTCCGCTGAACCTGAGCTGAACCGGCGCTGAGCCCTTCCCCGAACCGGTCCGATCGCCGGGCCCCGGAAAGCGACCCTCCGGAGCCCGGCGATCCGACCCTCCCCCTCCCCTTGTGTCAACCCCGGCGTCCTCCTGTCGTGATCAGGCAGACCTTTCCCGCTCACCGCGCCGCACCCCCTGGTGCACAACGTGCTTTTCAGGCCCGGCCACCGCCTGCCGTAAGGTCGCACGGTGACTGACGGCCCCACCACACTCTCCCTGGAGGAATTGGCTCCCGAGGCCGGTGTCCTGCGCATCTACCGTCAGGTCTTCTCCGTCCTGGCCCGTGAGCACGGGGCGATGATCAGCGACGTCGAGCTGCTCGACATCGACGAGGCGATCCTCGCCGCGTTCGCCGATGCCGGGAACGAGGGCCTGACCCTGGAGTCGGCCGTCGCGGCCTGCCGGCGCCACGATCCCGCCTCCGTGACCCGCCGGTTCGAGGTCCTGCGGGGCTACGGCGCGATCACCCGCGTCGTCGATCATCCGGGCGAGCGATTCCACCGCGCGGCGTTCGCGCCCTACGTGATGCTGCTCTTCCTGCGCCGCCTGGCCGCCGCCGGTGGTCAGGGCGAGCTGCACCAGCTGCTCGCCCTGGAGGGCCTGAGCATCCGCTCGCCGGGCGCCGTGGCCGACGACGGCCGGGGCTCGGTGAACCGGCTGTCGCGGGTGTTCCGCCTGATGGCCAACCAGCTCTCCAGTCTCACCACCACCAGCCCGGTCGAGGAGCTGCGCGAGCACGCCGAGCTGCTGTGGGGCAACCGCGCCCTGATCAGCCAGGCCGAGGACGTGCACGCACAGGCCCTGCAACGCTGGCCCGAGCTCGACCGCGAGTGCGCCCAGCTGCGCACCGCCCTGGCCGCCTACGCCGACTCCAGCGAGTCCGCCGCGGCCCGGCTGATCGAACAGGCCGGTTCCACCCGGGCGCTGGGTCTGCTGCCGGTCGAGACCTGGCGCAGCTTCGCGCGGACCTCCGACGCGCAAACCCTGGCCGGGGTGCTCGACGGGCAGGTCTTCGACGCCGTCGCCCCCTGGTTCTCCCCGCAGGCCATGGCCCTGGCCGTGGAGAACGCCTCGAGCTCGGGCCCGGTCCGGATGCCCCCGCCGCGTCCCACCGGCGACACCGACGCCCCCACCGACCGGCCGGTCGCCGGGGACTGTGACCTGCGCGAGTTCACCGACCGGGTGCTCGCCCACCGCGACCGGGTCGGGGTGTCCCAGCTGCTCGACGACGCGCAGGACTGGATGGACGGGCGCCGCACCCTGTCCCTGCTGGTCGCCTCCCACCACTCCCCCGAGGTGGACGCGGAACTGACCTGGGCGGACGGCTTCCGGGTCGATCCGCAGGCCGCGGTGCCGTGGGTGTCGGGCGGGATGTTCGGTCGGGTCGTGGGGTCGGGGAACGCGTGAACACCGCTGACACCGCCCTGTGGTGGGCGCGCGCCCGCGCGCTCGGCCCCGCCCGGCACGAGGCCGGCACGCCCGCTCCCGACGGTTTCCTGCGTCTGCTCGAGCCGCACGCCGGCGACGTCTGGCTGCTCCCTGCCCATCCCGGCACGGCCGGACCGTGGGTGCTCGACGAAATGGGTTTCAGCGGACCCACGATTGAGCAGCCCAACGACACCGCGCGGATGCTGGCCGCCGTCGTCCGCTGCTGCTGGACCGATCCCGAAGCCCCGATCTGGCCCGGGCGGGAGGTTGACTGGGAGACCGTGCTGTCGGTCTACCGCACGTTCGGTGACCGGGAGGAATCCGTGCTGAACCGCGCCGCCACCGGCGCGATCCGCCGTCTCAACGGCGGCGGCTGGGTGCTGTGGGACGACGACCGCCGGGTCGTGCGTCTCGGCCCGCGCTGTGGCACCTGGGTCAACGCCGACCTCACCGTGCTCCGTGAGCTCTACCGCAGCCTGCCGCCCCCGGAAGAGCCGGAGGAGGACGAGGAATACGGGGAGACTCCGCCGGATCACGACCAGGGTGCCGGCTCCACCCCCGTCCGTGATCAGGCAAACCTTCCCGGGCCCCCGGCTGATGACGATGATGCGGTGGACGCCTCCATGATGGACGCGGATGCGCACCTGCGTGAGGTCCCCGCCTCCGTGGGTGAAGAGGACCGGGGTGATCCGGCGTGAGCGAGATGGAGATGCATCCCGCGTTCACCGCGGCCGTGGCCGACCTGTCCGAGCGGCACCGGGACGAGGTGCTGGCCGCCTACGCCGCCGTCGAGCACAGCTGGCAGCCGCTGCACGAGTCGCAGATGCTGGCGCTGCGCGACGCCACGCTGCGCCGGGCGCTCCAGCAGATGCTGCACCCGCTGGGCCGCACGCTGGTCAAGGTCGGGCCGCACCTGTGGACGTCGGGCTACCGCGACGACATCGCGCGGGAGCTGTCCGAGGAGATGCTGGAGTCGCTGCCGCTGGTCGACCGGGCCGTGTTCGTGCTGATCCTCATCCACTCGGTGGCGATCCCGCGCAGCCAGGGCCTGATCGATCAGGACACCTGGATCTCGAACCAGCCGACCTCGGTGGAAGAACTGAACCGCTACTCCCGGCTCCCGCGCACCGCGGTCCGCACCGGGCTGGCCCGGCTGCGGGCGTCCGGGCTGGTGCAGATCGCGCCCGACCGGCGTCCGCACCAGGCCCGCGGGAGCAGCAACACCAACGCGGGGGCGTCCTACCTGCCCGGACCACAGCTGGCGCGACTGACCCCCGCGGCCCGTCGCCGCCTGCAGGAAGAACTCATCCTCGCGGCCGGCGCGGACACCCCCCTGGCGGCCGCGATCCGGGCGCGACGGGCGCGCCCGTCGGAAGACGGCGTCCTCAAACCCTCGGCACCGGAAGCAACTGAAACGCAGGAGAACTCGTGAGCACGCCACCGATGATCGACCGCAACGACCCGACCGACATCGTCGGTCCGCGGGTGCTGGTCGGCGTGCAGATGGTCGACATCTCGCGACTGTCGGCGCACCCGGTACCGCTGACCAACGGCGGACTCATCACCGTGGCCGGGCAGGGGCCGAAAGACTCCAACGGCGCGGGGAAGTCGTCGTTCATCGCGGCCCTCAGCCTGCTGCACGCGGACGAGCAGTGGCGGCTGGCCGGAGGCGCCCCGGGCGCGGCCGAGCTGCTGTTCACGGCGGAACTCGCCGCCCAGGAGGCCAAGTGGGCCAACGCCGATCACGGTTTCGTGATCGGGGTGTTCGCCGACCCGGCGTCGCAGACCCAGGAGGAGCTGGAGGCCGGCGCGCTGACGGTCTGGCTGCGGATCAACCGCAAGTCGCCGTACCTGAGCCTGCGCTGGGTGCGGGGGCTGCACGTGCCCTACGGCTCGAACGACGCCGAGCGCGCGGCCGGGGTAGAGGGTCTGTGGAACCGGCTGCCGCACTCCAACGGGCGGGACGACTTCCACGCCGGGCGGCTGGCCCGGGTGCTGTACGGCGGCCAGGTGCGCTGTGTCTCGTTCCTGTCCACGTCCGTACGCGCGTCCCCGGCGGCCAACCTCCTGGCCCAGCCCCTGAACGAGCTGTCCCCGTGGCGGATGTTCGACGCCGTCGCGACCCTCACCGGGCTGGACCGCGAGCTGGAGCAGGAGCAGGCACTGCGCTCGGGTGAGCACGCCCGGCGCACCGACGTGGCCGAGGCCGAGCACGACCTGTCCACCTGGCAGCGCGAGATGGAGGGCGTCGAGGCCGGGATCAAGCGCCGCGACCGGGCCCGGGAGATTCTCGGCGAGGCCCGCGAGACCTGGCGCTCGCGGTCGGCCCGGCACGTGGTGGACGGCCTGGAACAGCTGGCCCAGCTGCGCACCAACCTCGGTGACGTGCGCGGTGGGCAGGCCCAGGCGCGCGCGCAGCTGGCCGAGAACGAGGCCCGGATGGAGGAACTCGGCAACGACGACGGTCTTCAGGAGACCTTCCGGGAGACCGAGCGGCTGCGCAACGAGCTGCGGGAGCGGCGCAGCAACGCCGATACCCAGGCCCGGATGAACCTGCGTTCCGTCGAAGAGCTCAGCGCGAAACTGCGCGACCTGAAAGAGGCGGCGCGCGCGGCCGACGGCCGCGACGTGACCCGGGCCCGCGAGGAGGTGGGCGCGGCGCAGGAGGCGCTGGAGGCCGTGATCTCCCGCCGCGGTGCCGCCGAGGACGCCGTGGCGTCGGCCGCCCGGCAGGTGAAGGCCGCCGAGGCCGGAGACGATGTGGCCGCGCAGCAGCTGAAACTGCTGCAGAAGGCCGGGATCCCGGTCGCCAGCGTGGTCGACGTGCTGGACCTGGGCGAGAAGGAGCGGGCGGTCTGGGAACCCCGGCTGGTGCCCTACCGTCACGCCGTCGCGGTGCCGGCCGGTCAGGCCGACGCCGCGCGCGACGCCCTGGCCGGTGAGCCCGGCTCGATGATCGTGCTGGCCGACGGTCAGCCGTCCGACGACCTCCCGCGCAGCACCACCGACGAGTTCGGTCTCGCCACGTTCCTGAAAGCCCTTGACTCGCGCGCCGGTTCACGGCACGAGCACATGGACGACGCGGCCGGCGTGATCGTCGTGGCCGGCTTCGACCGCCCGCTGACCGGGCGGGACGCCCGGGTGAAGGCCGCCCGCGAGCAGCACGTCCTGACCGTCGAGATGCTCGAGCAGATCGGCACCGCCCTGGAACGGGCCCGGGCCAAACTGGTCACGGCCAGCTCCCGGCTGGAGGGGGCCAAGGCGGCGCAGCAGGTCGAGGACGCCGAGGTCGGCATCGAGCGGCTGCGCGAGCAGGCGGGTGAGCTGCAGGAGGCCCTGGAAGAACTCCTCGGCCCGCTGGAAGATGCCGAGGCCGCACACACCCGGGCCGCCGTCGACCGGCAGACCCGGCTGGACAAGATCAACACGCTGCGCGGCGAGGTGACGCGCAGCCGGGCCGAGGTGAAGAAGTCCGAGGAGATCGCCGAGAAGCTGGAGGCCGAGCTGCGGGCGGTCGACGTCGACGCCCGGGCCGTGGCCTGGGGCGCCACGTCCGGCAAGGCCGAGGACCACCTGCTGACCCTGCCCGAGGACGAGCAGCGGCGCAGCACCACCGAATGGAACAACCTGGTCTCCAACCACCTGGAAGACGTTCTGCGGCGCTGCTTCCCGGACAGCACCGCGGCCCAGGAGTACCCGGCCGAGCTGCGGGAGCTGGTGTTCGAGCAGAACTGGCGGCGCAGCACGCTGGAGGCCCAGGTGCCCCTCATCCCCGACCTGATGCGGGCCCTGCGCACCCACCTGGACGTGACCGCGCAGCAGGACGCGCACGACCAGGCGATGATCGACCAGCAGCGGGCCCAGCGCCGCGCCGACCTCGAGGCCGCGCGCGCCGGTCTGTCCGAGTCCGAGCAGACCACCCGCGCCCACCGGTCCGTGCTGGCCCAGGGCATCAAGGCCAAGCTGAAGCTGGTCGCGGACGAGTTCGACCGGCTGGACCGGGAGTACGGCGGGTACGGCGCCGGGCTGGACTATCCGGAGCCGGAGCCGCCGACCGAGCCGGACAAGCCGTGGCGCTGGAGCCTGACGCCGCGCTGGCGCCGGGCCGAGAACCAGCGCATGTCCAGCTACAACCTGCGGGCCAACACCGCGCAGATGGACGAGAAGGCCGTGAAACTGGTCTGCGCCTCGGCCCTGGCCGGCGGTAACGACCGGCCGCTGCTCCTCATCCTCGACGAACTCGGCCGCAACCTGGGCAAGCAGCACCGCCGCGAGGCCGTGGCCCTGTTCGAGCGGATCGGCCGCGACCGCAACATCACGGTGATCGGTGCGCTGCAGGACGACATGGAGCGCTACGCCATCGAGGCGTCCAACCTCTACATCAAGCTGCGCCGCTCGTCCGACGCGGTGGCCTACAACGACCCGCCGATCGTGCTGGGCGACGACGCCAACCGCTCCCGCGTCGAGATGCTGCGCGAGTGGATGGCCGCCTACCGCCCGACGTCGAAGAACATCGACGTGCGGGAGGACGAGCTCGACCTGGCTTAGGAGCCGGACCCCAGGGCGAGGGTCAGGGACGTGTGTTCCAGCAGTCTCGGGTCGTGGGTCGAGGTGACGACCAGCGTTCCCTGACCGACCTGGTCGAGCACGGCATCGATGACGCGGCGGGCGTTCTCGTCGTCCTGGTGACCGGTCGGCTCGTCGAGGACGACGAGCTGGGCGCCGGGCAGCAGGGCCCGGGCCACCGCCACGCGCTGCTGCTCACCGATCGATCCCCCGCCGACCGGACGGCCGGCCAGCATCCCGACCCCGAGCCGGTCCAGGAGCTCGGCGGCCCGGTCGGGTGCGGCCGGATGACCGGCGGCAAGCGCGGGCAGCACCAGGTTCTCCACCCCGTCGAGCTCGGCCAGCAGGGCCAGCCGCTGGGGCACGACCGCGATCCGGGCCCAGTCGGCCAGGTCGGCCGTGGGGGTGCCGTCGAGCAGCACCCGGCCCCTCTCCGGCCGCTCGAACCCGGCGATCAGATGGCACAACGTGGACTTCCCCGAACCCGAGTGCCCGGTCAGCGCGACCAGCATCCCGGGCCCCGCCGTCAGGTCGACGCCGTCGAGCACCCCGTGCCCGACGTTCTCCACGGTCAGCATTTACGCCCCCTCCGCTCCGTCACCCGACACCGGCCGGGCCGGACCGATGTTCCTGTGTGCCCATCCATCACTTCGTTCGCGATCATGCAAAACCTCCCCGGAGACTCTGACCTGATCGCGATCGGAAGCCGGCGCGGCCGACGCACCGTCACCGTCCGACCTGATGGTCCCGGCCCCGGGCATGGTTCCGGCCCCGGGTACAACCGTCTCCGGCGCCTGCAGAATCACCCATCCCGCTTCGATGCGCACCCGCGCCCGCCGGCCCGGGAAGAGCTGAAGGGCCTCGGGTGGCAGCTGAAGTCGCCCGGCGCCGTCGATGACCGCGTCGGCGGTGCGCGACCGGCCCGACTCCTCGTGCAGCTCCGGGCCCGACCGCTCGGCCGAGAGCACCCCGTGCCGCAGGTGCAGCACCCGCGGGAGAAGACGCAGGGCGCGGGAGTCGTGCGTCGAGAGCACGCAAGTGGTGCCGGCGGCGGCGATCTCGCCGAGGGCCGCGATGACCCGGCCGGCGTTGTCGTCGTCCAGCTCGGCGGTCGGCTCGTCGGCCACCACCAGGTCGGGAGCGTGGGTCAGCGCGGCGGCGACGGCCAGGCGCTGCTGCTCACCGCCGGAGAGCCGGGCCGGCCGGGCGTCGGCCCGGTGCGACAGGGCCAGCATCTCCAGCACGGCCCCCGGGGCCAGACCCTGCGTGCGGCCCCGGGTGCGCGCCACCTGCCGCAGGTTCTCCATCGCGGTCAGGTGCGGGAACAGCCCGTGCGCCGGACGTTGCGGAACCCAGGCAATACCGTTGCGGCGCAATCCGTTCAGCACCGATCCGCGAGCGCGCGTGACGTCGGTGCCGAACATCGTCACCGTGCCCGCGCTCGCCCGGTCGCGCAGGGACAGGATCGACAGCAACGTGCTCTTGCCCCCGCCGGAGGGACCGGCGATGGCGGTCACGCTGCCGCGCGGAAAGTCCACGTCGACCCCCCGCAGCGCGTGCACCTCTCCCGAGACCGCCTGGTAGATCCGCACCACACTGCGGAACCCGGCGGTGATGTCGTCACTGGTCATCGCGCAGCACCTCGGCAGGTTTCAGGGTGGCCGAGCGCCGGGCGGCGACCACGACGGCGACCAGAGTGACGACGGCGGCCGCCAGCGCGCTGAGCGCCAGCGGCCCGAGCGGCACCTGGATGCCCAGGGCCGGGGCCAGGTCGGGCCCGGGCTCGACCAGACGGGGCAACAGCACGAGCATCAGGGCGAACGGGGGTACGAGAGCAGCCAGCGCCCCCAGGCAGGTGAGCGCGAGTTCCGTGGCCCGCAACCGGATCAGGCGGGAGCGGCGCAGGCCGAACCGCCGCAGCACCAGGTCGACCGGGGCCGCCCGGGCGACCCGCCGGTCCACGGCCACCACGACCGACAGCCCGGCCAGGGCGGCGGCCGCGACCCCGAGCACCACCTGATAGCCCGCCGCCCAGCCGCTGGACGTGAGCACCGGCGTGGCCAGCGACTCCTCCAGCGACCGCGAGCTCGTCACGGTGATGTTCCGGTCCGCCAGATCACGATCGAGCGAGGCAGGCGACTCCTTCGACCACACCCAGGTCGCGAACGTGCCCTGCCTCTCGCTGATCCCCTTCCTCGCCGGGTCGAGGTTGGGGTTGCGGGCGTCGAACGAGGCGAACAGGGACGTGGCGTCGAAAAGGATCGTGGGCCGCCCGGTGCCGGGGAACGTCTTCACCGAACCGCGCACGCCGATCCTGATCTCGTCGGCCCCCATGAGCACGGTGCCGCCGCTGCCCGCCGTCCCGGCGCTGTTCGCGTCCACCCCGACCAGGACAGCCGGCACCGTCGCGTTCCGCGGATCGGCGCCCGCGCTGCCACTCTCCGAAGCCCCGCCGTCCGAGCTGCCCGTACTTCCTGACCCGAGAAGGCCGAGCGCGGTCCGGGCCTGCGCCAGATCCGGCCCCTCACCCCAGCTGGCCGCCCGGCGCAGGGTGGCGGGATCGACCACGAGCACGTCGACCGTGACGTAGTCGGGCCGCAGCTGACCGGTGGCACGCCAGACCACGGAACGCCCGGCGGGCAGGTCGGGCGTGGGGCCCTCTCCCCCACCGAGATCGTAGGAGTGCGGGATGCGGGCCGCGCTGTTCGCCCCGGCCAGCACCGAGGCCTTGTCCAGCGCGGAGGCGTGCACGGTGTTCGCCGACACCAGACCGTAGGCCAGCACCCCGATCCCGATCGCGAGGATCACCACCAGGTCGGCCACCGCCACCCCGGTGTTCCGCAGACCCCGCACCACCAGCCGGTCGGGCGACGTCAGGGCACGCCCGCGGGAAGCCTGAGCCGGGGAACCGGCCCGCCACCGCCCGAAGGCCCCCGCGACCATCCCGGCGAAGCGCACCACCAGCGCACATCCGCAGGCCAGCACCAGGATCGGCAGCACGGCCGCCAGCGGGTCGGTGTACGAGCTGTTGCCGTCGCGGCTCAGCGTGGCGCCCACCGCCAGCACGGTGGCGCCGGTGAGCAGGGGCAGCCAGGGCCCTCCGCCCCGGGACACCTTCAGCCCGGCCAGGTTCCGCGCGATCGTGCGGGTCTGCAGGAGGGTCACCAGGGCGTTGGCGACCAGGGTCAGCACCGCGACGAAACCGGCCGCGAGCACCGTGGCCCGCACCGCGCCGGGGCCCAGTTCACTCTGCGGGCCGAACTGCTCGAACGCCAGCCAGGCCCCTGCCCCACCGACGGCCGCACCGAGCACGGCCGGCAGTAACAACTCCAGCGCCCCGGCCCCGATCACCACCGGCACCGGCGTGCCCAGGCCGAGCAGCAGTTCCGTCTCACGGCGGCGGCGCTGGGCCAGGGCCTGTAGCGCCACCACCACGGCCGCCAGCCCGAGTGTCCCACCGGCGTAGGCGATGCCCCGCCCCTGATCGGCCGCGGTGCGGGCGTCGGCCTCGGCCTGGGTCTGCAACTCGGGCAGCGCCGTCTCGACCCGGCCGATCGCCCCCTCACCCGTGAGCAGCCCGGTCAGCTCGCTGCCCGGGTCGGCCCCGGCCACCTTCAGGAGCTGCGCCGCGGACGCCGCCTGCTCCAGGTGCTGCGGGGTGCGCCCGGCGGGGACGAGCGACGCGGAGTACGTCCAGGTCGGCGTCTCCTGCGCACCGGCGAGCGCGGTCTCGACACTCTCCCGGTCACCGATCATCAGCGTGGCCGGCGTCGGGCAGCCCAGTGGGTCGCCCGGCAGCAGCGCCGCGATCGACGAGAAGTACGTGCCGCTTGGCAGCGCACCGTCGGCGCCGGTGCGGTAAGTGCCCGCCAGCTTCACCCGGGCCGAGGTGTTGGCCGCCATCCCCGGGACCTGCGCCACCGTGCCATTACCCGCGCAGCCCACGATGTCGCCGCCCTGGATGGTCTTTCCCGCACGGAACGTGTCGCCCGGTTCCAGACCCAGACTCCTCGCCACGTTGTCGGGCAGCCAGATGCCCTTGGTACCGCGCCGGCCCTGGACCACGTCGAGGGCCTCGACCGCGCCGGTGCGGTACCAGAGCACCGCTTCGCGCCGCCTCTGGCCGACCGCCAGGAACGGCGTCGGCTGGGCGTCGTCGAGCTGCCACGCCGACGCCCGGGTCGAGGTGACCGGCTCGCCCAGCCAGGGCACCTCGTCCACCTTTTTCGTGATCCGGGGTTCGGCCGCCGGCGCGAGCGGCCCGAGCACCGTGACCCCGAGCGCCGCCTGACGAGTGAGCTGGGTGTTCGACGGCACGGTCGCGAGCTTGCGCTCCAGCGAACCGGCCGCGGTCGAGCGGCCGAACAACGGCCCGGCCGCCACCAGCCCGGCCAGCAGCGCCACACTCACCGTGATCATCACCGCGAGCGAACCGCTGCGCAGCATGCGCCCCGGTGCCCGGCGCAGCAGGGGCCAGCCACCGCCACCCATGTGTTCACCCCTCCGAAAGAACCCCGTGTCCCGCCCGATCGACCCCCACAGTAGGGGGCACCTCCGACAGTCTTCTCACGACCCCGCAATACCGGGCATCGCCCGCGCGAACGCCCCCGCCAGCACCGCGTACCCGTGTTCGTTCGGGTGGAAGCGATCGGGCGCGAGCCGGCCGCGCCAGGCCCAGCCGGTACCCGTATGCCGTAGCTCGGCCACCCGCACCCGGCCGGCGGAGGCGGCGTCGTCGACGGCCGCGTTCAGCCGGTACGCCGCCGTGCGCGGGTTCGGCAGGGTGCCCACCACCGAGCCGGCCGGCAGCAGGTCCAGCAATCGCGGGAAATCGGTCCGCAGGGCCACCCGGAAATCGGCCCGCAGCAGGTCGTTCGATCCGATGAGCAGGGTGACCAGGCCGATCGGCAGATCGTGCGCACGCGCCACCCCGAGCGCGGCGGGCCACTGCCGACCGATCACGTCAGACGTCCGGGCACCGCTGAAAGACAGGTTGAGCAGCCGGAAGTCAGGCCGATCGGCAGCCAGCTGCCCGATGTACCCGAGTTCGGGCGAGGGTGCGCCGATCCCCTGCGTCATACTGTCGCCCAGCGCCACCCACAACGGCCCGGTCCCCCGGGCCAGCTCCCGGGCGTTGCGCTCGCCCCAGGCCCGGGCGAACGGCACCACCTGGTCCTGCACCGAGCGCACGCGCCGCGACATCCGGGCCAGCGCGGCCAGCAGCGCCCCCGGCGGCCGGCCGCTGAGGTTGTCGTAGTCGAATCCCGTCATCCACCGGTTCTAGAGCACCGCTCCGTCCCGCGCGAGGTGGCCGTCGGCCCAGCGATTTTCGCCAGTACAGGGGCGCACCGCACGGAATCTGCACCATGCACCCAGAACCGTCAATCGGTACGGAAGCAGTACGATCCACCGATCGGGGAAGGAGCCCATACCAATCGTGGTGAACAGCAATTCGACGAAGCCGCAGAAGACTGCGCTGCTCCTGGCGCAGCGCATCGTGCGGGACATCGAACAGCAGGGCCTGGGCCCTGGGGAGAAACTCCCGCCGGAGCGCCTGATGATGGACTCGTACGACGCCGGTCGCGGCACGCTGCGGGAATCCCTGAGGTTCCTCGAGTTGCAGGGGGTGCTCTCGTTCAAACCGGGTCCGGGTGGCGGGCCGGTCATCCAGAAGCCGACGGCCGAGAACCTGGCCACCACCCTGGCCCTGGTGCTGCAGTTCGACAGCGCCCGGTACCGGGTCGTGGCCGAGGCCCGTTCGTCCTTCGAGCCCCTGATGGCCCGGCTGGCGGCCGAGCGCATCACGCCCGAGCAGCTGGCGGGACTGGAACAGACACTCGCCGACATGGAGGCGGGCCTGCACGACACGGAGGCCTACCTGGACTCGAACCGCCGCTTCCATCAGGGCATCGCCTGGGCCAGCGACAACTCGCTGTTCGGGTTCCTGGTCGAGGCGATGGCCGGCTCCATGGACGCCACCCGCAGCACCGAGCAACCGCAACGGCGCCGCCAGACCGTGCTGCGCGCGCATCACCGCATCTACGAGGCGATCGCCGGGTCCCAGCCCGACGAGGCGTCCGAGGCGATGGGTGAGCACGTGCAGGAATACCTGGTCTACGCGCAGAGAAAGCACCCGGAGTCCCTCGACCGGCCCATCACCTGGCCGGGCGCAACCTAGAGCAGATGCCTCAGGTAGGCCTGCGGATCATTCAGGTACCGCCGCCAGTGATCGACCACCATCAGGTCGTCCCAGGCCACCTCGGTCAGGCCATTCGCACCGAACTCGTAGATCCCCGCTCCCGGCGTCGAGGCCAGGATCGGCGAGTGCGTGGCGCAGACCACCTGGGCACCTGCTCGCCCCAGCCGGTGGAACAGCTCGACGAGCCGCAGTGACGAGTTGAACGACAACGCGGACTCCGGCTCGTCGAGCACATAGAAGCCCCGGCGGGTGAACATCGCCTCGAGCACGGTGAGAAAGCCTTCACCGTGGCTCATCTCGTCGGTCTGCCCGGACCAGTACCCGGGCACGTCGCTGTAGGTCGACATCATCGCCATCGCGGTCTCCGCCCGCAGGAAGAACCCGCTGCGGGCCCTGCGCGGGCCTGTCATCATCTGCTGCCCGGCCAGCGACGTGGTCAGCTTCAGCACCTGACCGAGCTCCGACTTCTCCCGGCTGCTGGCGTATTTCGTCCCCGCCTTACCCCCGTACGGATCCAGCCCGAACGCCTCCGCGAGTGCCTCGGCCACCGTCGACTTGCCCGAGCCGTTCTCCCCCACCAGAAACGTGATCGGTTTCCGGAACGTCAGCCCCCGCTCGGCCAGGTCGGCGACCGCCGGAATCGTGTAGGGCCACCGTTCCGGATCGGCATTCTCGACGTACGCGCGACGCACCAGCATGCGGCCAGCCTAAACACCTCAACCGGCCCGGTGCTCGTCGTGAGCCGGCACCACCGGGATCGACAGCAACGGCGTCAACGCCACCATCGCGAACGCCACCGGGTACCCGACCAGCGCGATCAGCCCGCCGACGGCCGGCCCGACCAGGGAGGCCGCCGCGAACTGACCCGTGTTCTGAATCCCCAGAGCCCGCCCCGACCAGGCGGGCCCCGCCGCCTCCGCGACCGAGGTGAAGGCCAGACCGTTGTCGGCCACGCTCACCGCCGTCGCCGCGACCATCGCCGCCCCGGTCACGAAACCCCAGTCCCGAGAACTGCTGGCCGCCAGCGCCAGCATCACCACGAACCCGCTCACCGCGACCACCCGTAACACCTTCACCCGGCTGCCCACCCGGTCGCTCACCGATCCGATGAGGATCCGCCCGATCGCCCCGGTGAACTGCGCCACCGCGATCAGCACCCCCGCGGCCGTCGCGTTCCAGCCCGGCCCGGCGGTCAGCCAGACCAGCCCGAAGGTCGACAGCGTGAACTGCGGCACCACCAGCAGGATCGACACCAGATGAATCCGCGCCAGGAAGCGGCTGTTCCGGTAGGGATTGGCCAGCCGGTCGCGGTTCTCGCCGGAGCGGTGCGGCTGGGTCTCCTTGCCTGAAGACGCGTCTGCGCTCGGCTCCCGCCCGCCGACGGGTGCCGGCATCGTCCCCTGCCCGAAAGATCTCTGCTGGCGCGCCGGATTCGGCGCGTTCGCGATCCCCACCGCACACGCCACCGCCAGCCCCGCCGCGAGCACCCCGGCCAGCGTCAGAGGGGCCCAGGTGCCGTACCGCCCGGCCAGGTACGGCACGACCAGCGCGGCCACGGCCACACCCAACGGCTGCGACATCTGCCGGATGCCCATCGCCAGGCCCCGCCGCGAGCGTGGGAACCAGCCCACGACGACCTTGCCGGTGGTCGAGTTCGTGCTCCCCGTCGCCGCCCCCGCCAGCACCAGCAGCGCCGCCAGCGACCAGAGCCCGTTCACCGGCGCCGCGGCCAGGGCGAACACCGCCGTCAGGGCCAGACCACCGGCAATCACCCAGCGTTCACCCACCCGGTCGGCCAGGGCGCCCCACAGCACCAGGGTGAGTACCAACCCGAAAGTGGGGGCGGCAGCGAGCAGTCCGGCCTGGGCCAGGGGCAGCCCACGCTCGACGTGCAACAGCGGAATCAGGTACGCGGGCGTGCTGACCAGCAGAGTTCCGGCGGCCTGCGCGGCCACGCCGAGACCGAGCATGCGCCAGGCAGCGCGGGGCACGGTGTCGGTGGGCGGGGGCGTGGCCATCAGAACTCCTCAGTGCGGTACCGTTTAGGTGTACCCAATTGGTATACCAAAGGAGTTCATCGTGGCAACAGCCGACGCCACGCCCTACGCCACCCTGCGCGCGGCCATCCTGTCCCTGGAGCTCATGCCCGGTGAGAAGCTGAGCGAGCGGGGGCTGGAGTCGATGCTGAACGCCTCGCGCACCCCGATCCGGGCCGCCCTGATGAGCCTCGCCAACGAGGGCCTCACCCAGCGCGCCGGCCGGGGCTGGCAGGTCACACCCATCGACCTGGCCGAGGTGCGCGCCGTGACCGAATACCGCGAGGCGGTGGAATCCGCGGCCGTGGTGCTGGCCGTCGAGCGTGCCGAGACCGAAGAGCTCGACGCACTGCGGGATCTCGCCGCCGCCCACCGCGACAACGACGACGAGGAGACCGGCCTGCGCGACGGCGGCGACTTCCACGTGGCGCTGGCCCGGCTGTCCCGCAACGCCTTCCTGGCCGAGGGCATGCGCGACGTACTCACCCGCCTCAGCCGTACCCGCTGGCTCGAGGTCCGCACCGCGCAGTCCCGTCTGCAGGCGCGCGACGAACACCTGCGAATGGTGGACGCGATGGTCGCCCGGGACGCGGAACTCGCCTCCCGGCTGGTGGTCTCCCACTCCCGCGGCACCCGTGACCGGCTGCTCACCCATCTGTCCGACGAGAAGCGGCGGCTGCGCGGCCGGGGGTTCTCGATCATCGAGAGTTCGACCGCGCCGCCACCGCTGCCGTGATCAGCGCTCCGGCACGGTCGCTGAGGTCACGCGCAGGCCGAACACCGCCGCGATCAGCCACGTCCATCATGTGATACCAAATCCCGTCTTGTTGATGCCCTCGTGCGAGCCGTCCACTGGAAGCACCCCAACCACTGGTTCACGAGAGGGAGTCCGATGACGGCAACAGAACTCAGCCCGGCGCACACCGAGGTCACCCGGGGCGCGTCCCGGGCCCGCGCCCTGCTGCAGGAACGGGGTCTGCCCTACAGCGACGAGATCCCCCTCGAGGCGATCGGCGGCGAGTTCGAAGGCGGCGGCCACTACGGCTTCGAGGTACCGGTGGTGAACAACTTCTCGGTGATGGAGACCACCGTCCGCCTGATCCAGGACCGCGGCCTGCAGGTCACCCGGTTCAACGAGACCCTGGGCGCGTTCCTGCTGTCCGACAGCGAGGTCTCGGACATGATCGCGCTCTCCCGGGAGAGCGGCATCGGCATCCTGTTCGCGATGGGCCCGCGCCCGGAGTACGACCGCAAGGCCGCCTTCTACCGGGGCGGATTCGGCACCTCCCAGGGCCGCCGGGTCAACAACAACGACGCGCTCGCGGTGTCGGTGGAGGAGGCCATCCGGCTCACCGAGCTCGGGGCCCGGGGGCTCATCGCCTACGACCTCGGCGTCATCCGCCTGCTGAGCGACCTGCGGTCGGAGGGTGTGCTCCCGGCGGACACGCTGATCAAGTCCTCGTCGCACTGCATCGTCTCGAACCCGCTGACGGCCAAGGTCTATGCGGAGAACGGCACCACCAGCATCACCACCACGCACGACCTGGGCCTTCCGGTGATCCAGGACATCCGCAAGCTCAACCCGGAACTCGTGATGGACGTACCGACCGACGTGTACGGCGACAAGGGAGGTTTCATCCGCTTCTACGAGATCCCGGAGCTGATCCAGATTGCCTCCCCGATCTTCCTCAAGGTCGGTGCAAGCGCGCAGGCGCACCCGGCCGACCCGGTGAACGAGAAGACCATCGCCAAGCGCATCCAGCGCATCGAGCTGGCCCAGGAGTTCGTCGCCAAGTCGGGCCTCGACATCACCTACATCAACGCGGACTCGACTCAGCGATCCCTGCCCGCGAAGGCCTGAGGCAGTGGACTTCTCGATTCCCGAGACCTCGGCGGAACGTCGCCGGGAGGGGGCGGGAGCGGTGCACGGCACCGTTCCCGGCCCCACCCCGGCCGCCCGCCGGCGCTGGGTCGCCCAGGTGAGCGCCAACGGCGCCACCGCATCCCGGATCCCGATCGCACTCGGCGGTCACGGCCGCGACGCCCGGGCCACCGGCTCACTGCTGAGCGGCCTCGCCGCGGCGGTTCCCGATCCGACCGCCGCCCTCGCGGTGGCCGCGAATGGCCTGCTGGTCACCGAGTCGCTGTGGCGGCTCGGCGACCAACGTCGGCTGCCGGCGATCATCACCGGTGAGGCGATCGGCGCCATCGACCTGACCGAGGCCGACGGCGGCGCCCACCCGACCGGGGTGACAGCCCACCGCACCGGAAACGGCTGGGAGTTGACCGGTTCCAAACGCTGGGTGGTCAACGCCGGTATCGCCGACCACTTCCTCCTCACGGCGGCCGGGGACGACGGTTCCCGCACCGCTTTCGTGATCGATGCCCGGTCGCCGGGCATCCTCACCGAGGAGGTCGCCGGACCGGGCGCGCCGTGGATCGCGCCGGTGCGCCTGGACCGGGTCCAGGTACACGACGACGCGGTGCTCGGCACCACCGGTGCGGCCCTGACCGAGCTGGTGCCGGTGCTGGCGGCGCTGGACCGGTCGCTGATGCTGACGGTCTGGCTCGGCGCCCTGCAGGACCTCGCCGAACAGACCCGGGTGCTCGCACTCGCCGACGGTTCGCGGTTCGGCCGGCCGGCCGGCCGTTCCCAGGCCGCGCGGTTCGGCCTGGCCGACCTGATCAGCCATCTCGACCTGTTCAGCGGGCTGGTGCAGCGGGCGCTCTGGCAGTTCGACGCCCGCCCCGAGGCACTGCGGGCCGACGGTGCCGCGGCCCGGCTCTACCTGTCCCTGCACATCGACACCATGCTCGCCGCCGCGGGTGAGGTGGCCGGGCCCCTCCCGGGTCACCGGCTGCTGCACGTGCTCGCCGCCGCGCCGCTGCTGCGGGTGGCCTCCGGACCGCAGATCACCCGGCCGGTACTGGCCGCGGCGATGACGGGCCTGGGCGGCTCCACGATCCTCGAGGAGACACGATGAATCTGCGGTCGGACGCCGTCGGCGAGGCGCTGCTGGCCGGACTGGAGAACGACCTGCTGCCGGTGGCGGCCCGGGCGGCCGAGGCCGACCGGACCGCCGCCCTGCCCGGTGAGAACTGGGACGAGATCCGGGAAAGTGGCTACCTGCGGCTGTTCCACCCGGCAGCGCTGGGCGGGGCCGGCATCGACGGGGTGCTGCAGGCGCGGGCGATGGAGGTGCTGGCCCGGGCCTGCGGCGGCACCTACTGGTCGGCGACCATGTCCACCCTGCTGGCCGGGAAACTCGTCACGGCGTACGGCGATCCGGCCGGGAAGCACCGGCACCTCATCGACGGGGTGCTGTCCGGCGAGCGCAAGGCCTGTTTCGCCGTGGTCGAGCCGACGTCGGGCAGCGATCCGGGCACGTACCGCACGCGGGTACGGCGTTCCGGGGCCGGGTACCTGATCAGCGGCACGAAGGCGAAGATCACCAACGCGCCGGACGCCGACCTGGCCGTGATCCTGGCCCGGCTGGACGAGGGGTGGTGCTTCGCGTTCGTCGACCTGCGACAGCCGGGGGTCAGCCGGTTCACCACCCCGACCCTCGGCCTGAAGGCCATGCCGTGGGGCGGTTTCACGCTCGACGACGTGCCGGTCGAGGCACAGGACGTGGTGCCGGTGCCGTACACCGAGTTCGCCCGGGGCATGGCCTGGGGCTGGCTGTTCATCTCGGTGTCGTCGATCGCGACGGCCGAGAACGCCCTGGCCGCGGCCGTGCGGCACGCCACCGTGCACGAGTCCTGGGGCCGTCCTCTGGCGCACCTGGAGACGGTGGGAAGCCAGCTGGCCGACAGCCGCGCGGAGATCGACGCGGTACGGCTGCTGGCCTGGGAGACCTCGTGGCACCGGACGCAGGGGCGTGACGTGACCGGGCGGGTGGCGACCCTGAAGATCACGGCGACGGAGACGGCCGTGCGGGTGCTGAACCGCGCGGTGCAGATCCACGGCGCACAGGCCCTGGTGAGCGGTTCGGATCTGGAACGCTGGTACCGCGACGCGCCGATGAACGTGATCGGCGGGTTCGCCTCGAACCGGCTGCGCGAGCTGGTCGCCGAGCAGGCCGGTGTCGGGCACGTGCCGTACGAGCCGTTCGACTGGCTCCAGGGAACGGGTCTGGAGCTGGACCTGGTCGCGACGGCCTCTCCCCTGGTGGGGGTGTCACGATGAGCCCGGAGGGATATCGCCTGGCCCTGCTGCCCGGTGACGGGATCGGCGTGGAGGTGATGGAGCAGGCCCGCCGGGTTCTCGACAGCGTCGGCGATGCCACCCAGGTGCGCTGGACGTTCGACGAGATCGACTGCGGCGCGTTGTATTTCCTGGAGCACGGCCGGGACTGGGCGGAAGGCTCCGAAGAGCTCTGCCTGCGGGCCGACGCCATCCTGCTGGGGGCGATCGGCTGGCCGGCGGCGCAGGGCCGGGGCACCGTGCTGCGGCCGGACGGGAAGATGGCGGGCTGGTCGGCGATCGTCGGCAACCGCATCAACCTCGACCTCTACGCGAATGTTCGCCCGGTGAAGCTCCTTCCGGGAGTACGCCAGCGGATCTCGGGGCGCCTGGCGCAGGTCTGGCGGCCCGAGAACGTGGACATGGTGTTCATCCGGGAGAACACCGAGGGCCTGTACAGCGGCATCGGCGGGCTACTGGCCCCCGGGGGCCGGGGCGAGGTGGCGACGGACAACCGGGTGATCACGCGCCGGGGCAGTGAGCGGGTGATCCGGATGGCTTTCGAGACCGCCCGGGCCCGGTCCGGGGCGCCCGGCGACGGGCAGCGCCGGGTGACCGCGGTGGTGAAGGACAACATCCTGCACGGCTGCCGGTTCTTCGTCTCGGTGCTGGAGGAGATCGCGCCCGAATACCCCGACGTCGCCTACGAGATCGTGCTGGTCGACGCGTTCAGCCAGTGGCTGCTGCGTAATCCCGAGCACTACGACGTGGTGGTGGCCACCAACATGTTCGGTGACATCGTGACCGAGGTCGGCGCGATGCTGCAGGGCGGTCTGGGGCTGGCCGCCGCGGCGAACATCGGCGACCGCCACGGCATGTTCGAGCCGGTGCACGGTTCCGCGCCGCGGCACGCCGGACAGGGCCGGGCCAACCCGATGGCCATGATCACGGCGACGGCCCACGCGCTGGAGTGGCTGGGCACCCGTCACGACGACCATCGGCTCACCACCGCGTCGACGGCTCTGCGGGGCGCAGTCGAGGACGTCCTGGTCGAGGGCCGGGTGCTGACCTACGACCTGGTCGACGGCCGCCGGCCGGCCGGTACCACGGAGGTGACCACGGCCGTGATCGAGCGCCTGAGTGAACGTCTCGACCTGCGGTCGCTCTCGGGCGCCTGGTGACGGACGAGGTGGTCGACTCCCAGCTGCACCTCTGGGAGGCCGACCGGCCGGGACGGCGCTGGCCGGCCGGTGGGGGTGAGCCGCACGCCGGCCCGCCGCCCACCGCGGACGACCTGCTGCGGCGCATGGACGAGGCCGGGGTGCACGCGGCCGTGCTGGTGCCGCCGTCCTGGGAGGGCGACCGCAACGACCTGGCCCTGGAGGCGGCGCGGCGTCACCCGGATCGCTTCGCCGTGACGGGCCGCATCCCCCTGGGCGACCCGCGCGCATGGCATCGGCTCGCCACCTGGCGCGAGGAGCCGGGCCTGCTGGGGGTACGACTCACCCTGCACCGGCCGCCCTGGTCGACCTGGCTGGAAGAGAACCGGCTGGAAGGGTTCTGGGACGCGGCCGAGCAGGCCGGCGTGCCGGTGGCCCTCTACGCGCCGCAGGCTCACGACACCATCGTCCGGGTCGCCCGGGAGCACCCGGCGTTGCGTCTCACGATCGACCATCTCGGCCTGCCGCTGGGCACAGTCGGGGAGCAGGCCCTGCGCCTGCTCCCCCGGCTGCGCGAGCTGGCCCGGCTGCCGAACGTCGCGGTGAAGGCGAGCGCGGTGCCGTGCCATGCCGGTGAGCCACCCCCGTACCGCAGCTGGAGGCGTCCACTGCTGGATCTGGTGGACGCCTTCGGCTCCGACCGGGTGTTCTGGGGCTCCGACCTCACCCGCCTCCCCGGTGAGTACCGGTACTGCGTAGATCTTTTCCGGCGGGACCTGGACTACCTCGACCCGGCCGACCGCACCAGGGTGCTCGGCGCCGGGCTGAGATCGTGGCTCGGCTGGGCCGGTGTGCCCAGCCCGGCCCGTTCCTCGGCGTAGGCACAGGCCTCCAGCAACAGCAGGCTCTTCCACGCGGCGTCGGGCCGCACCGACCCGATGACGTGAACCGGGACCAGGATGCCCGGGTCGGCGGGCAACCTGGTCACCCGGGCGGTTGAGGCCACCGGCGCGTGCGGGTAGAGAACCGTCCAGCCGGTGCCCCGCCCGATCTCGGCGAGGGTGTCCTGGATGCTCGTGAAGGGTTTGCCCATCACCGGGTCGAACCCGGCCTCCCGGCAGGCGGCCAGCACCCGGTCGTGGAACTCGGCGTTGTGCTCACGCGGCATGATGCGCATCGGCAGATCGGCCAGGTCGCGCAGCGCCACCACGGGTCCGCACGCGGCCTCCAGGTCTTGTGGCAGTGCCACCGCCAGCGGCTCCGCCCAGGCGGGAGTCATGATCAGGTCTGGCTCGCCCCGGCCCAGCCGCACCAGGGCGGCGTCGATCGTGCCCTCCCGCACCTGTCTGACGCGCTCCCCCGACGGCACCGGTCTCAGGTCGACCAGCAGATCGGGCCGCCGCAACGCGAAGTACTCCAGGATCCAGTCGAGCCGCTCCCCCAGCGCCGTGACCGTGCCCAGCCGGAACGTGGGCCGCTCGTCCTCCCGCTCGCGGGCCACGTGGATGGACCGGCGCACCGCGGCCAGCACCTCCCGGGCCTCCGGCAGGAACCGCCGACCGGCCTGGGTCAGCCGCACCGGCCGGGTCGACCGGTCGAACAGCGGAGCGCCGATTTCCCGCTCCAGCCGCTGGATGTGCAACGAGATCGTGGGTTGCACGATGTGGAGCCGTTCGCTCGCCCTCCGGAAGTTCAGTTCTTCCGCCACCCCAACAAAGCATTCGAGTTGCCGCAGTTCCATCCCCGCTCCATCTCGCCCTGGCCCGGCCGGAAAAACCCCGTGGGTAGTTCTCGGACAGGTCCCCCGTGACAAATAGAGATCGACGGATCGACGGTGATCCGTGGTTCCACACATTCCCGCGCCACCTCGACCAACGATCTTCGGCGGCCCCGCTGTTCCCAAGAAGTTACCGGTGCGTCAAGACAACTCCATGATCGTGACACGCCGCACGCATGATCGGGTATTGCTTCTTGTGAACATTCTTCGCCCCTGATGGACTGATGATTCACGGCTCGCGCCCTTGGGAGGTCGCGTGAGCTGCACCGGCACAGGGAGATCCGATGGCGCGACAGGTGAGGTTCGAGCAGTTGGGTGGACCGGAGGTACTGCACCTGGAGGAAGTAACTCTGCCCGCACCGGCGCCCGGAGAGTGCCACATCGCGGTGTCAGCGATCGGCCTGAACCGGGCCGAGCTGGGATTCCGCCAGGGACGCTACATCGATGTGCCACAGACCTTTCCGGCCGGGCTGGGATACGAGGCGGCCGGGCGGGTGCTGCGAACCGGGGACGCCTCGGGAGACTTCGTGGAGGGGCAGGCGGTGAGTGTGCTGCCCACCTTCTCGATGAACGACTACGCCACCTACGGCGACGAGGCGCTGGTGCCGGTGCAGGCTCTCGTGGCCCGCGATCCGGACTCCGACCCGATCACCCACGCGGCCGCCTGGATGCAGTACCTGACGGCGTACGGGGCGCTGGCCGACATCGGTGGGACCGGGGCCGGGGACACCGTCGTGGTGACGGCCGCGGCCAGCAGCGTGGGGCTCGCGGCGATCCAGATCGCCCGCCTGCGGGGGGCGCGGGCCCTGGCCGTGCTGCGCCCCACCGACCTCCAGGATCCGGTGCTCGCGGCCGGGGCCGACGCCGTCATCGTGCAGGGGGCCGACGAGATCGCCGCGTCCGTGCTCGACCACACCGACGGCCGGGGCGCGGAACTGGTGTTCGACGCGGTGGCCGGGCCGGGGGTGCGGGAACTGGCCCGGGCCACGGCCACCGGCGGCACGATCATCATCCACGGCACCCTGAGCGGGCAGCCCACGCCGTTCCCCGGCACCGACACGATGCGGGCCCTGTCCGTGCGCAGCTACACGCTCTTCGAGATCACCCGCGACCCCGCCCGCCTGGCCGTGGCCCGTGGCGACATCTCCGCCGGCCTCGCCGACGGCACGCTGAAACCCCTGATCGATCGCATCTTTCCCCTGGACGACATCGTCGAGGCGCACCGGTACATGGAGTCCGGCCAGGCCCGGGCGGGCAAGGTCGTAGCCGTCGTCCAGTAATCACCGAGGAGACGTTCACCGTGAAGTTCGGCTTCATCATGTTCCCGACCGCCGAGACCATCCGGCCCGGTGAGTTCGCCCGGCTGCTCGAAGACCGTGGTTTCGAGTCGCTGTTCTACCCCGATCACACGCACATCCCCTCGCGCACCCCCGAGGTGCTCGACGTGGCCACCCTTCCGCACGAGTTCAAGTCGGGGATGGACTGTTTCGTCGCCCTGGGCGCCGCCGCCGAGGCCACCACCACGTTGCAGCTGGGCACCGCGGTCACCCTGATCACCGAACGGGACCATTTCGTGACGGCCAAGGCGGTCGCCTCGATCGACGTGCTGTCGAACGGGCGCATGCACTTCGGCATCGGCCCGGGCTGGATTTACCAGGAACTGCGCAACCACGGGGTCAAGCCCGACGACCGCTTCCGTCTCCAGCGCGAGCGGATCGAGGCCATGCGCCGGATCTGGGTCGACGACCACGCCAGTTACCACGGTGAGTTCATCGATTTCGATCCGGTGCAGTCCTGGCCGAAGCCGGTCCGCAAGCCCCACCCACCGATCCTCGTCGCGGGCAACGGGCCGAAGGTGGCGAAGAAGGTCCTCGAGTACGGCGACGAGTGGATCCCCATGCTCCGGCCCGGCGTGCTCGACGAGATCCGGCACTTCAAGAAGACGGTGCGCAAACCCGGGTCGGACGAGCCGATCCCGGTCACGCTCTTCGGCGGCCGCCTGGAGGAGATCGAGGCCTACGAGAAGGCCGGCGTCGACCGCTGCCTGTTCTGGCCCTCCCCGTCGTCCCCTCGGCAGATGACCGACCTGGTCGACCGCATCGCCATCGCGCTGGGGTCACGTCTGCCCGTCGGCTGAACCCGAACTTTCACGGCCTTTGAAAGTTTGGGTTAGGTAAGGCTAAGCTCGCCTCTCACGGGGATCGTACCTTGGAGAGGAACACACGTGAGAACACGCCACCGGGGCGGAATTGCGGCATTCCTGACGGCTGCCGCCCTTGTCCTGAGCGCCTGTGGTGCGGGCTCGGACAGCCAGGAGGCCGGCGCGGCGACGGGCACGAGCTTCGAGCCCGTGACCATCGAGCACGCGCTCGGCACGGCGGAGATCACGGAGAAGCCCGAGCGCATCGTGACGCTCGGTCAGGGCTCGACCGAGACCGCGATCGCCCTGGGCACGGTGCCGGTGGGCATCGAGGAGTATCCCTGGGGCAGCGACGACACCGGGTACATGCCGTGGATCTACGAGGCGGTGACGAAGAAGGGCGCCGACCTGCCGAAGCAGTTCACGGGCAGCACCGAGCTCGACGTCGAGGCGATCGTGGAGCTGGAGCCCGACCTGATCCTGGCGCCCTGGTCGGGTGTGACGCAGGAGCAGTACGACCTGCTCAAGGACATCGCCCCCACCATCGCTTATCCCGAGACGGCGTGGACCATCACGTGGGACGAGCAGATCCGCACCATCGGTAAGGCCATGGGACGCAGCGCCGACGCGGAGAAGCTGGTCAGCACCATCAGGACCCAGCTGTCGGAGGCCGCGCGGCCGGAGTACAAGGACATCACGTTCTCGTACATCTACAACAGCGGCCCGGGCACGCTCGGGGTGTTCTTCAAGGGTGAGCAGCGCGTGGCCATGGTCAGCGCGCTCGGCCTGACCGTCGATCCGGTGGTCGACACCCTCGATCAGTGGGAGGTCAAGGGCACCGACTCCGCGGCGATCGGCCTGGAGAACGCCGACAAGCTCAAGGACTCCGACCTGATCTTCACGTTCTACTCGGACGCGGCCAACCGCAAGGAGATCGAGGCGCAGAAGCTGTACCGGCAGATTCCCGCGATCAAGCGCGGATCGGTGGTGGCACCGACCGAACAGCCTTTCGTCACGGCGTCTTCCATCATCAACCCGCTCACCGTGCCCTGGGCGCTGGAGCGTTTCGTCCCCCTGATCGACGAGGCCGTCGACCAGCTGTGAGGAACGGCCTGATCCTGCTGGCCGCCGTGGTGGGGCTCGCCCTCGCCACGGTGGCCAGCCTGTTTCTCGGTGGCCGGGCCACCGCGCCCGCCGAGGTCGTCAAAGTGCTCACCGGCACTCCCGACCCCTATCTGGAAGCCGTTCTCGACTCCCGGTTCTCGCGCACCGTGATGGGTCTGCTGGTGGGTGCCGCGCTGGCCGTCGCCGGCGTCGTCATCCAGGGCATCACCCGCAACCCGCTGGGCGATCCCGGTCTGCTCGGTGTGACCGTCGGGGCGTCCGCCGCGATGGTCACCGCAGCCGCTTTCTCCGGGGCGGGTTTCGGGGCCGGCTCGGTATGGGTGGCCCTGGCCGGGGCGCTGGCCACGGTGCTGCTGGTCTCCGCCGTCGGCGGCCGCTCGGCCTCGGGCAGCGTCGTCGGTCTGCTGCTCACCGGAGCCGTGGTGTCGGCCGTGCTCAGCGCCTACATCCAGGCGATGACCCTGACCAACCCGGGGGTGTTCGACTCGTTCCGGTTCTGGGTGATCGGCGCGCTGGGTGGGCGCGACCTGTCGGTCGCGGTGTCCGTCTCACCGGCGCTCATCGGTGGCCTGGTGATCGCCGTGCTGCTGGCGCCCTCGCTCAACAATCTGGCGCTCGGGGAGGACGTGGCAGTGTCTTTGGGGACGCGCGTCGCTCTCGTCCGCGGAGCCGGAATTCTCGCGGCGGCGCTCCTCAGCGCGGCCGCCACCGCGGCCGTCGGGCCGATCGCGTTCATCGGACTGGCCGTGCCGCACCTGACCCGGTCGCTGGCCGGCCCCGATCACCGCTGGCAGATCCCCCTGGCCGCCGTCCTGGGCGGCACGCTGCTCATCGTCGCCGACATCGTGGGCCGGGTCGTCGCCCGTCCCGAGGAGATCATGGTCGGCATCGTCACCGCCCTCATCGGGGCGCCGTTCCTGCTGCTCGCCGTGCGTCGTGGCTGGGCGGCCCGATGATCCCGGTGCGGCGCGACGCCGTTCTCTACTGCGGCCTCACCGTTCTCGCCGTGCTGCTCGCGAGCACCGCCACCCTGTCGCTGGGCCGGCTCGGCATCCCGCTCACCGAACTGCCGTCCGCGCTGTTCGGGGGCGCGGGGGGTAAGTCGGCGTTCGTGCTGGAACGTCTGCGTGGCCCCCGCCTGGCCACGGCCGTCCTGGTCGGGGCCCTGCTCGGGCTCTCCGGCACGCTGTTCCAGAGCGTCACGCGAAACCCGCTGGGCAGTCCCGATGTCATCGGGCTGGGCGCGGGAGCCGGTGCGGGGGTGGCGGTGACGTCGCTGATGTTCCCCGGCATCCCGGCCCCGGTCGGGGCCGGGACAGGCGCGGGTGCCGCCACGCTCATCGTCTTCTTCTGCACCGGCAAGGGTTTTCGCTCCCCGACCCGCACGATCATCGCGGGTATCGGGGTGGCCGCGATGGCCTACGCGGTCACCCAGTACGTGGTGAGCGTCAAATTGAGGGACGCGGCGGCCCAGTTGGCCGCGTACCTGGTCGGTTCGCTCAATGCGGCCAACCGGGACGATGTCCTGATCACCGGGATCGTGCTGCTGGTCGTCCTGCCCTGCGCCATGACCCTGCCCGTCAGCATGCGCCTGCTCGAGATGGGTGACGACACCGCCGCCGGGCTCGGCGTCGATCCCGACCGCACCCGCACGGCGGCGATCGTCCTGTCCGTCATCGCCGCCGGTGCCGCCGTGGCCGCCGCCGGCCCGGTCTCGTTCGTCGCCCTCACCGCCCCCCAGATCGCCCGCCGCGTCATCCGTTCCTCCGAGATCGGTGTGATCCCGGCCGCTCTCACGGGGGCCCTGATCATGGTCGTCGCCGACCTGGCCGCCCAGCAGATGCCTCTGGTGCGGGGACTGCCCGTGGGCGTCCTCACGCTCGGGGTCGGCGGGCTCTACCTCGGACACCTGCTCCTGAGCGAGCACAGGAAGGGACGGCTGTGAGCCTGTCGCTGGAGAACGTCACCCTGGGCTACGACGGCACCGTGGTCGCCTCGGGCCTCGACTTCGTGGTGCCGGAGGGCGAATTCACCGCCGTGATCGGGCCCAACGGGTGCGGGAAGTCGACGCTGCTCAAGGCCCTCGCCCGGGTATTGCGCCCGTCCGCGGGCCGGGTGCTGCTCGACGGCGACGACCTGCGCTCGCTGCGCCCCCCAGCCGTCGCCCGGCGGGTGGCCTCGCTCCCCCAGCACCCGATCGCCCCGGAGTCGCTGCGCGTACGCGACCTGGTGGCGCGGGGCCGGCATCCCTACCACTCACTGTGGCGTCAGTGGCTGCCCGGGGACGCCGCGATCGTCGATGCAGCGATGGTCGCCACCGGGATCACGGATCTGGCGGACCGTCTGCTGACCGATCTGTCGGGCGGTCAGCGGCAGCGGGTCTGGATCGCGATGGTGCTGGCCCAGCAGACGAACTACGTGCTCCTGGACGAGCCGACCTCGTTCCTCGACCTGGCCCACCAGGTCGAGCTGCTGCACCTGTGCCAGGACATGCGGGCCGACGGCCGCACGGTGCTGACCGTGCTGCACGACATCAACCAGGCCGCGCGCTACGCCTCGCACCTGGTGGTTCTCGACCGTGGCACGGTCGTGGCCTCGGGCGAACCCGCCGAGGTGCTGACCACGGAACTGCTGGCCGACGTGTTCGGGGTGGACGGGGTGATCGGGACCGACCCGGAAAGCCGCACCCCGATGGTCACCGTGCGGGCCCGCGTCCACCCTGGAGGTCTCGTTCGGCCTTGAACCGCGCCCATTCACTGCCCAGCCGGGAGTCGATGAGCCAGCCCATGTAGTCACGCATGTTCCGGACCCGCTCCCACGCGCGACCCCCCTCCCGCACGAACGGCAGCGTCTCCTCGGCCAGCTTGCGCTGATCCGTCAGGTACCGCTGCTCGGTCGCGAGGAAGCCCGCCCAGACGTCCTCGTCCATCAGGAAGTAGTGCGACCGCTCGCCCGGCCGGCGCACCCGCCGCACGAACCCCCGGTCCACCAGCGCCCGGGTGTAGGACGATACCGACCCCGCGCTGATCCCCAGCTGCTCCGCGAGCTCGGTCGGACTGACCCCGTCCGACTCGTCCACCAGCAGGTACCCCGCGATCAGCCCTTCGATGCGCGAGGCACCGGTGGCGGACCAGGAGTCGGCAAAACGCTCCACGAACTGACGCTGGTGCATGGGAAACAGTATTTCAGGGCCGTGTAGACGGATGGGGGAAGGTCTGTGCGCTACCACCGCACCGGTCTTCCCCGGTCTTGCCTGACTCGACACCCCGGCCCGCAAGCGGACGGGCCGTGGCGTCCAGACCATGGGCGGGCTGATCCAAGCGTGGCCTGCGATCCGGCGACCGCACCCGGCCCGCAGTACAGGACAGCGCCCCACACCTTCGTCAGTTCGGGCACCGGCCCCGAATGAGTGACGTACACACATGGCGCCGAGCCCGTCGGGCAGACAGTGCCTGGCCGAGCAACTGCGACCGGGCAACCGCCCCCTGCCGAATCTCGCTCAGGGCAACCCACGGCTCCCGCATGCCTCCAGGATGCCGGTCTCGGAGAGACTCCGGGACGGGGTGTGGACCACCGTGATCGGGGTGGATCCGTGCGCTGTGATCGCACGGATCCACCCCCATCATCAGCCGGCCGGCCGTTCGTCGTCCGACAGGATCGCGAACAGCAGCGAGTCCCGCCACCGGTCACGGACCTTCAGGTGCCGGCGCATGCGCCCCTCGTACTCCAGACCGACCTTCCGCAGCACGTTCTCCGAGGCCTTGTTCTCCGGATCGCAGGTCGCCGAGATTCTTTCGAGGCCGAAGCACTCGAAGCCCCAGTGCACCAGGGCCCGCGACGCCTCGGTGGCGTAGCCCTTGCCCCACTCGTCGCGGCGCAGCACGTACCCGAACTCACCCCGCCGGTGCGCGGTGCTGATGATGCGCAGCTCGACGGCGCCGATCACCTCGCCCGTATCGGCGATCGTCACCAGCTTGTTGAACGAAGTGCGCTCCGGGTCGGCCAGCACCGCAAGCTCCTGCCGCACGAACGCCTCACTGGCCTCAGGGGTGTTCGGGCCCCAGACCATGTACCGGCAGACCTCGGGATCGCTCGCGTAGCCGTGCACATTGGCGGCGTCGGTGGGCGCGATGTCGCGGAGTATCAGCCTGGACGTGTGCAATTCGGTCACGGATCAACGCTACTGGTCGGCCGGTGGTTCGGTCTCCGGAATTTCTTCCTGGTCAGGACGCCGGCATCTGGGCTGCCCGCCAGGCGGCCAGGACCTCGGGGCGCAGTCGGCCCCGTTCGGGTACGTCGATTCCCTCTCCGCGCGCCCAGGCCCGGAGTTCTTTCGTGGACGGTTCCGGCTCAGACGGCTCCGGATTCAGCGTGGCCTCTTGCCCGGCCCAGACCCGGGCCGCGCTGAGCCAGCGATAGGTCCATTCCTCGGCCAGTTTCCGGGTGTCACAGAAGACGATCGGGACACCGGGCCAGGCGATCTGCAACTCCGCGAGGCCGTCGGCCACCAGCGCCGGCCGTACCCGGTCCTGGGCGAAGACCTTCGAGTACGGTTCCTCGACCACCACCGCAGCCCGCGGAAGGGCTGCCAGGTCGGCGAGGGCGTACCGGAGACGCCCGCCGGTCAGACTGCCGATCAGATCGGCCATCGTCTTGCGCTCGACCGCCGCGATCGTCCGGTCATTCAGCATGATGGCGTAGTCGCCGCACGTCAGAGCTTTTCGGGTGGTCGTGACCGCCTGCTGCGGGAACTTGTACGGGTACTTCTCGTGGGCATCGACCAGGATCTCGAGTTCGCTGATCCCGGCCGCGCGAGCCGTCGGGGTACGCACATCGGGCCGGGACTGCTTACGCGTGCGCGGGGACTGCCAGAACACCATCTGCCGACCACGGGCGTGGGTGAAGACGATCTGGGTGCGGCTCTCCCGGGTACGGTCGGCAACGATGTCGATGGCCGCGCCGCGGCGGTCGCAGACCCGCAGCTTCACCTTCTCGACCTCGTCCAGAGTGTCGTCGTGCGGCCAGGCATCCAGCGGTAACGGATGGCAGTAGAGCGCACTGGTACGGGGCCAGGTGTCTTTCGTGGCAAACACCAGACCCTCTCCCAGGGGAAGACGTAGCAGGTAGGGCAGGCGGCTGTCCGGATCAGGGTTACGGGCGATCACCAACTCCACGGCTTCACGCTATCGGCCGAAGCCGAGGCAAGTCTCCCTCGCCCCTCGTTCGTGATCGTGCGAACGAGGTGATGAAGGACGAAGCAAGCTCCCCTCGCGCTTCCGGTCACCAAAACCCGGCAAGCGCCCCTCGTCCTTCTTCGCTCGTGATCATGCAAAATCTCCCCGGGGAGGTTTTGCATGATCACGCACAGGGATGAAGGACGATGTGCCCCTGCCGTGCGGTGGTGGTTGCCGGCCGGGCCTGGTGTTCGGGTGGTCAAAGCAGTAATGGCGGTTGTTCGGCCCGTCAAAGCAGTAATGGCGGCCCGCGCCGCTGCCTGAGTTTCCTCATG
>NZ_JAJOMA010000030.1 GCF_021129235.1 Kineosporia mesophila
CCCGCGGCGCGGCCCAGCCCGCCCGGCCCGCCAGCCACTGCCTCACGACCGCCCAGATCGACCACGTCGTCCTCGAGCGCCATCACGTGGGCTTTGAGTGGTCCGAAAGACGCTGGGACAGTTTTAGTCTGGTGACACCCAACTATCAGTGCCTTCTCCCGGGACACGAGTACAGCGCCGGCGACCCCGACGGGTTCATGGTGCGCGAGGAGATCGTCGACTACCTGCGGGACTACGCGCGGACGTTCGATCCGCCGATCCACGAGGGCGTCGAGGTGATCCGGATGACGCATGACGGTCACCGATTCCAATTGCGGACGACGCGGGGCACCTTTCAGGCGTCCCAGGTCGTCATCGCCACCGGTGCCTATCATCGGCCGCGCATTCCTCGATTCGCGGAACGGCTCCCGGGCAGCGTGATTCAGATTCACTCCTCCGACTACAAGAACCCGGACCAGCTTCCCGAGGGCGCCACGCTGGTCGTCGGCACGGGTCAGTCCGGCTGCCAGATCGCCGAGGACCTGCACCTGGCCGGTCGCACCGTGCACCTGGCGACCGGTCAGGCACCGCGGGTGGCCCGGTTCTACCGGGGCCGGGACTGCATGACCTGGCTCGACGAGATAGGCCACTACACCAAGGGAATCACCGAGTTCGCCGATCAGGACGCGACTCGGCACAAAGTGAACCACTACGTCACGGGCAGGGGCGGCGGCCGGGACATCGACCTGCGTGCCTTCGCCCGCGACGGCATGCATCTGTACGGCCGCCTCAAAGACATCACGGCCGAGGGCATCACGTTCGACGACGACCTGAAGGCGAATCTGGACGGCGCCGATGCGGTCGCCGAGGGCATCAAGGATCTGATCGATGCCTACATCGAGTCCGAAAACCTCGACCAGCCGACCGAAGACCGCTACACACCGGTCTGGGAACCCGACCCCGACGTCCTCACTCATCTCGATCCGGCGAAAAGCGCTATCACCTCGGTGATCTGGTGCACCGGCTTCGACGCCGACTACCGCTGGGTGGATCTGCCGGTGTTCAACGGCCACGGCTACCCCTCGCACCACCGGGGCGTCACGAGCATGCCCGGACTGTACGTGCTCGGCCTGCCCTGGCAATGGACCTGGGGCTCGGGCCGGTTCCGCGGTGTCGGTGACGACGCGCGTCACCTGACCGAGCACATCGTGCGCAACACCCAGAGCAAGCGCCAGGTCGCATGAGTCACTGCGATGCCCATCGCCATCTCGGCGTGATGCCGGAATTCCCGTTCTACGGCGGCCCTCCGATCCGCGCGGATGTCACCGCCCGGGCCACGATCAAGGAGCTGATCGAGGACCTCGACCGGGAGAACACCGAGCGCGCGCTGGTCATCCCGAACTACGGCGTGCCGCAGCCGGATCTGGCCTTCGGCTTCAACGAGCTGGTGGTCGAGGCCGCCCAGACCGACGATCGGATCCGGGCCGGGCTGTGGGTCTCGGCCAAGCCGTCAGACGCCGAACGCACCGATCAGGCACTGAAACTGGCCGGGGAGCAGGGCGTCAAGGCACTCAAGCTCAGCTTCCTGCTGGGTGGCACGGTGGACGACGAGGCCGTGCAACGGGGTCTCGCCAGGATCTTCACCACCGCGCGCGAGAAGAACCTCGTCGTTCACGTACACACCAGCCCGGGCGGCGCGAGTGACATCGACGAGATCGGCAAGCTCGTCGACCTCTACGCCGACGACGTCAAGCTGCATCTGGTGCACTTCGGCGGCGGCATGAGCGGCCACATGAAACTCATCGGCGGCCGCTTCTTCGACTGGATCGGGCAGGGCAAGCAGGTCTACACAGACCTGTCCTGGGCGATCGGCTTCGCGCCGCGCTGGCTGGCGCAGGAGATCTCCCGGCGCGGCCTCGGCCACGACCGGGTGCTGTTCGCAAGTGATCAGCCCTGGGGCGATTTCGAGGGTGAATACGCCCGCCTGAAGGCAGGGTTCGGGGACGGCGAACTGGCCGACCACGCGCTCCGCCGCACGTTCGGCACGCTGTACGACTAGGTCCCGACATCACCGGAGGAAAAGTCATGGCCGACCTGACCGAGCTCGAGCGCAAGAGTCTCGACGAGATCCCCCACCCCTCGCTGCCCGAGGGTTCCAGCATCTACGGCGGCACCAAGGTCTTCCCCGACTACAAGGCCGAGAACGGCGAGACCTACTTCACGCTCGTGCACGGTATCGCCCACGAGTCGTCGGTCAGCTTCGTCGCGATCCTGCAGGCCACCCGCGCTCTGCGGAAAGGCTTCGAGTCAGCGATCTACTTCTACGGCCCGGGCTCGCTCAATGCCCTGGCCACGCGCGGTTTCCCGACCACCGGAAACAGCGCCTTCCCGGGTGAGCACAACATCAACGACTCGCTGAAGACATTCATCAAGGAGGGCGGCAAGGTCTACTGCTGCCGTTTCGGCCTGTCGCTGCACGGCGCCCGCGAGGAAGACCTGATCGAAGGGGTCATCCCGACGCATCCTCTCGACGTCCAGGACGCGGTGATCCACTACGCACGCAAGGGCGCCATCATCAACTCGACCTACATGATCTGAGGTTCCCCTCATGGACACCGTCACGAGAGTGAACCTCGCGGTGCACGGCGTGCGCGTCGACGCCCCGGTGCGGCGCAGTAAGGGCGCCGGGCCGAGCGACGACGGGCACCTGGTTCTCGACGGCGAGAACGCGGCCCTGCCGATCGTTTCCGACAGCCCCTACGTCATCCGAGAGGGCCGGGTCTACGAGGGCAGGATCGATCTCGGGCTGTCGGTGAACACCGTGCGGCGGCCGAAGTTCTACGACCTGGTCACGGCCGACGGTGTCCCCTACGAGAAGATCGCCCTGCTGCACGGTCAAGACGTGCTGGCCACCACGGTCGTGCAGACCTGCGTCCGCTACGACGAGGCGGAACGCTGCCGGTTCTGCGCGATCGAGGAATCGCTGCGGCAGGGCTCGACCATCGCCGCGAAAACGCCCGCGCAGCTGGCGGAGGTGGCCGAGGCCGCGGTCCGGCTGGACGGTGTGCGGCAGATGGTCATGACCACCGGCACCACCACCGGCCCGGACCGCGGCGCACGCAATCTGGTGCGCTCGGTCCGGGCGGTGATAAAAGCCGTTCCCGGGTTGCCCATCCAGGTGCAGATCGAGCCGCCGAAAGATCTTCAGGTCATCACCGACCTGAAAGAGGCCGGGGCCCAGGCCATCGGCATCCACGTCGAGAGCATGGACGACGAGCTGCGACGCCGCTGGATGCCCGGCAAGGGCAGCGTGCCGATGGCCGAGTACGAGGCCGCCTGGGACGAGGCCGTGCGGGTCTTCGGCCGCAACAAGGTCTCCACGTACCTCCTCATCGGCCTGGGCGAGACGCCCGACGAGCTGGTGGCCGGGGCGAAAACCCTGATCGACCGCGGTGTCTACCCGTTCGTCGTCCCCATGCGCCCGATGATGGGCACCCTGGCCCGCCGCGACGGCGCCACCACGGCGCCCGCGTCCGTCGTGACCGAGGTCACCGCCCGCGTCGGAGCCCTGCTGCGGGAGGCCGGGATGACCGGTGACGACCAGGGCGCCGGCTGCGCGGCCTGTGGAGCCTGTAGCGCTCTCAAGGCGGCCGGCGGATGACCGAGATCCTGTTCCGCACGCTGCCGCGCGGGGGTGAACTCGGCGAGGCTCTCCTGCGTGACCTGTCGGTACCGCGGCGCACGAGCGGTTTCGTGCTTGAGGACGCGGACGGTGAGACTCTCGCCGCCTATCACGCCTTGCGGCGTGAACAGTTCGTGGAGGAGCAAGGGCTCTTCGAGGGTAGCGACCTCGACGAGGTGGACGAAGACCCGCGCACCGTCGTGCTCGTGGCCCGCACCGCCGACGGCACGGTGCTCGGAGGGGTTCGACTCGGACCCGTCGGCGACCAGCCGGATGTCGGCTGGTGGCAGGGCGGGCGTCTGGTCGGCCGGGGCAATCTCGGGGCCGGTCCCGCGCTGGTGCGAGCGGCCTGCGCCCGGGCCGAGGCCGAGGGCGTGCTGCGGTTCGACGCCACCGTGCAGCCGCGGTACCGCCCGTTCTTCGCGAAACTCGGCTGGGACCACGTGCGCGCCATCGAGGTCGCCGGTGCACCCCACGAACTCATGCGCTGGCCCGTCCACCGCATCCAGACTCTCACCGAGGCGACCAAACGCGACCTCGGCGTCCTCTTGCACGATTTCACCCACGATCAGAAGGGCCTCGGCGGAGCCGGTTTCATCGGCGACGACGGTGCCCCGGTGCCCGGTAGCGACCTGGTGGCCGCCTGCGACGCCATCCTGCCCTCAATGGTGGAACGCGACCCGGACTGGGCCGGCTGGTGCTCGGTGCTGGTCAATCTCAACGACCTGGCCGCGATGGGCGCCACCCCGGTCGCCCTGCTCGACTCCGTGGGCGCCCGCGACAGCTCCTTCGCCGCGCGCGTTCTCGGTGGTCTGCGCCGGGCGGGCCAGGCCTACGGAGTGCCGGTGATCGGCGGGCACACCCAGTTCGGCGTTCCGGCCTCGCTCAGTGTCACGGCTCTGGGCCGCACCGACAGCCCGGTGCCGGGAGGTGGCGGCCGGTCCGGCGACCGGATCCGGCTCACCGCCGACCTCGAGGGCGGATGGCGGCCGGGCTACAGCGGCCGGCAGTGGGACTCCACCTCGCACCGCACCACCACCGAGCTCCGGTCCATGCTGAGTATGGTCGGGAGAAGTCTGCCCCGGGCCGCGAAAGACGTGTCGATGGCCGGGATCGCCGGAACGCTCGGCATGCTCGCCGAGGCCGGAGGGTGCGGGGCCGTGCTCGACGTGGCCGACGTGCCCCGTCCCGGTTCGGCCACCACCGGTGATTGGCTGACCTGCTTCCCGGGGTTCGGCATGATCACGGCCGAGGAACCGGGATCGGGTGAGCCCTGGGCCGGACCGGCCGTCTCCGCGGTCTGCGGTGAGCTGGTCGAGGGCGCGGGAGTGCAGTTGCGCTGGCCCGACGGGGACATCACGCAAGCCGTTCCGGGAGCGGTGACAGGCCTCGGAAGTGCCTGACCACGAACAGGAGTTGGAGTCATGAGCGCCATTACGCTGGGGGTCGTCTCGGCGCCGTTCGACCGCGATCTGGAGGGCGACTTCGCCCGGGTCGCCGTGCTGATCGACGAGGCCCGGGGCCGGGGTGTGCAGTTGCTCGCCCTGCCCGAGGCCACGCTCGGCGGCTACCTCAGTGACCTACGCGGAAGCGCCCCACCGCCACCGGCTTTCCGGCAGGACGGGCCGGAGATCGCCCGCCTGGCCGCGCTGGCCGGGGAGATGGTGGTCTGCGCCGGTTACTGCGAGCAGACCGACGACGGGAAGCTCTACAACAGCGTGGTCTGCGTCGACGGCAGCGGGGTGCTGGGTAACCACCGCAAGGTGCACCAGCCGCTGCGGGAAGACGCGCACTACGCGGCGGGCCAGGAGTTCGCGGCGTTCGACACACCGGTCGGCCGGATCGGCATGATGATCTGTTATGACAAGGCATTCCCCGAGTCCGCGCGTTCGCTGGCCCTCGACGGCGCCCAGATCGTCGTCTGTGTCTCCGCGTGGCCAGGCAGTCGCACCAACGCCCCGGAGAATCTCGAGGACGACCGCTGGAAGCATCGTTTCGACATCTTCGACCAGGCCCGGGCGCTGGAGAACCAGATCGTCTGGCTCTCGGCCAACCAGAGCGGCAGTTTCGGTTCACTGCGCTTCGTCTCCAGCGCCAAGATCGTCGGGCCGGGTGGGGACGTGCTGGTCGGCACCGGGGTCGCCGAGGGTCTCGCGGTGGTGGAGGTCGATGTGGACGACGCCCTCACCCAGGCGCGGCGCTCGATGGGGCACTTGCGCGACCGGCGTCCGGCGGCTTACACGACGCACGAACCGGTCGCTGTCGGGAGCTGACGAATGAGCGAGGTCACGATCGCGGCCGTGGCGGCCGGCTTCGGCCGCGACCTGGACTTCGACCTGGCCCGGGTGCAGACGCTGATCGAGCAGGCCCGCCGGGCCGGTGCGGAACTGCTGGTCCTGCCCGACGCGGCTCTGGGCGGATACCTGCCCGACCTGCGCAATCCCGATCCGGAATCGCTGCCACCGGCCCTGGAACCCGACCACGAGCTGATCGGCAAGGTGGCCGCGTCCGCTGCTGAGATGGTCGTCTGCATCGGCTACTGCGAGCTGGGCGACGACGGTGAGACCCGGTACAACAGCGCGGTCTGCCTGAGCGGTGACGGGGTGCTCGGGCGGCACCGCAAGGTGCACCTGCCCCGGGGCGAGGAACGGGCCTACGCCCCCGGCCACACGTTCAGCGCGTTCGACACCCCGGTCGGCCGGGTCGGCATGCTCATCGACTACGACAAGACCTTTCCCGAGTCGGCGCGCTCCCTGGCCCTGGACGGGGCGGGCATCCTGGCCTGCCTGTCGGCCTGGCCGACGAACATCAGTAACCGGGCGCCCCGGATGAGCGACGACCGGCAGTCCCGGTTGTTCGACCTCTACGACCGCTCCCGCGCCGCCGAGAACCAGGTGGTGCTGGCGTCGGCCAACCAGACCGGATCCCTGGGCGGCATGCGCTTCCTCGGGCAGGCCAAGGTGGTCGGCCCGGGTGGCGACATCCTGGCCCGCACCTGGGCCAAGGCCGGGCTGGCGGTGGCCACGGTCGATGTCGACGCGGAGATCACCCAGGCCCGCCGGGTCCTGGACCACCTCAGCGAACGCCGTCCCGACACCTACCGCTAGCGAACGGAAAACTCATGCCCGAGATGTACTTCCGCGTCACCTGGCCCGACGGAACGGCCCAGCGCTGCTACTCGCCGAGCCTGGTGATCGAGGACTTCCTGAAGCCCGGCGAGCGCTACCCGGTGGCGGATTTCGTACGGCGCAGTGACGAGGCCCTGACCATCGCCTCGAACCGGGTGCGGGAGAAGTACGGCTTCGCCTGTACCAGCGCGGCGGCGATGCGTGACGAGATCTGGGCCCGGGCGAAGGCCTGTCCGGAGGGTGAGGTTACGGTGGTGAGCTTCGAGCATCCCTGAACGGAGGTCTTCGCGGTGGCGGAACGGGAACCGAGAAGTGTCGTGGACGGCGCCTTCCGGGTGTTGCGGGCGCTGCCCGGCAGTGGGCCGGAGCATCAGGTGGCGACGCTCGCGCGGGCGACCGGGCTGCCCCGCCCCACGGTGCACCGTCTTCTGCGTCAGCTGCGGGAGTCCGGTGCGGTGGAGCTGCAGAACGGGCACTGGCACCTGGCCGCATCGCTGCTGGGCCTGGCCCAGCAGGTGGAGCCCCTGACCGGTCTTCGGGGAACCGCCTCGAAAGCGATGGCCGAGTTGCGTGAACAGACCGGGGCAGCGGTGTCTTTCGTGGTGCCGTCGGAAGATTCGTTCGTGGCGCTGGAGATGCTGCCCGGCCGTGACGCCCTGCCGATCGACGCCCGGAGCGGTGCACAGATGCCCGCGTCGACGGCGGCGGCGATGGTGCTCACGCCCGGTCGCATCCCGGCGGCGCGGCGGCGGTCGTTCGGGGCGGCGGTCGACGACGAGCAGGTGCTGCCCGGGCTCACCTGCTACGCGGTGCCGGTCGCCCTGCCCCGGGGGCGGCGAGCGTCCTTGCAGGTCGCCACCGCCGCGCACCGGCCGGCGGAGCGTCTCGCGGCGCCCGTCCACCATGCCGCCGCGGCTCTCGAACAGGCTCTTGTCCGTTCAGCGGACAGGGCGTAGGGGCCGGGCGGACCTTCCTCCATCGTGGCGGCGACCCATCCACGAACGGAAGGAACTCTCATGGCAGACCGGAAGATCGCCCTGGTCACCGGGGCCGGGCGCGGGCTCGGGCGGAGCATGGCCCAGCACCTGACGAGCGCGGGCGTGGCGGTGGTGGGTACCTGTCACCGCAGCGAACGGCCGGCGGACTCGGACGACCTCGTTTTCTGCCGGCTCGACGCCACCCGCACCGACACCTACCCGGAGTTCGTCGACACGGTGCGGCAGACGCTGCACGACCGCTTCGGCACGCAGACCCTCGACCACCTGGTCAACAACGCCGGGATCGGCACCTACGCACCCTACGACCGGACCACCCCGGAGCAGTTCGACGAGCTGGTCGGCATCAACCTGCGGGCGCCGTTCTTCCTCACCCAGGCCCTGCTGCCCCTGATCAACGACGGTGGCCGCGTGCTCAACGTGACGACCGCCCTGACCCGGGGCGTCGTCCCCGGGATGTCCGCGTACGCCGCGACCAAGGGAGCGATCGAGGTGCTGACCCGCTATCAGGCCGTGGAGCTGGCCGACCGCGGCATCCGGGTCAACACCCTGATGGGCGGGGCCGTGCTGACCGACTTCGGTGGGGGCATGATGCGCTCACCGCAGGTCCAGGAACTCGCCGCGCACACCATCGCCCAGGGCCGCATCGCCGAGCCCGACGACATCACCGCGGCCGTACCCGCCATCCTGTCCGACGGATTCCAGTGGGCCACCGGCTCGATCATCGACCTGTCGGGCGGCCAGAGCCTGTGAGCACGCAGGGGTAGCCCGGCATGCGTCTGGGGTCGTACACGGGGGCGAGGCAATGCCCGCCCCTGGTCTGACGACCGGCACCTCACATTGCGCCAGGATGAGATCACGGCGCGGCGCTGCTGCCACGCCGGCCATCGTCCGAGTGAGAGGTACCGATGAAGAAGCTCGCCACAGTAGGGGTTGTCGCGTTGGCTCTCGGTGGGACGGTGCTGATGTCGCCGGCCGCACAGGCCGCCACGGCGTTGCCCGCGACCGGTCACCAGACGGCCTACGTGCAGCGGGGTGACACCGTCACGGTGTACCGCGACGGCGCGGTGAAGGCCAAGGTGACCGCCGTGTCGTCCGCGCACCCCGGTGGCGACGGCAAGCTGGTGCTGACCGTCGAGACGAAGAAGGCCCTCTCGTTCAGCGCCGGTGACTGGCTCTGGGAAGACCCCAGCGGCGGCGACCACGAGGCCGACGACGCCAACCGCAAGATCAGCGTCCCGGCGAACACCACCAAGAAGGTGACCATCGACTACACCGGGGTGGGCAACGGCGACGTGATCTGGGCCCCGGGCCTGAAGACCGTGGCCGGTGCCTGGTACGTCAAGGGGCGGACGGTCACGGGGGCCTCTGAGCTCCTGCCCGCCAGTTACGTGCAGCGTGGCAGTGCGGTCACCGTCTACCAGGCCGGGAAGGCCGTCGCCAAGGTGACACCGACGTCGGCCAGGCACCCGGACGGCAAGGGCACGCTGAAGCTGAAGGTCGAGGCCCTGAAGAAGTTCTCCTTCAAGCCCGCCGGGTTCGTCTGGGAGGACGCGGACGGCGGGGACCACCAGGCGGTCAACGGCAAGAAGGCCGTCACGGTGAAGGCGAAGACGAACAAGACGATCACGGTGAAGTACACGGACGTGGCCGACGGTGCGCTGTTCTGGTCACCCCGGGCGGACGTCATCGCCGGAGCCTGGAAGATCGGCTGATCCTGGTCCGGGCTGACCCGCCGGTGGGTCAGCCCGGGGTGGGGTTCTGGAGTTCCTGGAGCCCGAGCACCCTCAGGAGGTCCAGCTTCTGCTCGTCCGGCGACCCCGGGAGGGCCGTCATGATGACGTTCGTCTGGTCACCCGGACCGCCGGTGACCCCCACGGCCTGGGTCCCGACCTGAGCTACTGCGCCTGCAGCGCTTCCTTCACCGCCTCCTCGACCCGCGCGTCCTCCCGGGCCTTCCGGCGGGCCCGGTTCCGGCGTGACACCACGACAGCGGTGACGATCAGGGCGATCAGGGCGACGATCACCAGCAGCAGAGTCCAGGGCAGCGCCCAGGCGTGGGTGGTGGCGGAGATCGCCGGGAGGCTGGTCGTCGAACCCGCCGCGTCGGTGATGACCGGCAGCAGGTGGGTGGTCGCGCTCAGGCGGCCCGAGGGCACGACGCCGGCGATCGTGCCGGTGACCTTCCAGCGCTCCCCCGGCAGGAGCTGCTGCGGGAGGCCCGACTGGCCGGCCGAGACCTTGAACCAGCCGAAGGGACCCTTCAGGGACGTCGCGGCCGAGCCCGACAGGATCGCGTTGCCGGTGTTGCGGAGCGTGTAACTGACTTCAGTAGAACCTTTTCCGGCCGGGTTGAGGGTGCCCTGGTAACCGACGGAGAGGTCTTCGATCGCGACTGCGGGCTTCAGGTCACCGTCCACGCGCAGCTTGATCTGGATCCCCAGGCGCCGGTCGACGTTGATGGTCTCGTCGGAGTCGGCCTGGGTCAGTGAGGTGATGATGCCGCCGGCGTGGTCGCCGGGCGTGGCGTTCTCCGGAATCTGCACGGTGAAGGGAAGTTCGGCGGTCTTGCCGGGTTCCACCAGCACGCTGGCGCGCTCGGCGTGCACCCAGGCGCCGACACCGATCGACTCGGCGTCCTTCGTCACCAGGTCCATCTGACCCGCCTCGGTGGTGAAACCGTCGGCGGCGTAAACCTTCAGGGTGAGCGGCGCGTTTCCCCGGTTGGCCACCACCATGGCGTCGTCGAGGGTGGCGCCGGGTTTCAGGTCGTAGCTGAAACTGGTGCGGCTGTCGCCGAGGTCGTTGGACGCCGTCCGTACGGTCCAGGTCACGTCATCAGTGGCAGCGGACGCGGTACCCGCACCCAGCAGGGTGGTCGCGAGGGCCAGCACGACCGCCGCAGTGGTTTTCAGGTGTCTCACGGTAACTCGTTCCTCGGGCGGAAGGAGTGGGGTGACCTTCCGGGGAAGGCCACCCCACCAGGGAAAATCAGCTGCTGAGAGCGGTGATCGTCAGGGTGGCGCGATAGCTACCCTGATCGACGCTGCTCGGGATCTTCAGGTCGAGGTCGGCGGCCAGCTTGGCCTCGCCCTTCTCGTGACCCGGATCCGCCTGACCCAGGGTGCGGGAGACGGACAGACCCTCACCCCCGTTCAGGCCGGACTCCACGGCGGTACCGGCCTTGGCGCCGGCCCCGGCCGTCGCGACCGCGGGCGTCCACCCGAGGAAGGAACCCGAGAACGTCTTGTCGGCGTCCTTGAAGTCACCCACCGCGGCCGAGATCGACCACGGGGAGAGCGAACTACGGGTGTCCTTCACGGTGATCGGGTTGATCGAGCCGGTGGCACCCAGGTACTTACCATCGTTGTCCTTGGCCGTACCCAGGTCGACCAGGCCGTTCTTGCCGTCGATCGTCCACCCGAACTCACCGGGGGCGGCCTTCGGCACGCGGACCTGGATCTGCTGGCCCTCACCGTGGTACGGGTGCACCGTGACCTTGTCGACCGTCGAGCCGACATTGGCCTCGCTGCGGATGTTCTCGACCACGAGCTGATCGTTGCGCACCTTCACCTTGACGTAGGTGCGGGTGTGCTCCTGGTTCTGGACCGAGTTGTACCAGTAGCGGGTCGGGTCCAGCGGGTCGGGACCGTTGCCCGCACCGCTCGTGCCACTGTTGTCCGGCGCGGTGATGTCGTAGTACTTGGAACCCGAGGCCGAGTTGGCCGTCACGTAGAGCACGCCACCGGGGCCCGGGTACACGTCGGCGGCACCGGGCTGCTCGTCCGCGTCCGCCTTCGCACCATTCTTGATCAGGTAGCTACGCGTGTAGGCGTGGTCGTGGCCCTGGAGCACCAGGTCCACGCCGAGCTTCGAGAAGGTGGTGGGGAAGTCGACCCGGCGGACCTTGTTGTCGGCATCCTTGGCGTGCGAGGCCGGCGAGTAGATCGAGTGGTGGTAGACGAGCACCTTGTACTTGGCGTCGGCACCGTGCTTGGTGATGACGTCGGTGACGTAGCTCAGGTGCGCCTCGTCACCGCCACCGCCCGAGGAGCTGGTGTAGCTGTTGCTGTTCAGGTCGATGAACAGCACGTCCTTGTACATGTACCAGTAGTCGCCGCCCGAGGTGTTGGACGTCGGGTTGCCGTTCACGTAATAGGACGCCGAGCGGTCGGTGTTCGGCGTGGCCAGGTGCTGCTCGTAGGCCTTGCCACCGACGTCGTGGTTACCGATGGTCGCGGCGTACGGCACCTGGCGCAGCTGCTCGGGGGCCAGGAACGCGTTCCACTGCGACTCGGTGTTGGCCGTCTCGACCTGATCGCCGCCGGACACCAGGATCTCGGCGTCCGGGTTGGCCTTCGTCGCCACGTCGAGCGTGTCGGCCCAGCCCGCCTGGTCGTTCGCGACGTTGCCCGACGCCCCGATCTGCGGGTCGCCGAGGAACAGGAAGTCGTACTCGCCGTCGAAGTCCTGGGTCTTGAAGGTGTAGGTCTTCGACCAGTTCCCGTCCGAACCCACGTGGTACGAGTAGGTGGTGTTCTCGGCCAGCCCGGTCAGCGTGGCGTGCCGGTTGTAACCACCGCTGGTCGCGATGTTGGCCCCGCCGACGGCGGAGAAGCTGCTGGCACCGGCCGGGAACTCACCGTTGACCACCTGGGCGGCCGGGGCGATCTGCGCCGCCTGGACGGTGTCGGCGGAGGAGTACCAGGTCACCATGCGCTGGGTCTCGTCGGCGCCGACGCCGAGGATGACGCCGGTGAGAGTGGCCGCGTCCGCCGCCTGGGCGGGAGCGGCGAAACCCGTGACACAGGTCACGAGGCCGAGTCCCAGGGCGGCGACCGGCCGGGCCAGTCGTCTCGCCCGGGATGCGTCTGTCAAAGACACTTTGGTTTCATCCCTTTCAGGGTGAACAGAATTGAGGCGGGCTCAACCTTCTGCCCCGCAATGAACGGATCATGAACCACAGAGGTGATTCCCGTTGCGCCGAGCGGTATATCCCTAGATCACGCGTTCGACGAACCAGAAGAGCCCCACCACCGAGACCAGCGCCGACACCGCCCCCGAGACCCAGAGCCCGGCCCGTGGCGCCCGGCGGCGCAGCAGCACCAGCACCGGGAAGAGCGCGAGAATCAGCCCGAGCTGCACGGCCTCGATGCCGATGTTGAACACCAGCAGCGACCAGAGCAGAGTCCACGACCAGGCCTCGTCGATGCCCAGGGCCCCGGCGAAACCCAGCCCGTGCACCAGGCCGAAGACGAACACCACGCCGAGCCGGGTCCAGCCGGCCCGGTCGAGACTGAAATAACCTCCTGCGGAATCAATGTCGGCCGCCGCCGGTCCCCGGCGCCCGAGCCGCCACAGATACCATCCGGCCACCACGGCGATCGAGAGTGCGATGATCGGCTCGACGACCTCGCCGGGCACCTTCACCAGCCCCAGGGCGGCCAGGACGAAGGTCACCGAGTGGGCCAGGGTGAACGACGTGGCGACCAGCACCACTTCGCGCAGGCGCCGCGACCCGGCGATCAGGGCGAGCAGGAAGAGGATGTGGTCGGGCCCCAGCAGCAGGTGCTCGGCGCCGAGCCGGAAGAACTCCCAGAACCGCTCCAGGCCGCTCTGGGCGAGATCGAAGGACGGGTGCGAGGCATCGAGAGCAGCACTGCCGTCGAGCCCGGCCAGGGAGTAGCTGACGATCGTCCTGGTACCCCGCACATAGCCCTCGGAGTCCGGGAACAGCGTGCTCGTCATGTCGTAATCTGCGCTGGTGCAGACCTGGTCGAGGGCAAGGAAGGCGTAGGGCACACCCTCCCGCTCGGCGACCGAGAAGGCGCCGGCCCGCTGCGGGGTGCAGCCGGTGACGGAGAAGCGATCGTCGACATAGGCCAGGACGGCGTCGGCGTGCGATTCCAGGGCGGCGGCCTGCTCCGTGGGATCGCCTCCCTCGAAGGCGGCGGTGCCGTCCCGGAACAAGGCGTCGTTCTTCTGGGTGTCCGCGGCCGAGACGACGAGCAGGTCGTACTCCAGGCCGATTTCGGTCCGGAGGTGGTTCTTCTCGGGTGAGGTGGCATCGACGTACACGACCGAGGAGAAGCCGTGCGCGAACGCCGGGGCCGCACCGGCGAGAACTCCCGCGGCGACGACGGCACCCAGCACGACGGCCCGGAAAGTGCGGCTGAACATGGAACTCCTTCTGTTGGCGCGTGCACGCTGTCGGCCCCAGGTGAATGGACCGAGCCCCGACGGCCAACAGCAGCGGAACAAACCGGACCGATCCGGTCTCGGGAACCGCACCGGGCTGTAGAAACGACGAGCACCCCGAAAACCCCACGGAGGAACCTGTGCTCTCGCCCCGCCGGGCGGTCGTCATCCTGGCCGCGGCGGCCCTGCTCGCCGGCTGCGGCGACGACTGGTCCGACCCCCACCCCGCCACCACCGCGATCGGCTCGCCCAAGCCTGGTTTCACCGACCCGTCCGCACCTCCCACCCCGGAGTCGACCGTCACCCCCGCGCCCGGGTCGTGGGACGACGTGCACCCGGGAAAGGGCTATCGGGTCGTGCTGCTCACGGCGGGCGACGACGCCGCGACGAAGTCCCTGGCCTCCGCGGTGAGAAGCTGGGCGGACGTCGAGAAGGTGGATCTGCGCACGGTGGACGCCACCGGTGAGCACGACCTGGTCCCGGGCATCACGAAAGCCATCGGGATGGGCCCGGAACTCGTCATCAGCGCGGGCAACGACCTGGTCGACCCGCTGACCCTGGTCACCGCCAGCCACCTCGACCAGCAATTCCTCGTACTCGGGGCCGAGATCCCCGAGCCTACGGGCAACGTCACGGCGGTGGGCTGGCCGGGTGCCTCGTTCCGCGGGGAGGGCCTGGCGGCATCCACGCCCTACGACCCGGCCACGTTCACCACTGACCGGGCCGCGAACGCCACCCGCGCGGGAGTGGCGGCCGTACTGACCCAGGTGACCGGGATCGTCCTCTGGCTGTCATGAAAAGAGGGGCCCGCTGGTCGGCGGTCCCCTCTGCAAGAATTACCGGGTTCCCGAACACCTTGCTCGCCTTGCCGATCGACAGGAACACGGTCTCGCCGGTGGAGTCGTCGAGCCCGTCGTTGTCGGTCGCGATGTGGACCCGGCCGTCACCACCGACGGTCAGGCCTCGAGCTTCTCCTGCGTCCAGCCGTGGGTGGAGCGCGGGAACGGCAGTAGCCTTTCCGGCGATTCCGTCCTCCAGGTGAGCGCAGGTCAACGAGCAGGTCGGAGCAGGACCTCGAGAATCAGGTCCCGCACCGCCGTGGCCTCGAAGGATGTTGAGGCGACGGACGGGTCGGAGCACAGCAGCACCGGCCCGTCGTCGGGGTCGGACGGTGCCCGGCCGTGACTGCCCCGCACCGGTGCCGGATCGAGCGGCACCACCTTCATCGCGTACCGCAGGCCGGCAAACTTGCGGGCCAGGGTCAGCGCGGCCCGGGCCTTCACCAGGCGATCGTGCGGATCCAGGAACAGTTCGGCCGGGTCGTAACCGGGCTTGCGATGGATCTCGACGCCCCGGGCGAAGTCGGGAGCCCGCGCGTCGTCGAGCCAGTAGTAGTAGGTGAACCAGGAATCCTTCTGCGCCAAGGCAACCAGCTCACCGCTGCGCGGATGGTCCAGGTTGTGCTCCTTCTTCCCGTCCTCGCCCAGCACCTCCCCCACCCCCGGCAGAGCTTCGAGCAGCTCCCGCACCCGGGGCACGTCCCGCTCGTCCTGCACGTACACATGGGCCAGCTGGTGATCGGCCACGGCGAACGCCCGCGAGACCCACGGGTCCAGGTACTCCATCCCGGCCTGCGTGTAGACCTCCAGCAGACCCTCACGCCGCAGCAGGCGGTTGATGTTGACGGGCCGGTCCACCGCGGTGATGCCGTACTCCGAGAGCACCACCACCGTGTAACCGCTCTCCCGGGCGAAGTCGATCAGACCACCCGCCACCGCGTCGATCTCCTGCGCCGCCCGGATCGCCTCCGGGCCGTCCGGCCCGAACCGCTGCAGGTCGTAGTCCAGGTGCGGCAGGTAACACAGCGCCAGACCCGGTCTCCGGGTCCCGATCAGCCGGCGGGTCGCCTGGGCGATCCAGGTCGAGCTGATGATGGACGCGGTCGGGCCCCAGTAGGTGAACAACGGGAAGGGGCCGAGTTCACCCGTGAGCTCGTCGTGCAGCGCCGCCGGACGCGTGTAGCAGTCGGCGTCCTTCTTCCCGTCGGCGTAGTAGATCGGCCTCGGCGTGAGGGTCCAGTCGGTGGTCGCCCCCATCGCGTACCACCAGCACACATTGGCCGCAGTCAGACCCGGCTGGTGGATCCGCGCCGTCTCCCAGACCTTCTCGGCCTCGATCAGCCGATTGTGCTGACGCCACAGGTAGACCTCTCCCTGGTCGCGGAAATACCAGCCGTTGCCGACGATCCCGTGCTCGCTGGGCAACTTGCCGGTCAGGTAGGTGGCCTGGGCGCTGCACGTGAGGGCCGGCAGCACGGTACCGAGGGTCGCGCTGAACCCGGTCGAGGCCACCCGGGGCATGTGCCGCAGCAGCTTCGGCGTGAGCCCGACGATGTTCACAACCAGCACGGGCTTCACCGGATCGGCTCCAGACCTAGTTCAACGAGCTGTTGATGAGTCCAGTCAAGTTCTCCAGCAATGCCTTTGATTATTTCTTGAGTGCTTGAAGGACGCGTGTCACCCGGCAGTACGTCCCACGTGTAGGTCTCGACGTCCAGGTGGGTGGTGCGGGGATTCTCACCGCCGGCCAGGGCCTTCAGCGTCTGCTTCAGCTCGGGCTGCGTGGTGCGCCCGGTGTGGTTCAGCGGCAGGTGGAAATGCACCCGCCATTCCTGGTCCGGGTCGAACGACGTCAGCGTGTCCTCACCCAGGTCGTCCTCACCGGAACCGTCTTCCTGGCGAATCTGGTGCAGGAACCGCGGCTCGGCGAAATCGGACAGCCAGGAACGGTCGTCACCGGTGACCCGCAGCGCGTTGGACACCTGGGCCTTGTAGATGTTCCCCGCTGGGCCGAGACTCTCGAACTGGGTGGCAAGATGACAGGCGTCGGCGCACAGACCGATCCACTCCGGAACCCCGAGACGCCCGACCGCGGCGACCGCCTCGTCCATTGTTTCGACCACACAACCCGGCTCGGGCTCGACCGCCAGCCGCACCGGGCGGCCGTACTCTCCCGCCAGGGACTTCAGTTCGGCCGCGACGGCGAGCATCGCGGCGTCGGCGGGCGCCGTACCGTCGGGGAAACGGGTGCGCCAGCCGAAGGGAAGCGTGGAGATACTGCCCTCCCGGGCATCCTCGGGGAGGATCTGATGCAAGACCCGCGCCAGGTCGAGCGTGTAGTCGAGCCGTTCCTGCTCCAGCCAGTCCGGGCGGTAGACCGCCCCTTTCACCACCGCGGCCTGGAACGCCCGGTGCGGGAAGCCGTTCAGGGTGACGACCTCGAGACCTTCGGCCGTGAGCATCTTCCGCAGCCGGTCGAGGGCCTGGGCGTCGGTGGCCAGGTGCCGGGCGGCAGGCGCCGGCAACCACAGGCCGACCCCGAGCACCGGCCAGCCCAGGTGCCGGCGCACCGGCCCGGCGTAGGTGTGCAGCTGGGCCAGGATGCCTTCGAGATCCTCGGCCGGATGCATGTTGGTGCAGTACGACAGATGAATCACGCTGCCGTCACGATGCCGGAACCGCATCAGGCCCGTTCCCCTCGCTGGATCGAATTGCCCTGCGACAACGAGTCGTCCGTCTGCACCGTGAGTTCCAGGCGGTCGCTCTGGGCGTAGAACTCCACCGGGTTGTCCCAGACCAGGCGCTCCACCTCGGACTGCGCGAATCCGGCGGCCAGCAGGGCCTGCGCGGTCTTCGCGACCTTCAGCGGGTCGCTGCGGCCCCAGTCGGCGGCCGAGTTCACGATGATCCGCCGGGTGCCGAGGTCCTGGGCCAGCAGCACCATCCGGCGCTCGTCCATCTTGGTCAGGGGGTAGATCGAGAACCCGGCCCAGACTCCGGCATCCAGCACCACCTGAGCCGTCAGCTCGTTGTTGTGGTCGACCAGCACCCGTTCCGGCGCGATCCCCGACTCCTTCACCACGTCGAGGGTGCGGCGGGTTCCGGCCAGCTTGTCGCGGTGCGGGGTGTGCACGAGCACGGGCAGGTCGAACTCCACGGCCAGAGCGAGGTGCTGGGCCAGCAGCTCGTCCTCGGCCGGGGTGATCGAGTCGTAGCCGGTCTCGCCCACGCCGACCACGCCGTCCTTGGCCAGGTAGCGCGGCAGGATCTCCATCACCTCGGCCCGGAACGAGGGATCGTTGGCCTCTTTCGGGTTCAGGGCGATGGTGCAGTGGTGAGCGATGCCGAACTGGCCCGCACGGTAGCGTTCCCAGCCGATCAGCGCGTTGAAGTAGTCGACGAACGACCCCACGCCGGAACGCGGCTGGCCCGTCCAGAACGACGGTTCGACCAGGGCCGCCACCCCGGCCGCCGCCATCGCCTCGTAGTCGTCGGTGGTGCGCGAGGACATGTGGATGTGGGGCTCGAAGATCCTCATAACGGGGCTCCTCTCCGGTCCAGGGCCGCGGATGCGGCCCGACGGCGTTCCGGGTCGTCGGCCGTGAGCTGCTGCTCGATCCGGGCCAGCTCACCGGACGGCGGGAACCGGTCGATCACCGGCCAGACCTCCGGAGCGACCGACCGCCCCGCACAGACCCGCTCCAGCACGAAACCGGCCAGCATCTTCGAGGTCCGGGCAGTGGCCCGCCGGGTGAGGGCCGGCACCCGGTCGAGCGGGATCTCCATGAAGACACACTTCATGAGCACCTGGTCGACCTCCTCGTCAGTCAGCCGCTCCACCACGGCCGGGTTGGCCGACGCGGTGACCAGCCGGGGGTCGTTGCTGCGGAAGGCGTCCCGGGCCAGCTCCAGCAGCACGTCGTCCACCCCCAGCTGAGCGGCGGACAGGATGATCGCCCGGCGCTCGTGCACGTCGCCGTAGCGGTAGAGCGCGGGGATCTCGCTGCGGTCGGGAAGGGCACGGAGCAACCGGATGCGGACCGACTCGTGCTCGGCCCCGACCTTGCGGGCGGCCATCGGGAACCAGCGCCGGATCGTGGTCGGGTCGGCCCGCACCTGGACCAGCGCGCTACGAACCCAGATCTCGGCACTGCTCGTGATCGTCATGCGCGCTCCTGGGCACCACGAAGGAAATCGATGGATCCAGGCACCGTCTCGTGGGCCCGGTGCGAATGCCGCGACAACTCGACCGCCACCAGACCGTCGAAGCCCGCCAGAGCCTTCAGAACGGGCGGGAAGTCGACGTCACCCTCACCGAAGTTCAGGTGCTCGTGCACTCCGGTGCGCATGTCGTCGATCTGCACGTAGGTCAGGTCGTCCCGGACAGACGCGATCACCTGCGGGATCGAGTGCCTCTCGGTGACCAGGCAGTGCCCGATGTCGAGGGTGAGACCGAACAGATGGTGGTTCAGCTCGTCGTGCAGGGCCTGCCAGTCGTTCACGGACGCGATGAACATGCCCGGCTCCGGTTCGAAAGCCAGTTTCACCCCGAGTGGTTCGGCCGTGTGGAGCACGGACTCGCAGCCCTGCAACAGACGGCGCCAGGCGATTCCCTGCCCGACCTGGGGACGGCGGGCACCGCTCCAGAGCGACACCGCCTCGGCGCCGAGGTCGGCGGCCACCCGCACGGCGATGCGCAGAAACTCCACGCGCCGGTCGCGTCCGTCGTCGCTCAGCAGGGTGGGCTCGTGCTTGCGCCGCGGGTCCAGCACGAACCGGCCGCCGGTCTCGACCACCACGGCCAGCCCGAGATCCCGCAGCCGGTCGGCGATCACCGAGACCTTACGGGGAAGGTCGGGGCCGAGCGGGTCCAGATGGTGATGATCCAGCGTCAGCCCGACCCCGGCGTAGCCGTGGTCGGCGAGCATCCGCAGGGCATCGTCCAGCCGATGATCCGCGAGTCCGTTGGTGACGTAGGCGAAGCGCAGCCCGCTCACGGTGTTTCCTCCCTGTGCATCTCAGGTCACCCGCCGGCGGGTGGCGAGGTTTCGGGCGGCATACCAGAGGACGAGGAGCCCGGCACCCGTGCCGGGTTGCCCGTTGGTCGCGGTGAGAGTTCCCTGCAGAGGCAGCATCCCGAGCACTCCGGTCTTCACCACCTGTTGCAGACGGGAGGCCGAGGGGTCGCCGGCCGCTGCGAGGGAGGCTCGGATCGAGGGGAGGGTGTAGAGCGCGGCGGCTGTCGTCGCGACGGCCCAGGACGCGGGATCGACGGCGGCCTTCGGGGCGGACGACGCCGGGAACGCCTGTTTCGCGGTGGCCGGAGTCGGGGTGGCCGGAGTCGGGGTGGCCGGTCTCGGGGTGACCGGTCTCGGGGTGACCGGAGTCGGGGTGACCGGTCTCGGGGTGGCCGGTCTCGGGGTGACCGGTCTCGCGGTGGCCGGTCTCGGGGCGGCCGGTCTCGGGGTGGCTGTTGTGAGTGCGGTGACGGTGATGGCCGCCGTGGTCACCGCGGAGGTCAGGGCGACCTCCCGGTTTCCGCCGTCGACCTCATGACGACTCACCCGGGTGATCATGTAGGTGTGGGCCGCCACCAGGGCTGCCGGCAACGCTGCGGCGCGGAAAGTCCGGCTGCCGCGCTGCACATCGATGAACCGGCAGGCGGCCATCACCCAGGGCCCGGCCGCGGTGTCCTTGGCCGCGAAGTCGTAGGCCAGCACCGAGCCGGTGGTGGCGAGCGAGTACGCGACGCCGCGTCGTCCCGACCCCCACCCGGCGACCACCAGGTCCGCCGCCAGCAGACCGGCTCCCACCGCCAGGGCCCGCTCCGGCGTGATGCGGCCCGAGGGGATGGGGCGATCGGGTCTGTCCACGGCGTCCACTTGTCGATCCGCATAATCGTTCAGCGCCATACCCGCCATGTAGGCCAGGGCCGACGACACCGCCGCGGCCGCCGTGCCCCGCGCGCCGGTGTCGCCGCCGGCCGCCGCCCCGAGCAACGCATCACCGGGCGCGCTCAGCACCGCCGGCAACCGCACCAGGTCGGCGTAGACGTTCACGCGCCGTCCCTCACGCCGCCGTCCCTCACGCCGCCGTCCCTCACGCCGCCGTCCCTCACGCCGCCGTCACCCACGCCGCCATCCCTCACGCCGCCGTCACCCACGCCGCCATCCCTCACGCTGCCACCCCTCACGCCGCCGTCTCGGAACTCACCGGCCCACGCCACCAGTCGACGGAACTGGTGATCGAGGCGGTGTTCGTCCGAGCCGAGAGGATCCTTGAAGAAGAACGCGAGGGCATCGAGCGCACCGACCTGACCGGCGAGGCGGGCCCGGGCCGTGAAGCGGGCCAGGTCGATCACCAGCGGGGCGGCCAGGGCGGAGTCACAGCCCTGCCAGGTGATCTGCATCGTCATCGGCGTGCCCAGGAATCCGGCGAAACGTACGTGGTTCCAGGCGGTCTTCCACTCGCCCAGGTCCTCGACGTAGTCGATGTGGACGGGTGCGGCGACGTCCGGGCTGAAGATCTCCCGCACCGAGCGGGCCTTCGAGGCGAGCTTCGCCGCGGCGCGGTCGGAATCGGCCAGCGCCCGGCCGTCACCACCGCCCAGCAGGTTCAGCCCCGCCCACGAGGTCACCTTCAGGTTCCGGCTGCCGAACATCGAGGCCAGAGCGGTTTTCACCAGAGTCTCGCCGGTCTTGCCGTCCCGCCCGGCGTAGACCGTGCCCCGCTCCACCGCCAGCTCGTGCAGGGCCGGGATCGCGGCACCCATCGACGGGGTGAAATCGATGAACGGAAGGCCCGCGTCGAGAGCCGCGTAGGCGTACAGAGCACTGGCGGGCACAGGATTCTCACCGGCATCGAGTGCCTGGTTCAGCGCCGCCAGATCCTCGTGCACCGGTAGCACCGGCGAAAGCGGCTCGGTGGAAGCGATGTTCACCACCACTACGGTTTCCAGGTCGTGCTGGTCCCCGAATGCCAGCAGATCGCGCTGGATCTGCTCGATCGCGTCGCGCCCACCGCCCCGCACCCCGGGGCACACCCGGGCGTCCACCGCCTCGAGCGCGGGGCGGGCCAAGGGCAGGGCGTGGGCGGGCAGCACGCCGGCCTGGACGAGCTCCTCGGCGCGACCCTTCATCGAGACCTCGGCCAGGTCGTGCCCGCCGATCACCAGATTGCCCGGCGGAACCAGCCGGAGGCCGGCGAATTCGTCCAGCTCGCTGACCATTCCGGTAGTGGCGCGATCACCCGCACCGGCCGCCAGCAGGGCCAGGCCCGCGGTCACCGTGGTTCCGATGGACCCTCTGGCCCCGATCAGCCACAACCCGACAGTCACGGTCGCACCTCCGGCACGCGCACCGGGTCGCCACTGACGCCGATGTCGGTCAAAAGGTAACAAGCTGGGCGTTGGCTGACAACACTTCGTGTCACATATTCGCAGCAGCGGGTAATTCTTTGTTCAGCGGGAGATCAAAGACGGCTAGCTCCCGGGACGAAGTAGCAGGAACGGACGCAGGGAGTCCGGGTCAGCCAGGGCGTCGCGGCTGACGGCGCGGTCCACCGGCACGCCGGCCAGGATCTTTTTGACCGGAACCTCGCACTTCTTGCCGTTCAGGGTGCGGGGCACGACCGGGATGCGGATGAAGCGGTCCGGAACGTGCCGCGGCGACAACTGTGCCCGCAAGGCCTTGCGCAGCGGCTCTTCCACGTCGTCGATGGCCGCGCCGGCGGCCATCACCAGGAAGCAGAGCAGTTCGCCCTGTGTGGTGTCGATGACGAGGGAGTCGCTGACCTCGTCGAACGCCTCCACCACGGAGTAGAACTCGGCCGTGCCCATCCGCACACCCCCGCGGTTCAGCGTGGAGTCGCTGCGGCCGTGGATGACGAACGAGCCGCGGGCGGTCGCGCGCACCCAGTCACCGTGCCGCCACAGGCCCGGGTAGGTCTCGAAGTAGGCCTCGCGCAGACGGGTTCCGTCCGGGTCGTTCCAGAACGACACCGGCATCGAGGGCATCGGCCGGGTGATGACCAGCTCCCCGACCTCGTCCACGACGTCTTCGCCCTTCTCGTCGAAGGCGTGCACGTCGGCCCCCAGCGAGGCACAGGACAGCTCCCCCAGCCAGATCGGCACCGTGGGGGCGCTGGTCAGGAAGGCCGTGCAGACGTCCGTGCCACCGGAGACCGAGCAGATGCGCACCTGCCGGCCGACGGCCGAGCCGATCCAGCGGAAACTCTCGGGCGAGAGCGGTGATCCGGTCGAGCCGATGGATTCCATGGCACTGAGGTCGTACCGCTCACGCGGCACGATGCCCGACCGGGCGGCGGACTGGATAAACGGGGCCGAGACCCCGAAGAGCTTCACCCGGTGGCGCGACGCCAGCTCCCACAGCCGGAACGGGCCGGGATAGGCCGGGCTGCCGTCGTAGAGCAGGATCGTGCAGCCCGCGAGCAGCCCGCCGATCAGGAAGTTCCACATCATCCAGCCGGTGGTGGTGAACCAGAAGAACACTTCCCCCGGGCGCAGATCATGCTGTAGTCGAAGGGATTTCAGCTGCTCCAGCAGAATTCCGCCGTGCCCCTGCACGATGCCCTTGGGCAGGCCGGTGGTGCCGGACGAGTAGAGCACCCACAGCGGGTGGTCGAACGGCACCGGCTCGAAGGCGAGCTCCCCCGGTTGCGAGGTGAACTCGTCCCACGTCACCTCACCGGCCGCGCGCACCGGCTCGAGACCCAGGTCGAGATAGGGAAGAATCACCGTGAGGTTCAGCGAGGGCATGCTCTCGCGCAGCGTGGTCACGGTGTCGCGGATGCTGTAACCCTTGCCGTTGTAGACATAACCGTCCACGGCCAGCATCACCCGGGGCTCGATCTGGGCGAACCGGTCGGTGACGGCCCGGGCCCCGAAGTCCGGCGAGCAGCTCGACCAGATCGCCCCGAGCGAGGCCGAGGCCAGGAAAAGCACCAGCGCGCCGATACCGTTCGGCACCAGCGCCACCACCCGGTCGCCCTTGCCGACGCCGGCCGCGACCAGACCGACCCGCGCCCGGCCGACGAGATCCCGTAGCCGGGCGTGGGTCAGGGTGTGCTCCACCCCGTCTTCCCGCACGAAAATCAAGGCCGTGTCGCCGTCCTCGCGCCCAGGACCGGGTGTGAGGGCATGCTCGGCGTAGTTCAGGGTCGCCCCGGGAAACCATTGGGCCCCGGGCATCGTGGCGTCGCCGAGAACCTGTTCGGGCTGAACACCGAAGCGCACGCCGAGATATTCGGCGGCCGCCGACCAGAAGTCCTCGAGATGCTCGACGGACCAGCGATGTAACGCGCTGTAATCCAGCTCGGCGAGCCGCACCTGACGGTGAGTGGCCAGCCACCGCGTGAAATCGGCGATCTGAGTGCGCCGGGCCGTATCCGCGTCCGGGCGCCACAATTGCGCAGCCGAACTGCTGTCCGAGTGCAACGTCATCGTTCAAGCTCCCTCGCTCAGATGCATCCAACTCTATGCGGCTCTAGACTCCTGGCGATATGGCAGAACATTCGCAGAACGGGTGGACCGTCCTGTCGAGCAACCGGCTGACCTGGTTCTCCGCAGCCGGGGGCCGGTTTGCTGCGGCCAATTCCGATGTCGCCTTCCTGGCGAAATACCTGATCGAGCGTTTCGACAAGGAAGTCGAGACGATCAAGGGCAAGGTGCTCGACGACTGGTCGTGGGCGCCGCGGAACGTGCGCGGGTCGACGTCCGTCATCAGCAACCACGCAAGCGCCACCGCCTGGGACCTCAACGCCACCCAGCATCCCCTGGGCGTGCGAGGCACCTTCACCACGAGCGAGATCGCCAAGGTCCACAAGATCCTCGCGTCGATCACCGACGGCAGCGGACACAAGATCTTCCGCTGGGGTCATGACTACATCGGCCGGATCGACGCGATGCATTTCGAGATCAACGCGTCGGTGGCACAGGTCAAGAAGGCACGGGCGGTGCTGAAGAAGAGACTGGAGGACGAGGAAGACATGAAGTGGACCGACCAGGTCAAGCTCACGTCCACAGACGCCAAGATCTGGGGCAAGCCCTACAAGAGCGGTGAGAAGGTCACGTTCGGCCTGATGGTCCGTTACCCCACCCTGGCGCGGAAGACCCAGGCCGACCTCAAGGCGTTCGCCACGGCCTCGGCCAAGCGCGACGCCGCGATGAAGGCCCAGCTGGACACCCTGATCGCAGCCGTCACGGCTCTGGCCGCGGGCTCCGCGACCGACGTGCGGCAGGCCTTCGCCGAGGGCACCAGCAAGCTGCAGGCCGAGGTGGCGAAGATCGACGCCGACGCCGACATCCTGGACGGCACCGAGGTCACGGACGCGGAGATCGACGCCGACGTGGCCGCGGCCATCGCGGAGGCGCAGGCACAGGAGGAAGCCGACCGGATCGAGGAGCCGGTGACCTCGAACGCCTGAGGTGCGCACTTCGCGTCCTCTGGCCGCCGTGATCATGCAATCCCCCAGCCTCCGGCCGGGAGGTGCCCCCACTCCCAGGGGAGGGGTTTGCATGATCACGGAAAAGCTTTCCCTGATCACGACGAGTGGTGTGCCCTCAGCGACGGGTCACCCCCTGCGTGGGATAGAACTGATCCCCATGAAGACACGGCTGACGGGCACCCCTGAACCGTGCTGACGGTGCACCGCAGCGCGCACGGCACCGACCTGGCGCACGCACTGGCCGGGGTACTGGCCGAGCCCCTGCCCGACGCCTTCGCGGTGGAGATGATCGCGGTTCCCGCCAAGGGCGTGGAACGGTGGCTCACCCAGCGCCTGGCCCACGTCCTGGGCACGGGCGCCGCCCCCGCACCCGGAACTCAAACTGCACCCGACGGAGTGTGCGCGAACGTCGAGTTCCCATCATCCGCTGATGTCGTCGAACGGGCCGTGCAGGACGCCTCCCCGGAGATCTCCGCGTCGGTGCGGGCCTGGACCCCCGACCGGGCCCGATGGTCACTGGTCGAAGTCATCGACGTGTCGCTGGGTGAGTCCTGGTGCGCCGCCCTGGCCCGGTATCTGCGCGGCGGGGCCGACACCGGCCGCCGTCTGGCCGTCGCGACCCGGCTGGCCCGGCTGTTCGATGAGTACGGCCAGGCCCGCCCGGCCATGATCAGCGCCTGGGCCCAGGGCCACGACGAGTTCGGCGACGGCCGCCGCCTGCACGACGACCTGATCTGGCAGGCGGAACTCTGGCGGCACCAGCGGGATCTGATCGGCCGCCCGGCGCCCGCGGAACTGCTGGAGGAGGCCTGCGCGAAGCTGCGGGAGAACCCGGCGCTCAGCTCGCTGCCCGGGCGGATCTCAATTTTCGGCGCCAGTCGCCTCTCCCCGGCCCGGGTGCAGGTGCTCGCCGCGCTGGCCGAGCACCGCGAGGTGCACCTGTGGCTGAACCATCCCTCGCCCCCTCTCTGGGAGGCGACGGCGGGCACCGCCCCGGCGATCCGGCGGGCCGACGACGACAGCCGCAGCCGGGTGCGAAACCCGCTGCTGGCGTCCATGAGCCGGGATCTTCTGGAACTTCAGCAGACCCTGCGGCGCTACGCCCCGCAGGCCCGCGACGTCGAGCACCCCTCTCCGGAGCGGCCTTCGACGCTGCTCGGGAACCTGCAACGCGATCTGTCCCGGGGTGAGACGAAAGACGTTGCCGATCGCCCGGTTCTGCATCCCACCGACACCAGCGTACAGGTGCACGCCTGTTACGGCCGGGTGCGCCAGGTCGAGGTGCTGCGCGAGACGATCGTCGGCCTGCTCGCCGACGACCCCACGCTGGAACCCCGTGACATTCTCGTGATGTGCCCCGACGTGGAGACTTTCGCGCCGCTGGTCGCCTCCGCCTTCGCGATCGGCGATCAGCCCGGCAGCGCGCAGGGCCACCCGGCCCAGCGCCTGCGGGTCCGCGTCGCCGACCGGTCGCCGCGCCAGACCAACGGCCTGTTCGACGTGCTCGGCCTGCTGCTCGAACTGGGCACCGCCCGCATCACCGCCCCGCAGGTGCTCGACCTGGCCGGGCGCGAGGCCGTGCGCAAGCGGTTCGGTTTCGACGACGACGATCTCGCCCGCCTGCGGGACTGGCTGGTGGGCGCCGGAATTCGCTGGGGTCTGGACGAGGGGCACCGGCAGGCCTGGCACCTCTCGTCGATCGGTCAGGGCACCTGGCGAGCCGGTCTGGACCGGCTCCTGCTCGGCGTCGCGGTGGAGGGCGACACCGAGCATCTCGGCGGTGTGGTCGGTATGGACGACGTGGACAGTGCCGACATCGACCTGGCCGGGCGGCTGGCCGAGCTGGTCGACCGGCTGGCCACGGCGCAGGAACTGATGTCGGGCCGGCATCCGGTGGCGCAGTGGCTGACCGGGCTGGAGGCCGCTGTGCTGGGGCTGGCCGGCACCGACCGCAACACCGCCTGGGAGGTCAACCAGCTGCGCTCGGAGCTGTGGGACGTGGCCGAGGCCGCGGCGAACAGCCCGGCCCCGTGCAGCCTGGCCGACCTGCGCACCGTGCTGTCCGACCTGCTCGCGGGCCGGCCGACCCGGTCGTCGTTCCGCACCGGCACACTGACCGTGTGCACGCTGGTGCCGATGCGCTCGGTGCCGCACCGGGTGGTCTGCCTGCTCGGCCTGGACGACGGCAGCTTCCCGCGCCGGGCCGACCCGGACGGCGACGACGTGCTCGCGCGCGACCCCTGGGTCGGGGAACGCGATCCCCGCAGCGAAGACCGGCAGCTCTTCCTCGACGCCGTCTGCGCGGCCCAGGAGAAGCTGGTCATCACTTACTCGGGGGCCGACGACCGCACCGGCGCGCCGATCCCGCCGGCCGTGCCGCTGGGCGAACTGCTCGACGCCGTGGACCGTACCGCCTGGATCGACGACGAGCGGGTGCGTGACCGCATCACGGTGAGGCATCCGCTCCAGCCGTTCGACCCCCGCAACTTCACCCCGGGCGTGCTGGGCCGGTCCGGCCCGTTCAGCTTCGATCAGCCGGCCCTGGACGGCGCCCGGGCCCTGACCCGCCCGAAGAACCCCGAAAAGCCTTTTCTGGAAGGCATTCTTCCGGCCCCCGTCCGGACCGCCGACATCGAGCTGGCCGACCTGCACCGTCTGCTCCAGCACCCGGCCCGCGGATTCCTGCGGCAGCGGCTCCAGGTCGGCGCGGCCCTGGCCGAGGACGAGCCGGACGACAGCCTGCCCGTCGAGCTGGACAGCCTGCAGAAGTGGGCGGTCGGCGAACGGCTTCTGCGGCAGCGACTCTCCGGCCTCTCACCGGCCGACTGCATCACCGTCGAGCTGCGGCGCGGGCTGCTACCGCCCGGTGAACTGGGCCGCACCCTGCTGGCCCAGGTCGGGCGCCAGGTGGAGCAGGTGCTCACGGCGAGCACCGTCGAGCGCGACACCGCGGCCGACTCCCGCGACGTCGACGTGACGCTGCCCGACGGTTCCCGGGTGACCGGCACGGTCGGCGGGGTGCGGGGGAAGACCGCGCTCGGGATGACCTTCTCGCGGCTCGGCCCGCGACACCGGCTGACCGCCTGGATCGACCTGCTCGCGCTCACCGCGACCGACCCGGGCGGTGGCTGGTCGGCGGTCGCCGTCGGGCGCGGTCGGGGCGGGGCCGCCCGCAGCGTCTTCGACCCGCTCGACCCCGACCTGGCCACCGGCGCCCTGACCGAGATCGTCGGCCTGTACCGGTCCGGCCTGCGCTCCCCCCTGCCGTTGCCGCTCAAGACCGGCGCGGCCTACGCCGCCCGGCGCTTTCGCGGCTCCCGGGTGGCGGCGGCCCGGGTCGAGGCGGAGAAGTCATGGGTGGACGACACCTTCCCCGGTGAGCAGTCCGATGCCGAGCACGCCCTGATCCTGGGCGACAAAGCCCGCCTGGAAACTCTTCTCACCCAGTCACCGGCACCGGACGAACAGGGTGAGGGCTGGGTGGCGGACGAGACCGACCGGTTCGGCCGGCTCAGCCGGCGCCTGTGGGACCGGCTGCTGGCGGCCGAACGCCTGGAGGGCAGATGACGACGACGGGCCAGCAGACCCTGCGCCGGCAGATCCCGTTCGACCTGAACGGCGAACTGCCGCGCGACACCACCACCATGCTCGAGGCCAGCGCGGGCACCGGCAAGACGTTCACCATCGCCGCCCTGGTGACCCGCTACCTCGCCGAGGGCCTGGCCGAGAACATGAGCGACCTGCTCGTGGTCAGCTTCAGCCGGGAGTCCACCCGCGAGCTGCGCGAGCGGGTGCGGGAGCGGCTGGTCAGCGCCCGCGACGGTCTGGCCCTGGCCGACCCGGCGATGATCGATCCCGGCGACCACGTGCTCGTGCACCTGGCCGACACCGACGAGCCCCGCCGCAAGCGCCGGCTGGAGCGACTCGATCGGGCCCTGGCCAGTTTCGACGCGGCCACCGTCACCACCATCCACGGCTTCTGCCAGCAGGTGCTCACCACCCTGGGCACCAGCGGCGACCACGACCCGCAGACCGTGCTGATGGAAGACGTGGCCGACCTGGTGAGGGAAGTGGCCGACGACCTGTACCTGCGCAAGTGGGGCTCCCCCGGAGCGCCCGCTCCCGACCTGGGCCGGGCCGAGTTCCACCAGCTGGCCCTGGACGCGGTCGCCGAGATGGCCGAGCTGGTGCCGGACCCGTCGATCGGCGGCATCCCCGGGCTGCGGGCCCGGATCGCCGGGGCGGTGCGCGGCGAGGTGGACCGGCGCAAGCGGCGCCTGGGCGTCTTCGGTTTCGACGACATCCTGACCCGGCTCTCCGCCACCCTGAGCGATCCCCAGGTCGGCCCGGCCGCCTGCGAAAGACTGCGTGCCCGCTACCGGTTCGTTCTGGTGGACGAGTTCCAGGACACCGACCCGGTGCAGTGGGACATCATCCGCCGGCCGTTCCACGGGCACTCCACGCTGATCCTCATCGGCGACCCGAAGCAGGCCATCTACGGGTTCCGCGGCGCCGACGTGCACGCCTACCTGAACGCCTTCGAGACCGCCGAGACCGTGCGCACCCTGCCCACGAGCTACCGCAGCGACGCGGGTCTGCTGCGCGGGCTGGACGCCGTGTTCCGTGGCTCCGCCCTGGGCGACGAGCGCATCCGGGTGACGCCGGTGGATGCCTTCCACACCGGCCGCCTGGTGCACGTCGACGGTGGTGACGCGGCAGTGCGGCTGCGGATCCTCTCCCGCGACGACCTGCCGCAGACCGACGGCGGACTGGCGAAGTCGCCACAGGCCCGGCTGGCGGTGCAGCACGACCTGGTGACCGAGGTGGTGCGCCTGCTGGACGGCGCCGGGCGGGTGCAGCCCCGCGACTCCTCGCCCGCGCGGGAACTTCGCCCCGGTGACATCGCCGTGCTGGTGCGCACGAACAACCAGGCCCAGATGGTGAACGCGGCCCTGGCCGAGGCCGGTGTACCGGTCGTGGTGACCGGCCGCACCAGTGTGTTCAGCACCCCGGCCGCGGCCCAGTGGCGACTGCTGCTGGAGGCGATGGAGCAACCCCACCGCACCACCCGCGTCCGCCGGCTGGCTCTGGGCTGTTTCTTCGGGGCCACCGCCCGCGACCTGGACGAGCGCGGCGAGGAGATCGACGAGGAACTCGCGCTGAACCTACGGGAGTGGGGCCGGGCCCTGACCGAGTTCGGCGTGGGCGCCCTGTTCGAGACCGTGGCCCGCAGTACCCACCTACAGCCCCGAATTCTCGGAATGCCCGGTGGGGAAAGGCTTCTGACCGACCTGCGGCACGTGACGCAGACCCTTCAGGAAGCCTCGGACACCGGCCAGCTGGGCCTGACCGGGCTGCTCGTCTGGCTGCGGCACCGTCAGGACGAGGCCGCCACCAGCGAGGGTGCCCTGGAACGCAGCCGCCGCCTGGAGTCCGACGCGGCCGCCGTGCAGGTGATGACCGTGCACACCAGCAAGGGCCTGGAGTTCCCGGTGGTGATGGTGCCGTTCGCCTGGAACCAGTGGGCGCCGAAGGAACGGGACATCTCCACGGTCACGTTCCACGACGGTGACCGGCGGCTGCGGGACGTGGGCGGTCCGGGTTCGCAGGCCTGGGCCGATCACCTGGCGGCCAGCCTGCAGGAAGACGCCGACGACGAATTGCGGCTCACCTACGTGGCTCTCACCCGTTCCCAGTCCCACCTGGTGATCTGGTGGGCGCCCACGTTCAACACCACAATGGCTCCGTTGCAGCGGATTCTTCTCAACCCCGATCCGGAACGCCCCGCGCCGCGCCGGATCCCGGTGCCCTCCGACACCGCGGCCCTGGCCGCGTTCGAACGCCTGGCCGCCGGCAGCGACGGTGGACTGACCGTGGAACTGGTGCGGCCGCGTCCTTCATCACCCTGGCAGTCACCGCCGGCGCGACCCGCGGCGCTGAGCGTGGCCGTTCTCGACCGGGAACTCGACCTGGACTGGCGCCGCACCAGTTACAGCGCCCTGACGGCGGCCGCGCACGACCTGCCCGGCGCACCCCTGAGCGAGCCGGAGGTGCAGCTCAAGGACGACGAGGGCTCCCCGGACGCACCGGCTCCGGCCACGGGCACCGGCGACCTCGAGCTGCAAGACGTCCCGTCGGTCTGGAACGACCTCCCGGCCGGCCCCCGCTTCGGCACCCTGGTGCACGAGGTGCTCGAACTGGCGGCCGAGGCGGGCAACGAGGAGGAGCTCCGGGTCACCGTGGCCGCCCGGGTGGCGCGCTCCGGGCCCGCCGTCGACGTGGAGACCCTGGTGCGGGCGCTGATCCCGGCCGTGTCCACGCCGCTGGGCCTGAGCAGCCTGACTCTGCGCGACATCTCGGCCCGTGACCGGCTCTCGGAGATGAACTTCGAGCTGCCCCTGGCCGGGGGCGACGATCCGGTGGCGCGCGACGTGCTGCTGTCCGACCTCGTGCCGCTGTGGCGCCGGCACTGCCCGGCTCCCGATCTGCTGCACGAATACGCCGACGCACTGGCCGATCTCGAGTCGGTCCCGCTGCGCGGGTACCTCAACGGCAGCATTGACGCCGTGCTGAGGATTCCCGGTCCGCGGTACGTAGTGGTCGACTACAAGACCAACCGCCTGGGGACGCCCGACGCGCCGGTCAGCGCGTGGGACTACCGGCCGGAAGCGATGACCGAGGCGATGATCGCGGCCCACTACCCGTTGCAGGCCCTGCTCTACGGCGTGGCCCTGCACCGGTACCTGCGCTGGCGCCAGCCCGGCTACGACCCGGACAGGCATCTGGGCGGCGTGCGATACCTGTTCCTGCGCGGCATGTCCGGGCCCGGTGTGCTCTGCGCGGACGGCACCGCCCCGGGCGTCTTCACCTGGAACCCGCCGAGCTCGCTGATCACGGCGACCTCCGATCTCCTGGCCGGTCTGGCATGACGGTCCGAGAACTCGACGAACCCGGCGACCCGCACCGCATCGCCGCCTCCGCCACCGGCCTGCTCGGCGAGTTCAACCGGGGCGGCATCCTGACCGCCGCCGACGTGCACGTGGCCCGGCGACTCGGGGCGCTCGGCCGTGAGGACGACGAAAGCGTGCTGCTGGCAGTCGCTCTCACCGTGCGATCGGTGCGGCACGGCTCGGTGGTGCTCGACCTGGCCACGGCCGCGCAGACCATCAGCCCCGACGACGAGGAAGAGGACGAAGACCCGGCCGAACCCGTGGCCGCGTTGCCCTGGCCGGACCTGAGCGCCTGGGTGACGCAGTGCGCGGCCAGCCCTCTCACCACCGGCCCGGTCCGGATGACCGGCAGCCGGCTGTGGCTTTCCCGGTACTGGGAGCAGGAACAGGCCGTGGCCGCCGAACTGCTGCTGCGCGCCGCCGACCGGCCCACCGACCTCGACGAGGGTGTCCTGGCCAAGGGCCTGCACCGGCTCTTCAGCGAGAAGCAGTACGCCGACCAGCAACTCGCCGCCGCCGTCTGCGCCCTGGCCCGGGTGGGCGTGCTCGCGGGCGGTCCGGGCACCGGTAAGACCACCACGGTCTCGCGCCTGCTGGCCCTGCTGCGCGAACAGCACCCGGAGTACCGCATCGCCCTGGCCGCCCCCACCGGCAAGGCCGCGGCCCGGCTGCACGAGGCGGTGCGCTCGTCCGCGACCGACCTGCCCGCCGCCGATCAGGCCCGGCTGGGGTCTGATCTCACCGCCACCACGCTGCACCGGCTGCTCGGCTGGCGCCCCGACGCGCGCAGCCGGTTCCGCCACGACCGTAACAACCGGCTGCCCTTCGAGGTGGTCATCGTGGACGAGAGCTCGATGGTCTCGCTCACCCTGATGGCCCGGCTGCTGGAGGCCCTGCGACCGGCGACCCGCCTGATCCTGATCGGTGACCCCGACCAGCTGGCCTCGGTCGAGGCCGGGGCCGTGCTCGGCGACCTGGTCGACCGCTCCAGCCTGGGCCACCGCACCGCCGACTTCACCGCCGCCCTGCAACGGGTGCTGCCCGGCAGCACCGTGCCCGGCGTGGAGCCCAGCCCCGACACCCCCACCGCCCGGTTCCGCAACGGGGTGAGCACGCTGCTGGCCACCCGCCGGTTCGCGGCCGGGGGCGACATTGCCGCCCTGGCCGCCGCTATTCGTGACGGTGAGGCCGACCGGGCCGTCGAGGTGCTGCGTTCCTCCTGCGACGCCGTCGAGTTCATCGAGCTGGCCGACGACGAGCGGGCCGGTCCCGAGCAGCTGGAACCGGTGCGGGCCGAGGTCCGGGCCGGCGCCGCCCAGGTGATGGCCGCGGCCGTGTCCGGGGACCGGGTCGCCGCCCTGGCCGGGCTGGAACAGCACCGCCTGCTCTGCACCCACCGCCGCGGCCCGCGCGGCGTGCAGCTGTGGAGCGACCTGGCCGCCGGGTGGATCTTCGAGGACCATCCGGTGGTGCCCCGCAGCGACGGCCGCTACCCCGGGGAACCGCTGCTCATCACCACGAACGACTACGAGAGTGGGCTCTACAACGGCGATACCGGCGTGGTGGTGGCAACGCCGGACGACACCCTGCTGGCCGTCTTCGGCCGGGGCGGAGACCCGATCCCCGTGCCCCTGGCCCGGCTCGGCGCCGTGCGCCCGCTCTACGCCATGACCGTTCACCGCAGCCAGGGCAGCCAGTTCGACCGGGTCAGCGTGCTGATGCCGGCCGCCGGGTCGTCGTTGTGCACGCGGGAGACGTTGTACACCGCGGTGACCCGGGCCCGTCAGCACGTTCGGGTGATGGGGTCCGAAGAGGCGCTGCGCACAGCCATTGCGCGCCCGGCCGCCCGGGCGACGGGCCTGCGCGAACGACTGAACGGATGACCTGCGCAAACGACCTAAATGCCATTAGCACGTGTCAGCATTTTTGCCCATAGGTGCAGCGCGAGATGTCAGACACATGTTGATCAACTTCCGCTAGCCATATTGCCCGTTTACTGTGAAGTACGTGTAAACAGCACCGGGAAATTCGGGAGCTCGCCATGAACAATGACGTTGTGCGAACCGCCGCGGCAGGTCCCCTCGACGGGGCAATTCCTCTGTCCACCAACAGCTCTGAGGTCGGCACGATGATGTCGTGCGACACCTGCGACCTGACCGGCGGACCCTTCCCGGCAGCCGAGGCTGCGCATCTGCGAGCCATCCACGACCGCCTCTTCCACGGCATCCTCTTCGCCGCCTGAACCCCCCTTCCATTCCTCCGTGATCATGCAGAACCTCCCCGGCGTTCTAGAACTGTCCGCGACAGAGTTCTAGAAGACTGGGGAGGTTCTGCATGATCACGAACGGGGTGTTGTTCCCCGGCCACGGCACCTAGGGTCGTTCTGACAACGTTGAGCAGCAGTGAGCAACGTCGGGCGACTCAGTGCGGAGGCCGGGATGCGGGTCGGTGTGGTCGGGTGCGGGCTGATGGGTGCGGGGATCGCCGAGGTCTGTGCGCGAGCCGGGCAGGACGTCGTCGTGGTCGAGTCGGGCCGGGAACGGGTCGAGGCCGGGCGGGCGCGGATCAGCCACTCGCTGGAGCGGGCACAGAGCAAGGGCAAGATCGAGTCGGCCGCTCAGGTGCTCGAGAACATCAGTGTCGAGGACGATCTCGCGGCCCTGGCCGACCGGGAACTGGTCATCGAGGCGGTGGTCGAGCACGAGCAGACCAAGCTCGAGCTGTTCGCCCAGCTCGACCAGATCGTGAAGGCGACTGACGCGATCCTGGCGAGCAACACGTCCTCCATCCCGATCATGAAGATCGCCACGGCCACCGGCCGGGCCTCGCACGTGCTGGGCATCCACTTCTTCAACCCGGTGCCGGTGCTCTCCCTGGTCGAGATTGTGCCCAGCCTGCTGACGTCGGACGAGACCACGCGCCGCGCGGAGAACTTCGCCCAGGAGGTGCTCGGCAAGCACGCCATCCGCAGCCCGGACCGGGCCGGCTTCGTGGTCAACGCGCTGCTGGTGCCCTTCATCCTCTCGGCGATCCGGATGCTGGAGTCGGGCTTCGCCACCGCCGAGGACATCGACGAGGGCCTGGTGCGGGGCGCCGCCCACCCGCAGGGTCCGCTGCGCCTGGCCGACCTGATCGGCCTGGACACCACCGCCGCGATCGCCCGGTCGCTCTACGACGAGTTCAAGGAACCCCTCTTCGCCCCGCCGCCCCTGCTGAGCCGAATGGTCGAGGCCGGTCTGCTGGGCCGCAAGTCCGGCCGGGGGTTCTACGCCTACTGATGACTGTTTGTTGTCTGGGAATCTCCTGGGCCGGGTCGCGCTCGACCGGGCGCTCGGGAGACCATGTAAAGGTGACGCGCACAGACTGCACCGAACCGGCCGCCCCTCGTGAAGAGGCCGGCGCATGAGCCTGAGCGGTCCGACCAGCGGCCCGGTCGAAGGCGGCCGCGCCCTGTTCAAAGGCCGGATCCTGGGCTTCCCGGTGCATCTGGACTGGTCGTTCATCATCATCATGGCCGTGCTGGGCTACATGTCCACGCCCAGCTCGATGGTGGGCCTGGCCGTCTGGATCCTGATCACGCCGGTGATGGTGCTGGCCCACGAGCTGGGCCACGCCGTGGTCGCGCGCACCACCGGCGCCCAGCCGGAGATCGCGCTGGCCGGCTTCGGCGGGGTCACGAGCTTCACTCCGCCCGGTGAGATCTCCCGGGCCCGCTCGATCGCGATCTCCCTGGCCGGCCCGGCGGTCGGCCTCGCCATCGGCTTCACCCTGATGTTCCTCGAGGCCACCGTGTGGACCGAGATCACCAGCGAGTGGGGCTGGTACGCACTGCGTTTCGGCATCTTCACATCGCTCGGCTGGAGCGTGCTGAACCTGCTGCCGATCCTGCCGCTCGACGGCGGCCAGGCGATGCGGGAGTTCCTGCCCGGCGACCCGATCACCCGGCTGCGCCGCGCGGCCATGGTCTCGATCGTCGTCTCCGTGCTCGCCGCCCTCGCGGCCTACCAGTTCCTGAGCGGCCAGATCTTCCTGGTGATCTTCCTGCTCTTCTTCGCGGTCAACAACTTCCTGACCGTGCGCGACCTGAGCCAGAACCGCTCGGTCAGCTCCGACGGCCAGCCCGGGCCCCAGCCGGGTCAGAGCCCGGAGACGATGATCGTCGACATGCTCTGGCGCAACCAGGCCGAGCGCGCCCGCCAGGTGATGCACAGCCTGCCAGAGGGAGTGCCGATCGACCTGGCGCTGCACGGAGCGGTGCTGAGCCTGACCGGTGACGCGCCGCAGGGGCACGCGCTGCTGGAGCAGGAAACACAGCGCCGTCCGGGAGACCCGAACATCGCCGCCATCCTGGCCCTCACCCAGGCTCTGGAGCACGACTGGGACGCCCTGATCCACACCATGCAGGGCCCCCTCGGACCCCTGATCCCGCCGCCGGTGCTCGATCGCGCAGTGGTCGAGGCCCGGGCCACGGGCCGCGACGACGTGGCGGGCCGGCTGACCTTCCTGCGAACCCCCACTCCCTGAACCCCCGACTGAGGACGCCCACCAGCCTCTGGTGGGCGTCCTCACCTGTTCGTGATCATGCAAATCCCCCAGCCTTCGGCCGGGAGGTGCCCCCACTCCCCGGAGTTCTAGAACGCTGGGGAGGTTTTGCATGATCACGGAGGAAGGGGCGGCGGCTAGCTCAGGATCGGTATCAGGCCGATTGCGAAGACCAGGTAGAACACCCCCGCGACGGCCAGCCTCGCGGGGGTCAGACGGTGGGCGGCCATGGTCGCGAGCAGGTAGACGATGGCGATCATGGTGACGATGCCCGACCAGGTCAGGGCGCCGTCGAAGTGCCAATCGGTGAAGAGCAGGCCGAGGCCGCTGGGCACGGTCGCCTGGATCATCATGGCGCCGGAGATGTTGGCCAGGGCCAGCCGCACCTTGCCCTGACGGACCCAGATGATGGCGTTCATGATCTCGGGCAGCTCGGTGGCGATCGGGGAGAGCAGCAGGGCGGTGACCGTGCCGGAGAGGCCGATCATCGGGCCGATCGCGTCGAGCTGGTGCACGAAGAGCTGCGAGGCGATGAAGATGACCACCAGCGTGGCCGCGGTCTGCGCGAGAACCGCCCAGGTGGCCGGGGAATCGGCGTTCGGCTGAAGTTTGAGGGGTTCCAGTTCGTCGTCCTCGTCACCGCCGTCGTGGCCGCCCTGGCTGCTCATCTCCTTCCCGAAGTAGAGCAGGTAGACCGCGAAGAACAGCAGCCCCAGAACGGGTTTGAAGGTGAAGGCGACCAGGCCGAGCGCGACCTTGAACACGAAGACGGCGAGGAACCACTTCTGGTCGCGGGCCAGGCGGGCAGTGTCTTGCGGGGTGCCGAGGGCCGAGGGGCCGGTCAGATCCTCAGATGCTCCACCGTCGCCCGCGGTGACCAGCTCACGCGTCAGAATCCGCTTGCGGTACAGCAACATTGCGCCGGTGACGCCGTACGCGACGGTGGCCAGGGCGAGCGGGCCGCCCATCGCGGCGCCGACGCCGATGTCCTTGGCGTCTTCGGTGGCGCCCGTGGTGACGGCCACCAGGGTGACGACAGACTCCGGCAGGGCGGTTCCGAACGCGGCGAGAATACTGCCGACAGCCATCTTTCCGACGTTGAGCCGTTGGCCGAGCCATTCGACGGCGTTGACGAACCACTCACACGAGAGGTAGATCGCCACCGCACAGACGATGAGCAACACGAAGTGCCACACGATGTTTTCCCCAGCCTGGTCCGCGTCGTCGACGGGATCTGAGGCTTTCGGGGAAGCTTCGATCCCGAAAACGGACGCACGAATGCGTTCCTGTTTCGGGACCGAAGGTCTCGTCCACCTGCACCAGGCAGGTCTCACGACCGGAGAGCCAGGCTCTCAGTATGTCGACCGTGAGTTCGCGGACTACTCCCCTCCGGAACACCAAGAGCGTGACACACGCCCAGAGGCCCACGCAATCGCCGGAGCACCCATGTGGCCCAGGCAACACCGCTATGGACGGCATTGTGGGTATTCGCTGCACTCTGACCGCAACGAATACCCACCAAACCGGTCACTCGACGGGCTTCTCCACCGGAGTGGCCTCCGTGGCCGCGGTCTGGGCCGGGGTCGGCGTGGGAGTCGGGACCGCAGTGCTCAGCGACCGGCCGGGCAGGTGGGCCGCCAGCAGCTCGGCCAGGTGCAGCCCCTGCTTGTCGGCCAGCTGCTCCAGCTGGGTACGGCACGAGAACCCGTCGGCCAGCACCACGGCGTCGTCACCGGCCTCACGGACGGCGGGCAGCAGCGCGTTCTCGGCCACCGCCACCGAGACCTCGTAGTGCCCCTTCTCGACGCCGAAGTTCCCGGCCAGGCCGCAGCATCCGCCCACCGACTTCACCGAGGCCCCGGCCCCGGCCAGCAGATCGGCGTCGGCCTGCCAGCCCATCACCGCGTGCTGATGACAGTGCGGCTGCGCAACGGCGGAAACACCTTCCAGTGTGGGCGCTTCCCAGTCGGGCAGCGAGGTCAGCAGCTCGGCCAGAGTCTTCAGGGAGGCGGCGAGGCGAGGGGCCCGGGGGTCTTCGGGCAGCAGCTCGAGGATGTCGGAGCGCAGCGCCGCCGTGCACGACGGCTCCAGGCCGACGATGGTGAGGCCCTCGTCGAGTGCCTCCTCGAGTACGTCGAGGGTGTTGCGCAGCTGCTTCTTCGCCCCGTCGAGCTGACCGGTGGAGATCCAGGTCAGACCGCAGCAGGCGTTGCCGACCGGCAGTTCGACCCGCAGCCCGGCGTCTTCGAGCACGGCCACGGCGGCCTGACCGACCGCCGGGGAGAAGTGATCGGTGAAGGTGTCGGCCCAGAGCACGACCCGCTGACGTCTACCGGCCGGCGCCTTGTGACGGGAGAACCACTGCCGGAACGTTTTCGGAGCAAATCGAGGCAGTTCCCGGCGGTGGTCGATGCCACCGGCGCGCTTCGCGATCGCGGCCACCGGGGCCAGCCCGGTCAGCGCGTTGACCACCCGCGGCGCATGCGAGGCAAGGTCGGCCCAGCGCGGAAGCCAGCCCAGAAGATAGTGATTCGCCGGGCGCAGCCGGCCCTTGTACTTCTGGTGCAACGCCTCGGCCTTGTACGTGGCCATGTCGACCCCGGCCGGGCAGTCGGCCGAGCAGCCCTTGCACGACAGGCACAGGTCCAGCGCGTCGTGCACCTCCGGCGACTTCCAGCCGTCGGAAACCAGCGTGCCGTTGGCCATTTCCTGCAGCACCCGGGCGCGGCCGCGGGTCGAGTCCTTCTCGTCCTGGGTGGCGAGGTAGGACGGGCACATCACGCCGCCCGAGCCGGTGGTGTCGGCCCGGCACTTGCCGACGCCCACGCAACGGTGCACGGCGGTGCTGAAATCGCCCTTGTCGTGCGGGTAGCTGAAGGCCAGGTTGGTGCGCAGCCGGTGCGCGGCGGGCACCCGCAGGTCGGCGTCCAGGGGCGCGGGGCGCACGATGATGCCCGGGTTGAACAGGTCGGCCGGGTCGAACAGGTCCTTCACCGCGGCCTGGAGGGCGATGGCCTCGGGCGAGTACATCTTCGTGAGCAGCTCGCCCCGGGCCCGGCCGTCGCCGTGCTCGCCGGACATCGAACCGCCGTGCCGGCTCACCAGATCGGCCGCGTCGAGCATGAACTCACGCATGCGGGAGGGCTCGGTCTCGAACGGGAAGTCGATCCGGGCGTGCACGCAACCGTCACCGAAGTGCCCGTACGCCAGTGTGTCCAGACCGTGGTGGTCGAGCAGCGAGAAGAACTCGCGCAGGTAGGTGCCGAGCTTCTCCGGCGGTACGGCGGCGTCTTCCCAGCCCGGCCAGGCGGGTGCGCCGGCGGGGGAACGCCCGGCCAGGCCCGCGCCGTCCTCCCGGATCCGCCACAGAGCCGCAGCCGTGGAACCGGTGACCACCCGCGTCCCCAGAGCATCCCCGTCCCGGCACAGGGCGGCCGCGGCCGCCTCGGCCTCGGCCTGGGTCTCGCCGAACACCTCGGCGAACAGCCAGCCCGCACCGGCGGGCAACTCGGGAACCGCCGCCTCTCCGCGACGGGCGCGCAGGACGTCCACAATTCTCGAATCCAGACCCTCCAGCGCCACCAGGGGGTGCGACAGCAGCGCGGGCACCACGTCGGCGGCCGCGGCCATGTCGGGGTAGCCCAGCACGGCGAGCGCCGTGGCCTTCGGGGCGCGGACCAGGCGCACGTTCGCCGAGGTCATGATCGCGAGTGTGCCCTCGGTGCCGGAGAGCATGCGGGCCAGGTCGACGCCGTTCTCGCTGAGCAGGTGCTCCATCGAGTAGCCGGAGACCTGGCGGCCGAAACGGCCGAACTCGGTGCGGATCAGGGCGCGGTTGGTGTCGACGAGCTTGGACAGCTGGGCGAGCAGGGCCCCGGCCGAACTGCCGGACGTCTGGCTCGGGAGCCCGTCGCGCCCGTAGCGGGCGGCGGTGAACTGGGTGCCGGCGGAGGTGATGACGTCCATCGACACGACGTTGTCGGCCGTGCGCCCGTAGGCCAGAGCCCTTGAGCCGCAGGCGTTGTTGCCGATCATTCCGCCCATCGTGCAGCGGGCGTGGGTGGAGGGGTCGGGCCCGAAGCGCAGGCCGTGGGGGCGAGCGGCGGCCTGGAGCGAGTCGAGGATGACGCCGGGTTCGACCACGGCGGTCTCGGCCTCGGGGTCGAGGCTGATGATGCGGTTCATGTGCCGGGAGTAGTCGAGCACGATGCCGGTGCCGATGGCGTTGCCGGCGATGGAGGTGCCGGCGCCGCGCGCGGTGAGGGGTACGCCGTAGCCGAGGGAGACCCGGACGGCGGCCTCGACCTCGTCGGCATCGCGGGGGAACACCACCACCTGGGGCACCACGCGGTAGTTGGACGCGTCGGTGGAGTACTCGGCCAGCCGTCGGGAAGAGTTGTCCACCTCGGAGATCCCGGCCTGGCGCAACGCCCGGGCGACGTCGTCGGCCTGACCTTCTGCCGGATTCGCGGTGGTTGTGGTGTCCACGGTCGTCACTGCTGGCTTCCTCCTGCTGCTCCCGCGCGCACGCGCGGGTTTCAGTGTGCCCTGCGAGGCTGGGGGCGGCAGAGCTGGGGCGGGGTCCGGGGAGGTTTGCATGATCACGACAAGAGTGCGGGCGGACGGTCCCGTCGATGTCGAGGTGGCCTGGTTGCGGTATCTGGAGCCGGAACGGTGGACGACGTGGTCGCCCCAGCTGCGCCGGATCGAGTACGACTTCGGGCGGCTGCGGCCGGGCACGGGCGGCCGGGTGTTCGGTCCCCTCGGGTTGTGGCTGAATTTCTGGATCGAGGACGTCGACGAGGACGCCCGCACCTGGACCTGGGTGGTGCGGCGGGGGCCTTTCTCGGTGGTGCTGCAGCACGGCGTGGAGCCCGGGCCGCGGGGCAGCCGCACCTGGCTGGCCCTGCGCGGCCCGGCGCCGCTGGTGCTGCCGTATCTGCCGGTGGCCCGGATCGCCTTAGGCCGTCTGGTCAGTCTGAGCGATTAGGAACCGTTGGTGCCTGCCCGCAGCCAGGACAGGACGGCCAGGACGCGGCGGTTGTCGTCGGACCCGGCCGGGATGTCCAGCTTGCCGAAGATGCTCGCGGCGTAGTTCTCCACGGTCTTGTGGCTGAGGTTGAGCACCGCGGCGACGCCGGCGTTGGACCGGCCCTCGGCCATCTGGCGCAGCACCTGGCGTTCGCGCACGGTCAGGGCGGCCAGCGCGTCCTGCCGCCGCGAGTGCCCGATCAGGCTGTCGACGAGGGTGGCATCGACCAGCGACTCCCCGGCCGCGATCCGCACCAGGGCGTCGCGCAGGGTGCCCACGTCGTCCACCCGGTCTTTCAGCATGTACCCGCGCCCCGCACTGCCGTTGGCAAAAAGTTCTGCCGCGTAGGCGGTCTCCGCGTAGGTGGAGAGAATGAGCACCCCCACCCCGGGATTCGTCTCGCGGATCCGGGCGGCGGCGTGCAGCCCCTCGCGGGTGTAGGTCGGCGGCATCCGGATGTCGAGAATGGCCACCTGCGGCCGGGCCTGCGCCAGGCCGTCGACCAGGTCGTCGGCGTTGGATGCCTCCAGGCACACCTCCACCCCGACCTGCCCCAGCAGCAGTTTCAGCCCGCCCCGGAACAGACTGGAATCGTCCGCAATCGCTACCCGCACGTCTGCCCCCTCGCCCGGAACACCTGACGTCTCTGGCCGTTCACCACGTACCCACCCCTCAGCTCTCTCATCGGTAGGGGATCTCCGCCGTCAGCGTCGTGCCGGCCCCCGGTGGGCTGTCGAGCAGCAAGGTCCCCCCGGCTGCCCGCACCCGTTCCCCGAGCCCGCTCAGGCCGGTACCCGCGGCCAGGTCGGCACCGCCGCGACCGTCGTCCTCGATCGTGAGCCGCAGCGTGTTGCCGGTGTCCGCGCCGCGGACGTCGATCCGCGACGCCGACGCGTGCCGCACCGCGTTCGTGATCGCCTCGGCCGCGACGAAGTACCCGGCCACCTGGGCCGCCATCGGCAGACCGCGCTCGGGCAGGTCGACCTCGACGGTGACCGGCTGCGCGGCGCCGATGCGGCGCACCGCCTCGGCCAGACCGACCTGGTCCAGCACCGAGGGATGCAGCCCGGCCGCGATCTCCCGCAGCTCGCCCAGGGCCAGTTTCAGCTGCTCGGCGGCGTAACCGACGGCCGCCTCGAGCTCCGTGGGCTGGGGCTGCTCGATCTGGGCCAGCAGCCCCTGGACGCGGGCCAGGGCACCGTCGTCCAGGTCTCTCTCCAGTGCCTGCCGCTCGGCCAGCTGAGCGGCGACGATGCGGGCGTGGGAGGCGCGCACCAGTTCCAGCTGGGCGCGGGCCTCGACCTGGAGACGGGCGTTCTCGATGGCCAGGCCGGCGGCCGAGCTGACCGCCTCGACCAGGTCGGGATAACGCCAGAGGGCCTGGTCGGCGCGGATCATGGCCAGGCGGGCGCCGTTGGTGGAGGTGATCGGCAGCAGCAGGCCGTGATCACCGGTCTCGCCGCCCCGCTCGGCCGAGGTGGCACCGTGCCGGTCGACGTAGGCCCCGATCTCCGCGGCCCAGTAGTGGATCTCCAGGCCGGGGTCGGCGAGCACGTTGCGGAAGGCCTCTTCCAGCCGTTCCGGGGTGCGCTCGACCCGCAGGCGCGGCAGCAGGTCGGCGATCACCACGCTGGCCAGGCGGCGGCGCACGGTGGCGATGACGAAGGCGACGGGCACGGTGAGCAGCAGCGCGGTCTGCACCACCAGAACATCGTCGAAAGCTTCACCGCGTAGCCCCATCACGTGCGTGATCGAAGCCGTCATGCTGGCCGTACCGGCGATCGCGGCGGCCCCGGCGACCGGCAGCAGCAGCCTGCGGTCCAGGCCCCGGATACGGCGGCTACGGCGCACCCACAGCACCAGGAAGCCGGTGGCCAGTAGCACCTCACCGATCGAGGAGACCAGGGTCAGCGAGTGGTGCAGGCCGGGATCGGTGGGCAGCATCGGCCACCCGGCGGCACGGGCGGGCCGACCCGCGAAGTCACCGGAACTGAGCACGACGGCGATCCGGCCGATCAGGATCCAGGCGGTCAAGGCCCGCAGGAATCGGCGTTCACCACGGCTGACCGCCTTCTGGTCGGGATAACTGGTGATCGCCCAGGCCGCCAGGACCAGCGTCATCGGGGCGGCCAGGAACGCGACCAGATGCCAGGGCCCCCGTTTGACCTCCTCGATCCAGCTCAGCGGCCAGACGCAACCCGCGAGTACCAGGGCCCGGCCGGCCATCGCCTGACCGGGCTCCCGGGAGAGGATGACGCCGACGGCCACCAGGGCACCGGCGAAGGCGACGGTGGGGGCGGCCAGCTGGGGCAGCGACTCCCAGAGCGGGGCGAGGGCGATCGACGCCGCCGCGGAGACCACGACCCCGGACAGCAGCGCGCCGGGCCACGGCACCGGGCGCAACCGCGCAGCCGGCGAACCACCACCTCCGGGCGGGGCCGGCGCCGGCGACCTGACGGTCATGGCGTTGGCTGACAATCCATCTCTCAGTTGCCGTGACCGCACCCCGGCGAACTGCCCGGGCCTGGCCTGATCTGCCTGATTCGCACATGCGCGTTACTGAACAGCACCAGAGAGTATCTGCTGGCGAGCGCAATGACCCCATCCAGGACGGATCACGCAGGGGTGAAGCCTGTGCGTGACGAGCGAGATACGTCGCGCCGGAGGGTGGTGACTGTGCTGGGACGGGGGTGCTGACCTGGGTACTGACGGGGTTCAGGTGCAGGGAATGGCCGCGACCATCAGCGAACCGCCGCGCGAAAGGGTGGAGAACATGATGTCGCCGCCCAGGGCCCGCACCCGGTCGAGCATGCCGGGCAGCTCGGCATCGAGCCGCATCTGGGCCGGGCGCCGGGCGTCGTCCTCCACCTCGATGGTGAGCACGCCCTCGGCCTGGTGCCCGCGGATGCAGACCCGGGAGGCCGCCGGGGTGGGACCGGCCTGCCCGGCCTGGGCGGCGCCCTTGAGCGCGGCGCAGATCAGGTAGTAGGCGGTCTCCTCGGTGGCGGCCGGGAAACGCCCCCGGGGCAGGTCGGAGTCGACGATCAGCGGCTGCTGCTGGGCCACCGCCTCGATCGCCGCCCAGAGCCCGGCCTGGCTGAGCACGGCCGGGTGGATGCCCCGGGCCAGGTCGCGTAACTCGTTGAGGGCGAGCGCGATCTCGGCGCTCATGGCGCGCAGGCGCTCGCGCGAGACCTCGCTCATCCCGGGCGAGTCCGAGGCTGCCAGCACCAGCCGGAGGGCCAGCAGCCGCTGCTGGGCCCCGTCGTGCAGGTCGCGCTCGACCCGGCGGCGCTCGGCCACCCCGGCCTGCACCGCCTGCATGCGCACCTGGCGCACCTGGCTGAGCCGCCCCAGCACCGCGGCCTGGAGCTGGGCATTCTCCAGGGCCAGGCCGCTGGCGGCCAGCGCGTTCGAGACCACCTGCGGGTGCCGGCGCAGCCCCGGGTCGGCCTCGATGACGGCGAGCGGGCTCCCGCCGGGTGCCGTGACCGGCAGCACCAGCCGGCCCGGCTGATCGTCGAGGGACAGGCCGGAGGGGGCGCCGGTGATGTCGACGTGGGTGTTCAGGTCGGGCGCCCAGTAACGCACCCGCAGCGTGTCGTCGCGCAGCGCCGCGCGCAGGGCGGTCTGCACCGCCTCGGGGGTGGGGCGGCGCTGCACCTGCTGGATCAGGGTGAGCACGGCGTTGTCGGCCAGGCGGCGCCGCACCACGCTGATCAGGAAGGCCAGCGGCACCACGGCCAGGACGGCCGGCTGGAACGCGTAGACCGCGTCCATCCGATCACCGCTCAGGCCGAGCAGTTTCGCCACCGGCACGGCCCCGGCGGCCAGGCCGGCGGCGGGCGCCGCCAGGGCCATCGGGGCGAGCAGTTCCCGGTCGAGCCCGCGCATGCGGCGGATGCGGATGATCCACAGCAGCAGGAAGCCCGCGATCAGCGCCACCTGGAGGGAGCGCAGGACCTCGGCGATGCCGTCGTTGGTGGCCCGGTCGGCGTACACGGTGATCCAGAAGGTGCCGGGGTCGTAGTCCTTCCACCCCGGCCGCATGGTGACGTTCTCCGCGACGATGCCGCCGACCACGACGCCGCCGAGCACCCGGACGAAGACCCGCTCCACCCGGTTCATCAGCGCCGGGTCGGGGTAGCGGAACATCGCCCAGACGGCCAGCGAGATCGCGACGTAGCTGCTGATGCCGGAGACGAAGGGGAGCGGGCCGACGGCCCATTCCTCGCTCCAGCCGAGCGCCCAGAACTGCCCGGAGAGGATCAGCAGGACGGCGGTGCGGCGGTGCCCGGGCTCGCTCCAGAGAATGGCCCCGGCGCAGCTGAACATCGCCGTGAAGAGGATGCTTCCGGCGGCCACGGCGAGGTAGTCCCGCCACAGCGGCCCGAAGATCAGGGCGCCGAGAAGGGTGAGGGCGGCGGTGACGGCCAGGGTGCGGGACCACTGACGACTCGAGGACACCGGAGCCGGAGGTTGTTGCGACGTCCGGGCCAGGGACGTCGTCCTCACCGTATTCACCCTGATGGCCTACAAAGATTCGGACAAGAGGGATATCCCCTGTTTCGATCCGGTTGAATCGGCCCGCGCTGGTTGTCGGTACCGCCCCGGAGTGCCAGCCTGTGCGCATGCCGAGCCTGCGTGGTCCCGGGATCGACGACCGTTTCGACCCCAGCGACCTGGACGATGTCCGGGAGCGAGTCGTCGCCCCCACCGTCGAGGCTTTGCTCCGACCGGGTGAGCTGCAGGCGATGGATGTGGGACGCGGTCCGGCGCAAGAGATCTGGGCCCAGGTGACGGCGCTGGGCAAGACCTGGCAGGCGGCCTTCTGGTTCGGCCCGCAGGCCGACCCGGAGGAGACCCTGGGCGAGGTCGCCTACTACCTGGCCGACCGGCTCGAGGACTGGATCTGCGAGGAAGTGGCCTGGGGCGAGCAGCGCATCGCGGACATCCGGATCCCGGCGCGACGACAGAGCGCCTGACCCGTCCCACCCCACCGTTCTCACTAGCTGAATGTAATACGAGTGGACGACGCACAGGCATCGTCCGCTCGATTAATCCCGGTAGCGGAAGCCGTCGAGGAAGCGCCGGAAGGCGCCACCCTGGACCGGCAGAGGGGCCGCCGGGGCGGGAGCCGTGCGGCGCTGCGTGGCGATCGGCTTGTCGTAGTCGGTGCGGGCGATCGCGTCGACCACCTCCACCTCGGTGAAGTCGTCCGAGCCGGGGATCGACGGCACGAACCCGACCAGCACGCCGTTGGCCATCACCTGGGCCTCCAGACCGGCCGAGCCGTCGGTGTCCCAGATCGCCTCCCGGCCGCCGGGCAGCTTCACCCAGAGACCGAACTGATAGACGCCGGCCTTCTCCATCCGCGCGTCGATGCCTCGTTCCCGCAGCGCGTCGACCACACGCCGGGCCCGGTTCTCTTCCATACCGGCCAACGTAACCCGCTGATCCTGGGAAGTGGCTGGACGGGATCTGCACATTTCTTAACCTCGGCCGAAGGTCTACCTGACCCCGCTTCCCCCAAGATCGCTCAACGTGTCACGAAAGAGGATCGATGCCCGGGCCGCCGCCGCGCTGGTGGCGTTCGCCGTCGTGGCCGTGACCGGAGGCGTGTTCTACACGCAGTCCGGCTCCAGTCAGGCCGACGCCCAGCTGGTGCTGTCGCGCCCCGATGTCGCCATCGCGCAGCAGAACGCGCAGGCCCCGGACGACGCACCCGACACCGGTTCCGAGCCGACGGCCACGCCGTCCACCTCCCCCACGCCGAAACCGAAGCCGAAGAAGAAGACGGCCCCGGTGACGCCGACGGCCGGGGCCAAGGTCGAGAAGGCCGCCTCCGGGAGTGCCGCCCCGAAATCCACGGGCTCCACGTCGTCCTCGAAGTCGTCCTCGAACAAGAGTTCGGGCACCACGTCGACCAAGGTGGCGGCGAACTCCTCGGGCGACCAGGTGCAGTTCGGCAAGACCTACAACGGCATCGCCACCTTCTACGCGGCCACCGGCGCCGGCAACTGCTCGTACGACCCCACCGGCAACCTGATGGTGGCCGCGATGAACCAGACCCAGTACGACGGCTCGCAGACCTGTGGCGCCTACGTCGACGTGACCGGCCCGAAGGGCAACACGATCCGGGTCAAGATCGTCGACCGCTGCCCGGAGTGCAAGCCGGGGCACATCGACCTCTCCGCCGAGGCCTTCGCCCAGCTCGCCGCCCCGGTCACCGGCCGCATCGACATCAGCTGGAAGATGGCCAGCCCCAGCCTCTCCGGGCCGGTGAAATACGTGTACAAAGACGGGTCCACCCAGTGGTGGTGCGGCATCCAGGTGCGCAACCACCGCAACCCGATCCGCAAGGTCGAGCTCAAGGGACCGAACGGCTGGGTCACCCTCGAACGGCAGATGTACAACTACTTCCTCTCCGCCGGCGGTGAGGGCTGCGGCGGCCAGGTCCGCATCACCGACGTGCAGGGCAACCAGCTCACCGACAGCGGCATCAAGATCTCCCCGCTCGTCGAGCAGGCCGGCGGGAAGCAGCTCCCCGCAGCCTGAACCGCCAGAACGTGGACGCGGTGAGCCCCGGTGAGCGGTCGAGACGGACCGATGACGTCGGAGACCGGCACGGGTACGGCCGTGGTCACGCGGACCGGAACTCAACCATCCTCATCGCCCGGGACCGGCCGGGAGCGACGGCCGCCCGGGAACGGAACGGGTCGCGGTCAGTCTTCGCTGACCGCGCGGACCACCCGGTCGCGACCGCTCCGCTTGGCCTCGTACAAGGCCGAATCGGCCTTGTTCATCAGTGACTCCGCGGTCTCCTCGGCCCTCCACCAGCAGTAACCGATGGAGATGGACTGCCCCCGGGGCACCGACCGGCGCACCCGGTCGAGCACCTCACCGGCCAGCGCCTCGTCACAGTTCGTCAGGGCGATCGCGAACTCCTCACCGCCCCAACGGGCCACCGTGTCCTCGGTGCGCAACTGCCCCCTCGCCGCGTCCGCCACCTCGCGCAGCAGCGTGTCGCCCTCCAGGTGGCCGTAGGTGTCGTTGTAGACCTTGAACCGGTCCACGTCGGCCACCGCGATGACGAACGGGTCACCGGTGCGCTGGGCGAGCGCGAGCAGCACCGACAGCCGCTCGTCCCACGACCGCCGGTTCGGCAGGCCGGTCAGCTGGTCGGTGCCGGCCAGGTCCTCGTAGCGGCGCAGCAGGTCGTCGTGCTCCAGCGCCAGCGCGGCCTCGTCGGCGAGCTGCGCGACCGCCTTCAGCCGCCGGTCGCCGACATCGGTGAGCTCCTTGTCCCAGGTGATCCCGAGCAGTGCCGTCATCTCACCGCCCTTACGGATCGGCTGGTACAGCAGCGACTTCGCGTTCACGAGCCGGACCATCCGCTGACTCACCAGCGGGTTCCCCTCAGCCCGGTCGATGAACATCGGCTTCTGCTCGCGCCAGACCGCCGCCGTGGCCGGAACGCTCCAGGCCGGGTAGGTGGAACCGACCAGGGTGAAGTCCGAACATCCGGTGATCACGAACTCGTCCGGGCCGCTGCGCTCGAAAACCGTTGCGATGGAGGCCCCGGCAATCTCCACCAGGGCCGTGACGATCGCGGTGCGGGCATCGTCACCGGCCAGGATGCGACGTGTCACCCGGGCGATCGCGGCCAGGTTGGCCTCGCTGTCGGCCAGCTCCGTCTCGGCCTGGTGCCGATCGGTGATGTCGAAGACGTGCGCCAGCAGGTGTGGTTCGGGCTCGCCGTCATCGATCCAGCTGAGCCAGGCCGAGGCCCAGGCGAGCACGCCGTCGTGGCGCCGGAACCGCACCAGCACCTCCAGGCTGGAGCCCGGGTTGCTCCGCAGCCGACGCATCGCCTCCGGATGCGCGTTGTTGTCGGCCGGATGCACGAACTCCGAGCGCAGGCGCCCGATCAGCTCGTCCTGCGGCACACCCAGCAACCGGGACATGGCCGGGTTCGCCGAGATCAGGCGGCCCTCGGCGTCGGTGAGGGTGATGCCCATCGGAGAACCGTCGAAAATGCTGCGGAACTTCTCCTCCGACCGGGCGATCCGGGCCGTGGTCCTCATCCGCTCGGTGATGTCCCGCGCCGCGCAGTGAATCTCGAGCCGTTCGCGCTCCGGGTCGTAGAGCGGCGCGAGCGTGCACTCCATCCAGTGCCAGATCTTGTCCTGGGCGATGAGACGGACGGTGACCAGCTCCGAGGCCCCGTTCCCGACCGCCTCCATCGCCGTCCGCATCGCCGGCCGGTCGTCCGGGTGCACCCGGGTGAGCAGCATCGTGCTCACCTCCAGGTCGACCCGCCGGCCGGGCCCGGCCGACCGGTCGACGGACGGGCCCAGGTAGGTGATCCGCCCGTTCAGCGTGCAGCGGGCCACCACGTCACCGGAGTTCTCCGCCAGCAGCCGGTACTCGCTGCGCGAGCGGGCCAGCTGGCGCTGCGAGGCCGTGCGCAGCTCGATCTCCCGCGCCTGCTCGATGGTGCGCCGTCGCAGTTCCAGCTGGGTCGACACCTGCCGGGCCAGGGCCCGCATCCCCTCGCGCTGGCCCGGCGAGAGCGTGCGTTCCACCCCGTCGATGACACAGATCGTGCCGAGCACCGCGCCGCTCGCCGCGGTGACCGGGAATCCCGCGTAGAACACGGCCAGGGGTGGACCGATCACGGCCGGGTTGTGTGCGAACCGCGAGTCCCGGCGCAGGTCGGGCACCTCCAGCTCGGCCCGGTCGCGCACCACGTGGTCACAGAACGCGACCTGCCGGGCGGTCGCGCACAGGTCGGTGCCGACCTTGGCCTTGAACCACTGGCGCTGGGCATCGATCAGGGTGACCAGGGCGATCGGGCAGTGGGTGAGGGTCGCGGCCAGCTGCACCAGATCGTCGAAGCCCTGTTCGGGAGGGGTGTCGAGGACGTTGAGGGCGTGCAGGTCGGCGAGGCGCTGCTGCTCTTCCTGGGCCCCGGGACCGTCCTGGCCCTCCTGCCCAGGGGCCGAAGGGGTGAACTGCTGCGGCACGACCGCAGAGGTGGCCCCGGAGGCATCCGGGCGCGCGCCATCGTCGGACGCCGGGGCGGCTTCCCGGGACATCCGGGCGCCGTTCGCGTCACCCATCGTCATCTCCAGGCGGGTATCGGCAGAATGCCCACGAAGGCTGAGCGGACCGTGTGAACGAGGTCACCGGAGGGCCATATAGAGGCAAGCTCGCAGGCAAGAGCACGCGGGCTCCTTCGCGCCGGACCGAAGGTGGTGCAATCATCAAACCTGTGTCCGATCTAGCACCCCAGACGATTTCCTACCCGGCCCCCGGGTCACGGCCGTCGCGAGGTGGGCAGGAGATCCTCGCCCCTCACGTGATCGTGCTGTTCGGGGCCACCGGTGACCTCGCCCGCCGCAAGTTGCTGCCCGGCATGGCGCACCTTGCCGCTTCCGCACTGGCACCGGACATCCAGGTGGTCGGCACGTCCCTCGAGGACATGAGCGACGATGCGTTCCGCACGTTCGCCCACGCCGCCATGCAGGAGTTCGGTACCCACAAGCTCACCGAGGAGCAGTGGGACACCTTTGCGAAGAACCTCTGCTACGTACCCCAGTCCGCCGGACCCGAGGCCCTGGCCCAGGCCGTCGCCGACGCCGAGGCCCAGCTCGGGCCGGACACGCGGCGTCTGCACTACCTGAGCGTGCCGCCGAAGGCCGCCCTGGCCGTCATCACCATGCTGCGCGACGCGAAGCTGGTGGAGAAGTCCCGGGTGGTGATGGAGAAGCCGTTCGGCACCGACCTGACGTCGGCCATCATCCTCAACGACCAGGTGCACGAGACCTTCCGGGAGAGCCAGATCTTCCGGATCGACCACTTCCTCGGTAAGGAAGCGGCCCAGAACATTCTCGCGTTCCGTTTCGCCAACGGCCTTTTCGAGCCGATCTGGAACCGGAACTTCATCGATCACGTGCAGATCGACATTCCGGAGACCCTGGGTCTCGGCGGCCGGGCGAACTTCTACGAGAGCACCGGCGCCTACAAGGACATGGTGGTCACCCACCTGCTCCAGGTGATGGCGTTCGTCGCGATGGAGCCGCCGACGGCACTGGAGCCCCGGGCCATCAGCGAGGAGAAGAACAAGGTCTTCCGCTCGATGCTGCCGATCGACCCGCGCGACGTGGTGCGCGGTCAGTACAGCGGCTACCGCGGTGAGGACGGCGTCGCCCGCGACTCCGACACCGAGACCTTCATCGCCCTGCGGGCCGGCATCGACAACTGGCGCTGGGCCGGCGTGCCGTTCTACCTGCGCACCGGCAAGCGTCTGGCCGAAGGCGCCCGGATCATCTCGATCGCCTTCAAGGAGGCGCCGAAGTCGATGTTCCCGGCCGGCTCCGGGGTCGGCGCGGCCGGTCCGGACCACCTGACGTTCGACCTCGCCGACGCCTCCAAGGTGTCGCTGTCGTTCTACGGCAAGCGGCCCGGCCCGGGCATGAAGCTCGACAAGCTGTCCATGCAGTTCTCCACCCAGGAGACCGAGCGGGCCGGCGACGTGCTGGAGGCCTACGAGCGGCTGATCCTCGACGCCATGCGCGGCGACCACACGCTGTTCACCACGGCCGAGGGCATCGAGTCGCTCTGGGAGCGGTCGATCCCGCTGCTGGAAGACCCGCCGCCGGTAAAGCCGTACGCACCGGGCACCTGGGGCCCGAACGCGATCCACCAGCTCATCGCCCCGCACGCCTGGCGTCTGCCGTTCGAGCGAGCCTGGCGCGAACACCGGTAACAAACCTGTTGGCAAACTGTTAGGCGACGGTTCCGTCAGCCCGCCAGAAGAACCGATTGAGGACGAGGAAGAGCACCGCTCTTCCTCGTCCTCCGTCGTTTTGCCTGGCCACCGGGCCCGGGGCCACTGGGCAGCGACGTTTCCGCCGAGTTTCATGGCGGTTTGCCAGTCGTTGCCCAGTGAAATCCCGGGTGCGCAAGGGGGCAGAAGCGCGCAAGCACCCCTTGACGCGGTCCGCATCCTGCGCAAGTGTTACGGCCAAATCGTAAGGCGTCTTTATAAACCCCTTCGTAGCAGTTCATCGGCGGCGCGTCCGCCACACCTCCCCCGTCACCATCAGGCAACAGGAGTTTCTGCGATGAACAGACGAACCCAGGCCTTCGCGGTCGGCATCACCGGCCTGGCCCTCACCCTCTCCGCGTGCGGGGGTGGCACCGGCGGTAGCAGCGAGAGCGACGGCGGGGGCAAGGTCGACTCGATCAAGCTGGTCGCGGCCGAGTACTCGGACAAGACCCAGGGCTTCTGGGACGCGTTCGCCAAGACCTACCAGGAGAAGACCGGCATCAAGCTGGACGTCCAGGTGGTCAGCTGGGACGACATCGACCAGCAGAGCAGCACGATGATCCAGAACGGCAACCCGCCGGACATCCTGAACCTCAACGCCTACGCCAGTTACGCGCAGGACGACCTGCTCTACAGCGCCGACGACGTGCTGTCGCCCGAGGTGAAGTCCGACCTGCTGCCGAACTTCGTCACCAGCGGCACCTACGAGGGCAAGCTCTACGGCATGCCCGACCTGTCCTCGGCGCGGGCCCTGTTCTACAACAAGGACCTGTTCAAGGACGCCGGTATCAAGGCCGCCCCGACCACCTGGGACGAGTTCGCGGCCGACGCCAAGAAGATCGCCGACCTGGGCGACGGGGTCGCCGGGTACGCCGAGCCGATGGGCCCGGAAGAGGCCCAGGCCGAGTTCTCGATCTGGATGTTCAACAACGGCGGCAACTGGAAGACCGACGGCAAGTGGTCGATCAACTCGGCCGCCAACGTCGAGACCCTGTCGTTCCTGAAGAAGCTCGCCGACGACGGCGTCACCCAGAACAACCCGGGTAAGACCAACCGCACCGACGGCGCCTTCGCCGACTTCGCCGCGGGCAAGGCCGGCATGGTCGTGGGCTTCTCGCCGCTGGCCGGCACCCTGGACGAGAGCAAGAAGGTCGACTACGGCGTGGCGCCGATGCCGACCAACAACGGCGACGAGCCCAAGTCGTACGGCGTCACCGACTACCTGATGGCGTTCAAGAAGGACGGCAACGCCGACGCGATCAAGGCCTTCTACGACCTGTATTACCAGCCCGACCAGGTGAACACGTTCATCAAGGACGAGGGCTTCCTGCCCGTCACCCAGTCCGGCGTGGAGAAGTTCAGCTCGGACGAGAAGCTGAAGGTCTACCTCGACACGCTCACCGGCGTGCAGCTCACGCCCACCGACGACCCGAAGTGGGACACAGTGAAACTGGCTGTGCAGCAGAAGATCGGCGCCGCTGTGGGTAAGGACGGCGACCCGCAGGCCGTCCTCGACGACCTGCAGAAGCAGGCCGAGTCCGGGAACTGAGTTGACCGACCAGCTCGACGCCTCGGCGGGCGCGGCCGCACCACCGGCCGCGCCCGTCGCGCGTTCCCCCCGATTCCGCCGTCGGCGGCACGAATCCGGCTATGCCAGCGGACTCTCAGCCATCCCCTGGCTGATCGCCCCGATCGTCCTGATCGCCGGTGTCGTGGTCTACCCCGCGATCGCCCTGGTGCAGGCTTCCCTCTCGGACTACTCGATCACCGGCCTGCGCCGTGGATCGGCCGGTTTCGACAACTACATCGACATCTTCCAGCACGACGACCTGGGACTCGTGCTCTGGAACACCCTGGTCTGGGTGGTCGTGGTGGTGGCGCTGACCATCCTCTTCGGCCTGGGCCTGGCCCAGTTCATGAGCAAGGAGTTCCGCGGCCGCACGGTGATGCGCTGGGCCATCATCATTCCGTGGGCCGCCTCGCTGGTGATCACCGCGCGGCTGTTCACGCTGATCCTCGACTACGAGCACGGCATCCTGAACCAGATGCTGGTCACCCTGCACATCATCGGTGAGCCGATCGACTTCCTCGGCAACGACTCCTGGGTGATGCCGTCGATGATCCTCGTCGGCGTGTTCGTCTCCCTGCCGTTCACCGCGTACGTGCTGCTGGCCGGGCTGAACGCGATCCCGCAGGACCTGATCGAGGCCGCCCGCATGGACGGCGCCTCACCCTGGAGGATCTACCGGCACATCACCCTGCCGCTGCTGCGGCCGGCCATGCTCGTGGCCAGCGTGCTGAACCTGATCTACGTGTTCAACTCGTTCCCGCTGATCTACACGCTGAACGACCGTAATCCCGGCTTCACCCACGACACGTCCATCACCTACAGCTACAAGCTGGCGTTCAAGGCGGCCGAGCGCAGCGTCGGCATGTCCGCCGCGATGGGCGTGATCAACGTCCTGCTCATTCTGGTGGTCGTGATGATCTACCTGCGGATCATCCGCTGGAGGGAGGTGACGCAGGCGTGACTCTTCAGAGAAGGCTCCGGCCGTACTATCTTTCGCTGATCGGCCTGGTCATCACCGTGGTGTTCGTATCGCCGTACGCGGTGATGCTGCTCGATGCGCTGCGCCCCAGCGGCGACGTGCTGGCCTCACCCCCGTCGTTCCTCCCGCGCGAGTGGCAGTGGAACACCTTCGGCACGGTGCTGTCCGACTCGAGGTTCCTGAACTGGCTGAAGACGTCGGTGATCGTGGCCGTCTCCTCGACCGTGATCGTGCTCCTGGCGGCGATCCCGGCGGCCTACTTCACCGCCCGGTTCCGGTTCCCCGGCCGTACGGCGTTCCTGCTGGTGGTGCTGATCACCCAGATGTTCTCGCCGACCTCGCTGGTGGTGGGGCTCTACCGGGAGTTCTTCGACCTCACCATGGTCAACACCTACGCCTCGATCATCATCACGAACGCGGCGTTCAACCTGGCCTTCGCCATCTGGATCCTGCAGGGGTTCTTCTCCTCGATCCCGAAGGACGTCGAGGAGGCCGCCCACCTGGACGGCTGCGGGCGGGTGCGCACGCTCTGGCACGTGATGCTGCCGCTCACCCTGCCCGGCCTCGTCACCACCGTGATCTTCACCTTCATCGCGGCCTGGAACGAGTACGTGGTGGCCCTGACCCTGATGCAGGACGACGCCAGGAAGCCACTGACGGTGGGTATCAACTCCTACGTCACCGGCTACCAGCAGCACTGGGACGAACTGTTCGCCGCGTCCCTGATCGCCGTGGTCCCGGTCGTGATCCTCTTCGCCATGATCGAGAAACACCTGGTGGGAGGCCTGACCGCCGGCTCGGTCAAGTGACCTGACCCCTTCGTGACCAGACAGAACCTCCCCGGGCCGAATCATCGGCCCGGGGAGGTTCTGCATGATCACGGTAGGCTGAGGGGAACCTCACTGTTTCGGTCGAGAATCTTGACAACAGTGAGGTAGTCCTTAATATCGATGGGAGCAGCGTAAGACGTTGCAGCCGCCGTCGCCCCACAACAAGGCGACAGGTGAATGTTCCTGCATCGCAGGCATTTTTGGCTGCCCGTACAGCGCCGTCGGGCTTGCGAACTGCAGGGGCTGACCATCTCGTCAGCGCTGCGCCCCGAGCGCGGCGCCCGGCTGCTGTGAAGGATGTGGAACGGTGAAGATCGCCGTGGTCGTGGGCAACCCCAAGCCCGCCTCCCGAACTCTGCGCGTGGCGGAGTCCGTCGCCGACGCGATCGAGAAACTGCTGCCCGGCGAGAGCGCCGAGCGTCAGGTGATCGATCTGGCCGACTACTCGTCCCGGCTGTTCGAGTGGCCCGAACCGACGCTGGCCGAGCTGAACGACGCGGTCGCCGCCAGCGACGTGCTGGTCGTGGCGTCCCCCACTTACAAGGCCACCTACACCGGCCTGCTCAAGGCCTTCCTCGACCGCTACCCCAGCAACGGCCTGGGCGGCGTCGTGGCCGTACCGGTGATGACCGGCGCCTCCGCCGACCACTCGATGGCCACCGAGGTCAACCTGCGTCCTCTGCTCGTCGAACTGGGGGCCACCGTGCCCTCCCGGGGCCTCTACCTGGTGATGACCAGGATCGCCGAACTCGACCAGATCACCGCCGAGTGGGGGTCGGCGAACGCCGCGACCCTGGTCCCCGCGATCAGCGGGCGGATCGAGAGCAGGCGGGAGGTCACCCGTGGCTGACAACACCCTCGCCTTCGACGGCGCCCAGTTCCGCAAGGTCGTCGGCGGCTTCGCCTCCGGCATCGTGGTGGTCACCGCGATCAACGACGGCGAGCCGGTGGGCATGACCTGCCAGTCGTTCTTCAGTCTCTCGCTCGATCCGCCGCTCATCGCCTTCTCCCCCTCGCTGACGTCGTCGAGCTATCCGCGGATCCGGGAGTCAGGTGCGTTCTGCGTCAACATCCTGGAAGCCGGCCAGGAGGCGCTCTGCAACCAGTTCGCCCGCAGCGGGACGGACAAGTGGCGGGGCGTGGACTGGGAGCCCGGAGTGACCGGCAGCCCGCGTCTGGAGGGCGTGCTGGCCTCCATCGACTGCGAGCTGGAGACCGAGTTCGTCACGGGTGACCACTACCTGACCGTGGGCCGGGTGCGGTCGCTGCACGCCACGCCGGGCCTGCACCCGCTCCTCTACTTCAACGGCGTCTACCGCCGTCTGCACCCGCACCAGGAGCTCGGGGCGCGCAGCGCGTAGGACCTCCCCGGCAGTTGCCCGGCCCGCCCCCGCTGACGGGAACCTCCTGGGTCGGGCAGACTGCCGACATGGAAGACGACGACGACGAGCTGACCATCCTGGTGGGCGCCGCGGAGGGATCTACGGCGCTGGAGCGTGACGGCATGCTGCGTCGGCTGGAGGAAGCGGTCACCCTGGCCGTCGCGGAGTGCACCAACGAGGGCTACCTGACCAACGGCAGCACCGGCGAAGTCGACATCAGCCTGACCGTCGCGGCGCCCGGCCTGGCCGCGGCCGAGGCGCTCAGCCTGGTCGGGGACAGCGTCGCGGCGCTGATCAACGACCCGGCCAACCCGGGCTGGGGGCCGTTCTCGGTCAGCGTCACCGGCGAGTCCGAAGACCTGACCGAGGGCCTCGACGACGCCACCGACCTACAGGTGCTGGGTGGCTTCGACGATGTCGAGGCCCTGCGCCGGCAGCTGGAGGCGGGCACCCACGACGACACCGACGAGGATCTCGACGACCTCGACGACGAGGTCGTGGTGATCGTCACCGGGCCGGACGGGCTGAGCCTGACCGGCATCGAGACCGTCCGGAACACCGAGGCGGCCCGAGAGCAGCTGCTCGCCGGCGCCGAGCTCCTCACCAGCGTGGAGCTCGACCAGCTGACCGCCCTGGACCTCCAGTCCGAGGACGAGGACGCGCGCGAGGAGGCCCAGGCCCAGGCGCGCTTCGTGGCCGGGGCCCTGTTCCAGGCCTCGGTGGCCGTGGTGGACCACCTGTTCATCGACCTGGACACGCTGACCCGCGACGGCACCACGGAGACCGTGGCCGAGGCCCCGGACGACGTGTTCTTCGTGCTGGGCGGCCTGCCGGAGCGCTACGCCGACCGCTACGACGCGATGTTCACCCAGCGGTTGATCATCGCCACGGCCGACGTGACGCGGCGGCTGACGGCCGGCTGGGAACCGCTGGCCTGCGTGGCCCACGAGCTGGCCCTGCGCCTGATCCTCGACGCCGCCGAGGTGGAACTCGACCAGGCCGACGTGGAGCTCGACGAGGGCTGGCGCGAGGCGATCGAGGCCAACCTGTTCGAGGACTCCGACCACGAGATCCTCTTCGACCCGCAGACCCCCGACGATGTCGACGACGAGGATCTCCAGGTCGGTGAGGAGTCCGCGCCGATGGGCTTCGTGCACTGGTTCACGCCGTTCAACGCCGAGCGGCACCTGCCGCCCTACCTGGTCGAGCTCGTGGAGCTCGACGAGGAGGACGACGAGGACGACGACGAGGTGGACGAGTCCGGCGAGGACGGCCTGGAGCAGCAGCAGGAGCACCAGCAGCACTGACGACCCTGGTCGTGATCATGCGAACGTTCCCCGGGGAACGTTCGCATGATCACGGTCGATCAGGTGTTCTTCCCCACCACGGGCTGCGGCACCGGGTCGCACTTCTTGTCCGATGTCCGGCCCTTCACCCGCGTGGGCAGTGTGCCGTCCTTGAGGTACGCGGCGACCGCGTCGTCCGTGCAGGCGACGCCGTTCAGTGAGCCGGCGTGGGTGGTACCACCGACCCCCTCGATCAGGGCCGACTTCGGGAAGCGGCTACGCACCTCGAGTGCCCCCTCGTACGGGGTGGCCGCGTCGAGGGTCTCGGAGATCAGCAGCGTCGCGGGGGCCTTGGAACCGTCGACGACCGGTGCCTTGCCCACCTCGCTGTCCCAGTAGAGGCAGGGAGCGTTGAACCAGACGTTGGACCAGGTCATGAACGGCGCCTTGGCATCCGTCGCGACCGCGTCCTTCTTCCACGTCGCCCAGCTCGCCGGCCACTTCACGTCGGAGCACTGGGTGGCCAGATACATCGCGAAACCGTTGTCCTGGCCCGTGCCCTGCGGGTTCGCGTCGTCGTAGAGCGACTTCAGCGTCTTGGCGTCACCGTCGTGCACCCAGCCGGCGAAGGCGGCCGCCGTCTCCTCCCAGCTGAGCGTGAAATAGCCGGCGCCGAGGAAGACGTCCGTCCACTCGTCCCCACCGATCTTGCCGCCCGCGGGCTTCTTGTCGAGGGCATGAAGCTGCTTGTAATACTGCTTCTTCACGGCGGCACCGGTCGAGCCCAGCTTGTAGGTGGCCTTGTTCTTCGCCACCCACTTGAAGAACACGTCCATGTTCGTATCGAAAGCAGTGTCCTGGTCGAGGTTCGCCCGATACCAGACCTTGCGCGGGTCGACCACGCCGTCGAGCACCATCCGCCGGACCCGGGTCGGGTACTGCGTGGCGTAGACCTGACCGAGGTAGCTGCCGTACGAGAAGCCGTAGAAGTTGATTTTTTTCTGCCCCAGCGCCTTCCGGAGCACGTCCATGTCCTTGACGTTGTCCGTGGTCTTCACGTTGTCCAGCAACGCACCGCCGGCCTCGGCACAGGCCTTCGCGTAGGCCTTCGTGCGCTTCAGCCAGACCTTTTCGGCCTTGGCCGTCTTCGGCACGTACTGCGGCCGGTCGTAGGCGAAGTAGCTTCCGTCGCAGCTGAGCGCGGGCTTGCTCGAGCCGACGCCCCGCGGGTCGAACCCGATCCAGTCGTAGGCGTCACCGGCCTGATCCGGCACGTACTGACCCAGCGACGAGAGGGTCAGGCCGGAACCGCCCGGGCCGCCCGGGTTGACCAGCATCGCGCCCTGGTACTTGGCCTTCTTCACGGTGTGCCTGACCCGCGAGACGGCAATCTTGATCTTCTTGCCCCGGGGCTTGTCGTAATCGAGCGGAACCGTCAGGTAGCCGCACTGCGCACCGAGCGACTTCAGGCTGGCACTCACGCACTTGCCCCAGGCGATCGGCTTCGGGTCGAACGCCACCTGGGTCACGGCGGTCGACGCCGCGGCCGGTGCGGCGCTCACAGCCGGTGCGGTGCTCGTCGTGCCGTTCCCGGAATCCTTGGCCCACGCCACCGAGCCCGTCACCGCCGAGGCGGCCACCAGCGCGGCGGAGGCCGTCATGACCACGATCTTCTTGTTCACCATCTGCCCTCTTGATCGCCTTCAGCCCGCTTCGTCACCCGGCCGAGTGTTCCGTCGTCGTGTCCGGTTGGCAATAGAAGCCCACCCTGCGCTGTGGTATGGATCACCATTGAGGACGCGGGTGGGCACGAACCGGAATCGGCATTCCGCTCTCGGGTACGGTGGCGCGTAGCGGAATCACAGTTCCGTTTCGAATGACAAGGAGCATGATGCGGGCCCCCGTACCCGAGACCGGAATCCCGGGCGAACACCACCGGCGCACTCCCCCGGGCGTCACCTTCGCCGTCCTCACCCTCGCAGTAGGCACTTTCACCCTGCTCCAGTCGCTCGTCATCCCGGTGATGGCGACCATCCAGCACGACCTCGGCACCACCCAGGCCGGCGTCACCTGGGTCCTGACCGCCTACTTGCTGTCCGCCTCGGTGGCCACCCCGATCATGGGACGCCTGGGTGACCTGATCGGCAAGGAAAGGGTTTTCGTCGCCACGCTGATGGCGCTGGCGATCGGCTCGCTGCTCGCGGCCCTGGCCCCGAACCTGGCCGTGATGATCGTCGCCCGGGTGGTCCAGGGCCTGGGAGGGGGCGCCCTGCCCCTGGCCTTCGGCATCATCCGCGACGAGTACCCCGCCCACCGCGTCACCGGCGCGGTCGGCAGCCTGGCCTCCCTGACCGCGGTCGGCAGCGGCCTCGGCCTGGTGCTGGCCGGCCCGATCGTCGACGCGCTGAGCTACCGCTGGCTGTTCTGGATCCCGATGATCATGACCGCGGGCGCGGCGGTGGCAGCCCACTTCCTGATTCCGGCCTCCCCGGTGCGATCGGCCGGCCGGATCTCCTGGCGCCCGGCGCTGCTGCTGTCCGGCTGGCTGGTCTGCCTGCTGCTGGCGCTCAGCCAGGCCTCGTCCTGGGGCTGGCTGTCACCGGCGGTCCTCGGCCTGACCGCCGCCTCGGCGGTACTCGCCGGGCTCTGGGTCCTGTCCGAGACCCGCGCCACCACACCGCTGATCGACATGCGGATGATGCGCCTGCGGCCGGTCTGGACGGCGAACCTGGTGGCCCTGCTGCTGGGCGTGGCAATGTACGCGGTGTTCGGCTTCCTGCCGCAGCTGCTGCAGACTCCGACCGGGGCGGGCTACGGCTTCGGCGCCGGCATCACCCTGTCCGGCCTGCTGCTGGCGCCGCAGTGCCTCGTGCAGCTGCCCACCGGCATCCTGTCCGGCAACCTCTCCGCCCGTTACGGCGGCAAGTGGTTCACCGTGCTCGGATGCGCGATCACCACCCTGTCGATGGTGATGTTCGCCTTCGCCCACGACCACGTGTGGCAGATCCTCCTCGGCTGCGCCCTCTTCGGATTCGGTATGGGCTGGGTCTTCTCGGCGATGTCCGGGCTGATCGTGCAGGGCGTGCCGCAGGAGCAGACCGGGGTGGCGAGCGGCATGAACGCCAACATCCGCACCATCGGTGGCGCCATCGGCTCGGCCGTGATGGCCAGTGTGGTCACCGCCCACGCCGGGGCCGGCGGGTTCCCGGAGGAGTCCGGGTACACGCTCGGTTTCGCGCTGCTCACCGGGGCTCTCGTGCTGGCCACACTGGCCGGGCTGCTGATCCCCGACCTGCGACCGAAGGTGCGGGCCGTGACCACGGCGCGCACCTCGTCCGTCAACCAGACCGAAACCCCGGAACTCGCACTGGTCGCGGGCGGTACGCTCGTGGTCGATGAACGGGATTGACGCTCCAGCCGTGGGGGCCACCGAGCGCCCGATGCGCAGGGACGCGGCGCGTAATTCGGAGGCCGTGCTGGCCGCGGCCCGGGACGTGATCTCCGAGTCCGGCGTCGAAGCCAGCATGGAGCAGATCGCCTCGCGGGCCGGCGTCGGCGTCGGCACGCTGTACCGGCACTACCCGAACAAGCAGACCCTGGTCGACGAGCTGGTCCGGATCATCCTGGACGAGCTGATCAGTACCGCCCGGGCCGGGCTGGAAGACGAGCACGGCAACGGGCTGGAGACCTTCCTGCGGGCCTTCGGCCGTTCCCTGGCCCGGCATCACGGTTACTCGGCCAAGCTGTTCAGTCCGGGCAACGAGAGCCATCAGCAACAGCTCAACGCGCTGATCGCCGACCTGCACGCCCAGGCCTTCGCCCACGGCCGGATCGGCGCCGGCGTCGAGTTCGGTGACGTCCGGGCCTTGATGTGGGCCCTGCGCGGGATTGTCGCGGTGACCGGGCAGAGCGCTCCGGACGCCTGGCAGCGTCACCTCGACCTGCACTTGGCCGCCCTGCGCATCGACCCGGTGCCGAGCACCCGGCCGGCGATCAGCGACGAGCAGTTGCAGCGCATCGCCGACGCGCAGAAGCGCCCGCAGAGATGACGAGAACTGGCCGGCACCCCGAGGGGGCCGGCCAGTTTCGGGTCAGACCCCGACCTCCGCCGAGTGCTGCGCGGACCCGGAGGGCCAGCGGGTCTTCGCATCGGCCGAGTGCAGCGGCATCACCACGAGTTCCATCACGTTGCCGAGCAGGCTCGCCCCGGCCCGGATCGCGTCCGGCGAGTCGCCCTCGTGCTCGAAGGCGAGCTGCGGGGCGGGCAGCGACAACTGCCCGTTGTGACACAGCAGCGACTTCACGTTGCCCGCCGCGATGTTGCCGAGTTCGGCGATCACGTCGAGCATGTCGTCCGGCGCCGGTTCGGCCACCCCCAGCAGCGTTGCCGCGAGCGTCGTGATCAGGTTGCCCTCGGCGCGCACGTCGACCCCCAGGAACGAACCGTCCTGCGGGTCCTGGATCACCAGGCGCGACACCGCGAGGCCGACGGCCGCCGGCAGCGGCTCCGCCGTCGGCTCGGCCTGCTCGCCGAGGACGGAGGCGATCATCTCGACGAGCAGCATCTCCAGATCAGGCTGGGCCGCAGCCAGTTCAGCGGGATCGATCATGATGCTCCATTTCCCAGGTGCTGGAACACGACCGCGCGGTCCACGTCCACGCGCTTCCAGTTGGGGCCCAGCGACGGAGCGGTCTCGGCGCCCCCCAGCACCAGGTAACCGCCCGGACGCAGCACCGACCGGCAGTTCTCGATCACGCGCTTCTTCGTGGGCGGATCGAAGTAGATCAGCACGTTCCGCAGAAAGATGATGTCGCACTGCGGATGACCGATGGGCGGCTGGGCCAGGTTGCCCCACTTGAAGGTCGCCAGGTCGCGAACCTCCTTCTTCAGCACCCAGTCCCGGCCGACCTGGTCGAAGTACTTGACCAGGTAGGGAACCCGCAGGCCGCGGTTGATCTCCAGCTGCGAGTACTTACCCGCGCTGGCCCGCTCGACCATCTTGTGCGAGATGTCGGTGCCGACGATCTTGGCGTCGAAACCCGGGTTCCGGGGCAGCCAGTCGAGCAGCAGCATGGCCAGCGAGTAGCCCTCCTGCCCGGAGGAGCAGGCGGCCGACCAGACGGTGATCTTCTTGGTCAGCGAGGTCTTGGCGACGTCCGGCAGCAGCTGCTTGGTGAAAACGTCGAAAGGGGCCGTGTCCCGGAACCACAGGGTCTCATTGGTGGTGAGCGCGTCGATGACCGAGTCGATCAGCTTCTGGTCGCCCCGGCGCAGCCGGCTGACGAACGCAGCAAGATCGCTCTCCCCGCTGATCCGCATCAGCGGCACCAGTCGGGACTCCACCAGGTACTCCTTGCCAGGCTGCAGATCAATGGCACTGCGCTGGCGCACCAGGTCGGCCACGAAGGCGAAGTCCGTGGTCGCGATACTCATCGGCGAGATCTCCCTTCACCCACTGCTAGCTCTTCCGGTGCGCTCATCGCTCGATCAGTCCCAGCATCTCCAGCTTCTCGGCAATGACCTCGTCGGTGAACGGCTTGATCACGTACTCGTGCGCACCGGCGGCGAGTGCCCGCACGATGTTGTTCTGTTCGCTCTCGGTGGTGACCATCATCAGCACCACGTCCCGGTACTCCGGGTTCTGCCGGACCTTCTTGATGAAGGTCAGCCCGTCCATGACCGGCATGTTCCAGTCCACGAGCGCGACCTCCGGACGGGCCCCGGCGTCGAGCGCGGCCAGGGCCTCCGCTCCGTCTCCGGCCTGAACCACGTCGAAGTTCAGGTTGGTGAGGAGTTTGGTCAGGATGGTCCGCATCACCCGCGAGTCGTCGACGACTAGTGCCTGCATGATCCGCCTATCTCTCTTCATGCTGATCTCAGCTGGTGGGATTTCGGTTGCACTTCAGTGGTTTACAGCCGGAAGCGGGACACCAGCTGACGTACGGGGTGGTTCCTTGGAGCCTTTCGGTTCGGCACCGGCCGTGGGGCGACCTGGATCATCCAGAGCCCATCGGCAACGATGCGCGACGACTGAATACTCAGAGTGTTCGAACTTTTACCCCACTCATCCCGGCCACACGTCCGGCCGACAGGCGATGCGACGAGTGGCGTCCGATCCCGTCACAGCCGGAACCGGGAGACCAGCTGACGTAGCTCGCCCGACAGTCCGGCGAGCTCACCGGCGGCCCGCTCGGCCTGGCTGATGCCGTCCCCCGAGGCCTGGGCGGCTCCGGCCACCGAATCCACGCTCGCGGCGATGCTGGCCGAGCCCGCCGCCGCCTCGGTGATGCTCCGGGCGATCTCCGACGTGGTGGCGGTCTGTTCCTCGACCGCCGAGGCGATCGTGGTCTGGTAGGAGTTGACGTCCTCGATCGTCTGCGAGATCCGGGCGATCGCCTCGACCGCCTCCTGGGTGTCGGCCTGGATCGTCTCCACCCGGCGTGAGATGTCCTCGGTGGCGCGGGCCGTCTCCTGGGCCAGTTGCTTGACCTCCTCGGCGACGACCGCGAAGCCCTTGCCCGCCTCCCCGGCCCGGGCCGCCTCGATGGTGGCGTTCAGCGCCAGCAGATTGGTCTGTTCGGCGATCGAGGTGATCGCCTTGACCACGTTGCCGATCTCCTCGCTGGAGTCACCCAGCTTCCCGACGGTCGCCCGGGCCGTGACCGCCTCGTTCACCGCGCTGGCGGCCACCCGTACGGCCTGCGCCGACGACGAGGCGATCTCCCGGATGCTGGCCGTCATCTCCTCCGTGCCGGCCGCCACGGTCTGAACGTTCCCCGACACCTCGGACGCGGTACCGGCCAGGCCGGAGGCCTGCCGGGACGTCGCCTCGGCGTTCGCGGAGATCTGCGAGGAGATGGAGCCCAGGCTGTGGGAGGCGCCGGAGAGCGTCCCCGACGTCCCGTCGATCTGGATCATGGCCGCGCGCAGGGAGTCCCGGGCCTCGTTCAGGGCCGTGGCCATCTGGCCGATCTCGTCGCGGCCCCGCACGTCGGCCGTCACCGTCAGGTCTCCGTCGGCCAGCGCCACCAGCGCCAGGCGCAGCCGGTTCACCGGGCCGGACACCATCCGGGCGATCCACAGCCCGATGGCGAAGAGCAGCACCGCGCCGATGATCGTGAACACCCAGATCCGGATCGCGGCGTTCCTGGCGTCGGCGGCCGAGGCGTCCGACTGGTCGGTCATCGACTTGTCGAGACTTGCCGTGATCACCGCGATCTGGTCGCGGACGTCGTTCGCCAGCGGGTCGAAGTCGTTGTTGACCTTGGCCACGTAGGCGTCGATGGCGCCCCGGCCCAGGTTCAGCCGGGAGGCTGTGGGCAGCAGTTCGTCCTGCCACATCGTCCAGGACTTCTCGGCCGCCGGGATCAGCCTGTCCTCCAGCACCGTCCGGTCGGCGGCCGGAAGTTCCATCCCCTGGAGCTTCTTCATCAGGCCGAGCGCGTCGTCGTAGTTCTCCTGCGCGCTCGTGAGGTATTTGTCCCGGCTCCCGGCGTCCGGGGCGATCACGGTGGCGTAGACGTACCGCCGGAAGCCGCTGTAGTTGGACCGCGCGGAGAGAATCGCCTGACTCTCCTCGGCGGTGACGTCGACGACGTGCTGACCCGTCTGCTGCACGCTGTTCACGGCGAGCTGACCGGTCACCCCCACCAGCGCGGTCAGGACGACGGCGACGGCCGCCAGTACCAGGATCTTGACGCCGATCCGGAGGTCGGCGAGGAACGTCAGGGGAGAGCGGTCAGTCATGGAGGACCTTCGGCTGAGCCCGGCGTGATGACGCCGGTGAGGCGGATCGTCACGACTTCATCGACCGGACGGCCGCCACCTGAATACTCACCGGCCGAACACGTCACACAAGGTTCCGGCATCACCCGTCCGGACGCACGCAGGCCCCCGCACGCAGGTCGCGTGCGGGGGCCTCACCCCGGTTCAGGATGCCGGGGCCGGCTCCTTCTGGTGCTCGAGCTTCTTCTCCAGGCCCTCGCCCTCTACGTCCAGGCGGGGCAGCACGCGGTCGAGCCAGCCCGGGATCCACCAGGCGGCGTTGCCGAGCAGGGCGAGCACGGCCGGCACCAGGATCATCCGCACGATGAACGCGTCGACGAAAACCCCGACCGCGAGCGCCAGGGCGATCGGCTTGATGTTGGCGTCGCCCTCGGGCACGAACGCGGTGAAGACCGAGACCATGATCAGCGCGGCGGCCGTGACCACCCGGGAACCGGCGGCGTACCCGACGCGCAGGGCCTGACGGGCGTCCCCACCGTTGTGCACGAACTCCTCGCGGATCCGGGCCACCAGGAACACCTCGTAGTCCATGGCCAGGCCGAAGAGCACGCCCATCAGGATGATCGGCATGAAACTGATGACCGGGCCCTCGCGCTGCACGCCGAGGAGGTCCCCCAGCCAGCCCCACTCGAACACCGCGGTGACGGCGCCGAACGAGGCCCCGACCGAGAGCAGGTAGCCGAGGGCGGCCTTGACCGGGACGGCGATGGAGCGGAAGACCGCGCCCAGCAGCACCAGGGAGAGACCGACGACGGCGATGCCGAAGGGCAGCAGGGCGTCGCTGAGGCGGTCGGAGATGTCGATCGCGATGGCGGTCTGGCCGGTGACACCGACGTCGACGCCGTACTTCTGCTCCAGGTCGGCGTTGGCCGCCCGGATCTCCTTGACCAGGTCGGAAGTGACCTGGGACGAGGCGCTTCCGGTCGGGATCAGGGCCACCACGGCCAGGTCGCCGTTGGTGTTGACCGCCGCCGAGCTGACCCCGGCCACGCCCTTCAGTCCGCCGAGTTCCCCGGCCAGCTGAGCCAGGAGCTTCTGCGGGTCGGAGCCGCCCGGGAGGTCGGCGGTGACCAGCAGGGGTGCGTTGGCGCCGGGGCCGAAGTGGGCGGCGACCAGGTCGAACGCCTTGCGCTGGGTGGTGTCGGAGGCGGCGGTGCCGTTGTCGTTCAGGGCCAGGCGCAGGTCTTTGGCGGGCACGGCGAGGGCGCCGACGGCGACCACCACGAGCAGGATCGTCACCACCGGGATCCGGATGACGGTGCTCAGCCAGGCGTTGGCGAAGCGGTGACGTTCCTTGCCCTGAGCGGGTTTCGGCGTCAGACGCGCGCCCAGGAGGCCGAGCAGGGCCGGCAGCAGGGTGAGCGCGATCAGCACGGCCACCAGCACGGCGCCGGCCGCGGCCACTCCCATCACGGTGAGGAACGGGATGCGGGCGACGGCCAGACCGACCAGGGCGATGATCACGGTCAGGCCGGCGAAGACCACCGCGGAACCGGCCTTCGCCACCGCCCGGGCCGCCGACTCCTCCGGGTCGAGGCCGTCACGGAGCTGGTCGCGGTGGCGCGAGACGATCAGCAGCGCGTAGTCGATGCCGACGGCCAGGCCGATCATCAGGGCCAGGAGCGGCACGGTGCTGGAGATGTCGAGCAGCGGGGTGAAGAGCCAGATCGCGGCCATCGTGGCGCCGACGCCGACCAGCGCGGTGATCAGCGGGAGCCCGGCGGCGAGGATCGAGCCGAAGGTGACGATCAGCACGATCAGCGCGACCACCACGCCGATCCCCTCGGTCGGGGTGACCGACGGCAGGGAGACGGCGAAGACCTCACCGCCGAACTCGACCTGGCCGCCCGCGGCCGTGATCGGCTCCGCGGCCTTCTCGATGGAGTCGCGCAGGGCGTCGGAGTCGTCGCGCCAGTTGCTCTCCACCTGCACGGTGCCCAGGGCGACCTGCCGGTCCTGCGAGATCGCGCCCTTCACCTGCTCGTTGTACGGGTCGATCACGGCGGTGACGCCGTCGACCTTCGAGACGGCGGCGAGCGAGCTCTGCACCGCCTTCTTCATCTCGGGGGTGGTGACGTCGGACGCGACCGCGACCACCTGGGCCTGGCCACCGGCCAGTTCGGGGAAGCGGTCGCCGAGCGTGTCGAGGGCCTTCTGCGAGGCGGTGCCGGGAATCCGGAACTCCTCGCTGGTGCCGCTCCCGAGGGTCACCGCTCCGGCGGCGAGTCCGGCGAGCACCAGGACCCAGACGCCGATGACGACCAACCGCCCCCGGTAGGCGCGCCGGCCGAGCGCATAAAGCAGCGTGGACATACGTGTTCTCCCATCAGCGCCCGGGGCAGGGGGCGACTGAACAGCTTCGATACAGTTCTGTATTCAATACAGTAATGTATCGAACAGGAGATGGACAGCCGGGGTGCAGACCTCTCACATCCCCCCGGAGCGTCCGGCGGACCGCGGCCGGCCGCCGGCTGAGGGAGACTGTGCGTTCGCCCGCCGACGGGCGCGAACCACGAGGAGACCGAGGAACGACCGTGACCGAGCAACCGACGCCACCGACCCGGATCACCCCCCGGCGGGCCGCCACCCGGCAGCGTCTGCTCGCGGCCGCGAGCGCGGTCATCGCCGAGCGCGGGGTGAACGGCGCCAGTGTCGAAAGCATCTGTGAAGAAGCCGGCTTCACCCGGGGCGCGTTCTACTCGAACTTCGCCACCAAGGAAGACCTGCTGAACGAGCTGATGTCGCAGAAGCACGACGAGCTGCTCGGCCGGATCCGGACGATCCTCGAGCGCAGCGCCCAGGACCCGCCCGCCGGCGTGGAGATGGTCGACTACCTGGTCGACCAGGTCATGGCCGCCAACCCGCAGGACCGTGAGTCGCGGCTGGTGGAGAGCGAGGTGGGGCTCTACCTGATCCGGAACCCGGAGCACGCCCCGCTGCTGCTGAAGGCCATGCAGCCGTTCCGCGACGAGCTGCTGCGCCTGCTCACCGTGGGCCTGGCCCGGGCCGGCCGGCGCCTGGCGGTCGCCCCCGAAGACGCCCTCAACGCCGTGATCGCCGGCTACGAGACCGGCACCACCGCGATGTGGGTCGCCGCCGCCAGTGGCCACGGCGAGGATCTGGATGTCTGCCGTCGCACCCTGACCATCATCGTCAAGGCGATCTCCGAACCCGCCTGACGCTTCTTCGTAGTCTGCCCCCGTGACCCTTGGCGGACAAACTGTGACCTGATAGACAGTCACTCGCCTCTGTCGTACACCGTCAGTGAGGGGAAGTGACGATGTCGTCCTCAGAACCTCCCGAGGAGCCGCACCGTGGGCACTCGGACGCCAGTCACTGGAACTGGTTCCTGCTCATCCCGATCGTGATCCCACTGAGCACACCGCTCTTCAATCACGACGGCCCCCGCCTGTTCGACTTCCCGCTGTTCTACTGGCTGCAACTGGCCTTCGTGCTGCTCGGGGTCGGCTGCACCGCGCTCGTCTACACCAAGACGAAGCGGAGGGACTGAGGCATGCCACACGCGTCCGACCACATCGTCGAACTCGTCGTCTTCACTTCCCTGTTCCTGCTCGTCTCGGTGATGGGCTTCGCCGCCGCCCGCTGGCGGCGCGCCGAGTCGCTCGATCATCTGGATGAATGGGGGCTCGGGGGAAGAAATTTCGGCACCTGGGTGACCTGGTTCCTGCTCGGCGGTGACCTCTACACGGCCTACACCTTCGTCGCGGTGCCGGCGCTGGTCTTCTCCTCCGGGGCGATCGGCTTCTACGCCGTGCCGTACACGATCCTGATCTACCCGCTGGCGTTCCTGGTGATGACCCGGCTGTGGTCGGTGAGCTACCGGCACGGCTACGTCACCCCGGCCGACTTCGTGCGGGGGCGCTTCGGCTCACCCACGCTGGCCCTGCTGGTCGCGATCACCGGCATCGTCGCCACCATGCCGTACATCGCGCTGCAGCTGATCGGCATCGAGGCGGTGCTCAAGGTGATGGGCGTGACCGGCCACCTGCCGATCATCATCGCGTTCCTGATCCTGGCCGTGTACACGTACAGCTCGGGCCTGCGGGCGCCGGCGCTGATCGCCTTCGTCAAGGACACGCTGATCTACCTGGTGATCATCGTGGCCGTGATCGTGATCCCGTACAAGCTCGGCGGCTGGGGGGTGATCTTCGGCAGCGCCGAACAGGCCCTGGGCCAGACCAACCCGAACACCGGGGCGCCCAGGGGCAGCATCCTGCTGAACGCGAACAACCAGCTGCAGTACGTCACCCTGGCTCTCGGCTCGGCCCTGGCGCTGTTCCTCTACCCGCACTCGCTCACCAGCGTGCTGGCGGCCAGGAGCCGCGACACGATCAAGAAGAACATGTCCGCGCTACCGGCCTACAGCTTCCTGCTCGGGCTGATCGCGCTGCTGGGCTACATGGCCATCGCGGCCGGGGTGAAGCCGCTGGGCAAGGACACCAACACGATCGTGCCCTCGCTGTTCGACCAGATGTTCCCGGACTGGTTCGCGGGCGTGGCCTACGCGGCGATCGGGATCGGGGCGCTGGTTCCGGCCTCGATCATGTCGATCGCGGCGGCCAACCTGTTCACCCGCAACGTCTACAAGGAGTACCTGAAGCGCGACGCCACCCCGGCGCAGGAAGCCGGCGTCAGCAAGATCACCTCGCTGGTGGTGAAGGTCGGCGCGGTCGCGGTGATCCTCTTCCTCGACCCGCAGTTCGCCATCGACCTGCAGCTGATCGGGGGCGTCCTGATCCTCCAGACGCTGCCGTCCGTGGCCCTCGGGGTATATACGCGCTGGCTGCATCCCTGGGCGCTCAGCACCGGTCTGGTGGCCGGGCTGGCGGTCGGGATCGGGATGCTCTACCAGATCCCGAACCCGAACAACGGCAAGGACCACTTCGGCGGATCCGCCTACAAGCTGTCGCTCGCCGGGTTCGACAGCGACAAGCAGATCTATGTCGGGTTCGTGGCGGTCCTGGCCAATCTGATCGTCACCGTGCTGCTCACCCTGGTGCTGCGGCGGGCCGGGGCACCCGAGCTGCCCGATGCCACCCAGGCGGGGGACTTCACCGTGGAACGTGCTCCGGAGGCACCCCCACCGGCCGCTTCCGGAGCACCCGCCACCCTCGCGGGGGACTAGCCACTCAGGGTCACCCAGCAAAGCCGCTGCACAACCGTGGGCCCCGGGACAACTCGGTTCCGGGGGCCCGCGTTGTGCAGGAAGGCCCCGGGCTCCGTAGATTAGTGGGCGATGAACACCGATCCCGCTGTCCGCGACACCCCGGAAGACTCCGCGGACGTCCCCCATTCCCCCGCCGAGCCGCCGGAGCCGCGCGAGGCCCAGCCCACGTTCGCTGACCTCGGGATCGACGAGCGTGTGCTTCGAGCCCTCAGCGATGTCGGCTACGAGATGCCCTCCCCCATTCAGGCCGCGGCGATCCCGCCACTGATGGAGGGGCGCCACCTGGTCGGTCTGGCCCAGACCGGTACCGGTAAGACCGCGGCGTTCGCGCTGCCGGTACTCAGCCGTATCGACCTCTCCCAGCGCGCCCCGCAGGCCCTGGTGCTCGCTCCCACCCGGGAACTGGCGCTGCAGGTGGCCGAGGCCTTCGGCCGCTACTCCCACCACATCCCGGGTCTGCACGTGCTGCCGATCTACGGTGGGCAGAGCTACGGCGTGCAGCTGGCCGGCCTCAAGCGCGGCGCCCACATCGTCGTCGGTACGCCCGGACGGGTGATCGATCACTTGGAGAAGCGCACTCTCGACCTCTCCCAGCTGAAGTACCTGGTGCTGGACGAGGCCGACGAGATGCTCCAGATGGGCTTCCAGGAAGACGTCGAGACGATCCTCAGCACCACCCCCGACGACAAGCAGGTGGCTCTCTTCTCGGCCACCATGCCGCCGCAGATCCGCCGCATCTCGAAGAAGTACCTCACCGACGCGGCCGAGATCACCGTGGCCAACCGCACGGTGACGTCGGTCAACACCCGGCAGCGCTACATCTTCGTGGGTCACCAGCAGAAGGTGGACGCCCTCACCCGGGTCCTCGAGGTCGAGGACTTCGAGGCGATGATCATCTTCGTCCGCACGAAGCAGTCCACCGAGGAGCTGGCCGAGCGGTTGCGGGCGCGGGGCTTCTCGGCCGCCGCCATCAACGGCGACCTGGCCCAGCAGCAGCGTGAGCGCACGATCGACCAGCTCAAGTCCGGTCAGCTCGACATCCTGGTGGCCACCGACGTCGCCGCCCGGGGTCTTGATGTGGAACGCATCACCCACGTCGTGAACTTCGACATCCCGCACGACAGCGAGTCGTACGTGCACCGGATCGGCCGCACCGGCCGGGCCGGGCGCTCGGGCGAGGCCCTGCTGTTCGTCACGCCGCGGGAGAAGCGCCTGCTCGGCTCGATCGAGCGGGCCACCCGCTCGACGATCGAGGAGATGCCGCTGCCGACGGCCGACGACGTGAACTCGACGCGTGTCGGCAAGTTCACCGACTCGATCAAGGCCAGCCTGGAGAGCCCCGAGGTGGCCGTGTTCCGCGGTCTGATCGAGGAGTTCCTGGCCGAGAACGACGTGCCGGCGACCGACGTGGCCGCCGCCCTGGCCGTGATGGCTCAGGCCGGTAAGTCCTTCCTGCTGCCGCCCGACCCGCCGCCCTCGGCCCGTCGTCCGGCCCGGGAGCCCGCGGGCGCGGCCCGGGGTGGCCGTCCCGCGCCGCGCGTGGCCGGTCCGCGGCGTCCCCGGGGCGACGTGCCCCTGGCGACCTACCGCATCGCGGTCGGCCGCCGGCACCGGGTGCAGCCCGGGGCCATCGTCGGGGCGATCGCGAACGAGGGCGGCCTGGGCCGGTCCGACTTCGGTCACATCGACATCCAGGCCGACCACACCCTGGTCGAGCTGCCCGCCAACCTGTCGCGCGAGACCGTCGAGGCACTGACGCAGACCCGGATCTCGGGGAAGCTCATCCACCTCACCAAGACCGACGGGGCACCGCCGCAGCACCCGCGGGGCACGGCCGACAGCCGCAAGCCGTTCCGCAAGTCGTACCCGGGTAAGTAAAGGCTCCACCCCCGGTCGCCGAGTCAGACTCGGTGACCTCTCTCCCGCAGGAAGCCCCTCAGCTGGTCGCCGCCGGGCACCGGCTGAGTGGGCTCGCCCCGGCCCTGCGGGTTGTCACCCGGCTGCGCTGGCTGTTGTGCCTGGTCGGTGCGGGGCAGTCCGCCGCACCGATCTGGGCTGCGGGCATCCAGCCGGTCGACATGATGCATTTCAGCCGGGCCGGAGGCTGGATCCTTCAGGGCCGTCTGGGTGAGATCTACAGCACCTCGTGGATGCAGGCCGGTCCTTTCGAGCTGCTGGCCAGCTGGGCCCTGTACCCGTTCGACCGCCAGCACACCACCAGCTATGTCAGGACCGGACTGGCCGGGCAGTACCCCCTGCGCCTCATCGGTGGCGCCCTGATCGTCGCCGCGGTCATGTTCCTGGTGCGCTACCTCCGCCGGCTGCACGACCTGCCGGACTCCGCCCCGATGGAACTCGCGGCCGGCCTGACGGCCGTGCTGATCGCCGTGCCCTACCAGTTCTGGATGGGCGGGCACCTGGCCCAGTTCGGTATACCCCTGATGTGGGTGGCGGGTACCTCCCTGGCTGTTCGCGGACGCAGCACCGCGGCCGGCCTGGTCATCGGCCTGTCAGCGGGGTGGGAACCCTGGGGGGTCCTCCTGGCCGGGGCACTCCTGACCGAACGCGACCCACGACGGCTCGTCCAGGCCTGCACAGCCTTCACTGCCGGCGCCCTCCTGCCGTACCTGCCTTTCCTCGCCACCGGCCGGTTCGAGATGTTCCACCTGCTGTGGGCCGTGCGGAAGCCGACCCTGATCGGGCTGCTGTTCCCGCACATGACGACGTTCAGCTGGGAACTACGGCTGTTCCAGGGCATCGCCGCCGGACTGGCCGGGGTGGTGGTCGCCCTCGCGCTGGGCCGCCGCCGCGACGTCATCTGGATCGCACCGCTGACCGTGGTGGTGGTACGGCTGCTCCTCGACCCGCTGATCCTCTCGTACTACTGGGGACCGTTCCTGTTCGCGGTGGTGATCGGGGTCGGTCTGCTGCACCCGCACTGCTCTCCCACCCGCGCCGTCCTGGCGAGCGCTCTCGCCGGCGTCGCCCTGGTGCAGTTCCGCTACACCTTCAACCGCGAGGTGCCCCTCCTCATCGTCTCCCTCGTCCTGCTGGTGGCCCTGGTCGTGACGGTGCGCCGCGACGAACCGGCCGGGAGCAGGCCCGTCGATGCCTGATCCGGCCCGGCTGCGCTGGGTGCTGTGCCTGGTCGCCGCGCTCGAGGTCGTCGTGCTGAAGCCGATCCGGACGTACGACCTGGCCCCGTTCTCCGTGGCCGGCCACTCGATCCTGACCGGCCACCTCTCCTCGGTCTACGCCGACTCCTGGATGCAGGCCGGACCTTTCGAGCTGCTGGCGAGCTGGGCGCTGAATCCCTCGGCCGGGGGCGACATGCGCTGCCTGACCTACGGCGGCGCCGATCCGTTCCTGCGCGCGGCTGCCGGTGCCGTCATCACCGCCGCCCTCATGCTGTTCACCCGGCACCTGCGACGGGTCCACGACCTGCTGCCCTCCCCGGCAGCGGAATTGGTCGCCGGCCTCGCCGCCGTGGTCCTGATGCTGCCCGTCCGCTGGTGCAGCGAGGGGCATCTGGCCCAGATCGCGATTCCCGTGCTCTGGATCTGGGCGACCAGCTTGATGATTCGCGGAAAAATGCTGAGCGCAGCGCTTCTCGTCGGCCTGTCCGCCGGGTGGGAGCCGTGGGGAGTTCTGGCGGCGGGCCTTCTCCTGATCGAGCGCCGGCCCGTTCCCCTGGCCCGGTCCGGCGTGGTGTGCGTCGCCGCGGCGATCGCCTGCTATCTGCCCTTCGCCGCCACCGGGCACTTCGCCATGTTCGAGCTGTCCTGGCCGGTCGTGCGGGACACCCTCTGGGGACAACTACTCCCGGGCGAACTGCGAATGGGGTGGCTAGCCCGACTACTCCAGGGCCTGTTCGCCGGACTGGCCGGGTGCGCCCTGGCCCTGGTCCTGGGCCGGCGCCACCAGCTGCTCTGGCTGGGGCCCCTCTCCGTCATCCTGGTCCGGCTCGTGCTGGATCCGATGATCCTGGGCTACTACTGGTACGCCGCCCTGGTGATTCTCGCCGTGGGCAGCGGACTCTCGACGACCCGGTGGCCGGCCGGCGCCCTGCTGCTCATGGCGGCGCCGATCGTGCAGCTGCACCCGTACTACTGGCACTGGCAGAACACCTGGTACCTGCCCGCGGTCGCCTGCCTGGCCCTGGGCGCGGTCGTCGCCCTCGAGCGCCGCTCAGGGCCGGATCAGCACGACCCGGTCCTCGACGATCTCGAATCCCGGCATCACGGTGTCAATCTGACGTTCAGCGGTGAGGGCCTCGACCACAGTGACATACCTCGCCAGCTCGGTGAGGGCAGCCCGGGTCGGCGCCATCAGGGTCAGCCCTGAGTCCAGAGCCCGCTGCGGTGTGATCCACGCCCGCCGATCGGCCTCGCCACCCACGTCCCGGGGCTCCTGGCCCGGCGGCAGTACGGCGACGAAAAACCAGGTGTCGTAGCGGCGTGGCTCCAGTTCCGGGGTGATCCAGTGCTGCAACGGGGCCAGGAGATCCGCGCGCAGGGTGAGGTCGTGCCGCACGAGCAGGGCGGCCAGGCTCTCCCGGCCCGCCTCCAGACCGGCCCGTTCCCGCTCGCCGACCACCTCGTCCACCATATCGTCCACCCGTTCGCCGACCACCTCGTCCTCGATCGACCCACCCATCGGGGCGGCCATCGAGTCTCTGGAGGCCAGCAGCACCCCCGTCTCCTCGAACGTCTCGCGCACGGCGGCCCGCACGATGGAGGACGAGGTGCTCTCCCGGGTGCGGAGCCGCCGGGCCCAGGTGGCCGGGTCGGGTCCCTGCCAACTGTGCCCACCGACCGCGTCCGTGGCGTCCACCGAACCGCCGGGGAACACGTACATCCCGGCCGCGAAGGCCATCTGCGGCACCCGGCGCAGGAGATACACCTCCGGCCCGGCCGGGCCGTCCCGCAGCAGCGCGACCGTGGCCGCCGCCCGGGGCGTCACCGGTTCCAGCTCCCCGGCCTGCACCAACCGGGCCCGGCGCAGGAGATCCTCGTCCGCAGGCATCCCTGCATGGTGGCACGACGCCCCGTCCCGGAGCCGGGAGAGATCGCCCGGTGGTCGCGCCGAAATGGAGGACGAGGTGGTCACCGCGGTTTCACCGCTCACCCGGGCATCGACGGCGGCCCGGGTCCGCTGCGCGGGCCGTGATGGAATGCGGGGGTGCCCGCCGTCACCGATCTCGTCCGGACCCATCTGACGACGACCTTCCCCGGCCCGAACGCCAGTGCCTCCGTGACCTTCCTGGGCACCCGCACGCTGCACGTCGACCGTTTCGGACCCGACCCCGCCGGTCTGGTCCGCTACGTCACGGTCGGCATCAGCGAGGCGCCGATGCACCCACCCACGGCCACGGTGACCGATCCGGTGCGCGGCCCCCGGGCCGAACTCGTGCTGAGCCTGCGCCCCGCCCGCGACGAGGTCCTCCGAACGCTGGCCGTGCTGGCCGCCACTCCTCAGGTCGAAGGGCTCGTGCTGACCTCCGGTGCCACGATCGACCTGCAGCAACCGCTCTGGCCGGGGGCCCGGTTCACCGCCGTGCTGCTGGGCGACCCCGGTGGCCTGGTGCCCGATCTCGAGCTCAAGGCCCCGGCCGACCCGGTGGGCTTCTACCCCGTGCTGCCCATGACCCCGGACGAGGCCGCCCTGGCCCGGGCCCGGGGTGCGGCCCAGGTGCGGCAGATGTGGCTGGAGGCGGGCACCGACCTGCGCGATCCGGAGCGGCTCTCGGTGTTGCACCGGTGAGCCTCACCACGGCTCTTCTGCTGGTGCTGGCCGGTATCGGCGGTGGGCTCACGGGCAGCATCGCCGGCCTGGCCTCGCTGATCAGCTACCCCGCCCTGCTGGCCACCGGCATCTCCCCGATCAGCGCCAACGTCACCAACACGGTGGCCCTGATCTTCTCCGGAGCGGGCACCCTGCACGGCTCCCGCCCGGAACTGCGCGGCCAGGGCCCTCTGCTGCGAAAGATGCTGCTCTGGGCCGTACCCGGCGGCATCGTCGGCAGTGTGTTGCTCCTACTCACCCCGTCCGACGCGTTCGAGAAGGTCGTGCCGTTCCTGATCGGCGGCGCCGCCCTGGCCGTGCTGCTACGTACCGGCCCGGCCGTAAGTGACGTTCCGGCCGACCAGATTCCGCACACCGCAGCCGATCTCGAACCGAAACCGGAGAACGCAGGCCCACCGCGTGCGCTCCTGGTGGGCACGTTCCTCGTCGGCATCTACGGCGGCTACTTCGGTGCTGCCGCCGGCGTCATGCTGATAGCCCTGCTGCTCAGCCTCACCGACCTCGGCCTGGCCCGGGCCAGCGCCGTGCGCACCACCGTGCTCACGGCCGCAAATGCCGTGGCGGCGGTCTATTTCATCGCTTTCGGCCCGGTGGACTGGCTCTACTGCCTACCCCTGGCCCTGGGCTCCCTGATCGGCGGCCGCATCGGCCCGATCGTGCTGCGCAACGCCCCGGCCGGCCCCCTGCGCATCCTCATCGCCCTGACCGGGCTGGGCCTGGCCATGGACCTGGCCCTCAAAGCCTACTGACCCGGCTTCCCTCTTCCGTGATCATGCAAAACCTCCCCGGAGTTCTAGAACTGTGGACGTGAGAGTTCTAGAACATTGGGGAGGTTCTGCATGATCACGGAAGGTTGGGTGGGTCAGCCCTTGACCACCAGCACCGGGTCGGGCCGGAACGTCACCCGGGCCACGCTGCCGGAGCCGAAACCGCCGGCCTGCGAGGTGGGCATCTGGGCCAGCACCAGGCCGGCCGGGCCCAGGTCAACCGTGATCCGGCTGACCGCGCCGAGGAACGAGGTCGCGATCACCTGACCGACCAGCGGGCCGGTCGCACCGTCGGTCACCGGGAGCAGATCCACGGCCTCCGGGCGCACCAGGGCGAAGCCCTCACCGCTGTCGACCGACGACGGGATGACCGGCACCGCGGCACCCAGAACATCGGCCGTGGAACCGTTCACGGTCGCCGGGATGCGGTTGGACAGGCCCACGAACTGGGCCACGAACGGCGTGGCCGGACGGCTGTAGACCTCGGTCGGCGGGCCCAGCTGCTCCAGCCGGCCCGCGTTCATCACGCCCACCCGGTCGGCGACGGCGAGCGCCTCCTCCTGGTCGTGCGTGACGAACAGCGTGGTGATGCCGACCTCCAGCTGCACGCGGCGGATCTCGTCGCGCAGGGTGGCCCGGACCTTGGCGTCCAGGGCGGAGAGCGGCTCGTCGAGCAGCAGCACGGTCGGGCGGATCGCCAGGGCCCGGGCCAGGGCCACGCGCTGCTGCTGGCCGCCGGACATCTGGTGCGCGTACCGGTCGGCCTGCGCCGAAAGGCCGACCAGCTCGAGCATCTCGCCCGCGCGACGGTTGCGCTCGGTCTCGCCGATCTTGCGTAGGCGCAGCCCGAAGGCGACGTTCTGCCGAGCGGTCATGTGCGGGAAGAGCGAGTAGGCCTGGAACACCATGCCCATGTCGCGCTTGTTCGTGGGCAGCCGGGTGACGTCCTTGTCACCGACCATCACGCGACCGCCGTCGGCGTCTTCCAGGCCCGCCAGGAGCCGCAGGGCAGTGGTCTTCCCGCAGCCGGAAGGACCGAGCAGGGCGATGAATTCACCGGGCTTGATGGTGAGGTCGAGACCGTCCAGGGCGGTGACCGCACCGTACTGGCGGCGAAGTCCCTCCAGCCGGACCTCGACCCCGGCCCGGGTGGCCTCGGCGGTCACGGGGGTATCGGTTTCCGTCACGTCACTTCTCCTCAGCGATCACGCGGGCGGGCCGGCGGCGGCCGACGAACGACAGCGCGAACAGCAGCACGAACACGAACATCAGGGACGCCGCGGCCAGCGCGACCGTGACCCCGGAGCTGATCTGGGCCACGTTGTTCATCACGACCTGCAGGTTGTCGTAGTTGAGCAGCGACGCCACGGTGAACTCACCGAGCACCAGGGCCACCGACAGCAGGGCGGCGTTGAGCACGGCCGAGAGCATGTTCGGCATGATCACGCGCGCCATCACGGTGAACCAGCCGGCGCCCAGGCTGCGTGCGGCCTCGGCCAGCGTGCGCACGTCGATCGACGACAGACCCGCGTCCAGCGAGCGGTACATGTACGGCATCACCAGGATGACGTAGGCGAAAGCCAGCACCACGGGCGAGCTGTCGAACTGGGCGGGGGTGAAGTAGGCGATCCACAGGTAGATCGGGGCCCAGCCGACCACCAGCACCAGGGCCGGGATGGTCAGCGGCAGCAGGCACAGGAACTCCACCACCCGATGGAGTTTCGGCAGCCGCAACCGCACCCAGACCATGGTCGGCAGCAGCAGGGCCAGGGCCACCACCGAGGTGATCAGGGCCAGCAGCACCGAGTCACGCAGCGCGGTGCGAATCTCGGGGTCCTGGCCGATGTAGCGCCAGTACTCCAGCGTGCGCGGCCCGGTCAGGTCGTTGCTGCGCGTGCTGAACTCGATCAGCGCGAGCAGCGGGACGGCGAAGAACAGGGCGAACAGCACGAGCAGCACGGCCCGGCCGATCCGGAAGCGCAGGGCCGAACGCGCCCGCGCACCCTGGTTCTTCGGTGGAGCTGTGGTCAGTTCGGTCGTCACCGCAGCCATCGGGCGGACCTCCGCTGCATCCAGGAGTAGAGCGCCATGGCCACGGCGACCACGACCACCATGCCGAGAGCCAGCGCGTTGGCCACGTTCTCCCGGCCGAGCACGGTCTCACTGGTGATGGCCGCGCGGATCTGCAGCGGGATGATCACGCCACCCTGGCTGATCAGAGCCGCGGCGGTGGCGTAGGCGGCGAACGCGTTGGCGAACAGCAGCAGGAACGCGCCCAGGAAGGGCGGGGTCAGCAGCGGCACCGCGACGTGCCGCCAGTAGGCCCAGCTGTTGCCGCCGAGACTCTCGGTGGCCTCCCGCCACTGCGGTTTCACACCGTCCAGCGCGGGCAGGAAGACCAGCACCATCAGCGGGATCTGAAAGTACAGGTACACCACGATCAGGCCGGACATCTGGTAGAGCCAGCCGCCGGAGGCGCCGATCCCGATGTTCTGCAGCAGCAGGGTGATCAGGCCCTGGTTGCCCACGCTCACGATGAACGCGAAAGCCAGGGTCACACCGCCGAACTGGGCCAGCACCCCGGCGGCCGCGGTGGCCACGCGCCGGACGAAACCGTCGGCCGGGCCACTCACCAGCAGGTAGGCCAGCAGCGCGCCGAGCACGGCGCCGATCAGGGCGGTGACGAACGACAGCTCGATGCTGCGCCAGAAGGCGGTCAGCACGTAGCTCTCGGACAGGGCCCGGACATTGTCCAGGGTCGGCCGCCCGTCGGGGTCGGCGAACGCCTGGACCACCACCAGCACGGTGGGCAGGAGCAGGAAGAGCCCGATGTAGGCCAGGAACGGCACCACACCGAGCCAGCTGAGCGGGACCCGCCGCCCGGTCCGCGAGGACCGGGCGGCGGGTTCACCGTCGACAGGCGTGGACGTCACGACGTCAGCCGATCGCCTTGGCCCAGTTTTTGGTCAGGTACTCGGTGGCCTTCGTGGTCTGCTCCGTGCTCAGGAACACCGCGTCGCCCTTGGCCTCGGGCAGCTTCTCCGCGGCGTCCCTGTCGATGGTGCCGGCCGTGGTCATGGCCTCCATCCGCACCGGACGGGCACCGCCACCGAGGTAGAGGTTCTGGCCCTCGTCGGAGTAGAGGAACTCCTGCCACAGTCGCGCGGCGGCCGGGTGCGGGGCGTCCTTGTTGACGGCCTGGTTGTAGTAGCTGCCCAGCAGGATGCCCTCGGGGATCACGGTCTTCCAGGTCGGGACCTCCTTGACCTGGGCGGCGTTCAGGTAGTCCCAGTCGAACACGACCGGCGTCTCACCGCTCTTGATCGTGGTGTCGCTGGCCTGGACCGGCACGAAGTTGCCGGCCTTCTTCAGCTCGGTGAAGAAGTCGGCGCCCTTGCTGATGTCGTCGGCCGAGCCACCGTTGCCGAGCGAGGCGAACGCGACACCGGCGAACGCGGCACCGGCCTGCGTCGGGTCACCGTTCAGCGCGACCGAGTTCTTGAAGTCCTTGCCGAGCAGGTCCTTCAGCGCGGAGACGTCGTTGAACTTGGACGAGTCATAGCCGATCGACATGTAGCCGCCGTAGTCGTTGACCCACAGGCCGGTCGACTCCTTCTGGCTGTCCGGGATGTCGGCCCAGGTCGCGACCTTGTAGGGCGCGTACAGGGCGGTGTTGGCCAGGGTGACCGCGCCGCCCATGTCCAGGACGTCGGGGGCCGAGCTGCGGCCCTTCTCGTCCTTGACCGAGTTGATCTCCTCCTGGCTGGAACCACCCGGGTTGTCAGTGGTGATCTTGATGCCGTACTTCTTGGTGAAGGCAGCCTTGATCGCGCCGTAGTTCGCCCAGTTGTCCGGCAGTGCGACGACGTTCAGCTGGCCTTCCTTCTTGGCCGACGCGACCAGGGCGTCCAGGCCCCCGAACTCCTCCGCGGAGGTCGCCGAGGCGGCGCTGACGCCGTTGGCGCCGGTCGCGCTGTCGTCCTTCTTGTCCGGCGGGGCACAGGCCGCCAGACCCACGATCGCGCCCATCGCCACCGTCGCACTGACACCGCGCATGACCTTCTTCAAGACTGCTGCCTCCTCAGGCACATTGCCCCCGCATCGTTGAACGTTGCACACGTTGACACGTCGATGCGTCGACAACCGGGGGCCCGGAGCGGCCGATGGCTGACCGGATGGCAAACGGACGAGGAATCCCCCGTCATCATCCGGACAAGCCAGGGCAACACCCCGAGACCAATTCGTTACTTACCGCAATTCAGTTGCCGCTCAATCATCTTCATATCACTCCAAGTAGGCGAGCAGGAGCCCCGGCAAGCTTCGAGCAGGTTTCCGGCTGCCACGAGTGAACAGCGACGGCGTGGGCCGGGCCGGGCGCCTCCAGCTGCGCCACGTCGTGGCCCGTCCGCTGCGGCGCGATCCCGGCCACCCACGCCGGTGCCACCTGAGCCCGGAGACGGTGGATCTGGTGAGGGTCGACGCCGTCGGTGCCCAGCCGCCGCAGGCTGTTGTCGATCCCGGCCAGGATCGCCTTGCGCGAGAGCCCACCGCCGTTGAGCGGTCGCTCATCGGGTAGAAGACCTTGGCCGCCAGCACGATCTCGTCGCGGCGGGCGCGGTCGGGCCAGGGCCGGCGCGGGGGGACGAAGAACGTGATCCCCGCCTTGACGAAGGGACGGCTCTCCTCCTCACCGAGGGTCCAGGGGTGGGTGCCACGCTCCGGCACCCCGTAACCCCGGCACAGCCGGGAGACATCCAGACCCGTCGAGCCGGGCTTCACGTCATCCACGCCCGCCACCATGGCTCGACGCGGTGTTACGAATTGGGGCAGTCTCGGTGACATGACGGGTCAGCCGCACAAGGCTCCAGCAATGGACGAGGAACCTCTCCGGCTCTCCACGCCGGCCGGGCGGTGGGTCCTGACCGCAGCGGTTCTGGGCAGCGCGGTGGTCAGTCTCGACGCCACGGTGGTCAACGTGGCGCTGCCCACGATCGGCCGTGACCTGGACGCCGACGTGGCCGGGATGCGGTGGACCGTCAACGGCTACGCACTCACCCTGGCCTCCCTGATCCTGCTCGGCGGATCGCTGGGCGACCGCTTCGGCCGGCGGCGGGTGTTCATCATCGGGGTGGCCTGGTTCGGTGTCGCGTCGCTGATGTGCGGCCTCGCCCCGAATCTGGAGACGCTCGTGCTGGCCCGAGCCCTCCAGGGGGTCGGCGGTGCGCTGCTGACACCCGGCAGCCTGGCGATGATCTCGTCGTCGTTCCATCCCGCCGACCGGGCCCGGGCGATCGGGGCGTGGTCGGGCCTGGGCGGGGTGTCCGCCGCGCTCGGCCCGCTGCTCGGCGGGGCCCTGCTCGAGCAGTCCTGGCGCCTGGTCTTCCTGATCAACCTGCCGCTCACGGTTTTCGTGATCGGGCTGGCCCTGCGGCACGTACCGGAGTCGCTCGACCCGACCGCACCCCGCCGCCCCGACCTCGCCGGATCCGTCACCGGCGCCATCGGTCTGGGCGGCATCACCTACGCCCTGATCGCGGCCGGCGGCTCCTCCACCACGGTGGTGCTGGTGGCCGCGCTGATCGGCATTATGGGACTGGTCGCGTTCGTCCTCACCGAGCGCCGCAGCAACCACCCTCTGATCCCGCTCGACATCTTCACCTCGAAGCAGTTCACCGCCGCGAACCTGGTCACCTTCGCCCTCTATGCCGCGATCTCCGGCACGTTCTTCCTGCTCGCGATCGTGCTGCAGGTGGTGACCGGCCTCAGCCCCCTGCAGGCGGGCGCCGCCACCCTGCCGCTGACCGCGATCATGCTCACCCTGTCGTCCCGCACCGGAGCCCTGGCCGCCCGCATCGGCCCCCGCCGCCCGATGACGTTCGGCCCCCTGATCATGGCCGGCGGACTCCTGCTGATGCTCCGGATCGGTTCCACCGCCGGCTATCTCACCGACGTACTGCCCGCCGTGATCGTTTTCGGGCTGGGCCTGAGCCTGACCGTGGCCCCTCTCACCGCCGCCGTGCTGGCCGCCGCCGAGGACCGGCACGCCGGTGTCGCCTCCGGGGTGAACAACGCCGTCGCCCGCACCGCCGGCCTGCTCTCGGTGGCCGTCCTGCCGCTGGCGATGGGCCTGTCCGGGGACGACTTCAACCGCCCCGGCCCACTGGCCCACGGTTTCCACACCGCCGTGATCGGCGGCGCCGTGCTGGTGGCCGTGAGTGCGCTGATCGCCTGGTTCGGCGTCAGCGACCACATCCTCGACGACACCGCCGCGGTGACCGCCTCGTCCGTTCGTGAGACCCCCGAGCCCTATCACTGTGCGCTCACGGAACCCCCGGCCACACCGACCGTCCAGCCCAATAGTCACACTGGGTGACCTAACGGACACGTGTCAAAATCTTGTCAAAATGTTGCGCCGTCACGGAACCGGCCTCAGAGTCGCGTGCGTGCCCAACCCCGACCGTCCCTCCGCCGATACGCGAAGCCCTTCCCTGGCCCGGACCGCGCTGACCATCGGCGCGCTCGGGGTCGTCTACGGCGACATCGGCACCAGCCCGATCTACACGATCCAGACGATCTTCAACCCGGACGACCCGCACCCGGTCCCGGCCACCGCGGACAACATCCTGGGCGTCATCTCGCTGATCATCTGGTCGGTGACCCTCATCGTCACGCTGGAGTACGTCCTCTTCGTACTGCGGGCCGACAACAACGGCGAGGGCGGGATCCTCTCGCTGATCACCCTGATCCGGCGCCGGGCGGTGCCGGGCAGCCTGCGCACCAAGGCACTCCTGGCCGGGCTGGGCATCTTCGGCGCCTCGCTGTTCTTCGGCGACAGCATGATCACCCCGGCCATCTCGGTGCTGTCGGCGGTCGAGGGCCTGGAGATCGTCAAACCCTCCCTGGCCAACCTGACCGTGCCGATCACCGCGGTGATCATCGTGGCGCTCTTCACCGCGCAGAAGTTCGGCACCGCCAAGGTCGGCCGGCTGTTCGGGCCGGTGATGATCATCTGGTTCACCACTCTCGGGGTGGCCGGCATCCACGGGATCACCCAGAACCCGGAGGTGCTGAAGGCGCTCTCCCCGACCTACGCGGTCGCCTTCCTGTTCGGGCACTTCGAGATCGCGTTCTTCGCGCTGGCCGCGGTGGTGCTGGCGATCACCGGGGCCGAGGCGCTGTACGCCGACCTGGGCCATTTCGGCCGCGCCGCGATCACCCGGGCCTGGCTGATCCTGGTCTTCCCGGCCTGCATGCTCAGCTACCTGGGCCAGGGCGCGCTGGTGATCCAGGACCCCGTCGCCAACCTCAGCAGCCCGTTCTTCCTGCTGGTACCGGACTGGGGCCGCCTGCCCCTGGTGCTGCTGGCCACCGCCGCCACCGTCATCGCCTCCCAGGCCGTGATCACCGGCGCCTTCTCGGTGACCCATCAGGCCATCCAGCTCGGCTACCTGCCCCGGCTGAGGATCACCCACACCTCGGACCAGGCGATCGGCCAGATCTACGTGCCGTGGATCAACTGGGCCCTGATGGTCTCGGTGCTGACCCTGGTCTTCGCCTTCCAGAGCTCGCAGAAGCTGGCGTACGCCTTCGGGATGGCGGTCACCGGCACCATCACGATCACCACCATCCTGTTCTTCTACGTCGCCCAGCACCGCTGGCGCGCCCCGAGCTGGCTGGTGTTCGTCCTCGCCGGGGTCTTCCTGACCGTCGACGTGCTCTTCCTGGCCGCCAACCTGACCAAGCTGGTGCACGGCGCCTGGCTGCCTCTGCTGATCGCCATCACCGTGTTCACCGTGATGACGACCTGGCAGCGCGGACGCGCCCAGGTCACCAGCCGGCGTGAGCAGGAGGAGGGCTCCCTGCGGGAGTTCGTGGACAGCTTGCACACCCGACTGCCGGAGACGGTGCGAGTGCCGGGCACCGCGGTCTTCCTGAACCGCAGCAAGGAGACGACGCCCCTGGCCATGCGGGCCAACGTCGAGCACAACCACGTACTGCACCAGCACGCGGTGATCATCTCGATCGAGACCCGGCCGGTGCCGTACGTGCCCGCCTCCGAACGGGTGGTTCTCGACGAGCTCGGGTACGCCGACGACGGCATCACCCATGTGACCGCCTCGTTCGGCTACATGGACGAACCGAACGTCCCCGCCGCCCTGGCCCTGATCTGCGGAACCGCCCCGGAACTACCGGTCTCGCTGGGCGACGCCTCCTACTTCCTGTCGACCATCGACCTGGAGGTCGGCGACTCCCCGGGGATGACCCTCTGGCGCAAACGGCTGTTCCTGGCCACCGCCGGGATCACCGCCGACGCCGCCGACTACTTCCGCCTCCCCCGCGACCAGACGGTGATCATCGGATCGCGGATCGATGTCTAGCTCTTCAGCACAGAACCGGTCTCCAGCAAGGTCTTGAGACCGGCCAGCACCGAGGGCCAGCCCTGCTGGACCATTTCCACCATGGTGCTGCCCGGCTCACCGGTGTGCACCAGGATCAGCTTGACCACCCCGCCGTCCTGCGGCTCGATCGTGAAAGTCGCCGTGGTCCGGGGATCTCCGGCCAGCTTCAGCCGCTGCTCCTCGTTCCAGCCCATCTTCTCGACGAGCTCCGGCGTCAGGCCGTGCCAGGTGTAGGCCAGACGTTCGTAGGGTGAGGACTCCACCACCACCTGCTCCGGATCGGCCACCTCGAGCCCCTGGAAGTTCCAGACGATCGGGCTGCCCTTCTTCCAGTCGGAGTGGAACTCCACTCCCCAGTACTGTTTCGTGAAATCCGGCTCGGTGATCGCCCGCCAGACCTGCTCCGGTGTCGAGCGGATGTACGTGACGTAGACGAACTCACTGCTCTCAGCCATGTTCTGCCCCTCCAGAGCCTGCTTGAGACCGGCCAGGACCTGCGCCCGGCCCCGGTCGTACTTCGACATCCACCGGTCGGCAATGGCATTGATCGGCTCGGCATTCAGGTGGTGCAGCAGCTCACGCCCCCGCCGCACGGTGGTGACCACGTTCGCCGCCTCGAGCACCGCCAGGTGTTTGCTCACCGACTGCCGGGACATGCCCAGCCCCGCGCAGAGCTGCTTGAGGCTCTGCCCGTTCTCCTCGGTCAGGCGGTCGAGCAGCGCCCGCCGGGTCGGGTCGGCCAGCGCCCGGAACACTTCGTCGTCCATCGCTCCCCTTCAACCATAGGCAGCCTAGAGGTTGCCCATCAAAACAGGCAACCCTTCGGTTGCCCGTTTTCGGGGAAGGCGTGGGAGGGAAGGACGAAGCACCCGGTGACGCTCGCGTGACACCGACTCAGGTGACCGACACGCATCGCCGTGACCGGCGTCCTCACGCTCTGATCTCTTTTGGTGGAAGAGCGCTACTCGCCGGACAGTCCCGACTCCTCGACCGCCGGCTCGCTGGTCACGCACGGGGTGGGCGTGGGACTCGGCGTGGTGGTGGGAGTGGGAGTGGGCGTGGGGGTGGCGGTGCCTGTCGGTGTGGGTGGGGTCGTGCAGCTGTCGGTGGGAGTGGGGGACAGATCGGGAGA
>NZ_JAJOMA010000031.1 GCF_021129235.1 Kineosporia mesophila
CCACGACGTCCTCGCGGGTCAGGTACTCGTTCCAGCACATCGATCAGGGATTTGGCGTGGTTTGCGCAGGCGTGGGTGTGATGGGGGAAGATGACATCGACGGGCGTGGTCCTCGGCTGGCTGGTCAGGCGTGAGAAGCGCCATCCACACCGCAGCGGCCGCGTCCTGAGGTTCCCCCGGGATGGTGGGCACCAATTGAGCAGGACCGCAGTTCCTGCTGGAAGGATGCCCTCATGCCTCCTCGTAAGCGCCGGTCGTACTCGACCGAGTACAGGATCGAGGCTGCCCACCGCGTGATCGACTCCGGACGAACTATCTCTGAGGTCGCCCGGGAACTCGGGGTCGACCCAGGAATGCTGGGCGTCTGGGGCAAGGACGAACGCCGGCGCCTGACCGCCGCCGAAGCCGTCCGGGACTAGTCGTTGGGTGCCGCCGAGCGGGCCGAGCTGTTGCGGCTACGCAGCCGGGTTTCGGAGCTGGAGAAGGACAATCAGTTCCTGGCAAAAGCTTCGGCATACTTTGCAGTGAAGCAGCAGAACCCGCGCGGTTCGAACTGATGGCAAAGTACGCCGGTCCCGAGCAAGACCCCGAAAACCCATCTGAGAGCGACGTTATCGCTATCACGCAGGCGGCCCGGCAGGAGCAGGCCGGTTGGTTCTCGGTGCGGCGGATGGCCCGTCTGCTGAGCGTGTCCACGTCGGGTTTCTACGCCTGGCGCAAACGCTGCAGCGCAACCGGGCCCACCGAACGACAGCAGCGCCGGGTAGATCTGACGGTGAAGATCCTCGACGTTCACGCCGATTCCGACGGAACCTACGGCTTCCCAAGGATCACCGACGAACTGCACGAACGCGGAGAGATCGTGAACGCCAAGACCGTCGCGGCGATCATGGCCGAGATCGGGATCGAGGGCATCAGCCCCCGAACATTCAAGTCCGCACCACCGTTCAGGACCCAACCGCATCGTTCCCGCCCGACCGCATCGCCCGGCAGTTTGACCTGGGCCGCCTGAACGCCGCGTGGTCCACCGACATCATCTACCTGACCTGCGGCGAAGGCGACATGTTTCTCTGCGCAATCCGGGACGGGCACTCCCGTCGCGTTCTCGGCTACGCCATCGACGACCACGTCGACGCGCCGATGGTCGCACGGACCATCGACGCCGCCGTCGCCACCCGCCTCGAACAGGGCCAGGTCGTGGCCGGGATCATCCTGACGTGGATCCGCTGGTTCAATCACGAACGTCGTCACCCAGGAGCAGAAGGGCTCAGCTCCATCCGCTACGAGCAGACCCTGACAAGCACAGCCCACGCTGCTTAACCACCTGTCCACCGTTTCGGGGAAACCTCATTCGACGGCGTACTGGGTGTAGGTGCGTCGACCGCCGTCGTTCCGCTCCGGAGGCAGCAGCCCCTGCTCCTCGTAGTACCGCAGCGATCTGATCGACACGGCGGTGCGGTCCGCGAGTTCCCCGATCCGCATTGCCCCCCTCTCTGCGCTCCTCATGAGCTTCCGTGCGCGCGTGCGCGCACGCATTTGCACCTCACATTGGTGTGAGGTTGCAGTCTAGGTCCATGAACATCAACGAATCCATTGCACTGGTGACCGGCGCGAACCGCGGTCTCGGCCGCGCATCGCACAGGCGCTGCTCGAGCGGGGCGCGAGCAAGGTCTACGCCGCCGCCCGCAACCCGGAGGCCATCGACCTCCCCGGCGTCGAACCACTCAAACTCGACATCACTGACCCCGAATAGGTGGAAGCCGCAGCACAGCGGGCCGCCGATACGACGCTTCTGGTCAACAACGCCGGGATCATCACGGGCGGCCCGATCATGTCCGGCCCACTAGACGGTCTTCACGCCGAGCTCGGCACGCAGTTGTTCGGCACACTCGACATGATGCGTGCTTTCGCTCCCGTGCTCGGGCGCAACGGCGGCGGTGCCATCCTCAACGTGCTCTCGGCCATGGCGTGGTTCCCCTACGTCGGCGGCAACGCCTACCACATCAGCAAGGCCGCAGCGTGGGCTGCTACCAACGGCGCGCGCGTGGAACTCGCTGAGCAGAACACCCTCGTGACGGGTCTGTTCCTCGGTCTCGCGGACACCGACATGAGCGCATGGTCAGACGCACCCAAGCTGAGCCCTGCCCAGGTTGCGACCGCCGCTCTTGATGGCATCGAAGCCGGTGCCGCCGAAGTACTCGCTGACGAGTGGAGCCGCACCGTGAAGCGTCATCTCGCCGAGCCGCCGGAGGCATTCGCCTCGATCGTCATCCCCGACTGAGCGTCAACGCTTCGTACATACGATCCAATACAGAGGAAAAACACTCATGCTCCTGATCGCTGGATACGTCTACGTCCCGCCCGCCGACATCGACGAGTTCATCGCCGACGCACAGGCCACCTACCCGGTCGGTGCCGCCAACCCGGGGAACCACCTGCTGTCGTTCGCCCTTCACGATGCCACGGCAGGTGCCGTGACAGTGCTCGAGAAATGGGAGTCTCGCGAGGCGCTCGACCACCACCTCGCAACTCCCGAGGTCACCGGCATCTTCGCCAAATGGGCTCCCCGCATGCGCAACGAGGTGCGTCTCTACGACGCCCTCAACGAACGCGACCCGAGGGCCTGATCCCGGACGCCGTGCGGTCGTCCCCCGACGCAGGTGAACGTCCCAGACGAGCGTGCGGAAATAGGCTGAATCTCGGTTGGCGCGTCGGTGCCTGGGGCAGTGTCGAGGCCTCCCGAGTATGGAAGTTCTGACGCTCACCATCTGGAAGACCTCGACGTGTCCGACGCTACCGTGCCGGCCGGGTTCGGCCGCCCTGACCTGACGACCTTCGCCAGGCTCGACGGCTCGGCCTGACCGTGATCGGCCAGCGCCTGAGCCCGACCGTGCTGTGCTGGCCTGTCGTGTCGTCGAGCCCGACCGCTGGTGCCGACGCTGCGGCAGCGAGGGCATTGCCCGCGACGCCGTCATCCGACGACTCGCGCACGAGCCCCAGGGCTGGCGACCGACCACGCTGCAAGTCGCGGTGCGTCGTTACTGGTGCCGCGAGTGTGGCCACGTGTGGCGACAAGACACCACGGCCGCGGCCTAGCCAAGAGCGAAGCTCTCGCGCACCGGGCTGGCCTGGGCGCTGGAAGGGATCGTGGTCCAGCACCTGACCGTGACCCGGGTCGCCGAGGCCCTCGGGGTCGCGTGGAACACCGCGAACAACGCGGTCCTGGCCGAAGGCAGGCGGGTCCTGATCGACGACCAGCACCGCTTGGACGGGGTCACCACGATCGGCGTCGATGATCACGTGTGGCGCCACACTCGCCGCGGCGACAAGTACGTCACCGTCATCATCGACCTCACTCCCGTACGCGACGGCCGGGGTTCTGCACGGCTGCTCGACATGGTCGAAGGCCGCTCCAAGCAAGCGTTCAAGACCTGGCTCGTCGACCGCCCACAGGCCTGGCGCGACGCTGTGGAGGTGGTCGCGATGGACGGGTTCACCGGGTTCAAGACCGCTGCGGCCGAGGTAACCCCCGGTCGCGGTGATGGATCCCTTCCACGTGGTGCGACTGGCCGGCGACGCACTCGACCGGTGTCGACGTCGCGTACAGCTCGCGGTCCACGGACATCGTGGGTTCAAGGACGATCCGCTCTACAAGACCAAGCTTACTCTGCACACCGGGGCCGGGCTGCTCGCCGACCGCCAATGCGACCGCCTGCAGACCCTGTTTACCGATGACCGGCACGTCGAGGTCGAAGCCACCTGGGGCATCTATCAGCGGATGATCACCGCCTACCGCGAGCCCGATCGCGCTGTCGCTCGGAGCCGGATGAAGAAGCTCATCGCGGATATGAGCGCGGGCGTGCCGAAGTCGCTGGTCGAGCTCACCACGCTGGGCCGGACCCTGAAGAAGCGAGCTGATGACGTACTGGCCCACTTCGACCACCCGCGAACCAGCAACGGCCCGACAGGGGCCCTGAACGGAAGACTCGAACACCTCCGCGGCTCCGCGCTCGGGTTCCGCAACCTGGAAAACTACATCGCTAGATCACTGCTCGAGACCGGCGGCTTCAGACCCCAACTACACCCCCGATTGTGAAGAGCCCGTTTAGATAGCGGATCAAAAGCACCGCACGACAATGACTCAGGACACAAATCAATCGCATCTCGTCAGGCCGCGGCTGGAACTATGACCGTTCTAACGAGTGCTAGTAATGGGCCGGTCGAAGATGGCAAGAGTTTTGGTGGCGGCCTCACGGAGATCACGCCAGCCCTCCATAGTGTTCTGGTGCAATGACTTGTTAAGACAGCTGACGAAGCGGCTCAGAGAATCTACCTCATGCTCGTCGTAACAGATTTGTCCTAGCTGAATGGACGGTGATTCCAGGATTGCATAGAAATCAAAGATTTCAAGCATAGCCGCAAATCCTTCATCGCTCCGACCGTGCGCACCTTCTTCCCATTCGCCATTTTTCAGGTAGAGCAAGCTTTCGATCAACTTTTCCCGCACTCCAGGCATTTCCAGGCGCACGCTCTTACGGCGCATCCCATGTCCTCCACTTCTGCCACTCCTTGAGCGGAATGTGGGCCGCAGCTTCCTTGCTTGGCTTGGCACTTTGAAGTTGCTTTCTATCCGATCCGACGATATGCCCTCTAGCATGCACAACGACGTGATCCACTTGCCGGCTTGGCAGTTCAGGTTCGGGGTTTCCTCGGTCAATACGAACGATGTTGCCCTTATTGTCAGCCCAGCGCCAGCCAATTTTTACTCCTGTTGGCGTTGTTCCCCGAGTGACTTTTGGGCCCGACCATTTGCCACCGCGAGGAATCTTATTTGTGTCGTATGGAAACCATCCAGGACCTTGCTAAAGACTAGATGTGGTACTTTAAAATGTAATGGCTACCTCGCCGCCTGATGCGCGTGCTGCTCCAGTTCTGGAAATCGGTGCCCGTGCTGACCCAGCCCCGGCAATCAGAGAAGCCGCCTCACCGCTGGCATGGGTAGGGATCGCAACCGGAGTGAGAGCGGTCCCAGGGCATTGTCGATGCATGTTGCCCTGATCGTGTACGACGAATCGGCGCCCACGGTCCAGGCCAACTTCATCGGTGCGCGGGTTTACCTGCAGCACTCAGCTTCCAGGCCGCAGCGCTGCCCTCGGCCGTCGCGGTGGTGATGTCCCGGGGTGCGAGCGCGTCCCCGATCACCGTGGTCGCCGCGCCGGCTTGTTCCAGTTCGTCCTGGAGCGGGTTGAAGGACGACCACGGGTAGGCCGTGACGAGTTGGGTCACCTGGTCCAACGGGATGCTCACGTCCGGGCCGCCCCCATCTGAGTAGACCGAGACTGCCACCAGGATGCCGTCCCGGACCTGCACGCGGGTGGCTGGCCTGATCGTGACGCCGGCTGTGACCAGGCGGGCGTGGGCCTGGCTGCGGACGGTCTCGTTCGCTCCTTCGCCGATCACGTTCATCTCGGTCAGCAGGGTCACCCGGGCACCGTGGGCGGCGAGGTACTCGGCCGCGGAAAGGGCGGGGCGCCGGCCGATCGCGTCGGCGATGACGATGTGGGCTCCTGTCTTGACGGGGCCGAAGGCATCGCGGACGTCGATCGTGGGGACGACCCTGAGGAGATGGGCGGGTGGCTCGGCTCGGGAGCCGGTCGCCAGGATGACGGCGTCGGGCTGCTCCTGCAGAACGGTCTCGGCAGTGGCCAGGACGCCGGTGCGTATCTCGACGTCCGCGAGGTTCAGTTCCTGTTCGAACCAGTGGACGACTTCGGTCACCTCGCCACGGTGCGGTGCCTTGGTGAGGGTGTTGAGAAGGCCACCGACCTGCTTGGCTTGTTCGATGAGGATGACGTGGTGACCGAGAACCGCTGCTTGGCGGGCTGCTTCGAGTCCGGCGGGGCCACCGCCGACCACGACGACCTTGCGGCGTTCGTTGCCGTGCGGGGCGATGCGCAGGTTTTGGAGGGAGGCTTCGGTGCCGGTCTCGGGGTTGAACGCGCAGCGCATTTCCAGGCCCACCGAAACTCGTCCCCAGCAGCCGTCCTGTAGTCCTACGCACGGGCGGGTGCGGTGTTCCTGCTGGGTGGCGGCCTTGATCGGCAGGAACGGGTCGGCGGCCAGGGGGCGGGCCATCGCCACTGCGTCGCAGGCCTTCTCGCGCACCAGTTCGGCGCCCAGTTCGGCCGTCGCGATCCGGCCGACCAGGAAGACCGGGGTGCTGGTGCGCAGCTTCACCGCCGTGCCGTAATCGCGCCAGGCGCCGCGCGGGAAGCTGGAGTCGGGCAGGTTCTGGGCGGTGGCCAGGGCCGAGGAGTAGTGCCCGACCGACACCGAAAGGTAGTCCAGGACGCCGAGGCCATCGAGGTCGTCGATGCGGTCCAGGCAGGCCTGGGATGCGTCCTCGTCGCCGGGGACACCGCCGGTGACTCGTGCCCCGACGATGAAGTCGTCGCCGACCCGGGAGCGGACCGAGCGCAGCACCTGGGCCGCGAACCGCAGGCGGGCCTCGCGCGAACCGCCCCACGCGTCCGTGCGCAGGTTGGTTGCGGGGTGGTGGAACTGCTCGATGAGATTTCCGTGAGCACAGTGAATCTCGACGCCGTCCAGGCCGGCCGCCCGAGCGCGCTCGGCCGCGTCGGTGAACTGGCGGATGGCGCGTTGAATGTCGGTTTCGGTCATCGGCCGGGGGACGATGACCGGGCCGCCGAGGAAACGGATCGGGACCGGCGAGGGGGACAGCGTGGTGCCGGTTCCTGGTCCGGTGTAGACGCCCTGCGCGCCCGGGTGCTGCAGCTGGGCGATCGCCAGCGCGCCGTGTTCCTGGATGCGCTGGGCCAGCTGTTTCCATGGGGGGACGATGGAGTCGTCGCTCGCCGTGATGTCGCCGTAGTCGGGGGAGACGAAGTTGGCCTGGCTGATGACCATCGCCGCGCCGCCCCGGGCGCGCTCGGCCATGTAGGCCAGGAGCTGTTCGCTGTAGCCGCCGTGACCGAGACCGGTTCCGTGCCCGGCGTTGACGATCCGGTTGCGCAGAGTGCGTTGTCCCACCTGCAGGGGCGTGAAGAGCTCGGGGAAACGGGTGGTCATGGTGTGCCTTTCAGGCAGCGCCACAGGTCATCGACAGTCGCGGAGGGCTCGTCGAGCGTGGCGCGCAGATCGGTGATGTTTCGTGTGCTCAGGCGGGTGCTGAGCGCGGTGGTGTGCTTGCGTTGGAGTGTCTTCGGGGACAGGGGGCGGGCTGCGCTGCCGAGGTTGTCGCCGACGGCGTGCTCGAGGGTCGTTCCATCGTGACGACGCAGGCGAACCCGGGCCGGGTAGCCACCGCCCGGGGCGGTAGATTTGCCCGGGTGCAGTCGGACCCGTGAGGCCAGCCTCACCACATCGGGTGAGGCGAAGTCTTCGGCGCGAAGCTGAGCCGGCTCACCCCGCAGCAGGGTCACAGCCGCGAGCCAGGGCAGGGCGTACTGGGCCTCGCTCAGATTGGCTGGTTCGGCCACATCAAGTGTGACGGCACCGGGAACCACGTCCACATCGATGGTCTCGACGGTCTCGGTGTCGAGGCAGAGCAGGCACTCGATCATGGCGTGAGCAGCACGGCAGGTGGGCCACGGCTTGACATACGTCTCTAGGCAAGCAAAGCCTGCTGAATGCATGGCGGTTTCGAAAGGGGTCGGCCCAGCCGGGGCTCGGTGCCGCCGGTCCTCGTCTTCGGCGCCGAACCCCGCGGACGCCAGCTCGGCCGTGGCCACGGCAGTGGCCGCAGCCCAGCCAATCGATTCCCGGGAGGCCGCGGACGTCATGCGCGAGTGCGGCGCGTGCGCGAAGGCCGTGCGCACGGCGGAGGCAATCACGTCAGATGTGCCCCCTCGGACCGCCGTCAACGCGGCCGCGGCACCGATGCAGGCGGCGTAACCGCTGGCCCGGTACGACTCGCCGGTGTGCTCGGGCGCGTTGAGGGCCCCGGCGCGGATCGCGACCTCGTACCCGGCGACAATGGCGTGCAGCAGCCTGGCGATGGTGATGTCACCGGCCCCGGCCAGAAGGACCGGGACGACGGTGGATCCGGCGTGAATGCCGCCCCCGCGATAGTGACCGTCGTCGAAATCCAGTGCGCTGGCGGCCACCGAGCCCAGATGCGCGGCCCAGAGTGCCGAGGTGCCGGCCGGAACGTCGAAGGCCGGCCGCGAACCCGGGTGGGCGGCTGCGGTGCGAACGACGGCCTGATACAGCGGGGTCTGGGTTCCGGCGACGAGAACCGCGAGCGTGTCCTCGAGCGCCTGGCGCGCCCAGGCCGTCACCTCCTTCGGCAGAGACCCGTCGACGATGCGGAACACCTGCTGCCCGACCTCGAACGGCATGTCAGGCACCCTCGGACAGAGCCGGAGGCAGGCTGGCCAGCAGCGACTTGGTGTAGGCGTGCTGCGGACGCTCGTAGACATCGTCCGCCGTTCCGCTTTCCACCACGTGCCCGTCCTTGAGCACGATCACCTCGTCGCTGACCTGGCGCACCACGGCGAGGTCGTGCGAGACGAAGACCATGCTGATCCCTCGCTCGGCCCGGATCCGTTCCAGCAGAGCCAGAATCTGCGCCTGCACCAGTACGTCCAGGGCCGAGACGGCCTCGTCACACAGCAGCACCTCGGGCTCGGCGGCCAGGGCCCGGGCGATCGCCACGCGCTGACGCTGCCCGCCGGACAGCTCCAGAGGACGCCGCTGGAGTACGTCCACGGGCACGGCGACGGCTTCGAGCGCCTGTGCACACTCGGCCCGCCCGGCTTTTCCCGGTAGCGCCTCGGTCAGGATCTGGCGCACTGTCCAGCGTGGGTCGAAGGAGCTCAGCGGGTCCTGCGGCACCACCTGGATGCGTCGGCGCCGCTGGCGCCGGGCCTTCTCGGGCAGGTCACTCCACGGCTGCCCGTCCAGCAGGACCTGCCCGCTCTGCGGCTGCTGAGTGGCCAGCAGCACGCGCAGCAGCGTGCTCTTGCCCGAACCGGACTGGCCGACGACACCGACGGTCTGCCCGCGCTTGAGCGTCAGGGAGACATCGTCGAGGGCCGTCAGCGTGCGGTACTGCACCCGGATCGACTCGGCGTGGAGAACGACCTCCGGGGCAGGGCTCTCAGCGGTCCGTTCGGTCCTGTCGGGGCGGTGGTGGAGTCGGGGAATGGCCTGGACCAGTTCGCGCGTATACGGGTGCCCGGGGGAGTGCAACAGTGCGGAGGGCGGACCCTGCTCGATCACCTTCCCGCCACGCAGCACGATGACGTGATCGGCGATGTCGGCGACAGCGGCCAGGTCGTGGCTGACCAGCAGAATCCCCAGGCCCTCGTCCCGCTTGCGGGCGAGCAGGTCGAGCACCTGCCGCTGCACCGACACATCGAGCGCGGTGGTCGGTTCGTCGGCGATCAGGAGCCGGGGCGATCCGCCCAGCGCCGAGGCGATCAGCGCGCGCTGCCGCAACCCGCCGGAGAGCTGGTGAGCGAACTGGCCGGAACGTTTTTCGGGATCGGGGAAACCGACGTCGCGCAGCAGGCCGAGTACCTTCTCGGGGGCCTCTTTCCGGGAGGCTCCGCCGGCCCGGACCGCTTCGGTGACCTCGCGCCGCACCGAGCGCAGCGGGTCCAGGGAGACCAGCGCGTCCTGAAGTACCAGTCCGGCGAACCGGCCGCGAACACGACGCCAGTCGCGTTCTGTCCAGCCCGAGGCGTCCACCCCGTCAATCAGCATCGTCGTCGATGACGTCCGGGCCGCCTGGTCGCCCAGTCCGAGGACGGCCCGGGCGATCGTGGACTTGCCCGAGCCGGACTCGCCGACCAGAGCCACACAGGTGCCGGCCCGGACGCTCAGGCTGACATTGGAGACCGCGGTGTGTTCGCCGAAACGGATCGACAGGTCGTGGATCTCGACCAGAGGCGCGTTCATGAGTGCCGTCCCTGGACACGCCGCTGCAGGTAGCGGCCGACGGTGGTGATGGCGAAGATCGTCACGACGATGGCCAGGCCGGGGAACACGGTGGGCCACCACGCGTAGGAGATGACGGCCTGACCGTCCGCGAGCAGCGATCCCCACTCCGGGGCCGGTTTACCCGGCCCGAGACCGACGAAACTCAGACCCGAGACGGTGAGGATCGACGTCCCCACTTCGATGGTCGCCAGGAGCAGGACCGGAGAGACCGCGTTGGGAAAGATGTGGCGGACCACGATCGTCCACGGACGGTGTCCCAGGGTGCGGGAGGCGAGCACGTAGTCGGAACCGCGGATCGCGATGGCCTGACGCCGGATGATGCGGGCCAGGCTGGGGATCAGCGCCAGCCCGATGGCGGTGGTCAGGCTCACGGTCCCGGGGCCGAAGAAGGCCGAGAACAGCAGGGCCATCAGCACCGACGGGAAAGCTGAGAGCAGGTCGAACACCCGGGAGAGGCCCTCGTCGACCACCCGGCCCGACAGCGCCGCGGTGAGTCCCAGGACGACTCCGCCGAACAACCCGAGGGCGACCGCGAGGAAGGCGATCACCACCGAGTAGCGGGCGCCGTAGATCACCCGGGCGTACACGTCCCGGCCCAGTTCGTCGGTGCCGAACCAGTGATCCGCGCCGGGCGCCAGCAGGTTCGAGATCGGGTCGGTGTCGTTGGGCCCGCTCGCGGCGACCAGACCGGGGTGGATCAGCGCTGCGAGCACGATGAGCAGGTACAGGCCCGCGACGAGGACGCCTGCTGTCGGCCGGGAGGGCCGGGTTCTGGGTGCCTGACGGGCTGGTGCGATCTCGCTCATCCGTGCGCCTCCTGCCGCAGTCGTGGGTCGATGATCAGGGCCGCCAGGTCGATGGCGGTGGTGATGAGGACGTAGGCGGTGGTGATGATCAGGACGACGGCGACGGTGACCGGGGCGTCGGAGTCGGTCACCGCGTCCAGGGCCACGCGGCCCAGTCCCGGCCGTCCGAAGACTGATTCGACGATCACCGCGCCACCGATCAGCAGGCCGAGTGTGTTCCCGGCCACGGTGAGGGTGGAGATCGCCACGTGCGGCATGAGATGTACCGAGCGCAGCCGGAAGCCGGACGCGCCCCGGCTGCGCACGGTCAGGACCCAGGGCTGGCGCAGGGTGAGCGCTATCTCCTCGCGCATGTACTGCGACAGCAGCCCGGCGATCGGCAGCGCGAGGGTGATCATCGGCAGCACCAGCGAGGAGAAACCGTCCGCGCCGACCGAGGGGAACCACTGCAGGTGGAACGAGAGGCCCAGCTGCAGCAGGGAACCTACCCAGAAGGTGGGGAGGCAGATGGCCAGCAGCTCGAGCACGTGCAGCACCCGCTCGGTGCCGGGCCCGGCCCCGGCGCTGAGCACGGCGATCAGCCAGGCCAGTGCCCCGGCCAGGACCACCGAGGCGGCGGCCAGGCCCAGCGTGGGCAGCAGCTGGGCACCGACCACATCGGTGACGTCGGCGTTGAGCACGTACGAGCGCCCGAAGTCACCACGCAGCAGGCCCAGCAGGTAGTCGCCGTACTGCACCAGGAACGGCCGGTCCAGGCCCAGGCTGGAGCGCACCTGCTCGGCCAGTCCCGGGTCGTTCAGGTGCACGCCCAGCACCACCGACTCGACCGAGCCGGGCAGCGCCCGTAACCCGACGAAGGTCAAGGTCGCGGCCGCCCAGAGCAGGAGAACGGCTCCTGCGAGGCGTCGGGCGACGCCTCGCAGGAGCTGCAGACCTGAGGTCACTTGCTGAGCCAGACGTTGTAGTTGCTGTCCGGGACACCGCTGGAGTAGTCGAACCCGGTGCCGTGCAGTGCGCTGCCGGCAGCGATCTGGAAGGTGGACTCGACCAGGGGGATGAACAGCGCCTGGTCGTTCACCAGGTACTGCTGGATACCGTCCAGGGCCTTCGCGTACTGATCGGCGTCGGTGGTGGTGACGGCGTCCTGGGCGAGGTCGACAGCCTCGGTGGGCTTCCACTGGCTGGCGCCGTAGAAGTAGCCGGCCCAGGTGCCGATGACGCTGTTGGCGTAGTCGACCTTCCCGTAGCTGCCCGGGTAGACACTCCAGTTGCCGGCAGCGATGTCGGCCGAGAGCGCGGCCCAGGTCGGGGTGGTGAAGTCGACCTCGATGCCGGTGTTCTGCTTGGCGGCGTCCTGGATCGCCTCGATCAGGGTGTCGCGCTGATCGCGCACCGAGTCCGCGTCATAGGTGACCTTCAGGCTGAGCCGCTGACCGTCCTTGGTACGAAAGCCCTCGGAGTCGCGGGTGCTCCAGCCGGCCGCGTCCAGGGCGGTGTTGGCCGCGTCGACGTGGTTGCCCCAGCTGCCTTTCAGCGTGGTGTCGAACTCGGCGCTGTCCTTACCGACCCAGCTCCAGGCCCGCGTCTTCTGGCCCTTGTAGATGGCCTTGACGATGGTGTCCAGGTCGAAGCTGTCGCGGAAGGCCTTGCGCAGCTCCACGTTGTCCCAGGGGGCGTTCTCGCTGGAGCCGTTGACGGTGAGGCCGAAGGTGCTGGAGCTGGCCGGGCCGTCGGTGTAGGTGATGTCGTCGGAGCGGGTCAGGCCGGCCACGCTCAGCGCCGGGACGCCCGAGATGGCCTGCACCTGGCCGGACTGCAGGGCGCCGGTGCGGGTCGAGTCCTCGGCGATGAACTTGTAGGTGACCTCGTCGAGGTAGGCCGGGCCGTCGTGCGAGAGCGACTGCGGGGCCCAGGCATAGTCGGTGTTCTGCTTGAACACCACCTGGCTGCCGCGGGTGTAGGAGTCCAGGACGAACGGTCCGGACCCGGCCAGCTTCTTGCCGGGGGTGCAGAGGTCCTTGCCGTCCTTGATGCTCGCGGGGTCGATGATGCCCAGCGCCACGCTGCTCAGCGAGCTCAGCAGTGAGCTGTCGGCCTGGCTGAGGGTGATCGTCAGGGTGCTGCCGTCGGCCTTGATGCTCTTGACCGACCCCAGCAGGCCCGCATAGCTGGAACCGTGTGCGCTGTCGCGGGTGTAGTCCAGGTTCGCCTTGACCGCGGCGGCGTCCAGAACGGCTCCGTTGCTGAACTTCACGTCGTTGCGCAGCGAGAAGGTGTAGGTGGCGCCGTCGTCGGAGGTCTGCCACTGGGAGGCCAGCCAGGGCGAGAACGTGCCGTCCTGCTCCTGGTACACCAGCGAGTCGACGAAGTTGCGGGTGATCGCCCGGTCGGCCAGCACATCGTCGAAGGCGGGCGCGAAGCAGGAGGGTTCGGCCGCCACGGCCCAGGTGGCGCTGCCGCCGCTGACCGGAGTCGTGGAGGCGGCGTCCTGGGCGCCCGAGCCGGAGCCGGAGGAGCAGGCGGCCAGGGCCGCGACCGTGAGGAGGCTGGTGGTCGCAACGGTCAGTCTGCGAATGGTACGCATGGCAAGTCTCTTTCTCATGATGTCTGGAACCAGTCCGTGGCCGTGCCGGCCTCGATCACAGCGATGAAATCGGCGTCGTACTCGACGACCCGCTCATCGAGATGCTTCTGGGTGACGACGCGGTGCGAGATCCGCCAGCCGGCGTCTGTTTTGAGCCAGGTGTCGGCATACAGGCTGCTGCCCTCGGAGAGCTTCAGCGTCGTCGGGTCGTCGGTGCGCTGCAGGGTGAAGTGCAGGACCTCGCTGACGCTGCGGGCGGTGGGTGAGGTCACCTCGATCAGCGTGTTGGCGATCAGGTGCTGCCCCGACAGCCGCGTGGAGTTGAAATCCCTTAAGAACTGCCCGAAAGCCTGGGCCGGGAGGGTGCCAGCCGGCAGCCCGACCAGGTCGACCTGTGCTTCGTCGGTGAAGACGTGGTCGAGCAGGTTCCAGGCGTTCTGGTCCTGCGCCTGGGCGTACCGGTGCAGGGCGTCCTCGATGCCGGCCCGGTCGAGCAGTTCGTCGATGCTGATACTCATCGGTGGTCCTCCTACAGGCCCGCGACGGCGGGGTTACGGGCTGCGTTGCGGGTCAGCGCGGCGGTGCGCTGGTCGTAGTGGACGACCTTGCGGTTGTCGCTCTTGCGCACCAGGGTGCGGTGGGCGATCAGCCATCCGCCCTCGGCCCGGACCAGGTCGTCGACGTAGAGCCCGGCCGAGCGCTGCACCGCGACGTCCTCGTCCTGCTGCTCGGTGGTGTACGCCAGGAACTCGGTGACCGTGCGGGCCCGGTCGCCGCGCAGGTCGAACAGGGTGTTGCCCAGTACGTGCTGTCCCGACAGCCGGTTGCGGTCGAACGTCCCGGACAGGAATGTCACGAATTCCTTGGCCGAGATGCGCTTTTCCAGGTAGCCGGGAATCTCCACGGTGCCCTCGTCGGTGAAGGAACTCAGGTACAGGTCCCACTGGCGCTGGTCCACGCCCTGGCTGTACCGGCGCAGGGTGCGCAGGATGGCCGCCCGGTCCAGCAGGTCCTCGGGCGTCGTCATCGGGCGGCGCTGCCGGTCAGCGGCTCGGTGATGGTGAGGAAGGTGTTCGGGTGCTGCGGTTGCAGGGCCTCACCGATCGCGAACGTGGCCAGGTCGGCGTAGGTGATCCGCGAGGTCTCGTCCAGCACGATCTTCTCGTGTACAGCGTGCGGCGTCCCGAGCGGCCCCTCGTAGATGTAGGGGTTGCGGATCACGGTCCAGGCGATCTCGGTGTCCGTGTCGAGCAGCTGCTGTTCCATCCGGTCCTTGTCGAAGACCCGGTTGCCCACCATGTCGCGCAGCTTCACCACGTACGGGCTGCCGTCGTTGCTGGAGCCGGCGCCGTGGGTGCTCATCAGCACGATCCGGCGCAGCCCCACCGACGAGCCCACGGTCAGCAGATGACGGGTGGAGACCTCACACACGTCGACCGGCTGGGAGTCATCGATCTCGTCCTTGGTCCGGCCCGACTCCGGGCGCCCCAGGGAGGCGATCACCGCGTCCTGGCCCTGCGCGATGCTGCGGATCGTGTCCTTGTCGCGGGCGTCACCGACCACCACGGTCAGCAGGGCGTCCCGCACGGGCAGCGCCTCGGGGCGCCGCACCAGCGCCGTGACGTCGTGCCCGGCCTCGATCGCCCGGCGCACGATCTCCTGCCCGGTGCGTCCTGTCGCTCCCAGTACTGCCAGCCGCGCCACGTGTATTCCTCAGTCTTTCGGTCGAGAAACTAGAGAAGTACACTAGAACACAGTGTTCCAAAGATCCGGAACAACTTGTTCCTGAACTTCGCTTGTTTGTGATGTACGTCATGCGATGACTCATGGAGGAGACCAGCGTGGATCCCCGTCTCGAGCGGACCCGGCGCTCGGCGCACAGCGCCGCCCTGACCCTGCTGTCCGAGGGCGGGATAGCGCACCTGACTCCCCAGAACCTCTCGCGGGCCTCCGGGCTGGGGCGCACCACGCTGTACCGGCACTGGCCGACCACCCCACACCTGGTGCTCGACCTGCTCAAGACCTTCCGGATGCCGGACTTCGAGATGGTCGAGGGCGATCTGCCGGCCCGATTGCGGCACAACATCGCCGCTCAGCACGCCCGGCTGCTCGACCCGGAGTACAGCGTCATCTACCTGACGATCCAGACCGTGGCGCTGGACGCGCAGGTGCGCGCCGCGCTGGTCGAGATCAACCGCGAGCGGGTGGAATCGGTGGCCCGGGTGCTGGCCCCGGAGTACGACCTGCACGGTCAGACCGACGCCGTCACCGACCTCTTCGCGCTGATCAACGGCCCGCTCCTGCAGCTGACCACATTCACCGGTGCGACCAGCCCCCGGCTGATGCCGGCCATCGTCGAATCGGTGCTGGCCTACCTGCGGGCCAACGATCCGGCTGAGTAGCCCTGATCCTGCTGACTTGCCCGATCCCGCAGGGAGCCACCGATCGGCAGCCGGCCAGGCAGGGCGTGGGCGAAACAGATCGAGTCTGGCTCAGCGGAGTTGTCAGTCGCTTAAACGCCGAACACTCGGGTGCAGCCCATCCGTAGCGATCAAGGGCTGCTGAGCGATCGAGGGCTCGTGGATCCCAGGTCTCGGTAGCCCGCTTCGTAGGCGGCATCGGTCGACGGCCAGGGAGCGGCAGGAGGGACGGCCGGCTCAGCACCGGCGGCGATGAGCCAGCGAGTGCCGTCCCAGACCATGCGCTGGCAGTCGGCGATCGTGATCTGGGTGTTCTGGTTCCCGCGGACGATGTCGACGGTCATGTCGAGGCAGGGCACGGCCCAGTCTTCTCCCACGGCCTGAGCAGCAGCGTTTTTCAGTAGCCCCATGGACGGTTCGGCCGACATCGCGACGTTGGCGGATCCGGTGGCGGGAGCGTCGAAGTCGGCCAGGAGTTCGGTCATGGTCGCTGTCCATGCCCAGGTGGATGCTGTCGGCCCGCCCGGTGCGGTCCACTGCGCGATGATCGCTCGGATGCCGGTGGTCGAAGCGGAACGGATGACCGCGATCTCGATGCTGGCCAGCTGCGCGAGTGCGCCTTCCTGGGTCGGGGGATATCCGGATTGCACGCCGGCGATGCTGGAACCGTCGTCAGCAGGTAACAGGAGCGGCGCCGGTGCGTACGTGGCTTCTTCGGGCCGGCCGTAGGGGCGGCCGCTGCCGGTGTCGGGGAGCGGACTCGCAGCAACACGGTCCCGGGCCGCCGCAACGGGTTGGGAAACCGCTCGAACCCGGTGCGCTGCTGTGAATCCCCGTTGGTCTGATGCGTCCTGAGACGACGAACGGGCCGTGATGGAGCCCAGGTTATTGATCCAGCCGCCCTTGCCGAACACGCATGCTCCTACGAGGGACGCGGCTATCGCGGTGACGACGAGGACGCCGGCGATTTGGTGGTCACGCAAGACTCCCTTCACCGACGGCCACTCCGAACGAACGCGATGCGGTGGGCTGTCCGTGCGGTGAAGCATCAGCTGCCTCCTCGAGAATGAATGCCAGTCCGCTCATTCAGTCGAAGAGACCGTCCATCCTTCGTTCCACCCAGCACTCAGAACGACGTGCCGCTGGAGAGTTACCGGGCCAGGGACCGGCCTGACGCAACGAACGTGGGTGGTGGGGGAGAGCTCCTCGTTCGTCAGTGCCGGGTGCTGTCACAGCGGCGAACAGGTGCCGCAGTAGCGCTACCGCCACGGGCCTGCACTGCCCACGTGGTGGAACACCCAGGGCGCAAGCGTCCACAGGCGTCCCGGAATGGAACGAACCGCGGACGAGCACGTGGAACACATCGTGGACGGGTGCGGCCGTAGAGGATCCAGTCGCACCACCATGTCCGTGACGCGAGCTTCAGCGCAGGCCACTGCTGTAACTGCACCGGCAACGGACCAGCTATCGCACCACCATCCCGCCGCCGTCATCAACGCTCCTGCGAACCGTCGGCCACGAAAGCATCCCCGCCGCCCGCCGTGCCCTCATGCGCCCTTCGGTCGCCCTGCGTCTTATGAGCTCCTGGCATAAGGGGCAGCGACCCAGTGAGCCAGGGCTCTGCGCGACCCGCTCGGAAGCGCAGAAAGGACTAGGTATGGCCGCGCCGAGGTCCCACCTGTGACCACCCCCACGTTTGCGGCCGGGCAGGATGGCGCCTACGTTTGTTATTGGTCAATCACTAACCAGGGAGCGACGATGAGTTCCACTGCAGTCCGCGAGCAGCTCACCCCGGCACAGCACGCCCTGACCCAGCACCTTCGCCTGGTGTCGTCCGGTCAGATCGACGAATGGATCAGCCTGTATGCCGTGGACGGCATCATCGAATTCCCCTTCGCCCCCGCCGGCGTGCCCACCCGGGTGCAGGGACGCGAGGCGTTGATCGCTCACATGCGCGGCTTTCCCCAGACTTTCGATGTGCAGTTCGTCGATGTGAAGTTCATCGAGACCGTCGACTCTCGAACGGCGGTTGCCGAATACCGCTCTACGGGGCAGGCGGTCAGCACTGGCAAGCCGTACGAGCAGACGGTCATCTCGGTCATCCGCCTCGACAAGGAAGGCCTGGTCGAGCGTTTCGTCGACTACTGGAATCCTCTCGTGGCCATCGAAGCCATGACCCCTGACACGGCAACAAGCGACCACGACGTGTCGTGGCCATCCACGCACTGATCCCGGTTCGAACGAGGCGAGGCGGGGCGGGGCGCCCGCCCCGTCCCCCCGCGGGCGTGAAAGACTGCACGTCATGCCTGCCCCTGGCTCGAGCGTGAAGAGCGATCAGCGCCGTCGAGTCGTACTGGACGCCGCGGTGGCCTGTTTCGCCCGCAAGGGTTTTTACGGCACGACGACGGGTGAGATCGCCGAACAGGCCGGGATCTCTCAACCCTACGTCTACCGTCTGTTCGCCAATAAGGAAGCGCTGTTTGCTGGTGCCGTCCTCCATGTGTCCGAGCTCATCTCGAATGCTCTGACCGGGGCCGGCGTCGATCAGGCCGGGGCGCCCCGACCGTCGGAGGCTGCCATGAGCGCAGTCCGGTCGGCCTACGGCACCCTGATCCAGGACAGGGATGTCATGCGGTTCCTCATGCACGCCAACTGCGCAGCCGACGAACCGCTCGTCGCCGAGGCGGTGCGGGAGTGCTACGCCAGGCAGGTCCAACTCGTCAGTGAGATCCTGAACCACGACGACGAAGCAGTCCGGCACTGGTTCGGCGCAGGCATGCTCGAAAATGTCACATTGACCCTCGGTCTTGCCGACGTCGACGAGCCCTGGGCGCGGACCCTCAGCGGATGAGCCTGGTGGTCAAAGGACTCACCACGACTACCGTCCCCGCCGGCGTAGCTGACTGAAACTACGCCTCACCGCAGGCATGCCGCACCTCCATGACCTCCCTGCCGTGTGCCTGTCAAAATCCCACTTCTGGCGACATGCCTTCTGCGCATATCCAGATCGCAGCCGGTGTCGGGGAGCGGACTCGCAGCAACGCGGTCCCCGGGCCGCGGGAGCGGCCTGGAACTGAGGGGCCTGCTTTAGCGCAGGGGCAGGAGCCTGACCCGGAGAGCGTCTTTGCCGAAGGCAGCGATGGCGCCGGAGCGTAGCTGTTCTTCCCTGAGATCGAGGTGCCCGGCTACGGTGGAGGCGAGTTGGGCGGGGCGCTGGGTGATGATGGCGCGGACCAGGATGACGGACAGAGCGGTGGCCCGGCTGCTGGCCAGGAGGGCGCCAAAATCAGTGTCGGCCGAGATGATGATGCGGGACTGGGAGACGGTCAGAGCCATGATCCCGTCGTCCGGAACGCCCTGTGGGCCGAGCTCATCGACGTGGACGGCATCGTGACCCAATTCAACCAGAGTCTTTGCCGCTGCGGGCGAAAGGTCTCGTCGACAAGGAATTTCACGCAGAATCTCGCAGCGGGTACACGTGCACATTGGAAGCGGCGGCCGCGTATTCGAGAGCTTGGGTGATGTCGTCGCGCTCAAGGTTCGGATAAGACTCGAGGATCTCCTCGAAGGACCACCCGGCAGCGACCAGGCGAACGACGCTCTCGACTAAGATACGTAGGTCACGGATGCAGGGCTGACCTTCGAGCTTGTCTGGCTCGACCGTGATGCGGTCGAAGCGCATGGTCCACCCCCAACGCTCTGTTGCGGAACTACTACAAGAGCTCGGGAACCGTCTCCCGCTCATTGAATCGACAGGCTATCTGGCTGGCCGACTGGCGGCGAGCGGCCCCCACCGACCCTCGCGTGTCATGGGCTACTGGCCGTGGATCCGGCCGCTAGACCGAGCCGCCGTGTGCCGGTCTCAACCCCACGCCGCGAGCGCTCCGCGCGAACAGCGCGCTGGAGCACCAGGGCCGGGCATCGGACACCTGGCGAACGTAAGCAGGTTGGCCGGGTGCAAGGACGCCCGGACCGGTATCGCAACTGGATAGCGGGTGATCTCGCGGCTGGTGAGTCTGTGTTCGCGAGTAGGTGTCTCTGTGCGTGCACCCACCACGCCACGCCCGCTGGCCTTCCGGCACGGCACGGAGGTTCAGTCCGCGGCCAGCTCGCGCCGCAGGTGCTCCAGCCGGACAGGATCAGACCGCGGTCCTGGACCCACAGCGTCCGCTCGGCGAGACGAGCAGGAGGTCGGCGTCCCGAGAGGTCCCGGAGTGGAATGAACCGCGGACGAGCGCGTGGAATGAACTGCGGACGAGCGCTTGGAACGAATCGTGGACGGGCGCGGGCGTGGGATGGGCGCACGAACGGCGCGCAGAGTGCAAGGAGCCCCGATGCGAGGTCACCATCCTCACCCCCACGACAACGGAGGGCATGGCAGCCACCAGCACGTCACCGGCCGTCGCGACCGCAGCCGGCCGAGACTGATCAGCGAGGTGCACGGCCCGCTCGAGGTGCCATTTTTCCGGTTGCCCGGCACCCGGTCGATGCCCTGTGAAGCGTCGGCTACCGGGGGCCCGGAATGATGCGCGCGCCGCAACGTCTTCGAGCATTGGTTCTGGCCGCTGCCGCCGCTGTTGCGCTGGTGGTGCTGCTGCTGGGGCCACCCGTAGTCCTCTACCTCGCAGCCGGAGCGCCGTGGGAGACCGTCCAGCGGTGTCTTCAGGCTGCGTACACCGCGGAGGTCACCTCAGCGCTGCTTCACCTGATGGTGCTGGCGGGATGGTGCTGCTGGATCCGCCTTCTGGGACGGGCCGTTCAAGCCATCGGTGCTGTGCGCCGGATCCGCCGACAGCAGGGCAGCCTTACACCATCGCTTGCGCAGACTGCCCACCAGAGGACGATGCTGCCCAGTCGCGCCGGAGGCCTGATCGGTGGTCTCCTGCTGGCTTTCCTGGCCGTGCCTGCATCTGCGTCGACCCACCTCCCGTCGACGCACGCCACGGCCACCGACTCCAAGAGCATTGCCGACCACGGACGTACGACCGTGCTGGCGGAGCCGGAACGCATAGCGGCCGCCGTCACCAAAGCCCCACCCCTCTCCTCGGTGCAAGGCAAGGGCGGGCACCGCGAAGTACGGGTTCAGCCCTCCGGCCCGACCTCCACGTTGTGGGGGCTGGCAGAGGAGTACCTCGGCGACGGCACCCGGTGGCGGGAGATCTGGACCCTCAACGCCGGACGTCAGCAGGCAGACGGCACCGTCATGCACTCCCCGAACATGCTGATCCCCGGCTGGACGGTCCTGGTCCCCACCAGCTCGCCCGTGCCCGCAGCCGATGCCTCCGCCGGCGAGAACGACGAAGCCACGCTGAGGTACACCGTTGTCGCCGGCGACCGGCTCGGCGACATCTCCGCCCGATTCCTGGGAGACCTGGACTACCAGCCCATCCAACGGGCCAACCACGCCACCGTCACCGATCCCGACCACATCGAGACCGGCGACACCCTCACTCTGCCTGCCGGCGCGCACGACCGTGGAACCACCCGGCACGCCCACGGCTCGACGCACTCGCTCCGCGGCAAGAGACAAGGCCCGCCCGAGCCGACCTCCGCAGATCCCGACCGCGGCACACCCACGACAGCGCCCCGCCGCCCGCCCACCCCCAAGGATTCGTCCCCAACGCCCAGCGCGACGGCACCGACCGGACCCACGAGCACCCTGCAGCCCCAGAACGCACGACCCGGTCCGACGGGGGAGACCTCGGCCCCGGACAACCACACCACCAGCCCGGGGCAGGACAACCCAGCGTGGATCGTCCCCTCTGCTCTGTCCGCGCTCATCGCTCTGGTGGCCCTGCACCTACGGCGCCGATCCCGACGACGATCACGCCACTCCGACACCGCGATGCACGCGCAACCAGCCGCGCACGACGCCGGAGAAGACCTCCTCCCGCACGAGCAACCGCAACTGTCCGAAGCGGCGCTCCAGGACGGCCTGAGCTCTCCGCAGAAGGGCCCGTTCGAGCACACCGACGCCGCCGTCGACCGCGCACGTGCCCTCATCCATCGAACCGCACAAGACATCAACGAACGAACCACCGCCTGTCACCAAGGGCCAACTGCACCGGCAGAACTCACTGCGCCCGAACGCCCCTCGACGCCAGCCCGGACAAACCGGCACCGCCCAGAGCGGACCGCCCAGCCCCACCCATCCGCTGTGGCTCTCCGGCCTGAACACCGGCCCGATCCGGTGCCGTCCACGCGCGAAAACTTCCGGCCGCCCGATACCCAGCCTGCGCTCGCCACGTCAGCACCAGCCGTGGCGACTACCAGCAGGGGACGACACACGGCCCCGCCCACCACCACACCAGCCTCACCCGGTCGCCACGCACCCACGGATCCCTGGGCCGACCCTCGACCAGCCGACCCACTCGTCAACGACCACGACATCGAGCCCAACGCCGGACACCGTCACGTCCACCCAGCAGCCAATTCCGAAAAGATCAACTCCACCGCAACAACATTCACCACCGACACCCCTCAGAAACCGAACCCCGCGCTGCGCGTACGCGTCACTCTCTTCGCCGACCCCGCCGTCTGGGACCTCAACGGCAACCGCGTCCACGGACTACGCCGCAACGCCCTCCAGGTCCTGCTCTACCTCGCCCTGCACCCCGACGGCGCCCAACTCAACGCCCTGCGCGAACTCATCTGGCCCGACATCACCATGAGCAAAGCCGTCAAACGCCTCTCCACCGAAGTCGCCAACCTCCGCCGCACCATCCGCACCGCAACCGGAAACCCCGAAAACCTCGACATCAACGCCGTCATCAACACCGGAAGCCACTACAAGCTCGCCCCCTTCATCGACGTCGACACCCACGCCTTCGAACAAGCCCTCACCACCATCCAGAACGCCAACACCCCCAGCACTCGCGAAACCGCTCTGCGGCAGGGGCTCGCGCTGCACACCGGCCGTCTCGCCGACCGATCCAGCCTCGACTACCCCTGGCTGCAACCTCATCGACGTCGCCTGCTGCGAGCAGGCGCCAAGGTCCGCATCGCTCTGGCCGAGATCGTCCACGACGAGGATCCCGACGAGGCCGCCGCCCTTCTGCATGAGGCCGCCCAGCTCGACACCACGGATCGCGCCATCCACGAGCGGGTCAGCAGCATCCGCGCCCAGATCACCGCCTAACCCCGCCGCACGCGTCCAGCATGAGGATCTCCATGCCCAAAACTGAGCAGCAACAGTCACTACCCGCCATCATCGCCTGGATGCGCGCCGATCCGGACCGCACCGGCGCCGCCGTCGTCCTGGCCGGCCTGGGCCTCATCAACCTGGCCGGATCAGCCACCCACGTCCTGCACGTGGGCTCCTACCCCGACGTGGGCGTACGGGGCTGGATGGTCTGGACCGTCGCCGGGAGCCTGGAAGTCATGGCCGCCTATGCCGCCTGGGAGATGCGCCGGCGCACCGACTGGCGCCGGATCATCCCGGCCCTGGTCCTGCTCCTGACCGTGGCCTTCATCATCCTGGCCAACCTGGCCGCTGCCGACCCCCACAGCTGGGCCGCGCAACTGCCGTGGGCCGAGGCCTTCGCCGTCGCACCCCCGATCTCCTTCCTGTCCGTCGCCGCGATCGCCGAGACCCGCGGCTGGCAGCGCGCCAGCCGCCGCAGCCGCACGGCCAATGCCCACCAGCGACCAGCGGAGCGAAAGGCCACCACCGGACAGCGCCGACAGGCCAACCGCGGTGCCCCCACGGACGGTCGTCCAGCACTTCCGGCCAGAGACCGATCCCGTCGGACCGCCGGCGACCACGGGCCGGAACCGCTGAGAGTCGAACCCAGCGACCAGGACCGCACTCACACCATCTTGCGGTGGCTGTCCCAGGGCCACGACGAGAAGACGATTCGTTCCCGGGGACCGGCGATCCTCGGGGTGAGCGAATCAACGATCAAACGGGAACTGCGAGGCGTCTCAGCGCACGACACCGGTCACCGCGACGGGCCCTCCTCTCGACGACCGGAGCAGATCAACGCCCCCGCCGCCTAAAGGCAACGCTGCCGACATCTCGGCGATCGAGCGATCACGCTACCCACATCTCACGAAAGACGCTGCCATGGTCTGGTTCAGCATTGACGACGGGTTTCCCGAACATCCCAAAACTGTCGCCATCCAGCGAAGCCACCGCCTGAACGCAGTCGGCTTGTGGACGGTGTCAGGCATCTGGGTCTCACAGCAGCTGACCGACGGGCGCCTGCGCACCAGCCTGGTGACCGAGAAGGGCGGCCGGACCCTCCACATCCGCGCGCTGGTTGCGGCGGGACTGTGGCACGACAGCGACTCCGTATGCCGCCACGGTGCCAGTCACTGCCCCGGCATCCCGGACAAGGGCGGCCTGACCTTCCACGACTGGTTCGACTGGCAACGCAGCCGCCGCCAGATCCTGCGCGAACGAGAGCGCAAAGTGGCAGCCGGACGCGCTGGTGGGAAGGCATCCGGAGCCAGTCGTCGCGAACGCAGCCCCAGCAAACCTGAAGCACCTGCTTCGCCGACCGTTGAACCCCCTGTCCCTTACCTCAACCCTCAACTACTGACTTTGGTCTGTCGTCGTCTGTTTGGTGGGGCGCCCCTCGACGAGACGACGGTGAACGAACTGATGGCGGCTTGGGAGATGACCGTCGGCGCCGGTGACCTCGAGACCGAGCTGCGCAGCTTCCTGATGCACAACGTCGATACCGACCTGCGCAACCCCGCCGCAGCTCTGAAAGGGTGGCTGGCCGAAGCGGCCGAACGCGCCCGCAAGCCGGGCCTCAAGCCCGTGCTCGGCTGCGCGAACTGCCGTTCCGGGTGGCTGCCCGACGACGTCGAAACGGGGATGCCGGTGCCCTGCCCGGTGTGCAAACCCCATCGCTATGTGGCCCGTGCCGACGCCCAATGACACCTCATCAAGACGAGGCAATGGTTCGCCAGGACAACGAGCCGACTGGCCTCACCGTCCGCGTCGAAGGTGGCCGGCGGCAATACGGAGGCGCTCGGGCCCCATAGGCAAAACGGTCTCCACGATGGGACTGTCTGATCAAGGCTGGAACACAGCCCAGCTCGGCCGCGGCCGTGGAGATGGGTCCAAGATCCTTGGCGGGCTTGTCCCAGACCTGACGCGGTGCCTATCGAAAGGTTTCACTCAGCAAGTAGACGACGTGGCTCGGGACGATCGTCTTCGGCCACACGTTGCGGCCCGAGGCCGGTCGGCCCTTCAACCCGTCACAGACGAGCATGAGGACGTCCTCAACGCCCCAGTTCTTGACCTCTGTCACGAGGGGCGAGCCATTCTGTGTCCGGTCGGCGCCAAGGATGAGCGTGAGTCAGAGCGGTCGCAGCATCCAACCCTTGACGCTCTGGTATATCCACAGATGGAACTGCTCCTTCGGATCCTCCGGTATCCCGAAAGCAACCGATTCCTTCTCCAGGTGAGCCAGGGAGCCGAGCAAGCCGGCGCGATCCTCGAGGCTGGCCCTCACCCAGGCTTGCGCGGTCTCGACGAAAGCCACACAGGCAGGCGGTAGTTCCTCTGCATCAGAGGCGTCAATGCCGTACCGCGCGTACTTCTCGCGCTGGTCCTCGGCCAGATCGGTCCACCAGGTCAAGCCAGTCACATCCACGTCCATGCCAGGCACCGTAGTTGCCTACCGGCCAGTCTTCCGGTCCCGACACCTCGAAGCGAGAGGTTCGAAGAGGCTCTGTGCGGTGAGCAAGTCGATCGCGCCGAGATAGCTGATCAAAATCGACGGGAAAGGCGGTAATCGGGCCAGTCTGCGACCGACCTCGCCGATGGTGCCCCGGACCCGTCCTTCGCCAAGGAGAAGCCCGTTGCGGATCCGGTCCGCGACGAGCAACCTGGCCTTGCACTGCGCAACCTTCGGAGGTGGTGTGTGTCGCCGGCTCGCGAGACACATCAGAGCAGCGCGGGGTCCAGCGAGCTGAACTGCAGCGCAACCAGCCGCCAGCCCACCCCGGGCACCTCCACCCACACCGCGCCCACCCGGGTGACCAGCGTCATCGAAGTCCCACCCCAGACCGACGAACTGCGCTGGACACCCCGCAGGATCGCCGTCGACCCGTAGCGGCGCACGTCCACGTCAGAGACCTCCAGCACCGTGTACGACAGATCGGAGAACTTACCGATCCACTGCCGCTTGTCCAGCACATACCCGCGCTCGCCGATGGACGCGAAGTCCACGGCCAGCAGGTCGTCCAGTCGGGTGGTATCGGCCCGTAGCTCTGCCTCGACGAAGTCCTGGTGCAGTGCGCGGATGTCCGGTGTCATGACCTCACCCTGCCACGCCCATCCATCGGATCGGATCCACCCCTACTGCGCGGGGTTCCCGAACTCCGAGGTCTGTGAGTTCGCCGGATCCGGGGCGCTGGTTTCCGCTGCGTGCGGCTGCCCCGTCCAGCTGGCCAGGAAGGAGAGCGCCTGCTTGGAGGCGCTGTTCGGTTCCACCGTGTAGGTGATGATGACCAGGCCGGGGTCGCCGGGGAGGGTGAGCGCCTCGCCGGTGAGCTCGATCTCGCCGACGGCCGGGTGGTGCATCTTCTTGGTCGAGCGGGTGTGCAGCTTGACGTGGTGGGCGGCCCACCAGGTACGGAATTCCTCACTGCGGGTGGAGAGTTCGCCGACCAAGTCGGTGAGGGCGCGGTCGTAGGGGTTCTTTCCGGCCTCGACCCGCAGGGCAGCCACCAGATCCCGCGCCACCTTCTCCCAGCGGATGTAGAAGTCGCGTGAGCGAGGGTCCAGGAACAGGAAGCGGGCCATGTTGAACCCGTCGGCGTCATCGGAGTAGGCCGGGCTGAACAGCGCCCGGCACAGCGCGTTGGCGTACAGGATGTCCCCGCGGGTGTTCCGGACGTAGGCCGGGGCGGACATGCTGTCGATGATGCGCTTGATGCCTTCCCGCACGCGGGGCTGCCCGGCCGGGCGGGGCGATCGCGACGGGGCAGAGGCACCGACGGTGCGCCCGGCGCCGTTGGCGACCGCAGCCAGGTCGAAAAGGTGGATCCGTTCCGACTCGTCCAGTTGCAGGGCCCGGGCCAGCGCATCGAGGACGGACTGTGAGGCACCGGAGAGGTTCCCCCGCTCCAGACGGGTGTAGTAGTCGGTGCTCATCCCCGCCAGCATCGCGACCTCCTCACGACGCAAGCCTTTGACGCGTCGTCGACCGTTGTGCATCGCCACCCCCGCCTGGTCGGGAGTCAGCCGGTCGCGGCGGGTGGTGAGGAAGGTGCGGACCTCGCCCTGGTTGTCCATGCCATCGACGGTAGAGGCCGGCCGAAGGGCCAGGGAGGGTCTGGCATTACCGGGTAACGGCGTCACTGGTAGGCGCCGCCGAACCGGGGTTCCTTGGTACCGGCGCGACGGCGCGATGACCGTGCCCCCACTGACCTCCCTGACCCTGGATGCGGTCCCGACCGCGCAGGCAGGAACCACCGGCGCGGGTGCTCAACACGGCCCGCCAGGTCGGCGGCTCCCTGGGGGTGGCGGTCATCGCCGCAGCCCTCAGCAAGGGCATATCTTCCCGACCACCCCAAGGAGAGCGTGCATGACATCCTTCATCTCCCGAAGACTCCTGCTACAGAACGGCCTCATCGGCGCGGCGCTCACCGCCACCATGACCGGCTGCTCCAGCGACGAGCCGGTGTCAACCACCCCCGAAGCGACGCGAGCCAGCACCGATCCGGCCCCGTCGGTGCCCGGCGCCGGCGTCCTGCTCGTGTACTTCTCCCGGGCCGGCGAGAACTACTTCAACGGAGGCAGAAGGGTTCTGGAGGTGGGGAACACCGAGGTTCTGGCCGACATGATCACCGAACGCATCAAGTGCGACGTCTACCGGATCGAGGCGGCTGACTCCTACCCCGAAGCGTACGAACCCACGGTGCAGCGCAATTCACAAGAGCAGGAGGACGACGCCCGGCCGAAGATCGCCGAACCGCTCCCGGACCTCAACACCTACGACACGGTACTGATCGGCAGTCCGGTGTGGGGCACCCAGGCACCCATGATCATGCGGACCTTCATCGAGAACGCCGGCCTGGCCGGCAAGACCGTCCTGCCGTTCGTCACCTACGCGGTGAGCGGGATGAGCGGTGTCGACGCCGACTACCGCGAGGCGCTGCCGGACACGCGAGTGGGCCAGGGCCTGGCCGTGCGCGGCGAGACCGTGTCCGACGCAGCCGAGGAACTCGAAGCCTGGCTCACCGCAGCTGGACTCAACTGATGGCCGACAAGCCATGACAACCGCGCAAGGAAACATCATGAGTGCCACGAACGCTGGCGTCGCGGTCATCACCGGAGCCTCCTGCGGGATCGGCGCGGCCACCGCCCGAGCCCTGATCGCCGAGGGCTACCAGGACGTGGCCAGGGGCAGCCCCGCGGAAGTGGCCGAGCTCACTGCTTTCATCCTGGCCCGTCCCCGTCATCTGGTGATCAACGAGGTGCTCCAGCGTCCCGCCGACCAGCTCGGCTGAGCAGCCATCCGGTTCCGGCCCGCCGGCGCGGGGGACCGGAACCGGGAGGTTCATGCGTCGAAGTCTGTGCTCCGGCTGACCGTTTCCCAGGAATCCACCTCGGTACGCAGGTCGTCGAGGGCGGCCCGGAACGCGTCGGAGGCGTCGTTGCCGAGCAGCAGCATGTACGGCGGCCGCGAGGACTCCACCGCATCGATCAGGGCGGCGGCGGCCCTGGCCGGGTCGCCCTTCTGCGTGCCGTGGACAGTGTCGTGTTCCTTGCGGCGCCGGCCGGCAGTCTGGGCGTAATCCGCGATCGCCACGTCTGCCTGGGTGAGCGAGCGGCCTGCGAAGTCGGTCCGGAAACCACCAGGTTCGACGACCATGGCGGTGATCCCCAGAGGCGCAACCTCTTTACGCAAGGACAGGGTCAGTGCCTCGACCGCGGCCTTGACGGCTGCGTAATAGCCGGAACCCTCCGGCGAGATGCGCGCACCGATCGACGAAATATTCACGATTGTTCCCGAACGGCGGGCGCGCATACCCGGCAGGACGGCCTTGACGGTTCGGGCCGCCCCGAAGACATGAGTCTCGAAAAGCTGCCGGACAGCTTCGTCCTCACCTTCCTCGACGGCCGCCCGGTAGCCGTATCCGGCGTTGTTCACCAGCACGTCGATGCCGCCGAAACGTTCCACCCCGGCCGTAACCGCAGCCGAAACCTGCTGCTGATCGGTCACATCGAGGGGAAGAGCCAGGGCGGCGTCTGGGTAGCGATCCGCCAGGTCCTGCACCGTGGTGACATCTCGGGCGGTGACGACCGCGTGGTGGCCGCGGGCCAGCACCGCTTCGGCGAATGCGCGTCCCAGGCCGGTCGAGCAGCCGGTGATCAGCCAGGTGGTCATGGATTTCCTTCCTTCAGGACTCGGGGATCTCGCGGCCGAAGGTCTCCAGTGTGATGACGTCCGGTTCCGGGCCCCCGCGACGGCCGGTGTCGAGCTTGTCGATCGAGGCGAGCTGGTCGTCGGTGAGATCGAAGTCGAAGACGTCGAGGTTCTCGGCGATGCGCTCGGGACGGGTCGACTTCGGGATCGCGGAACGTCCCTGCTGCACGTGCCAGCGCAGCATGACCTGGGCCGGGGTCTTGCCGTGGGCCTGGGCGATCTCGCCGATCAGCGGGTCCTGCAGGGTACTGGTGTGCTCGCCGTCGCGGTAGAAGGTGATGCCGCCGATCGGGGACCAGGCCTGGGTCAGGATGCCGTGCTGGGCGTTGAACGCCTGGACCTGCGGCTGGGTGAAGTAGGGGTGGACCTCGATCTGGTTGACCGCCGGCACGACGCTCGCGTGCTCGAGCAGGGTGGTCAGGTGCTGCACCATGAAGTTGCTGACGCCGATGGCGCGGACCCGGCCGTCGGCGAGCAGCGTCTCCAGCGCGCGGTAGGCGTCCAGGGTCTTGGTGAAGTCCGAGGGCAGGGCCTGGTGCAGGATCAGCAGGTCGATCTGCTCCAGGCCGAGCTTGCCCACGCTCTTGCCGAACCCGTGCAGCGTCTGCTCGTAGCCGTAGTCGCTGATCCAGATCTTGGTCTCGATGAAGACCTCGGACCGGTCGAGACCGGACTGCCCGATCGCCTCGCCGACCTGACGCTCGTTGCCGTAGGCCGCGGCCGTGTCGATGTGCCGGTAGCCGGCCTGCAGGGCCGATGCGACGGACGAGCGGGTCTCCTCGGGCGGGGTCTGGAAGACTCCGAACCCGATTGCGGGGATCTGGACACCGCTGTTCAGGTTCAGGTGGGTAACGGGCGACATGAGCGAAAACCTCCGGTGGCGGGAACGCTGGCGTAGCCACGTGAATCGGCTACCTTCGCGAGGTTATGACGGCCATCCCGTAAATACCTGCCGGATAAGGCTCTTAAGGGGTGCCTGTCATTACCCCCTTGTCCGCGGCGCCCCCCAAAAATGCTGTCTTACGGTGCGTTCGGGCCGCGGCCGACGGGACTCCCTGACAGACCCACGATCGGCCGCGACCCTTCGATCCTATGCAGTCCGACACCGAAAAGTCACACGCCGGACACGTAGAGTGCCCTTTTTTGCACCTATGGACACCCGTGGGCGCCCTCGCTGCCTGCTGATCGGACGTCAGCCGCCGAACTCCGCGTCGGAGATCACCCGGTCGAAGCGGCCCTGTCCCAGGTCGGTCCGCCGGATCATGAACCGGGCGTTGGTGTCGGGGTAGTCGTCGTCCAGCAGCCCGAACTGAGCCAAGGGGAGCCATTCCCGCTGCACCTGGGCATGGGCCCGGTGGAAGTCTTCCCAGCTGTCCACAGAGGGAAGTAGCCCCTGGGTACCGAGCTCGTACATCACGGTCTGTTCCGGGCTGTTGTGGGCGACGTCCCCGTATCCGCCGATGCGCATCCGGTCGCGGCCGGGCTGATCGACCTCCGGCCAGTAGGTGCGGGCCAGTTCCGTCAGCTGGTCGAAGTGCCGGGTCGTGCTGGGATCCGGGGTGGTGTCGCGGCTGAACCGGACCGACGGATAGAGGTCGACCCGTTCATAGTGCGGAAGGTGGCTCTGCTCCGGCCCGAGGGCGGGAACGTGGAGCACCTGTTCCGGCAGTCCCGGCCCGTCGGTGTCCCAGGGCTCGTCGTGACTCTGGAAGAACAGGAGATGGCCCTGCTGGGGGAGGGCGAGGTCCGAGGCGGCCGGCCGAGGCAGCAGGGCGCAATGGATGGCGGCCAGGAAACCCAGCGGCTGGCCTTGCGGGTCCACGGGCCACGACACATCGGTGGGCAGCGTCGGCCAGCCATCGATCTGAGCGGCGGGCGGACCCTCGCCCGTGACGTCCAGTTGCCAGCAGAACCGGGTCCCGGCCAGCCATGCGTCCACCTGGGTGGTACTCGCGCCCTGCTGCCGGGCATCCGCCCGGAACGCTTCCAGCTCATCCATACCGGTATTCAACCAAAAGAGGTACGGGGCGAGGGCGCTCACACGTGGCCGCGGCAACCGTCGGGGTGGGCCATCCGAGGAGATTGAGGACGAGGATGCAGGTTTCGTTGCCGAGATCGACTGCTGGTTCGTCAGTCAGGAAGGGGGAAGAGCTCTTGGCCTTCTGGCTGCAGGAGTGAACTGGCCTTCTGGACATGGGTCTTCGAAGCCAGGGCCGGTGGCCCGGTCCGGGTCACCGGCCCCGTATCGTTCAGGGGCGATCAGCTGGCCGAGAGTTTGACAGAATTGTAAGGCGTGTAGTCGTAGTCGTAGTAGGTCCCGGCCCTCTGAATACCAGCGCAGTTCGTGCCGTTGGTGCCGTAGCAGTTACGGACGACAGCCCCGCCGGTCTGATTGTTGAAAAGGCGGTGGGTGCCGTACTGGTTCGTGAGATTGTGCCCGCCGTAGGTGTACCACTTGTACGACGGCACATCGTTGTTCCAGCCGGCGCTCTGCGGGTACAGACAGACGTATCCCGAAGGGCAACCGTGAGAAGTGGCGGCCTGAGCCGTCGCCGACGTCGCGATGCTCAGCGACACCGCGGAACCGGCCACCATCAGGGCCGTGGCGAACTTCTTCGTCAACCGATGCATGTCGTCTCCTGGATCGTGGGTGACTTCCTCGCACGGAACCCGCCGCTGCGGAACGTGTCCTGGGCCGGTCAGCCCGACCGACGGCGTGTACGGACGATCGTGCTGGCGTCACAGCCCCCACACCAGGAGTTTCCCATTGCCCATGGCGGTAGCGTCGATCGTCAGGGCCGCCGACCACGACATGGTGCACTCCATCATCGCCGACGAGAGCCGCCACGAGTATCTGCTCGGCCTCATCCTGCGCGGCATCCGGCGGATTTTCGACGCGGAGTAGGTCATGGTTCGGGTGATCGACGAGACGCCGAGGACTTCCGTGGCACGAACCCCGAACGTCCAGCTGCCCGGTGCCCGTCCCGGCCAACGGGACGGGCACCGGAACGCCGCAGGTGGCGGGGCGATCCTGGGCAGCCAGTAGCGCTGCCGCAGCGTACGGATCGAGGCCCACATGAGCTCATCACCCGCGCCCGACATGGCCAGGACCGTACAGGCCGCGCCCATCAGCCGACGCGCGGTCGGCACGACCATGGGATCTGCCCTGATCGCCGCCGTGGCCTACATCGACCCGGGAAACTTCGCCACGAACGTGACCGCAGGCGCCCGGTTCGGGCCCATGCTGGTCTGGGTCGTCGTCGCGGCGAGCGCCGTCGGCCTGCTCGTGCAGTACCTGGCGTCCAAGCTGGGACTGGTCACCGGGCGCAGCCTGCCCGAACACTGCCGCGAGAGGATGCCGTCCTGGGCGCGGGTCGGGATGTGGTTACAGGCCGAACTGGTCGTCATCATGACCGACCTGGCCGAGGTGGTCGGCGGCGCGATCGCCCTGCACCTGCTGTTCGGTGTTCCGATGCTCGCCGGGGCTACGGCCATGGTCCTGACGTCTCTGGCCGTTCTCGGCCTGAAGGTCAACGGCTACAGCCTCTTCCGCCCAGTGGTGTACGCAGGCCTGGCAACGGTGGCCGCGGCGTTCGGATACCAGGTCCTTCACGCGGACCTGGGCGCGGGGGAGTTGGCCTCCGGCCTGATACCCCGGCTGCAGGGGATCGACAGCGCCTACCTGGCCGCGGGTGTGGTCGGGGCGACGGTGATGCCGCACGTGGTCTACCTGCACTCGGACATGACCAAGACCGAGCTCGCGGTGTCGGGCCGCGCGGTGCCGGAGCTTCTGCGCCGTTCCCGCCGCGAGATCTCGGCCGCCATGCTGGTCGCGGCCTCCATCAACGTCTGCATCATGCTCGCCGCCACCACGCTCGGAGCGCAGCAGGCCGGTTCGCTGGCCGACGCGCACGCAGGGTTCGCCTCCGTGATGGGGGCCGCCGCCGGCTGGGCCTTCGCGCTCGCCCTGCTGGCCTCGAGCCTCGCCTCCACCTGTGTAGGCGTCTATAGCGGCCAGGCCATCATGGCGGGCTTCCTGCGCCGTCATGTGTCTGCATGGTTGTTACGCTGCGTGTCTGCCGTTCCGGCCCTGGCTGTCCTGGCCGCCGGGGTCGACCCGACGGCCGCGCTCGTCCTGAGCCAGGTGGCGCTGTCCTTCGGCATTCCGCTGGCCCTCGCGCCGCTGCTCTGGCTCACCAGCAGCAGCACGGTGATGGGGTCGGCGGCGAACACATCGTTGACGGTCGGTGCCATCGGAACGGTGCTCGGCCTCGTCATCGGGCTGAACGTGTTTCTCACCGGCAGCCTACTGATCGGCTGACACCGGTGCTCCCGCGCAGGACGAGATCGCATTCCTAGGAGGATCCGTGGCTCCGGTGAGTCAAGGTCTGTGCGCCGATCCAGACACGGTACGGCACGGGGACGGTGCTGGGACCGGGCCACGTCGGGTCCCGGCCGCGTGTCCGTGATCCGGGCAGGACGGCCGGGATACCAGTCAGTGGCCCGGCTGCTTCGCGGCCGGGATGTTGGGGATGGCCAGCGCGATGGCTGCGGCCAGGACCGAGGCGACGGCGCAGATGGCGAACAACTGCCGGTAGGCGTCGAGGCTCGGGATCTCCGCGCCGCCGAGGGCGATCGTGCTGGCGGCCATGATCGCCCCGCCGACCGCGCTGGCCAGGGAACTGCCGACCGAGCGCACCAGGGTGTTGAGGCCGTTGGCCGCCGCCAGTTCGTTCGTGGCGGTGTGGGCGTTGATGATGGCAGGCATGGCTGCGTAGCCGATCCCTGTGCCGGCGCCGACGACGGTCGTACCGACGATGACCTGCCACAGCGAGTCCGTGGCCACGATCCGCGCGGCCCAGCCGACCGCCACGATGACCGCACCGATGGCCAGGGTGCGGGGGGCTCCGATCCGCTGGGCCACCTTCGCCGAGACCGGCGCCAGGATCAGCATCGCCAGGCCGCTCGGGAGCATGGCCAGCCCGCCGGTCAGCACCGACGACCCGAAGCCGTAACCGGTGGCCGCCGGGGCCTGGACGTAGGAAGCCGTACCGATCAGTGAGGCGAACAGGGCGAACCCGAAAAAGATCGAGGCGATGTTCGTCAGCAGGATCGGACGGCGCCGCAACGTCGCCAGATCGACCAGCGGCTGGGCGATCCTGGTCTGAGCGACCGCGAAGACCACGAACAGCGCGGCGGACAGCCCCAGCAGACCGACGACCTCGACCGAGCCCCAGCCCCACTTGGTGGCCTGCGACAGGGGGAAGAGCAGCGACACCAGCGCGCCTCCCAGAAGAACCGTGCCCACGAAGTCGATCCGCCCGCCGGTGCGGGAGGCGTCCTCCGGGACCAGGGCCCAGATACCGGCCAGGGCGAGAAGACCGGCCGCGGCGGTGATCCAGAACAGGACGTGGAAATCGGCATGCTCGGCGATCAGAGCGGCGAGGGGCAGGCCGAGGGCACCGCCGACCCCGAGCATCGCGCTGACGGTGGCGATGGCCGTGCCCGCCTTCTCCCGCGGGACGAGTGCGCTCAGCAGGCTCACCCCCAGAGGGATGGCCGCGGCGGACAGACCCTGGATGGCGCGACCGACGATCAGCAGCGTGATGTTGCTGGTCAAAGCGGTGAGGAGTGATCCGGCGACAAGGGAGCCGACACTCACCAGCAGAAGGCGGCGCTTGCCGAACATGTCTCCCAGACGACCCATCAGCGGGACGGCGACCGCAGCGACCAGAAGTGTCGAGGTGAGAAGCCACTGCACGTTCGACACCGATGTGTCGAGTTTCTGCGGCAGTTCACCGAGGACCGGGATGAGGATCGACTGCGAGAGCGACACGACCAGAGCAGCTGTGCCGACGAAGAAGAGCCACAGCCCGATGGGCTGGTCGGTCTTCGCTACTGGGGTGTCGGCCGCGGGAACAGTTGCGGGCACGGGTTTCTCCCTCCATTAGGTTCAGATTCAGGCGGATTCGGGTGTGTCACGCAGCAGGGCGACCCCGGCACCGAGGGCGACCACTCCCATGCCGGCCGCGGTCATGACGGCCTGGGCGCCGTCCAGCGCGAGCGGCGCCACGACCGCGACCCCCAGGTTGAAGAGGAAGAGGAACCACAGGACGGCACGACTGGGCAGGAAGCGCTTCATGACGGGGTGTCTCCTTGGTGGACGGTGGCCGGGATCGGCATGACACGAGTGTCGGAGCCGGGGCCGGCCCGGTCGTCAGCCCACCGGTGCGGTCGGGGTACCGCTTTCGTGGGAGGCCCGGTCGTTGGGACGGCGCCCGCCCCAACGCCTACCGTGATCGCGGTAGGCGCGGTACAGCCACCGACCGACGATTTACGGTGCCCGGGTGGCCAGGCTCGTCGAGGCATACAGGTCACCGCAGGCTCATGTGCACCGCGGTCCGACCACGCTGCTGTCGCCTCGACATATCGATCTGGAGTCCTGATGAAGCGCCTCGAACTTGGTTCACGCACCCCTCGTGCCCTGGGCATCTGCGCGGTCCTGGCAGCAGTCGTCGTACTGTCCGGGTGCGACGACGCCACGGACGGCATCGGCTACACCTCGGGTCTTTCCGGCACCGAGACGGCCGGGCCGGGTACGGCTCCGGACAGCACCCCCGGTACCCGGGACGCCGGTGACGAGGCCCCGGTCACCAGTGCCTCGTTCTGTGCCTTTCTCGAGGATGAGGCCACGAAGGTCGACGGGATGAGCACGGTGACGGTGCGCCGGACCCTGGTCGACGACATCTCCGACCTCTACGCATCGGCCGGGACCGCACAGGTCGACGAGAGCGACAGGCTGGAGATGGATGCCCTGGCGAAATCCTGCCCGGGCGACGCCGCCGCGGTCATGCTGGAGGCCCGGATCATTTCGTTCGCGCAGTTGTGACGGCCAAGGGCAGCGTCGCTCGCACCCCTGCTGTGGTTCGCCGGCCGGCTCGTGTCCCTGACCGGCAGCCTGATCCTGGGCTACCGTCCCGTCTCGGGAGGTCCTGACCGGACGTCGCCGCCATGATCGCCCAGCTGTCCCGGACCCGGCCGGTCACCGGTTCGCTCGGTGCTGACCTCCTCGGCGACCCGGCCCAGGACCTGGGGCCCGTCCTGGTGTTCCTGGCCGGAACGGGCTCCCGCTTCATGACCGGTCAGCTGCTCCCGGTGACCGGTGGTTCCCTGATGCTGGGAGCGTGATCCCCGGCTGGGACCACGCGGGTCTCGGCGCCGTCGGAAGTCCAGGCCCGGGGCGGTGGCCGCCGGCGCGGTACCGCAGCAGACGTACGGCAGATGCTTCCGGGAGGTGATGTCCGGACCCCTGGGGTGCGAGATCGTCCTTGTACGCCCGATCGACCGGGGAGAAGCCCGGCCGACGGGCGGGATGAGGAAGGACCGCCATGACCGACTCCGAGAACGACCCAGGGGTCTACGAGTACACGAGGACGCAGGTCCCTCGGCGTCTGGAATGGGTGTACCGGGATGCCTACCGTCATTTCGGCTGGAACCTGGAGACCCAGGGGACCGGGCGCCGGATCGGCAGCACGGTGACCATGAGTCTTCGGCGCGACCGGTCACTGGTAGAGCAGCAGCCGGCGCTGCGGGAACTGGAGACCGAGTGCCGTCGGGAACTGGCGGTACTCGGCGCCAAGGAGACTCTGCGAGCGGCTGTTCCCGCCTCGGCTGCTCTGCTGTCCTTGGTCGTGGGTTCCGGACTCGTCATCAGTTCTCTGCTGTCCCTGCGGGCCGGGGACGACATGCTGACGACGGCAGGCCTGGGTGCTCTTGGTCTCATGGCCTGGTTGGTGGGGGCCGTGGGGTACCGGATCGTGCGTCGCAGCGTGAACGAGCACTATGCCGTCAGCGTCGCGGACCAGTACGCCGCGATCGACGAACTCGGTGAGCAGGCGGTCTCATGGGTCCGGCCGGGGAAGGCGCAGGACCCGAACGGTCCCGCGCGCTTCCCGGCTGCGGAGGTGCGGGTCAGGCCGCCGTCACCGCGACGGCCGGTGCATCACCCCGCGCCTCACGTTCTTCGGATCCCACGGCCCGCAACAGCGCCCAGATCATCATGATCTTCCAGATCAGGAAGCAGATCGACGGGATCACCATGGCGAAGAGGCCGTTCCAGGCGAACGGACCGTCGAAGTCGACATAGACGAAGACACCGGGGAAGAACCCGGCGGCCAGGACGAGGTTGGCCCACCCGAACCAGCGCGGGAACACCGGGTTCTCGCGTCGGTCCACCAGTGCCGAGATCCCGATCACGGCCACGTTCAGCACGAAGATGACGGCGACCCCCACGTACGTGAGCCAGTACTGGTCGCTGAGCATCTGGATGATCTCCGGCGGCCGCTGCCGGTAGGTCGCGGTGGCCACCAGGGCCAAAGGGTAGATCCAGCCGGTCGGTGCGACGATCGCGGTGGTCAGCTGGACCATGGACAGCAGGCCCCAGCCGCCCTCGATCCGGTTCATCTGCAGGCTCGTGACCACGGCGAACGGATAGAACAGCGGGGCGAAGATCCCCATCAGGACGACGGCCCAGAGGATGCCGTCGTGGTGCTCCTGGAAGAAGGCGACCAGGGAGTCGGTGCTGGCGCCGGGCGAGGGTGGGGCGAGCTGGCCCACCACGTAGTAGGACACGGTGGCGGCGATCGCCACGACCGCGCCGCACCACACCGACCATCGGTACAGTCTGAACTTCACTTTCTCGTCCACACAAATCTCCTTTGATTCGCCGTCGGGTGGGAAAGTGTTGTGAGACATTGAATCTCAGTTTCCGGCAAGGTCCAGCACGGCCTGGTAGGCGAAGGCGACGGACGAGCCGATCGGGGTGCCCGCGCCGGGGTAGACATGGCCGGACATCGCCGCCATCGTGTTTCCGGTCGCGTACAGACCGGGTATCGCCCGGCCGTCGGTCCCGAGCACGCGGGCGTCCACGTCGGTCTTCAGGCCGCCCTTGGTGCCGATGTCCGAGAGCAACACGGTGGCGACGTAATAGGGAGGGCTGTCCAACGGCGGCAGGAGAGGGTTCTTCAGGCTCTCGTCGGGCATCGCCAGATAGTTCAGGGAAGCCGGCGGCCCGGCCGGGTAGCCGACGATGTAAGACATCGTCCGGTCCCAGGTGCTCTCGCCGCGGTGGAACTTCTCGTCGACGCCGGTATCGGAGAAGTGGTTGTACTCCTCCACCGTCGCCTTCAGGTTCGCGTGCGGCACCCCGATGAGTTCGGCCACTCCCTCGAGGGTTTCGGCCTTACGCAAGGCACCGGAGGCGAACCACTCCGGTGCGGTCGGCTCCCCGGGTGGGCCGCCGATGTTGAAAGTGTCCAGGTGTCGCTGGTCGAACACCCAGGAGATCGGCAGGTGCGAGGTCGCCGTCGTGGTGTGGGCCCGGTAGATGGCGTGGCCGGACTGGTCGTAGGGAGCCGTCTCGTTGCAGAAGCGGCGGCCCTCGCCGTTGACCCAGACACCGCCCCGGGTGCCGGTGTGGAACAGTGGTTTTCCGTAGGGCTGGAGCACGCCGGGGATGAACCAGGCCTCGTCGAGCAGTTCGGTGTCGGCGCCGACGGCCACACCGGCCAGCAGCGCGTCACCGGTGTTGCCGGGTGCGCCGTTCGACCATGCGCCGGTCAGGTCCGACGACTGGTAGCGGGCCCTGAGTTCGGCATTCCGCTCGAAACCCCCGGCGGCCAGCAGCACGCCCCGGGTGGCGCGAAGGGTCACGTCGCCGTCCTCGACCGCGGCGACCAGCCCGACGACCCTGCCCTCCTCCACGACCAGGCTCTTCAGTGCGGTCCCGGTCCGGACCTCACCGTTGCCCGTCTCCAGGAACGCCTTCAGGGCCCGGCCGATCAGGGAACGCCCGCCCACCCAGACCGGCCCCTCGTCGATGCCGCGCTGCTCGGTGTAGATCGGACGGCGGACCAGGGCCGCCTCCTTGCCGAGCTTCGCGACCGCGAGGGCCGGTGGGAAGATCGTGCGTCCGGTCGGGCTGGCTCCCGGCAGCGCCGAGTAGTAGTCCGGCACGGGCTGGAACTCGAAGCTCTGGAACCAGGGGTTGCGCTCCAGTTCGTCGATGACGGCAATGCCGGCCCGCAGATAGGCATCCTGCAGATCGGCCCGGGAGTCGTCGGCCACGGCCGCGCGCAGGTACGTACGACCGGCCTCCACATCGTCGTCGGCCCCGGCCCGGGTGATCGGTGCCGAGCCCGGGTACCAGATACCGGCCCCGGAGTAAGCGGTCGTCCCGCCGACCTGATCGGTCTTCTCGATCAGCAGGGTCCGCAGCCCACGGGACGCGGCCAGATAGGCGCCCACCAGGCCACCCGCCCCGGACCCGACCACGACGACGTCGTACGTGGTCGCATCTTCAGATGTCACGATCTCTCCTCATCCGTGAGCCACATGGTTCTCGCGACAACAGCGTTCATCCCCATCCGAGGGACCAGTCGGGCAGGGCGGAGGCGTGCGGGCCGAAGGCGCCGTACTCGCCGCGGAAGAACAGCAGGGGCAGCTTGCTCGAGACCACCCGGAGGTCCTGCACGGCCCCGAGGGCCAGGAAGTGGTCACCGGCCTCCACCACCTGATCCATCGTGCAGTCGACCCGGGCCACGATGCCGTCCAGGACCGGTGCCCCGGTGGAGGAGGGTGACCAGGTCACTCCCCGGAACCGGTCCGGCCCGCGGCCCGCCATCGAGCGGCAGAGGCCGACCTGGTCGGCGGCCAGCACGTTGACGGTGAAATGCCCGGCGTCGCGGATCTTGGGGAAGGTACTGGATGCCCGGTCGGCCAGGAACATGACCATCGGCGGGTCGAGGGAGACCGAGGAGAACGAGCCGACGACCATGGCCAGCGGCTCGCCCTCGCGGCCCGGCGCCGTCACCACGACCACACCGGTCGGGAAGTTGCCCAGTACGTCGCGGAAGTACCGGGCCGGGGTAGCGCCCTCGGGAACACTGGGGAAGCCCCAGCCGGCGTCCGTCACCTCGGCCATCCGATCAGATCACCCCGCGCAGGTGGTCCGGCAGGTCGACACCCATCTCCAGGACGGCGCCGGCGTGGTAAACCGGGCCCGGCATGTGGATGAAGTGCTGCAGTCCCATGTGCGCATCGCGCCAGAAGCGCTGCAGCGGATTGTCGCGGCGTCCCGCGTTGCCACCGGAGCGGGCGAAGATCTCGTCGACCGCGTTCACCGCTCGCCAGGCACAGCGGATCTGGTTGCGCCGGATCTGCCCGGCCTGCTTCGTGGTGATCGGATGGCCGGCCTCGAGCTGGGCGTAGGCCCCGGTCACGCCGTCGAGCAGCTGGGATCGGGAGGCCGCGATGTCGGCCGCTGCCTCGGAGATCGCGTAGAGCGAGTACGGGTCGTCCTTCATCCGCCCGCCCGCGGCGTTGACCCGGTTGCGCTGATAGGCCAGGTGCTGACCGAGCGCGCCCTCGGCGATACCGACCACCGCCGAGGTGATGCCCAGCGGGAACAGCACCGCGAACGGCAGCCTGAACAGCGTCCCGGTACGCCCCACCCGTTCGGCCGCGATCCCCTGGGCCACGTCCAGGTGCGAGACCGTCCGGTAGGCGGGCACGAACGCGTTCTTGACCACCACGTCCTTGCTGCCCGTTCCCTGCAGGCCGATCACGTTCCAGGAGTCCTGGAGGATCTCGTAGTCCTGGCGGGGGATCAGCACGTGCAGATAGGTCGGTGAGGCCGCCGGCCGCCCCGAGCCGTCCCCGGTGAGCGCTCCGAGGAACACCCAGTCGGCGTGATCGGTCCCCGAGGAGAATTGCCAGTGGCCGGTGACGACGTAGCCGCCGTCGACGGGTTCGGCAATACCGCTGGGGGTGTAGGGCGAGGACACCCAGGTATCCTGGTTCTGGCCCCAGACCTCTTCGCCCACACGGGGATCCAGCATGGCGATCTCCCACGGATGAACGCCGACGACGCCGGCCACCCACCCGCTGGCACCGCACCGCCGGGCGGTGGCCATGACCGCCTCGCCGAATTCCCGGGGGTGGACCTGATACCCCCCGTGTTCCTCCGGGGCCAGCAGACGCATCAGACCGGCGTCCTTGATGGCCTGGACGCTCCGGTCGGACAACCGGCCGAGTCGCTCCGTCTCCTCCGCTGCGGCCTCGAACTCGTCGGCCACCTTCTCGACGCGACGGACGGCGTCGCTCCCGGCGGTATCCGTACTAGCTGGCGTGGGCACGGTGGCACCTCCAACTGCTGGTCGGTTCACGGCCTTCATCGGCTGCGATGCGCAACATCGTGCGGGCCGGTTGTTTTCCCGGAGAAGGGTCATCCCACTGATCGGGAATCGCCGTGCTGGCGAGCGCCGAACGTCTGCTTGAGTCGAGGTGGAGAGCGGAGGTTCGAGCCATGACCGAGACACCTGTGGCACCGGAATTGCTGACCCACGAGAGCACCCTGCGGGAGCTGACCACCGACAAGGGCGTGCTGCGCTACCACGAGGCCGGGCAGGGGCCACCTCTGGTGCTGCTGCACGGCTCGGGTCCGGGCGTCAGCGGCTGGCGCAACTTCAGCGGCAGCCTCGGCCTGTTCGCCGGGCACTTCCGTACCCTGATCCTGGAGTTCCCCGGGTTCGGGATCAGCGATCCCACCGATGAGCACGCGATGCTCGGCGCCCCGGCGACCGTGCTGCGGTTCCTGGACGGTCTCGGCCTGGACCGCGTGGACCTGATCGGCAACTCGATGGGCGGGCAGGTCGCCACGAAACTGGCCCTCACCCGCCCGGAGCGGGTGCGGCGCCTGGTCACCATCGGGGGCATCGGGCGCAATCTGTACGCGCCGATGCCCAGTGAGGGCCTGCGGCTGCTGACCGACTTCGTCGACGACCCGACCCGCCCGAACCTGGTGCGCTGGCTGCGCGGGATGGTCTTCGACCAGTCGCTGATCACCGAGGAACTGATCGAGGACCGCCTGAGCACCGGCACCGAGGCACAGACCCTGGCCACGGCCCGGTCCATGTTCGGCAGTGAGGCGCTGAAGTTCCTGATCGCGGCCGCCCAGGCCGGCGGTGTCCCGGAATGGGCGCAGCTGGGGAACATCACCGCGCCGACCCTGCTCACCTGGGGCCGGGACGACCGCGTCACCCCGCTGGACTCGTCCATCATCCCGATGCGCGCCATTCCCAACGGTGAGCTGCACGTGTTCCCGAACAGCGGGCACTGGGTGATGATCGAGGCGAAAGAAGCCTGGGAGAGCGTGGTCCTGGCCTTCCTGACCCGGCCCGACGCCTGCTCAGACGCGTCGTGACGACCGATCTCACTCTGCCGGGCCGTGTCCAGCAGGCCGCCGACCGACTGCTGACCGCGCAGCGGGAGCGCCGCCCCGGCGCGCCGGTCCGTGACCTGATCGGCAGCACCGACATCACCGCCGCCTATGCGGTCCAGCAGCGGGTCGTCGACTCCCGGCTGGCGGCCGGTGCTCGCCGGGTGGGCCGCAAGATCGGCCTCACCTCCGCGGCCGTGCAGCAGCAGGTCGGTGTCGACCGGCCGGACTTCGGGGTCCTGCTCGACGACATGCTCTTCCACCACGGCGACCAGATCCCGGCCGGACGGCTGCTCCAGCCCCGGGCCGAGGGGGAGATCGCTTTCGTGCTCGCGACCGACCTCGAGGACCCTGACCTGCCGCGCGAGCGGCTGCCACAGGCCGTCTCCCACGCCGTCGCCGCGATCGAGGTGGTGGACAGCCGGGTGCGTGAGTGGGACATCGCCATCACCGACACTGTCGCCGACAACGCTTCCAGCGGCGCCTTCGTCCTCGGGCGGGAGCAGGTGCCGCTCGACGCGTTCGTGCCCCGTGACGTCACCATGCGGATGACCGTCAACGGCACCGAGATGTCCACCGGCACCGGACAAGCCTGCCTCGGCGACCCGCTGGACGCGTTGTGGTGGCTGGCCCGCACGTCCATCGAATTCGGCGCCCCCCTGCGCGCGGGCGAGATCATTCTCTCCGGTGCCCTCGGGCCGCTGGTCCCGGTCCGGGCCGGGGATGCCCTGGACCTCGAGGTCAGCGGCCTGGGCCGTGTCTTCGTCACTTTTACGCGAGGTGAGTACTCATGACCACGAAGGTCGCCGTGATCGGTTCCGGAAACATCGGGACCGACCTGATGTTCAAGATCATCCGAAGGTCCACGGTCCTGGAAATGGCGGCCATGGTCGGCATCGACCCGCAGTCCGACGGCCTGGCCCGTGCCTCCCGGCTGAGCATCCCGGTCACCTCCGACGGGGTCAAAGGCCTGATCGCAATGCCGGGCTTCGACGAGATCGGGATCGTCTTCGACGCCACCTCGGCCCGCGGGCACCTGGAGAACGCGCAGGCCCTGGCGCCGTTCGGCAAGCGGCTCATCGATCTCACACCGGCCGCGAGCGGACCGTTCGTGGTGCCCCCGGTGAATCTGACCCAGCACCTGGACGCACCGGACATCAACATGGTGACGTGCGGGGGCCAGGCCACGATCCCGATCGTGGCGGCGGTCTCCCGGGTCACCCCGGTGCCCTACGCCGAGATCGTGGCCTCGGTGTCGTCGCGCTCGGCCGGTCCCGGTACCCGGGCGAACATCGACGAGTTCACCGAGACCACCGCCCACGCGGTCGAGAACGTCGGCGGAGCGGTACGGGGCAAGGCGATCATCATCCTCAACCCCGCGGACCCGCCACTGATCATGCGCGACACCGTCTACTGCCTGACCGGGGACGTCGATCACGACGCGGTCCGGGAGTCCATCACCCGGATGGTCGCCGACGTCGCCCAGTACGTCCCCGGGTACCGGCTGAAGCAGAAGGTCCAGTTCGCCGCAGTGGATCCCGCAGCCCTGACACCCCTGCTGGGTGACGCCGCTGCGGGCGTGCGCTGGAAGATCAGTACCTTCCTCGAAGTCGAGGGTGCAGCCGATTATCTGCCGCCCTACGCGGGCAATCTCGACATCATGACCGCAGCTGCCCTGCGCGTGGGTGAGCTCGTCGCCACCGGTACGACGTCAGGAGCCCGTCCGTGAACATCTACCTGCAGGACGTCACCCTTCGCGACGGCATGCACGCCATGCGGCACCGGATCGGCCTGCGCCCCCTGGCCGCCGTCGTCGCAGCTCTCGACCGTGCCGGGGTGAACGCGATCGAGGTGACGCACGGAGACGGGCTGTCAGGCTCCAGCCTGAACTACGGCATCGGCAGTCATTCGGACTGGGAGTGGATCGAGGCCGCGGTGGCGCAGATGCAGCAGGCCGTACCGACCAGCCTCCTGCTGCCCGGTGTCGGCACCATCGAGGACCTGCGCCGGGCTGCCGGGCTGGGCATCCGATCGGTCCGGATCGCGACCCACTGCACCGAGGCGGACATCTCGGCCCAGCACATCTCCGCCGCCCGTGAACTGGGCCTGGATGTCTCCGGTTTCCTGATGATGGCCCATCTGGCCCCGCCGCCGGAACTGGCCCGGCAGGCAAAACTGATGGAGTCGTACGGCGCCCACTGTGTCTACGTGACCGACTCCGCCGGCGCCCTGACCATGGCCGGCGTCCGGGACCGGATCCGCGCCTACCGGGAGGTGCTCGACGACGCCACTCAGATCGGGATCCACGCCCACCAGAATCTGTCGCTGTCGGTGGCCAACTCGGTGGTCGCGGTCGAGGAGGGCGCTCACCGGGTGGACGCGTCGCTGGCCGGTCACGGGGCCGGCGCGGGCAACACCCCGATCGAGGCGTTCGTCGCGGTCGCCGATCGTCTGGGCTGGGAGACCGGCTGCTCGGTGTTCGAGTTGCAGGATGCCGCCGACGATCTCGTGCGCCCCCGGCAGGAGCGGCCGGTGCAGGTCGACCGGGAGACCCTGACCCTGGGCTACGCCGGGGTCTACTCCAGCTTCCTGCTCCACGCCGAGGACGCGGCGAAGACCTACGGCCCGGACGCGCGGCGGCTACTCACGGTGGCGGGGGAGCGGGCCCTGGTGGGAGGCCAGGAGGACATGCTGGTGGACATCGCACTCGACATCGTCGACAAGTGATTCGCGACGGTTCGGAAAGACCCACAAACGCAGCCATTCCCATCCGTGAATCAGGCGTTATAGTCAACTGATTATCTGTTCGCCGACAAAGATGTCAGTGGGTCGATAGAGATGAGCGTCAGATCCTCGAACGGTCCGAAGGACGCTAACCCCTCTTCCGGGACTGAACCTCCGTCGATGGTGGAGCGAATCACCCAGATCATGGATGTTTTCGCCTTGCCGATGGCCACGCTGTCCCTGGATGAGGTCACCCGCCGGTCCGGGTTACCCCGCTCCACCACGCACCGGATTCTCACCAAACTCGTCCAGTTCGGCTGGGTCAGCTACATCGATGCTCAGTACAGCCTGGGCCAGCGGGCTCTCGGTCTCGGTGCCCGGGAACTGGTGTACAACCAGCTTCGCTCCGCCGCACACAGCCGGCTGCACGATCTGTCCTGCCAGACCGGGCTGACGGTGCACCTGGCCGCCCTGGACGGCCCGAACATCTACTATGTAGACAAATTTGGAGGCCAGGGGTCTGTGCGCGTGCCCTCCGAGGTCGGAGGCCGGGCCCCGGCTCACTGCACGGCGCTCGGCAAGGCCATCCTGGCGCAGTTGCCGCCCGAAGCCGTGCACGAGCAGTATGCCGACGTGCTCGGCTCGGCCCGGCACACGAACCGCACGATCGTCACCATGTCCGCCCTGCACCGTGAACTCGCGCGCATCCGCGGACGCCATGGCCTGGCCTTCGAGCGCGGAGAATGCTTCTCGGACATCGCCTGCGTGGGGATGCCGGTGAGCGACAGCCGCGGCCCGGTCGCAGCCGTGTCGGTGGTAGCCGATTTCCGTTCCAACATCGAACGTTTTGCGCCGCTGGTGGTGGAGGTGGCCCATGCGGTGTCACGCGACCTGATCCAGAAGGAGTCCGTGAGCACCGGTCAGCCGGCGCCCAATGCCTCGCGGGTCAGTCGCTGGGAATCGTCCTGGCTACTGGGGGATGGATCTCAGGTCAGCTCGGCCTGAACCGGAACGGTGGAAGCGGTGGGGAAGGCATCCAGGCCCTCTCCACCGCTTCGGTTCGACCGCTTCAGGACTTGGCGGTCCCCTTCTCCAGAACCGAGGCCAGGGGCGAAGAATTGGTTGACGACATCATCGAGCTGTCCGGACCGATCTCCAGCGGGTCGCCGTACCAGGTGGCTCCCCACTCCATGGCCGGAGTCCACTCCAGCGCTTTCCAGTCCGGGTCGAAAATGTGGTAACTGCCGGCGTACAGCTCGACCCGGTGACCCGAACCCGGATCCCGCAGGTACAGGTACATGGCCTGGGATACACCATGTTTGCCCGGGCCGAGGTCGAACGTGACGTCGTGGTCCCTCAGCACGTCCGCGGCCACCAGTACATCGCTGTGGTTCTCCAGGTTGAACGCCACGTGATGCATCTGGGCGTTCTTGCCGTCCGCGCTGACCGCGATGGCCAGGTCGTGCACCTGCGGTGTGACCGAGAGCCAGGAAGCCACGAGCATGTTGTTCGCCTCCGGAACATGGACGAATTCACGGCGTTTGAATCCGAACGATTCCCGCAGCCAGCCTTCTGCAGCACCGAGATGCTCGGGGGCAGCCTGCACGTTGAAGTGGTCAATGCGGCGCACCCCCAGGCCACGCCGACGGGAGCTGTTGCTCGGGAGTTTGGAACGGATCTCCTCGGGTGCCTGTGGGGCGTCGATGTCGTAGTACAGCTCGAAAGGGTGCTCGGAGTGCGGCAGCAGGAACCGTGTGGCCGTGCCGCGCCCCGCCTGGTGACCGGACGGTAGTTCGACCGCCTCGACCTCCTGCGCGATCAGCTGCTGGTGGAACAGCTCGACGTCCTGCGGTCGCGCCACCCGGAAGCTGTACGAGTCCACCACCGCCTCAGCGCTACTGAACAGCACCAGGGAATGATGTTTGAGTTCCTGGTACCCGCGCAGGTAAGAGGTATCGCCGATCCGTTCGACTTCTTCCATACCCAGCAGATCGCGGAAGAAGTGCAGTGACTTCTCCAGATCGGGCGTTCCCAGCGAGACGGCGCCCACCTGGGCGATTCTCGGGCCACCGGGTGGTGTCGTCGTCATGGAGTGCTCCTTCGGGAAGTCGTCGACGCACCGGGCTGATCGGTGCTTCTCAGCTCACCACGATTCTATTTTTCTGCTGGGCAACGACTTCCGAAACAGTCCCAGTGGCCGGGATGAGGCGCCGATGCGCCGCACAGCACACAGAACCTTGCTCGCAGGCTTCTGGCCGGATCCGGACCCTCAGGGCAGGTAGCGCCCGCCGTTGGGGCCCAGCGTCTGCCCGGTGACGTAGGAGGCCTCCTCCGAGACCAGGTACGCCACCGCGTAGGCGATGTCCTCGGGACGTCCCGCCCGCTTCATCGGCATCGTGGCGGCGACCTTCTCCACGTCGATCGGCCCCTCCCGCACGAGCGGTGTGTCGACGAACCCCGGGGGCACGTGGTTCACGGTGATGCCCGAACCGATGTACTCCACGGCCAGGGCCTTGGTCAGGCCGATGACACCCCCCTTGGACGCCACGTAGTGGGCCATCGCCGGGGCACCGGTCTGGGCGGAGGACGAGGAGATGTTGACGATCCGGCCCCAGCCGGCCCCCAGCATGTCGCCGATCAGGACCTGGGTGACCAGGAAGGGGCCCTTGAGATTGATCCGGATCATCCGGTCCCACTCGTCCTCGGTGAGGTCGGTGAAAGGGATGTAGTTCGTGGTCCCGGCGTTGTTCACCAGGATCGTCACCGGCCCGAGCTCGGCCCGGGTCTGCTCGGACGCTGCCACCACGGACGTGCGGTCGGCTGCGTCACCACCCACGGCCACGGCACGTCCGCCGGCTTTCTCAATCAGGGCGGCCGTCTCCTGGGCGCCTTCGAGGTTCAGGTCCCAGACGGCCACCGCGGCACCCCGGGCGGCCAGTTCGACGGCGATCCCCCGGCCGATGCCGCGGGCCCCGCCGGTCACGACAGCGTTCTTCCCGTCCAGGGACACGATTGCTCCTTTGCCTGCGCGTACTGATTCCGTCACTCGCCCAATGCCTCTCGGGTGGCCGTGCGTGCGGCTACCGCTCGCGGGAAACCGGCGTACCCGGCGGAGTGATAGATGACCTCGGCGATGTCCTCGCGGGTGAGGCCATTGGTGAGACCGATGCGTACGTGGGTCTTCAGCTCGGTCTCGGCGCCCAGCGCGATCAGCATGGCGATCGTGATCAGGCTGCGGTCACGGGGGGCCAGCTGCTCGCGGGCCCAGAGCGAGCCCCAGACGCTGGTCGTGCCGATGTCGACGAGTTCCTCCCCGAGCTTGCCGTCACGCAGGCTGATGGGCCCGTCGGGGAAGACGCCGGGCATCGCGGCCCGCATCGCATTCTCGCCGGCTGTTCGCAGGTCCGGGCCGGGGGCCGGGGACGCCGCACTGCGTTCCTCCGTCGTCATGCTGGAAAAATTAGACCAAGCGGTCGGTACAGACAAGAGGCAAGGACCGGTCCTGCGCGAGGCGGTCCCCGTAGGCGTTGTGCCGGAGGTGATCCGAACCCCCTGGCCGTTGTCGGCGTCCACCGGCTGTTCTACGCTCACTCTGATTCGTAGACCGACCGGTCGAAACAACACGGTCGCGTGAGTGACCGTGGTCTGGAGAAAAGATGAGCGAACCGTCGAAGGTGCCGGCCGCGCAGGTGCGCGAGGAGGTCGAGGTCCTGATCATCGGGGCCGGGGTGACCGGGCTCTACCAGTTGCAGCAGGCGCTCGAGGCAGGCCTGTCGGTGCGGCTTCTCGAGGCCGGGGGCGGCGTCGGTGGCACCTGGTACTGGAACCGTTACCCCGAGGCCCGTTTCGACTCTGAGAGTTACTCGTACGGCTTCCTGTTCTCGGAGGAGCTGTGGCGGGAGTGGGAGTGGAGCGAGAAGTACGCCGCCCAGCCCGAGGTGGAGCGTTACTTCAACCATGTGGTCGACCGGTTCGGCCTGCGGCAGTACATCACCTTCGGCTCGAAGGTGATCTCGGCCGTGTTCGACGAGGCGAGCGGCACGTACACGGTTGGGACGCAGGGCGGTGACTTCTACCGCACCCGGTTCCTGGTTGCGGCCAGCGGAAACCTCTCGGTGCCGTTCATCCCGGCGATCGCGGGGCGAGAGTCGTTCCGCGGCGGCCAGTACCACACCGGTCGCTGGCCTGAGGAGGGCGTGGACCTCACCGGTCAGCGGGTGGCCCAGATCGGGACCGGCTCCAGCGGGGTGCAGATCGTGCCCGCGATCGCCGGCCAGGTGGAGCAGCTGACGGTGTACCAGATGAAGGCCGACTGGGTCACCCCGCTGAACAACGGCCCCCTGACCGAGGACGAGAAGACCTGGATCCGGGAGAATTTCGAGGAGATCCGGCAGACGCTGAATACCTCGCCGAGCGGGTTCGCCCACGATATGAGGGGAGGAATGTCCACCGACGCCACCCCGGAGGAACATCAGGCGATGTTCGAGAAGATGTGGGCCAGCGAGGGGTTCCGCAAGCTGACCGAGACCTACTGGGACCTCCTCCTGAATTCCGAGATCAACGGCAAGTGGTGCGCGTACCTGGCCGGGAAGATCCGGTCGATCGTCAAGGACCCGGTGACCGCCGAGCGGCTGATACCGAAGGACAGCGGTTACGGCGGTCGCCGGCCCCCGTTCGGCACCGGGTACTTCGAGGCGTACAACAACCCGAACGTCGAGCTGGTGTCGCTGCCGGAGACCCCGATCCTGCGGATCACCGAGACCGGTATCGAGACCACCGAGGGCCTGCGTGAGGTCGACCTCATCATCTGGGGAACCGGCTGGGACTTCGGCACCGGAGCGCTGAACCGGCTGGGTCTGCGCGGGCGCGAAGGGCTGGCACTGGAGGAGTACTGGTCGGCCGGCCCGCAGACCTACCTGGGGATCATGACGGCGGGCTTCCCGAACTTCTTCTTCCCCGGCGGGCCGCACGGGGCCACCGGCAACAACCCGCGGTACGCCGGCGATCAGGTGGAGTACACCACCGAGGTGATCAGGGCGGCGAAGGAGCGGGGGAGCGACGTGGTCGAGGTCGAGCCGGGAGCGCAGGATCAGTGGACGACCATGGTCAACGACCAGTCGCACCTGTCGTCGTTCCTGGACAGCAGCTACTTCTCCGGCGGCAACATCCCCGGTAAGCCGGTGAAGCAGCTGCTCAACCCGACCGGACGGCCGACGCTGCAGAAGATGATCGCGGATGACACCTCAGCGGGGCATCCGGCGCTGCGGTTCTCGAGGGCGAGCCGGTCCGGGCCGGTTTCCTGACCGGAGCGCCTCATCCGGTGCCCGGGGGGCCGGCGGGCCTGACGCACAGGCCGCACCGACCCCCCGGGGGGGCTCCGGCCCGGTCAGCGGAACTGCAGCACGCGGCGGCTGAATCGCCACACGCCGTCGTCGAGCCGGAGGGTGTCCTCGTAACGGCCCACGAACGCAACGGCGAAACCGGCTTCACCGCGAGTGGTGAGGGCCAGGTCGCTGCGGGCCGAGGCGGTGTTCTCGTCCCAGTCGGTGATCAGTGTGTTGGTCACCAGGTGGACCTGTGGGGAGGCGGGCGGCCAGGCGGCGTAGGCGGCCTCGATCGCGGACCGGCCCTCGAAGGTGCCCTGGCCGGCGATCTCGGAGACACCGTCGGCGACGAACAGGCCGGCGACGTCGGCCGGGCGGTTCTCGTCGAGGGCCTGGGCGTAGGCGGCGATGGCGGCCAGGACGCCGCTGGCAACTGCGGCCGGAACGGGGGTGCCGGGGGTCTTGGGCATGAGGTCTCCTGCTGGTGGGCTCGGGCGGGCGATTCGGGTGGGGATCAGGACTCGAAGCTGGTGACGCGGCTGCGGATCTTCCAATGGCCCTCGTCCAGTGCGTACTCGTCCTGGTACCGCCCGCGGACCTGCGGGACCCATCCGCTGTCGGTGCGCTGGAGGAAGAGGACGTCGGCCCGGGCGGTGGCCCGGGTGTCGCTGAGGACGGTGACGTGGATGTTGGCGCCCAGGTGCAGCTGCGGCTGGGTCGGCGTCCACTGGCCGTAGGCGGCGAGCAGGGCGTCGTGGCCCTCGACGGGTTCGGCGCCGGGCAGTTTCAGGACGGCGTCCTTGGTGTAGAGCGCCACGATGTCACCGGCGCGGCCCTCGTCCTGGGCCTGGATGTGGGCGGCGATCAGGTTGCGTACAGAGGCCTCGGGGGAATCGGCCATGTCTTCTCTCCTGGGTCGGCCCTGACTCACGGAACAAACTATGTTTCGACCGGTCAGTCTAGAAGTCGAAAGAAGTACGACGGAAGAGGTCTGCCTCCCTTGAACTTTTCGATCGGTCGGTACAAGAATTCACTCACGCCCGGCGCCGTCGACGACGACGGTGACCATGAAGGAGGAGCGACCGTGACGAAGCGGTGGAAGAAACGCCCGCCCGACTCGACCTGGGGCGACTGGGGCGAGGACGACGAGCTGGGCCGGATCAACCTCATCACTCCGGAGAAAGTGCTCCAGGGCGTCCAGGAAGTGAAGGCCGGCAAGGCTTTCGGTCTCAGCATTCCCCTGGACTACCCGGGCGGGTCCGCGCTGAACCAGCGCCGGTACCCCCCGATCACCCACCCCACCGAGGACCTGCAGCACAAGCCCGACACGTTCTACAACGTCGTGGCCAAGGAGTCGATCGACCCCTCGTTCGTCGACGTCTGGTCGGACGACCAGGTCACCCTCTGGCTCCAGTACTCCACCCAGTGGGACGCCCTGGCCCACCAGGGGGCGCTCTTCGACGCCGACGACGACGGCGAGGCGGAACCGGTCTACTACAACGGCTTCCGGGCCCACGAGGACATCGTCGGCCCCAAGGAGGACGCCAAGGGTGACGGCAGCGGCAGCACCAGTTTCGCCCGTCACCTCGGGCTGGAGCACATGGCGGCGCACGGAGTGCAGGGCCGGGGTGTGCTGATCGACCTGGAGCACCACGTCGGCAGCGACTGGACCCCGGTGAACTACGCCACCCTGCGCGAGATCATGGCGGCCGACAAGGTCGTGGTCGAGCCCGGGGACATGGTCGTCCTGCACACCGGGTTCACCCGTCAGGTGATGGCCTGGGAGAAGAACCCGGACCCACAGAAGATCATGGCGATGCACCCCTATCTCGACGCCTCGGACCCCGAGATCCTGCAGTGGATCATCGATTCCCAGCTGTCGGCGCTGATTGCGGACAACTACGCCGTCGAGGGGTTCCAGGCGCCCACGCCCGAGCCGCACACGCTGCTGCCGATCCATCACCTCTGCCTGTTCAAACTCGGTGTGCCGCTGGGTGAACTGTGGTGGACCCAGGACCTGGCCGACTGGCTGCGGGCCCATCAACGCAACCGTTTCCTGCTCACGGCGCCGCCGCTGCGCCTGCCCGGCACCCAGGGCAGCCCGCTGACCCCGGTCGCCACCGTCTGACTCGCCCGCCCGTGGCCAGGTGTGGTCCCCCGGGGAGGCCGTGCCTGATCACGGGAGTCACGGGAGTCACGGGAGTCACGGGAGTCACGGGAGTCACGGGAGTCACGGGAGGTGCTCCAGCCGTCCCTGCTGACCCGATCGTGTACGGTGACCACCGAAGTTTGCTGGTATCGCTCGACCACGCAGGACGCACCCTCCTGACGTCCGGGTGGCGGTGGACCCGGACATCAGGAGAGGTGACATGCCCGCAGCAGGCGCCGAACGGGGTAAGACCGAGCGCTACTACCGCCAGCGCGAGAGAGTCATCGACGTCGCCGTCGAGCTGTTCTCCAAGAACGGTTACGCCAGTACCGGGGTGGCCGACATCGGCGAGGCCGCGGGCCTGGCCCGCGGTGCCCTCTACTACTACATCGGCTCGAAGGAAGCGCTGCTGGCGGAGATCCACGACCGGGTCATGGATCCGCTGCTCAGCGAGGCCGCGGCGATCGCCGAGCTGGACGTGAGCTTCGAGGTGCGGCTGCGGCTGCTGTCGGAGTCGCTCCTGTGGCAGATCATCAACCGGCACGATCACGTCTGGGTGTTCCTGCACGAGTATCACCAGATGCAGGGGGAGTACCGGGAACTGTTCCGGGACAAGCGCTCGAGGTTCGAGCAGCACATCCACGTCACGATCGCCCAGGGGCGCAAGCAGGGGCTCGTCCACGTCAAGGACATGGAACTGACCACCCTCGCCTTTTTGAACCTGCACAACTACACCTACCAGTGGCTCAGCGGCCGCCGACCGCTGAAGGTGGAGGAACTCTCGCAGTTCTACTGCCACATCTTCCTGACCGGCATCACGAACGCCTGGCAGCAGCCGGCCGGGGCCACCAAGGAACTGCGGCTCGGGCGGACCCGGCTGCAGGCGGTCCGCAAGGCCGCCGGCAGCTGAGGACCGCACCGGCTGCGGGAGGACGGGTGCAGGGCCTGTCCTCCCGCCCTCTCACCCGCCGAACTGGTGTTTCAGGAAGGATCCGGACCAGGCCATCAGGCCGTCCGGGACGTAGTAGCCCTTCTCGTCGTTGATCGTCTCCCAGGCGCCGGCGACGTCCTCGACCGTCGCATCCCCGTCCGTGTGCACATATCCCTCGGTGGCGGCGATGAACAGGCGGGCGAAACGCCCTCCACCCGCGATGTACACCTCGCCGCTCACCGGGCAGTCCTCGTGGGCGAGGTAGGCCACCATCGGCGCGACGGCCCGGGCGGGCAGGTGCGGCTCGCCCGGTCGGGCCGGGGCGTCGTCACCGCCGAGCGGGTCGCCGCCGCCCATCCGGGTCATGGCCGCGGGTGCGATCAGGTTGACCTTGATGTTGTGTGGTTCACCGGCGATCCGGGCGCTGCGGGCCAGGCCGATGGTGCCGGCCTTGGCCGCTGCGTAGGCCTGGTTGTTGTCCAGGCCCAGGAGCCCGGTGGAGGTGGTGTGCACGATCCGCCCGTATCGCTGGCGCCGGAGGTGCGGCCAGGCGGCGCGAGTCGTGTTGTAGGTGCCGTAGAGGTGTACGGCGATATGCCGTTCCAGGTTTTCCAGAGGCATGTCGGGAAGCGATCCGTACCGCACGATGCCGGCGTTGTTCACCAGGATGTCGACGCGCCCGAAGGTGTCCAGAGCGGTCCCGACGATGGCTTCGCCCCCTTCCGGGGTGGACACGTCATGGGTGTCGGCGACTGCCTCGCCACCGGCTGCGACGATCTCGTCGGCCACGACCTGGGCGGGCCCGGTGTCCTGGCCGTCGCCCTCGATGCTGCCGCCGAGGTCGTTCACGACGACCCGGGCGCCCCGGGCGGCCAGCAGGTGCGCGTAGGCCCGGCCCAGTCCCCGGCCCGCACCGGTGACGACCGCGACCCGGTCGTCGAAGCGGAACTCGCTCATCCTTTACTCCTGTCGTACATCATTGTGACTCAGGGTTGGGCACACGTTAGACCGATCGGTCAATACAATCAATACGTCCGACGGTGGTTCAGTCATGGCCGAAAGCGGCCTGGCCAGGTCCGTTACGGAGGAAACTGGACAGTCCCTCCTGACCGTCCCGGCTGCTGAAACACCACTCGATCGCCTCGGCCTCCAGAGCCAGGCCGTCCTCGATCGGAAGGTCCAGCCCGGCCTGCACAGCCCGTTTGGCGTGGCGAAGGGAGAGGGGGCCCCGGGCGAACGTCAGCGCCAGGTCGAGGGCGGTCTCGAACGGGTCGGGGGCTATCCGGTCGACCAGGCCCATCTGCAAGGCCTCCTGCGCCTCCACGTGGCGTCCGGACAGGATCAGATCCTTGGCCCGGGTCAGGCCGACCACCTGGGGCAGGCGCTGGGTGCCCCCGGACCCGGGCATGATGCCCAGGGTCACCTCCGGAAGCCCGAGAACCGCATCCGGCCCGCCGATCCGGAAGTCGGCGGCCAGGGCCAGTTCGAAGCCGCCGCCGAGGGCGTACCCGCTGATGGCCGCGACGCAGATCTGCGGCGCCGTGGCAATCAGGTGGAAGGCTCTCTGCAGGATCCGGTTGCGTCGGCCGAACTGATCGGGGGTGAGTCCGATCATCTGCTGGATGTCCGCACCGGCCGCGAAATGATGCTTCCCGCCGGTGATCACGACGGCCCGGTACCGATCGTCGGCGTGCAGGGCGAGACCGGCCTCGAGCAGTGCGTCCCACATTCCCTGGTCCAGGGCGTTGACCGGTGGGCGGCTCAGGCTGAGCACCGCAAGTCGTTCGCTCGCGGGATGGGGTTCGAGGAGAACAGTTCCTGGTTCGGGCGTTTTCGTCACAGCAGGACCTCCGTTTCTGCCACGGCAGCTGGCAGGATGTTAATGTACCGACCGGTCGAAAAGCTGACCATCGCCCGCGGCTCGCTGCCTGTACTGATGGAGAGTGATGCGCATGAACGGCCGCTACGGCGATCTTGCCGGCCGCCGGGTCGTGATCACCGGCGCCGGACGCGGTCTGGGGCGCATCCTGGCCTCGGCGTTCGACGAGAACGGGGCCCGGCTGGGGCTGGTGGCCCGTTCCGCCGGGGCCCTGCAGGACGTGGCCGACGGCCTGTCCGGGGAGGCCCTGGTGCTCCCGGGCGATGTGCGTGACGCCGAGTTCAACGAGGCCGTGGCCAAGGCGATGGTGGACCGGTTCGGTGGCGTCGACGTGTGGATCTGCAACGCCGCTGTCTCGCCGGAGGTCTCGCCTGTCGTGGAGATGGAACCGGAGTCCTGGCGCCAGATCGTCGACGTGAATCTGACCGGGGCCTTCCTCGGTGCCCGGGCCGGGGCGGCGGTGATGGGGACCGGCGGCCGGATCATCGTCACCGGATCGGTGCTCGGGTCCCGGCCCCGCGCGGGCCTGTCGGCCTACGCCGCATCCAAGAGTGGGATCGAGGCCCTGGTCAAGGCTTTGGCACAGGAGGTGGGACCTCGCGCAATCACGGCCAATGCGGTGGCCCTGGGCTGGTTCGACACAGGTCTGGGGGCGCACTGGCATCGTGACGCCGAGCTCGAGGGCGACATCGTCCGGCACACCGCCCTGGGCCGGTGGGGGCACTCGGGCGACCTGGCCGGGGCCTTCCTGTTCCTGGCCTCCGAGGCGTCGGCCTACGTCACCGGAACCACGCTCACCGTCGACGGCGGCTACTCGCTGATGTGATCCCGCCGGGGTATTGCGGTTCCATCCATCAGCCGACACAGTTGTACCGATCGGTCGAAATAATTGCGCAAGGGAGCGTGAGGACCGCGATGAGGGCTCTGCGCTGGCACGCCGCCCGCGACGTGCGACTCGAGGAGATCGACCGCCCGGTGCTGCTGCCGGGAACGGCGATCGTCGAGGTGTCCCACGTCGGGCTGTGCGGGACCGACGTCCACGAGTACGCTCACGGCCCGGTCATGATCAGGTCCGGGCCGCATCCATTGGGCGGTCAGGCCCCGCCGGTCACACTGGGGCACGAGTTCAGCGGGCGGATCGCCGAGATCGACATCGGCGAGAAGAACCTCGCGGTCGGTACGCGCGTCGTCACCGACCCGTGCCTGCGCTGCAACAACTGCCGGTGGTGCCTGCGGGGCGACTACCACGTGTGCGCCAAGGGCGGATCTCTCGGTCTGGCCGCGGACGGCGGGCTGGCCCGCTACGTGCGGGTCCCACTGATCCAGCTGCACGTCGTGCCGGACGGTGTCCCGGACCAGCACGCGGCCCTGGCCGAACCACTCGCGGTCGGCCTGCACGCCGCGGGGCGGGCCGGAGTCGAGCCCGGCGACAATGTTCTCGTCCTGGGAGCGGGCCCGATCGGCCTCGCCGCGCTCATCGGAGCACGGCTGCGCGGCGCCGGGCAGGTGTTCGTCAGCGAACCCCATCCCGCGCGGGCGAAAGTCGCTCTGGGACTGGGGGCCACCGGCGTCCTCGATCCGACCGGGACCGACGTGCGGCGTGAGTTGTTCGCCGCGACCGGCCGGATCGGGCCGGACACGGTCATCGACGGCACCGGGCGCCCGGAGGCGATCGAGCTGGGACTGCGCAGTCTTCGCCGGGGCGGCACGCTCGCGATCGCGGGCATCTCTCCCGCCGAACTCCGCCTCGATCTGCGACAGCTCGTGCTGTTCGAGCGGACCGTCACCGGATCACTCGGCTACAACTTCGACATCCCCCGGGTGCTGGCCCTGATGGCCGCCGGGCAGATCGACCCCTCGCCACTGATCAGCGACACCCGTCCCCTGTCGGCGGGCGTGCAGACGCTCGAAGAACTCGCTGAGCCCAACCAGCACATCAAGGTGCTGATCACCCCGCAGGAGCTGTGATGGACTTCTCGCTCGACCCCGAGATCGTCTCCCTGAAGAAGATGGTGCGGGACTTCGCCGACCGGGAGATCGCCCCGCACGCCGCCGGCTGGTCCGAGCGGCACGAGTTCCCGGTCGAGGTATTCCACCAGCTCGGCCGGCTCGGGCTGATGGGAATGCTGCTACCCGAGCGCTGGGGCGGCGCCGAGGCCGGGCACGTGGCCTACGTGGCGGTGATGGAGGAACTGGGCCGGGCCGACCAGTCGGTGGCGGCCGCCTGGAACGCCCACTCCACCATCGCTTCTCTGCCGCTGGCGTTGTTCGGGACCGACGAGCAGAAGGAACGGTGGCTGCGGCCTCTGGCCGAGGGCCAGAAGCTGGCGGCCTTCGGTCTCACCGAACCGGACGCCGGCTCCGATGCCGCCGGCATCATCACCCGGGCGCGCAGGGCGGACGGCGGCTGGATCCTGAACGGGGCCAAGCTGTTCATCAGCAACGCCGGCACCGCGATGACGCTCGGCGTGACCGTCCTGGCCCAGACGGGCGTGTCCGAGGCCGGGCGCAAGGAGTTCGGCGCCTTCTTCGTGCCGACGGGCACTGCTGGGTACGGACTGGGGGAGCCGCTGAAGAAACTCGGCTGGGGGGCGCTCGACACCCGCGAACTCTCCTTCACCGACTGCTTCGTCGGCGACGACCACGTGATCGGTGACCCCCGGGCCGGGCTGACCCACTTTCTGTCGGCCCTGGATCCCGGCCGGATCAGCGTGGCCGCCCTGTCTCTCTCCCTGGCCCAGGCGGCGCTGGAGATGGGCCTGGAGTATTCCAAGGAACGGCACCAGTTCGGCCGCCCGATCAGCTCCTTTCAGGCGATCGGGCACAAGCTCGCCGACATGGCCACCGAGGTGGAGGCCGCCCGCTGGCTGGTCTACCGGGCCGCCTGGCTGGCCGACGAGGGCCTGCCGCATCGCAAGGAGGCGGCCATGGCCAAACTCTACGCCTCGGAGGTGGCCAACCGGGTGGCCAGCGCCAGCGTCCAGATCCACGGCGGGTACGGCTGGATGCGGGAGTCCCGGATCGCCCGGTTCTACTCCGACGCCAAGATTCTCGAGATCGGCGAGGGCACCAGCGAGATCCAGCGCAACATCATTTCCCGCCTGATCCTCGACGCCCCGACCCGCTGACCCGCTGCTCACCCGGCCATCCGACGAAGGACCAGCTGTGGAGAATTTCGCGTCCACCCTCGACCACCACGCCGACCGCCGGCCCGACAAGGTGGTGCTCACCCACGGTGCGACCACCCGCACGAACACTGAGCTCCTGGCCCGCGTGAACGCCCTGGCAGCAGCCCTGCGCGGCGCCGGCGTGGGGCGCGGCGACGTCGTGGCCCTGCTGCTCGCCAACGGCGTCGAGTTCCTCGAGACGCTCTATGCCGTCAACCGTCTGGGTGCCGCCTTCCTGCCGCTGAACGTGCGCCTGGCCCCGGCCGAGTGGGAGTACATCCTGGGCAACAGCGAGGCGGTGGCCTTGATCGCCGGTGCCGAGTATGTGCCCCTGGCCCCGGACCTCCCGGCGATCCGCACCCGGATTGTGGTGGGTGAGCCGGCCCCGCCCGGGTGGGAGCCCTACGAGCAGGTGCTCGGTGCCCACCACGGACGCGAGGTTCCGGTCGAGGACGTCCCCGGGTCGGCTCTGCAGCGGCTGATGTACACGTCGGGCACGACGTCACGTCCCAAGGGCGTATGCATCACTCACGCCAACCTGCTCGCCAAGAACCTCGGTCTGATCATCGAGTTCGGGCTCACGCACCAGGACGTGACCGCGGTGGCCGGCCCGCTCTACCACGTCGGTGCCCTGGACATGGGCGGCCTGACCACCCTGCACGTGGGCGGGAGCCTGTTGCTGCAGAAGAGGTTCGACGCCCCGGGGCTGATCTGCCTGATCCAGCGGCACCGGGCCACGACCGTGTGGCTGGCCCCGGCCATGGTCAACGCGCTGCTCCAGGATGCGTCGCTCGCCGGGGCCGACCTGAGTTCGCTGCGGGTGATCATGTCCGGCGGGGAGAAGATGCCCGAGGCCCGTCTCAAACAGATCCTCGACATCCTGCCCGGGGTCTGGTTCGCCGACGCCTACGGGCTCACCGAGACCGTCTCCAGCGACACCTTCCTGCCCCGCGAGTACATGCACGCCAAGCTCGGATCGGTCGGCAAACCCCTGGCCCAGCACCGGGTACGGGTTGCCGACGACCGCGGCGACGAACTGCCGCCGGGTTCGGTGGGGGAGATCCTGGTGCGTGGCCCGAAGGTCTTCTCCAGGTACTGGCGGGACCCGGCGGCCACGGAGAACGCTTTCGTCGGCGGCTGGTTCCGCACCGGGGACATCGGCCGGCTCGACGAGGACGGGTTCCTCTACATCGAGGACCGCAAGAAGGACATGATCGTCTCGGGTGGGGAGAACATCGCCACACCGGAGGTCGAGCGGGTGCTGTACGAGCACCCGGACATCGTCGAGGTCGCCGTCGTCGGGCACCCGGACGAGCGCTGGGGAGAGGTACCGCACGCCTTCGTCGCCCTGCGCCCCGGAGCTGTGCTGACCCCCGCCGACGTCACGGCGTTCTGCACCGGCCGGCTGGCCCGGTTCAAGATCCCGGCCTACGTCACGATCGTCGAGGCGCTCCCACGCACCGCCTCGGGCAAGGTCGTGAAGAGGGAGTTGCGCTCGATGCCACAGACCGGAACCGACCCGGGGAACGGGGAGACGCGCGCATGAGCACTCTGGAACACCCGGCCGGGCCGGCGGCCGCCGCCGTGAGTGCCGAGGACCTGCTCGAGATGTACCGCCGCATGGTCACGATCCGCCTCTTCGAGCAATCGGCGTCGAGACTGTACGCACAGAGCGAGGTCCCGGGCTTCCTGCACCTGTCGATCGGGCAGGAGGCCACCGCCGTCGGGGCGTGCTGGAACCTGCGCCGCAGCGACGGCATCACCTCCACCCACCGCGGCCACGGACACTGCCTGGCCAAGGGCCTGGACCTCACCTCGATGTTCGCCGAGCTGATGGGCCGCGAGGGCGGTACCTGCCAGGGGCGCGGCGGCTCCATGCACATCGCCGACCCGGGTCTGGGCATCTTCGGTGCCAACGGCATCGTCGGGGCCGGCCTGCCCATCGTCACCGGTGCCGCCACCGCGGCGAAACTGCGCGGCGACGGGGGAGTGGCCGTCGGCTTCTTCGGTGACGGAGCCGTGGCCCAGGGCATGTTCCACGAGTCGGTCAACCTGGCGGCGGTCTGGGACCTGCCGGTGGTGTTCTTCTGCGAGAACAACCACTACTCGGAGTTCTCCCGGGAGCAGGACCAGCACCGGGCGGGCCTCGCCGCCCGGGCCGCGGGCTACGGGATCCGTTACGAAGCCGTCGACGGCAACGACGTCGTGGCCGTCGCCGAGCTGATGGGCGGCCTGGTGGAGGGCCTGCGCCGCGGTGAGGGCCCGGTGCTGGTCGAGGCGGACACCTACCGCTGGCACGGGCACTACGAGGGTGACCCGCTCCGTTACCGCACCAGCGACGAACTCGACGAGGCGAAGCTCCGGGACCCGCTCCTGATCGCCCGGGCCCGGCTCGCGGAACTGGGCACCCCGCCCGGGACGCTGGACGACGTGGACGCATCGGTCGCCGCCGACGTCGAGGCCGCGATCGAGGCGGCCCGCAGGTCGCCCCTGCCCGACCCGGCGACGATCTTCGATCACGTCTGGGTCGAGGAGGAGGACCCGGTGGAACCGGAACCCGAGCAGGGGGAACGGTTCCGGATGATGGACGCCGTACGTGAGGCGCTCACCCTGGAGATGGAACGCGACGAGCGGGTCTACGCCGCCGGGATCGACGTCGGCGAGGGCGGGAACGTCTTCGCCCTGTTCCGGGGCATGACCGAGCAGTTCCCCGGCCGGATGCTCGACACCCCCATCTCGGAGTCGGCGATCGTCGGCAGCGCCGTCGGGGCCGCGATGGCGGGAATGCGGCCCGTCGTCGAGATCATGTACATGGACTTCATCGGGGTCTGCCTGGACGCCCTGATGAACCAGGCGGCCAAGCTGCGGTTCATGACCGGGGGCCGGGCCGCACTGCCCCTGGTCGTCCGCACCCAGTTCGGCGCCGGCCGCTCCTCCGGCAGCCAGCACTCCCAGAGCCTGGAGGCGATGCTGGCCCACATCCCCGGGCTGACCGTGGTGATGCCCTCCGGCCCGGTGGAGGCGTACGGGCTGCTGCGGGCCGCGATCCAGAGCCCCAACCCGGTCGTCTTCGTCGAGAACCGGCTCCAGTACGGTCTGAAGGACGCCCGTCCGCAGGCCGACTACATCATCCCGCTCGGCCGGGCCCGGATCGTGCGCCCGGGCCGGGACATCACCGTGGTCACTTACTCCCGGATGCTCCAGGAGGTCGTCGCCGCGGCGGAAGAGGTCGCCGGTGACGGCATCGACGTCGAGGTCGTCGACCTGCGAACCATCTCGCCCCTGGACCGGGACACGATCCTGACCTCGCTGAAGAAGACCCGCAGGCTGATGGTCGCCCACGAGGGGGTGCAGGACTTCGGGGTCGGTGCGGAGATCGCGGCGCTGGCCGCCAACGAGGGTTTCTGGCACCTGGACGCCCCGGTGGTACGGATCGCCCCACCCGCCATGCCGGTGCCCTACTCGCCGTCGCTGGAGAAGGCCTGGCTGCCGGACCGGGTGGTCGTCGCGGATGCGCTGCGGCGCCTGGCGGAGGTCGGTCCCCGATGAGGATCCAGCGGGCCCCCCTGGCCTCCGAGCAACCCCAGAGCCCGCCTGCCGGGTACATCCACCCCCACCCCCATGAGCAGGCGCAGGAGCAGGCGCTGTCCGGGCCGCGCACCGCACCGGCTCCAGGGTCTCGCGCGGCCGCGGTCACCCCCTTCCGGTGCGAGATCGATGTGGACGTGACCCGGTCGGCGGCCGGTTCACGCCGTGCGGCGCTGGTGGCCGACCTGGTCGTCGCCCTGCTGGCTGCCGGTCGCCGGGAGGGCCTGATCGGCGACCGGAACGGAGTGCGGCTGGCCCGCTGGTCGCACGACGGGCTCGTCGGGGAGCACCTGGACGAGGTCTGGCTCAGGAACGGCTCGGCCGTGGCGGCGGCCCTCGACGCTCTCGGTCCCGGTCTTGAACCCGCGCTCGCCGGAACCCTGACCGTCGTGGATCTGGGCGAGCGGGCTGTGCGCCCGGCCGGAGACTGGGGCGCGGGTGGCTGGGGGGTGGTGACGATCGGGCCGGCCGAGGCCGTGATCCGGCCCGGGGACAGCGACGACGGAATGGTCATCACCCGGCGCACTCTCGTGCGGCTGGCGTTCGAGGTGGCGGACGCCGCCGGTCAGGCCGGCGCCGTGGTGAGGGCACTGGAGTCGGCGGCGTCCGCGTTGTCCCGTCTCCGTTGACGGGACCTGGATCAGGAGTCGGCCCCGGCGGATGACCTCCGCCGGACCGCGCTGCTGCTGCAGCACCCGGATCAGCTCGACCTGCTGCGGCGCCGTTCGGACGACGAGAAGTTCGTCGCCGGGGCGGTCGAGGAGTTGCTGCGGTACCTGTCGATCCCGCATCTGCTGGCCCGACGGGTGGCGATCGAGGACGTCGAGATCGAGGGGCAGCGAATCAGGGCCGGTGAGGGCGTCATCACCGCGCTGCCGGCGGCCAACGGGGATCCGGCCGTCTTCCCCGATCCGGGCCGGCTGGACCTGACGCGCAGGGCGTCGGGGCATCTGGCCTTCGGATGGGGACCTCACCAGTGTGTGGGTCAGCAACTGGCCCGGATCGAGCCGCAGGTCGTCTTCAGCACGTTGTTCCGGCGCCTCCCTGACCTGGCCCTGGCCTGCGATCCGCAGGATCTGCAGTTCACGGAGGACTCGCAGGCTTACGGCATTCACGAACTGCCGATCACCTGGTGATGTCGGGGGGCAGTGGGCCCGGGCCCACTGCCCCCCCAGTGGATCCAGCAGGATTACCAGGTCACGGGAAGCTCGTAGATTCCGTAGGCCTGGGAGTCTTCCTTGAACCTGAGCTCGCTCGGGTCGACGGCCAGGGCGAGGGTCGGGATCCGGCGGAAGATGGTGCTGTACACCACCTGTAGCTCGATGCGGGCCAGCTGCTGACCCACGCACTGGTGCGGTCCCCAGCCGAAGGCGTGGTGATGAGCGGCCTTGCGGGTCAGTTCGAGGCGCTCGGGCTCGGGGAAGGCCGCCGGGTCCCAGTTGGCCGCCGGCAGCGGCAGGATCACCCCGTCGCCGGCCTTGATCTGCTGCCCCTCGATTTCGATGTCCTCGACCGCCACCCGGCGGGCCAGGAGATGGGGAATGGTGAGGTAGCGCAGCAGTTCCTCCACCGCCCCCATGACGAACTTGTCGTCGTCGGCGTGACGGCGCATCAGCTCGAGCTGATCCGGGTTCTGCAGGAGGAGCGCAACGCCCAGGGTGATCATGTTGGCGCTGGTGTCGTGACCGGCCACCAGCAGGATGTGCCCGAGGGTCTTGGCCTCGTCCAGCGTGAGCGACCCGGAGGCGACCTTCTCGCCCAGGTCGCTGAGAACGTCCTCACCCGGGTTCTTGATCTTGGCTTCGATCAGGCCTCCGATGTACTCCTGAAGGGCCTGCATCGTGGCCGCCGACTCCTCGGCGGTCTTGAACCGGGCGTTGGTGACGCCGGCGTGCTCCTGGAAGAACGGGTGGTCCTCGTAGGGCACACCGAGCAGCTCACAGATCATCAGCGAGGGCAGGGCCAGTGACAGTTTCTCGTTCAGGTCAGCCGGTTTCGGGCCGGCCAGGAGCTCGTCGACGATCTCGTCGGTGATTCTCTGGATCTCCGGGCGCAGCTTCGCCATCCGGCCCCGGGTGAAGGAGTTCGTCAGGGATCGGCGGAACCGGGCGTGCTCGGGCCCGTCGGCACTGTTGATGGAGACCGGGAAGTGCCCGGCGTGCTCCTTCATGGCCTGGGTCGTGTGCGGGTACCCCGGCGTGCCGATGTTCGCGCTCAGGCGGGGATCGGTGAGGACCTGACGCTGGGCGGCATGGCTGGTGACCAGCCAGGGCGTGGATTCGTCCCAGGTCACCGCCTTCTGCACGGGGCAGCCGCCGCCGTGCAGGCGCAGCAGGTCCGGGGGCGGGGCGAACGGTGCCTGCGGGTCGCGTGGCGTGGGGTACGTGGGCAGCGGCACGGGCGTTCCGGCCTGGTCCTCGGTCATGATCGTCTCTCCTGTCGTCGGGCTTCGTCGTCCGGGAGCAGAGCTGTCAGCGATGGTCAGTCGACGATCGTGATGGCCAGGGCGGGGCACACGGCGGCCGCCTGGCGGACGTCGTCCTCCAGCTCTGCCGGCGGGGTCGCGTTCAGCAGGACCACCACGCCGTCCTCGTCGCGCTGGTCGAACACGTCCACCGCGGCAGCGACGCACTGACCGGCCGCGACACACTTCTCCTCGTCGATGACAACCTTCATCGGGACACCTCTTCGGACCGGGAACGGGTGGGGGACTGGTTCAGGGCGTCGACGATCTCTTGTCGCCGAAGACGCGCCTGCTTGGGCATGTTCCAGCCCAGGACGCCGGCGACCCGGCCGTCGATGTGATACCGGACGACGAATCGTCCTGCCGATACGGAGCCCTCGACGACCTCGGCCTCGGCGTCAGCGGCGATCATCCCGTAGACCTGGATCTTCACGTCGAACTGGTCGCTCCAGAAGTACGGCACGGGCAGGTAGGGCTCGTCGTGACCCAGGACGACCCGGGCGACGGCGGTGGCCTGCTCGGTGGCGTTCGTGCGGTTCTCGAGCCGGACCAGCCGGCCCAGCTGTTCGTGCCGGAAACGGGCGACGTCCCCGACCGCGTAGATGCCCTCCGCGGCCCGGCAGCGGGAGTCGCACACCAGTCCGTTCTCCAGGGGCAGGCCACTGTCCTGGAGCCAGTCGGTGTTGGGGACGGCGCCGACGGCCTCCACCACGACGTCGGCCGCAAGCTCCTGGCCGTCGAGCAGCCGCACGGACCGCACCCGCCCGTTCTCGCCCTCCAGTGCGGCCACCCCGATCCCCAGGCGCAGGTTCACCCCGTGGGCCCGGTGCCGTTCGGCCAGCAGGGCGGAGACCATCGGGCCGACCTGGAGCGCCATCGGGGCGGTCAGCGGGCCGGTCATGGTGGTGTGGAGCCCGAGCTGGGTTGCTGTCGCGGTGATCTCGGAGCCCAGGACGCCCTCGCCGACCACGACCACCCGCTGCGCGGCCAGTAGGTCGGTGCGCAGTGCCAGCGCGTGGTCGAGGGTGCGTAATCGGTGTACCCGCTCCAGGCCGTCGCTCCCCGGCAGAGAACGGGCCCGGGCGCCGGTGGCCACGATGATCACCTGCGCGGTGTGGGTGGCGCCGGAGGTGGTCCGCACCGCGCGTCCCGGCACGTCGAGGTCCACGGCGGCGTCGCCGAGCACGAGTTCCGCGTCCAGGCCCGCCAGTACCTCCCGGGAACGCAACGTTGAGCGCTCCGGTGGCCAGACACCGGAGAGGATCTGCTTGGACAGGGGCGGCCGGTCGTAGGGCGGATGTACCTCGTCACCCACCACCGTGATCCGGCCGGTGTACCCCTGGCGCCGCAGGGCCTCGACGCAGGCCAGACCGGCGGCGGATGCACCCACCACCAGGATCCGTTCCGGAATGGCGATCACACTCGCTCCGGACATGAAGGCCTCTCGGCCAAGAGCATTTTCGTCATCGATAGAGCTCCGTTCACACAGCAAAATTAGACCGAGCGGTCGGTACAGTCAACGCCTTGTCTTGTACCGACCGCTTGGTTTAAGTTCCGCGATGTGATGACCCGCACAGCGAGGTGCGAACGCCCTCAGGCGTTCCGGCCGTCACGGACAGGTCTGGGGGAAGGCCATGACGGTCAGCATCCTGAGACGGGCCGGGCACAGCCTGCTCGTCGTCATCCTGGTCTCGGTCACCGCGGTGGGGTTGCTCAGCCTCGCGCCGGGATCGGTCGCCACCGTGATCCTCGGGGAGAACGCGACTCCGGCGGCGGTAGCCGCGATGAACACCGAACTTGGTCTTGATCAACCACTTTGGCGCCAGTACGGGAACTGGCTGGGTCGGGCGCTCGGCGGTGACCTGGGCACCTCGCCCCTGACCGGGCAGGACGTCACCCAGGCGATCCTCGACCGGCTACCGGTCACTCTGGAGCTCTCGCTCCTGGCCCTGACCCTGTCGGTGAGCCTTGCCGTTCTGCTGGCCGTGCTCTCCGCAGCCGCCCCGGGCATCTGGCTGGACCGCGTGATCAACGCGGTCTCCTCGGCGTTCCTGGCCGTGCCGGCGTTCATCGCCGGGCCGGTGCTCATCTACCTTTTCGCGCTCAAGGCCGGCTGGTTCCCGGTGTCCGGCTGGGCGCACATCGAGGACGGGCTGGGGGCCAACCTGCGCAGCGCCCTGCTGCCCGCGCTGGCGGTCTCGCTGACCGAGATCGCGTCTTTCCATCGGCTCCTGCGCACTGATCTGATCGGGACACTCCGCGAGGACTACGTGGCGGCGGCCCGGGCCAAAGGGATGCCCCGTGGCTACGTGATGTTCCGGCACGCCCTGCGGCCGTCGTCGTTCTCACTCGTCACCCTCGCCGGTATCAGTCTCGGCCGTTTGATCGGGGGCACGGTGGTCGTCGAGATCCTCTTCGGGCTGCCAGGACTGGGACAGCTGGTCTCGGCATCCATCACCGCGCGGGACGTCATCACCGTGCAGGGGGTGGTGGTCTTCGTCGCCGTCACCTACGTCGTGGTCAACATGCTCGTCGACATCAGCTACGGATTCCTCGATCCACGGGTACGAAAGGCGGCGCGGGCATGAACCTGAGCACATCACCGCCACGGCCCAGAAGTCCTTTCGCCGCGCCGATCCTCCGGCCCGTGCGCAAGCGTCGCCCGGTTCTGGTTGGGGCCGCCTATGCCTGGCTCGCCCTGGTGATCGCCCTGGCGGTGCTGGCCCCCTGGCTGCCGATCGCCGGCTACTCCGTTCCCGCCGGTGCCTCCCGGCTGAGCCCCGGACCGGGCTCGGTGGACCTGCTCCTGGGTACGGACAGCTTCGGCCGGTCCCTGCTGTCCCGCTGTATCCACGGGGCCCGGGTGTCCCTGCTGGTGGGCACCGGGGCCGGGCTGGCCGGCCTCGCCGCCGGAACCGTACTGGGGCTGCTGGGCGGATACCTGCGGGGACGGGTCGACCGGCTCATCAGCCTGATCACCGATGCCCTGCTGGCCTTCCCGCCCCTGATCCTCCTGATCGCCCTCTCCGCCGTGCTGACCCCGAGCATCGAGGTCATCCTGATCGGGCTCACCCTGGTGACCGTTCCCAACTTCGTCCGTCTCTCGCGCGCCCAGGCCATCTCCTGGTCCTCCCGCGAGTTCGTGCGGGCGGCGAGGAACATGGGAGCGGGCAGTGCCCGGATCATGACCCGGGAGGTGCTGCCCAACCTGCTGCCGGCCCTCGGATCATTCCTGCCGGTCGTGGTGGCCGCGCTGATCGTCGCCGAAGGCTCCCTCAGCTTCCTGGGCCTGGGCGTCCCACCGCCACGGCCCAGCTGGGGCGGGATGATCAACGAGGGCAAGAGTGCGCTGGCCACGTCGCCGCACCTGGTGCTCGTGCCGGCGACCGTCATCTTCCTCACCGTCTTCTCGCTCAATCAGGTCGGTGACCACCTGCGCCTGCGGTTCGACCGCACGCTGTAGGACGCCGGCTGAACCTTCGGAACCGCTCGCGCTGTTCAACGTCGAACACACGAAAGGTGCAGTCATGCCAAGAAATCCCAGAACCCTTGCCGCGGCGAGCGTCCTGTCCGCGGGTCTTCTGCTCGGTGCCTGCGCCGGCGGCAGCGACGCGGCCGACTCTCAGGCGCAGGCCCCGCAGGGCGAGGCGGTGAAGGGAGGCACCGCTCGCATCATCGAGGACGCCGAACCCCGCAGCCTCGACCCGGCGGTGATCGCCAACTCGTACGCCAACTCGCCGATCCTGGGCAACGCCCTCTACGGAGAACTGCTGGTGGACAACCCGAAGACCGGAGAGATCGGCTACCGGATCGCCCAGAGCCTGACCACCGACGACGGAGGGACAACCTTCACCCTGAAACTCCGCCCCGGAGTCAAGTTCTCCGACGGAACACACTTCACCGCCGCGGCGGTGAAGTTCGCCTGGGAACACGTCAAGGACCCGAACACCAACAGCCCCGACCTGCCCCAGGCCGCACTGATCAAGAAGGTGACGGCAACCGACGACAGCACACTGAGGATCGAACTCACCGATGCGGTACCGCGGTTCGCCAACGCCGTGCTGCAGACCAGCCTGAACTGGGTCGCCCGACCGCAGAGCCTGCAGTCCGGAACGATCGACACCGCACCGGTCGGCGCAGGCGCCTACACACTCGAGCAGTGGTCCCGCCAGGACGTCATCAAACTGAAGAAGAACCCCGGCTACTGGGACACCGAGCACGTCAACCTGGACGCCCTCGAGATCCGCGCCGTGATCGACCCCGACCAGCGCTGGAACACCCTGCTCAGCGGCGGGGCCGACCTGGCGATGGAAGGACAGTGGCAGAACGTCGACAACGCGCAGCACAACGGTTTCCAGAACCAGACCCTCGACTTCGGCGGCGGCATCGCCCTGGTGCTGAACACCCGCAAACCACCCTTTGACGATGTGCGGGCCCGGCAGGCGCTCGCGGCCGCGCTCAACCTCGACACCGTCAACGACGCGGTCTTCAACGGCACCGGCCGGGTCCCGGACACCCTCTTCGACAAGAGCTCGACGTTCTACCAGGACATCCCGCTCCAGAAGAACGACCCCGCACAGGCCCAGAAGCTGTTCGACGAGCTCGCCGCCGAAGGCCGGCCGGTGTCATTCGCCGTCTCGCTCTTCCCGGGAAGCTCGGCCCTGGGGAACAGCATCCAGACCCAGCTGAGCCAGTTCTCGAACGTGCAGGTCAAGGTCGGCACCATCGACCTGGCCCAGTACGGCACGATCATGGCGAAGAAGGACTACGACGTGATCACCAGCTCAGTGACCTTCGGCGATCCCGAGCCCCGGCTCTGGTTCGGCCTCAACGGCCGCTCGAGCGGCAACTACAGCGGCATCGACGATCCCCGGCTGAACGCGTCGCTGGATCAGGGCCGGACCGCGCACGACGATGCCGAGCGCACAGCGGCCTATCGGTCGGTCCAGGAGCGGCTGGCCGAGCTGGTACCGGTGATCTTCTACACCCGGGCGTCTCCATCGGTGCTGGCAGCCAGGGACGTCGGCGGTATCACCCAGTACGGGTTCGGGTCGGTCCTGCCCGAGAACCTCTGGATCCAGCCGTGACCGGCGAGCCTTTGCTGCAGGTGCGCGGTCTGCACACCTACATCCCCACGTCCCGTGGGGTGGTCCGGGCGGTCGACGGCGTGGACCTCGACATCGGCCGGGGCCAGGCGCTGGGGGTCGTGGGCGAGTCCGGGTCGGGTAAATCGGTCATGGCCAGGGCCGTCATGGGCCTGCTGCCCGCCCACGCCCGGTCCACCGGGCAGGTCCTCTTCGACGGCGTCGACCTGCTCACCCTCGGGCGCAGACAGCGCGAGCAGGTGTGGGGCAGGCGCATCGCGATGATCTTCCAGGACCCGGGGCGGTCGCTGAACCCGGTCGTGCGGATCGAACGGCAACTGACCGAGGGCATGCGCCGTCATCTCGGGCTCTCCCGGACCTCGGCGCACGAGAGTGCGCTGCGCCTGCTCACGGAGGTCGGCGTCCCCGATCCGGAGCGCCGGCTGCGTAACTACCCGCACGAACTGTCCGGAGGCATGCGCCAGCGGGTGATGATCGCCATGGCCCTGACCTGCGGGCCGGAATTGCTGATCGCCGACGAGCCGACCACCGCCCTGGACGTGACGATCCAGCGGCAGGTCCTCGACCTGTTGCGCCGGGTCCAGACCTCGCACGGGACCGCCCTGATGCTGATCAGTCACGACCTGGCGGTGGTGGCCGGGCGCACCGACCGGGTGAGTGTCATGTACGCCGGGCGGCTGGCCGAGGTGGGCGCCACCCGGGAGGTGTTCCGGGCGCCACAGCACCGCTACACGCAGGCGCTGCTCGGCGCCACCCCCACGGTCGATCACCGGCGGCACACGCCGCTGAACCTGATTCCCGGTGCGATGGCATCACCGGTCGACCCCCCGCCCGGCTGCCGGTTCTCGCCCCGTTGCGAGTTCACGGTGCCCGGTTGCACCCGTCCCGGGCCGGATCTGGTCCGGGTGGGCGACGACCATGAGGTTGCCTGCCTGAACCCGGTGTCGGTGGCTCCCGGAGGTGAGCTCGTTGGCCGGTAGCGGAACCGCTCACCTGCGCGCTGAGGGGGACAGCCTGCTACGGGTCGAGGGCCTGCAGGTGGAGTACCGGATGCGGGGAGGAACGTTCAAGGCGGTGGATGGCATCAGTTTCGATGTCGGAAAGGGCGAGACGCTGGGCATCGTGGGGGAGTCGGGGTGCGGCAAATCCACCACGGGCCGAGCCGTCCTGCGCCTGGACCCGATCGCGGCCGGCCGCATCTGTTATGCCGGTGAGTGGATCGAGTCGGTGCCGGAACGACGCATGCGGGAACTGCGCCGGGAGATGCAAATGATCTTCCAGGACCCGGTCGCCTCGCTGAATCCTCGCCGGGCCGTGAAAGACCTCGTGGTGGAGGGGCTCACGATCAAGGGCGTTGCGGCCCGCGAGCGGGAGACGGCGGCGCAGGAGGTGCTGGCACAGGTCGGGCTGCCGGGCGTCCGGTTCGCGGGCCTGGTGGCGCGGCAGTTGTCGGGCGGTCAGGCCCAGCGGGTTGCGATCGGGCGGGCCCTGGCTCTGTCGCCACGTCTGCTGATCTGCGACGAACCGGTCTCGGCGCTCGACGTGTCGGTGCAGGCTCAGATCCTGAACCTGATCGAGCGTCTCAAGCAGGAGTTCGACCTCACCGTCGTCTTCATCGCGCACGACCTCGGGGTGGTCCGGGCCGTCAGCGACAACGTTCTGGTCATGTATCTGGGCAAGGTCTGCGAGTTCGGGGACGCGGTGGAGGTGTACGACCAGCCGGCGCACCCCTACACCCGGGCACTGCTGGATTCCGTTCCCCTGACCGACCCGGACCAGGGGTTCGCCGGACCGGCTCTGGGTGGGGACCTGCCGTCCCCGCTGGAGCCGCCCACCGGCTGCCGCTTCCGTTCGCGTTGCCCGACGGCCCAGGACCGCTGCTCGTTGGAGGAACCGGTCATGCGGGAGGTGCGGCGTGGGCAGTTCGCGGCCTGTCACTTCCCCCTGACCTGACCAGACGGGGCCGGGTCGGACGAATCAGCCGAACACGACCGAATGTGCTGCTGGGGAGGATGTCTCGTCCGTATCCGGGCCGGCGGCTGGTACACCGGGCGTGAAACACGATAATCGGCGATCACGGTGCTCCGGGACGTCGAAGGCGATCAAGGGAGATCCTCATGGCGGGACGGATGGACGGCAAGGTTGCCCTGGTGACCGGCGCAGCGAGGGGGCAGGGCCGCAGCCACGCGCTGCGACTGGCGCAGGAGGGCGCCGACATCGTGGCGATCGATCTCTGCGCGCAGATCGAGACGGTGAACTACGCGATGGCCACCGAGGCGGACCTGGCCGAAACCGTCCGGCTGGTCGAGGGCCTGGACCGGCGCATCGTGTCGGGGGTCGCCGACGTCCGTGACCGTGCGGCTCTGGCATCGGTGGTGGACGCGGCTGTCGCCGACCTCGGCCACCTCGATGTGGTGATCACCAACGCGGGCATCAGCCCGATCGGCCCGGACATCCCGATGATGGCGTGGTTCGACACGGTCGGCACCAACCTGAGCGGTGTCGTCAACACGCTCCAGGTGACATTCCCACACCTGAGTGAAGGCGCCTCGATCGTGTGTATCGGATCGATGGCGGCCCTGATGCCCGGCACGATGGACAGCCCCGCTGCCGGTCCAGGCGCCGGCGGTTACGGTTTCGCGAAGCAGACGGTCGCGCGGCTCGTGCACACCCTGGCCCTGACACTGGCGCCCCATTCGATCCGGGTCAACGCCGTGCACCCAGGCAACATCGACACGCCCATGCTCCAGAACGAGGCGATGTACAAGCTGTTCCGCCCGGACCTGGAAGAGCCCACCCACGAGGACGTTCAGGCGGCCTTCGGGTCCATGCACAAACTACCGGTGCACACGCTGGATCCCCACGACATCTCCGAAGCCGTCCTGTTCCTCGCCTCCGACGCTGCCCGGTACGTCACCGGCGCCCAGCTGCGGGTGGACGCGGGTGGGTTGCTGCCGTACCTGACCTCCGGTGCCCCCTCCTGACCGAGGACCGGCCTCACCGTCTTGGCTGTCCGAAACATCCCGGGCACACTCGGACCGTGGAACGTCACGAGTTCGGCGCTGCGGTGCGCCAGTTGCGGGAAAGTACGGACGCACAGGCGCTGGGGCTGGCGGTCGGGCGCCGGCGGGTGCGGGGGTTGCGGCGCGAAGAGCTCGGTGAGCTCGCGGGCATGTCGGCCGACTACGTACGGCGCCTTGAGCAGGGGCGCAGCCATCCCTCGGCGGGCGTGGTCAACGCCATCGCCCGGGCGTTGCGGGTCGGGCGGGGCGAGTACGAGCGGCTCTGCGCGCTGGCCGGGTACGCCGCGGCCGACGGACAGGTGCCGACCGAGATCGGTCCGGGCGCGATGCGCTTGCTGGAGCGGTTCTCCGACACCCCGATGTTCGTCTCCGACGCGGCAATGAACCTGGTCGCGGTGAACAACGCCTTCCTGGCGCTGGGGCACTGGGACCTGACCGGCGACCCGTGGGAGTGGAACGTCGCCTGGCGCACGTTCTGCGATCCGTTCGACGGATTCAAGCAGTCCTCGGCAGACGCGACCGATCATGAGGCGGTCCTGGTGGCCCGCCTGAAGGCCGCAGTACTGCGCTACCCCACCGACACGTCGCTGGCCGCGCTCGTGGACGAGATGCGCACCCGCAGCGGCCTGTTCGACATCCTGTGGCGCACCCCGCGGCCGGTCGCGGCCTACGAGAGCAGCGCCGCGTTCGTCCACCCGGACGGTGATGCCGTCACCCTCGTGGGCAACCTGCTGGCCATCCCGGGCGACGACCTGGCGGCCCTCATGCTCACCGCGGCCCCCCGCTCGACCGACGCGGCGCGTCTGGCCGAGCTCGTCGACGCGGCCGGAGAGCCCTCGATCATCAGGGTGGGCCAACCCGGCCCAGGATAACCGCGCCGGATCCTGCGAAGTTGAGTGACGTCCCCGGCAGCACTCATGAAAAGCAGGTACAGCGATGAAGGTAGTGCGTTTCCACGAGTTCGGCGGCCCCGAGGTCCTGCGCTACGAGGACGTCGAGCAGCCCACCCCCGGCGCCGGTCAGGTCCGCATCCGGGTCGCCGCGACCTCGTTCAACGGTGTCGAGGCCAACATCCGGGCCGGCTACATGCAGGGTCCGATCCCCGTCGAGCTGCCCCACACCCCCGGCATCGACGTCGCCGGCACGGTGGACGCGCTCGGTGAGGGAGTGGACGACCTCGCGGTCGGTGAGGCGGTCATCGGTTTCCTGCCGATGACCGGGACCGGCGCGGCCGCGCAGTACGTGATCGCGCCGGCGGAGATCCTCACCGGGGCGCCCAGGAACATCCCGCTGGCCGACGCGGCCGCGCTGCCGCTGGTGGGCCTGACCGCCTGGCAGGCCCTGTTCGAGCACGGCAAGCTCAGTGCCGGTCAGCGGGTGCTGATCAACGGCGCCGGGGGAGCGGTCGGCGGGTACGCCGTGCAGCTGGCCAAGGAGGCCCGCGCCCACGTGATCGCGACGGCCAGCCCGCGCACCGCCCAGCCGGTCAAGGACGCAGGCGCCGACGAGGTCATTGACCACACCGCCACCGACGTGACCGCAGCCGTCACCGAAACAGTCGACCTCGTCCTCAATCTGGCCCCCGTCACCCCCGAGCAGCTGGCCGCCCTGGTTCCGCTGATCCGCGACGGCGGCACCCTGGTCAACACCACCGTCTGGATGCCCGCCCCCTCCGACGAGCAGCGCGGCGTGCACGGCATCAACCTGTTCGTGCGCAGCGACGCCGACCAGCTCGCCGACCTGGCCGCCCGCGTCAGCACCGGTGAGCTGCACGTCGAGGTCGCCCGCCGGGTGGCCCTGGCCGACCTGCCCGCCCTGCACGCCCAGGCCGGTGCGGGTGAACTGGCCGGCAAGACCATCGTCCTTGCGCCCACCGCCTGATCCCGGCCGACTTCCCAGGAGAACCCGATGATTCCCGACGACGACCCGTCCCGTTCGCTGACCGTGGCGAACCCCGACGACCCCGGCACGACCTACGTCTCGCTGGTCGGTAACACCTACGGCATGCTGATCACGGGGGAGCAGACGAACGGGCAGTACTGCCTGATCGACATGCGCGTGCCCGACGGTGGCGGGCCACCGCCGCACCGCCACGACTTCGAGGAACTGTTCACAATCCTTCAGGGCGAGATCGAGTTCACCTTCCGCGGCGAGAAGCACGTGGCCCGGGCCGGTACCTCGGTGAACATCCCGGCCAACGCCCCGCACAACTTCCGCAACGTCTCCGGTGCCCCGGCCCGCATGCTGTGCCTGTGCACCCCGGCCGGTCAGGACGAGTACTTCCTGAAGATCGGTGACGTCATCGCCGGCCCGGACGCCCCGGCCCCGGAGCTGTCGCAGGACGAGGCCCTGGAACGACGCCGCCGGGCGGCGGAACTCGCCGACACCTACCGCAGCGTTTTCCTCTGACCCAGTCACCTCGTCCCCCGGTGCAGGAGCTCCTGTCCACGTGCGTTGCTCGTCACATTCCCGGGTGTTTACACCCAACCGACGGGGGTTGTGGCTTACGCTCCAACCGATAGCTGCCGTGCCACCCCCGGCCAGCGGCTATCCAGAACGGCCTCGCTCCTCCTCCCCCCCGAGGAGCGGGGCCGTTCGTCTGTCGGCCCGGGGGAGTGGGAGAGCCAAGCCATGGCCAGGTACTACCTTGGCGCGATCGATGACGGACCCTGGCAGCTGATCTTGAGTCGGGCGCTGGACCGGGCGGATGCCTTCCAGGTCCTGATGCCGGACGGTGAAGGCCCGCTCAGCTATGGACGTGAGCAGTTCCTGGCCCTGCCGGACCTCGCGGTGGAGAGCTCCAGCAGGATGTGGGATGCGGTCGTGTTCTCGGGGACGGTGACCGATCAGGTCCGCAGCTTCATCGCCTCGTCGGAGGCGTCCCTGACCGAGTACGACGCGGCGGTCAGGCTCTGGGACTTCCAGCTCCTGAGCAGCGGGGTCGAGATTCTGTCCATCAGCGACTTCACGGACCTGATGATCGAGGCGACGGACGTGGACATGGCCGACCTGGAATCGGCCGGTGTCCAGACCCAGGGGTGGATCCGGATCGAGCAGATGGAGGACGAGCGGGTTGAGAACGTGGTGGACGGCTGGGGGTGGTGAACTCGCGCTGCTTCGTCTCCGTGTAACAAGCGTGACCGTCGGCAACCGGGTCGGCGGCCGCTGATCGGGGAGAGGTTCCGCATGTTCCTGTCTGCTCCATCCCTGCGCCCTCGCCGTCTGCTGCTGCAGGCCGGCGCCGGACTGGTCGCACTCGCGATTCTCACCGCCGGCGCATCGAGTGCCCAGGCTGTGGCTCCGGCCTCCGGTGAGGTCCAGATCGACGTCGGCGGGAGCGGCGACGGGGCGACCTTCGTGCCGGACACGTACGGGTCCGGGGGCATCGTCGACACCAAGCCGGCATCGGTCACGGCCCTGCCCAACTGGAGCCAGACCGTCACCCACCCCATTCCGGCGGCGGTCTGGAACACCTCCCGTTTCACCGATTCCAGCTACTCGGTGCCGGGCCTGACGCCCGGTGGTAGCTACCAGCTGCGGCTGTATTTCATGGACTGGTATTTCAAGGGCGCCGGCAAGCGCCTCTTCAACGTCGAGGTCAACGGCACCCGCGTGCTGACCGATTTCGACATCAACGGCACCGCCATCGCCCGCGGCGCCGACGGCGGTGCTGCCTTCGGGGTCGAGCGTGACTTCGACGTGGTCGCCGACGACAGTGGCGTCGTAAAAATCGATTTCCTGCGGGGTTCCGTGGATCAGGTGCAGATCAACGCCATCAGCATCATCCCGCAGTAGGGGAGAGCGGGCTTCCTTCCAGGCCCACTTTCGCCCGCCGGTAGCAGCTGTTTGTTTTTCGTTGCGCCGGAAGGGGCGCCTCGGCCGGCTCCGTGCCGGGTCCGGCCGAGGCGTCCAGCAACATCAGTCAATGCGTTCGGGTGGGGACCGGCCAGGCGGCAGTGGCGGCCCACTGATCGAATGCCAGCAGCTCGGGGTGGATGGCACGTAACCCGTTGATATCGCGGTCCCGGGTGGCGATGTCACGTTCCTGCAGGAAGGCGCTCATCGCCGCGAGGTCATGGCCCACCTCGGGGATGGCGGCGACGACGACCTCCAGCGGAAGGTTCTGGTACTCGGCGGGAATGCCGGTGCGCTGCTCGACCGTCCGGGCGATGTCCGCGCCGGAGAGACGGTCACCGACCACGGCGAGGTCGCGGCTGCCCCAGGACTGCCAGTTGGCGAACATGTAGGCGGCGAACCACCCGATGTCCGAGAGCGCGATCATCGGGTAGTGGCCTTCGCCGAACGGCAGAACGAACCTGAGACCCTCACTCCCGCTGGTGAGCTCACCCGCGGTGGGTGCCAGAGCCGAGGTCAGGTTCTCGTAGTAGGGGGCGGTGGTGAGGATCGAGACGTGGTCGGTGAACCACCCGTCGTCCACCTGACGCATCATCTCCTCGGCCCGCTGCAGATTGATGGACGAGGCCACTGCCGCTTTGGCGTCGTAGTGCGGAACCGCGATGCTGCCGCCGGTCAGGGTCAGTGCGTCGTCGAGCGACGACCAGATGAACCGGTCGACCTGGTGGCGGTGCGCGCCCGCTCGCAGCTGTTCCACTACTTCCCGCAGGGCAAGAGCGGTCTGTTGCGGGCGGTCTTCGAGCATGAGATCGCCGAGCTGACGGCCGCGCAGGAACCGGCGCTGCACGACCTGTCCAGCCGGCAGTCATGGGAGGCGTGGCGCGAAGGCCTCGACGACTACTACTTCGTCCAGGGCCGCTGGACCTGTCCGCTCACGGCCCTGGCCGCGCAGGTGGTAGCCACCGACGAGGATCTCGGCGCCTGGCTGATCGCACAGAGCACCACCTGGCGGCGGGCGCTGGCCACCGGTGTCGCCGCCATGTGGCACCGGCAGCACCCGAACAGCCACGACGAGGACCTCGCGGCCACGATGATCTGTCAGCTTCAGGGTGGCTTGATCATGGGCCGGATCGACCGCAGCCCGGAGAGCCTACGCGCCGCTCTGCGCCGGATCCTCGACTGGATCCCCGCACAGGCGGCGTGACCCTCGAAGGGATGTGAAGGGTCGGGGGACATGCCGGGGGGATCCCGATATTCGCCTCAGAGGGTGAGGTCTCGCAGCAGCTGCTGGACTCGGTCCCGATCGAATCGGGTGCCCACGTCCTCGTACAGCTCGGCCGCCCTGGTCAGTTCCTGGACAGCGACGCCGGGATCACCGAGGTGGATCGCGACCTTGCCGAGGCCCTCGCGCGCGTGTGCCTCCTCGTAACGGTCGACGCCGTTGATCGAGGAGGCCAGCGCCTGCTCGTAGTCGAGTTGTGCGGCGGCAGGCCTACTCACCTCGAACTCCAGGTCTCCCAGGCAGTTGCGTGCTTCGATCTCCAGTATTCGGGAACCGATCGCCTGGGCGATCTCGATGGCCTGGCGGAGGTATTCCTCGCCCGCGTCGTACGTACCGGTCCGTCGGCAGACATTGCCGAGATTGGTGAGGGTGGCGCATCGCTGGGCCCGGTCGTCAATGGCGGAGCCCAGGTCCAGCGCTTCGGTGAGAGCTTCGCGGGCTTCGGCCAGCATCCCCATCCTCTCGTAGGCCAGGCCGACATTGTTGAGGGTCTGGGCTGTACCGATTCGCTGCCCGAGCGAGCGACGTAGGCTCAACGCGAGGCGATAGTGATCGAGCGCGGCCTGCCATTCGCCGAGTTGCCAGTGCACGGCACCGATATTGCTCAAAGATGTGCCCTGGCCCTTCTGGTCCCCGACGTGCTCCTGCAGGGCCAAGGCCTGGTGGTAGTGCTCCAGCGCCTGCGGGTACCGGTTGCGGTACCAGAAGATGTTGCCCATCTCTTTCAGGGCCGATCCCTGGCCTGCCTGGTCATTGATCTCGTCGAAAGCCTTGAGGGCGCCATTGCAATGGGTCAGGGCGGCCTCGTAGTTCCCGAACCTGACGCAGGACTGGGTCATCGCCAACTGGGTCAGGGCAATAGCCCTGACATTCGATGTCTTCCTCGCGGCACCCAGCCGTAACTCGGCCACCGACAAAGCAAGTGCGTACTGGCCGGCGATGAAAAGCGGACTCTCCAGCGCCTGTGCGAGGTCGATCACCACATCCGGTTCAGCGTGAGAGTTCGCTGCCCGGACCGTTGCCACCAGGTTGTCACGCTCGACGGTGAACCAGTCCCGGGCCGCTTCCACCCGTTCCGCGCGTTCGTCCGAGGCCAGCAGATCTGCGCCTCGGGATGACGCGGACCGGATCGTCCATTCGAAAAGTATTCTCAGTGCTGCACTCTCTTCGTCCCGGTTCTCAGCGGCCTTGCCGGCGGCATAGGCGCTCAACAGGTCGTGGAGCCGGTAGCGTCCAGCGGTGAGCTGGATGAGGAGATTCGCATCCAGCAGATCCTCGAGAAGGTGATCGGCTTCCCGTACGGTGAGACCGGTCAGTGCGGCAGCACGATCAGGGTCAATGTCGATACCCGGTGCTGCTCCCAGGAGCCGGAAGAACCGGCGTCCATCCGCGGGAAGGTCCGTATAGGACAACTCGAATGCGGCGACGAGATTGCGTTCTCCGTCGTCGATCTCGGAGAGCCCGATTCGCTGGTCGTCCAGGCGGTCCGCCAGGTGGCCGACGGTCCAGGCCTGGCGTCGCACCAGTTTCGCGGCGACGATCCGCAGGGCGAGGGGCAGACCTTCGCAGAAGCGAGCGATCCGCCGGAGGTCGGCCTCCTGGTCGTGCCTGCGCCGGGGCGGGATGATCGCTCGAAGGAGGTCCAGCGACTCCTGTTCGCTGAGCACCCTGAGGGGCAGGGGAAACACTTCGTTCAAGGACGGCAGCTGATGCCGACTGGTGATCACGGTGCGGCTGGGGCCCGGGCCGACGAGCAGACCCGCGAGTTGGTGCGAAGCCCGCACATTGTCCAGGATGATCAAGGTCGGTGATCCTGCCAGGAACTCGCGGTATGCCTCGACCCGCTGGTCAGGATCAACCGGTGCCTCTGTCTCAGGGTCCAGCTTGCGCAGCAGTAGGCCCAGCACATCGTAGGGAGTCCGCGGAGGAGTCGATCGCGAAAAACCGCGAAGATCGACGAAGTGGCACCCTCCGGGGAACAGGTCGGTCACGTCGTGCGCGACCTGGACGGCCAGGGCTGTCTTGCCGACGCCGGCCATCCCGTCGATGACCACGACGGCCGGCGCTACCGGGTCCGGAGACGTCAGGAGCGCGCTGCGGAGCTTGGCGAGGCTGGCGTCCCGTCCGTGAAAGATGGAGACAGGCAACGGCAACCGGCCCAGAAGCAGTTCCTGCCCGGCCTCGCTGCCGGCCGCCCGGTCGGACGGTAGGGGGCGGTTCCGGTGCCAGGCGGCGTGCCAGGCATCTTTCCGGTCGGGGTCGTATCTTCGCGCCAGCAGCTGAACGGTCGCTTGCTGGGGGAACTGGGCCCGGTCCAGAATCTGGGCGACGGTGGTCTTCGACACCCCGGTCTCGCGGGAGACTTCCCGGAGGCTGCCGCGCTCGCGCACCAGTTCCGCCAGCGCCTCCTGGAACTGCGCGGGGGTGTCAGCTGTATTCGGGTCGGGAATTTGCACGCTCGCGTGTCACCTTTCACGACTGCCTGGAAACCAGGCTAACCGCATGTCCCATTCGGGCGGACCGTCCCGCTTCACCGGGCGGACAGTTCGGGACAGCTCAGGTCATCGACCGGGTTACCGGGCGCGCCGGAAGATGCGAGGTATGAAAGATGTCGACACACGCGACACGCACCTGCCCGACCGGAGCCGTCGAAGGTCGCGCCGGCTCCTGATCGCTGCCGTCGTGCTCCTGGCATTGGGGGTGGCGTTCGACCTCTTCCTGGTCGAGGCCTACCGCTGGGAACGCGCTTCCGCCATCGTCCAGGTCACGAGCCTGCCCATCGCTCTGGTCTCTCTCCTGCTGGCCGGACTGAGCGTGCGCGGTGGCTCTCCCCGGGGCGCTGACGAACCGACCTCGCTCGGCCAGGTCGCTGATCAGCTGGCCACGGCGGTGCAGAGCCAGTGGGACGCGGAACTGAACATTCACGGTTTCCACGGTCACCGATTTCTGGCCGTCCGCTGGTCCGCAGTGGTGTCGGAGCTGACCGACGACTGGGACTCGCTGCGGAAACTGGCGACGACGTGGCCTTCGGAACGGCGTTCCGACGAGCATGGCTGGGCCGCGAGCCCCACCCACATCCACGGTTCCGACGGTGAACTGGCTTTGTGCCTGACCCAGGCGGTGCCGACCGCCCGGGTGATGGTGCTCGGCGCGGCCGGATCGGGGAAGTCGGTGTTGCTGATCAGAACCCTCCTGGAACTCATCGCGAGCCGGAGGGAGGGTGGATCGGTCCCTGTGCTCCTGTCGGTCGCGTCCTGGGATCCCGTCGAGCTCTCCTTCTCCTCCTGGATCGAAAAGCAGCTGATCAGGGACTATCCCGGTCTGGGCGAACCGGCACCGGGAGTGGGCCTCGCCACCACCAGAGCTGCGGATCTGCTCCGTCAGCGCAAGCTCATCCTCCTGCTGGACGGTCTCGACGAGATGGCCTCCGGTGCCGGCGGACGGGCCCTGTCCATGATCAACGACAGTCTTCTGCCCGGACAGGCGGTCGTCGTGTCCAGCCGGACCAGTCAGGAGGACGACCGGTACGACCCGATGGCAGGGTCGGGGGAGCGCCTGGCGGCCTGCGTCGTGGTCCGGCTGATCGACGTCAGCGCCGCAGCCGTCAGCGAGTACCTGAACGAGGTCTCGCGAACCAAGGTCTCCCGGGAACGCTGGGATCCGGTCGTCGCCGCCCTCACCTGGGAGGGGCCACTGTCCGAGGCGTTGAGAACCCCGCTCATGGTGAGTCTGGCCCGGGCGGTCTACAACCCGCAGTTCGGGGAGACCTCGGGAAGGATTCCGGATCCGGGAGAGTTGTGTGATGACAAGCGGTTCGACACTGCCGAGAAGATCCGCCAGCATCTGTTCGATCTGTTCGTGCCGGCCGCCTACCGACGATCGACCCGCTGGAGCGTCCCGGAGGCCGAACGCTGGTTACGCCTGCTGGCGGAGCACCTGAACGAACCAGGTCCCTCCGACATTCGCTGGTGGGAGTTCCGGCAGGCGGCCCCGCGCCGTCTGTCCGGGGTGGTCGCCGGGCTCGCCGCTGGTGGGGTCGCCGGGGTCACCGCCGCCTTCAGCGGCCATGAGCTCGGTGCCGGTATCGGCGCCGGCCTGCTGGGGGGAATGGCCATCGCCCTCCTGATCCGGCGCACGATGGGGGCCATCGGTTCGGTGAACGCCAGTTTCGCCGTTGCTGTTCTGGGGGCATCGATCGGAGGGCAGCTCGCGGTCCTGGCGAGCCAGGGAGTCTGGGGGTCGACGCCGTCGGCGACGGTGAGTCTGGTGGGCGGGGTGGAAGCCGGTCTCGCGGTGGCGCCGGTGGGACGCCTGGTGGGGGGATTCCTGGGCGGCGCGGTGGGCGGGGCGTTGGTGACGATCTTCGCGGGACACGGTTCCGGGCTTGTGTTCGGCCTGGTGGACGGTATCGCGGTCGCGGTCATCGTGGCGGTCACGGTCGAGCTGGAGGGCAGGCGCAGCCCGTCGAAAGGCTTGTCGGGTCTGCGATGGAACCCGCTGGGAAGCCTGGCCGGGATCGGGGTCGGCCTGGTCATCGGCACCAACGCTGGCCTCAGCCCCACCGGCCTGGTGCTGTGGGCCGTCGCCGGTCTGGCGACCGGGACCGTGGCCGGCCTGGCCGGCAGTGCGGCCGATCTGACCCAGGCATCGAGCCCGGCAGCGACGTTGCGGCGTGATCGCAACGGCTTCCTGATCACCGGTGTGGCCACCGCCCTCGCGCTCGGTCTGACAGTGGGGCTGGGGATTACGCCGGCGATCGGTATTGCGGCCGGCCTCTGCTACGGAGTGACCTTCAGCTTCCTGCAGGCCGCGTGGGGGTCCATGGCCGTGACCCGGCTCTGGATGTGGATGACGGGCCGTACCCCGCTGCGGCTGATGACGTTCCTGGCCGACGCGCACGAGAACCGTGAAATCCTGCGCCAGGTCGGGTCGGTCTACCAGTTTCGCCATGCGGAGCTACAACGATCGTTGGAAGTGAGCAGCCCTGCCCCGGTGCATCAGGAGGGTGCGGCGGCGGTTCCATGGATCAACGCCGAAGTGTGACCGGTGCTCCACCGCCTCACCCGGGCCAATACCTTCACACGGCAGGGGTCACTGGTTCGAACCCAGCATCGCCCACCCGAAAGTTGCAGGTCAGAGGCTCGGATCCCAGCCGCCCATCACGTACACCAGTAAATGAGTTTGCTTACTACTGCGGACTTTCATGAAATTCACCGACCTTCCCTGATACTGCCTGAGCCCGGAAGACACGAAAAGGCCCTCCCGAAAAGGATTTTGATGGTACTGAGGACGGCTCGAGCAAGACATCCGATGTTTTTAAGAGCGTAAGTCCCTGACCGGCGCCAGGTCATTGGAAGGCGTATCAGGGTTCTGGGCTGGTCAGGGAGTGGTGACTGGGGGTGGGATGTACGTCGAGCCAGAACAGGCCTAGACCGGCGGCCAGAGTGAGGAAGTTCTCGGCTTCCAGGGGTTTGGTGACGTAGCCGTTGGCCTGCACGTCGCAGCTGTCCAGGGCTTCCCGGTCGTGGGGTGAGCTGGTCAGCAGGACGACCGGCAGGTGCCGGGTGCGGTCCTTGACCCGCAGCCGCCGCAGGGTCTCGACGCCGCCCAGGCGCGGCATGTTCACGTCCATCAGCACGATCGAGGGTTCCAGGGGCTCGCGGCCGTCCTCGGGCAGGAGCAGGGCCAGGGCCTCCAGACCGTCACGGGCCACGATCAGGTCGTTGGCGATGTGACTGCGGTGCAGGGCCCACCGGGTCATTTCCACGTCGTTGTCGTCGTCATCGACCAGCAGGATGGATCGCTCACGAATACTCACCATCGTGATCAGCGGTTCCTTTCCGGGGCCTCAGGCCTGCGGCTGAGCGGTGATGTCGGGCTGACCCGAGCTACCTGCCGCAACCCTGGCGTGCGTGAGCAGGCCCGCGGTCCCGGCAGAACCCGGAGTTCCGGCCGTGCCGGCCGGGGTGAGT
>NZ_JAJOMA010000032.1 GCF_021129235.1 Kineosporia mesophila
GGAGGGGGGGGGGGGGGGGGGGGGGGGGTGGGGGTCGGGGTGCTACCGCCTCCGCCTCCGTACACCGGCGTGGGCCACGGGCCGCAGAACGGTGTGCTGGTGAGCCAGTTGCCGTTACCGCCCTGGTCGATGATGGTGAAATTGGCTCCGGTGCAGCTGTACACCGGGTTCGGGGCACCGATACCGGTGGCGGTGACGTTCTTGAACGAGGCCGATCCCGGACTCTGGATCTGCAGGGCGAACGTTCCGGTGCCGTCGATCTTCACATTGGTGAAGTGCACTCCGGAGGTGCTGCCCTCGATGAACTGGATCGCCTCGTAGGAAGAGTCGAGGATGTCCGTGTCATGGACATTGATCGTGGCGTTGATTGGCTCGTTCAGGCCGTTGAACCAGACCGCACCGACCCCGAAGTTCCAGTTGTAGTCCGAGTTCCCGGCCCGGATCAGGGTGTTCTCGCCGATGTCGAACGTGCCCTGTACCGCGGTCGCGCCCTGCACGCCCGGATACCGGTTGCCGACGTGGATACCGCCGCCGTTCGTGACGGTGTCCGAGACCACGTTCTTCGTCACCGAGATGTTCTCGCCGCCGTAGATCGCGATGTTGTTGGCCAGGATCGGGGCCACGACCGTATTGCTGGTGAAGGCGTTGTTCTGGTTGTCGTTCGTCTCGGCCCACATCGCCAGGCCGTCGTCCCCGGTGTTGCGCACGAACGTGTTCTGCACGGAGGAATTGGTGACGCCCTGGTGGAAGTTCACACCGTCGGCGGTCTGGTCGAGGATACGGCTGTTCTTGATCACGAAGTTCGTCATCGGGCCGTCCATCCAGGCCCCGACCTTGTTGTGCTGCATCCAGACGTTGTCGACGGTGGAGTTGCTCATGGCCCCACCGATCGCGTTCACCTGGTCGTTGTCGTTACGCTCCTTGACCTCGCCGAGGATGGCGAAGTTCTTCAGCGTGACGCCCGTGCTCGGCCCGCCGTCGGCGACGTACTTCCCGTACAGCCCGACCCCGGCACCCGTCAGCACGCTGTACCAGGGACCGGCCCCGGCCACCGTCACGTTGTTCACCACGATGTGCCCGGTGACCTTGAACCGGCCCTCCGGAATCCACACCGTCTTGCCCTGAGCCGCACCATCATTCACCGCCTTCTGGATGGCGCTGGTGGCGTCGGCCGCGCCGGTCGGGTCGGCGCCGTAGGCCGTGGCCACGTTCAGCGAACCGGCCGGGGCCGTACCCGCCGCGCCCACCTGCTCGAAGTCGGCCAGGTCGATGGTGAACGTCGGTGAGGCGCTGACCGAGGTGACACGCACCCGCACCGTGGTACCGGCGGCCAGCGTGCTGGAGAACTTCGTGCGGACCTCGTCGTAGAAGTGGTGCGGATTGCTGCCCGGTGAGTTACTGAACGGGTATCCGCCGTAATACCAGCCGTAGCGCGAGGTCACGGGCAGGTCGGTGAGCTTCTGGCCGCCGCTCTCGATCGCCACGGTGGCGTCGCGGCCGGTGCCGGCGGCGTTGTCGGGCAGGCTGTAGCGCAGCACCATCGAGTTCGCGGCAGCGGGCAGGGTGAAGTCGACGTACTCCCCCACCGCGTCGAGCGTGACCGCCCGGCGGCCCGAGGCCTCCGAGGGCAACTGCCCGTAGACGCGATCGGGACCGATGACCGTACCGTTCGTCGACGCGTCCTCCGCCTCGATCTCCTTGAACGGAACACTCGCCCCACGACCCGCGATGCCGATCGGCGAGAGCCCCGTGGCGCTCACCGACTTCCCCTCCGCGGCGCTCGCAGCCACGGTCGCCACTCCCGCAGCGAGAAGGAGGGCGGCTGAAACCGCGGCCGTGAGGCGTCGATTCGATCTCTTCATGGCTGAACTTCCTTCACTTCGGGACTTCAGGGGTGCGGAGGCGCGGTCCGCAGTCACCGGTAGGCCGACCGTACCGATCGGCGCGAATCGGTCACAAGAAGTCTTGCGGTGAAAGAAGTTGAGCTACCGGACGCTCGGCTTTTCGTGCCTCCCCGGGCGACCGGCGGCCCGGCGCGGTGGTTTCGGGCGCCCAGCGGCACTTGTGTCCGGGAAGGCGGAATTGTGGACGTCGGCGAGCGTCGGTTTTACGAAAGTCCCGGGACGTGGGTGCAAGCCGTTTGCGCCGCAGCTGCTGCGCGGCCGGGGTCCGGGCCCCGGCCGCCCCCGGCCTGGCGCCGAGCGGTCAGGCGGCCCCGCTGCTGATCGACATTCCCTCGGCCACCGGCAGGTTGACCCTCACGTAGCCGTTGGCCGGGTTCTCCACGTGGCTCAGGCACGCGGCCGCGGTGCCGAACGATGTGTCGTCGGCGATCACCGCAGCCCCCGGCGCCAACCGGTCTTCGGTCAGGTGCAGCACCGGTCCGCCACGGCGGCCGCCAGGTGGATGGTGGACAGGCCGTAGGAAGTACCGAACTCGACGACCGTGGTGGGACGCGCCGCCCGGGTGAGGGCGTACAGCAGCCGCCCACCCTCCGGTGAGATCGGCATGTAGGCGTCGGCCGGCGCATCGGCCCGCTCCGCCGGCGACATCGCGGCGATGTCCTGCCGCCGGGCCGGGGAACGGGGCTTCTTCCGGGCCTCCTCGGCCGGCGTGTACAGCTTCTCCAGCGTGGTCACGGTGCGGGGCGAGGTCAGAGTCTTCGTGCGCAATGCTGACCCGGCCGATCTCAACGAGTCCGGTGAGCAGCCTGGGCGAGACGACGGCCGATCGCCTCCACCTCCACGTCGGCGCCGGTCAGGTAGACGACGGCCAGGGCGGCCGGTGGCTGGCCCGGGACCTCGAGGGGTACGGCGACGCAGGAGAGCCCCGGGATCACCTCGCCGTGGCTGGTCTCGTAGAACCGTTCACCCGGCACCCGCGTCACCAGCCGGCGGACCGCGCGCCCCGGAGCACCCTGGTCGAGGGGATGACGGGTGCCGGGCCGCTGGGCGACGGCCGCGAACGCGGCCCGCGGCTCCACGCTGACCAGGGTCACGGCCTCGTTCTGGTCGAGGACGACGAGGAAGGCGGTCATGCCCAGCTCGTGGGCCAGGGTGGTGAGCTCGGGCAGCGCCGCCGTCTGCAGGTCGCGCGAGACGTTACGGGCCAGGGTGGCCAGCCCGGCGCCGAGTTTCAGGTCACCGGCCGGGTCTCGGCTCACCAGCCCGTGACCTTCGAGAGTGCGCACGATCCGGTACACGATCGAGCGGTGCAGCCCGAGCCGGGCCGCCAGCTGGCCGATGGACAGCGCTGTGTCGGCCCCGGCCAGCACCTCGAGCGCCGTGATGCCCCGCGAAAGGGTCTGCAGCGGGGCTGCCGCACTGCCGTCCGTCACCAGAACTCCTCATATCCCTTGCGCCGCGTTCGCGCGAAACATACCGTTCCCGCATCAGCCCGATAATCGGTCTACGTGTTCGATTATAGAACGTGCCAATGGCGGCAGGGGGTTCTGGTGCAGTTCCATGACAGCGGCTACGTGTCGGGCGACCCCCGGGTGCAGCCCGCCGCGGGACCGGCCCGTCCGGTCGAGCTGCCCGATCGGGTCGACGCGCTGATCGTGGGAGCCGGGCCGGCCGGGATGGCGGCCTTCGCCCAGCTCTCCCAGTTCCCGCAGGTGAGCACGCGTCTCATCGAACGCCGGCCGGGTCGCCTGGAGATCGGGCAGGCCGACGGGTTGCAGGCCCGCAGCATCGAGTCGTTCCAGGCCTTCGGCTTCGCGCAGCGCCTGGTCGAAGAGGCCTACCGCATCTACTCGATGGCGTTCTGGCGCCCCTCCCCGCAGGAGCCGACCCACATCGTCCGCACCGGCCTGGTTCCTGACGATCCCTCGGGCATCAGCGAGTTCCCGCACCTGATCCTCAACCAGGCAAGGGTTCTCGACTACTTCGCCGAGTTCGCCGCACACTCCCCCGGCCGGGCCGCGCCCGACTACGGCGTGGAGTTCCTCGGGCTCGAGGTGACCGGCGACGCCGACCACCCGGTTCGCGTGGACGTTCGCCACCGGACCGGTCCGCGGCAGGGTGAGCGGCACAGCATCCGGGCGAAGTACGTGGTCGGCTGCGACGGCGCCCGCAGCCGGGTGCGCGAGGCGATCGGGCGCCGGCTGGTGGGCCAGGACGCCCTGCACGCGTGGGGTGTCATGGATGTGCTGGCCGAGACCGACTTCCCCGACTTCCGCACCAAGTGCGCGATCCAGTCGCACGACGGCGGCAACATCCTGCTCATCCCCCGCGAGGGCGGCTACCTCACCCGGTTCTACGTCGACCTCGGCGAGGTGCCCGAGAACGGCGACCACGACGTCCGTTCGACCTCGCTGGAGACCATCGTCGCCCGGGCCGGCCGGATCCTGCACCCGTACTCCCTCGACGTGCGCGACGTGCCCTGGTGGAGCGTGTACGAGGTCGGGCACCGGCTCACCGACCGGTTCGACGACGTGTACGAGAGGGGACGAGAGCCGCGGGTCTTCATCGCCGGCGATGCCTGTCACACGCACAGCGCCAAGGCCGGCCAGGGCATGAACGTCTCGATCCAGGACGGGTGGAACATCGCCTGGAAGCTCGGGCTCGTGCTGGACGGCCGGGCCCGGAAGAGCCTGCTCGGCACCTATTCGGCCGAGCGTCAGGTGGTGGCGCAGAACCTCATCACCTTCGACCAGGAATGGTCGTCGCTCATGGCCACCCCGGCGCAGAACCTGCCCGGTCCCACGTACCTGGAGGACTTCTACGTGCGGACCTTCGAGTTCCCCGCCGGTTTCATGACCCGGTACGAGCCGTCGATGCTCATCGCGGAGCCGGTGTACCAGTCACTGGCGCCCGGCTTCCCGATCGGCAAACGCTTCCGGTCAGCCTGGGTGCACCGGGTCAGCGACACCACCCCGGTCCAGCTCGGGCACCACGCGCGGGCCGACGGACGATGGCGCATCTACGTCTTCGCCGGTCCGCACGGCGAGGTGGGCGAGCCGGAAAAGCTCGGCCACCAGGCCTCCTTCGACCTCAAAGTGATTTACCAGCAGCCCTTCGGTGAAGTCGACCTGCGCCGCGTGCCCGCGGTTTTCCGGCCGCGGGGCGGGCCGTTCCGGCTGACCGACTGGGAGAAGGTCCACGCCACCGGGCCGGAGCACGACATCTTCGCCGAGCGGGAGATCAGCCGCGACGGCGCCGTGGTCGTGGTCCGCCCCGACCAGTACGTGGCCCACGTGCTGCCCCTGACCGCCCACGACGAACTGCGCCACTTCTTCGACGGCATCTTCCTCTGACCCCAGGAGTTCCGCTTGCTGAACGCCCAGCACATCGAGGCGATCGCCGACGAGCTCGTCCAGGCCGACCGTGACCGCACCACCGTGCCCCTGCTGAGCGCCCGTCATCCCGGGATGGGGATCGAGGACGCCTATGCGGTGCAGGCTCTCTGGGCCCGGCGGCGCATCGAGCAAGGGCATCGCGTGGTCGGTCACAAGATCGGCCTGACCTCCAAGGCCATGCAGGCGGCGACCGGCATCACCGAACCCGACTACGGCGTCATCTTCGACGACCGGGTGCTGGAGAACGGCACCGGCGTGCCGTTCTCGGACTACTCGAACGTGCGCATCGAGGTGGAGCTGGCCTTCGTGCTCGCCGAACCCCTGACCGGTCCGGGCTGCACCCTGTTCGACGTGCTCGCCGCGACCCGCTACGTGGTGCCCGCCCTGGAGATCCTGAACTCCCACATCGCTCTTGAGGGCCGCACCGTCGTCGACACGATCAGCGACAACGCCGCCCTGGGCGCCGTCGTGCTGGGGGGCCGGCCCGTCGCCGTCGACGCCGTCGACCTGCGCTGGGTCGCCGCCCTGCTGTACCGCAACCAGACCGTCGAGGAGACCGGAGTCTCCGCGGGCGTCCTCAATCATCCGGCGACCGGGGTGGCGTGGCTGGCCGACAAGCTGCACCAGCACGGAACCTTCCTCGCCGCGGGCGAGATCGTGCTGTCCGGGTCGTTCACCCGGCCGCTGTGGGTCGAGCGCGGCGACACGATCCACGCCGACTACGGAAGCCTGGGGGCGATCACGTGCCGCTTCGAGTAGACGGGCTGCCGCGCCCGGGCAAGATCGTCGCCGTCCATCTGAACTACCCTTCCCGGGTCGCGCAACGCGGACGCCGGCCCGCGCACCCGTCGTACTTCCTCAAACCCACCACCTCGCTGGCGGTCAGTGGTGACGTGATCGAGCGCCCGGCCGGCACCGAACTGCTCGCCTACGAAGGCGAGATCGCCCTCCTCATCGGCCGCACCGCGCGCCGGGTCACCCCGGAACAGGGCTGGGCCGCCGTATCCGGTGTCACGGCCGCGAACGACTGGGGTGTCTACGATCTGCGGACCGTCGATGCGGGATCGAACCTGCGCAACAAGGGCGGTGACGGATTCACCCCGCTCGGGCCCGGCGTCATCCCGGCCCGGGACGTCGACCCGGCGGCCCTGCGGGTGCGCACGTGGGTCGACGGCCGTCTCGTGCAGGACGACACCACGGCCGAACTTCTCTTCCCCTTCGGCCTTCTCGTCGCCGACCTGTCCCAGCTGATCACGCTGGAGCCCGGTGACGTGATCCTGACCGGCACCCCCGCCGGATCGTCCGTCGCGGTGCCCGGCGAGACGGTCGAGGTCGAGGTGGACGTGCCCGGTGGGCCTTCCAGCGGTCGCCTGGTGACGCACGTGGTCGAGGGCACGGTGCCGTTCGCCGGCTACGGGGCGCAGCCGTCGGTGGACGACCGGCAGCGCGCGCAGGCCTGGGGTACGGCGCCGGAACCAGTTCTCACCGACGAATTGAGGACGCTTCTGGGCGGGGTGGCCGTCGCCACCCTGAGTTCTCAGTTGCGCGGGCGAGGGTATCCGCACGCCACCATCGACGGGGTGCACCCCCTCGTGCCCGGCACCCGGATGATCGGCACGGCCCGCACCCTGCGGTTCGTCGCCCACCGGCCCGACCTGTTCCAGGAGCACGGCGGTGGGTACAACGCCCAGAAAAGAGCTTTCGACTCATTGAAGCCAGGCGAGGTGCTGGTGATCGAGGCCCGGGGGGACGCCACGGCGGGCACGGTCGGCGACATCCTCGCCCTGCGGGCCCAGACCCTGGGGGCCGCCGGGATCGTCACCGACGGCGCCGTGCGCGACAGCACCGCGGTCGCCGGGCTCGGCCTGCCCACGTTCGCCGCCGGATCGCATCCCTCGGTGCTCGGGCGGCGTCACGTGCCCTGGGAGACCGACGTGGGCGTCACCTGCGGCGGGGCGGCGGTCGTGCCCGGTGACGTACTGATCGGGGACGACGACGGCGTGGTGGTCGTCCCGGCGCACCTTCTCGACGAGATCACCCGGGCGGCCGTGGAGCAGGAGGCCCAGGACACCTGGGTCGCGGCCCGGATCGCCGAGGGACACCCGGTCGACGGCCTGTTCCCCCCGAACACCGCCTGGCTGGAGAGGTACCAGGCGTCCCGCACCCAAGACCCCTGACCCCGCCCCCGTCACAGGAGATCCCTTGCCCGACAACCTGCCCGACCAACTCCGGCACTTCATCGACGGGGCCTTCACCGACAGCGTCGGTGGGGAGACCTTCGACGTCATCAATCCGGTCACCAACACCTCGTACATCCGGGCCGCCTCCGGGCAGAAGGCCGACATCGACCTGGCCGTCGCCGCCGCCCGGCGTGCCTTCCGGGGGCCGTGGCCGACGATGACGTCCCGGGCGCGGTCCCGGGTACTGCACCGGGTCGCCGGCCTGATCGAGAGCCAGGACCGGCGCCTGGCCGAACTGGAGACGTGGGACACCGGTCTGCCGATCGCCCAGGCCCTCGGGCAGGCCCAGCGGGCGGCCGAGAACTTCCGGTTCTTCGCCGATCTCGTCGTGGCCCAGCGCGACGACGCCTACAAGGTGCCCGGGCGGCAGGTGAACTACGTCAACCGCAAGCCGAAGGGAGTCGCGGGCCTGATCACGCCGTGGAACACCCCGTTCATGCTGGAGTCGTGGAAACTCGCGCCGGCCCTGGCCACCGGCAACACCGTGGTGCTCAAACCGGCCGAGTTCACGCCGCTGTCGGCCTCGCTGTGGGCGGAGATCTTCCGCGAGGCCGGTGTTCCGGACGGGGTGTTCAACCTCGTCAACGGGTTCGGGGAGACCGCCGGGGACGCGCTGGTGAAGCACCCGGACGTGCCGCTGATCTCCTTCACCGGCGAGAGCCGCACCGGAAAGCTCATCTTCGCCAACGCCGCCCCGTATCTCAAGGGCCTCTCGATGGAGCTGGGCGGCAAGTCACCGGCGGTGGTGTTCGCCGACGCCGATCTCGACGCGGCACTCGACGCCACGGTCTTCGGGGTGTTCTCGCTCAACGGCGAGCGCTGTACCGCCGGGAGCCGGGTGCTGGTGGAGCGGGCGGTCTACGACGATTTCGTGGAGCGGTTCGCCGCGCGGGCGCGGCGGGTGATCGTCGGTGATCCGCACGACCCGGCGACCGAGGTGGGTGCGCTGGTGCATCCGGAGCATGCCGAGAAGGTCTTCGGGTACGTCGAGATCGGCCGGGGTGAGGCCCGCCTGGTGGCCGGTGGCGATCGGCCGGAGCATCTTCCGGACGGGAACTACATCAATCCGGCGGTTTTCGTCGATGTGAAGCCGGAAGCCCGGATCTTCCAGGAGGAGATCTTCGGTCCGGTGGTGGCGATCACCCCGTTCGACAGCGACGCGGAGGCGCTCGAACTGGCCAACGGGGTGACGTACGGCCTGGCCGCGTACGTCTGGACCAACGACCTGAGACGCGCACACACGTTCGCCCAGAATCTCGAGGCGGGCATGGTGTGGCTGAACTCCAACAATGTCCGCGACCTGCGCACCCCGTTCGGCGGGGTGAAGGCGTCCGGGCTGGGCCACGAGGGCGGGTACCGCTCCATCGACTTCTACACCGATCAGCAGGCCGTGCACATCGCCCTGAACGACGCCCATTCGCCGCGTTTCGGCCAGGGCGAGCCCACCAGGACGGATCCCCGATGACCGACCGCATCCCCACCCCGACCGCACCGGCGCCCGACATCGTCCGTTGCGCCTATCTGGATCTCGTGGTCACCGACCTGGCGGCCTCGCGCGCCTTCTACGTGGATCTGCTCGGGCTGGTCGTGACGCGGGAGAGCCCGGACGCGATCTACCTGAGGACGTTCGACGAGTTCATCCACCACAACCTGGTACTGCGGCCGGGCCCGGTCGCGGCGGTGGCGGCCCTGGCCTACCGGGTGCGCTCCCCCGCCGACCTGGACCGCGCGGTGGCCTTCCACACCGAGCTCGGCTGCCGGATCGAGCGGCGGCCCACGGGTTTCGTCGAGGGCATCGGTGACGCGGTGCGGGTGCAGGACCCGCTGGGGTTCCCGGTCGAGTACTTCTACGAGGTCGAGCACGTGGAGCGCCTGTCCTGGAGCTACCACCTGCACACCCCGGGCGCCCTGGTGCGCCTGGACCACTTCAACCAGGTGACGCCGGACGTCCCGCGGGCCGCGGCGCACCTGGAAGACCTGGGTTTTCGCGTCACGGAAGACATCGAGGACGAGGCCGGGACGGTGTATGCGGCCTGGTTGCGCCGCAAGCCGACCGTTCACGACACCGCGATGACCGGTGGCGACGGGCCGCGGCTGCACCACCTGGCGTTCGCCACGCACGAGAAGCACAACATCATCGCCATCTGCGACACGATGGGTGCGCTGCGGATCTCCGACCGGATCGAGCGGGGCCCGGGCCGGCACGGGGTGTCGAACGCGTTCTACCTCTACATCCTCGACCCGGACGGGCACCGGGTGGAGATCTACACCCAGGACTACTGGACCGGTGACCCCGACAACCCGCTGGTGACCTGGGACGTCCACGACAACCAGCGCCGGGACTGGTGGGGCAACCCGGTCGTCCCCAGTTGGTACACCGATGCCTCCCCCGTCCTCGACCTGGACGGCAACCCGGTGCCCCTGACCACCCGGACCGACACCAGCGAGATGGCCGTGACGGTGGGGGCCGACGGGTTCTCGTACACGCGTGACGGCGACACCGACCAGGGTTTCAAGCTGGGGAACCAGCTCTGACGAAGGAGGACGACGATGTCCGGCAGTGAACTTCTGGACCGGGTCAGTGGTGCGCAGGGGCGGGAGATCTTCGAGCCCGCGACCGGCGAGTTGCTCGGCCTCGCACCGCAGCACACGATCGACGACCTGGAACGGGCCGTGGCTCAGGCCGGCTCGGCCCAGCCCGCCTGGGACGCCCTCGGCCACGCCGATCGCAGCGCGCGCCTGCTGCGCATCGCCGACCGTATCGACGACTGGGCCGAGCCACTGGCGCGGCTCCTGGCCCGGGAACAGGGCAAGCCGCTGAACGGCCCGAACGCCCGGTTCGAGGTGGGTGCCTGCTCGGCCTGGCTGCGGGCGACCGCCGCCACCGTGCTGGACGAGGAGGTGATCGAGGACGGCGCCCAGGTCTCGACGCTGACGTACCGCCCGATCGGGATCGTCGCCGCGGTCGGGCCGTGGAACTGGCCGCTGATGATCAGCATCTGGCAGATCGCCCCGTCGCTGCGGATGGGCAATGCCGTGGTGGTGAAACCCTCCGAGTTCACGCCGCTCAGCGTGCTCGCGCTGATCTCGCTGATGAACGAGGACCTGCCGCCGGGCGTGCTGACCGCGTTGTCGGGCGACCGCGACCTGGGCGCCCGGCTGGTCTCCCACCCGGCGGTGCGCAAGGTGATGTTCACCGGGTCCACGGCCACCGGGCGCAAGATCGTCGAGGCCTCCGGTGCCAATCTGGCGCGGCTCACCCTGGAGCTGGGCGGTAACGACGCCGGGATCGTGCTGCCCGACGCCGATCCCGAGAAGATCGCGCAGGACCTGTTCTGGGGTGCGTTCATCAACACCGGGCAGACCTGTGCGGCCCTGAAACGGCTGTACGTGCACGAGTCCCGGCACGATCAGGTGGTCGAGGCGCTGGCCGCGATCGCCGCGAAAATGCCGATGGGACCGAGCCTGGCCGAGGAGAGCGTGCTGGGGCCGGTGCAGAACGCGATGCAGTTCGGCATCGTCGCGGGGCTGGTCGAGGACGCCCGGGAGCGGGGCGCCACGATCGTCACCGGCGGGGCCCCGGCCACCGAACTCGGGCCGCTGTTCTACCCGATCACCCTCGTCACCGGTCTGCACGACGGCGACCCGCTGGTCGACGAGGAGCAGTTCGGCCCGGTGCTGCCGATCATCGCCTACACCGAGGTGGACGACGCGGTCGCGAGTGCCAACCGTCTCGATGTCGGGCTCGGCGCGTCGGTGTGGGGCAGTGATGAGCAACGGACGCGGGCGGTCGCCGATCGCCTGGAAGCCGGCACGGTCTGGATCAACAGTCACGGTGGCGTGAATCCGATGGTGCCGTTCGGTGGGGTGAAGGGTTCGGGTTACGGGCTGGAATTCGGGGTCGAGGGGCTGAAATCGGTGGCGGTGCCGAAGATCGTCACGCGGGCGAGCTCGTGAGGCCCTTCACCGGGCCGGTGGTGCCGCGCACCATCAGGCGGGGGGTGGCGACGACCTCGCGCTGGTCGACGGGGCGGCCCTCGATGCGGTCGGCCACCCGGGCCACGGCCGAGGCGGTGATCGCGGCGGCGTCCTGGCCCACGGTGGTCAGGTTGATGTAGCCCAGGCGCGCCAGCCGGTCGTCGTCGAAGCCCACGACACTGAGGTCTCCCGGCACGTCGAGACCGGCGCCGCGGGCGACCTCGAGCAGGCCCGTCGCGCTACGGTCGTTGAACACGGTGACCGCGGTGGGCGGGTCGTCCAGCAGGGCCCGCGCGGCGATCGCGCCCTCCACCTCGGTCGCTCCCCCGGTGATGACCCGGATCTGCGCGTCCAGGCCGTGCCGGCTCATCGCCTCGCCGTAGCCCCGCCGCCGCTGCGCCGCGGCCGGTGAGCGCCCGCCGTCGATGTGCGCGATGCGCCGGTGCCCGAGCTCCACCAGGTGGTCGACCGCCAGGTGCAGGCCCCCGCAGTCGTCGTTGCGGACCACGTCCACCGCACGACTGCGGACGGCCCGGGTGAGTACGACCAGCGGAATGCGGGCGGCCAGGTCGGCGAGTTCGGCCGTGGAGCTCTCCAGGCTCAGCACGATGAGTCCCTCGCAGCGCTCGGCCAGGAGGCTCGCCACGGCGGCGCGTTCGTCGCGCTGCGGGGTGACGGCGCTGAGCGTGACCTCGTACCCGGCGGCCCCGGCGGCGTTGTACAGACCGGTCACCAGGTCACCGTGGAAGGCGTCGGTGACGCTGAAAACCACGCCCAGCAGCCGGGACCGCCCGCTGCGCAGCAACCGGGCCCGGCGGTCGGGCTGGTAGTTCAGCTCCGCCGCGGCCTCGCGGACCCGCTCGCGGGTGGCCGCGCTGGCGCCGGGGGCGTCACGCATGACGACCGAGACCAGGGCGGTGGAGACACCGGCCCGGGCGGCCACGTCGGCCAGGGTCACACGCGAGGAGGTCATCGGCGGAAACCCTACTCAGACGGCCGGTGCCCCGGCGACCACCACGGCTTGATCCGCCCGCTCCACCGGCCGGCGCAGGTTGACCACGGTCAGGGCCAGGCCGAGGGCGGCGAGCGCGATGCCCACGACCGCCGGGGACAGGTAGCCGAGGCCCTGGGCGATGACCAGGCCGCCCAGCCAGGCCCCGAGACTGTTGGCCACGTTCATCGCGGACTGGCTGACGGCCGCGCCCATCAGCTGGGCACCGGGAGCGACCTGGATCAGCCGGGCCTGCAGGGCCGGACTGAGGAACATGCTGGTGGCCCCGACCAGGAAGATCCCGGCGAACAGGCCGAGCGGGGTGCGGGCGACGACCCAGAAGAACGCGCCGGCGGCCAGCACCGCGGTGAAACCGCCGATCAGCGAGAGCCGCAGGTTGCGGTCGGCGGCGACCCCACCCAGGACGTTGCCGACGGTCATCCCGACGCCCGCGGTGGCCAGCACCCAGGGCACGGTGGACTCGGACAGGCCCGCGACCACGGTCGTGACCGGTGCGGCGTAGGTGTAGACGGCCAGGAACCCGGCGAAGCCGACCGACGCGATCAGGGCCACCAGCCAGACCTGGCCCGAGCGCAGCGACGCCAGTTCGGCGCGCGGCGAGGCCGGGCCCGAGCCACCGACCTCGGGCACCAGCGCGAGCACCGCGGCCAGGGTCAGGGCGAAGGCGGCCGACACCGCCAGGTTGGCCACGCGCCAGTTACTGATCTGCCCGAGGAAGGTGATCGCCGGCACCCCGACCACGTTGGCCACGGTCAGCCCGGCGATGACCAGGGAGAAGCCCCGGGCGTGGCTGCCCGGGCCGAGGAGGCGCGAGGCCAGGAGGCCGGCCGCGCCGAAGTACGCGCCGTGCGGGATCCCGGCGAGAAATCTTCCGGCCAGGGCCAGTTCGAACGTGGGCGCGAGCGCCGAGGCCGCGGTGCCGACGACGAACCAGGCCAGCAGCATCGTCACCAGGCGTTTACGGGGCAGCCGGGCGCTCAGGGCCGCGATCGCCGGGGCGCCGGCCACCACGCCCAGGGCGTAGGCGCTGATCAGCCAGCCGGCCTGCCCGATGGCCTGCTCCGGCGAGTGCGCGTACTGCTCGGGCAGCAGGTCCTGCGCCACCTGGGGCAGCAGGCCCATGGCGGCGAACTCGGTCAGGCCGATCGCGAATCCACCGAGGGCGAGGGCGAGCAGGGCGGCGTTGCGGCGCAACGAGGTCACGGGTTCCTCCGGGTCGGCGGCGTCACCACGTCTGGACGCCCGGAGGACTATAACGTTCTAGCCCGGCGATTTTCTATAACGTTCTAGTCGACCTTCGGGCGACAGCCCGGGACCGCCCGGGAATCGGGATGTCCCGACATGGCGTACCGTCAAGGTGTTAGGCGTGGCGCGTGACGGATTCGGATCCACCGGACCGGCGCCGCGCCCCAGGCAGGGGCGACGCCGATGGCGAACAACCAGGACGCATCCACCCGGAACCAGTACCGCAGAACGTCCGGGTACCAGATGGACGACCGAAAACTACTTCTGCGCGGTGGAGTTCACGACGGCAAGATCTGGACAGGGGTGGTCGCGGTCGGCAGCCGGGTGTTCTGCGGCGACCAGGACGCCTGGTCGACCGAGGGGATCTACCTGGTCACCGAGCAGTTGGAGACCACGGACGACGGCGAAGAGGTCAACATCGCCGTGCCCGCGTTCGCTTAGGTTTTCAGACCCCGGCCGGCACCTGGAACGTGCGCCGGTAGTTCGTCGGCGTGACACCCAGCGTGGTCTGAAGATGCTTGCGCAGCAACGTTCCGCTGCCGAACCCGACCTCGGTGGCGATCCGGTCGACGGGTAGGTCGCTGACCTCCAGCAGGTGGCGGGCCAAATCGACGCGACGCTGGATCAGCCACTGGTTGGGGCTGACGCCCGTCTCCTCGCGGAACCGGCGGCTGAACGTGCGCACGCTCATGGTGGCGTGGGCAGCCAGGTCCAGGAGGGTCAGCGGCTCCTCGAGCCGGGTCAGGGCCCACTGGCGGGTCCGCGCGGTGGAGCTGTCCTGGTGCTGCGGCACCGGACGCTCGATGAACTGGGCCTGCCCGCCCTCGCGCCAGGGCGCCACCACGCAACGCCGCGCGGCGGCATTCGCCACCCCCGAACCGTGGTCCTTGCGCACCAGGTGCAGGCACAGGTCCACGCCCGCCGCCGCACCGGCGCTGGTGATGATGCGGCCGTTGTCGACGAACAGGACGTCGGGGTCGAGGCGCACGTGCGGGAACAGCCGCCGGAACTCGCCCGCCAGCGCCCAGTGGGTGGTGGCGGCCAGACCCTCCAGCAGACCGGCCGCCGCAAGCACGAAGGCCGACGTGCACAGACTGACGATGCGCGCGCCGTCGGGGATCAGGGACAGCGCGTTCAGCACCTCCGGCGGCAGGGTGCCCTCCCGCAGGATCCGCTCGGTGGGCTCCTGGGTGGCGATGACGACCGTGCCGGCCGTGGCCAGCGCCTGCTCGTCCTGGTCGACCACGACCGAGAAGTCCGCGTTCGTACGCACCGGGCCGCCCCCGATCGAGCAGGTGACGATTTCGTAGAGGCGCTCGCCGTCGGCGTCCAGGGCCTCCTTGAACACCCGGGAGGGGATGCCCAGGTCGAAGGGGACGACGTCGTCGAGCAGCAGAACCACCACGCGATGAACCATGGCCGGAATTTTACGCACCATGTCCATCGGGCCACTAGTGGCGGTTTCCCGCGGCGAACACGATGGCTGCATGACTTCAGCAACCAGCAACCCGACCATGCGCGTCGTCTCCCAGGACACCTTCGGTGACTCGAGCGTCCTGCGCGTGGTGGACGTCCCCAAGCCCTCCCCGAAGCCGACCGAGATCCTCGTGAAGGTGCACGCCGCCGGCACCAACCCCGTCGACTACAAGACCCGCGAGGGCACCGGCATGGCCGGCGTGCTCGGCTCCCCGCCGTTCGTGCTGGGCTGGGACGTGGCCGGGGTGGTCGAGGAGATCGGCTTCGGCGTCACCACTTTCCAGGTCGGCGACGAGGTCTACGGGATGCCGTGGTTCCCGCGCGCCGCCGGTGGCTACGGCGAGTACGTGACCGCCCCCTCGCGCCAGTTCGCCCCCAAGCCGGCCTCGATCAGCTTCGAGCAGGCCGCCGCCGTACCCCTGGCCGCCCTCACCGCCTGGCAGGCCATCGTCGACACCGCCCAGGTGCTCAGCGGCCAGCGGGTTCTCATCACCGCCGGAGCCGGCGGCGTGGGCCACCTGGCCGTGCAGATCGCCCGCAGCCGGGGCGCCGAGGTGATCAGCACGGCGAGCGAGCGTAACCACGCCTGGCTGAGGGAACTCGGCGCCACCACCGTGATCGACTACACCGCCGTGCGGTTCGAGGACGAGGTCGAGGACATCGACGTCGTCATCGACCTGGCCGGGGACGCGCAGGACAGCACCAGCCTGCGGTCGCTGAAAACGCTGCGCCCGGGTGGCCTTCTGGTCTCCGTGCCGGGTGGGGTCTCACCCGGGCTGGCCGAGGCCGCCCTGCGGCAGGGTGTGCGGGCGACCGGCATCCTGGTCGAGCCCGACGGTGAGGCGCTGCGCCGGATCGGCGCCCTGATCGACGACGGCAGCATCCACGTCGAGGTGGAGCAGGTGCTGCCGCTGGAGGACGCGGCGAAGGCGCACGACGCGGCCGAGAGCGGCCACACCCGCGGAAAGATTGTGCTGAGTCTCGTCTAGCGCCTGCTGCGGGTCACTATAGAGGGATGAGTGACGTCTACTGCCGTAACTGCGGAGTCCGGCTGCGGCGGGTGCTCGGCCGCTGGTGGCACACCTCGCAGCTCGGCCCGGTCGCCTGCCCGGAGGCCGAGCCCGAGGTCACGCCCGATCGGTGAACCGGCCGAACCGCGCCCGGAGCTCGCTGTGCGCGGTTCCGGCAACGGCACGGTTAACGTTGAGGCATGAACACGGCCGACCCCCTGGACGAACTCCGCCGGCGCACCAGTGAGAAATGGACCACCTACAGCGACGACGTGCTGCCGATGTTCGTGGCCGAGATGGACTTTCCGTTACCCCCACCGATTGCGGACGCGCTGGTCGCCGCGGTCTCGCGGGGCGACACCGGCTATGTGAACCCGCACGATCGCAGTGCTTCCCGGGCGTTCGCCAGTTATGCCCAGGACGCGTGGGGCTGGCTTCCGTCGGTGAAGCGGATGAGCCCGGCGACAGACGTCAGTGTGGTCGTCGTGGAGTCGCTGCGCCGGCTCATCGTCCCGGGTCAGGGGGTGGTGATCATGCCGCCCGTCTACCCGCCGTTCTACGACCTGGTCTCCGAGGCCGGGGGCAGCGTGGTCGAGGTGCCCATGCTCGAGGACGCGATGGATCTGGAGGCGGTCGACCGGGCCCTGGCCGACGGGGCCGGCGGTGTTCTGCTGTGCAACCCGCACAACCCGACCGGCCTCGTCCACAGTTCCGAACAGCTGGCCGAACTGTCGCGGATCGTTGCGCGGCACAACGGTTTCGTGGTCAGCGACGAGATTCACGCACCGCTCACCCACCACGGGCAGCAGTTCACGCCGTACCTTACGGTGTCGGACGAGGCCCGCGAGCACGGCGTGGCCGCGGTGTCGGGCAGCAAGGCGTTCAACCTGGCCGGGCTCAAGTGCGCCTTCTTCGTGGTGGAGTCCGACCGGATGGACTATCTGCTCCGGTCGCTGCCCGAGGAGGTCATCGTGCGCACCGGGCTTTTCGGGCTGATCGCCACCCGGGAGGGCTTCACCCACTGCCGCGCGTGGCTCGACGACACGATCACCACCATCGAGTCGAACTTCGACGTGCTCGACCGGGAGCTCGCCGCCCGTCTGCCGTCGGTGACGGTGCGCCGGGCGCAGGCGAGTTACCTGGCCTGGCTGGACATGTCGGCGCTGGGCTGGGGCGCCGACCCCTCGCGCACCGCCCTGCGGGAGGGCCGGGTGGCGCTGACCCGCGGCACCGACTTCGGGCCGCAGGGCGCCGGGTTCGCCCGGATGAACCTGGCTTGCGCGCCGGGCACGATCGTCGAGGCGGTGAGCCGGATCGCCGCCCTCGTGCCGTGATCACCGACCCCGAGGTCCGGCTGCGGCCGGACGCCCGGCGAGCGACGAGCGGCACAGCTCACGACTCTGATCGGGGCGGGCCCTGAAGATCCGCCCCGAACGTTCCGATCACCCCTGGGAAAGAGTGCACAGCACCGTGCCCGGGGAGGGTCGTGAACCGCCTGTTGCTGGCTGCGACCTGGCTACTGGTCGCCCTCCACGCGATCGCCCTGGGCCTGCACGGCGGCGACGAGTTCAGCTTGCTCATCGACGGCTTCCTCGGCGGCGGCTCCCAGATCGTGGCCGCCGCTCTGGCCTGGTCGAACCTGCGCCGCGCGGGACCTCGGCGACCCGAGATCGCCGTGCTGTCCACCGGCGTCTCCGTCTTCGCCCTCAGCAACGTGCTCTACCTCGTGCTCTACGCCCACGGGGTCGAGTACGACTTCCCGGGTCCACCGGACTTCGGCTTCGCCACGTTCTACCCGATCGCCGTGCTGGCGGTCGGCCTGGCCGCCCGCCGGGAGCTGAACAGCCGGTCCGGCCCGGACGTCTGGCTGGACAGCGCGCTGGGCGCGCTGGGGTCCGGCGCCGTGCTCGCCGTGCTGCTGGACAGCGTATTCGTCAGTGCCTCGGGTAATCCCCTGGGCGCCAGCTTCGCCCTCTTCTACCCCATCTGCGACCTGTTCCTGGCCGCGCTCGTCGTCGGCGTGATGACGATCCAGGGCCGGCGGCTGCAGCCCTTCTGGCTCTACCTGCTCGCCGGGCTGGCCGCGTTCATCGTCATCGACGTGATGTCGGCGGTCTCGCTGCTCACCAACGCCTACGTGCCCGGTGGGTTCACCGACGCCCTCTGGTCGGCCGGCATCGCCCTGATGGCCACCTGGACCTACGCCCGTCACCGGGTGGCCGAGGAGGTCGAGCACCGGCCCGCGCTGCTCCTGCCCGGTCTGGCCACGGTGGCCGGGCTCGGGGTGCTGGTGGCCGCCGCGGTCACGAAAGACCAGGTCTCCCCGCTGGCCCTCACCCTGGCCGTGCTCACCCAGGTGGCCGCCGGCGTCCGTACGCTCTACGCCTTCCGGCAGCTGGGCCGCCTGGCCGATCTGCGGCGCCAGGCCACCACGGACGACCTCACCGGCCTGGCCAACCGCCGGGCCTTCTACGCCGACGCCGAGGCCCGGCTGCGCCGCCGGGCCCGCGGTGCCCTGTTCCTGCTCGACCTGGACCGGTTCAAGGAGGTCAACGACAGTCTCGGGCACCACGTGGGCGATCAGCTCCTGGTCGAGATCAGCCAGCGCCTGTCCCACCTCACCCGCCCGGTCGACCTGCTCGCCCGCCTCGGTGGGGACGAGTTCGCGATGCTGGTCGAGGGCCTGGACGCCACCGAGGCGGAAAGCCTGGCCGAGAAGCTGCGCGCCGAGATCGCCCGCCCCTGCACCCTGGAGGACATCGCGTTGCGCACCGATGCGAGCATCGGCCTGGTGCTCGCCCCCGAACACGGTGACACCCTGAGTCTTCTGCTGCGCCGCGCCGACATCGCCATGTACCAGGCCAAGCAGGCGCGGCGCGGGCACCAGATCTACTCCGGCGACAGCGACGACACCGGCCCGATGCGGCTGCGGGTGCTCCAGGAACTCCACACCGCCCTCGACCAGGGCCAGCTCACCATGCACTACCAGCCGAAGCTCGACCTGAGCACCGGCGAGGTGCACCACGTGGAGGCCCTGGTGCGCTGGGCGCACCCCGAGCGCGGCCTGCTCTACCCGGATTTCTTCCTCGGTCTGGCCGAGGACGCCGGCATGATGCGCCGGCTCAACCAGGTCGTCCTCACCGAGGCGCTCGATCAGGCCGTGCTCTGGCGGCAGAGCGATCATCCGCTGACGATCGCGGTGAACCTCTCGGCCAGCTCCCTCGTCGACGCCGAGCTCCCCCACGAGATCGCGAGCATGCTCGCCGTCCGCGGCCTGCCTCCCGAAGTGCTGGAGATCGAGGTCACCGAGGAGTTCCTGATGGCCGACCGGGATCGCACCCGGCACATCCTGGCCCGCCTGCGTGACCTCGGGATCCGGATAGCAGTGGACGATTTCGGCACCGGTTACAGTTCGCTCGCCTACCTGCGCGAACTGCCCGTGGACGACCTGAAACTGGACCGCTCCTTCGTGTTCCCGATGGCCGAGGACCCCCGCGCCGCGGCGCTGGTGTTCTCCACCATCGAACTGGCCCACAGCCTCGGCCTGACGATGATCGCCGAGGGCGTGGAGGACGAGATCTCGCTGAAAGCCCTCACCGACAACGGTTGTGACCAGGCGCAGGGCTATTTCATCTCCCGGCCGCTGGCGGCCCCGGCCCTCGACGCCTGGCTGGCGGCCAGATCCCTGGAACCGCAGCAGAGCTCGACCTGAGCCCTTCCTCCGTCGTCAGACTGCCTTCCGGGCATCCCAGATCCGGTCTCATCAGTCATCAGCCGGCGGGAATGCGTGGGTGCGGGCGACCGCGGAGACGACCAGGGCGGCGACCACGAGGGCGAGCATCGCCCAGGGGAAGGTGCCGGGGCCGGCCTGGTCGAGCAGCACGCCCCCGATCGCCCCGCCACCGAAGATCGCGGCGTTCCAGGCGGTGGTCACCATGGACTGCGCCACATCGGCGTCCGCCCCGGTCGCATCGGCCGAGGCAGTCTGTAGCTGGGTTGCCGCCCCACCGAAGGTGATGCCCCACACGACGATCGCCGCGCACAGGGCGATCAGCGAGCCCGCCGCGACCGCCAGTACCAGGACGGCCAGCGCGAATCCGGTCAGCGAGCCCAGCACCAGCCGGCGGAGCGCCGTGTCGATGAGGGCTCCGGTGACGGCGATCCCGACCAGGGCCGAGACCCCGAAGACGAACAGCGCCAGGTCGGTCCGCAGGCCGGTTCCGGTGTCGTCGAGGAAGGTCGAGATGTAGGTGTAGAGCACGTTGTGGGCGAGCATCCAGGTGACGACGACCAGCAGAACCGGCCGGAGCCCGGGAATCAGCAGCACTCTTCTGAGGGGCGTGCGGGTTTCGGCCGCCTGGCCGGGGGCGTCGGGCATCCTGGCCGCGATCCAGGCGACGAGCAGCGCGCTGATGAGCGACATGGCGGCGAAGCTCCAGCGCCATCCGATCGCGGCACCGGCCGCGCTGCCCAGCGGCGTTCCCAGCGAAAGGGCGAGGGGCGTGCCCACCATGGCCACGGCCAGCGCCCGGCCCCGCAGCTCGTCCGGAACGATCCGCATGGCGTAGCCGGCGATCATTCCCCACAGCAGGCCGGAGAAGCCACCGGCGACGAACCGGGCGGCGAGGGCCAGTGGGTAGGTGGTGGCCGCGGCGGTGACGGCGTTGGCGACCAGGAAACCGCCGATCCCCAGCAGGAGCACCGGTTTGCGCCGCCAGCCACGCGTCGCCGTGGTGGCCGGGATGGAGACCAGGACCGTCGCCAGGGCGTAGACGCTCACCAGCTGGCCGGCCGCCGACTCCGACGTGCCGAGGTCGGCCGCGATCTCCGGAAGCAGACCGGCCGGGAGGGTCTCGGTCATGATCACGATGAAGACGCTGAGGGCCAGGGCGGACAGGGCCACCCTGGGTAGCCGGTCGGGTCGGGGGTGCAGCGCCGGGCGCTCTTGCACTTCTGGATCAATCATTCCATAAGTGTGATCTGACAGCCGTCGCCCCGTCAAATCTGGATCGACTATTCTGGAAGTCGAGAAGGGAGAACCTCGATGCCCCGTACCGGCCGGCCACGACAGTTCGACATGGACGAAAAGCTCGATGCCGCCCTGCGCATTTTCTGGGAGTTCGGCTACGACGCGACATCTCTGACCATGCTGCGCGAGGGCCTGGGGATCTCCTCGGCGAGCTTCTACGCCGCCTTCGGCTCCAAGGAGGCCCTGTTCGAGCGCGTCCTCGACCGGTATCTCAGCGGGCCGGGAACCGTCAGCGAGCCACTGGAAGACACCTCTCTCCCGCCGAGAGAGGCGGTGCGCAGTGCATTGACAGCATCGGCCGCCATGCAGACGCACGCCTCTCACCCCAGCGGCTGCCTGATCGCCCTGGGGGCGATCGGGGCGCCGGAGAGCTCGGCACCGCGAGACCTGCTCGCCCGCCGGCGCGATGTCACCCGCCAGGCCCTGCGGGAGTGCGTGAGCCGGGGCATCGCCGAAGGTGAGCTCCTCGCATCCGTGGACCCGAACGTCCTCGCTTCGAGCCTTCACGCTTTTCTGATGGGACTGTCCGTGGAGGCGCGGGACGGCGCCTCCGGTGCCACCCTGGCGGCGAGCGTCGAGCAGGCCATGTCGATGTGGGACGGGTGCGCCGCGTCCCGGCGGTGACGTCAAGAGCCCTTCGCGCCGAATGCAGTGCGAGCGACTCCCGGATCGGCCCTTCCCGCAGTTTCTGTGCAGCGAGGTCGCCTGCCGGGGTTCGTGACGTCGGAAGGATTGCGCCATACCCGAGGTGATCGTGGTCGGGGGCTCAGCGCGATCCGCATTCCAAGGAGATGACCCTGCACGCTCGTGGTGCGGACGGGAACGAGCGCATCCGCCGGGCCGCCTTCGTGGTGGGCTGCGACGGTTCCCGCAGCGTCGTCCGCACGTCGGCCGGAAGCCGATGACCGGCTACTGAACGCGCTGGGATGGACCACGCCGTAGAACTGCGGCCCGTCACGGGACGTGTACCCGGGGTAACACCTTATCGGGCGCCGGGATTCACGCTGAACTCGAGGCGGCCACCAGCCGTGTGGCTCCGTAGGACGAGCGCCGCCGTCAGGCTGCAAACCTGCGGTAGCAGCAGATCCACCGTGCGTATCAGTGGTGCCGAACGGGCGTCCAGCGCGACTTCGCCCGATCACGAGGAGCACCAGTGCGGCTCAGGTATCACGTGCCCCTGTTTGCGTGGTGCCATCACCTGTACGGATCAGCCGGCGCGTTCCACCAGTCGCTGATGGCGCATGACCGGTCAGGCTTCCGGAAGACGGTCGTCCTGGCCGCGCTGCTCACCGCCGCCGGCGTCTGCCTCGACCAGCGCGGTTGGCCGCTCTACTTCCTGACCTGCCTGTTGCTGCCCGTCGTTCACGCTGCGCCACGTCTTTCCGGTACCTCGGTGGCCCTTCTCAGCGGCCTGGGGTACTGGTGGTGGAACCGCGAGTCCGAGCCCGGCCTCCTCGACCTGGTCTGGTGCCTGCCCGCGTCCGTGGCCGGGTGGCAGATCCAACGGGCACCGTTGTCGGCCCTTCTCGTCGTCACGGCGGCCGCCGCGGCGATCACCGTCTTCGCCCTCCTGCCCCCGCTGCCCGCGACCGCCCTTGCGCTGGGGTCGCTCCTGGGCGGACTTTCCCGGCGCTGAGCAGTTTTTCGTAAGGATCCCGGAACACGTATGTCAACGAATACCGATGTGGACCGCCCGGCCGGTCGAACACAACGCCAGATCAACCGGGACCTGCTGGTCTGGATCCCGGTCCTGACCGGCGTCCTCAGTCTTGGCTGGTACGCCACCATCGCCAACGGTGGAGGCGACCTCGCCGCCCAGGACGCCTGGACGGCGTTCGTCGCGCGCTACCCCACGTCGGCGTACGACCTTTCCTGGTACGGCGGAATGCATCCCATGTCGTACAGCGTGGTGGCGCCGTACATCATGTCGGCGCTCGGGGTGCGGACCACGCTGATGCTGGCCGACGCGTTGTCGGCGGCGCTGTTCACCGCAATTCTGCTGCGTCTGCCCCTGCGGCAGGACCTGGCCGGCCCGGCCCTGCTGGGGGTGTGCGGGATTGTGGGCAACCTCCTGTCCGGCCGGGCGACCTTCGCCCTGGGCACCGTGTTCGCGTTGTGTGCGGTGGCCGTGGTGTTCTGCTGGCCTCACCGCTGGATCTCCTGGCGCCGTTCACAAATAGCCGCCACCGCGCTCTTCGCCGCCCTGGCCACCATGAGCTCGCCGGTGGCGGGCCTGTTCCTGGGGTTGCTCGCGGCGGCGCTCTTTCTTCAGAAGCGCTGGGTCGAGGCTCTCAGCCTGGGCCTGGCCCCGACCGTGGTGGTACTGCTTCTGACCTGGGCGTTTCCGTTCTCGGGGGTCCAGCCGATGCCATTCGGGTCGACCCTGATCCCGGTGGCGTTGTCGGTGGCCTCGTTCCTGGTCGTTCCCCAGGACTGGAAGACCGTACGGATCACGTCGGTGATCTATGGGCTGAGTGTTCTGCTCGCCTGGCTGATTCCTTCCCAGATCGGCTCCAACATCACCCGGATGGCGCTGATGTTCGCCGGGGTGGTGCTCGTCGCTGCGCTACCCCGCGTGGCTCCCCGCGGTCGCAAGTGGCAGGTGACGGTGGTCTGCCTCGCGCTGTTCGTGAGCTGGGTCGGGGCCAAGACGTTCAGCGATGTCGCACGCACCCGCCCCGAACAACTCTGGACGAGCGGTTTGACGCCGCTGTTGAGCGAATTGGAGGCCGAACACGCGGAACAGGGCCGCGTGGAGGTCATCCCGGTCCGGTCCCATCGCGAGGCCTCTGCCCTGGCCCCCTACGTGAATCTGGCCCGGGGCTGGAACCGTCAGGCCGACGCCGAACGCAACCCGCTGTTCTACGACAAGGGCCTGAACACCGAGACCTACGGCCAGTGGCTGGACCGCTGGGCCGTACACCTCGTGGTGGTGGCGAACGAGCAACCGGACTCCGCCGCCCGGCAGGAACATTCGCTGGTTCAGCAGGGATTGCCCTACCTGAACCTGGCCTGGTCGGACCGGAACTGGAAGGTCTACCGGGTGGACACACCCACTCCCCTGGCCGAGCCGGACACGCAAGTACAGCGGGCCGGGCAGGACGAGCTGACCCTGGACGTACGTAAAGCCGGAAGAATCCTCGTCCGCATCCCGTACTCACCCTGGCTCAGCCTCGTGGACGAGAGGGGCGGACGCCTCGACGCGCCACCGGAGAACACCCCATCCATCGATTCAGCTTATACCTCTGAGGTTTTCGGCAATGTCAACGGCTGCCTGATCGAGAACGACCAGGATTCCGAGGGAGACCGCTGGACCACCCTGGTAGCGCCCGAACCGGGTACATACCGCATCGCCGCGCGCTACGGTCTCCCCCGAGGCACTCCCTGCCCAGACTGGCTGAAATAGTCCGGGCCCCAGCGCCACAGGAAATTCACGGCGGGGATGCTGTCGTTGCAAGAAGGGGCAGGACCCACGTGTCGTTGGTCAGGGTTCCTCGGGAGCCTTCGAAGGTGGCCCCGCCGAAGACGATGAGTCGGTCATTGACGATGATCGCCGCGGCGTCCTGGGTCGGGAACCGAGTGGGGGGGCGGGGGGCTTGGGTCCAGGTTCCCGAACGGACATCCAGGATCTGATCGTTGACGAATACCCTTCCTGATCCTGCGGAATCAAGGTTCGGGAGGACCCCTTCGGGGCCCACGGGGGCGGACGGCACCGGTTGCCACGTCTCGTCGGCCGGGTCGAAGATTCCTCCCGTCCCGACGAGGCGCTTGCCCAGATCGATCGTTTGAGTGGTCGGATTGACCACGCGGCCGGCTACCCACATCCACGTCGGGCCGGAGTCGACGATGTCGGGAGTCGGGACTTCCTTCCAGGTCTTGGTCACGGCATTCCATTGTGCTGTCCGCCAGGGTGACCATGTCGGTTTCCCTCGCTGCGTATGACGATCGACAGCGATCACTACGAGGTCACCGGACTCGGTGGCGATCAGGTTCCTGTCCTCGGACGGAGCCAGTGGGTCGCGTGGAACTGACCTCCAGGTCCGGGAGGCGATGTCGTAGGACTGGTCCGCTGTCCACGTCTTCGTGTGCGCGGTGACATAGGCGACCAGATGATCCGTTCCCGCCGATACGAGTGAGTCCATTGGTTGTGGCGGTGCCGGCATCTGGGTCCATCGGTCTTCGGTGAGTGAGTACTCCCAGAGTTGCTGCTTCGGACCTGATCCGCTCAGGGGATGCGTGAGCACGTACACGCTGTTGCCGGACGACGCCGTCGAGATGTTCGTCAACCGGATCGGGGCCGGGGTAATGCTGCGCCAGACGTCGCGATCGGGATCGTAGACGGCCCCGTCGGCGAGATCGTCCGGGTCGAGTGCGCAGAAAGCGGTGGGTGGGCAGGGGTCGGTCTCGCTTCCGCCGAGGACCACGACGTCTTCGCCGACCTGCACCAGGGTCGGGTTGCCCCTGGGCGACAACGGTGACTCGGCGACCGTCTGCCATCCCTTCGTCCGCGGCGTATCGGTCGGTGGGCCGTCGGGGGACGTGGCCGAGAACCGGATGGACACCACCGTCACCGCCACCGCGACCGCCGCAGCCAGAGGAACGAGGGCGATGCCGGCGCGGCGGAACCGGCGCCGGCGGCGGCCCTGCCGGACGGCCCCCTGCACGATCGTGTTCGGGACCTCCTGCGTCTCCTGGAGAAGCGGGGCCAGCGCGCGACGCAGGAGAACCTCCGTCTGCGCCTGCGGGTCGCCAGTCATGACAACCTCCTCACCGGTGTCGGCTCGTCCTTGTCCTGCCGGCCCGGGGACTCCACCTGCTCGCGCAGAGTCTTCAGGCCGCGATGGGCCTGGCTGCGCACGCCGGCCAGGCTGATACCGAGGATCTCCGCGATCTGCGCATCGGACTGATCCAGGAGGTACCGCAGCACCAGCACCACCCGCTGGCCCCTGGGCAGGCGCAGAAGCGCGGCCCGCAGGGCCAGGCGCTCGACCGTGTCCTCGTCGTGATGCTCATACGAGACGACGTCCATCTCGAATCCCAGGACCTCACGGCTGCTGCGACGGCGCCACAGACTCACCCGGCCGTTGGCGATGCTGCGGCGCACGTAGGCCAGGGCCTCGTCGACGCGGATACTGGGCCAGCGGGCATAGGCCGAGGTCAGGGCGCTCTGCATCAGGTCTTCGGCATCGGACCGGTTCGCGGTCAGGGCCCGGGCGAACGCGAGAAGCCCAGGCCCATGAGCGGCCACGAAGGCTTCGAACTCCGCATCGCTCGTCCCCACCACTGCCACCTCCCCGTCGGCTCACCCCTCAGTGGTCCATACGTCCGGCCCGGCCTGGATGTTGCAGGAGCCGCACAACCAATTCACAGGTTGTGCTTGGTCATGAAGAAATGACACCAGGCAACCGGCGGCGAGGCCGATGTTCCCGACCTTGGAGTAGCCGTCGGCCAGGCCGGTCAGACGACAGGCACGGGAAGAGCCTGGAGCAGGGAGCGGTTGCCGTCGAACCCGTGCTTCAGGGCGGCGGCGACGTCTTCGTGCGGGGTTCCGAGCCGGACGGCACTGACCTCGTCCAGGCGCTGGTAGTGCTCGTCGCCGAGTTCGAGGTCGAGGGCCTTCAGGTACTCCTCCAGCTGGAACAGGGTGCGGGGGCCGACGATCGGGACCAGGGCGGTGGAGGCCACGTCGGCCCGGCGGCGCAGCCACGCCAGCGAGACCTGGACCGCACTGGTGCCCACCTCGTCCGCAATGTCCAGGACGGCGTCGACGATCGCCGTGCGCTGGGCGGTGCCCTCCAGGGCGTCGCCGCGGGCGCTCAGCCGGCCCGGCTCACCCTGCCGGTACTTGCCGGTGAGCAGGCCCCCCGCCAGCGGGGAGTACAGGACCACGCCCAGACCGTGAGCTTCCGCCATCGGCAGCATCTCTCGTTCGGCGGAGCGCTCGGCCAGGCTGTACTCGGACTGGATACCGACCAGCGGGGCCAGGCCCTGGAGGTCCGCGCGGAGCGTGGCGCCGGCGACCCGCCAGGCGGGGAAGTTGGAGAGCCCGCCGTGCAGGACCTTGCCCGCCCGGATCAGGTCGTCGAAGCCGCCCAGGATCTCCTCGACCGGGGTGGTGCCGTCGGGGAAATGCGGCATGAAAACGTCCACGTAGTCAGTCTTCAGCCGGCGCAGGCTCTCTTCCAGCGACCGGATCATCACCTTCCGGCCGTTTCCGGTCGTGCCCGGGCGGGGTTCGGCCTGCCTCGTGCCGCTGTACTTGGTGATCACCACCAGGTCGTCCCGCCGGTCGCCGAGCAGCCCGCCGAGCACGGTCTCGGCCTCGCCGTCGCGATAGATGTTGGACGTGTCGATCGTGGTGCCGCCGGCCGCCACGAAGGCCTCGAAGATCTCCCGGGATGCATCGAGACCGGCACTGCCGTCGGATGTTCCGAAGTTCGCCGTACCCAGCGCGTACTCCGACACGCGCAGTCCGGTCAGGCGGCCGAAGGTCTGGTAGCGCATGACAGCTCCTGGAGGTCGATGGTCTGGGGTAAGCTCCCGACAGTAGCAAATAAAACGAGGAGTCACTCTTTTTATGCCCAAGGTCAGCCAGGAACACCTTGACGCCCGACGTCAGCAGATTGTGGACGCGGCTCGCGCCCGGTTCGCGAGTCACGGGTTCGCCCGCACCTCGATGGCCGACATCGTGGACGGGTCAGGACTCTCGAACGGCGCCATCTACCGGTACTTCAAGAGCAAGGACGAGATCGTCATCGCCGTCTGCGAGCAGGGCACCGAAGCCCTGCCGACGGCCCTGACCGCCGAGTCCGTGGCCGCCTTCCTCGAGCACGTGCGGGCCCGGGCCCGGGATACCGATCACGCCCGGCTGGTGGTCCAGATCTACGCCGAGGCGACGGTGTCACCGGCGCTGGCGGTCGTGGTGCAGGGACAGCTCGCCGCCCTGCGGGCGACGATCGCCGAGATGGTGCCGCCGCGCCGGAGTCAGCAGGCCGACGAGATCGCCGAGGCCTTCGTCGCGCTCTGTTCCAGTTACAGCCAGCAGCTCGCGATGCGCGGTGACGTCGACTCCGCGCCGTACGCCGCGGCGCTGATGGCGATCATCGAGGGTTAGGGCCCTACTTCCCGCCGGCCAGGTCGATGAAGGTGCCGGTGACGAACGAGGAGGCCGGGGACAACAGCCAGACGACGGCCTCGGCCACCTCTTCCGGTTCACCGCCGCGGCCCATCGGCAGGAGATGCTGCAGGCGGTCGACGCGGCCGGGGTCACCGCCGTCGGCGTGCATGGTCGTGCGGATGAAGCCCGGCCGCACGCCGTTGACGCGGATGCCCTCCGCCGCCACCTCCAGCGAGAGCCCGGTGGTGAGGGAGTCCATCGCTCCCTTCGACGCGGCGTAGTCCACGTACTCCCCCGGTGATCCCAGACGGGAGGCCGCGGAGGACACGTTGACGATCGCCCCTCCGGAACCGCCGTGGAGGGTGGACATCCGCAGCACGGCCTCTTTCGAACACAGGAAGGCGCTGCTGATGTTCGTGGTGAAGAGGCGGGTGAGCCGCTCCTCGTCCACCTGGTCGACCCGGCCCTGAGGGGCCACCACCCCGGCGTTGTTCACCAGCGCCGTCACCCGGCCGACGGTGCCGTCGACCGTCCGGAACAGCCTCTCGACCTCTGCCTGCCGACTCACGTCGGCGGCCACGGCGAACGCCTCGCCACCCTTGGCCATGATGTCCTGCACCACTTTTCCGGCCGATTCCGCGTCCGTGCGGTAGTTCACGCACACCGCATAGTCCCGGGCGGCCGCGAGCCGGCTCACGGCCGCACCGATACCGCGGCCGCCGCCGGTGACCACCAGGATGTTCTTCATCCGCCCACCCTAGAGCGCGTTTCCGGGTATCATTACGGACAATTGACACTTTTTACCCACGAAGGACCCCCGGCCGAGCTGGGTGCGGCCGGGGGCGCTTCGAGTGGACGAGGTTAGAGTCCGGTCAGGTGGTCGAGCTCGCCGGACTTCGCGCCGGCGAGCCAGGTCGCGTAGGCGGCCTGGCCGAGCTGCAGTGTGGGCCCCTGCCCGCGCTGCTTGGTGTCGCGCACTTCGACGTGCCCGAGACGACGCATTTCGACGCAGGCGTTCGAGTTGGTACTCCTTCGTGCCTTCACCCATTCAGAGGGGTTGTTGACGTTTTCCGTCACAGCGGAAACTCCTTGATCGGGACAGCTTTACGGCGTATCTGAGCGAACAGACGGGCGTACTGTTCGACGTGCTCCTGCTTCTCCACATACCTCTCATCCACTTGGGTTTCGGTGTAGACCACGTGCGGATACCTGTTGTCGCCGGACTGCAGCAGGGTGAATGCGCCGCTCATCCACCGGTGCGGTCCGGCCTCGAAGGGCCACACCCGGACTTCGATATCCTTCTGGTTCGACAGTTCCACCAGATGGGAAATTTGGTCGGCCATCACCCGCTCGCTGCGCACCCGGGCCCGTAGCGCGGCCTCGTGAATCACGAACTTCATGGATGGACGCGGGTTTCGGGTGAAGAGCCGCTGCTGACGTTCCATCTTGAACCCGAGGATCTGACGCCGTCGCTCGGCGCGGACCTCGGTCGCGAGGTTGACCAGGTATTCGGCGTAGGAGCTGGTCTGCAGTGCGGCCGGGACGAGCTCGGGGGCGTAGTCGAAGATGGCACCCGCCCGGGCCTCGATGTCGGCCAGCGCCGAAACCGGTTCGGCAATGGCGTCTCGATAGGGAACCGTCCAGCCGGCGCCGTCACCGTCGTCACAGAGGCCGACCAGCCTTTCCGCCTCTTCCGCCGACGCCTCGTAAATTCGTGCCAGCTCGCGGACCACAGCAGGGCGCAGACTGGTGCGGCCGTTCTCCATCTTCGACAGGGTCACGACGTGGCACCGCAGCAACTTCGCCACGGTCTCCTGCGTGTATCCAGCCCCTTCGCGCAGCGCCTGCAGCCTGACACCTAGCTGTTGCTGCGGTATCGATCGCCGCCGACTAGGTGTTTTCCCCTGTGCCAACTTCACCCCGGTGTCCCCTTACTGACCGCTCCGCAACCGCTTTCAGAGTGACGCACTTAGCTAGCAAAACGCTAGGTTGTTTTGAGGCCAAGTCGGTCGCCACTCTTGTAGCGAGCACCATACGGCCTGTGAGGGAGCAACGGGGATGACTACAGCCAGCAGTGGAAGTGCAGATGGGAACCCGACGACGTTCCCCGAATCGTGATGCCCGTGGCCAGACCTGAGTTCTCCGGCGCCACCTTTCCGCGGGATCAGATGCGGTCCGAACTCGCCGACCTCCAGCAGAATCTTCGGCACCAGGTGGAAACACCTAGTCTACCGGGCGAGGACAACGACCAGGTGGTCGCGCTCCGGCGAACCCGTCACGTGGTCAACGCTTTTGAGCAACTGCTCGATGAGCACCCGATCGGCCCGGACGGCCGTTGCCGGCGCTGCCGGTGGTGGCAGGCGTGCCCGGCCGCCGCGGCCGTGCGCGTCTGCGTGACCGGATGGCTGTCCACGGGTGGTCTCGCCGAACGCCGCGAAGGCGATCCGGGAGCCGTGTCGACCCGACGGCTCTGAATCACACACCGTCATGGAGGACCGCACGGTCCACCGCCCTCAGATGCTGCCAGCCGGCCATTGCATCGCGGGTACGAAGGGTGCCGTACAAGAAGGGCGCGCGGCACCGGGGAGAGCAGGGACGGATTCGGTGGGGAAGGACTCGTGTCCGCCCCTGCCCTCCCCCACCATCACCGATCCCCATCCGCCCCCGGCACGGAACCGATGCCGGACGCCCAGCGGAGATATGGGGCCCCGAAGGGGCAGCGGGGCGCAGCGGGGGCGGGCCCGCACGGCGGGCCCGCCCCTCGTTTCATCAAGTAACTGCGAAAGCCAGTGGTACCGAAATCAGGACCCGAGTAGGGCCAGGGGAACGACTGCGATCCCGTCAGGGCGCCGGTATGCCGCCGGTCCAGTTGTCAGTACGACGGCATCGACGAGCTGTTCACCAAGCTGCTCCCGTAGCCAGTGCAGGTGCTTGACGTCCTCGTAATTCACCTCGCCGGCGAGTTTGACCTCGAACGCGACGATGGCCCGATCGGAGTCCCGTTCGACAATCAGGTCCACCTCACGACGTCCCGAGTCCAGACGCAGGTGCGAGACCGATGCCGGCAGAGACGTGGCGAAGACCTTCACGCTCAATGTGGCCAACGACTCGAAAAGTTGCCCCAGATACGTCCCGTCCAAGGGGGTGAAGGTCTCTCCGGCCCCCCGCAACAAGCTTGCGCGAGTAGCCCCCACGAGCCGAGCCGCGAGCGCGGGATCAGCCAGATGGTGCTTCGGGGACCGCGTTAGACGTTTGAGATGATTGTGGCTGGGGATCCATGCGGGCACATCATCCAGGATGCGCAGGCGGGTCAGCGTGTCCACGTAGGGGCCCGTTGTTGAGCGGGCCGGTTTGACCGCCGATCCCGCGCTCGCGGCGTCACGGACCTTGTCCCAGCTGGTGGTGGTCGACACCGACGCCGCGTACGCACGCAACCACGCCATCAGCGTGGCCGGGCGGCGCACATCGTGCCCGTCCTCCCTCATGTCACGCTCAACGATCCGGTCCAGATAGCCGTCAAGCTGGATCTGCAGCGGCCTGCCCTGCAAATGCTGCAGGCCCGGCAGACCGGAGGCCAGGATCAGGTCGGTGTAGTCGGCCAGGCCAAGGGCGCTGACGCCGGCGACGGGTGCCGTGAAGGACCCCTCGAAGAGCGACGCCAGGCTGACCATTGCCGTACTGACCCCGCGCTCGGGCAGCGTGAGCGGCCGCACTCTCACTGTCGTGATTCGACCTGCCCCCGAGTGTGACCCGGGCGGCGGCGCCGAACCGGTGAGCAGGAACCGGCCGGGCGCCGAGTCCTCGTCCACGGCCTCCCTTACTGCATCGAAAACCGGCAGCACTCGTTGATATTCGTCCAGTAGAACCGGAGGCGCAGCGTTCAGGGCCTGCTGTGGGTCGGCGGACACCACAGCAGCCTGAGGAGGACGACTCAGACGCCACACCGTTTGAGCCCGCTGCAAGGCTGTGGCCGTCTTCCCGACCGCCTTCGGCCCGTCGAGCAGAATCGCGGGCAATGCCGGCAGGAGATCGTCCAGCACGTCATCGACCACTCGCCGTACGTATCCCGTACGAAAATCATGCCCCCCTGTTCGGCCGTCCAGCCCAGCAGAGCCGTGATCGTCGTCCATCGCCCCCCCAGACATCAGCAACACTACAATTACGCCAGCTCCTACACTACAATATTCGACGGATCTGAGCTACAATTTCGCCAACCGCCGGGCTGGAAGTCCGCAGTCAGCCCGACCTCAGGGCGGAAAACACCTGCTTGGTATGCTCCGTTTTGGGTAGTCGAGGAATCACCGGGGGCTGCAGTGGGCAGGTCGGCAGAGGCAACTGACGCGCCGCTCGGTCCGGCACCGACGTCAGCGCACCGGCGCATGCTGCGCAGTAGTTCGACGCGGTACCTGTCGGCCGGGGCCTACCTCGATCCCGATTTCCGTAACGCCGTTCTGCACGAGCTCCTGGGCCGTAGAGACCGCGCCGTCGCGCCGTCGTTCAGCGCCGATGCCGCACCGGTGGTCCGGCACGCACTGAACGCACGACGACACCAGATCGTCCGTGACCTCGTCCTCACCGCGATCCTGCTGGTCTTCCTGGTCGTCGAGGGCAAGCTGCTGCTGGCCGTCGCGGCGCTGCTGTGCGCGGTGCTGCTGGCCTACCGGTCCCTGCGGGCGCTCCTGCGTCTGCATGTCGCCGGGGCGCTCGCCCTTCTGGTGCCGGCCGTGATCACGCTGGTCGTGGCCGCACTGCTGTTCGAGTCCAGCTCCCAGGGCCTGTTCTCGTTCGGGGGTTCGGACCCCTACGCCACCCCACCGACGTTCACGACGTTCGTGGCTCGGGTGATCGGGGTCATGGTGGTCGTACTGGGCGCGGCCTGGACCGCTGTCGCCGTCGAGCGGCTCGTCAACCACCAGACGATCGTCGACCACCTGCTGCCGCCGACGTTCTCCCCCGCCGGGAGCCCCACCGGGCCGAAGCGGTACCAGGCCCGGCTGCGCTACATCGACCAGGCGCAGACCGGCAACGTCACCTATTACCCGCACGACGCGTCCGAGAAGCCGTTCATCGGGTCCGGCACTCCTCTGCATACCTGGACGCGGGCGGTCCCGCTGGTCACGACGGAGGATGCCGGGGCGCCGTCGCTCACGACGCAGAGCATCCAGGACACACTCTCGATCGCCCTGGTCCGGATGGACGGCGTCGGCGAGGTGTCGGTGCAGGAGCGTCTGGTGACCCAGACGTCCCAACGGTCCGGTGACCCACGGACCGACCCGGCGACCGGCCTCCCCCGGCCCCGGATGTCGCCGGCGGAGATGGAACTGCTGGAGAGCACGGACGCGACCGGCACCCACCGCTACCTCTGTGTCCGCGCGGCCCCGGGCCAGGGCGACTACGAGATCTGGGTCTTCGTGCGCTGCCAGGTCCAGGGCCAGACGCTGCACCTGGACCTGATCGGGTGCAGCACCCCGCCGATCCGGGCCCGGTACCGCGAGATCGACCAGTACACCGCCCCCGACCTCGACGTCGTACGGCGCACCGCCCTCGCCACGCTTCCCGGTCTGCTGGGGCTGCTGCTCCGCGCGCCGCTGAGGCTGCTGCTCACCGCCACCCGGCAGGACCAGGGTGCCGGGAACCTGCGCACCCGACTGCGGCGAATGGCGGACGAGTCGTCCACCGATCGCGGTGCCCGCACCGGGGTGCGTGAACTGGGAACCGATCTGGAGTCGCAGGACTTCCAGGCCGGCCTGGCGATCCAGCGGCACGTCCGGATGATCGAGCAGCAGATCCTCGAGACCATCACCGTCTCGATGGAGCAGGCCGGATTCAGCACCGGCGAGTTCAGGCGAAGGACACAGATCATTCTCGACGGACCCGCCCAATGACCTGCCCCCGCTGCGGCAGCGCCTGTCTGCCGGCCGATCCCGAGTGCCCGCGGTGCGGCCTGCCGTTCCCGGACGCCGTCACCCCTCCCCCGGAACCGGCGACGGTCCGCACGACCCGGGCGTCAGAGCGTCCGTGGATCGTCCGGGGAGTCTCCGTCGTCGGGGCTCTGCTCGGGGCCTTCCTGGTGCTGCACTTCATCGGCCCCGGTGAGGCGCCCCCGGCCACGACCTGGCGACCGGCGGACCTTCCCCCGACGGCCTCACCCAGCACGGGAACGGACGTACCGACGGGCGTGAACCTCGCCGCCGACGCCACCATCACCGCGGACCGCACCGCCGATCCGTCGACGGACGACGCCGGCCATCCCGTCAGCTACGGGACGCAGAACCTGGTGGACGGCGACCTCACCACGGCCTGGCGGGCGACCGGCTTCTACTACGACGAGCTGATCACCATCAAACTGCCGGCCCGATCGCAGATCTCGGTGGTGGGTCTGACCAACGGCTACACCAAGAAGGACGCTGAATCGGGGGCCGACCGATACGAGGAGGGCCGGCGCATCCTGTCGGTCACCTGGATCTTCGACAACGGCGTCAGCGTGAATCAGGAGCTGGAAGACGGGGACCGGAGCATCCAGCTCAAGACGATCGAGCCGGTGCAGGCCCAGACCGTGCAGCTGCGCATCAATGAGCAGACCACTCCGGGGTTCGGGGCGGACGACTACAGCGCCATCACCGAATTGGTGTTGAGAGCCGGCTGACCCGTCAGCGGTGGGCGATCGCCCACCGGTGGGCCGGTACCGTCAGGCGGGCGCTGATCCGGTCACTCCGGTCAGCGGTGCTGTCGAACACGGAGTACTCCCCCGGCGGCAGTTCGACGCTCTCGGGCGAGTCGCCGAGATTGACAGCGACCACGAGATGCTCAGCACCGGAACGGCATTCGTAGGACAGGAAGTGGTTCGTCAGCCGCCGGACCTCCACCTCGGCCCTCCGCAGCCAGGCGTTCCGGCGCCGGAAGCCGATCAGCAACTGGTGCAACCGGTAGAGATCCCAGCCGAAAGGTGCCAGATCTGATGGGCCTTCGGCGGGAAATGGAGGACGCACGGCATCGTCGCCACCGGCGCGGTCTTCTTTCACACCACGAAACCCCTGCTCGTCGCCGTAGTAGACACTCGGCGTGCCGGGCAGGGTCAACAGCAGCACGATCGTGTGCGGCAGATGGCGCTCGTCGTCGATGCGGCTGGCGATACGGGTGACGTCGTGATTGCCGGTGAAAGTCATCGGGACGAAGGTCTGCAGCATCTCGCAGTGCCGTTTCAGGGCCCACGACAGCTCGAAGAGGTTGCGGTCGTTGACGCTGCTCCAGATCGCTTTCCAGAGTTCGTACTGGGTGAGCGAGTCCATGCCCGACTCCCGCACGATGCCTGGGTAGTCGCCGTGGATCACCTCACCGACGATGTATGCCTCCGGATGACGCTCCCGCACCGCGGGCAGTACCTGGCCCCAGAACGAGCGCGGGACGGTGTACGCGGCATCGAGGCGCCAGCCGTCGGCTCCGGCATCGAGCCAGTGATTCATCACCGCGGCCACGAAAATTACCACCTGGGGCTCGGCGTGGTTGAGGGCGATCAAACCGGAATGACCCTCGAAGGTGCCTAGCTCACCGGTTTTCTCGTCACGCACGAACCAGCGGGCCGCGTCGGCGTCACCGGCCCGGGCCGCCTGGAGCCGAGGGAAGTCGGGGCCGACATGGTTGAACACGCCGTCGAGCAGTACCCGGACACCCCGGCGTCGGCACTCGGCGACCAGGGTGTCGAAATCGGCCCGGTCACCCAGGCGCTCGTCGATGCTGAGGTAGTCGAGCGTGTCATAACCGTGGGTCGAGGACCGGAAGACGGGCCCCAGAGCCAAACCGTTGGCCCCGAGCTCGACCAGGTAGTCGAGCCAGACGGTCAGGTCGCGCAGGGTGCGCACGGGAGCCCGCTCGGCACCGCGCGCATCGGCCCCCAGAAATCCGATCGGGTACACGTGCCACCAGATGACGTTATCGACCCACCCGGGCATGGACGCTGTTCCTCTCGTCAGAGCTTGACCGGCCGGGTGATGCCCCCGGCCGCTGGATCAGGCGATCCGGTTCATGATCTGCGCGCCCAGCAGTAATACCTGGACCTCCAGGTCGGACAGGTCGTCCATCGCGGTACCGAGCCAGGCGTCACGACTGGCCATGTCCTGCCGCAGTACCTCGACCCCCGCCTCGGTGATGCTGATGATGCTGCTGCGGGCGTCCGCCTCGTTGTCGTTCCGCTCGACCAGCCCGTCGTGTTCCAGCTCGGCCAGGGAACGTGTGAGCGACTGAGGCAGGCGACGTTCCGCGACGGCAATGGCCTTGGGGGCGCTGGGCCCATGCGTGTTCAGGTGCACGAGCACCGCCATCTTCGTACCCGAGACACCGCCCTGGTCGCGCTCGAGCCGCAGCCGTCGGGCCAGACGCGTGGTGCCCCGGCGGATCTCACTGACGACCTCGGGAGCGATCTCGCCCGCCTCATCTCTCACAGTTGTTAAGCTATCAGGAACTAGTTTGGTGGGCGAACCGCCGAATAGCACCTTCTTGTTCGATTCTTTCCAGCGAAATATTAAGCTGTGATGAATCATCTCTCCACCTGGAGGCCGTCCTCACCGAGCCCATCGTGCGCCGATAGGCCAGCAACCAGCGCCGCTCCTCCGCCTCGGGCACCCCACAGCAGGTCACATAGGTCATGAACTGTTGCTCGGTCGGCAGCCGAATTCCGCTGAGCAGATCGGCTACCGTGCTTTTCGGCAGCGGCGGCAGGCCCAGGCGCCGGGCCCGGCTCTGGATCTCCCGCAGCGAGGGCTCCCCGGCACTGGATCGCAGGTGATGCATCGCCAGCAGCAGATGCACCGGCTCCCAGATCAGCTCCAGCAGTCGCGGACGGAACACGGCTCCGGCGTGAAGCGTCTCAACCCGGGCTCCGCCGGTCGCGGCATTCAGCCGGCGAGCCCGGCCGGCGGCCTGATTCCACACGTGCACCATCTGCTCCCGGGACGCACCACAGGCGGTGCCGTAGGCAACGACCACCTCCTTGCGCGGTAGGAGATCACCCGAGTCGGCGCGACTCAGAGTCGCCGCCGAGCAGCCCGGGTCGGCGATCTGGGCCGCCATCGTGCGATAGGTGAGACCTGCGTCCTCCCGCAGGGCCCGGAGGCTACGCGCGAGCTCGCCGAAAGGCGCTTCCTCGCTCAAAGGTCTTTTCTGCCTACCCATGTCTGCACGCACCCCTCCGTGCCGGCCACCCGGAGGCGGCGGATGTCCGATCCGGATCAGGACCGGGCAGGGTCCAGCTACAGATTCACCGAGGGCCAAACACGCGAATTCGCGCCAGGACGACCGGCCGGCAGGGATCGACATCGACCGTGCACCGACCGGAAAGCGTGGCCCCCAGCTCCAGCAGTGGTAAGTTACCATGAACTAGTTAGTTCGAAAAGGAAACGTTCTATAGAGTTTTTCGGTACTTCGGCCTCATATATAGGTGATGCATGCTTAGTATCTTGCGGCGTCGAGTCGCGCTCCTGACCGGCGACCTCCTGATCGCTACCGTCGTCACGGCGGCAACCCTCAGCGCGTGGGGGGTCTCCCTGCTGGTCGAGTCCCACGCCGGCCAGCACGTAGATCTTGTGGTCATGACCGTCGCGCTCTCGGTCACCCTCGCCCGCAACCAGCTCGAGCGCCCGGCCCGGCCGCCCTGGCTGCTCCTGGCTGTTCCTCCCGCCGCCGCGCTCGCCAGTTTCGTGGGCAGCCAGATGGCCCGTGACCACCGCCTCGGCGACGTGCTCTTCGTCGTGGTGCTCTCGGTCGCCGTCTGGGTGAGGCGCTTCGGCCCTGGCTGCACCACGCTCGGCACCCTCACCACTCTTCCTCTGGTGGCCGCGCTCATCACTCCCTACGTGCCGGAGGGTGAGATCGAGCGCGCGAGCTGGTCGGCCGTGCTCGGCGCAACATCGGCGCTGATCACTCTTCTGTGCCTGACCGCTGCGCGCCGACTCGCACCGGCACACTTCCCCGGCACCACCGCGCCGCGCCCTTCGGACCGGCCCGCCGCGTCACGAAATCTGTCACCCAGTACGCGGATGGCCATCCAGCTGGCGGGTGCCCTGGTTCTCGGATTCGCCATCGGCCGGCACGTCAACTCCGACCACTGGCAGTGGCCGGTCCTGACGGCCTACATCGTCAGCAGCGCCAACCAGGGGCGCGGCGACGTGCTCTACAAGGGCATCCAGCGTGGTCTGGGGGCCGGCCTCGGAACCGTCGTGGCCGCGCTGCTCACCGGCATTTTCGGCATCGGCGACCACCGCGCGGTCGCCTGCATCTTCGTGGTGCTGTGGTTCGCGCTCGCCGTGCGCCGGGCCAGTTATGCCTACTGGGCGGGCAGCGTCACCGCTGCGCTGGCCCTGGTCTACGGATTCTTCGGCGACGGTGGTACGGCCGTACTCGGACAGCGGCTCGAGGGAATCGGTCTCGGAGCGGTCGCCGGAATTGCTGTGACCTGGCTCGTTCTGCCGATCCGCACTGAAGATGTGCTGCGCCGGCGCATGGGTGCCCTGCTGGAGGCTCTGCAGAACCTGCTCGTCGCTCTCGGCGAGAACCCCTCGAGCGTGGGCGCCGATCAGGTCCGGCCGGTGGTGGTGGCCAGCGTCGCCATCACCCGCGTGATGCAGCCCCTGACCGCTCGGGGTCGGTGGCTGCGCCGGCTGCGGCTGCGCGATCATTGGGAGCCGGTGATTCCCGCAGCCGATCTTTGCGCCGAGAAGTCCCGGACGCTGGTCCGATTCGTGCGCACGACCCGGGAACCGCTAGATCACGAGCGGATCTCGGTTGCGCAGGCGCAGACGGTGCAGAACCTGACCGGCCTACGCCAGTCGCTGCGGAGCCGGGAGCGAGCCGATGTACGGCCGGTCCTGTCCGGGGTCCCGGACGAAGGAGCTACCGGGCAGGTTCTGACCCTGCTGCACGTCATCGACGAAGCCGCCGTACGGATGACCGCCACTGTGTCCCAACCGGTGGCGGCGAAGCGGTCCCAGAGCGGAAGTCCAGGCTGACCGGTCAAAGAGGCGGGTTAGCAGGCCCGGTCCGCCCCGGACCCAGGCTGTCCTTCCGGCGCAGGCTGATGAGGGCCTGTACGAGCACGCGACGGGTGTCGGCGGGATCGATGACATCGTCGACCAACCCGCGCTCGGCCGCGTAGTAGGGATGCATCAGCTCTCCCTCGTACTCCTCCATCAGGCGAGCGCGGGTGGCATCCGGATCGTCGGACGCACGAATCTGCCGGCGGAAGATGACGTTCGCGGCACCTTCGGCCCCCATCACCGCGATCTCGTTGCCTGCCCAGGCGTAGGCGAGGTCGGCACCGACAGAACGTGAGTCCAGAACGATGTACGCACCGCCGTAGGCCTTGCGCAGCACCACCGAGACCCGCGGCACCGTGGCCGCGCAGTAGGCGTACAGCAGTTTCGCGCCATGGCGGATGATGCCGCCACGTTCCTGGTCCCGCCCCGGCATGAAGCCCGGCACGTCGATCAGCGTGACGATCGGGAGGCGGAAGGCGTTACAGAACTGCACGAATCGCGCCGCTTTCTGCGAAGCGTCGACGTCGATCACCCCGGCCAGCACATCCGGCTGACTGGCCACGATCCCGACCACGGCTCCGCCGACCCGTGCCAGCACGCAGGCGACGCTGCGTCCCCAGTGCTCGTGTACCGGCAGATAGTCACCGTTATCGACGATCTGCTCGATCACGTCGTGCACGTCGTAACCGAGCACGTGGTCGGCGGGCACGATACGCATCAGCGCCGCCCGGACGTCACCACTTCCGAGCTCGTGGGAAGTGCGTCCGGCCTGGGCCTGGAACTGCACAGTCACGACGACCAGTGGGCAGACATCTACCGTGATCACCGGGAGCGAATCCGGAGTGCCCTCGTAGCAGTGAACGTCGAGATCGAACACATCGGTTCGACGTCCGTTCCCGGACTGGCCGCCAAGCCCATCATCGACATCGTGGTCACGGTCGAGGACATCACCGCCGAGGAGGATTTCCTGGACCCGCTGCTGGCCGCCGGGTATGGGCTACGGGTGCGCGAGCCGGGGCATCGCCTGGTGCGTACTTCAGCGCAAGACGTCCACGTGCATCTGTTCGAACGGGGAGACCCTGAGGTGGGCGAATACCTTCTCCTGCGCGACCACCTACGGTCTGACGCGGACGATCGCGCCCTCTACGAAATCGCCAAGAGGGCTCTGCTCAGCAAGGAGTGGGACGACATGAACGACTACACCAAGGCCAAGACCGACGTCATCCTCACGATCAAAGCACGAGCGAGAGAAGCTCGTGGACGGTGAGCCTCTTGTCCACGACCTCTTTCATCGCGAATGCTTCTGACGGTAGCCCGGGCACGCAGTTGTCTTGACAACCAGTCAATTCGAGCTCTGCTCCCGCCCGGCGACAGGCGGGAGCGCTCGCTTCCGGACGAGTTGATCAGCCGAAAACGGCTAGACGATTGGTCGCCGACACCGCCAGCACCCCACGGCCGATGGCCGAGCCCTCATTCGCCAGATGGTCGGTGCCCGGGACGATGCTGCCACCGGCCTTGCCCTTCCAGACCAGCTTGCTCGTGGTCGTGCTGTAGCCCAGCACCCAGCCCTGGCTGGTGGTCACGTAGACGACCTTCGATGTGGCGACCGGCGGAGCGATGATCTCTCCGTAAGTGTCGGACGAGGGATCGCGCGACCACAGCTTGGCACCGGTGGAACTGCTGACGGCCCGCAGTGAGACGTCGTAAGAGCTGTGGGGCTCCTGCGGGGTGAGGAATGCCTTGGTGCCGACGATCGCGGGGACGTCGGTGGAGTCGAAGTCGAATAGCAGCTTGCCGTTACGGGCATCCATCACCCGGCTGCCCCGCAGGCCCGTGTGCAGCCACAGACGGGTGCCGGACAGCACCGAGGTGGTCCCCCACACTCCACCTGAGCACTGGTAGTCGTCACGCCAGACCTGCTTGCCGTTCAGGGTGCGGGCCGCCCAGTTGCAATCAGAGCCGTAGAACACTCGGGTGCCGCTGATGGCCTGGCCCAGGGAGAAGTCGTTGGTCGCGTACTTGGCCCACTTGATCTTTCCGGTCGCGACGTTGACGGCCACATAGTTGTCGCCGCTGTACGAGAAGTTGAGATAGGCCACTCCCCCGTGAACGGTCACGGGTTTCGAGGCGTCGTGAATGATCGACGCGTATTTCGGCGCCGCGATCTTCCGCTTCCACGAAGCCTTTCCCGTGGTCGTGCTCAGTGCCCTCAGACTCGCGTGCTCTCCGTCGACGCTCCAGTTGGAGTGCAGCACGACGAGCTTGCCGCTGCCGTAGGCCAGGGTCGCCGTGCCGTGGCCCAGGGCGGATGACTTCCACAGCTGACGACCCGTGCGCCTGTCAAAGGCCCAGACCCGGACGGGCCCCGGATCGACCCCCTCCGCGGCCCTGGGCCGAGCGGCGACGAATACCCGGTTACCCACGATCAGCGGGTACGAGGTGCTTGCGCCGAAGTCCTTGACCCACAGCCGACGCATCGTGTTCGAGAGTGCCGGGCCGGTGGCCAAGCCGGTGTGCGTGGCGTTGATCTGGTAATTCGTTGCATCACCAGGCTTCTGAGCCGCTGACGCCACCTCGGCCGGCCCAGCCAGGGTGACACCGAGCAAGACACACGTAACTGACACCACGAATCGGCGCACGACCGTCCTCTGCTTGAACCCCGCCGCTGACCAACCGCCAGAGCTTGATCAATTTAAGGGAGATCCCGGCATAACGCCTCTCGGGTGGCGGATCAATTCGCAGCGAACCGGCTTCGGGATTCGACATCGCGTATCAGGGTTTGGGAGCGCCGCCGTCTCCTCGATGCTGACTCCAGCCGTATCCGAGCACGCTGGGCGGAGAGAGCAGCTACCCTTCCGCGATGAGTCGCGGTCGTTGGGCCATGCCGTTGATGTGCTTGGCGAACGATGCAGCGTCGCGGAGTCGGTCTGAGATCTCAATGGCCTGGGAAGCGTCCATCTCGAAGGTCTCGCCCAAGTTGATGCGAGCCAGGCTGGGTCGTATAGCAACGGGCTCGGCCAAGAGATCAAAATCGATGCGCTGGGCCACCCGGATTCTGATGATGTCGCCGGTGACCTTGACAGCCCCAATCTGGCACTCATGATCGATGGATTCCGCGTCGACAACCGATGTCTTGAACCAGTGGCTCTCTTCTCCGTTCTCGATCTCACGCATGACGTTTCCCCGTTCAGACTAGTTGTTCTCCTGAGAGAAAACAGCTTCCGGAGTCCCCCGGATCGGATGGAATCTACTGTCGAGGTCGGTGGCGACTGAATCAATGGTTCATTCTGGAGGCGTGTACCGGCGCTCAGGATGCGCCACGATCGGTCAATGCCGAACGGGGCGGGCCAGATCTGGTCGGTGAAGGCCGCGGTGGCGACGGGCCTGCGACGGCGACGGCGAAGCGTTCTCTGTGCTCTACGACCGCCGCAAGGACGCCGTGCGCGCCTACTGCGGTCGTCGCACCGGTTCTCTGGATGCCGCCGACGACGTGGCCGCCCGCATCGACGACGAACACCACGTCGACCCCACCACCGTCCAGCGGCCCTGACTGACGGAAGAACCGGCGGATGACGAAGTCGGCACTACGTCAGAGCCGGGAGAGGGCTGCCGCCGAGGCACTCTGCGGCTCTGCTTGATAGACGATCACGACAAAGCCGTCGGCGCCGGCGATGGCCATGGCTTGGCGCCGCAGTGTCAATGGGCCCACCACCGGATGCTCGAAGCGCTTGGTCTCGTCGCGGGCCGGCCGCACGTGGTGGCGCGCCCATAACTGACGGAAATCCTTGTCCTGCGATAGTTCTGCGATCAGATCGATCATCTCCGGGTCTCGTGCCTCCGTCTCGGCGCGCACCGCGGCGACGGTCTGGGCGGCGACGAGCGGCCAGTCGGGGAACAGGGTGCGGGCTCGTGGGCCGAGGAAGATCTCCCGGACGAGATTGCGCCCGGGGGTGTACAGGTCGGACAGCGACTGGGCGAGCTTGTTGGCGGCGAGGATCCCGAAATGCCGGTCACGCACGTAAGCAGGTGTTGTGGGCCAGGAGTCGAGAAGCTGGTGGACGTTGTCGGCGAGATCGGGGGTGACTCGCCGGACAGGTTCTGGAGCAGTGAGGCCGAGGAGGTGCCGGGTCGCATCGTCGTCCAGCCGCAGGGCCCGGGCCAGTGCCTGGAGCACCTGGGGTGAGGGCTGCCGGTCGATGCCCTGCTCCAGCCTGACCAGGTACGGCTCGCTGATCCCGGCCAGCGACGCCAGCTCGGCCCGGCGCAGGCCGGTCACCCGGCGATGCTTCGTGCCCGGCTCCTGCGGGCTGACCTGGCCGCGGCGGGCCTTGATGAACTCGCCGAGCAGATTCTCCATGCCCAGCAGGCTAACCCCGGCGGGGTGCTGGTTGTCTTCCGGCGCCGCGGCCAGGGTGGGGCTCATGAAGACATGGCTGATCACAGGGGCAGGACGAGGATTGGGGCGGGTCTGGACGGAGGCCGCCCTGGAACGTGGGGACCGGGTGGTCGCCACCGCCCGAAGGCCGGGGGTTCTCGATCCCCTGGTGAGCGCGTTCGGTGACCGGGTCGTCCCTCTGCTGCTCGACGTCACCGACCGCACAGCGGTTCTCGACGTGGTGGACCAGGCGGTCGAGCGGTGCGGAACGATCGACGTAGTGGTCAACAATGCCGGTTACGGGCTTTTCGGGATGATCGAGGAGACGACCGAGCAACAGGCGCGCGAGCAGATGGAGACGAACTTCTTCGGGGCGCTCTGGGTGACCCAGGCCGTGCTGCCGGTAATGCGTCGGCAGAAGAGCGGACATCTCCTGCAGGTGTCGAGTCTCGGCGGGATCGCGGCCTTCCCGACTCTGGGGATCTACAACGCCTCCAAGTGGGCGCTGGAGGGGATGAGCGAGGCGCTGGCCCAGGAGGTCGGGCCTCTGGGAGTGAATGTGACGATCGTCGAACCCGGTCCGTACGGCACGGACTGGTCCGGCGACTCGGCGGTGCGCACCGAACCGATCGAGGCGTACGAGCCGATCCGGGAGACCCGCCGGGCCAGTTCCACCGCCCGCGCACCAGAAGACCCTCGCACCACGACCGCGACGATCCTGGCCCTGGTCGACGCCCCGCAACCACCTCTGCGGGCCTTCGTCGGTGCGTACCCGCGTCCTGTGGTGGAAAAGGTCTACCGACAGCGGATGGAGACCTGGGACGCCTGGAAATGACACTCTGACCAAGGTTTCAGCCTGACGGTCAAGGATCAGTTCGCGTGGCCCCCACCGAACCGGGCCCGGTACTCCGTCGGGCTCAGCCCGGTGTGCCGGTGCAACTGAGCCCGCAGGTTGGCCGTAGTACCCAACCCACTGCTCATGGCCACGGACGTCATGCTGGCTCTCCCTTGTTCCAGCAGACGCCGCGCCAGCTCGACCCTTTCAGCGGTCAGCCAGGCCAGCGGGGTGGTACCCAGTTCTACCCGGAAACGGCGGTGCAGGCTGGTGACGCTCAGGTGGGCGTGCCGGGCCAGGGCCGCGACGGGCAGGGGGCCGTCCAGGCGTTCCTGGGCCCAGGCCAGGGTCGAGGTGAGGGGCTGGGCGGGGACGCCCGGCACCGGGCGTTCCACGAACTGCCGCTGGCCGCCGTCCCGGAAGGCGGCGAACACCAGCCGGCGGCTCACCAGGTTCGCGATCTCCGCTCCGTGATCGCTCCGCACGACGTGCAGAGCCAGGTCGAGGGCCGCCGCACTGCCCGCCGAGGTCAGCACGTCACCGTCGTCGACGAACAGCACGTCGGGCTGGAGCTGGACGGACGGGAACCGGCGGCGGAACTCGTCGGCCAGCTGCCAGTGCACCGTCGCGGGGCGGCCGTCGAGGAGGCCGGCCTCGGCCAGGGTGAACGCACCGGTGCAGAGCCCTATCAACCGGGCGCCGCGGGCGTGGGCCCGGCGCACGGCGTCCAGCACCCGCGGATGCTGGGGCGAGTCGACGTCGGGGCGGTTCGGCACCACCACGGTGTGGGCGTGCTCGAGTTCGTCCAGGTCACCGGTATCGGCGAAGGTGAACAGGGCGTCGCGGGCCGTGGCCCGGCCGCCGGGGGCGACGACGCGCAGGTCGTACAGCTCCCGGCCCAGCTCGGGCCGGCGCCGGGCGCCGAACACCTCGCACGTGCAGCCGACCTCGAACGGGTTGGAATTCTCGTCGACCAGCAGGGCCACCGGGATCGGCGGCTGGTCGGATTCTTGCGCCACGTGGCATTCCTACCACTCACCGGTCCGATCAGGCGGGTGAAAACCTGGTCGGACCGTCGAAGGGAAGCAACGATGAACAAGATCAACCTCGCCACGGAAGCCGCCGGACTGCAAGAGTTCTGGTCGCAGCGAGTGCTGGCGAGCGCCAACGGCAACCTGTTCAAGGTGGCCAAGGGCATCGGGTCCACCACCTGGCACAGTCACGCGGACCAGGAGGAGACCTTCCTGGTGCTGGAGGGGTCCATCACCATTCAGCTGCGCACGGGCGATGTCGAGCTCGGGGCCGGCGACCTCTTCGTCATTCCGCGCGGTGTCGAGCACTGCCCCCTGGCCCGTGAGGAGGCCCGGTTCCTGCTGGTCGGTCCGGACGTCACGTCCACGGCCGCCGGCGGCAAGCCGGAGTGGAGCCACGGGGGCGGCACTGCGCCGACCCCGTGACGAGCGACGCGAGTTCTTGACCGTGCGGTCCACCATCATTATGGTGGACCGAACGGTCAAGAACTTGTACGTACCGACCACCGAGGAGATTTCGTGGGACAGCTCGACGGAAAGACCGCCCTGGTCACCGGAGGCAGCACCGGCATCGGCCTGGCCGCCGCGCAGCGCTTCGTCGCGGAGGGGGCCCGCGTCTGGCTGACCGGCCGACGTCAGGCCGAGCTCGACGCCGCAGCCGCCCTGCTCGGCGACCGCGCAACGGCCGTCCGCAGCGACATCTCCCGCCTGGACGACCTCGATGATCTGTTCGACCGCATCCGCCGCGACGGCAACGGCCTGGACATCGTGTTCGCCAACGCCGGCGGGGGCAGCGCGCTCGCGACCATCGACGCCCTCACCCCGGAGAACTTCGACAAGACCTTCGGCATCAACGTGCGCGGCACCGTTTTCACGGTGCAGAAGGCACTTCCGCTGCTGGCCGACGGGGGCAGCATCGTCATCACCGGGTCCAGCAGCGCCCGTCGCGGCAACGCCGGGTTCGGCGACTACTCCGCATCCAAGGCCGCCATCCGGCAGTTCGCCCGGGTGTGGGCGACGGAGCTGGCGCCCCGGCGGATCCGTGTGAACGTCATCGTTCCCGGCCCGACGAACACCCCCGGACTGCGCGGCATCGCCCAGGAGCCCGCTCACGTGCAGCCCCTGCTGGATGCGATGGCGAGCACGGTGCCGCTCGGCCGCGTCGCCGACCCCTCCGAGATCGCCGCCGCCGTGCTCTTCCTGGCTTCCGACCAGTCGAGCTACATGACCGGCAGCGAACTGTTCGCCGACGGCGGCGAGGTGCAGACGTTCACCGGGGCCTGATCAGGACTGTCGTGAACCGAACGGTCAAGAACTGGCTAGAGTGCTCACATGGCCCGACCCCGGCAGTTCGACGAGGCGACCGTGCTGGCCGCGGTCCGCGACCAGTTCTGGACCACCGGCTACGCGGCCACGTCGCTGGACGACCTGCTGCGCGTCACCGGCCTGGGCAAAGGCAGCCTCTACGCCGCCTTCGGTGACAAGCGCGGCCTGTATCTGCGCGTGCTCGGCGACTATGTCGACGCCACGCACGGTGCGCTGCGGGCCCTGCTCGCCGACTCCCCGCGGGCGATCGACGGCCTCCGCCGCTATCTGACCGCTCCCGCCCAGGATCCCAGCGGCGCCGACGCGCTCCGGGGATGTTTTCTGGTGAACAGCACCAGCGAACTGGCCGCGGCCGACGCCGACGTGCTGTCGTTGTCCCGCAACGCCTTCGAGGAGCGCGGCAACATCCTGGCCGAGGCCGTGGCGCGGGCGCAGCGGGAGGGCGACCTCTCCACCGGCACTGACCCGCAGCAGGCCGCCCGCGCCATCGTGACCGCACAGCAGGGCATCGTCTTCATGGGCCGGACCGGCCTCGATGTCACCGAGTTACGCTCCGTTGCCGAGACCCTGGCCGACCAGATCCTGTCCTGAGGTCCGCCAGGCCACCCGGAACTGGTGATCCCCGCGTGTGCCGTGGTGAACGTCCCCCCGTAGTTTCTTGGTCATGACGTTCCTGCCGAACCCCCGTGAACTGCCCACCGCCCCCTCCCTGCGCTGGGGCCTGCTCGGCCCCGGTGGCATTGCCGCGAGCTTCGTCGACGCCGCGCACCGCCACTCGCAGCAGCGTTTCGTCAATGTCGCCTCGGGCAGCAGCCCGGAACGGGCGACGGCGTTCGCGCAGGCCCACGGGGTGACGCGTTCGTCGGACACCTACGAGCAGGTGCTGGCCGACCCGGAGGTCGACGCGGTCTACATCGCCACCACCCACGACAGTCACGCGCGGCTGGCGCTGCTGGCGATCGCGGCGGGCAAGCACGTGATGGTCGAGAAGCCGCTGACCACCACCCGCGCGGACGCCCAGAAGGTCGTGGACGCGGCCCGGGCGGCCGGGGTGTTCGCGATGGAGGCCATGTGGACGCGGTACCTGCCGCAGTCCGACGTGCTGCGGCAGTTGCTGGAGCGCGGTGACATCGGTGAGGTGCGTCTGGTGACGGCCGATTTCGGGTTCCCGTCGCAGTACGACCCGGCGTCGCGGCTGTGGGCCCCGGGTCAGGCCGGTGGCGCGCTTCTGGACGCGGGGGTCTACCCGGTCTCGTTCGTCTCGTCGGTGCTGGGGGCACCTTCGGCGGTGCACACGGTCGGCACGCTCGCCCCGACCGGGGTGGACGAGCAGGCCTCGGTGACGCTCGCGTACGAAAAGGCACAAGGTGTCGCGTTCACGTCGCTGCGCACCGCCTCGCCGACCCGCGCCAGCGTGATCGGGACACAAGGACGCATCGACATCGACGGCCCGTTCCTGGCTCCCAGTGGCATCGGGGTGACGATGGGTGCCGGTTTCCCGGCGTCCGCGCAGACCGCGCACTGGTCGGGCGCTCTCGGCCCGCAGGGGTCCGCGGCCCTGAGCTACGAGGCCGACGCGATGGCCCGCTACATCGGTGACGGCCTGACCGAGTCGCCGATTCATACAATGGACGAAGTGGTCTCCGTGGTGGGGATTCTCGAGGAGGCACGGCAGCAGCTCGGTGCGGTGTGACGACAATCCGGCCCCGGGAATGATCGCCATGCGCCATGATTCCGGACATGGACGACGAATCGACCGGCACCACTGCAGAACCGGCTCAGCAGAAGAAGGTTGCGCGGTGGCGCCGGGCGGTCCGCCGGGGCCTGTGGACGCTGGCCGCCCTGCTGACCCTGGTAGTGCTCACCGCCGGTGCCGGTTTCGGCACTCTCGTGGTACGAGGCTCCGGTAGTCCAGACCGTTCGATCCGCAGTTCCGGGCAGGACGCCTACTGGCTCGGGCACGCGTGGGTGGACGGCCGGAAGACCCAGGCCGACGTCGACGCGCTGGCCACCCAGCTGACCGGCACCGGCATGCGCGACCTGTTCGTGCATGCCGGGCCGTACGCCGACGACGGCACCCTCGACCCGGCCCTGCGCCCCCGCGCCGCCTGGCTGGTGAAGGCCCTGCACACCGCCCTGCCGGAGGTGCGGGTGCAGGCCTGGCTGGGCAACGTGCTCGCCGACGACCGGATGGACATGTCGTCCGCAGCGACCCGGGCCCGGGTACTGACCGGCGTGGACGGCATCCTGGCCGACGGTTTCGACGGCGTGCACTACGATTTCGAGCCCTCCGCGAACGACGACCAGAACTTCGTCGACCTGCTCGCCGCGACCCGCGCCAAGACCCGGGCCCATCAGGCCCTGCTGTCGGTGGCCACACCCCGCGTGGAGCTCCTGCCCGGTCTCGGCCTCGCGACCGGCCTGTCGCCGGTCTACCTACAGTGGACCCCGGACTACATGCGCCAGGTCGCCGGCCACGTCGACCAGATCGCGATCATGGCCTACGACTCCGGCCTGCCCAGCGAGAAGGCCTACGCCGGCTACGTGCGCCGCCAGACCGAGGTCGCCCTCACCGCCGTCCCCGACGACGTCACCCTGCTCATCGGCGCCCCGGCCTACCACGACAAGAAGATCAACCGGTACGACGGCGCCGAGACCGTCTCCGCCTCCATCACCGGCGTCCAGCTCGCCCTGGCCGGCACCTCCCGCCGCATCGGCCTGGCCCTGTACGTCGACTTCGACGCCACCCCCGCCGACTGGGCCGCCTATGAGCAGGGCTGGTCCCGGAAGGCGTGACCAGGCCCGAGGTCGGGCATACTGACCTTCATGGGGAAACGGAATATCCGATCTGGCATCGGACAACGCCATCTTCCCCGGCGGTCCATCTCCGCCCTGGAGGTGTACACAAATTTGTTATACATTGGCGAGGTGACCAGTCACGACGAGCATTCGGTGGGACTGCGGGAGCTGCGCCATCACACCAGTGATGTGCTCGCCCGGGTCCGTCATGGTGAAACGGTGTCCATCACCGAATACGGCAGACTGGTGGCCCGCATCGTGCCGGTGGACGAGCACGAGCCGACACCGGTCCTGGATCGCCTTGTCGCCGACGGCCGCGCAACTCTTGCCCTACGGCCGGGCTTTCGGCCGAAAATGCGACCTGCCGACGGCACGGCACCCCTGAGCGACGCACTCGCCGAACTCCGCTCTGAGGAACGCTGGTGAGCCTCTACTACATCGACACCTCCGCAGCGCTGAAGTTCCTGGCCGAAGAACCCCACTCGAAGGCGCTGGCATCGTTCTACGACAGCAATCAGGGAGCCTCATGGGTGAGTTCGGCGCTTCTCCGGATCGAACTGATCCGAGCCGTCGGACGAGTCATGGCCGGATCTCTGCCCGAAGCGCGGGCACTGCTGCATGCCTTCAACTACCTCAGCATGGATGACGAGGTCGTCGACGGCGCCATGAACGAGCCCGACCGGATGCTGCGCTCGCTGGACTCCATCCACCTGGCCTCGGCACGGTTACTCGGGGAGGAACTCGACGGACTGGTTACCTATGACGATCGTCTGGCGACTGCGGCCACCGATGCCGGGATCATGGTGATCGCCCCGCGCGATTGACCGGCAATCTCCTTACCCCGAGGTTCCTGACGCGGTGGACGGGCCCTCGGTTCAGCGGCCGCGCGACTCCAGCCACTGGATCAGGTCGGTGGCCCCCGAACGCCGGGCCACGTCCAGCGGGGTCAGCTGGTCGTAGCCGGTCCAGTTCAGGTCGCCGCCGTGCTCGAGGAGGAGTTCGGCGGTGGCTCGCTGACCGCCGTGGCAGGCGCCCCACAGGCCGCTGGTGATCTCGTCGGGCCCCGCCCCACCGGCCAGGAATGACTCCACGACCGGGGCCAGACCGAGCGAGGCGGCTTCAAAAAGGGTGGTCCGCGAGCCTCGTTCGAGTAGCCTCCGGGCCGCGGCCCATTGCCCGAAGGCGGTGGCGTCGGCCATCGCGGTGCCTCCTGCGATGACCGCCCCTTCGGCGTGCAGGTCGGCTCCGGCGTCCAGCAGGGCGTCGAGGGCGGCCAGGTCACCGCTGCTGGCGGCCCAGTGCAACGGTCGCTCCCCGCCGTCGGGCAGGCACGGCTGGTCGGGCGAGGCGCCGGCCGCGACCACGAGGGCGATGACGTCCGCGGCGGCCGGGAAGTGGCCGGGCCAGTCGGTGGCGACGGCGAGCAGGGTTCGGCCGCCGTACGGGCCCAGCCGCGCATCGGCCAGTTCGGGATGCTCACCCAGCAGCCGGCGTAGCGCCACCAGGTCACCGGAACGCGCGGCGAGGCCGGCCTCCCGGGCCGGGTCGTCCGTCATTCCTCGTCCCCCCGCTCGCTACGGTGCCCGGACCCGCGCAGATGGGGACGGTGCAGCGCGACCCGGGCCCGGCGGTAGCTGGCGGCGATCTCCTCGGCGGTGGGGTCGTCGTCCTCCCCCGACGCGGACGGGTCATGCTTGCGGCAGGTCCGGTACTTCGTGCCCTCCACCTGGTAGCGGCCCCGGCGCCAGCAACGGCGCGCATGACAGATGTGCTGGCGGTAGACCGAGATCAGGCCACCGACGATCGCGAACTCCCCCAGGTCCGCGCCGAAACCCGACCAGAACCCGTACCAGGCGCTCGACATGTCGTTGCTGCCCGTCACGGTCAGGAACCAGTTCCAAATGTCCACCCGCCGGTTCTACCGGCGTCGTCGCAGGTCAGCAACCTGATGGGCGATCGCGTCCGGTGACCGGGCACAGAACGGGCCGTATCGTCTCGTGGCTCTTTCGGCCCGGCTAAATCCTTCCTAAAGAGGCCTTGGTGACGTGGAATCGCGCTCGGCCCCTGCTAGCGTCCAGCGGGCATCTGTACAGTTGGAGGGGATTTTCGGTGAGACGCACACGGGTCGTGGTCGCGGGGCTGGCAGTCAGTGTCGCCGCCGTCGCCCTGGTGGCCGCGCTGCAGCCGTTCGGCGCGAACGCGGCGAATCCGGTTGCCGCCACGGTGACCACCGCCGTCGCGAAGCCGAAGGTCGTCGGTTACTACACGAACTGGTCGACCTACGGCGACGATGCCGTGCAGGTGAAGCAGATCGGGACCAGCGGGGCGGCGAGCCGGCTCACCCACATCGTGTACGCGTTCGGGGCCGTGAAGAACGGCAAGTGCGCGATCGGGGACGCCTACGCCGACTACCAGCAGAAGTTCACGGCGAAGGCCTCGGTCAGCGGCAAGGCCGACTCGGGCACCCAGAAGGTCGCCGGGAACTTCAACCAGCTGCGCCAGCTGAAGAAGAAGTACCCGAAGCTCAAGGTGCTCTGGTCGTTCGGCGGGGGTTCCGGCTCCGGCGGATTCACCCAGGCCGCGAAGAACCCCGCCAAGTTCGCCTCGTCGTGCCGCGCGCTGGTCGAGAACAAGCGCTGGGCCGACGTGTTCGACGGCATCGACATCGACTGGGAGTACCCGAACGCCTGCGGGGTCACCTGCGACGCGAGCGGGCGCACCGCGTACCCCAAGCTGCTGAAGGCTGTGCGCGCGAAGTTCGGCAAAGACCTGGTGACGTCGGCGATCACCGGGAACGGCCTGGCCGGCGGCACGCTGGATCAGGCCGACTACGCCGGTGGGGTCAAGTACCTGGACTGGCTGATGCCGATGACGTACGACTACTACGGCAGCTGGGAACCGCGGGGACCGACCGCGCCGAACTCCCCGCTGGGCAACTTTGTGGGCGCCCCGGTCAAGGGCCTCGACTCCAAGACCGTCATCGCCAAGCTGCGCAGCCAGGGTGTGCCCGCCCGGAAGATGCTGCTGGGCATCCCGTTCTACGGGCGCGGCTGGACCGGTGTCACCCAGAGGACGCCCGGCGGCACGGCCACCGGACCGGCGACGGGCACCACCACCGGCGAGGCCGGCATCGAGAACTACAAGGTCCTGGCCCGCACCTGCCCGCCCAGTGGCACCGTCGGCGGCACCGCCTACGCCCACTGCGGCAGCCAGTGGTGGAGCTACGACACCCCGAAAACCATTGCCGGGAAGATGAAGTACGCCAAGGGCCAGAAGCTCGGCGGCGCGTTCTTCTGGGACTACTCCGGCGACACCGCCCAGGCGTCACTGACGAAGGCCATCGCGCAGGGCCTGAAGTGAGCGGGCCGTCACGGAAAGAAGTCGTCCGCTGACCCAAAGGCACTTTCCTGAAGGCGATCCCGGCCGCTCGTGGGGCCTGCCAGAATATCCGGGCAGCGTGATCTTCCGGTCCCGCTCGACTCGACGAGGAGCGGAGACGTGGACACCACCGACCTGACGCCGGAGCAGGCCGAACCCGACGACGTGATGTCTTCCGGCCGCAGCCCGGTGCTGCGTTCCGAAGGCCCCGCCCGCAAGCCCCTCGGCATCAGCCTGACCCTCTGGTCGGTGCTGGCCGTGCTCGCGGTCACGGTCGGCGGGGTCGTCGCCGTCCAGTGGGCGACCCGATCCTCGGAGTCATCGACCCAGGAATCGGCCCTGTCCGGAATCGAGGTGACCATCCCCTACCGGGAGTCGCCCACGTCGTCAGTCACCTCGTCCCGACCCACGGCATCGGCCAGGGCCACCCCCTCGGGTACCCCGGCGGCCTCCCCCACCGGGACGGCCCGGGCAACGACCCGGCCGTCCTCGTCACGGCCGAGCACCGGCCAGGCGGCGCCCCCGGTGGTCGCCACTCCCCAGGCACCCACGAAGACGACCGCCACCTCCGACGACACTCCTACCGAGGACGAGACGGACGAGCCCGCCGACACTCCCGCAGAGGACGAGGTGGCAGCTCCCGGAGTCGACCTGGCCGCGTCCGCCGTGGTGAGGGCGAGCAGCCAGCTTCCCGGCCTGTCGGCCGCCAACGTCACCGACGGCAGTGTGGGCACCTACTGGGAGAGTTCCCCCGGCTACCCCCAGACCCTGACGGTGGATCTCGGCGAGGTCACCACCGTCGGCCGACTCGTGCTCTCGCTCCCCGAACGGTGGTCCGAGCGCACCCAGACCCTCTCCGTGCAGGGCAGCGCCGACGGCAGTTCCTACACCCGGCTGAAGGGTTCGGCCAGCTACCACTTCGAGAGCGAGAGCCCGGACAACCAGGTGACCATCACCCTGCCGCAGTCCGAGATCCGTTACCTGCGGCTGACCTACACCGCCGTCAACGGCTGGTACGCGGCCCAGCTCTCCGACCTGTCGGTGCACTCCAGCTAATTCTGGTTCGTGGTGGCCGCTCCCACGAAAGTCTCTCCACCGAGCAGGCCGAGCGCGTAGGGCGGCCATACCGTTCGGCCGCCGCTCGGTAGGAGGGAGGCGGAGTCGATGGCGTCGCGGAGCTTTTCCAGGGTGCGTTCGTGGGCCGGGCCAGCATTCGGGGCGTTGGCCGGAACCTCCTGCAGAAAGACCAGGTCCAGGCCGCTCTGGCCACCGAGACGGGTGTCGAGCACGACCATCCGGGTGCCCGGGACGAACATCACGCCACCCGCCCGCGGATCGTTGTCGAGCAGTGGCGTGAGGATGCGCACCGTCTGCGCCCAGATTCGGTTCGGGCCCGGCTCAGCGAGCCGACCAGACAGGCGTGTTGTTCAGCGCGATGGTCACGTTGCCGTCGGCCTGAAGGGTGAGGATCGCCCCAGCGTGGTCCATGGTGGCGGTGGCCCGCACATAGTTACCGCCCGAATACAGCACCGGTTTGCCGTCACCCTGGAAGGACATGGAGTCGCCGATGGCGGCGGCCGACCGGACCGCCTTGCCGTTCTCGTCGACGAGAACGGGCCGGCCACCGGAGGAGAGGCAGAAGAGGACTATCGGGCAGATCCGCTGTCACATCCGTCCCTGGAATTGCTGCTCGCCACACTTCCCGACACCCAGGCCCGCACCGTCTCCCCTCTCGCGTCCGGGACCGCCCTGGGCGTCACTGCGGTGCTGGCGGTGGTCTTCGCGCTGGTCCGCGAAGCGAGGCGCCGCCGCCGGCACGCCTTCACGACCGTGGGAGCGGAGCGCTGAGCACCCGGACGGGCCACCGGACCGACACCGGCGCGGGAACGACGGCGCGGCCGTGACCAGATCGCTCACTTGACGGCCCACCATCAAATCCGATTTCTTGTGGGACTTGGGTTCCAAAAGCAAGGAAACACAGATTTGGAGCAGGCGAATGGCGGACGCGGACGGGCACCCGGGGCGCCCCGGGCTCCTCGGGTTCACGGCCGGTGGCCGGGAACCCGAGGTCCGCGCCGTCCGTCATCACCTCCAGCAGCTCCGCGCGGGACGCGGCGGGGTGCTGCTGGTCGAGGGTGAGGCCGGTTCCGGACGGTCCACGCTGCTGGGGCACGCCGTCTCGGAGGCTGCGGGCCTCACCGTGCGGCACGCCGCGGCCGACGAGTTCAGCCCGCACTTCCCGTTGCAGGTGCTGCAGGACGCGCTGGAGGACACCGGCCTGGCCACGATCGACGACGTGCTGTCGCGGGTCGCCGGGCTGACGGCCTCGGGCCCGGTCCTGCTGTGCGTCGACGACCTGCAGTGGGCCGACAGGACCACAATCCTGGCCTGGCAACGGCTCTCCCGCCTGGCCCGGTCGGCCCCGCTGCTCCTGGTCGGCGCCCACCGCCCCGCACCCCACCGCGAGGACCTGCCGATGCTGCGCCGGGCCCTGGCCGGCGCGGGCGCCGAGGTGCTCACGCTGGGACCGCTGCCGGAGACGGCGGTGGACACGCTGGTCAGCACAGTGGTCGGCACGGTGGTCGGCACACGGGTCGGTGCCTGCGCGGACACCGCCCGGCTGCGGGCCCTGGCCGCCCGCGCGGGCGGAAATCCCCGTTACCTCGCCGATGTCATCGACCTGGCCGGTCCCGGGACAGCCGAGACACCCGGAACACCCGGGCTTCCCCCGGGTCTGGCCGAGCGCCTCGAGCACCGCCTGGCCTTCCTCGGTGCCCCCACCCGCCGGCTGCTGGGTACGGCCGCCCTGCTGGGCGACCGCTTCTCGGTCGCCGACCTGGCCGCGCTGACCGCCCTCCCGGTCACCGAGCTGCTGCCGATGCTGGACGAGGCCCGCTCCACCGGACTGCTCGCCGAACAGCAGACCCACCTCGCTTTCCGCCACCCGATCCTGCGGGATGCCCTGGCCGAACGGGTACCCGCCGGGGCACGCATCCTGCTCCACCGGCAGGCCGCCCACGATCTGGCCCGGGCGGGCAGCCGGCCGGGCGTGGTGTGCGAGCAACTGCTGGCCGCTCTCGACCCCGCCACCCCGGTGGCGGACTGGATCATCACCTGGCTGCTGGAGACCGGAACCGCGCTGATCACCGCGAACCCGGCCGGGGCCGAGCTTCTGCTGAGGGCCGCACTGCGCAGCGCCCCCAGCAGCAACCCGCAGGACGCGCTGGCCGTCCTCCTCGCCCAGGCCCTCTTCCATCAGGGCCGCACCACCGAGACCCGGTCGCTGGCCGGGCCGGTCCTGCGGGCGACCCGCGACGCCGACGTCATCGCGGCGATGAGCTGGATCCTGACCTGGGCCGACCCGACCGGAAGGGAAGCGACCGACGCCGCCGCGGACGTCGTCCGTACGTCGGTGTTACGCCGTGTCCTCGCCGCGCCGGATCTCAGCGCTCTGGGGGCGCAGCGCCTGCGGGCCACGCTCGCCCGGCGGCTGGAGGACGCCGGCGACCACGAGGGAGCGGTCTCGATCGCGGCCCCGGTCGTCGAAAGCGGTTCCGACCCGCTGGCCGTCGCTGTCGGCCTCGGGCTGGGCCACGACGACACCGACATCGAGCGAGCGCTCGGTCTGACGACCGGCATCACCGATCCTGCGGCCTCGCCGGTGCGCCGGTGGCTGTATCGGCGGCGCACGGCCCGGCTGACCGGACCTGCCGCCCGGGAGGCCGCCCGCGACCTGCTCACCGAGGCCGAGCGCTCCGGTTCCGCGGTCGCGATCGACACCGCGAGGGTAATCAGCGCCGACCTGCTCTACCGCCACGGGGACTGGGACCGCGCGCTCGAACTGCTGGCGGCCACCGCGTCCCTCAGCCCGCGCGATCACCACTGCCGATGGGGCCTGAAAGCCCTGATCACCCTGCACCGGGGCGATATCGCGACCGCTGCCCGGGAGATCGGGACCGACGGGACCGGCGAACACCTCACGCTGGCCCGCGCGCTCCTGGCCGAGCAGCGGGGACATCCCGAGGAGGCCCTGGCCGTGCTGACCGCGGTACCGGTGGCCCCCGCCCTCTGGCGTACCGCCCTCACCCGGCTGCGCCTGACCCTGACCGGCGACGAGATCCCGGCCGACGGGCCGGAGGACCTCCCCGACGACGATCCCCTGACCTCGGCGCAGCACCTGGAGAACCGGGCTCTCGCCCACGCCCGCCGAGGCGATCTGGCCCAGGCCCGCACGGCCCACAACCGGGCCGGGGAGCTCTATCTGGCGCTGGGCGCGCAGGGAGAACTGCACCGCCTCGACACCCGTCTGAAGCCGTACGGCGTGCACCGCCGACGCGGGCCCCGGCGCCCGGGCAGCGGCTGGCCGTCCCTGACCCCGGCCGAGGTGAGCATCGCCCAGCTGGTGGCCGAGGGGCACACCAACGCCGACATCGCCGCCCGCCTGTTCGTCAGCCGGCGCACCGTCGAGGGCCACGTGTCCCACGTCCTGGCCAAACTCGGCCTACGGTCCCGGGTCGAACTGGCCCGGGACGCAGGACGCCGGTCCGCGGAACGGACAGCCGCCCTCGCCGGATGAGGCTGAGGCGGCACCCCCACCATCTTGTTCGTGATCATGCAAAGTGTCCCCGGAGTTCTGGAACTGCCACCGCTCAGAGTTCTAGAACGCTGGGGAGACTTTGCATGATCACGAACAGAAGAGAGAGGGCTCAGGCGCGAACGATACGAGGGCCGGCCAGGCCCAGCGCAGCTGCGGCGCTGTCTTCCAGCCCCGAGTCCGTGACCAGCACGTCCAGGTCGGACACCGACCCGAACCGGGCCAGGGAGTAGTTCTCGATCTTGGAGTGGTCGGCCAGCAGCACGGTGCGGCGGGCGGCGCTCATCATCGACGCCTTCACCGAGGCCTCTCCCGGATCCGGTGTGGTCAGGCCGCGTTCCAGGGAGACGCCGCTGGCGGCCAGGAAGGCCACGTCCACGTACATCCGCGACAGCGGCTGCAGCAGCCACTCGTCCACGGTGGCGAAGGTGCTGCGCCGCACGCGCCCGCCGAGCATGATCACAGTCAGGTTGGGGCGCGGGGTCAGCATCATGGCGATGGCCGGGGAGTTCACGATGACGGTGAGCTCGCGGTCGGTCGGCAGCACCTCGGCCATGCGGCTGGTGGTGGAACCGGCGTCGAGCACGATCGAGCCCTCGTCGGGCACCTCGGCCAGCGCCGCCTTGGCGATGCGCTCCTTCTCCGTGGTCATCACCGAATCCCGCACCGCCAGCACCGGATCGGGCGCACGGCCGACCGGGACGGCGCCGCCGTAGACCCGGCGCAGGTTGCCCGAGCGCTCCAGCACCGTCAGGTCGCGGCGGATGGTCTCGGTGGTGACGGCGAAGTCGGTGGCCAGGGTGACGACGTCGACGCGACCCTCGTCGCGGGCCAGACGAAGAATCTCCTTCTGGCGCTCGTCGGCGTTCATCGGTCTCCTCTCACCGAATCAAGGTATCTTCGCCCAAGGTCAAAGTCATGCATCCGCCTCAACCCAAGTTGTGATGTGGGTATCGAAACCCACAAAACAGGTATTGCTACGGGCGAAATTGCCCGTTGCCGGGCGAAGCATTGACCCTATGACCACCTCTCACGAATCCCGCTCCCAGGACGCGTTCGTCCGCGACCTCTACGCCCACCACGCCACCTCGCTGCTGGCCTACGTCACCCGGATCCTCAACGACCCCCAGCAGGCCGAGGACGTGGTGCAGGAGACCATGGTGCGGGCCTGGCAGCACGCCGACCGGCTCACCTGCGACCGCGTCCAGCTGCACCGCTGGCTCAGCACCGTCGCGCGCAACGTCGCCTTCGACCGCATCCGCGCCCGCAACGCCCGGCCCACCGAGGTCGAGGAGACCGAACGGGAGGTCGAGGTCACCGCCGACCATGCCGCCGCGGTCGTCGACTCGGTGCTCCTGACCCAGGCCCTCGCCGGCCTGTCGCCCAAGCACCGTCAGGCGCTGGAACACGTCTATCTGCACGGGTACAGCACCACCGAGGCCGCGGCCGTGCTGGGAGTGCCGGTGGGCACCGTGAAGACCCGCACGCACCACGCCCTGCGGCGCCTGCGGATCCGGCTGGTCTCCGAGCGGCCGGGGAGGAACCTCAGGACCCCGCGAAGTCGTCCGGCAGCAGCAGCACCAGGTCCGGCATCGACGGTGAGCTCATACCCCGTAGCCGTTTCGCATGCCGGGTGACCGCCTCGTCGAGCACCTGCCGGGCGAAACGGCCGTTGCCGAAGGAACTCCCACGCGCGGTGGCGGCGAAGCGGGACCGCAGCGCCGCCACGGTCGGGCCGGTGCACTCGTACCCGGCCGTGGCCGCGTGCTGACAGACGATCGTCACCAGTTCGTCGGCACTGTAGTCGGCGAACCGCACACGGTGCGAGAACCGTGATGCCAGGCCCGGGTTCACGTTGAGGAACGACTCCATCTCGTCCGCGTACCCGGCCGCGATCACCACCACCTCGTCCCGGTGGTCCTCCATCAGCTTCACCAGGGTGTCGATGGCTTCCCGGCCGAAGTCATTCCCCGAGCCTCCGCCCTGGTTCGTCAGCGCGTACGCCTCGTCCACGAAAAGAACTCCGCCCCGCGCCTTGTCGAATGCCTCCGAGGTGCGCTGCGCGGTGTGACCGACGTACTCCCCGACCAGGTCGGGACGCCCCACCTCGACCACCTGTCCGCCGGCGAGAACCCCCAGCGCGGCCAGGATCTGCCCGTACAGCCGCGCGATCGTCGTCTTGCCGGTACCGGGCGACCCGGCGAACACCAGGTGCCGGGACAGCGGTGGGGACGGAAGCCCGGCCGCCGCACGGCGATCGGCCATCTGGTGCAGCCGCACCAGGGTCTCCACCTCGCGCTTCACCTCGCCGAGACCGACCAGGGAGTTCAGCTCCCCCAGCAGCTGGGCCAGCCGCCCGTTGCCGAAGGACTTCGGTGGAGCAGAGGACGCCGTGGCCACCTCGGTCTCCCCCGCTCGCGGGGTCGGTACCGCAGTGGTCTCGGTCGCGCCGGCCCGCAGCTCCTGGCCGGTGTCCTCGCCCGGCTCGTGGAGGGAGTCGACGAGCGTGGTGTGGTCACCGAACACGTCCGCGGCGCCGTTGCCCGTCCCCCGGAACCGGGTGACGCTCAGCTGCTCCCCCGACGTCTGCACCCGCAGCCCGGACCCACCGTTGTTGCGGCCGGTGCAGTCGGTCAGGTGCAGTTCCGCGTTCGACCGCACCCGGATGCCGTCGGCCCCACCGTCGGTCACCTCGCACTCGGCGGCCGAACCGCCCGCTCCGAAGGCCCATTCCAGCCCGGCGCGACGGGCCCGGCGGACCCGGGTGCGACTCAGCCGGGCGGTGCCCTCCTCGGTCACCAGCACGCCCTCGGCCCCCGCGTCGGTGATCTCGGTCCCGCTCAGGTCGAGATGGCCCCCGTGGACCAGGCCCCGGGACCGACCGGGTTCGTGATCGTCACCCCGCTGAAGGCCGGCAGGCCGCCGGACGTCACGCTGATACCGATCCCACCGGCCCGGCTGATGGTCAGGTCCTGGTAGGCGCCCCCGGCCTGCTCGGCGACCACCACGGCATCGTCACCGGTACCCACGCGTCGTCCTTCCCGCCGTCGTCCCTAGAGGCCCGGCATCCCGGACATCCAGACGATTCAACGGGGCTCGACCGGAGACCGGTTCAAAACCGCCGCGTACCGGAGGCCTCCGGAAACACGGAATACTGGTGAACCCCAGCCCGCGTTCAGCCGTACGAGAGGATCTCCAGACCTTGCTTCACGACAGCGATCTGCTGGGTCTGGACCGGCTCCTCCCCCCTCTGCTCCCCCATCCCGACCGCGGGCTCGGGGCGACCGCGTCGTCCTCTGTTGCCCCACTGCACGTCCCCGTCGGCATCGGCCCCGACAACACCGTCGGCCGGGCCGACCTGGGTGGCCACACCCTGGTCACCGGCCCGCCCGGTAGCGGACGCAGCAGCACGATCGCCGTGCTCATGGCCGGTCTGGCCCTGACCCGCACGCCCGACGAGGTGCAGTTCCACTGCCTCGCCGCCGGGCCGGGTCCCGCCGACCTGGCCGACCTTCCGCACGTCGGCACGGTGATCGCCCCCGACGACCGGTCCGCGGTGATCGGCCTGCTGCAGCAGCTGAGCACCCGGCCGAACCTCGACACCGAGATCTACCTGGTCATCGACTACCCGGCGCAGTTGTCGGCGCTGGGTCCCGAGCTCATCGCGACCGCCGACGCCGCCCCGGGTCGCGAGGTGCACCTTCTGGTCGCGGCCGACGGTGAGGCACAGGTCCCCGACGGTTTGCGGACGTGGTTCACCACGCGCGTCGATCTCGAGGGGTCCGTGGGGGGCCGGGTGATCGGGCCGGACGGGCGCTCGACGCCGTTCACGCCGGTCGCCGCGCGTATCGGCGTGCCGCTCTCCCCTGATTCCGCGGACGCGGCCCGGCGCCGCCTGGCCGCGACGGTCGAGGAGTACTGGCAGCCGCGGGCCGGGGCACCCTGCCTGGTGAGCCCGACCGCGTCCGTGCGCCCGTCGTCCCTCCCGACCGGGAGCACCACGTTGCAGGTGCCGCTGGGCGCCACGCCCGGCCGGCCCGCCTCCGTGCTGCACGACTTCGCCCGGCACCGGGCCCTGATCGTGCGCGGGCCGAAGGCCAGTGGCCGCACCACCCTGCTGCGCTCGATCGCCGAGGACCTGGTGCGCGGCCGCACCCCGGCCCAGGTCCGCATCCTTCTGGTCGACTACCGGGCCGGGCTGATGGAGTGTGTGGCCGAGGATTTCCTGCTGGGGCACGCGTTCCACGCCAACGCGCTGCGCGACCTGATCGACGGCACGCTCTGGGCCCTGGCCGGACGGTGTAAGGGATCGGGGGGCCGGAACAGCGCCGAGTGGCGCGGCCCCCGGCTCTACGTGCTGGTCGACGACCACGTCCACGCCCCCGACGACGAGGACATCTGGGCCCCCGTGCTGGAACACCTGGGCGGTGAGCAGGACGCGGGCGTGCACCTGGTGCTGGCCGAGGCCGTCGATCAGCCCGCGCCGATGCCGGACGACGTCAGCAGCATCACGCTGGGCGAGGCGCTGCTGGACATCGGCGCGGCGACCGTGGACCTGCCCGAACCCGGCTCCGACGTGCCGGTGGCGACCTACCGCGCGGGCGGCCGGAAGACCGGCTTCACCTGGATTTATTAGTCGTTACTCGAAAATCGCGTGAACGGTTCACGCCAGAAAATCTCGGGTCGATAAATTTCGGGCCCCGGCGGGCCGAAAATGACCTTGAGCAATGGCTTATTGCCGTTCGCTGTGAATTTTCCCCTGTCTTCCATGCTTCTCGGCCCTCGGGCGGTCAGGAATCTTTTGACGGCCGGGTGATGCGCCCGTAAGGAATCAGGCGGCTTCATGTCCTGAGTGCGTTCCGGTCCCGGACCGCAGTGATTTCCAGTGATTCTCAGCGACGTGGAAGGACTCCCCCACCCATGCCCGAGCTGCCCCCGCCGCCCGCACCGGGCCGGCGGTCCCGACGGGTCGCCGCCGAGCCGAGCCACGACGCCGGGCGACTCTCGCGCCGCACGCTGGTGGCGGCCGGTGGTACCGGTGTGGCGGCGGCGACCGCCACCGCCACGTTCCTGCTGAAGCCCTCCGGCGGGAGCGCCACCAGCGCCGAGCAGGCCGCTCAGATCGGTCAGGGCGGCCAGACCGGTCAGATCACGCTGACCGCCGCCCGGCGGAGGGCGAACGCCGCCGAGGCGGCCGATGTCGCCCAGGCGGCGAAAGCCACCACCGCCGAGAGCACCGCGACCGAGGCGACCACCTCGTCCTCCAACGACAGCACCACCACCGCGGCCGCGACGTACTCGATGAACCGCGACCTCGACCCCGCGCTCCTGCTCAGCCGCGCCACGTACGGGCACACCACCGCGTCCGCCGCCGAACTCAAGCGCCTGGGCCCGAAGAAGTGGCTCGAACGGCAGCTCCAGCCGGCGAAGATCTCCGACCCGGGCGTCAAGGTACTGGAGCAGTACTGGCCGCATCTGAGCCGCACGATCAGCCAGGTGAAGGCCGCGACGGACAGGAAGGACTACTGGATGCCGCTGATGGGTGACCACATCGGTCGCGCCATCTTCAGCCGCCGCCAGCTGTTCGAGGTGATGGTCGACTTCTGGTCCAACCACCTCAACGTCTTCCCCTCCGACAGCCCCGGCGGCACCTACGAGACCCGGCACGCCTACCAGCGCGACGTGATCCGGAAGCACGCCCTGGGCGACTTCGAGTCGATGCTGCTGGCCAGTGCCTTCCACCCGACGATGCTGGCCTACCTGAACGGCAACGGCTCCACCGGCCAGGAGCCGAACGAGAACTACGCCCGGGAGATCCTGGAGCTGCACACCGTCGGCGTCGACGCCGGGTACACCGAGCGCGACGTGCAGAAGGGCGCCCTGCTGCTGACCGGCTGGAAGCTGGACGACCAGCTGCGCGCCACCTACCTCCCGGCCAACCACTACGTGGGCAAGCTCCGGGTTTTCGGCTTCACCACGGCGAACGCCACCGCCGCCTCGGGGAAGACGGCCCAGCGCGCCTACGTCAAGTACCTGGCGCGGCACCCGAAGACGGCCCAGCACATCGCCCGCAAGCTCGCGGTGCGGTTCGTGAGTGACAACCCGCCCGCGTCGCTGGTGAAGAAACTGGCCGCCGCCTACACCAAGAACGACACGAAGATCGCGCCGGTACTACGGATGCTGTTCTCCTCGAAGGAGTTCTCGGTCTCGAAGGGCAAGAAGCTGCGCCGGCCGATGGAGACGCTGGTGGCCACCGCCCGGGCCCTCGACCTGAAGCCCGCCACCGACCCGATCGGCCTGCTCGACCTGGTGCAGCTCAGCCGTCAGGCCGGGCACGGCCCGGTCTCCTGGCCCCAGCCGAACGGGTACGACGACTCGGCGGCCTCGTACCAGTCCCCGGCCGCGGCGCTCATCATCTTCAACGCCACCTCGGCCTGGCTGCTCGGCGGCGGAGCCCGGCTGAAGAACCCCGGCTTCGGGGGCTTCCTGAAGAAACCCCCGACGAACCGCACGGCCGCCGTCACCGCGACCTCCCGGAAACTGCTGGGCCGCAACCCGACGACGGTCGAGCGCAAGGCCGTCACCACCCTGCTGAACTCGGCGACGCTCGGGGGCCAGAAGCTGCCCACCACGTTCGCCGCCGGATCTCCGCAGCAGCACGAAACCCTGTACCTGACGGCGATGCTGCTGCTGTCGTCACCCGCCCACCTGACCCGATAGGCCCGTGATGACGACGACTGAGACCAACTGCGGCTGTCCCGAGGGCCGGGGGATGTCCCGGCGCAACCTGCTGCGCGGTGCCGTGGCCACGGGCCTGACCGCCGGCCTCACCACCGCCTCCGGGGTCGAGCTGGCCTTCGGCGCGGCCGCGGGAACCGGCACGCTGGTGGTGCTCTCGCTGCACGGCGGCATGGACGGCCTGTCCGTGGTGGTACCCAACGGTGACGCCGGCTACCTGAAGTCACGCCCGAACATCGGTGTGCAGGCCTCGGTGACCAAGAAGATCGACTCGATGTTCGGCCTGCACCCGGCGATGAAGCCGATCTTCGGGCTGTGGGACGCGGGCAGCATGGCCGCCGTCCAGGCGGTCGGCCAGGACGACCCCAGCCGGTCGCACTTCGCCGCGCAGGAGGCCATGGAGCGCGCCGCCCCGGGTTCGGGTCTGCGCACCGGCTGGATCGACCGCACCCTGGGCGGTCTCGGCAACCCGGGCGGCCTGACCGCGACCCAGGTCGGCGCGGGCAGCCAGATGCCGACGTCGATGAACGGCAGCAACCTGAAGTTCGCGATCTCCACGATCGCGGGTGTGAAGCTGGGCAGCAGCGGGGCCCGGGTTCCGCTCAGCGGCTGGAAGTCCGCGCTGAAGGCATCCCGGGCCGGCACTCCCGCCACGGTCTGGCAGCCGCTCACGGCCGGTTTCCAGGCCGTCAGCAACCTCAGCACCCTGGCGAAGCAGGCCGACGACCCGGCGCAGTACGGCTACCCCGACACCCCCCTGGGCCACGCCCTGCACGACGTCGCCCGGCTGATCAAGGCCGACCTGGGCCTGAGCATGGCCACGGTCGACCAGGGTGACTGGGACATGCACGCCGGTCTCGGCAAGTCCGACGCCGGCTGGATGTACAAGCAGCTCACCGAGCTCAGCACCGCCCTGGCCGCCTTCGCCAAGCACCTGGGTGACGCCGGGATGAAGCGGACCACCCTGGTGACGCTCAGCGAGTTCGGCCGGCGCATCGACGAGAACGGCTCGGGCGGGCTGGATCACGGCCACGGCAACGCGGTCCTGCTGCTGGGCGGCGGACTGAGGAAGGGTGTGCACGGCACCTGGCCCGGCCTGGCCGCCAAGGACCGCGTGGACGGCGACCTGGCCGGCACCACCGACTACCGCAGCATCGTCTCGGAAGTGCTCAGGAAACGCTGCGGCGTGAGCTCGACGACGAACATCTTCCCCGGCTTCAAGCCCAAGGCCGTGGGGCTGTTCGCCTGATGCGGTGACGCCCCTCCTACGCCGCCGTGATCAGGCAAAGTTTCCCCGGGGAGACTTTGCCTGATCACGAACAGGAGGTTGGCGTTCAGAAACCGAGCGCGGCCGCCGCCTCGGCCGGCGTCGGCTGGTTCCAGAGCTCCATCATGGCGGGAACCGTCGCCAGCGAACGAATCTCGGCCTGGTCCAGGTAGAGGATCCCGTTCAGGTGGTCGGTCTCGTGCTGGGCGATGCGGGCGGGCCAGCCGGTCAGTTCCAGCTCGTAGGGCCGGCCGTCGCGGTCCGTGGCGTTCAGCCGCACCTGCCGGTAACGGGAGACCACGGCACCATAACCGGAAACGCTCAGGCAGCCCTCGTAGAACGCGACCTGCCCGGCGCCCAGCGGGGTGACGACCGGGTTGATCAGCTCGAGCAGGGGCTGCGGGGTGCGCTCCCGAGCCGCCGTGACGTCCGGATCGGCGCTGCCCGGGTCTTCGATGACGGCCAGGGCCAGCGGGATCCCGATCTGAGGCGCCGCCAGCCCGACCCCGACGCCGGGCAGATGCGCCCGCATCGCGTCGAGCAGCTCGTGCAGCATCGTCTCGGGCAACTGCCCGTCGTAGGGAGCCGTGGTCTGCCGGAGCACCGGGGCCCCGGCCTGCGTGATCTGCCAGGGGCGGTCCTGGGCGAGGACATCCGCGACCAGATCGACGAGTTCGCTGTCGTTCGTCACGGCCGAATCCTAGGTGACCAAAGCGGGTACGTTCCAGAGTCGGTCCGGCGTCCTGGACCGGATGCGGGGCGCGCCTGAACTTGCTATGCCACCGGTGTCCACAGCCGATCGACCGGCATGATGTGAAGGCGATCCTCGTAGGTGAACGAGCGCCGCCCCGTACTCAGCGCAACGCCCGCCAGGAACCTGTCCCCTAGCAATTCCCGCAGCTTACGAAGGCCTTTCAGGTCGTTACCGGTGACCCGTTCGTTCGCCTTGACCTCGAACGCCAGGACCTGACCATCGTCGAACTCGATGACGTAGTCGACCTCGTCCCCATCGTGCGTACGCCAATGCCCGGTGGAAACCGGCTCTTCGAGCCAGGAGATCTGCTTGCGCAGCTCGCCGACGACAAAGCTTTCCAGCAGGTGACCGAATTCTGCCAAGGCAGTGGGATCAAGAGTTGCCAGCTTCGTCGCCGTGACCCGCATCAGCCGGGCCGCCACACCGGTATCGACGACGTGCAGTTTCGGAGTTGCCCCTGCTCGTGACCGGAGAGTCTTACCCCACGCCGGAAGCCGGTCGATGAGAAACAGATCCTCGAGAAGGCGAGCGTAATCCTCGATGGTTCGGCGATCGCCGGTCAGACCTTCGGCTGCCTTCGCCAGGTTCAGCACCTGCCCGGTCCGCCCGGCCAGCCGCTCCAGCAGTTCACGCAGGACAGTGCGCTGACGTATCCGGACGAGCTCGATGGCGTCACGCTCCAACGACAGGCGGACGTAGTCGTCGAACCAGCGATCCCTGGCCGCGCCGACGCGACGCAATGCCAACGGAAAACCTCCTCCGCAAAGTTTCTCGACATACTCAGCCCGAGTGGTCGCAGAAGTGGGCTGGGCCGCCACCGTGACATCCGGGTCCGCCCGCAGGGCCGGCAGAAAATTTTCGATGACCCCACCGATCTCACCTTGTGACAGTGGCCAGATGGTCATGGTGTGCAGTCGGCCGGTGAGTGCCTGAGCCGTGCGCGGCAGTGCGTCCTGCCGGGTCGAACCTGTCAGCACCGCGGTGCCGGGCAGGGTGCCTTCTCGATTCAGCCGGGCTTTCAGGGCATCGAGAATCTCCGGAGCATGCTGATATTCGTCGACACACACCAACTCATGAGTGTCTACAGCAGTTTGCGGGTTGGCCACGACAGCGTCCCTCGTACCCAGGTCATCAAGGTCGAGAACCGGGACCCCGCGGCTGCCGGCCAGAGCCCTCAGCACCGTTGACTTGCCCACCGATCGAGGGCCGTGCAACGCAACAACGGGCTCCTCGACCAGCAGGCCCTCCAGGAGGGGGGAGATCCGCCTCGCGGCAATCCCATCCAGTGCACCAACCATGTTCCGCCTCCGCCACGTCACGCCTCTGGCCACGAAGGTACCAGAATTTGAGGACCTTGAACTCCCCAAATTCGAGGAACCCTGTTCCCCATTTTGGAGAGGTTCTGTTCCACAATTTGGAGCCCTCTGGACTCCCCACAATGGAGCCATCAGATGGTGGAGGTCGGACCGGACGGGCACACGTGGCCCAGCACACCTCAGGTGACCACAGCGAAATGGTGGACGTCGTCCTCGGGTCGAGGACGACGTCCACCATTCGTGCTGGTCATCAGACGCTGAACTGGTTGACCCGCCCCTGCAACTCGGCCGCCATCCGGCTGAGGTCGGCCACGGCCACCTCCGAGGCCGACAGGCCGTCGGTGGTCACCCGCGACGCCTCGGCGATGGTCGAGACGTTGGTGGCCATGCCCTGCGCACCGTGCGACAGGGCCGTGACTCCCCGGTTGATCTCGGCCGCGGTGGCCGACTGCTCCTCCACCGCGCTGGCGATGACGGTCTGGTAGTTACGGATCCGGTCGATGACCGCGCTGATGTCGCTGATCGCGGTGACGACCTCCTCGGTGTCGCCCTGGATCGACGTCACCCACTTGGTGATCTCCCCGGTGGCCTGGGCGGTGGCCCGGGACAGGTCCTTCACCTCGTTCGCGACCACGGCGAAGCCCTTGCCGCTCTCCCCGGCGCGCGCCGCCTCGATCGTCGCGTTCAGGGCCAGCAGGTTGGTCTGTTCCGCGATCGAGGTGATCATCTCGACCACGGTGGCGATCTCGGCGGACGACTCACCGAGGCGGGCCACCCGGCTGGTGGTCGAGCTGGCCACGTCCACCGCCTCACCGGCGACGCCCGCGGCCTCGCTGGCGCTGCGGGCGATCTCGCGGATGGCGGAGTCCATCTCCTCCGAGCCCTTGGCGATCGCCTGCACGTTGTCCGACACGTCCACGGCCACGGCCGAGGCCTCCTTGGCCTGTCCGGACGAGGTCTGGGCGGAGGCGACCATGGTGGAGGAGTTGGACGTCATCTGCCGGGCCGCGTCGGCGAGCGACGTGGCCGAGGCCGACACCGACGTCACCATCGAGCGCACCTGGTTGCGGGCACGGTCGAGAGCCTCGGCCATCTGGCCGATCTCGTCGCGAGAGTGGACGTCGGCGGGCACCGTCAGCACACCACCGGCCATCGCGTCCACCGACTGGCGCACCCGCACCAGGGGCCGGGTGACCGCCGTGACGACGAACCGGGCGATGACCACCAGGACCAGCGAGGCGATGACGACCGCCATCACCATGGTCAGGAAGCGGTGGTTCTGGGTCGATTTCTGGTGCTCCTGCGCGAGGTTCACCTGTTCGGCGAAGTACGCGCGGCCGTTCTTGGTGACCGCGCTGACCAGGTAGTTGTCCACGCCGACCTGTTCCCAGTTCAGCCGGGCGGTGGTCGGGTCGGCGATCGCCCCGGCCACGAACCGGTTCACGACGCTGAGGTAGTCGGCGTAGACGGTCTTGATCCGGTCGACCGGGACCTGGTTGTCGGCCGCCAGGGGGACCGCGTCGAGCTGGGTGATCAGGTCGTTCGCGGCGGCGGCCTGCACCTCGACGGCCTTCTGCTGGGTCGCCGGGCTGGAGCTCAGGATGGCGCTCAGGGCCTGGGCCTTCAGCTCGGTGGCGATCTCGTTCAGCTGGAGCACGATCGTGTCGGCGTCGTTGAGGTCACGCAGTTGCTTGCTGGTGCTGGTGCTGGAGCTGTTGGTCTCGGCGCTCAGGGCCAGGCAGGTCAGCAGGGCGAGCACGCTGGCGGCGACCAGCGCGGTCAGCTTGGTCCAGGTGGGCAGGTCGAGGAACCGGGAGACCGGGCCCCGGCGTGTGGGTTCGGAAGTCATCGTGGGCTCAGTTTCCGATCTGCTCTGCGGTGTAGAACCCGCCGTCGATGAGGACCGTCTTGTAGTTGGCCTTGTCCACGCTCACCGGCTGGAGAAGGAAGGAGGACACGTCCTTGACCCCGTTGTTGTACTGCTTGGTGTCGTTGACCTCGGGGGTTCCGCCGGACAGCAGCGCGTCCGTCATCTGCACGGTGACCTTGGCCAGCTCGCGGCTGTCCTTGTAGACCGTCTCGCCCTGGTCGCCCGCGACGATGGCCTTGATCGACTCCAGCTCGGCATCCTGGCCCGTGACGGCCGGCAGCGGCTTGGACTTCGTGCCGTACCCGTCCTTCTTGAGGGCCGCGACGATGCCCCGGGAGATGCCGTCGTAGGGCGAGAGCACGGCGTCGAGCCGGTCGGAGGTGTAGTCCTGCGCCAGCAGTTTCGTCATCCGGGCCTGGGCCACGTCCCCGCTCCAGCCGGCCGTGGTGACCTTGGCGAACGCCTTCTGCCCGCTGGGTATTTCGAGCTTGCCCGACGTGATGTAGGGGCGCAGGATGCTCATGGCGCCGTTGAAGAAGAACGTGGCGTTGTTGTCGGCCGAGTCCCCCGCGAACAGCTCGATCGTGAACGGGCCGTCCTTGGACTTCAGCCCCAGCGTCTGCACCAGATAGGTGGCCTGCAGCACCCCGACCCGGAAGTTGTCGAAGCTGGCGTAGTAGTCGATGTTCGGGGTGTCGCGGATCAGCCGGTCGTAGGAGATCACCGGGATGTCGGCGTCGGCGGCCTGGGCCAGCACGGCGGTCAGTTTCGTCCCGTCGACGGCTCCCACGATGATGGCCTTGTCACCGTTCTTGATCATCGCCGCGATCTGCGAGGCCTGGGCGTCCGACTTGTCCTCCGCGTACTGCACGTCGGTCTCGTAGCCCAGCAGGGAGAACTGCTTCTTCATGTTGTCGCCGTCGCTGACCCACCGGGCCGAGGAGGTGTTCGGCATGGCCACCCCGATGGTCCCGGACGAGATGACGGCCGACGCTGCTTCCGTATCGCTGCCGCACCCGGCCAGCAACATGGCACCCGCAGAAACCAGCGATACCCAGACAATGCCTGTGCGTGACAAAGCGGTCCCTTCCACCAGGCCGCCTCCCACCCCAGGACGCGGTTCGACCATCACCTTCGTCACGATCGGGTGTCACCTTGAGGGGTGAGCTACCGGCCGGTTAAGTACGGTTCTCGCGCAGGTAGGCCAGCCAGTACAGGCCGCCGATGATCAGGCCCCCGCCGAGGATGTTCCCGATGGTCACCGGCACCAGGTTCTCGAAGAAGATCGGCCAGCCGACGTGGGTGAACTCCCCGGGCGTGGTCCCGGTGGAGGCCCAGAACGAGGCGGGCGCGGTACTTTTGATCAGGGCGGCCAGCGGCAGGTAGTACATGTTGGCCACGCTGTGCTCGAACCCGCCGGCGACGAAGGCGGCCACGGGCAGGACGACGGCCGCGACCCGGTCGGCCGTGGTGCGGGCCGAGTAGCTGAGCCACACCGCCAGGCAGACCAGCATGTTGCAGAGAATGCCGAGCACCAGCGCCTGGACGAACCCGAGCTCGCCCTTGCCGTCAGCGATCCGCAGCGCGTTCAGCCCGACCCCGCCCGCGGCCGAGCGGTACTCGTGCGAGAGCAGGACCAGCCCGGCGGTGCCGACGGCCCCGGCGAAGTTGCCCGCATAGACGACGGCCCAGTTGCGCAGCACCGCCGGGCCGCTCACCCGGCCGCAGGCCCAGGCCATCACCAGCAGCACATTGCTGGTGAACAGCTGGGCCCCGCCGACCACCACGAGGATCAGGCCGACGGAGAAGGCCAGGCCCATCAGTACTTTGGAGACGCCGTAGGGCAGTCCGGCCGCTCCGGGCACGGTCGACGAGGCGACGGTGGCGAACATCGCCCCGAACCCGATGAACGCGCCGGCCAGCACGGCCAGCACGAACGTGGTCAGGACGCTCTCGTGCGCCTTGCCGACCCCGACGGTGACGGCCCGCCGGGCCATCTGGTGCGGGTCGAGCGCGATGGAGGACGCGGGTGGCACCGGGGAGGTCGCCGGCGGGGGTACGAGAGTGGGCAGGGTGGTCATCGCGGTCTTCCGTCGGTTCGTGGCGCAGAAAGCGGGTCTGCCCGACACCGTACGCCCGAATCTCCCACGGCCAACGAAATTCATTGATGGACAGGACTATTGACTCACCATGAGGTGCCCTTGGACTTCACCTCACCGTTCGGTGACCTCAGGCAACGACTGCGTACGGGTGAACTGCGTCGCACCGGCCACCGATCAGGAGGAAAAGAACATGATCATGCCTCAGAATGAGCCGTGCCCATGTCCCCCTACCGTTTCATCGCCGACGAGATCGCGGCACGCATCCTGTCGGGTCAGTACGCCCCCGGCGCGCTCCTTCCCGGACCGGGCGACCTCGAGCATCAGGGCTACCCGCCGGGTGCCGCCCGGGATGCGTTGCGATGGCTTGTTCGCCACGGCTGGGCCGAGATCAGGCCCGGCACCGGCTACCACGTCACCGAGCACTCCGACGAGGAGTGGGTCTCGATGCAGAACCTCATTGAGGCCTATCTGCGGCAGCGCCCGGAATGAGCAGATCGCGGGTGCGACCGTACGGCTACCGGCCCGATGCGTCCGGGTCGCCTTGCCCGGGCGCGGGACTGCGGTGACGATGAGGTGCTTCTGCTGCCGTCCCCGTGAGGTGTTCCCGTGCGCGTCCTGGTCATCCTGATTCTCGTCCTCGTGGCCTTCTACCTGTTCCGGCGATTCGTCAAATAGCCGGCCGACGGAGCCGAGGCGGCCTGTCAACGACGGCAATCTATGGGGTCGTGCGGAATCCGGTCTCCCGCAGGGTCCGGGCGGGTACCCCGGCGGCGATCGTGTCGGGTGGCACGTCCCTGGTGACCACGGCGCCGGCCGCGACGACGGATCCCGCGCCGATCGTGACTCCGGGGACGATCGTGACCGCGGCGCCGATCCAGACCTGGCGGCCGATGATCACCGGTGCGGGCAGCAGGTCGGCGCGCCGTTGAGGGTCGACCGCGTGGTTGAGGGTCGCGATCGTGGTGCCGTGGCCGATCAGGCATCCGTCGCCGATCGTGATGCCGCCGGTGTCCTGGAACCGGCACCCCTGGTTGATGAACACCTCGCGGCCGATCGTCAGGTTCTTGCCGAACTCGCAGTGGAACGGTGGGAACAGGGTGACGGACTCGTGCACGGGCCGTCCGGTCAGCCGCCGCATCAGGTCGCGGACCTCGGCGGGCGCGTGGTAGCCGGCGTTGAGCTCGGCGGTGATCAGCAGCGCGTCCTGCGCGAGGTCGTGTATGGATGCCATCTGCTCGGAGCCACTTTCGATCAGGTGCCCGGCCGCCAGGTGGGCGAGCAGCACGGTCAGATCCATCAGTTGCTCCTGGGCGGGGAGATGGTGCCGGCCGGGGCAGGTGTCGCGGACCAGGAGGTGAGTAGCCGGAGACGTTCGGCTGACGGCGATCCGGGTTCGGCGGTGTAGATCATCAGGACCTGGCCGGGGGCAGCGGTGATGGCCAGTTCCTCGTAGGCCAGGGTGAGATCGCCGACGACGGGGTGGTGGAACTTCTTGGTCCCGGTGCCATGGGTGCGGACGTCGTGCGCGCCCCACAACCTCCGGAACGTCTCGCTGCGGGTGGACAGCTCTCCGACGAGATCCTGCAGCTCCTTGTCGTGCGGGTCCTGACCGGCATCGGCCCGCATGATGCCCACGCACATCTGCGCGAACAGTTCCCAGTCGGGGTAGAAGTCGCGAGCCACCGGATCGAGGAACTGGAACCGGGCCAGGTTCGGCGTGCGACCGCCGTCGCCGATCACGGGCGAGTAGAAAGCCCGTCCCAGCGGGTTGGTGGCCAGCAGGTTCTGCCGGGGGTCGCGAACGAATGCGACAGCGTCGGTGATCGCGGTCAGCGCCCACTGCAGGCTGGGTCGCGAAGCGGGTGCCCTGCTCGAGCGGCGCCGGGAGCGGCCGCTGGTCGGGATGCCGTCCGCGGCGCGGGCCAGGTCGAGCAGATGGGCACGCTCGGTGTCGTCGAGCTGCAGCGCGCCCGCGATCGCCCCCAGCACCGAGGACGACGCGCCGCCGATCGCTCCGCGTTCGAGCTTGGCGTAATACTCCACGCTCACTCCCGCCAGCGCGGCGACCTCGCTGCGACGCAAGCCGGGCACGCGCCGGTTGCCGCCGGTCACCACACCCGTCCCCTCGGGGGTGATCCGGGCGCGGCGTGTCGTGAGGAACTCGCGAACCTCGGCTCGGGTGTCCATGACCAGCAGGTTAGGCCGGGGAGCACGACGTTGGGAGAGCCTGTCGGTACACCCCTTGATCGGCCACCCCGGCAACCTTCGGCACCGGTCAGTCGGTGGGGACGCTTGTTCAAGGCCCTGCGCGCGGGCGCATCGGAGGCGCGCAGGGCCTTGCCGTCAGCCGTGGGACTGCCCGGGCTGGACGGTGTGGCACCCCGCGGAGCGTCTCAGGGGTGTACCGCCGGTGCGCCCCTCATCAGAGACTCCCGCACCCCACCCGGCCGGGCGCACGCTGGCACCCGGTGAGAAACGAAGCATCATCGGCCTGCGCCGCAGGCATCACGCTCCAGCGAAAGGCACCATCTTCATGCGAGCAGTCGTCATGTACGCGCCCGGCGATGTCCGGGTCGACCACACCGACCGGCCCACCGTCGTCGAGCCGACCGACGCGATCATCAAGCTCACCGCGAGCTGCATCTGCGGCTCCGACCTGTGGCCTTACCGCGGCGCCGACCAGGTCGAGCACCAGCCGATGGGCCACGAGTACGTCGGGATCGTCGACGAGGTCGGGTCCGGGGTGCAAACCGTGAAGGTCGGGGACTTCGTGGTCGGGTCGTTCTTCGCCTCCGACAACACCTGCGAGATCTGCCAGGCCGGCTATCAGACCCATTGCGTGCACCGCCAGCCCGGCGCCCTGCCCGGGGCGCAGGCCGACTTCGCGCGCATCCCGCTGGCCGACGGCACGCTGGTCGCCACCCCGGGCCTGCCGGACGACGATCTGATCCCTTCCCTGCTGGCCGCCTCCGACGTGCTGGGTACCGGCTGGTTCGCAGCGGTCGCCGCCGAGGCCGGCCCGGGCCGGACCGTCGCCGTCGTCGGTGACGGCGCCGTGGGCCTGCTCGGTGTCCTGGCGGCCAAGCAGCTCGGCGCCGAACGGATCATCGCCATGTCCCGGCACGCCGACCGGCAGGCCCTTGCGCGCAAGTTCGGGGCGACCGACATCGTCACCGAGCGCGGCGACGCCGGTGTCGCGAAGATCAGGGAGCTCACCGGTGGGCTCGGCGCGCACTCGACCATCGAGGCCGTGGGCACCCAGGAATCGATGATGCAGGCCATCGGCGCCACCCGCGCCGGCGGGCACGTGGGCTACGTCGGCGTCTCACACGACGTGCAGCTGCCCGGCGAGCAGCTGTTCTTCTCCGGCGTTCACCTCCACGGTGGCCCCGCGCCCGTGCGCCGGTTCCTGCCCGAGCTCATTCAGCTCATCTGGGACCGCGAGATCGACCCGGGCCAGGTCTTCGACCTCACCCTGCCCATCGAGCAGGCCGCCGAGGGATACCAGGCGATGGACGAGCGGCGGGCCATTAAGGTGCTGCTCACCCTCTGACTCCCACCGTGACTGCCCGGTGCAGTCACACTCCCTCGGTGAACGTCGGCCAGGATGAGGAGAACCGGCTCTCTCCCTCAGAACTCACCCGTGAGCCGGCCGGGCGGCGGTAGATGTCCAGTAGATGAACAGCCTCAAGCCGGGCGCTGACGTTCCGAGGAAGGCGGGAGGCCAGTACGAGGGAGAAACATGCGCAGCACTGAGGCGAGCAACGGCACGACGCGTCGTTGGCTCGGGGACCGCCGGGTAGCCACCAAGATCCTGATGGTGGCCGGCGTGGCGATCGTCGGCACGCTCGCCATCGGGCTGATCGCCCTGATGGGGGTCAATAATCTGCAGACGACCCGGAACACCGAGGTGGGCCGTTCCGTCCCCTACATCACCAGCCTCAACTCCGCTGCGCTGAGCGCGAAGGCCGCCGCCAACGACGAGCGGGGTTATCTGATCGCGGGAGACGTCAAGTACCGGGACGAGGCGCTGGGTCGGCAGGACGCCGTGGACGCGGCCCTGACCACCGCATCCGCCAGCACCGACGCCACCGGCAAGGCCCAGGTGCAGAAAATCAAAATAGCCACCGACGCCTGGTTCAGCGCTCTGGAGAAGGAATTCGGCACCTACGACACCGACCGCCAGGCCGCCGTGGAGGTGGCCCTCAACGCGAACCGGGATCTGCGGAAGGTCTACGAGCAACTGTTCATCACCGAGATCGACCGGGCAGAGAAGAATCTGACTCAGGGGGCCCAGTTCGCCGCCACCGCCCGCCGCACCCGGTGGACCGTCGGACTGCTGCTGTCCTTCTCCCTGCTGTTCGCGATCCTGCTGGCCCTGGTGATGGGACGGTCCATCGTCCTGCCGCTGCGACGGGTGTCGTCAGCGCTGGATGCGGTCGCCGACGGGGACCTCTCCCGCGATTCCGGGGTGCACCAGCGGGACGAGGTGGGGCGCATGGCCAGCTCTACGCGCAGGGCCGTCTCGGCGTTCCGGGAGACCATCACGGCACTGGGCCATCACTCCAGCACGCTGTCGTCGGCCTCCTCCCAGTTGAAGGCCCTCAGTCAGCAAGGGGCCGAAGGTGCCCGCAACGGGGCCGAGCAGGCCTCCCGCGTCGCCGACACGGCCGGGGTGATGTCGATGAACATCCAGACCGTAGCCGCCGGTGCGGAGGAGATGGAGGCCTCGATCCGGGAGATATCGCAGAACACCACGCGGGCGGTCGAAGTGGCCCGGCGCGCCGTGGACGTCACCGCCGGCACAACCGCAGTGATGGCCAAGCTGGGCAACTCCTCGGCCGAGATCGGTAACGTGATCAAGCTGATCACCTCGATCGCCGAGCAGACCAACCTTCTGGCTCTGAACGCCACCATCGAGGCGGCCCGGGCCGGGACCGCCGGTAAGGGATTCGCCGTGGTCGCCGACGAGGTGAAGCAGCTGGCTCAGGAGACCGCCCGGGCCACCGAGGACATCGGGCAGCGGGTGGCCGCGATCCAGGCCGACACCGGCGGCGCCGTGGCCGCCATCGAGGAGATCAGCCAGATCATTCAGAACATCAACGAGTTCCAGACCACCATTGCCTCGGCGGTCGAGGAGCAGAGCGCGACCACCGCGGAGATGAGCCGCAGCGTCAACGAGGCGGCGGACGCGGGTGGCAGCGTGGCCCGCACGGTCACCGAGGTCTCGCGGTCGATCGAACAGACCACCGCGGGCACGACCGACGCCTACCGGGCGGCCGGCGAACTGGAGCAGATGTCGGCCGATCTACGGGAACTGGTCGGGCAGTTCCGGATCTGAGACCGGAACGGCCTCCAAAATCCTTTTCCCGGAGATCTACTCACCGACAGGGCACACCTGCCGGCAGGTTCCCACCCGATCACCTGATGCGTTCTCCCCGACCGATGGGGTAAAAGGAGTTGTTTGCCAACGCAATTCCACTTGTTCGACGAGCACGCTGCCGGATCGGCGCTCTCTCGGCCCAGGTGACGAACCAGAGGCGGAGGACAGCCGGTAGCGACCATCGCAGTAGCACCGCAAAGAATTTCGGTCAGCCCCACGGCAGGCCCATCCGGGTTGACCGCCGGCGCCCGGCGAGGCAACTCGGTCAGGACGCCGGGTCGTCCTCATGAGGGGAAAATATTACCGGCAGAGTCGGAGAAATACGTGGTGGCACCTCAGCCGCGACGACTGACTCACCGCTGAATACCAGACGCTGCATCAGCCCGTCGGGCACGGTGTTGGCCATCAGCCGTTCTCCCACTTCTCGAACTCAGCGACCTCAGCGGGTTTCATGTCGCGCGCACCCAGGCACTGCCAATCCCACTCCGTGCGCTTCCTGGTCGCAATGACCAGGGGACGATTCCCAGCCGTGCGCGCCCAGATGGTCAGCACGCGAAGCCCCGACTCACTGTCGATAGCCATTCGCGGCCAACGGCGTTCGGTGGCCAGAGCCTGATGTACCTCTTGCGGTTGTATGCGATTCAGCTGTCGCAGTGAATCTTCCAGCCACTCAAAAGCCACGGGAGAATCGTAGCACCACAATCGCGAGGAGAAATCCTTTTCGTATCTATTCAAAAAGCTGGATCATCCTCTTTTCCAGGCCCTGACCGTCAGGTGTCGCCGAACTCCGGACCGGCACTGCTCGAAGACGGAGGCGAGAACGGCCAGGAAAAACAGGCAGCGACCGAAGCCTGGTCTTCGGGCCTCGCCCCGATGAGCGCCTCCGACGTTCACCGGATCTGCGCCGGGATTGCATGACCCCGGACGATCGACGACACCTTTGCCGCAGTTCGGCACCGACCCGCGTGGACGCGTACCAGGGCCCCGCGCGGCGCTGAAGCTTCCCGGGCATCCCGCAGTCTTAGTACGGTCTTGATATCGGGAAATCCATCGGCAGAAGCATTTTCATTACTGTCCTCATTCGTGGCGGCCACCCGGTCCGGCATCTCGACACTACGAGGGCAGAAGATGACTCAGAGCAGGTCCACCGTCCGCCGCCGCCGGCCCACCCGGCTGAGCCGGCGTGCCCTCTCGGCCGGCGTGGCCTCCCTGATTGGGGTGATCGTCCTGGCCGCCGGCGCATCGGCGTACACCCTGGCCCCTTCGAGAAGCGATGACGGCGCCGTCCGGGCCGCCGCGACGCTCACCCCGCCCACCCCCTCGCACCGTCCGGGCAGGCATCACGCGACCCGGCCGGTCACCCCGAGCGCGACGACGACCGTTGCGCCGGCGCCCTCCCCCTCGATGAGCGCCACGACCAGCTACAGCCCCACCACCACGCCGGCCGGGGGAAGTCCCGCGGTCACGCCGACCCCCAGCGCAAGTCCCGATCCACTGTCGAAACCGTACAAGGGGGTGGCCAATTCGAGCTGCTCGGACATGGACCGGCTGTCCGTTTCCTGGTTCTACAACTGGACCACCACTACGGACTGCCCCGGACACGGATTCGTCCCCATGGTTGCCGGCAAGAGCGAGAAGACCGAAGCCGCCGTGCGGAGTGCGATCGACCGGATCGCCCAGGCCGGTTACCGCTCGGTGCTGGGTTTCAATGAGCCGAACAAGGCCGATCAGGCCAATCTCAGCGTCCAGCAGGTCGTGTCGATGTGGCCGGCCCTGAGTTCGAACCCCGCTGTTGCGGTGGGAAGCCCGGCCACGTCGGCCGACACCGCCGGGCAGGCCTGGTTCTCCAGTTTCATGGACCAGGTCGCGGCCAAGAACCTGCGCGTGGACTTCATTGCCGTTCACTGGTACGGATGGAACGCCGGCTCGTGCGACGCCAGTGCGAGCCAGCTGGAGAGTTACCTGAACTGGGTCCAGAGCAAGGCCGGCGGCCGGCCCATCTGGATCACCGAATGGGGTTGCATGAATCAGAGCAACCCCAGCCAGACGAGTGTGAGCGCCTTTTACCAGGGTGCGGTGAAGATGCTGGCACGCCACCAACAGGTCGAACGCTATGCCTGGTACCCCTGGAACACCAACAACAACCTGGTGGCCGGTGATGGAACCTTGACGGAGATCGGGAAAGCCTTCGCCCAGGCCCGTTCCACCAGCTGAACCGCCTGCCTCTCCACCCCGGCCAGGACACCGGCCTGGGAGCCACGGGAAGACCGGCTCCCAGGCACGGTGCTCTCACCCGCCCGCCAGCCGTTGGCGATCGGGGTGAGATCCGTCAAGAGCCCTCCCCCGGAGCACGAGTGCCGCCTTTACATACCCTTACGGCATGATTAGCCCAGATATTTCCTCGGGACCGCCCCGGGGAAGCACTGTCCTGGCGAGGGTTTGCGGTGCGGATCCTGCCGGTTCTTCCAGCAGTGCCGCACGACCGGCGCCGGCGACTGATCCTGGTGGCAGCCGCGACGGCCTCGGTCGTTCTCGGGATCGTTGCCGGGGCGAAGGCGTGCCTGGGGGCCACTGACCTCACCAAGTCCGATCGTCTTCCTCTTGAGGTAGAGCTCCCTGCCGGAGTCTGAAATCGCAGCAGTGGCGCATCGTCCGAGTTCCGTGAACGAGTTCCTCGGCGGTCTCCCTCATGATTCGTCGGCGACCTGAACCGGTTCTCCTTCGCCTCCCCGTCTGGCGGGAGCCACCTCGATCGGTCCCGAAAGCACGGCCGATCAACGTTTTCGGCGCGAGAACGACGTGATGTCGTCAGTCCCAGAAGCCACGGTGAACGTCCGTGGCGCTCGCCAGGTCGACGGGACCGTCGACGACGATCGGGCGGCCGCCACGGGCGAACACCTCACGGCAGGGCAGGTTCAGCGGCGGCACGCCCTCCTCCTCGGCGACCAGCGTGCCCAGATCGGCCTCGGACAGGGCGAACACCACCCGGCCGATGCCCGACCAGTAGATCGCGCCGGCACACATGGCGCAGGGTTCGGTGCTCGTGTAGAGCGTGCTGCCGGTGAGGGTGGCGCGGTCGAGCTTCCCGGCCAGGCGCACCAGGTTGCTCTCGGCGTGACCGGTCGGGTCGGAACCGGTCACCACGGTGTTGTTCGCCTCCAGCACGGTGCCGTCCGGGGTGAGCAACAGCGATCCGAACGGATGGTCGCCCCGCTCCCGGGCCGTCCAGGCGAGGACGACAGCCCGCTCGAGATGCTTTTCGTCCAGAAGTGTTACAGCGTCTGACGTCTGAGGTTCCATGAGACGACAGTAGTCAGGCGAGCATGACCTGCACACCCTGGGCCCGCAGTTGCCGCACCGTGCCCGGGTCGGCCGAGACGTCGGTGACCACCACGTCGATGTCCTGCACCGGGCAGATGTGAGCGAAGGCCCGGGCCCGGAGTTTGGAGCTGTCGGCCACCACTGCGACCGACCCGGCGCGCTCCACCATCAGCCGGTTGACCTGGGCCTCGTCCTCGTCCGAGGCCCGGGCCCCGGCGGCCGGGTCGAGGGCGTTGACCCCGATGATCGCCCAGTCCAGGGTGATCTGGGCCAGGGTGCCGGACGCCAGCGGCCCGGTCAGCTCGAACGCCTGGGCCCGGGCCACCCCGCCGGTCATCACGAGCTTCACGTGCCGGCGCACGGTCAGCTCCCCCGCGATGTTGATCGCATTGGTGA
>NZ_JAJOMA010000033.1 GCF_021129235.1 Kineosporia mesophila
AGGCCCGGCCGGCAACCACCAACACAAGGCAAGGGGTACGTCGTCCTTCATCCCTGTGCATGATCACGGAGGGGGAGAGAGGACTGCGGTGCGGACAGGTGGCACTGCGTTGGCTCGTCCATGGGTGAGGATAAGCGGGTGACTGACGACACCGCCCCCGCGCGCACGGTCCTGATCGACTGTGACCCCGGGCACGACGACGCCATCGCTCTGCTACTGGCCCAGGGCAATCCGTTGATCGATCTGGTGGCCGTCAGCACCGTCGCGGGCAATCAGACGCTGGCCAAGGTGACGCGCAACGCCCAGGCGATCGCGGCGGCCGGGGGCTTCAGCCATGTCCCGATCGCCCAGGGCGCTTCGCGAGGGCTGATCACCGAGCCGTTCGTCGCGGAAGAAATCCACGGCGAGACCGGTCTGGACGGGCCGCAGCTTCCTTCGGCCCAGGCCGAACTCGATCCGCGGCACGGCGTGAACCTCATCATCGACACCGTCATGAGCCGCCCGGCCCGGACGGTGACCCTGGTCGCGACCGGTCCGCTGACCAATCTGGCGCTGGCGGTACGGCTGGAGCCCCGCATCGTCGAGCGTGTGCAAGAAGTGGTGTTCATGGGCGGCGCCATCAACGGGGGCAACTACACGCCGGTGGCCGAGTTCAACATCGCGGTCGATCCGGAGGCCGCGCACGTCGTGGTGCACGAGAACTGGGACGTCACGATGGTGGGCCTCGACGTCACGCATCAGGCACTGGCGACGCCCCGGGTACGCACCGCGCTGGCCGCGGTCGGAACCCGGCCGGCGCAGATCGTGGGGGAGATGCTCGACTTCTACGGCGCCGCGTACACCGAGAGCCAGGGGTTCGAGCACCCGCCGGTACACGATCCGGTCGCGGTGGCATTGGTGATCGACCCGACGGTGCTCACCGTGCGCCGGGCCGTGCTCGATGTCTCGCTGGCCGAGGGGCCGACGCGGGGCATGACGGTGGCCGACCTGCGCAGTCCGGCGCCCGAGGGATGCCGCACCAGGGTGGCGGTGGGACTGGATGCCGACCGGTACTGGGAACTCGTGGTCGACGCGCTGACCCGGATCGGCGAGCCGAATCAGCCGGAATGAGACGGGCGCCCGTTGGAGCTTGGCCCCGGACGGTCACCCCTGAACACGCGATCCCAGCCTTCGGACGGGGAAGGTTTGCATGATCACGGAGAGAGGGGTGGGGCGCCGCAACTAGGAGCGGTCGAGCCACTCCTCGCGGGTGATCGCGTACTCCACCTCACCCTGCTCGGAACCCGGGATCGGCTCGTCCCAGTGCTGATGGAACGTGCGCACGTGACGCAGGCCGATCTTCGACATCGTGGCCCGCGAGCCCTGGTTCACGGCCATGGTCGCGCCGAACACCCGCTGTAGCCGCAGGTCTTCGAATGCGTGACGCAGGAGCTCCACCGATCCTTCGGAGGCCAGGCCGCGACGCCAGAAGGTGGGCAGCAGCCGGTACCCGATCTCGGCCTCGCCGTCGCGCCCGATGGAGGGTTCGAGCAGCCACCAGCCGACGAAGGCGCCGTCGAGGAGACCGGCCCAGAAGCCGTACCCGGGATGGTCTTTCCCTACGGCCAGGCGCCGGTGATGAGCTGCGACGATGTCTTCGAGGGGGCGGGGCCGGCCGTTGAACAGGTACCGCATCACGTCCGGGTCGGAGTCCAGCTCGATCTCCTGCGGCAGGTGCGCCGGCGTGAGGGGAACGAGCACGAGGTGGGACGTTCGCAAGGGCGCCTGGGTCATGGTCGCCAGTGTGCCGGACCCAGCCACCCCGGAAGGTGAGCTGAGGTGCGTCCACCATGTGAGCTTTTGGACGCTTCACAATGATTTAGCACTAGATTGCGCCAATGGTGGACGAATCGGCACGCGTGCAGTTGCTCGACCGGCGTTACCGCGAACTGGCCATGTCCACCTTCGTCTTCGAGAACCGGCTGGCCCACCGGCTGAGCTATCTGCGCGTGTTCGCATCACCCCGGATTGCGGGGCTGCTCAAGCACACCGGCCAGATACAGGCCGAGCCGCGGCGGCGCGCGCACGACACCGGTCTGCTCATGTACTCACTGATCGAGGCCGGCCTGGAGTCGCACGACGGTCGTCACGGGGTGGCCCGCCTCAACGAGATGCATCGTCGCTGGAACATCACCAACGACGACTACATCTGGGTACTGGGTACTTTCGCGGTGATGAGCATCCGCACCATCATGACTGCGGGTTGGCGACCGATCACCGAGGCGGAGAAGCAGGTGGTGATCGACTGGCACCTGGAACTGGGCACCCGGATGGGCATCGCCGACGTTCCTACGGATTTCGATTCCTACGACGCCTGGTTCAGCGCCTATGAGGCGCGCATGCTGCACCGCACCGAGGCCGGCGAGCAACTACGTGACCTGGCGCTGGGCGTACTCCTCACCCCGATCCCGCGTCCGCTGCGGCGCGCGACGAAGGCCCTGATTCCGGTTCTTATCGATGAACCCGCCCGCCGTGCGCTGGGTTTCCGTCGTCCGAATCTGCTGGCCCGGGCGACGGTCGCGACGATCCTGAGGGTCGGGGCGCGGCGTCGCCGCCGGAACGGCCCTCCGGCACCCTTCTTCGAGATGGGTGCCCCGAACATCACCTACCCCGACGGCTGGACGCTCGACGACCTCGGCCCGCACCAGGCCCGGCAGACCCATCAGAGGTGATGATCCGCCATCTCGACCGGAAAGCGTTCGGCGAACACCTCGTCCGCCATCTGGTCGGACTCCGGATCCTCGCAGTCCAGGCCGGACGCGACCATGGCCTGGTAACTCACGAGCTTCGCCCGGATCACGGCGCGGTCTTCCTGTAACTGGGCCAGCTGCTCGTCGATCGCCGTGGACTGCTTCTCGAGCAGCTCGAGCCGGCGCTCGTGCTTCTCCATCGGCTCGGGCCCGGCGTGGATGAACTCGCGCACCTCGGACACGGGCATTCCGGTGCGGCGCAGGGCCTGCACGGTACGCACCCACCGCAGCATCATCGGCGTGTAGCGCCGCCGGCCGTCCGGACCCCGCTCCACCCCGACGAGCAGGCCCTCCTTCTCGTACCAGCGCAGCGTGTCCACGCTGATGCCCGTGCGTTCGGAGACCTCACGAATGCCGATCGCGTCCGGTTCGTCAGTCACGTCCACCACGATAGGTGGTCTCGTGCGGCGCTGCAGAACGTCGGGTCGGGTGGGCGCAATGATGGACGGGCCGGCCCGGACACGCCGCGGGGAGCCATGGACCAGCGGGGCGTGCCGGTGCCGTTCGTGTTCGTCCTGCGCCGCAAGCCCGGCGCCACCCCCTGATTCAGGCGTCTACCGTGAGGTTCACCACGAACCTCCAGCGCGCCTCGTTACGGGCGAGCCGGTCCAGGGCCTCCTGAATCCGGTGGGCCGGTAGCACTTCGACATCCGCGGTGATGCCGTGCTCGGCCGCGAAGGCGAGCATCTCGCGGGTGTCCCGGACCCCGCCGGAGCCGGACGAGGTGACGTGCCGCCGGCCGAGCAGCAGGGCCATGGCGTCGACCTCGTACTTCGGCGGGATCCCGAGCATGCAGATCGTTCCGTCGTAGTCCAGGGCGAGCGCATAGGGCGAGATGTCGTGGGCGGCGGAGGCGGTGTCGATGATGACGTCGAAAGCGTAGCCGTGGGAAGCCATGTCTTCCGGTGAGGTGGAGAGCACCACCTCGTCGGCCCCGAGGGCCAGAGCTAGATCGCGCTTGGTGGACGAGGTGGTGAACACTGCCACCGAGGCACCCAGCGCCTTGGCGAACTTCACAGCCAGGTGGCCGAGCCCACCCAGACCGACGACGCCGACCCGGGTGCCCGGACCGACGCGCAGACGGCGCAGGGGCTGCCAGACCGTGATGCCGGCGCACATCAGGGGCGCCACGCCGGCCGGGTCAAGTCCTTCGGGCATGGCGTAGACGAAACGGTCACGCACCACCATCTCGTCCGAGTAGGCACCGTAGCGGGGCGTGCCGTCGTGCCGGTCCACGCCGCCGTAGGTCAGGGTGGGGAACGCCCGGCAGTACGACTCCTCCTCGTCCAAGCAGGCCGCACAGGTACCGCAGGAGTCGACGATGTTGCCGACGGCCACGGGGTCACCGGCGCTGAACGTGGTCACGGCGGGGCCGACCTCGGTCACGACGCCGGTGAACTCGTGACCGGGTACCAGGGGCAGTTGCGAGGCGTCCTCGATGGCATGCAGGTCGCTGTGGCACACACCGCAGTGGGTGATGCGGATGCGGACGTCGTCGGGTCGCAGGTCACGGCGCTCGAAGGTCCAGGGCTCGAGCTTTCCGCCGGGGTGGAGCAGGGCATATCCGGTAGTCATGAGGAAGAGGCTAGGAACTGGAGTGCACTCCAGCGCAAGCCGTGGCGCGCCGGAGGGTTCTCCTGGTGCCCGGGAACGTCATAGTGGTGCCCTGCTCGTGAGAAGCCTTGGGGGACATGGTGATCGCAAGAGTTTTGGTGGCCTGTGTCGCGTTTCTGGCGATGGCCGGGTGCGGTGCGCACGAACCGGCGGAGATCAGGAACGAGAAGCCGGCCGCCGGCGACGCCCCGCCGGAGGGGTGGCGCTGGGAGACCTACCGGAACGTCCGGCTCGCGGTGCCGGAGGGCTGGGGTTACGGGACAACTGGACGCCAGTGGTGCGGGAGGGCGGACGACGAGAGTCCGTTCGTGGGTCGTCCGGGCTCCCTGCGCATGTACGGCTGCGGGTCCCAGGTCGAAGGCACGATGCTCGAGTCCGGCGGCGAGTTCGTCTGGTTCGGGGCCGATGCCGGCCCTGGTGCACCGGCCCGGGTCGCGGGGCGCATCGGGAATGCGCAGATGACGGGCGAACGGGCCTACCTGCAGGCGGGCCTGGTCACAGTCGCGGTACAGGCCCCGGAAGTTCTCCGGCAGAAGATCATCGACAGCATCGGCCTGGTGAACACCGACCAGAACGGATGCTCCGCGAAGGCGCCCTTCGCCGGGAACCCTGACTGGCGTCCTCAAGCAGTTGCGGTCACTGAACTGGTCGGCATCGAAGCGGTTTCGGCCTGCCAATACGTGGAAGCGCACTTGCGCTCGTCGACCCGGCTGACCGGCGACGAGGCGGTGCGGGCCGTCCGGGCCATCACCGAGGCGCCGCTGGGCGCCGGGCCGAACTCTCCGGCGAGCGAATGCGTACCGGACGAGATCACCACCATGGAACATCTGGTGCTGCAGATCGACGCCGAGCGACCGGGTGTCGTGGATCTGCGCTACGGCGGTTGTTTCCATCGCGGACTGGACGACGGCACGACGGTGCGCACACTCACGCGCGCCGCCGTGCAGCCGTTCGTCCAGGGCCCCAACCGGGTGTGGGGGTGGAGCGGGGACGAGCTCTCCGGGATTCTCGAGCCCTGAGCCCTACTGCGCGCCCATCACCCGCGCGTACTTCCCGCCGTCGTTACCGCTGTGCCCGCTCTGGTCCTCGCCCAGATCGATGCGGACCTCGTGGACCAGCCCGGTCAGGGCGTTGTCGAGACGCGGGTACTCGGTGCTCACCGGCGTGCCGAGATCGACGCCGATGTTGAGGGTCTCGTCGAAGGAGAAGTAGTAGGGGATGGTCGCCCCGACGCGGCCCTTGCCGTCGCAGACGTCGTTCACGTAGATGTCCACCGAACCACCCAGCCCGGCGCCTTCGCCGTCGTAGGTGAACTCGGCCCGCACCTGGTGCCGGCCGGTCGGCAGCGGGCTCTGTGTGCGAATGGTGAACCGCTGCAACGCGAAATAGTTGTAGTGGTAGGTGGGGTAGCCGTCGACCAGATACAGGCTCCACCCGCCGAACGCACCACCCTGGGCGATCACCACACCGTCCGCACCCTCGGCCACCTCGATGTCGGCGGTGATGGAGTGCGAACGGTTCTTCACGTTCGGGGTGGTCTCCTCGGTGAGACGCCGCATCCCGCCGTGGTAGGTGATCGAGCGCCGTTCCCCGAGCAGGTCGATACGGCCCGCGAGCGTGGGGTTCTCCCGCTCGGTGACCCGGTCGTCGAGCGGGAACACCTGGTGCTTGGCCGCTTCCACCAGGAACAGGTCCTGCAGCTGACGGAGCCGCCCGGGTTGCGCGGCGGCCAGGTCGCTGGACTGCGTCCAGTCGGTGGTGAGGTCGTACAGCTCCCACACGTCGTTCTCGAAACGCCGGTCCGGGTCGGGGATCATCTGCCACGGGATGCCGTGACGGGTCACCGCCATCCAGCCCTCGTGGTAGATGCCGCGGTTGCCACACATCTCGAAGTACTGCGTGGTGCGGCGGTCGGCGGCCTGCGGGTCGTCGAACGTGTACCGCATGCTCGTACCCTCGATCGGCTGCTGCTGCACGCCGTTCACCGAGACCGGCGCGGGCACGCCCACGCAGTCGAGAATGGTCGGCAGCACGTCGATCACGTGGTGGAACTGGGGGCGGATCCCTGGGCCCTCGATACCTTCGGGCCAGTGGATGACCAGACCGTCGCGGGTGCCGCCGAAGTGGGAGGCGACCTGCTTCGTCCACTGGTAGGGGGTGTTGAGCGCCACGGCCCACCCGGCCGGGCCGATCGCGTAACTGTCGGGAGTGCCGAGCAGATCGATCTCGTTGATCATCACGTCGGGGTCGTCGGCGATGCCGTGCCCCAGGCGGTGCTCGTTGAGAGTGCCGTCCACACCGCCCTCCCCCGAGGCCCCGTTGTCGCCGAGCAGGTACACGAAGATGGTGTTGTCCAGCTCGCCGAGGCCTTCCAGGGCGTCGACGAGGCGCCCGACCTGGGTGTCGCAGTGCTCGGTGAACCCGGCGAAGGTCTCCATGAACCGGGCCGAGATCTGCTTCTGGTTGTCCGACAGCTCGTCCCAGTGCGGCAGTCCGTCCGCCCAGGGGGCCAGCTCGGCGTCTTCCGGGATCACCCCGAGTTCCTTCTGCCGGGCCAGGATCTCCTCGCGGGCGACGTCCCAGCCGGCGTCGAACCGGCCGGCGTACTTCTCCCGCCACTGCGGGGCCACGTGCAGCGGTGCGTGCGAGGCGCCCATGGCCAGATAGGTGAAGAAGGGACGCCCGGGGGTCAGGGAACGCTGGGTGCGGATCCAGTCGATGCTCTGGTCGACCAGGTCTTCGGACAGGTGGTAGCCGTCTTCGGGGCGCCGGGCCGGCTCGAACGGCGTGGTGCCGCGGTACAGCTGCGGGTACCAGTGGTTCATCTCGGCGCCCATGAAACCGTAGAAGCTGTCGAAGCCCTCACCGGTGGGCCAGCGGTCGAACGGGCCGACCGGGCTGATCTCGCGCGGCGGGGTCTGGTGCCACTTGCCGAAGGCCGCCGTGCTGTAGCCGTTGCCGTGCAGGATCTGCGCCAGCGTGGCGGCGCTGGCGGGCCGGAAACCGCTGTAGCCGGGCGCGGCCGTGGCCATCTCGGTGGTGCCGCCCATGCCCACGGAATGGCAGTTACGGCCGGTCATCAGCGACTGGCGCGTCGGCGAGCACAGGGCGTTGACGTGAAACCGGTTGTAGCGCAGGCCCTGCGTGGCCAGGCGCTCGGCCGTGGGCATGTGGCAGGGGCCACCGAAGGCGCTCGAGGAGCCGAAACCCAGGTCGTCGAGCACCACGATGACCACGTTGGGCGCCGCGGGCGGCGGCGTGGTCGGGCCGATCGCCTCGAACGGCGCGTGCTGGTCGTGGATCCCGACCGCCGTCACCACGGTCTGCTTGCGTTCGGGCTCGGGCAGCACGTGCCGTCCGGCTTCAAAAACCGCCACGGGCAGCTCCACTTCGTACACCAGTCACACCGGTCATCATCACGAGCCAGGTTGACATGATCGCGGGCCGCCGGACAACGAGCGGTGCCGGGGCAAGCGATACGGGTTCGTAATGGGTGTCAGAGGTGGGCGCTATGAGTGCATATGGCGCCACCTCCGCGATCACCCGAGTGCGGCCGGTAATGACGGCTCGTCCCGCACCGGTGTCTCCTGCCCCAGCACGCCCCGGGCTCGCAATCGCGCGGCCACCGACAGCACCCGGGGCCGGCGCAGGCGGGCCGGCGTGAGCAGCGTGTCGTCGCCCAGAAGTTTCTCCGGCGGTCCTTGCCGCACCAGGCTACCCACCAGCACGGCGACCCGGTCGGCCCAGGCGAGCGCCAGGTCGACGTCGTGCGTGGCCACGACCAGGGTGGTGCCCCGGGCGAGCGCGGCGATCGCCTCCTGGCCGGCGGCCGGGTCGAGCCCGGCGGTCGGCGGGAGGGCGGCCTTCAGGCCCAGCGGGCTCAGCTCCTCGGGTCCGCGCCCTGGATCGATGCGAGGGCCGAAGTCTCCTGGCTTCCCGGACCGAAGCTCGCCCCGGCCTGGTCGGACAGGCCAGGGCACGGCGTGGGGCCTGCTCCCGGTGGCAGTGGCGGGACCGCGCCGGATTCTCACCGGCTTCCGTCACTGCCGTCGCGGTTCGTGGTCGATTGGTGGGGGAATCTGACCACGCGGTGTCCGATATGCGCACCGCGCTCCTGTCTAGACTCAGGCTCCCTACGTGCGGCAGGGAACGGGAGGACGCGGCGTGGTACGGCGGGATCATCTGGAACGGGCTGTGCTGGAGTCTCTCTGGGGCAATCCGGACGGCCTGACGGCGCCGGAGGTGGTGGATCTGCTCGCGGATCGTCACCTGGCCCTGACCACGGTGCACACCGTGCTCGACCGGCTCCGGGCCAAGGACATGGTGGTGCGTGAACGCGACGGCCGGGTGTTCCGGCACCGGGCCACCCGTGACCGCGAGGAGATGACCGCCGACGCGATGCTCGCGGTGCTGGCCGACAGCGCCGACCACACGCTGGCCCTGTCGATGTTCGTCCGGTCCGTCTCCCCGGCGGACGCCGAGGCGATCAGGAAGGCGCTGGGCGGGCGGCGGGTGTGACCGGGGTCTTCCTGCTGCTCCTGGCCGCACTGCTCGGGCCGGTGCCGCGTCTGCTGTCGAACGCGCGCTGGGCCGGCCGGGTGCCGCGGGCGGCCGCGATCACCTGGGTGGTGTACGCGTTCGTCACGGCCTACCTGCTGTTGCTGAACCTGGTCTTCGTCATCTCGTGGCTGGTCGCCGGGGTGCTGCTGGCCTGGATGATCGGCCGGCTGGTGCACACCGTGCTGACCCTGCGCCGCACGCAGCGCCGCCACCAGGAGATGCTCGCCATGGTGGCCGAGTGGGACCCGGGCCGGCGGGTGCACGTGATCGACGACGACCGGGCCCTGGCCTACTGCCTGCCCAACGGCGCGGCCCCGATGGTCGTGGTCACCCGCGGCTGCCTGGAACTCGCCGACGACGCCGAGCTGCGCGCCATTCTCGCCCACGAGCGCAGCCACGCCCGGAACCGGCACGACCTGTTGGTCGCCGGATTCCTGGCGTGGCAGCGCATCCTGCCCTTCGTACCGTCCTGCCGCCTGGCGGCCGACGCGGTCGGGGCCGCGACCGAGGCCTGGGCCGACGACGCGGCCGTCGCCGCGGTCAGCCACGACGTGACGCTGCGGGCCATCATCCGGATGGGCTCCGGCGGCGCGGACGGGCCGGTGTGGGACCCGGACCCGCCCACTCTGCGGCGGATCCGGCGGCTGCTCGACCAGATGCCCGGTCCGAGGGCCGGGCATCTGGTGCGTTGAGTGGTGCCCGGAACAAATCAGACCTCGACCAGTTCGGACTCCCGCTCGACCGGACGCCGCGAGATCCGCGTCGTGCGGGTGATGCGGGCGCCGGTCAGGGTCGGGCGCGCCACGAGCAGCAGCACGAAGGCCACGGCGCACAGCACCGCGCCGATCAGGTAGGCCTGCCGGTAGCCGAAACCGGCGGCGGCGCCGAGGATCGGGCCGGCCAGCATAGCCCCGACGGGCCCGGCGCTGATGAACAGCGTGGAGGCGTGGCCCGGGCGGCTGGGCAGCATGTCCTGCACGTAGCTGATGCCCAGCCCCTGGAGCAGCGCGATCGCGGCCGCGTTGACGACCTGCGCCGCGGCGAGCTGCCAGGTGGCGGACGAGACCGCCACGACCGCCGTGTAGACCAGGGCCAGCGCCGGCCCGGCCAGCATCAGCCGGCGCAGTGGGAACCGGGCCGCGAGCAGACCGAAGCCCAGCATCAGCGGTATCTCCAGCCCGGCGCACAGGCCCAGGATGAGGCCCGCGTCACCCAGCCCGGCGTGCAGTTCGCTCTTCAGGAACAACGGAAGTGCTTGCAGCGAAAGGTTTCCGGTGCACTGCAGGAGCACGAGCGCAATCATGGTGAGCACGAGCACCCGGCGGCTCTCGTCCTGGCCGGGCTCCGACTCCAGGGTCTGCGCCGTGACGGCGGCCGTCGGGACGGGCGTCGCGGGGAACATCCGCCACGTCACCACCGCGGCGATCGTGAACATCGTGGCCGCGAAACCGTAGACGGCGGTGAAGTCACCGGCGGTGAGCAGCATCGTCGCCAGGAACGGCCCGCCCACCCAGGACAGCGAGAGCACTGTGCGCAGGGTGGTCATGGTCATCACGGCACTGGGTGAACCGGCCAGGCTGACCCGCGCGTGGGCGAACACCTGGGGCACGAGCGCGCTCGCGATGGCCGTCGCGGTGACGGTCAGGCCCAGGAGCAGCCAGTAGTCCCGCAGCCAGGCCGTCAGCAGGGAGCCGACGGCGCCGGTCAGCGCGGCCGCGACGATCAGGCCGCGCCGCGAGGGCAGACGGTCCGACCAGCGGGCGAGCGCCAGGGACACCACCACGGACGACAGCGGGGCGGCGACGAGGAACACGGTGATCTGCAGACCACTGGCGTGCACCGCGTCGGTGAGGAAGAGGGTGAGGAAGGGAGCGGCCATCGCGCTGGCCAGGCCGACACAGAGGAAAACCAGCGCCAGGGGGAAGTGCTGGCGCACAGGGTGAAACACAAAGACCTCAAGACAGGCAGAACGAACGGTCGGACACGAGGCGCTGCCGCCCTGCAGGGCCCCGCTGTTTCTAACGGCACCAGCGTCCCCGGTGTTACACCTCGGGTCGCTCCACTTGCCGATCCGCCGGGGCAGGCCACCGTAGAGACGCACTATCCATACTCGTGACCTGCAAGGAGAGACCGTGGCCAACACATCCGCCCGAATTCTGTACAAGCCCTTCGGCCTGGCGGGCAGCGTCGGTGCCGGCCTGATCGCGGGCGTGCTCTTCAAGCAGGTGTGGAAGCACGTGTCCGACGCCGACGACACCCCCGAGGCCAACGACCGGCGCTTCGGCTGGGGTCAGGTGCTGCTGGCCGCCACGGTCCAGGGCGCGATCTTCGCCGCGGTGAAGGCCGCCGTCGACCGCGGGGGAGCCGTGGCGTTCGAGCGCTGGACGGGGGAGTGGCCCGGCGAGGAGTGAGGAAAACCGGGTGCGCGCCCGCCCCCGGACGGCGCACACTCGGGTGCATGACGGCTCAGCTGGTCGCTTTGTGCTTCGACACCGAAGACCCCGCCCGCCTGGCCGGATTCTGGGCGGGGTTCCTGGGCTGGGAGGTGCGGGACGGCACCACCGCGTACGCCCCGGCCGCGCTGGATCCGGGTTTCGTGCTGCGGTTCCTGCCCACCGACGAGCCGAAGACCGCGCCCAACCAGATGCACTTCGACCTGACCAGCAGTTCCCTGGACGATCAGCGGCAGACCGTCGAGCGGGCCCTGGCCCTGGGGGCGCGGCACCACGACGTCGGCCAGCGGCCCGAAGAGGGGCACGTGGTGCTCGCCGACCCGGGCGGCAACGAGTTCTGCGTGATCGAGCCCGGCAACCGGTTCCTGGCCGGGACCGGCGCCATCGGCGCGCTCGCCGGCGACGGATCGCAGGCCACCGGGTACTTCTGGAGCCAGGTGCTGGACTGGCCGCTGGTCTGGGACCAGGACGAGGAGACCGCGATCCGGTCTCCACGCGGCGGTCCCAAGATCACCTGGGGCGGTCCGCCCGTGGCCCCGAGAACCGGCCGCCGGTATCGTCCCCACTTCGACATCGCCCCCGCGCCCGGCACCGGCCGGCCGGCCGAGCTGGAGCGCCTGATCGGCCTGGGCGCGACCGTTCGCACCAGCGGGCAGCTGGCCGACCCCGACGGGCACGAGTTCTGCCTGCTCTAAAGCCCCCAGTGCTGGTGCAGCCGGAAGGCGTCACTGAGCCGGCGCAACTGCTGGGTGTGTAGCTCGGCGATGACCGGCGACTGGTCGCCCGAGGCCTGGAAGTGCCCGTAAACGAAGGGGTAACACGTCGGACCGACAGCCGTCACGTGCTGCAGCACAGCTTTCCCGGGGACGGACGGGAGGCCGAGCCCACCCGCCGTGAGCGGTGCGTGACGGCTTCTGGTCAGGTGTTCCTCGAGCGCCGCGACCTGCGTCATCTCGAGGGTGGTGCCGGACATCGAACGGTGATTCATCTGCGCCTCCTGCCGATCTCGAGAATGGTGGCTTGAGGACGAGGCGCGCACCGGCCGTACGTCGGTGCGGTTACGGGACCAAGGGCCTTCGACCAAGGACTGTTTGAACAGGGGCACTTGGCCTCTACAGGTCCCGTTGCGGCGGGCGGACGATGCCGTCATGGACACCCTGCAGACCACGGAACATTCGGCCGCTCCGGCTGCCTGGCGTGGATTCGCCGGGCAGGAGTGGCGTAACCGGATCGACGTCAGCGCCTTCATCAAGGCCAACGTCACGCCCTACGAGGGCGACGAGACATTCCTGGCGACGGCGACCCCTCGCACGGAGTCGATCCACCAGCGCATCAGCGAACTGGCGAAGATCGAGCGCGAGCGCGGCATCCTGGATGCCGACGCGAAGACACCCTCGACGATCACCAGTCACGCCCCCGGGTACATCGACCGGGACGCCGAGCTGATCGTCGGGCTGCAGACAGACGCGCCGCTGAAGCGGGCCATCATGCCCAAGGGCGGGCTGCGGATGGTCGAGAACGGCCTGGCTGCCTACGGATACGAGATCGACCCGGTGGTGAAGGAGATCTTCACCCTGCACCGCAAGACCCACAACCAGGGCGTCTTCGACGCCTACACCCCGGAGATCCTGGCGGCCCGTAAGGCCGGCATCATCACCGGTCTGCCCGACGCCTACGGCCGGGGCCGCATCATCGGTGACTTCCGTCGGGTGGCCCTCTACGGCGTGGACGCGCTGATCGAGGACAAGGACCGGGAAAAGGCCCTGCTCAACGGTTTCCGCGCGAGTGAGGACGTGATCCGCGACCGCGAGGAACTGTCCGAGCAGATCCGGGCGCTGCGCGACCTGAAGACGATGGCCGCCGGCTACGGCTTCGACGTCTCCCACCCGGCGACCAGCGCCCAGGAGGCGATCCAGTGGCTGTACCTGGCCTACCTGGCCGGCGCCAAGGAGGGCAACGGCGCGGCGATGTCGTTCGGCCGCACCTCCAGCTTCATCGACATCTACGTGCAGCGTGACCGGGCGGACGGCTCGCTGACCGAGTCGCAGGCCCAGGAACTCGTCGACGACCTGGTGATGAAGCTGCGGATCATCCGCTTCCTGCGCACCCCGGACTACGACGCGCTGTTCTCCGGCGACCCGACCTGGGTCACCGAGTCGATCGGCGGCGTGACCCAGGAGGGCGTGCCGCTCGTCACCCGCACCTCGTTCCGGTTCCTGCAGACCCTGTACAACCTCGGTCCGGCCCCGGAGCCGAACCTGACCGTGCTGTGGTCGCCGCGTCTGCCGGAGGGCTTCAAGCGATTCTGCTCGCAGGTCTCCATCGACACCAGCGCCATCCAGTTCGAGAACGACGAGCTGCTGCGCCCGATGAACGGTGACGACGCGGCGATCGCCTGCTGCGTCTCGGGGGCCGCGGTCGGCAAGGCCATGCAGTTCTTCGGGGCCCGGGCCAACCTGGCGAAGGCCCTGCTGTACGCCATCAACGGGGGCCGGGACGAGGTCAGCGGTGCCCAGGTGGCCCCGGGTGCCCAGCCGGTCACCGGTGACACGCTCGACTTCGACGACGTGATGCGGCGTTACGACGAGATGCTGGACTGGCTGGCCGACACCTACGTCGACGCGCTGAACATCATCCACTTCATGCACGACAAGTACGCGTACGAGGCCGTGCAGATGGCCCTGCACGATTACCCGGTGCACCGGATGCTGGCCTGCGGCATCGCCGGCCTGTCGGTCGCGGCCGACTCGCTGTCGGCGATCCGGTACGCGTCGGTCACGCCGGTGCGGGACGAGACCGGGCTCGTGGTCGACTACTCGGTCGAGGGCGAGTACCCCTGCTACGGCAACGGGGACGACCGGGCCGACGCCATCGCGACCGACCTGGTGCACCGGTTCATGGAGAAGCTGCGCACCCACTCCACCTACCGCGACGCCGAGATCACCCAGTCCGTGCTGACCATCACCTCGAACGTGGTCTACGGCAAGAAGACCGGGAACACCCCGGACGGACGCCGCGCGGGGGAGCCCTTCGCCCCCGGCGCCAACCCGATGAACGGCCGGGACAAGCACGGTCTGCTCACCTCGGCACTGAGTGTGGCGAAGATCGACTACGCGGACGCCCGGGACGGCATCTCGCTGACCTCGACCACGGTGCCGCAGGCGCTCGGACGCACTCCCGAGGACCGGATCAGCAGCCTGGTCGGTGTGCTGGACGCGTACATGACCTCCGGCGGATACCACATGAACGTCAACGTGCTGGAGCGCGCGACACTCGTGGAGGCCATGGAACACCCGGAGAACTACCCGAACCTCACCATCCGGGTCTCGGGCTACGCGGTCAACTTCGTCCGCCTCACCAAGGAGCAGCAGATGGACGTCATCAACCGCACCTTCCACGGCGACCCGCTCGTCAAATGAACTCCATCAGCATCGCCCTGATGGCCGCACCGCGTCCGCCGCTTCCCGGGTACGACCCGGAGATCTGGCGGCGCGGGGAGGCCGGCTGGGTGCACTCGTGGGACACCTCCACGGGGGTGGACGGTCCGGGCACCCGGTTCGTGATGTTCACCGCCGGCTGCCCCCTGCGGTGCCAGTACTGCGAGAACCCCGATACCTGGACGCCCCGGGGCGGTCAGGTGACGAAGGTCGACGAGGTGCTGGACCGGGTGCGCGGCTACCGGGCGGCGCTGGTCGCCGGGAAGGGTGGTGTCACGGTCTCCGGCGGTGAGCCGCTCACCCAGCCCCGGTTCGTGGCGAACTTCCTGCGCGGCTGCCGCGAGATGGGGCTGCACACGGCCCTGGACACGGCCGGGTTCCTCGGTCATCTCGCGACCGACGAGATGCTGGACGACACCAGCCTGGTGCTGCTCGACATCAAGTCGTTCGACCCGGACACCTACCAGCGGGTCACCGGGCGCGAACTCGCCCCCACCCTGCGGTTCGCGAAACGTCTGGCCGAGATGGGCAAGCCGGTGAACATGCGGTTCGTGCTCGTGCCGGGCCTCACCGACGACCCCGCGAACATCGACGGGCTGGCCGATTTCGCGGCGGGCCTGGGCAACGTCGAGCGGGTGGACGTGCTGGCCTACCACCGTCTCGGGGTGGACAAGTACGACCGGCTGCGGATCCGGTACCGGCTGGAGGGCACCGAGCCGCCGACCTGGGAGCAGGTGGAGGACGCCCGCCGCCGGTTCGCCGACCGCGGGCTCACGGTGAGCTGAAGGGGAGGGCCCAGGAGGCCGGATCGCGCCGCAGCGGTCCGGCCTTCAGGCCTGTGCGGGTGAGACCGCCCAGGACGCGAGCATCTTCAGCGCGTCGGCGGTCGGGGTGCCGCTCGCGGCCGTGTAGATGTTCAGCCGCAGGTCGGGCTCGGAGGCCAGTTCCATCGACTCGAAGTCCAGGTCGAGCTGCCCCACCACGGGGTGCCGCAATCGTTTCGTGCCGCTGCGGTGGAACTTCACGTTGTGCGCGGCCCAGCGCTGCCGGAAGAGCTCCGAATGCGTGGACAGCTCACCGACCAGCTCGATCAGCGCCTTGTCGTTCGGCCGGCGCCCGGCCTCCAGCCGCAGCATGGCCGCGGCGTCGGCGGCGATGCGGTCGTAGTCGACGAAGAAGTCCTCGGCGGCCGGGTCCATGAAGACGAACCAGGTGGTGTTGGCCGGCCGGCGGACCCCGGTCAGCACGGGGGAGTACAGGGCCCGGGCCATCTGGTTCATCGCGATGATGTCGTGCCGGCCGTTGCGCACCCAGGCCGGGGTGTCCGGCATGGCGTCCAGCACCTGCTGGATCACCGGGCGCACCTTGGTGTGCGGCGCCGGCGAGCGCCGCGACCGGGTCACCGGCGCGCTCTGGTGGGCCAGGTCGAACAGGTGGGACCGCTCGGCCTCGTCCAGGTGCAGCGCGTCGGCCAGGCCCTCCAGCACGCTGTCGGAGGCGCCGCTGAGATTGCCGCGCTCCATGCGCACGTAGTAGTCCACCGACACGCCCGCGAGCATGGCGACCTCCTCGCGGCGCAGCCCCTTGACCCGGCGGTTCCCGCCGTAGGCGGGCAGACCGGCCTGTTCCGGGGTGATCCGGGCCCGCCGGCTGGCCAGGAAGTCGCGGATCTGGGTACGGACCTCGGTGGAACTCATACCCCCACGGTAGACACGCCCGCCGCGTCGTGGCAGGTACTGGCGTTACCGGCCACGCCCAGACCTCACCGACCTCACCGACCTCACTGCCGGAACAGGCGCGGCAGCGCGGCGAGCACCCGGTCGCTCGTCGCGCGGTCCGCGACGGTGATCCGGATGCCGTCACCCGGATAGGCGCGCACCAGGATGCCCGCGGCGGCCAGGGCCTCGACCGTGTGCCGGCTGGCGGCGTCGTCCAGCCGCAGCCAGACGAAGTTGGCCGCGCTGTCGGGCCCGGACCGGCCCTGCGCCCGCAGCCCGGCGGCCAGGTAGGCCCGCTCGGTGACGACCTCGGCCACCCGGTGGGAGATCTCGTCACGGGCGTCCAGCGAGGCGATCGCCGCGTCCTGGGCCAGCGCCGTGACCCCGAACGGGATGGCGGTGCGCCGGGCGCCCTCGGCCAGCTCGGTCTGCGCGATCGCGTACCCGATGCGCAGGCCCGCCAGCCCGTACGCCTTGGAGAACGTTCTCAGGACACAGAGATTCGGGTGCCGGCGGTAGGCGGCCAGCGCGTCGGCGCGGTCGGGACCGGTGACGAACTCGATGTACGCCTCGTCGAGCACCACGAGCACGTGCGCGGGCACCGCGTCCAGGAAGGCCGTCAGCTCCCGGTGCGAGATCGCCACGCCGGTGGGGTTGTTCGGCGAGCAGAGCAGCACCGCGCGGGTGGCCGGGCCGATCGCCGCGAGCATCCCGGGCAGGTCGTGGTGCTCGTCCGGGGTGAGCGGCACCGGCACGCTGACCCCGCCCGCGATCGCGATCAGGATCGGGTAGGCCTCGAAGGAACGCCAGGCGTGCACCACCTCGTCACCCGGGTCGAGCACGGCCTGCAGCAACTGCTGGAGCACACCCACGCTGCCCGGACCGGCGACCACCTCGTCCGCACTGGTGAGACCGAACTCGGCCGCGATGCGCTCGCGCAGGGCCAGGCAGCTCAGGTCGGGGTAGCGGTGCACCCGGTGCGCGGCGTCGAGCACCTTGGCCCGCACCGAGGGCAGCGGGTCGAAATGGCTCTCGTTGGAGGCCAGGGCGGCCACGTCGGCGCCGGCCGAGCGGCGGCCGGGGACGTAGGCGGGCAGGCTGCTGACGGCGGCGCGCAGCAGGGGGCGGGTCACTGCGCACCCCCACCGTTGCGCCCGGCCAGTTCCTGGAGCAGGGGCGGGGAGTCGAACATGTCCAGAACCACCTCCAGCAGCACCATCTCGTCGGTGGGCGCCTCGGCCAGGGCGGCCTCGAGCTCACCGTTGGTCCACACCGTGCGCGTGCTCACCAGGCCACCGCCCAGGGCCAGCGCGAGCGCCGTCCAGTCCCAGGCGGCGATGTCGTTGTAGGCGGCCTTCGGGCTCTGCAGGGCCCGCTCGATCGTGTAGCCGTCGTTGTTGATCAGCACCACCACCGGGGTCAGCCCGGCCCGGACGATCGTGCTCAGCTCCTGCACGGTCATCTGGGCCGCGCCGTCACCGACGAACAGCACCGGGCGGCGGTCCGGTTCGGCCAGGCCCAGGCCGAGCGTGGCGGGCAGCGCGTACCCGATGGAGTTCCAGACCGGCTGGCCGACGTACACGGTGTCGTCGGGCAGGGTCATCCGCACCGAGCCGAAGAACGCGGTGCCGGTGTCGGCGAGCACGGCCGTGCCGGACGGGAGCCAGGTCTCGATCGTCTGCCAGAGCGATTCCTGAGTGAGGGCGTCGTCCGGGTCGACCGGCACCGGGGTCCGCGGCGGCCGGGCCGGGTACTCCCGGTCGGGGAACCGCACCGTGGCACAGACCTGCGCCAGGACCCGTACGGCGTCGGCGAACAGGACCTCGTGCTCACCGGCGCGGGTGGCCGAGAAGTGGATGTCCCGAACGTCTTCCACCCGGTGGGTGAAGAAGCCGGTGAGCACGTCACTGGCCACCGTACCCAGCTCGACGACCAGGTCCGCCTCCGCGACCAGAGCCGCAGTCGACGCGTCCACCATCGTGCCCGCGTAGTCGCCCCGGTGCAGCGGCTGGGAGGCATCGATCGCGCCCTTGGCGGCGAGCGAGGTGACCAGCGGGATGTTGGCGGCGCGGGCGGCCTCGAGCACGGCGGCGGAGAGATCGAAACGGGGAACGAGGTGCCCGACGACGAACACGGGTTTCGTTGCGCCGGTGAGCCTTCGGGTCAGATCGGCGGTGAGGTCCCGGAGCCCGGCGGGGTCGCTGAGACTGCGCAGCGGGGTGGTCAGGCGCCCGGCGTCGAGGGGGAGCGTGGCCAGGTCCATCGGGATGCTCAGGTAGGTGGGGCGGCGGTGCGTGGTCGCGGCGAGCAGCACGGCGTCGATCTGCTCGGCGGCGCGGTCGGCGGTCACCGTCTCCTGGTGCACCACCACCTGGGCGAACGCGGTCGAGAACCGGTCGAAGACCCCGTCCGCCAGCGTGTGGTGGACCTTCCGGCCCTGAGTGACGGCCGCGGTGGAGGGGCTGCCGACGATGTGCACCACGGGCACGTCCTCGGCCGCGCTGCCGGCCACCGCGTTGAAAGCACTGAGTTCGCCCACGCCGTAGGTGGTCACGAGTGCGGCCAGGCCCCGGGAGCGGGCGTAGGCGTCGGCCGCGTACCCGGCGTTGAGCTCGTTGGGTGAACCGGTCCACTGCAGGTCCGGGACCTTCGTCAGGTGGTCGAGCAGGGTCAGGTTGAAGTCGCCGGGCACGCCGAACAGGTGCCCGACGCCGGCCTGCCGCAGTCGGTGCCCCAGGTACTCCGCCAGAGTGATCTGCTCCGTCATCCCAACAACATGAGGGTTGCGCGGCAGAATGCGCAATATGCTGTTTTGAGGTTGAGCAATCTGCTCAATGAGTCGTCGTCGAAAGGATTGGCATTGAGCAAGCTGACACCTGTGGATGCCACCGACGCGCGCATCCTGCTGGCCCTCGACCGCGACCCTCAGGCCACGGTGGTCGCGCTCGCGAACGATCTTCAGCTGGCCCGCAACACCGTGCAGGCCCGGTTGCGGAGGATGAGTGAGAACGGCGCCCTGAGCCGCATCAGCTGCCGGGTCGAGCCCGAGGCCGTGGGGTACCCGCTGCTGGCGCTGGTGACGGTGTCGATCAGCCAGCGCATGCGGGAGGAGGCCACCCGGGCGCTGGACTCGCTGCCCGAGGTGGTCGAGCTGCTCGCCACCACCGGCGACGGCGACCTGCTGGCGCGGGTGGTGGCGAGGGACACGGGCGACCTCAACCGGATCACCGAGATGCTCGTCGACATGCCCGGTATCGAGCGCACCAGCACCGCGATCGTGCTGCGGCGGGTGCGGTCGCTGCGGATGGACCCGTTGCTGGAGCGTCTGGCCGGCTCTAGGGAGTGATCTCGGTCCGGTCGAGCGCCGAAAGCAGGTCATGCAGCAGGTCTTCGGGGTCTTCCAGGCCGACCGACAGGCGCAGGTGGCCGTATCGCAGGAACGGCTCCGGGTAGTGCTCGCTGCCGCCCCGGGCGTCCGGGCCGACGTGCACGACGAGCGACTCGTCGTGGCCCAGCGAGACGGCCGACGTGATCACCCTCAGCTGCCCCACGAACCGGTTCTGGGTGGCGGAGTCACCGGCCAGGGCGAAGGCCATCATGCCCCCGAAACCCCGGCCGCCGAACTGTTCCCGGGCCAGGTCGTGCTGCGGGTGGGACGGCAGGCCGGGATAGGCGACGAACGCGATCCGGGGGTCGCCCGCGAGGAACCCGGCGACCCGTTCGGCCGACGCCAGATGTTGTTTCAGCCGCAGCGGCAGGGTCACCGAGCCGCGCATGATCATCCACGCGTTGAACGGCGAGATCACGCCGCCCACATCGACAATGGCGTCGTGGCGGATGCGCCCGATGGTCTCCGCGTCACCGATCACCGCCCCGCCCATGGCGTCGCCGTGGCCGTTGATGTACTTCGTCAGCGAATGGACGACCAGGTCGGCTCCGTCGGTCAGCGCGCGGTAGAGCGGTGGTGGGGTGAAGGTGGCGTCCACGGTCAGCCGGGCGCCGGCGGCGTGGGCGATCTGCGCCAGCTCCCGGATGCCGGCCACCTTGGTGGTCGGGTTGGCGATGGTCTCGACGTGGACGATGCGGGTGTTCGGCCGGATCGCGGCGCGCACGGCGTCCAGGTCGGCGACGTCGACGAACGTCGCCTCGATGCCGTAGCGATCGGGCAGCAGCTGGGCGAACAATCGCCACACGGCCTCGTAGGTCACGTCCGAGACCACCACGTGGTCACCGCTCTTCAGCAGGGTGAAGAAGACCCCGTGCAGCGCCGCGACCCCGGTGGCGAACACCGCCGCCGCCTCACCACCCTCCATCGCCGCGAGCTTGCGCTCCAGCCCGGCCTGGTTGGCGTTGCCGTTACGCGTGTACAGCGGCCGGTCGGTGGCCGACCAGTTCATCGCCGCCGGGTCTTCGGGCAGCCGGTAGGAGTTCGCCATCACCAGGGGCGTGCGGATCGCCCCGCTGCCCTCGTCCACCCGGTTGCCGCCGTGCACCGCCCAGGTGCTGTCACCCACACTGGCCGGGTCGTGCTTGTCGGGCCGGTGTTCGTCCTCGATCTCCATCACCGCACCCTATTGATCAGTGCATGACCTACGGCCGGGCCACCCGGTAGCCGCCCGGCCAGGGCACCGACGCGTCCCTGATCTGGAGTTCGTGGGTGGTGGTCCCGCCCTGGCCAACCGGTTCGGCCTCGTCACGGGGGTGGACGACCCGATCGATGGTGGACGCGGGTGGGCCTCGTGCGGGTGCCGCGGGAGCAACCTGGGCGAGCCGGACGACCCGCCCGGCGTAGTTACCCGGCCCAGACCGATGCGACCCCCCACCTGTTCGTGATCATGCAAAACCTCCCCGGCGTTCTAGAACTCTGAAGGCCACAGTTCTAGAAGTCTGGGGAGGTTTTGCATGATCACGAACAAAAGGGGTAGGGAAGGGGGCCCGGTCGTCAGAGCCGCTCGGCCAGCAGAGCCCTCACGACCCTCGGCAGCGGACGCAGCATCCACCGGGCGAAACGCCAGGCCATCTGGGTGAACAGGGTGCCCGCGGTGCCGACGACCAGCCCGGACACGAAGGTCTGCATGGCCACGCGTTCCATCGTGAAGCCGGGTTGGACGTCGGGCCAGGACACGATGGTGACGTCGGTGATGAGCACCCGGGGGTCGGCCTCGGCGGACGAGCCGGTCACCAGCCGGGCCGTCAGCAGGTGGTCGCCGGCGCTGCCGTCGGCGAGCGCGATGTAGCGGCCCGAGGCGGGTACCGGGTAGCGCGCGAGGCTGATGAAGACGGGCACGGCGTCGAGCTCGAGCAGGATCTGCTCGGTGCCGTCACTACCGCTGACCTCGATGTCGAAGGTGATCAGCCCGTCGCCCGGCAGTAACCGCAAAACCTTGGCGGACGCGGGAAAACGCCGGTTGAGGTGCAGCTCGACATCGGTCACACGGCTGTCGCGGTGCGGGACGGGCAGGGGGCGCTGGGCGCCCATCAGCTGCTGCAGGCCGGCCCGGCGCCCGAGCACCAGGGGCTTCTTGCGGCCGCGCGAGTGGTAGTACGAGGAGAGATGGCCGACATCGGCGTCGTGCAGGGGCGACCAGCCGTACCCGACGCCGCGCGCGGCCTCGCGCACCGAGAGCGCGTACCAGTCCACGGCGTACAGGTGGGCTTCGGAAACCGCCTCGAAGAACGTGGGTCTCAGGGCGAGACCGGCGTACAGCGAGACGTCGACGACGGCCGACATCCCGCCCTTGCGATGGTAGGGACGGCCGAACACCGAGGCGTACGAGTCCACGAACGGGCCCTCGTCGTCGCGGGTGGGGCGGATGCGCGGCAGCACCACGTCGATCAGGTCCGCGGCGCCGCTGAGCCGGCTGAGCCGGTTCTCCGGGGCGTCGAGCAACGTCACCTGGCGCGGGGCGCGGCCCAGGGCGGCCGCGGCGTGCACGGCGACGGCGCTGCCGTGACTGTGGCCGATGAGATGAAGCTGGGCCTGGGGGTTTTTCAGCGACTGCTGCAGGGCCGCGGCCAGGCGCCGGCCGTTGACCTGGGTGGCCTGGCGTGAACGGTGGGCCATCATCACGCCGACGTCGGTCGCGGACTCGTCGATCCACGAGTAGTGCAGCACGCAGTGGTCGGGGCCCAGCGCCTCCAGGGCCCCCAGCAGCTCCACGTGGTACGAGCTGAGGGTGCGCCCGACCGGATCGACCAGGCGCGGGTCCCAGGCCGGCAGCGCGGGCACCAGGTCGGTGATGGCGTGCAGCCGTTCCTGCAGCCGGAAGCCGGGCTGCCAGCCGTGCACGAACACATGGACGTAGCGCTCGGTGACGCTGGACTCCTCGACAGGATGGAATATCACCCCGTCGAAACGACTCAGCCGACGTAACGGAGTGTCCCACCCTGCTCGCGCAGCGGCACCGAATCCCAAGCGCACGGTCCTACTTTGGCAGTAATCACGAGCGCCCCGGGGCAGCGGGGGAACGGCGGCGGTTCACCAGGGCGACGATCTGCGTCACCACCAGCGCGATCACCAGCGCGGCGACCACCCCCTGCCAGGGCTCGGGGAAGATGCGGCCGCCCACCGTGCCCATCGCCCCGTAGACGAGCGACCACAGAGCGCAGGCGGGCGCGTTCGCGACCAGGAAGGTGCGCCAGTCGAGCCCGAGGAACGCCGCGGCCAGCAGCACCGGGATGCGCCCGCCCGGCAGCAGTCGCGACACCAGCAGGGTCTGCAGGGGATGGGCGTTCAGCCGGTCCTCCACCGCGCCCAGGTGCTCGTCGTCGCGCAGCCAGCGCAGACGGCGGGCCATCGCCTGACCGCCCAGCCGGCAGATCGCGTAGGTGGCCAGGTCGCCCAGGTAGGCCCCGGCCGCCCCCAGCGCCAGCACGACGACCAGCACCCAGGGCTCGTTGTGCCAGGCGAACGCCGCCGACGCGCTCACGGCCGCCCCGGTCGGCACGACGGGCACGATCGCGCCCAGGGTCACGGCCAGGAACAGGCCCGCGAGCGCGGCGGCGCCCAGGCCCGAGGAGAGATCCACGGCATCGGCCGGACTGACTGCGTGCACGCCCGTGAGGCTCCTCTGCATCCGTGCTCGGCGCGGGCACGTCACCTCGACGTGCCGGGCGGGTCCGCCCAGGAGCATGCTGGCACGGTGCCGGCCGAAAATGTTCCCCGAAGTCCCCTGATCTCCTGGCTGGGTCACTCGACCGTGCTGCTGGAGGCCGGGGGAGCCCGGATCCTGACCGACCCACTTCTGCTCCGGCACAACGGGCCGCTGCGCCGCCGAGGCGCGCGACCGTCCTCCATCGTGTGGGAGAAGCCCGACGTCGTGCTGCTCAGCCACCTGCACCACGACCATGCCGAACTGCGCTCGCTGCGGCGGGTGGCCCCGGCCCCGGTGCTGACCGCGCCGGCGAACGCGGCCTGGCTGCGGGCCAGGGGGCTGAACGGGACCGGCCTGGAACCGGAGCAGGTGCACGACGTGCCGGGTACCAAGGCCCAGGTGCGCCTGGTGCGCGCCGATCACGGGCACCGGCCGATGCCGCACCGCCCCAACGCTGTGAACGGTCATCTGGTCACGGCGCCGGGTCTGTCGGTGTGGCTGGCGGGTGACACCAGCCTGCACGAGGAGATGGAGCGCCTGCCCGAGCTGGCCGGTGGCCGGATCGACCTGGCGGTCGTGCCGATCGGGGGCTGGGGCCCGCGGCTGTCGGGTGGTCACATGGACCCGGAACAGGCGGCGCTGGCGTGTGCCCGCGTGGGTGCCCGGGCGGCGGTCCCGGTGCATTGGGGGACGTTGCGCGCACCGGTCGTGGGCCGGTTCCCTCGGGGGTGGATGGACGCGGGTGGGCCCGCTTTCGCGCGGGCCCTGGAGCGGGTGGCCCCGGACTGCCGCCCGATGGTGCTGGGGCTGGGCGAGCAGGCCGGGATTCCCGTCCCCTAGAACTCAGCCTGCGGCGCGGTAGGCCTTACCGGCCTTGGTGGCGGTACCGCCCGGGCGGTACAGCCCGGTCTCGTCCTTGCCGTTGGTCGAGGTCGGGAAGGCGAACCAGGAGTAGTGCTCCACGTAGGAGAGCTTCTGGAGCATGGCCGTGGACTGCTTCACGAACGTCGCCTGGTTGGTGGCGGTCGGGAACTTGCTCCCGGCGCCGAAGTTGATCAGCGAGTACTCGGTGATCCAGATCTTCTTCTTCGGGTACTTCTGGTGCACCCCCTGGATGTACGACTTCAGCTGCTGCGTGGCGTTCTTGCTGTTGAAGTCGGAGCCGTACCAGTGCAGCGTGATGAAATCGACGCGGTAGCCGCGCTTCTTGGCGCCCTTCATGAACTTGTCGAGCCACTGGCCGTTCTGGTCGGCGCCCCAGGCCACGGCCGGGCTGCCCAGACGCATCTTGGTCTTCTCCAGCTTCGGCCACAGGTTCAGGGCCTTCGTCACGCTCATGTTCGACTGCTCGGCCAGGTCCGGCTCGTTGAAGCCCAGCAGGGTGTCGCCGTTCTTCCTGGCCGTGGCCAGGTTGGCCGTGGTCACCGAGTCGGCGCCCCAGATCATCGGGACGAAGTCCACGCCCTGGGGCGCCTTCACCCCGTTCGGGGCGGACGACCAGTTGTAGAACCAGGAGACGCCCGAGTTCTTCAGCGACTGGGTGATGCCCTTCTGGTTCCAGAGGGCGGCGCCCTTCTTGACGCTGCCGATGGTGTCCTTCCGGGCGGCGGGCCGGGTCACGGCGGTCTGGGTGACAGAGGACGACGTGGTCGCCTTCGCGGTGTCACCGGAGGTCTTGTTCACGGCGGTGGCCGCGGTGGCGGACGCGGTCAGGGCCACGGCCGCGGTCGCCACGAGGGCAGTGGTGCGCTTGGTCAGGGACGGCATGGTGGTGGAGCCTAGGACCCCGCGGAGCCTGCCGGAGTAGGGCAAAGGTCCTGGCGCGGAGATTTCACGCAGGCTTGGACCGGTCTTGAATGTCTTCGTCCGGAAACACTTCCGAGGACGGCGCCCGCCGTGCGCCGCAGCGTTCCAGCCAGCGAACGAGCTGCTGGTGCACGACGTCGGCGCCGTAGAGTAGTTCCTCGCCCTCGACCGAGCGGTCGAGCAGGTCCTCGTCGACGAACCAGCCGGCCGGGTGCACCAGCGCCGCCTGGTTCTGCCAGCCGCCCAGCCCGCCGTGGGATCCGACGAGTTCCTCGAAGGCGTGCACCTCACCGGTGCGCGGGTGGATCGAGGAGTGCACGTACAGGTCGGGGCAGTTCTTCATGGTGGCCACCCGCAGCAGGTCCTTGACGGCGCGGGGCCCGAACGGGGCGAGGGGGTCCTCACCCTCCACGGCGTTCTCGAGCAGCAGGCGCACCCCCTGGGGGCCGATCACCAGAGGACCGCGCACGCTGTCGGCCAGGACGAAGCCCACACCGGGCTCGGTGACCAGGCCGGGAATGAGGCCGGGATGAATCTCGGTGAAGGTCTCCACGGTCACCCGCCCGGGCAGGCGCGGGAACCAGACCAGGCCGAGGTTGCCGGAACCGACGACGACCAGTTCCGGGCGCTCCTTCTCTTCCTCGTCGTCACCGCGCTGGGGGCCGACGAGCACACCGGCCGGGCTGCGCCGGCTGGCCCACCGGGCTTTCGGGCGGGACGCGAGCACGTCACCGAGCAGGGCGTTGATGGGGCCCCAGCCCTCCACGTCACCGGTGTTCTCGACGCTGCGGCCCGTCGGGGCGCCGCAGTACGAGCGCACCGCGGCCTCCAGCGTGCGCCCGGTGAGCTGCCGGAACGTCGAGCCCTGGCTCTGGCCGTGGTCGGACAGCACCACGAACCGGTACTCGCGCGGAGCGGCGTCGGCCACCCGCTCCAGTGTGTGCAGCACCAGGTCCAGGCCGGTCAGCGCGTCCATCGACTCGCTGCGGGAGACCCCGGCGTGGTGGGCGATCTCGTCGTAGTCGACGAAGTCCACAAAGATCGACGGGGCCCCGGCCATCATGTGCTCGGCGACCAGTGCCACGTTCAGGTCGCGCAGCACCACGTTGGTCAGCCCGCGCAACGCGACGTACGAGCCCCGGCGGCGGATCCGCGGCTCGATGCCGCGCACCCGCTGCTGACGGCCCTGGTAGAGCTCCTTGACGATCTCGGCGACCGTCAGCACCAGGGCCCGGGCGAGCACGAACGGGCTGAAGAAGAAGCGGATGTACGCGCTGCCCGGCCCCAGGTCGCCCCGGCGGGCGGCGCGGCTCATCACCATCAGGGCGGTCGGGGCGTCACCGCTGAACATGTTGCTGACGCTGACCCCGCCGTCGGCCAGCAGACCGCGTCCGTCGGAGAGCCGGTCCTCGATGATCGCGGCGTCGGCCGGGCGGTTGGCCACCATCAGCCGCCCGGAGTCCTTCTCGTACCAGCGGAAGGCCGGGATGCCGTCGTTGCTGCCGTGCAGCAGCGCGGCCTGGCTGGCCGGCGTGGTCGAGGGCACCCGGGCCCACCACGGCATCATCTCGTGGCTGCCCGAACGCACCCAGCGCGACAGCGTGGGCAGCACCCCGGAGACGATGCCGCTCTGCAGCAGGGGGTAGGGCAGGCCGTCGATCTGCACGATGACGACGCCGGCCGGGTCGTCGTGACGCCGGTGGTGCCCGTTGCGCCGCCGGCGGGACTCCCCCCGCCGGATCAGGTCGGCGACCAGGTAGGAGCTGTCGTTGACCCCGACCAGCCAGCGGGTGCACGCGGCCAGCAGGGCGGCCAGCAGCAGGGTCTGCGCGACCGCGTCGATCCCGGTGAACACCACGCCCGGCACCACGAGCAGCGCGGTCATGATCAGCACGAGCTGGGCGCTCAGGCCGAGCGCCAGGGCGGTGAAGGCCCCGGCCAGACCGGCCACCAGCCGCAGGGCCGGGCGCGCGAGCGCGTCGACCGCGGCGGTCACCGCGGCCACCGCGAACGCCCACCACCAGTGGTCGATCTCCAGGTCGGCGAGGATCCACGACGACACCAGGAGGGCAGCCGCGTTCGGCACGAGGCCGATCAGGGCGTCGCGCAGGTCCCGGCTGCTGATGTTCAGCCCTTTCGGCATTCGGGCAGGTTACGGGGTTGCGCGAGGTGTCCCGCGTCACAGGAGTCCCGGGAAATATTTGAACATTCAACTACCTTGAGGATGGTGCGGCTGCCGGACGGGCAGCCCCCGGATCGCGAGGAGCACGACATGACGCACGTCAGCATCATCGGTAACGGCAACATGGGCCCGGCCATCGCCGACCTCGTCACCAAGGGCGGCAACACGGTCGAGATCCTGGGCCGCGACGACCGCGTCACCGGCGAGATCGTGGTGCTCGCCGTGCCCTTCCCGGCTGTCGAGGGCATCGTCGCCGCCCGCCGCGACGAGCTGGCCGGCAAGATCGTCGTCGACATCACCAACCCGCTGAACTTCGAGACCTTCGACTCGCTCACGGTGCCCGCCGACTCCTCCGCCGCGGCCCAGATCGCCGCCGCCCTGCCGGACGCGCGTGTGCTCAAGGCGTTCAACACCAACTTCGCCGCCACCCTGGCCACCCGCACGATCGGGTCACAGGCCACCACCGTGCTCGTCGCCGGGGACGACACCGACGCCAAGAACCTGCTCGCCGCGGTCGTGACCGCCGGTGGCGCCCGGGCCGTCGACGCCGGATCCCTGCGCCGCGCCCGCGAGCTGGAGGCACTCGGATTCCTCCAGCTCACCCTCGCCGCCTCGGAGAAGATCTCCTGGACCGGCGGTTTCGGCCTGAACAACTGACATCCGGCGCCGGTGGGGGTGCCCCGGAGTCCATCCGGGCCCCCACCGGCTAGATTCCTCCCGTCAGACCTGGACGTTGGAGGAAGAAACCCGTGAGCATCCCCCTGGTGATCGACACCGACACCGCGCAGGACGACTGCGTCGCGATCCTGGCCGGCCTTCTCACCGAGGGAGCCGACCTGCGGGCGATCACCATGGTGGCCGGTAACGTCGGCTTCGACCGGCAGGTGCGCAACGCGTACCTGACCCTGAACGCCGGCGACCGGCTCGGTGCCGTGCCCATCCACCTGGGCTCGCGTCGTCCTCTGGTACGCCCGTGGGTCTCCGCCGAGAACGTGCACGGTGACGGCGCCGGCGGCCTCGACATGGACTTCGCCGGGCTGGAGCCCGAGACCGAGCACGCCGTCGACGCCCTGCTGCGCCTGGCCGACGAGGCCGGCGGCGAACTCAGCATCGTGGCCATCGGGCCGCTCACCAACATCGCGCTCGCCGTCGTCAAGCGCCCCGAGTTTGCCCAGCAGGTCAAGCATCTCGTGGTGATGGGCGGCTCGAACAACGCCCGCGGCAACATCACCGCCGCGGCCGAGTTCAACTTCTACGTCGACCCCGAGGCCGCGAAAATCGTTTTCGACGCCGGGTTCCACGTCACCGTCGTGCCCTGGGCCCCGTTGACGTTGCAGCAGGCCGTCTTCGGGCGCCCGGTGCTCGACCGCATCGCCGCCATCGGCACCCCGCTGTCGGACTTCTTCACCCGGGTCTGCTCGTCCACCCTGGCCTTCGACGAGAGCGTCGGCATTCCCGGCACCACGCACCCGGACTCGCTGTCGGTGGCCGTGCTGCTGCGCCCGGACCTGGTGACGAAGTCGGCGCAGTACCACGTCGACATCGAGACCGGCTCCGAGCTGACCCGCGGCTACGCGGCCATGTCGTGGGGCGTGCACGGCCTGACCCCGAACGCCACGGTGGTCGAGGAGATCGACGCCCCCGGCTTCGAGGCGTTCCTGCTCGGGATGCTGGCCACGCCGACCACCCCGCCCCGCCCCTTCACCGCTTAGACCCCGGAAACCGCCGTGATCACGAACCAGGGGGGCCGGGGTCAGCGCACCAGCGCCGAGCGCACCCCGGGCAGCTCGCGCAGCCTCGTCGACAGCTGCGACCGGCTGCCCGGGTGCACGACCTCGTAGGTCTGGTGCCCGGCGCCGTCCTCACCGATGTACGAGGACGACGACTCGATGTCGCAGTCCAGGTCGGCCAGGGCCAGCACCACCCGGGCCACCATGCCCGGGGTGTTCTCGCAGACCAGGTCGATCATCGACATCTGCGAGCCGGCGCGGACCCAGGCCAGGCGGGCGTTGCGGGCCGGGTCCCTGGCCAGGTGGGCCAGGGCCTGGGGGCAGCCGGAGGCGTGCACCACGACGCCGCGCGTGCGGGACAGCACGCCCAGCAGGCCCCGGCCGGGCACCGCGTGGCAGCAGCCCGGCCAGGTCAGGCTCACGCCGGTCAGGCCCGGGGCGGTGACGTGCAGGAGCGGCACGCCCGCCGGGGTGGGGGCCGGGCCGGGTGCCAGGTCGTCCTCGAAACCGGAGGGCCCGACGGGCCGGTCCGGGGTCGGGAGCGTGGGTGGTCCGGGCGTGTGCGGGGTGGAGGTCGCGGTGAGGACCTGGGAAAGGGTCTCCATCTCGATCCGCCCGGCGCCCACCTCCTCGGCCAGGGTGTCGAGGGAGTCCAGGCCGGTGGCCCGCAGCAGCGCGGTCTCGGCCTGGGCCCGGGGCAGCCGCCGGCGGGACAGCAACTGCACCAGGGCGGCCTCGCCGGTGGCGCGCTCGCTGTCGCGGCGGTGCCGGGTGTGCCAGGCCCGCACGCGCTGGCGGGCCCGGGCGGTGACGGTCCACTCCAGCCAGTCCAGCGACGGGCCGGTGGTGCGGCGGGTGATGATCTCGACCGTATTGCCGCTGATCAGGCGGGTGTTCAGGGGGACCAGGGCGCCGTTGACGCGGGCCCCGGAGGTACGGTCGCCGATCTCGGAGTGCACGGCGTAGGCGAAGTCGACCACGGACGCGCCGGCTGGCAGCGAGATCACGTCACCCCGCGGGGTGAGTACCCAGATCTCCTCGGACGTCAGTTCACCGGCGACGGCGGAGAGGTACTCGCTGTCGTCGGCGTCGTGCCAGTCCAGCACCCGCGACAGCCACTGCGGCTCGACGCCGGTCTCGTGCTTGTAGGCGTGATGGGCGGCGCTGCCGTGCTCGGCGGCGGTGTGCATCTCGCGGGTGCGCACCTGCACCTCGACCATGCGCCCGTTCAGCAGCACGGTGGTGTGCAGCGAGCGATAGGCATTGAACTTAGGGCGGGCGATGTAGTCCTTGAACCGGTCGGGCACGGGTTCCCAGAGGGCGTGCACCAGGCCGAGCACCCGGTAGCAGTCCTCCACGTCGTCCACCACGACCCGCACGCCGATCAGGTCGTGCAGGCTCTCCAGGTCGCGTCCGCTGGTGTGCGTCTTGCGGTAGATGCTCCACAGATGCTTGATGCGGCCGGTGATCTCGTGCTGGTTCGCGCCGGTGGTGCCGTCGGCCGCCTCGAGATGCGCCTGCAGGGCCGTCATCGCCTCCTGGAGGGTTTCCTCCAGGTGCGGGCGGTTGATCAGCTCGGCGCGCAGTTCCAGGTACTCGTCCGGGTAGGCCACCGCGAACGCGCGGTCCTCGAGCTCGGCCTTCAGCAGCGCGAAACCCAGCCGGTGGGCGAGCGGCCCGTGGATGGCCAGTGACTCCCGGCCGATCCTCGCCGCCTTCGCCGAGGGCAGTGAGCCGATCGTGCGCAGGTTGTGCAGCCGGTCGGCCAGCTTGATGGTGACCACCCGGGGATCGGCGGCCAGGGCCACGAAAAGCTTGCGCAGGCGCGCTGCCTCGGTGGTGTCCGGGTCGTCGCCGCGCACCGCGGCCACCTTCGTGGCGCCGTCCACGAGCACGGCCACCTGCGGGCCGAAGGTGGTGCGCACGTCGTCCAGTGTCACCTCGGTGTCCTCGACGGTGTCGTGCAGCACCGCGCCGATCACCGTGGCCGGCTGCGCCCCGAGTCCGGCCACGATCGTGGCGACCGCGAGCGGGTGCGTGATGTACGGCTCGCCGCTGCGGCGGAACTGCCCGTCGTGGGCCCGGATGCCGTAGTCGACGGCCTTTCTCAGGTCCTCGCGGGCGGCCGGTTCCCAGTCCGCGACCGCGCTCTGGAGGCTCAGGACCGCCGCGGCGATGTAACGGTCGTCGGTCGCGGGATCGGCAGGCACCCGGGTGCGATCGGCAGGAGGCGGGGTCGGGTGAAGCGTTTGCTTCCGACCTTCGCTGCCCGTGTGACGCACGAGAATCGACAATAAGCGGTAAAGCGGATGCCCGCGCGTCCGGCCGGGGGTGGCGCTCAGGCCGGGTGGTCGTTGCCGGCCTGTCGGGTGGCCACCGTCTCACCTGCGGGTTTCGGCCGTCCGAGGTAGTAGCCCTGGGCCAGCTCGCAGCCCATGGCGGCGAGCCGGTCGAGCTGCTCCCGGGTCTCCACCCCCTCGGCCACCACGTCGAGGTGGAAGGCATGCGCGGCGGTGACCATCAGTTCGACGAGCGACTGCGTGGCCCGGTCGTCGGCGTGCAGGAAACTCTGGTCGATCTTCAGGCTGTCGACCTGGAGCTTCTGGAGCTGGCCGATGCTCGTGTAGCCGGTGCCGAAGTCGTCGAGGCTCACAGCGACGCCCAGTGCCCGCAGGTCGCGCAGGTGGGCGTCGGCCGTCGGCTCGTCCATCAGGGCGGTCTCGGTGATCTCGAGCACCAGCCGGGCCGCCTCCAGCCCGCTGTCGTGCAGGGCCTGGCGCACCTCCTCGACCAGGGACGGCGAGGCCAGGTGACGGGCCGAGACGTTGACGGCCACGGTCACGTCGCGATGCGTCTGCGGGTCGGCCCAGATCCAGTCGGCCAGCTGCTTCGTGGCCGTGGCCAGCACCCAGCGCCCGACCTCGCAGATCAGCAGGGACTCCTCGGCGGCCGGGATGAAGTCGGCGGGCGGCACCAGGCCGCGCTCGGGGTGGTGCCAGCGGATCAGGGCCTCGTAGGAACGCAGCCGCCCGTCGGTCACCCCCAGCACCGGCTGGTAATGCAGCTCGAACTGCCCCTGCGCCAGCCCGGTGCGCACGTCCGACTCCAGCTGGGCGCGGGCCTCCAGCTCGGTGCGCAGAGCCTGGTCGAAGATCTCGGCCCGGCCGCGCCCGGCGCTCTTGGCCCGGTAGGCGGCCAGATCGGCGTCCTGCAAGAGTTTCTCCGGGTCGACCTCGCCGTCCCGAGCCAGCGCGATGCCGATGCTGGCGCCCACGGCCGCCTTGCCCCCGGCGGTCATGATCGGGTCGCTGACCCGGCTCACCAGGCGCTCGGCGATGGCCATCAACTCGGCCGGGGCCGGGACCGGGTCGATGAGCACGACGAACTCGTCGCCGCCCTGGCGCCCGATCACGTCGCCCGCGCGCAGCACGCTCTTCATCCGCTCGGTGACGGTGCGCAGGACCTCGTCGCCGGCGGCATGGCCGAGCTGGTCGTTGACGCGTTTGAAGAAGTCGAGGTCGACGAAGAGGACGGCGACTTCGCTGCCGCTGCGGCGGGCGCGTTGCATCTGGGCGGCCAGGAGTTCCATCAGGTAGGCGCGGTTGGGCAGGTCGGTGAGGGGGTCGTGGGCGGCTTGATGGACGAGGTCGTCGCGGAAGGCGTCGCGCTGGGCGGTCGAGAGCGCCAGCTGGTGGGTCGAGAGCCACATCCGCAGCGGCACGAGCAGGAACAGCAGCGACGAGAACAGCGCCAGCGGAAGGTGGTTCAGCCGCAACTCGTGGTACTTGTCGTACAGCAGGACACCCGGCACGACCATCAGGGCGGTAGAGGTGAACACCAGCCGGGTGGGGGAGAACAGACCGGTCGCGTCCGCGGGGGCCCGGACCGGGGAGGTGGCCGCGCTCAGCGCACCGTGGCCCAGCCCCACGAACATCAGCAGGAAAAGGGTCTCGAGCCAGCGCGTCTGCAGGCTGACGCTGCCGGCGGTGGCCCCGAAGACCACGTTGCCGCTCAGGCCGGACAGCACCCCGGCGGTGAAACCCGCTGCCGACCCGCGGTTCACTGGGGCGGGGGAGCGGTTCACCAGCGACATCACCGCGGCCAGCAGGACGAAGGAGAACAGGGGGTAGAGGAGCCCGACGACCTCGGCGAAATCGAACCCGTTGTGCAGTGACCCGGACGAGGACACCCAGAGCACCAGGCCACCGGCCCCGCTGATCACGGCGGTGTCGAGCAGGCCGGCGGTGTCCACCCGCCGGTCACGTTGCAGCAGGACCAGACCGAGACCGATCGCGATGTAGGTGGCCAGCCAGCCGGCGTCCGACCAGGCCGGGAAGGGCAGGGGCACGCCTTGCGCGGCGGCCAGGGCGTCACCGGCGACGCTGGTCGCCGTCCCGAGGCAGAAGAGCAGCCAGATCCCGCGCCGCTCCCGGTCCCGGTGGAGCGCCACCGCCATCGCCAGGCACGAGGAGGAGGTCACGGCCAGCTGCGCCAGGGCCCGGGGCACACCTCCTGGTACCAGCCAGTAAAAGCCGAGCAGGACAGCCGCGACGATCAGGTACCGCCGTCCGGCGTCGAGGCGCATGGTCTGACTTCGGGCCGGGCGGGCCCGCGGTTCAGTCGTGGCCCCGCGCGTCATCCGAGCGACGGGCTCCGGTCACTCAGAGCGACGCTGCCGGGCCAGTTCGTCCGCCACCAGGGCCACGTGCAGCGAGACCCGGATGTCGGGGTCGTCCAGGTCCAGGCCGAGCAGTTTCTCCAGGCGGGCCAGCCGGTCGTAGAAGGCGGCGCGGGACAGGTGCAGGGCGGCCGCGGCACCGGACTTGCTGGCCGGGTGGGTGAGCAGGGCGCGCAGCACCGGCAGCAGCGGGGCGGCCCGGCCCCCGGGAGCGGCGTCGTGCTCCCGCAGCGGGCGCAGTTCCCGGTCGGTGAACAGGCGCAGCCGGTCGTCGTCGCCCAGCAGGGTGAGCAGTCCGCGCAGGTGCACGTCCTCGAGCCGGTGGACGCCGGTGCGCGCCTGCTCGGGGCTCCCGGACGCGCGCACGGGGAGGGAGTCGGCGACCTGGCGGGCCTCCAGCAGGGTGCGGTCGATCGTGGCGGGGTCGGAGGAGACCCGTCCGGCGCAGACCACCACGGCGTGCCGCTGGGCCACCCGCCCGGCGAGCCGGTCGACGTCCCCCTCGACGTCGGCGGCGCGCGGGATCGAGACGAGAACCCGGATCTCCCGGTCGATCTCGCAGACCAGGGCGGGTGTGCGGGTGGCGTGGGAGGCGCCCACCACCGCGGCGATGAGGTCGTCCAGGTCCTGCCGCCCCGCACCCACCAGGGCGGGGCGGAACACCAGCCCGACGAACTGGCGGTGGTCCACCGGCAGCCCGGCCAGTTCGCAGCGTTGCAGCACGTCGTCGCCCGCCGGTCCGGTCTGCAGGGTCACCAGCAGCTCGTGATGGCGGCGCCGGGTCAGGTTGTCGCGGTCCCGGTCGTGGAGCCGGTGCAGGGCCAGCGACGCGGCGGCCCGTTCCGCGACGGCCACGAGCCGTTGCGGCGGTGGGGCGGGGGAACCGATGACCAGGCGCCCCCACGAGCGCTCCCGGGTACCCAGACGGGTCACCAGCCAGCCGTTGTCCTCGTGCCATCCGGTACGCCCGGTGATCGTGACCCGGGACGAGCGTGCCTGCCAGCCCTCCAGGAAGGCGGGCGACCCGTCCGGCCCGGGCAGGAAGTCCAGGGGCCGGTGCTGCTCGTTCTCCAGCACGACCGGGGCGGCGGCCAGAGCGCGCACGGCCTCCAGCACCTCGGTGTGCCCGGCCTCGCCGAAGCTCAGCTCGGTGAACGTCTCGTGCACGCGCTCGGCGTCGCGCAGCTCGGCGACCTGCCGGTCCACCACGAGTTCGCCGACGGTCTGGATCACGGCCGCGAAGCGGGTCTCGTGGGTGAGTGCCACCAGCGGCAGGCCCAGGTCCTCGCAGGCACCGACCAGGGGAGCCGGCAGCCGGTCCTGCCAGCGTCGTCCGTACTCGACCATGATCCCCGCGCACTCGGCCTCGGCGAGACTGCGCGCGAACCGCCGCAGCGCCGCCGCGTCGACGTCGTCCGGCAGCCCGACCCCGGTGGTCAGCACCAGGTCACCCGGTCGCAGGAGCGGGGCGATGTCGGCCAGCTCGGTGGCGTGCACCCAGCGCAGGGGCCGGTCCAGGCCCGCCCGTCCGGCCAGCACCACCGGGCCGCCCTGGCGGACGACGGGCAGGCGCAGCACGTCGGCAACGGTCAGGAGCGCCGTCGGGCCGGCCGCGGGACGAGGGTGGGGCACACCTGACAGTCTGCCGGAGCAGGGCGCCCGGGACCGGCGGTGTGTCGTTCCGGACATCACGGCCGGGATCCGGTGCCCCGGGGCCGTCGACGTTGTGTCCAGGAATTAACACGACCGCCGACGGATTGTCGGCGGCGATCATGGGCCCGGCGTTGCAGCATGCTGAACCATGAGCGCAAACATCACGCACTGGGTCGACGGGGCCGGGTTCGCCGGGACGTCGGAGTTGTGGGCCGACGTCACCAACCCCGCCACCGGCAAGGTCAGTGGTCGCGTGGCCCTGGCGAGCGAACGGGACGCCCAGTTCGTGATCGCCGCCGCGGCCCGCGCGCAGGAGGCCTGGGGCGACACCTCCCTGGCCCGCCGCACGCAGGTCCTGTTCGCCTTCCGGGAGCTGCTGAACGCCCGCAAGGGCGAACTGGCCGCCATCATCACCGCCGAGCACGGCAAGGTGCTCTCCGACGCCATGGGTGAGATCGCCCGCGGCCTGGAGGTGGTCGAGTTTGCCTGTGGCATCAACCACCTGCTCAAGGGCGGCCACACCGAGAACGCCTCCACCGGCGTCGACGTGCACTCCAAGCGCGCGCCCCTGGGCGTCGTGGGCGTGATCAGCCCGTTCAACTTCCCGGCCATGGTGCCCATGTGGTTCTTCCCGGTGGCCGTCGCCGCCGGCAACGCCGTCGTCCTCAAACCCAGTGAGAAAGACCCCAGCGCCTCGATCTGGCTGGCCCAGCTGTGGAAGGAGGCCGGTCTGCCCGACGGCGTCTTCAACGTGCTGCAGGGTGACAAGGTCGCCGTCGACGCGCTGCTGACCTCGCCGGACGTCCAGGCGATCAGCTTCGTCGGCTCCACCCCGATCGCCTCCTACGTCTACGAGACGGCCTCCCGGCACGGCAAGCGGGTGCAGGCCCTGGGCGGTGCCAAGAACCACATGGTGGTGCTGCCCGACGCCGACCTCGACCTGGCCGCCGACGCCGCCGTCAGCGCCGGGTACGGCAGCGCCGGCGAGCGCTGCATGGCCATCAGCGTGCTCGTGGCCGTGGAGTCGATCGCGGACGACCTGGTCGCCCGGGTCGCGGAACGGACCCGCACGCTGCTGATCGGCGACGGTGGCCGCGAATCGACCGCGGGTCACGACCGCGAGGCCGACATGGGCCCGATCGTCACCCGGGCCAGCCGTGACCGGATCGCCGGTCTCATCGCCTCCGGCGAGACCTCCGGGGCCAAGCTGGTCATCGACGGCCGCCAGGTGCAGGCGCGCGGCGGGGCCGACGGATTCTGGCTCGGGCCCACGCTCTTCGACAACGTGAAGCCCGACATGGAGATCTACACCGAGGAGATCTTCGGCCCGGTGCTGTCCGTCGTGCGGGTGGCGTCCTACGCCGAGGCGGTGGAGCTGATCAACGACAACGCCTACGGCAACGGCACCGCGATCTTCACCAACGACGGCGGCGCCGCCCGCCGCTTCGAGAAGGACGTGAACGTCGGCATGATCGGCGTCAACGTGCCGGTCCCGGTGCCGGTGGCGTACTACTCGTTCGGCGGCTGGAAGCGCTCGCTGTTCGGCGACACCCACGCGCACGGCACCGAGGGCGTGCACTTCTTCACCCGTGGCAAGGTCGTCACGACCCGCTGGATCGACCCGGCCAACCGGCCCTCCGGTGGTCTCCAGCTCGGCTTCCCGCAGAACGACTAGGAGCTCCCGATGTCAGACCTCGACGCCACGCACGACCCGCAGCGGGCCTACGACCTCGACCGCGCCCACGTCTTCCACTCCTGGTCGGCCCAGGGCTCGCTGAAGCCCATGGTCATCACCAAGGCAGAGGGCCCCTACATCTGGGACGGTGACGGAAAGCGCCTGCTGGACTTCACCTCCCAGCTGGTCTACACCAACCTCGGCCACCAGCACCCGCGCATCGTGGCCGCGATCCAGGAACAGGCCGCGACGCTGTGCACGGTCGCGCCCGCCTACGTCAACGGGGCCCGCTCGGAGGCCGCGCGGCTCATTGCCTCGCACACGCCGGGCGACCTGAACCACGTGTTCTTCACCAACGGCGGCGCCGACGCCAACGAGCACGCGATCCGGATGGCCCGGCTGCACACCGGTAAGCACAAGGTGCTCTCCACCTACCGCTCCTACCACGGTGGCACGCACCTGGCCGTGAACGTGACCGGGGACCCGCGGCGCTGGGCGAACGACAACGGGTCGTCCGGCACCGTGCACTTCTTCGGGCCGTTCCTGTACCGCAGCGCCTTCTCGGCGACCACGCCGCAGGAGGAGTCGCAGCGCGCGCTCGCCCACCTGGAGCAGGTGATCACGCTGGAGGGCGCCTCCACGATCGCCGCGATCGTGCTGGAGTCGATCCCCGGCACCGCGGGCATCATGATCCCGCCGCCCGGCTACCTGGCCGGCGTGCGGGAACTGTGCGACCGGTACGGCATCGTGTTCATCGCCGACGAGGTGATGTCCGGGTTCGGCCGTTCCGGGCGGTGGTTCGCGATCGAGCACGCCGATGTCGTGCCCGACCTGCTGACCTTCGCCAAGGGCGTCAACTCCGGGTACGTGCCGCTGGGCGGCGTCGCCATCAGCGACGCGATCTACGCGACCTTCGCCGAGCGCGTCTATCCCGGCGGGCTGACCTACTCGGGCCATCCGCTCGCCTGTGCGGCGGCGGTGGCGACGATCCGCACGATGGAGGACGAGGAGACCGTCGCCGGGGCGGCCTGGCTGGGTGAGGACGTGATCGGCCCCGCGCTGGCGGAACTCGCCGGGAAGCACGACTGGATCGGCGAGGTCCGCGGCACCGGGGCCTTCTGGGCCCTGGAGCTGGTGGCCGACCGCGAGACCCGGGAGCCCCTGGCCCCGTACGGGGGCAGCAGCCCGGCGATGGCGGCGGTGCTGACGGCGTGCCGGGAGCAGGGTCTGCTGCCGTTCGCCAACTACAACCGCATCCACGTGGTACCGCCGCTGAACATCACGGAGGATCAGGCCCGGGAGGGCCTGGCCGCCCTGGACGCCGCCCTGACCCAGGCCCGCGCGGCGCTCTGATCGCACGTCGGCCCGGTCCGGACCTGCACGTCCGGACCGGGCCGGGGTGTTTCCCCAGCTTCCCCGGCAGACCCTTGGACGCCTCCACCGAACGGATCCCGCCCCGATGCCCGACCGCACCGCCGATCTCGTCCTCGTCAACGGGCCCACCGAGCTGGCCGTGACCGGCGGCCGCATCAGCGCGGTCGGCGCCGGTGCCGCCGGCACGGCCGGTCCCGGCACCGAGGTGGTCGACCTGGCCGGGCGCCGGGTGCTGCCCGGGTTCCAGGACGCGCACGTGCACGCGGTCTTCGGCGGGCTCGAACTGGGGCAGTGCGACCTGTCCGGCACCACCGACCTGGGGGAGTACCGCCGCCGGATCGGGGAGTACGCCGCCGCCCACCCGGAGCGGGAGTGGATCCTGGGTGGTGGCTGGTCGATGGAGAGCTTCCCGGGCGGGGTGCCCACGGCGGCGATGCTGGACGACGTGGTGGCGGACCGGCCGGTCTTCCTCTACAACCGCGACCACCACGGCGCCTGGGTGAACTCGCAGGCCCTGCGCCGGGCCGGGATCTCCCGCGACACGGTCGATCCGGCGGACGGGGTGATCAACCGGGACGCGGACGGTCACCCGGTCGGCTGCCTCCAGGAAGGAGCCGTGGCGCTCGTCGCCGATCTCGCCCCGAAGGCCACGGCCCAGGACCGGCTGGACGCCCTGCTGCGCGCCCAGAAGCTGTTCCACTCCCTGGGGATCACGGCCTGGCAGGACGCGATGCTCTGTGCCACGAACGGTTATCCCGATGTCTCCGACGCCTACCGCACCGCCGCGCTCGACGGCTCGCTGACGTCCTCCGTGGTGGGTGCCCTGTGGTGGGACCGTGACCGCGGCGCCGAGCAGATCCCCGAACTTGTCGCGAAACGCGACCATTTCAGCGTGGGCCGGCTGCGGACGTCCACCGTCAAGATCATGCAGGACGGGGTGGCCGAGAACTTCACCGCGGGCATGACCGCCCCCTACCGCGACTCCTGCGGCTGCGCGACCGGCAACAGCGGACTGAGCTTCGTCGATCCGGTGGCCCTGCGCGAATACGTCACGGCGCTGGACGCTCTCGACTTCCAGGTGCACGTGCACGCCCTCGGCGACCGGGCCGTACGGGAGGCCCTCGACGCCATCGAGGCGGCCCGCACCGCCCACGGATTCCGCGACACCCGGCCCCATCTCGCGCACCTGCAGGTCGTGCACCCGGACGACGTGAAGCGTTTCGCGCAGCTGGGGGTCACGGCCAACCTCCAGCCGTTGTGGGCCGCCCACGAGCCGCAGATGGACGAGCTCACCATCCCCTTCCTGGGTGGCGACCTGGCCGACCACCAGTACCCTTTCGGCGACCTGCACCGGTCCGGCGCGCGACTGGCGGCGGGCAGCGACTGGCCGGTCAGCAGCCCCGATCCGCTGGCCGGCATCCACACCGCCGTCAACCGGCAGGTCCACGGCCACCCCGCACCGCCGTTCCGGCCGTCCCAGAGCCTCGACCTGGGCACGGCCGTCGAGGCGTACACCGCGGGCAGCGCCTACGTGAACCACCTCGACGACACCGGCGCGCTGACGGTGGGCCACCGCGCCGACCTGGTGGTGCTCGACCGCGACCCGTTCGCCGGCCCGCCGCCGGAGATCGGTGCGGCGGCGGTGGATCTCACCTTCGTCGAGGGTGCCGAGGTGTACCGGTCGGGCGCGGTGTGATGACGGCGGTCCGGCCTCAGATCACTTCGGGCGCCGGGCTTTCCGAGGTCTGGGCGGCTCTGGCGTACTCGTAGAGGTCGTTGAGGGAGGTCAGTCCCGCGGCCTCGAGCACCAGCTGGTGCACGTCGGGGCACTGTTCCCGGGTACGGGTGTCGAACTGGGCGTCGGCGAAGCTGCCCGCCTCGCCGACGCCGGTGGCCGCGATCGGCCGGGCCCAGAAGATGCCGAGGTTACGGGCCGTCTGCTCCGGGGTGTAGCTGTGCGGGATGCTGATCATCTGGACCGGCAGAACCTCGCAGGCCACGTGCCCGAGCCCGGCGACCCCGACGGTCGTGGCCATGTCGTACAGCACGTCGTTGGTGCGGTCGATCAGGTCGGCGTAGGCGGTCAGGGCCACCGGGCGGTCGTCCTCCACCGCCGGCCAGATCTTCGTCATCGTGGTCCTGATGTCGTCGAGCTCGGCCGTCCACGCGGTGTCCTGGGCGGGGTCCACGTCCCAGGTGCTGCTCACCGTGGGCACGGGGCCGCTACCGAACGCCGAATGGGGTTCCGAGGTCACCGGGGCGCTCGTGCACGCGGCCAGCAGCAGGGCGGCCAGGGGTACGGCCGCCGCGGATCCCAGCACCGAGAGCCTCATTGTTCCTTTCGGTCGCCCGACGTGACGTGACCCGGCCGGACGCGCAGACAACGGGTGGCGGCTGACCAGGCTACCGAGGCCGATGGCCGTCAGCCTGTCCCACCCACCACCCCTGTCGTGATCATGCAAAACCTCCCCGGAGTTCTAGAACTGTGAGACCTGGAGTTCTAGAACGCCGGGGAGGTTTTGCATGATCGCGGAAGAATGGGGTTTTCTTCGCAGCGCCCCGGCCCCAGTCCTAGGCGCCTTCGCCGAGCTTGCGCTCGCGCTCCTTCAGGCTCTCCTCCCACTTGCGCAGGGCCTCCTCGTGCTCTCGGTCGACGCGTTCCTGATCGCGGCGTAGCTGCTCGTCGATGACGGCGGCGTCCTGCCGGTAGGTGCCCGGGCGCTCGTACTCGGGGAAGCCGGCCGTGGCCGTCGAGCGCCACGGCACCGCGTTGCCCGCCTGCGACGGCCAGGTGCGGCCGGCCACCAGCCAGGCGATCGAGCCGATCAGGGGCAGGACGATGATGAGGATGATCCACAGTGGCTTGGGCAGGTTCCGCACCAGCACCGGGTCGGTCTGGATGCAGTCGATGAGGCAGAAGATGAGCAGCCCCAGCTCGACGAACACCGGCAGGAACCGCACCATCAGAATCTCCTAGGTCAAGGCACGAAGTGTCACCAGCTGCCGGATCGTAGCGCCCTCACAGTCGACGGGCATGGACTTTTTGATCACCTTTGAACACCGAGAATTCCGGCGGGGTGGACCGGGCGCGCACCCAGGCCTGAAACTGAACAGGCACACCGCGTCGATGTCCTGGGCGACCATGCAGTTCCTGCGCGTGGGCGGCCTGGCCCTCGCGGCCCTGCGCCACGCCCAGGCCGGTCAATTCTTGCGAGCGGGAGTCACCAGCCCCGCCTCGTAGGCGAACACCACCAGCTGGGCCCGGTCGCGCGCCCCGGTCTTCATCATCGCCCGGTTCACGTGGGTCTTCGCGGTGGCCGGGCTGATGAACAGGCGCATCGCGATGTCCTGGTTGGAGAGCCCGGCGCCGACCAGGGTGGTGATCTCCTTCTCCCGCTCGGTCAGGGCGACCAGGGCCTGGGTGCTGACGGCGGTGGTGATCTGCGGCTGCTCCAGGAACCGCCCGATCAGGGCCGTGGTCGCGGACGGGGAGAGCAGCGACTCACCGGCCGCGACGGTGCGCACGGCGGCGATGAGTTCCTCGGGGGAGGCGCCCTTCCCGAGGAACCCGCTGGCCCCGGCCTGCAGGGCCCGCACCACCAGGTCGTCGGTCTCGAACGTGGTGAGCACGAGGATGCGCACCCCGGCCAGGTTCTCGTCGGCGGTGATCTGCCGGGTGGCCTCGATCCCGTCCATGTCCGGCATCCGGATGTCCATGACCACCACGTCGGCCCGGGTGCTGCGGGCGAGTTCGACCGCCTCGTGCCCGGTTCCGCCCTCCCCGACCAGGTCGACGTCGGGGGTGGCCCGGAACAGCAGGCCCAGGGTGGAGCGCAGCAGCGCCTGGTCGTCGACAAGAAGGACACGGATGCTCATGCCGGGGGCTCCTGCGCGGTGTGGACGGGGATGCTGGCGCGCACGTCGAATCCTCCGGTCCGGGTGGGGCCGGCGGACAGCGATCCGCCGGCGGTGACGGCACGCTCGCGCATGCCGATGAGGCCGTGGCGGGTGCCCGGCCCCTGGAAACCCGGGGTGTGGCCCACCGGGTTGGTGATGCTCAGCGTCAGATTCCGCCGTTGCCAGTGCAGGCCGATCTCGACCGGGGCGCCGGGGGCGTGCTTGGTGGCGTTGGTGACCGCCTCCTGAATGATCCGGTACACGGCGAGGTCTTGCCCCACGGGCAGTTTCACCGGCTCACCGGTGGTCAGCAGTGAGACCTGGGTGCCCGCGGACCGGAAACCGTCGAGCAGCTCGCCGAGCTGGTCGGTGCCGGGGGTGGGGCGCAGCGGGTCGCCGTCGGAGGAGTCCCGCAGCATCCCCACCGTCGCCCGCAGCTCGTCCAGCGCCTGCCGGGTGTTGCCCGCGATGTCCCGCAACGCGTCGGAGGCGGCCGCCGGATCGGTGCGCAGCAGGTAGTCGGCCACCCCGGCCTGGGTGTTCACCAGGGTCAGGTGATGGGCCAGCACGTCGTGCAGGTCCTGGGCGATCCGGATCCGCTCGGCCACCACCTCACCGCGGATCTCCGTCTGCCGGTCGTGCTCGTCGCGGGCGACCCGCTCGCGGCGGTTGCTGATCAGCACCCCGGCGCCGACAGCCATCAGCGCCAGGTCGAACGCCACGAAGCTGGTCGCCAGCAGCACCCGCCCGTGCACGGCGATGCCGATGGCCAGCAGCGCGCACGACGCCGCCACCCCCGGCGCCCAGCCCCGGCGGCCCGGGACCAGGGCCGCGAGGGTGAACGCGGCCGCCATCGTGGCCAGGGGTACCGGCTGGAATGCGCCCATCGCCACGTTCGCGGTCGGATCGGGCGGCACCGAGACCCCGATCGCGATGTGCACGACCTCCACGAAGGCCACGACCGCCAGCACCGCCGCCGGGTACCGGCGGCGCCGCAGCAGGGGCAGCCAGGACACCAGGACGAACGTGGTCAGCTCCGGGCCCGGATAGTCCCGCCCGCTCTCGCGCACGGTCGCGGTGACGAACATGCCCAGCAGGTAGAGCAGGTCGAACGCGGGCCAGGCCCAGGAGAAGGTTCTCTCCCGGGCCCGTCCACCGGCCGTCACGGCCTCTCCCACGTCATCTCGTTCCCGTCGTCGTACCGGAGTTTCCGCTGTAGCTGTATACCGGCTCCGGCTCGGTCGCGGGAACCGGCGACTCGGCGTTCTCCAGCGCCAGCCGTGGCGTGATCGCGTCCAGCGGCTTCGGGTAGTACCAGTTGGCCCGCCCGATCAGCGTCATCAGGGCCGGCATCAGCGTCAGCCGGATCACGAACGCGTCGACCACCACCGAGATGGCCATGCCCAGCCCGATCGCCGACACGATGCGCTGGCCGCTGAAGGCGAACGAGGCGAACACCGCCAGCATGATCGTGGCCGCCGCGACGATGACGCCCGCGCTCTCGGCCAGGCCGTCGCGCACCGCGGTGCGGTTGTCGCCGCTGCGGTGGAAGTTCTCGTGCATCGAGCTGACCAGGAACACCTGGTAGTCCATCGAGAGGCCGAAGATCACGCCGGCGATCAGCACCGGCACCAGGTAGAGGATCGGGGCCCCCTCTCCGACCCCGAGAAGTTCGCTGCCCCAGCCGAACTGGAACACCGCGGTGATCACGCCGAGGCCCACGCAGATCGTGGCCAGGTTGGTGACGGCGCCCAGCAACGGCACCAGCAGACTGCGGAAGGCCAGCACCAGCAGCAGGAACCCGAGCACGGCGACGAGCACCAGGTAGATCGGCAGTTTGTCCATGATCGCGTCGGACAGGTCGATGTTCGTCGCGGTTGTCCCGCCGACGTACACGGTGACTCCGCTGTCCGGGATCACGCTGTCGCGCAAGGTGTGCACCAGGTCGGAGGTCTCCTCCGTCTGGGCGCTACCGGTCGGGGTCAGTGCCGCCACCGAGATGCCGTCGGCCTGTGAGGTGAGCACGGCCGAGGCGACGTCCGGCACCGTCGGCAGGGTCTCGACCATGTCGGCGAAGGCCTTGACCGAGGAGGCATCGGGGGTCTTGCCGACCAGGAGCAGCGTGGCGTCGGCACCCTCGCCGAAACCTTCCGACATCAGCTCGAAGTACTGGCGCGAGGCCGATCCGGACGGGTCGCTGCTGGCGTCGGCGTTGCCCAGCCGCAGGCTCAGGGCGGGCACGGCCAGGGTCGCCACGACCACCAGCGCGGCCACGGCGGCCAGGATCGGATGGCGCTGCACGCCGTCCGCCCAGCGGGCGGCCAGTTTCGGCCTGTCTGATGGGGGACGCGTGTCCGCGTGGACCTGGGTGCGCTGCCGGCGGGACAGAACCCTGAGCTTGAGCACCCGCAGCAGCGCGGGCAGCAGGGTGTTGGCCGCGACCACGGTGGCCAGCACGGTGAAGGCGGCCGCGAAGGCCATGCCGGTGAGGATGCCCACACCGATCACGTACATCCCGACCAGGGCCGCGATCACGGTCAGGCCGGCGAACACCACGGCCCGCCCGGACGTGTTCAGAGCCTGGGCGATCGCCCCCGGCAAGTCGGAACCGGCCATCAGCGCCTTGCGGTGCCGGTTCACGATGAACAGCGCGTAGTCGATACCGACCCCGAGCCCGATCAGCGCGCCCATCGTCAGCGAATTCGCGGACAGGTCGACCACGTGCGACACGGCCATCACACCGAGCAGCGAGACCCCGACCCCGGCGACCCCGGTGACGATCGGCAGCACCGCCGCCGCGAACGACCGGAAGAACAGGAGCAGCAGCACCAGCGCCACGATCAGCCCGATCGCCTCGGTGCCGCCACTGGCACCCGGCTGCTCCGTGAACGCCTGCCCACCCGCCTCGATCGCGAGCCCACCGGCCCGCGCGCTGTCGACAACGTCCACCATCGGCTCGATGTCGGCATCGGCGGCGACCGTGACCGTCGCGAACGCGGTGTTCGCCTCCCGGTTGATCTGGCTCGCCCCCGCCTTCGTGTAGGGGCTGACCACCTGGAGCACACCCTCGGTGTTCTTCAGGGTGCCGAGCAGGGTGGTGATCTCGGCGCGCGTCGCCCGGCCGGTCACCGAGGTGCCGTCCGCGGTCTGCCAGACGATCCGGCCGGTCTCCGTGTCCGCGCTCGCCGAGCTACCGAGAAGGCTGTACGCGGTGGCCGATTCGCTGTCGGGCAGCTCGGCCGAGTCGGTGAAGGCGGTACCGTTCGCCACGACGAGCCCGGCGAGCGCGATCAGCGCGACCAGCCAGCCCCCGATGACGAGGTACCACCTACGGGTGCACCAGTTTGCCAGTCTGACCACGGGAAGTTCCTTCGGCTCAGGGGTGATGGGGGACGACGACGCACTCGCCGTCGTACCCACCACTCTTCCTTCGCCGGGCCCGCAGGACGTCAGCCCCGCGGGGCGTCAGCCGTACCGCGGGCGCGGTACTTCCCGGCCGACGGTGGTCTCGAGCGTCACCGGGATGTTGCCGCAGGTGGCGTTGGAGTAGGGGCACACTCCGGGCGCGGCCTCGGCCAGCTCGTCGGCCGCGGCCTGGTCGATCGGGCCGATCTCTGGGCGCAGGGTGACATCCAGGGCGAAACCGGTGTGATCGGCGGTCGGGCCGAGGCATCGGGCACCATCGAGCCGGCCGGGCCGCTCGCTGTCAGCGACGATCTCGACCCCGACCGGGCCGGGCCCGGAGATCGTCGCCCCACCAGGACAGGCCCTCGAACGCCGGGGAGGTTTCGCCTGATCACGGAAGGTTCGTGGGGTGGTCAGCTGCGGCGGACGGGGGCCAGGCGTTCCAGCTGGGTGACGTGATGCGGGGTGAGTTCTTCCAGGGAGTGGGCGCCGAGCAGTTTCATGGTGCGGACGATCTGGTCGGAGAGGATCTCGACGGTCTTGTCCACGCCCTGGCGCCCGCCGGCCATCAGGCCGTAGAGGTAGGCGCGGCCGATCAGGGTGAACTTCGCGCCCAGGGCGATCGAGGCGACGATGTCGGCGCCGTTCATGATGCCGGTGTCGACCACCACCTCGACGTCCTGGCCCACCTCCCGCACCACGGTGGGCAGCAGGTGGAAGGGGACGGGGGCGCGGTCGAGCTGGCGGCCGCCGTGGTTGGACAGCACGATCCCGTCGACACCGAGGGAGGCGAGCTTGCGTGCGTCCTCGAGGTTCTGCACGCCCTTGATCGCGATCCGGCCGGGCCACATCTCGCGGATGATGCGCAGGTCCTCGTAGCTGATGGTGGGGTCCATCGCGAAGTCCAGCAGCTCACCGACCGTGCCGCCGGTGGCGGACAGCGAGGCGAACTCCAGCTTGGGCGTGGTCAGGAAGTCGTACCACCACCAGGGCCGTGGGATCGCGTTGAGGATGGTGCCCGCGCCGATCTGCGGCGGGATGGAGAAACCGTTGCGCTTGTCGCGCAGCCGGGCGCCGGCCACCGGAGTGTCGACGGTGAAGAACAGCGTGTCGAAACCGCTGGCGGCGGCGCGTTCCACCAGGGCGTAGGAGATCTCCCGCTGCTTCATCACGTAGAGCTGGAACCAGTTACGGCCCAGCGGGTTCGTGGCCTTCACGTCTTCGATCGACGTGGTCCCCAGCGTGGACAGGCAGAACGGGATGCCCGTGGCCGCGGCGGCCCCGGCCCCGGCGATCTCGCCCTCGGTCTGCATCAGCCGGGTGAAACCGGTCGGCGCGATACCGAAGGGCAGCGCCGAGGGCCCGCCGAAGACCGTGGTGGAGGTGTCGACCTGGGCGACGTCGCGCAGCACCGAGGGGTGGAACTCGACGTCTTCGAAGGCCTGCCGGGCGCGCTCGAGCGAGAGCTCACCCTCGGCGGCGCCGTCGGTGTAGTCGAACGCCGCGCGCGGCGTGCGGCGCCTGGCGATGTCGCGCAGGTCGTAGATCGTCAGCGCCTTGTCGAGACGGCGCTTGCGGCCGTTGAACTCGGGCTTCTTGAACTGCAGCAGCTCGAAGACCTCGGCGGGCCTCGGGAACTGGCGTTGCACCACGATGTGCTCCTTACTGGGTGCGGGGCTCGTAACGGTCCGGGGTGAAGGCCCGCGCGACCAGGTCGCGCATCGACGCGAGATCACCCTCGACCAGGCCCGCGGTGCGGCCCTGCACGAGGATGTTACCGACGGCGGTGGCCTCGACCGGGCCGGCCAGCACGGGCAGTCCGCCGCGGTCGGCGGTGGCCTGGCACAGCAACCGGTTCTGGGCGCCGCCACCGACGAAGTGGATCACCTCGACCGGGTGGCCGGCGATCTTCACGGCGGCCAGCACGGTGTCGGCGAACGCCTGGGCCAGGCTCTCGATGATCGCCCGGGTGAACTCCGCCGGGGTCCGCGGCGCGGGCAGGCCGTGTTCGGTGTACCAGCCCGCGATCCGGGCCGGTATGTCGCCGGGGGCCATGAACCGCGGGTCGTCGACGTCGAAGATCTCGGCCGGTGGGGGTACCGAAGACGCCTCGGCGAGCAGCTGCTCCAGGGTGCTGGACCGCTGGCTGCTGTTGGCGGCCCGGTCCCACGAGCGCACCGACTCCGACAGCAGCCACAGGCCCATCACATTGTGCAGGAACCGGATCCGGCCGTCGACGCCGCCCTCGTTGGTGAAGTTGGCCTCCCGGGCGGCATCGCTGAACACCGGTTCGTCGAGCTCCAGCCCGACCAGACCCCAGGTGCCGCAGGAGATGTAGGCGAAGTCGCGCCCGGTGTTGGGCACGGCCACGACCGCCGAGGCGGTGTCGTGCGAGCCGACGGTGACGACCGGAAGAGCTCGCCCGACCACGCCCGCCGCCTCGGGGCCGAGGGAACCGACGTCAGTGCCGGCGTCCACCAGCCGGGGAAGCAGGGACGACGAAAGACCCAGTTCGCGGGCCAGAGCCAGGTCCCACCGACCCGTGCGCGGGTCGAGGAGGCCGGTGGTGGACGCGTTGGTGCGCTCGGCCACCACGGCACCGGTGAGCCAGTACGTCAGCAGGTCGGGGATCAGCAGCATGGTCTCGGCCACGTCCAGGAAACCCTCGCAGGCCAGCTGGAACACGGTGTTGAACGGCAGGTGCTGAAGGCCGTTGCGCCGGTAGAGCTCGGCGGCGCCGAACCGCTCGTGCACGGTGTCGACCCCGGCCGCGGTGCGGGCGTCCCGGTAGTGGAACGGCACGCCCAGCAGCTCGCCGCCCCGCAGCAGGCCGTAGTCCACGGCCCAGGAGTCGATGCCGACGCTGACGATCTCGCCGGGAGCCTGCCGCTCGGCCGCCGCGAGCCCGGACAGGATCTGCCGGTAGAGCTCCACGACGTTCCAGTGCAGGCCGCCGCCGAAACTCACCGGGTCGTTGGGGAACCGGGCGACGTGACGCATCTGCAGGCCGCCGTCGGCGAACGATCCGAGGATCACCCGGCCGCTGGTGGCACCCAGGTCGACGGCGGCCACGGTGGCCGGGCCCTGCGGCAGAGCCCGGCCGGGCGAGGTGCTCGTCATCGCAGGAAGGCTGCCGCGACACCGCTGTCGACGGGCACGTGCAGGCCGGTGGTGCGGCTGAGCTCGTCACCGGTCAGCACGAACACCGCGTCGGCGACGTGCTCGGGCAGCACCTCGCGCTTGAGGATCGTGCGGTCGGCGTAGAACTGGCCCAGATCCTCTTCCTTGACCCCGTACGTGGCGGCGCGGTTGGCGCCCCAGCCGGAGGCGAAGATGCCCGAACCGCGCACCACGCCGTCGGGGTTCACGCCGTTCACCCGCACGCCGTAGGCGCCGAGCTCGACCGCCAGCAACCGCACCTGGTGGGCCTGGTCGGCCTTGGTGGCGGAGTAGGCGATGTTGTTCGGGCCGGCGAAAACGCCGTTTTTGGAGGAGATGTAGATGATGTCGCCGCCCAGGCCCTGCTCGATGAGCGCCTGGGCCGCGGCCCTGGACACCAGGAACGAGCCCTTGGCCATCACGTCGTGCTGCAGGTCCCAGTCGGCCTCGGTGGTCTCCAGCAGCGGCTTGCTCAGCGACAGCCCGGCGTTGTTGACCACCAGGTCCAGGCCGCCGAACGCGAGAAGGGCCTCGTTGACGGCATTCTGGACGGCCGTACCGTCAGCCACGTTCGCCGCCACCCCGATCGCCACGTCGCTGTTCCCGATCTCGGCCGCCGCGGCCCGGGCCTTCTCCAGGTCCAGGTCGGCCACCACGACGCAGGCGCCCTCGGCGGCCAGGCGCTGGGCGATCGCCTTGCCGATGCCCGAGGCGGCGCCGGTGACGAGGGCGATGCGGCCGGCGTGCGGCTTGGGCTTGGGCATGCGCTGGAGCTTGGCCTCTTCCAGCGCCCAGTACTCGATGCGGAACTTCTCCGCGTCCGAGATGGGGGAGTACGTCGACAGCGACTCGGCGCCGCGCATCACGTTGATGGCGTTGACGTAGAACTCACCGGCCACTCGGGCCGTCTGCTTGTTCGCGCCGTAGCTGAACATGCCCACGCCCGGGATCAGCACGATCAGCGGGTCGGCGCCGCGGATGGCGGGACTGTCCGGCGTGGCGTGCTTCTCGTAGTAGGCGGTGTAGTCCGCCCGGTACTCCTCGTGCAGTTCCTTCAGCCGGGCGATGCTCTCCTCGACGCTCGCCGCGGCCGGCAGGTCGAGGATCAGCGGCTTGACCTTGGTGCGCAGGAAGTGGTCGGGACAGCTGGTGCCCAGAGCGGCCAGCTCGGGTGCCCTTTCGCTGGCCAGGAAGTCGAGCACCACGTCGGCGTCGGTGAAGTGACCGACCTGGCGCTTGTCGCGGCTGGCGATACCCCGCACGGTCGCGGCCAGAGCCGCGGCCTTGGCACGGCGCTCGCCGGCGGGCAGGGCCTCGTAGCCCGCGCGGACCTCACCGAAGGGCTTCCCGGATCCGTTGGCCTCGATGTAGGCGGCCGCGGTCTCGATGATCCACAGCGAGTTCTTCTCGGACTCCTCGCTGGTGTCGCCCCAGGCCGTGATGCCGTGGCCGCCCAGGATCGTGCCGATGGCCTGCGGGTTGGCCTTCTTGATCGCGGCGATGTCCAGGCCGAGCTGGAAACCCGGGCGGCGCCAGGGAACCCACACCACCGCCTCGCCGAAGACCTGCTGGGTCAGCGCCTCGCCGTCGGCGGCGGTCGCGATCGCGATACCGCTGTCGGGGTGCAGGTGGTCGACGTGTGCGGCGTCGACCAGCCCGTGCATGGCGGTGTCGATGCTCGGCGCCGCGCCCCCCTTGCCGTGCAGGCAGTAGTCGAACGCGGCGACCATCTCGTCCTCGCGCTCGATGCCCGGGTAGACGTTCACCAGGGCGAGCATGCGGTCCAGACGCAGGGCGGCCAGGCCCTTCCCGGTCAGGGTGCCCAGGTCGCCACCCGAGCCCTTGACCCAGACCAGTTCCACGGGCTGCCCGGTGACCGGGTCGGTCTCGGTTCCCTTGGCCGAGGTGTTGCCCCCGGCGTAGTTGGTGTTCTTCGGGTCGGCGCCCAGGCGGTTGCTACGGGCGATGAGCGCGGCGACGGTTTCGTTCGTCATTGCTTCCTCGTCTTGTCTTGGGGGGTGGTCGGGGGAACAGGGGATTCAGGCGCCCCAGCCGGCCTGGGCCCCGCCCACCCGGTCGGCCTCGATCTGCTGCTGGTAGCCCGACTCGGCGTAGGCCTTCATCGGGTCGGCCGGAAGCCCCCGCGACTCGCGCCATTGCGCCAGTCCGGGACGCACGTCGGTGTAGAAGGCATCCATCAGGATCGCGTTGGCGCCGAGCACGTCGCCGGCCTCCTGCGCGACCTTCAGGGCCCCGGTGTCCACCAGCAGGGCCCGGGCCGTCATCTCCTGCACGTTCAGCACCGAGCGCATCTGACCGGGGATCTTCTGCTCGATGTTGTGGCACTGGTCGAGCATGAAGGCCACGTCCGGGTTGGCGTAGCCACCGCCGCGCACCACCTCGAACAGGATGCGGAACAGCTGGAACGGGTCGGCCGCGCCCACGATCAGGTCGTCGTCGGCGTAGAACCGCGAGTTGAAGTCGAAGCTGCCGAGCTTCCCCAGCCGCAGCAGCTGCATGACGATGAACTCGATGTTCGTGCCCGGGGCGTGGTGACCGGTGTCGAGGCAGACCACGGCGCGCTCACCGAGGGCGCTGACCTGCGCGTAGGAGGTGCCCCAGTCCGGCACGTCGGTGTGGTAGAACGCCGGCTCGAAGAACTTGTATTCGAGCACCAGGCGCTGGTTCTCACCGATGCGCTGGTAGATCGTGGCCAGTGATTCGGCCAGCCGGTCCTGCCGCCCGCGCAGATCGCCCTGGCCCGGGTAGTTGGTGCCCTCGGCCAGCCAGATCTTCAGGTCGCGGCTGCCGGTGGAGTCCATCACGTCGATGCACTCGAGGTGGTGGTCGATCGCCTTGCGGCGGATCGCGGCGTCGGTGTGGGTGAGGGCGCCGAGCTTGTAGTCGTCGTCCTGGAAGGTGTTGGAGTTGACCGTGCCCAGCTGCACCCCAAGGTCTTCCGCGTGCTGACGCAGGGCGTCGAACGACTCGACCCGGTCCCAGGGGATGTGGAGGGCGACGGAGGGGGCCAGCCCGGTGTACCGGTGCACCTGCGCGGCGTCGGCGATCTTCTCGAAGGGATCGCGCGCGGTGCCGGGCGAGCCGAAGACCTTGAAGCGCGTACCCGAGTTACCGAAGGCCCAGGAGGGAAGCTCGATCGCCTGCTGCGCCAGCTGGGGGGCGACATCGATGAGTCGAGTCATGACGGCGTTGTCCGTTCGTCGCTGAAACGTTTCAAGGGAACGTAGCACGGGCGGGGCGGGGGCATCCAGTACGCGTCGGCGGGAGATTGCGGCCGTCGGTGGGCGGTCACCCGGGTGGGCGCCGAGAGGTTCGTAGGGTGGCGCGAAATGGTGGACGACAACCGGCTCGCGCGAGCCCGGCGGCATACCGGCCCGGTGCCTGGTGAAACGTCTCAGTAAGGACGGGCGGCCTGATCCGGGCAGAACGGTCGCCCGGTGCGCCTCGCAATGACGGCCCGACACGAAGATCGCGCCGGGCCTCGAACGTTCACGGATCAGGCGGAGTCCCGCCGGCGGGACGGCCCCCGTTTCGCAACACGCTCGCGTTGCGGACAGGACGGGCAGGGTGTGCGGCCCGGTCCTGAGCGGGCTCATCCCCCGGGTCGCACCGGAGCGCCACGGATGAACCAGCGGATCGGGGAAGGTTCGTGCGGCCGCACCGCACGAACCTTCCCCGATCTCCGGGTCAGGCCCGGGTCTTCTGCAGCAGGGTGTTCAGGGTGCCCTGGATGTCGGGCTCGCCGGTGAACGAGAGCATGCTCGTCATCGGGATGCCGGCCAGGAGCTTGCGGCTCTCCGGGTCGCGGAACATCGCGGCGCTGTCGCCCAGGCCGGCCAGGAACTCCTCCAGCACCTTCGAGCCCTGGGGGTGAGCCTCGAACTCCTCGAAGGTCGACTCGGTGTCGAGCTCGGGGGTGGGGAGGTCCACCTCCAGGGTGATCGACTCTCGGTGCCGGATGTCGCGGGACGAGGCACCGACCTCGATCACGTACGACCCCGGCTCGACCAGCCAGCCGGTCTTCGACCAGTAGGCGAAGGCCCGCTCGTCGAGTTCCAGCCTCACCCGCTGCGACTCGCCCGCGGCCAGGCGCACCTTGGCGAACGCCCGCAGCTCGTGCGCCGGGCGGTCGACGCCGGCCACCGGGTCGGCGACGTAGACCTGCACGACCTCGGCGCCGGCCCGGTCGCCGGTGTTGGTCACGGTCACCTCGACCGTGGCGGTGGCCACGCGGGAGTCGGGGACGGTCACGGACGCGTCGGTGAACGAGAAGGTGGTGTAGCCCAGGCCGTGGCCGAAGGGGAAGGCGACGTCGCGGTCGATCGTGTCGTACCAGCGGTAGCCCACGTAGACGCGCTCACCGTAGACGACCTCGCGGTCGCTGCCCGGCCAGTTCAGGTAGGCCGGGGTGTCCTGCAGCCGCACCGGAACCGTCTCGGCCAGCCGGCCCTGCGGCTCGGCCGTGCCGAAGAGGATGTCGGCCGCCGCGCTGCCGCTCGCCTGGCCGCCGAGCCACATCTCCAGCACCGCCTGGGCGGGGCCGGTCACATCGCCGAGCGCGACCACGGAACCGTTGCTCAGCACCACGACGATCTTCTGGCTGACCGCGGAAATGGCCTTCAGCAGACCGGTCTGGACCGCCGGCAGATCGATGTGCGGGCGGTCGAAGCCCTCCGACTCCTCGGCGTCGGGCAGTCCCAGGAAGACGACCACCACGTCCGCCGCCCGGGCCGCCTCGACCGCGGCGTCCTGCAGCGCCTGCGAGAACTCACCGTCGAGGGTGAAGCCGGGCTCGTAGGCCACGGCGCGGCTCGTGGCCGCGCGGATCGCGTCGAGTGCGCTGTCCAGGCGGGTGGGGTTGATGTGCGAGCTGCCGGCGCCCTGGTAGCGCGGGGTACGGGCGAACTCGCCGATCACGGCGATGCGCCCACCCTCGGAGGCCGAGAGGGGCAGCAGGCCGCCCTCGTTCGTCAGCAGCACCGAGCCGGCGGCCGCCGCGCGACGGGCCAGCTGGTGGTGCTGCTCGGTGGTGGTCTCCACCGACGAGGCCGGGGTGCGGGCCGCCCGCAGGCGGTCGTGCGTCGTCAGCACCCGCGAGACCGCCAGGTCGAGCAGTGACTCCTCGAGAGATCCGTCGTGAACCGCGTCCACAATCGCCGCCGGACCCCGCTCGCCGGAGGAGGGCATCTCCAGGTCGAGACCCGCCGCGACCGCAGCCACCGGGTCGACGACCGCACCCCAGTCGGACACCACGTAGCCCTCGAAACCCCAGTCGCCGCGCAGGACGTCGGTGAGCAGCCAGTGGTTCTGCGAGGCGAACACGCCGTTCACCCGGTTGTACGAGCACATCACGGTGGCCGGCTGCGAGGAGGTGACGGTCTGCTCGAAGGCCGGGAAGTAGATCTCGCGCAGCGAGCGCTCGTCGACCTGGGCGCTGACGCGCATCCGGTCGGTCTCCTGGTTGTTCGCCGCGTAGTGCTTGAGCGAGGCACCCACGCCGCGGGACTGCACGCCGGTCACCCAGGCGGAGCCGAGGGCGCCGGCCACCAGCGGGTCTTCGGAGAAGTACTCGAAGTTGCGGCCGCACAGCGGGGAACGCTTGATGTTGACGCCCGGGCCGAGCAGCACGTCGACGTCCAGGGCGCGGGACTCCTCGCCGAGGGCCTGGCCGATCTCCTCCACCAGCGCGGGGTCCCAGGACGAGCCCAGGGACGCGGCGGTCGGGAACGCGGTGGCGGGGTGGGCGGCGTTGATGCCGAGGTGGTCGGCATTGCCGGCCTGCATGCGCACGCCGTGGGGGCCGTCGGTCAGGGTCGCGCCCTGGATACCGACCCGTTCGACACCGCGGGTGGTCCAGAACGAGGCGCCCGACACCAGCGAGGCCTTCTCCTCGAGCGTCAGTTGCGCGATCAGCGGGTGAGTCATGAGTGGTCTCCTCGTCGAGGGTGGTGAGCTGACCATAACCGAAATTCGACCAAGTGGTCGAGGATGGTTCCGCAGGTCACCCGTCAGCGGCTAATCTCGCGGAATGTCCAGCCCAACGGCCCGCCGGCGGGGACCGTACGCGGGTACGGCCCAGCGGCGGCGCGCGATCCTCGAATCCGCGTTCGAGGTGTTCTCCCAGGTCGGTTACCGCAGTGGCTCGATGCGCGACATCGCCCAGCGCATCGGCATCGCCCACACCACGCTGCTGCACCATTTCCCCACCAAGAGCGAACTGCTGGCGGGCGTGCTGGAGCTGCGCGATGAGCAGACCAGCCCGGCGCCGGCCGGCGGCTCGGGCGCGGACTTCCTGCGGGGGATGGTCGAGGTGGTGCGCCGCAACCAGGGCACGCCCGGCCTGACCGAGCTCTACTGCATCCTCTCGGCCGAGGCGACGAACCCCGGGCACCCGGCGCACGAGTACTTCCTGCGGCGCTACGAGGCCACCCGGGAACGGGTGCGGCAGGGGCTGGAGGAGATGGCGGCGCGGGCGGAACTGCGCGAGGGAGTGGACCCGGGCCGGGAGTCCCAGCGCATCATCGCGATGATGGACGGTCTTCAGGTGCAGTGGTTGCTCGACCGGGATTCGATGGACATGGCCGAGCAGGCCCGCGAGTACTTCCAGAGTCTGAGCGTGGCCCCGATCTGACGAGATCCAACGCGATCTAACGAGGTGCCAGCCGCGGGTCGCTGCCGGTGTCGGGGGTGTGCTGGCGGAAGGCCAGGGCCCAGCCGGTGATCCAGGTGTACACGCTGGAGACGCGGGCGGTGTAAGGGTGGCCGTCAACCTGGCGGGCGCTGACCCGGTAGGACAGCACGGCGGTCTCGCCGTTGATCAGGACGTCACGCCGCTCGGCCAGGGTGTACTCGGCCCAGGCGGCCCGGTCCTGCCACTGCTGCAGCAGGTCGTCGCGGTTCAGCACCCGGTCGGGGACGACGACGAAGGCGTCCGAGGCCAGCACCCGCGCGTAGTGCTCGGCCACCCGCCCCTCGATGCCGGCCTGCCAGAAATCCTCTTCGCACTGCCACGCCTGATCCATAGAGCTGCCCTCGTCCGTAGTCGTTCCCGCGGACGACTGTGTAGCAGCTAATGGTGGGCGTCGGCCAGATCGAGGTCGCCCGGCACCCACCACCAGACCACGGCCGCGGTGAGCGCCACGGCGATCGCACCGGCCAGGCCGACCGTGGCGAAGGCGTCGACGAAGGACGCGGTGGCCGCCTTCTCGGAGGCGGTCCCCAGGGCGCCGGCCACCGATTCCGAGACCACGTCGTCCACCCCGCCGGGAAGGCCCGAGCGGTAGACGATCCCGGCCAGGCTGCCCAGCACCGAGACCCCGAGCACGGCACCGACCTCGAACGACATCTCCTCGATGGCGGCGGCCGACCCGGCCTGGTGGGCCGGGGCACTGCCCATCATCAGGGCCGACCCGACGCCCAGGGCGGCACCCCCCAGGCCGTTGCACAGCAGGGCGACGGCGATGCCCGGGTAGGGCATCGGATGCGGCAGCACGGCGATGACGCCGAGGCCGGTCGCGGTGGTCAGCAGGCCGGTGACCAGCACGGTGCGCACGCCGATCCGGGCCGCCAGGGCCGGGGCGAAGGGCGAGCCGATCATCCCGCCCAGCGCCATCGGCAGCAGCGCCGCACCGGCCTTGAGCGGCGACCAGCCCTGCACGAGCTGAAGCCACTGCGAGCCCACCAGCAGCAGGGCCATGGTGACGCCGCTGTGCGCGATCGCCGTGATCACACCCGAGCGGAACACCCGGTTGCCGAACAGGTCGACGGCGAGCATGGGCTCGGACTGGGTCAGGCAGCGGTGGGCGAAGGCGGCCATGGCCACCAGACCGACCGCGAGGATGCCCAGGGGCAGCGGCTCGAACCCGTCCTTGCCGAGCTGCTTGACGGCGTAGACGATCGCGACCATCCCGCCGACCGACAGCACCACCCCGACGGCGTCGAGGCGGCCGGGCCGGTCCGATCGGCTCTCCGGCAGCAGCACCAGGCCGGCGATCACGGCCACCACCATCAGCGGCACGTTCACCAGGAACGCCGAGTGCCAGCTGAACATCTCCAGCAGGGCGCCGCCCAGGATCGGGCCGACGGCGCTGCCGAGCGAGGCCGTGGCGGCCCAGATGCCCAGCGCGGTGGCGCGTTCGACCGGATCCGGGAACAGCGTGCGGATCAGCGAGAGCGTGGTCGGCATGATCATGGCGCCGCCCACCCCGAGCGCGGCCCGCAGGGCGATGACCTGGCTCGGGGAGTCGGCCAGCAGCACGAGCGCCGACGCGAGCCCGAACACGGTGAAGCCCGCCAGCAGCATGCGCCGCCGGCCCCACCGGTCGGCCAGGGAGGAGACCGGCACGAGCAGGCCGGCCAGCACCACGGGATAGGCGTCGACGATCCACAACTGTGACACGGCGCCGGGTTTCAGGTCGGCGATGAGGTCGGGCAGGGCGACGTTCAGCACCGTCATGTCCATCACCACCACCAGCAGGCTGGCGGCGAGCACGGCGAGGCCGGCCCAGCGCCGGCGGCTCGGGGTGGTGGGGGTGGGCGGTGCGGTGATCTGGGCGGTCATTTCGCTCTCGTGCCGTCGAAGAAGGTGGAGATGACGTACTCGTCGAGCTCGGCGCGGGCGACCCGGCCGGTGGTGGACGCCTCGCGGGCGGCCACGAGCAGTCCGTACAGCGCGGTCGACAGCCAGCGGGCGGGCAGGTCGGCGCGCAGGACGCCGGCTTTCTGCCCGGCGGCGAGCAGCTCGGTCTCGCGCTCGGCCAGGATCTCGGTGCGCTCGACGAGTTCGGGGGCGGTGCAGAGGTAGGGGTCGGTGAGGGCGAGCCCGAATTCCTCGTAGTCGGTGATGTAGCGGTGGAACAGGTCGCGGATGCAGGCCTCGATCCGGGCCGTCTCGCCCGAGGCGATGGCCCCCGGCGCGTCGGCCTGCTCCATGCTCTGCTCCCACCGGTCGAGCGAGCGGATGCCGAGCACGTGCAGCAGTTCCTCGCGGGTGGAGAAGTGCCGGTGCAGGGTGGCGCGGCCCACGCCCGCCGAGGTGGCCAGTTCTGCCATCGATGCCCGGGGGTCGACGTTGAGACGCCGCTGCGAGGCGGCCAGGATCGCGTCCCGGGAGTTCACGTGGATCAGTCCTTCACTTGGCTTGAGACTCGACTGTCTCACATGAGACAGAAATGTCTCAACTCCGTTCGCGCCCACGGGGCCGCTCCTCCCCGAGGAGGGATTGCCTGATCACGAACAAAGGATTTGCCGCGGTACTAGGCTGAATCCATGCAGATCCGGCTCGACTTCAGCAACGCGATGGACAGGCCCGAAGGATCGGACGTGCGCGGTGGTCTGGTGGTCGACTGGCCGGCCGTGCCGCGGGTCGGCGAGGACGTCGAGGCCGGGGCCGAGTCCTACGCCGTGCACGCGGTGATCTGGAGGCTCGAGGACGAGGGCGTGCCGACGGTCGTCGTGCGCTGAGTGGTCTAGCCGGCCTTCCGGGTCGCGCGGTAGTCGCGGACGTCGGTGGAGAGGGCATAGGCCACGAAGAGCAGGGCGGCGATGAAGAGGGCGCTGGCCCAGGTGGGGTGGCCCTGCCCCAGCTGCAGGAGGAGGAGCAGGCCCAGGACCAGGTGGTGAGCAACCTGTTTCGGCGTAGGGGCCACTGCGCGGGGAGGCCGGGGCTCGGCCGGTTCGTCGCTGAGGTGCCGGGGCTCCGTGGTGCTCATATCGGACATCTTCCCATGATCGGGTGAGGGCGGAATGAGGGCCAGGGCGCTGACGGCGCTCGCGGTCGGCCCGGCCCGGCCCGGTCGAAAGCCCCTGCCGGAGACGGTCCGCGACCTTCACCCCGGCGAAGGCGCCGAGCGGGGCGAGGATCCGGGTGCGCCCGAGTATCTGCGCGTCGACAAGGCCCAGCCCGGCCGCGAACGGCACCGGCCGAGGTCCGCGCCGGGGGCGCGCCGGTCCGGCCGATCCGGAGCTTCTTGAGCGATCGCTCAACTGTTGCTACGGTCGCTGTTGAGCGATTGCTCAACAGCGGTAGGGAGCCTGATGTGAAGATCGTGATTCCTGGCGGTACCGGCCAGGTCGGAGGTGTGCTGCGCAGAGCCCTGGTGGCCCGCGGCGACGAGGTCACGGTGCTGAGCCGACGACCGGAGCGGCTTGAGGACGGCGTCCGTTACGTGGTGTGGGACGGCCGCACGCTCGGTGCGTGGGCGGAGGCGGTGGACGGTGCCGAAGCCGTGATCAACCTGGCCGGTCGCACGGTCAGCTGTCGCTACACCGACGAGAACCTGCGCCAGATGATGAACTCGCGCGTCGACTCGACGCGCGTGGTCGGTGAGGCGATCGCGCAGGCCGCCGCGCCGCCGAGGGTCTGGCTCCAGATGAGCACGGCCACGATCTATGCGGACGCGCGCAGCCGTCCCGACGATCTTCCCCAGGACGAGACCACCGGGACCATCGGCGGGAGCGAGCCCGTCGTCCCCTTGTACTGGGAGTACAGCGTACGGATCGCCCGGCGCTGGGAACAGGAACAGACGGACGCGGACACGCCGCGGACCCGCCGGGTGGCCCTGCGCACCGCGATGGTCATGACTCCTGACCGGGGTGGGGTCTACGACTACCTCTCGTGGATGACGCGGCTGCGGCTGGGCGGTGCCGTTGCCGGCGGGCAGCAGTACGTCTCCTGGATCCACGGAGAGGATTTCGTCCGGGCCGTAGAGCTTCTGCTGGAGCGGGACGACATCGAGGGGCCGGTCAACCTGGCGTCGCCCGGCCCGGTGCCGCAACGTGATCTGATGCGGTCGCTGAGAAAGGCCTGGGGTGTAGGTCTGGGGCTGCCGGCCACCCGGGCGATGGCCGAACTGGGCGCGCTGGTGCTGCGCACCGACACCGAACTGCTGCTGAAGAGCCGCCGGGTGGTGCCGGGCCGTTTGCTGGAGGCCGGTTTCGAGTTCCGGTACCCGAGCTGGCCGGAGGCTGCCGCGGATCTGTCCCGGGCGCGCAGAGCCCCGGCAGCGCCGTACGGGCCACGTGGGCAGGGTGTTTGAGGACGAGGCGCACGAGTCGTCGAGGAGCCATCAAGAAGAGCGGTGGGGGCTGTGAAGGGTGGACCCGACTCTGGCCGCTGTCCGACCGAGGAGCTGCCTGGCGGCGTTGGCCATCTCCTGCACCTGCCGGAGCTGCGCAACGGATTCCTTCAGATACTCATGCGTGCACTCGTACTGACTGGCCGGCCAAGTCCCAGCCGTGCTCGTAACTGCTCACGGCGAGGCGTTTCGCCGTTTGGCTGACCGGCAGCTGCTCTCGGGGTCAGAGTACGCAGAACTCGTTGCCCTCGGGGTCCAGCATGACCACGTGATCCGGAAGGCCATGAGGGCCTTCGACGATCTGCTGGGTGCGGGCGCCGGCCTCGGTCAGGCGCTGCACCATCGCCTCGACCCGGGGCCAGCGCACCGCGTGCTCGACCGCCCGGCCGCCGCCGATCTGCACGTCCAGGTGGATGCGGTTCTTGACCGTCTTCGTCTCCGGCACCGCGAGGAAGGAGATTCGGGGCCGGCGGCCCTCAGGATCGACAATGGCCGCCACACCGGCCTTCTCGTCGTCCGTGAGGTCGAACCGCTCGTACCATTCCTCCCACGAACGCAAGCCTGCCGGGGGCGGGGAGGGCACGTAGCCCAGGGCGATCTGCCAGAACGCGGCCAGGGTGGGCGCGTGCCGGGCGTCGACGGTGATCGTCCATTCATTCGTCATCGTCTTTCCCTTCAGGAGAGGCGACCAGGCTACTCAGGGCGGATGCACAGGCGGGAAATGTCCCCTTCCAGCATGATGGCGATCATGGAGCACTACACCGTGACCGCGGCCGGCGTGGAACTCGAGGTGGAACAGCCCGGGACAAGGACGGCCCGGATCCTGCGGGACGGGCAGGAAATACCACGAGATCAGCACGGGACGTGGCATTTCACTGGCGCCGACGGTCAGGCGCACCGGTTGCAGATGGGCACCAGTGTCTGGCGTTCGACGCCGATGATGCACGTGGACGACCGGCGCGAGGACACCGTCTACTTCCGGCCCCGGTCGCCCTGGTGGCTGATCGCCCACTACGCCGGCTTCTTCTTCTTGTACCCGCTGGCCTTGCGGGCTGGTCTCCTCAGTCTCCTGCTGCTCATGCCGGCGTACGTTCTCCTCAACGTGCTGCTGTGGCGCTCGATGCACCGCGGGAACTACTGGCGGCACGGTCTCGCCGCCCTGCTGGTGCTCGTGGTCTCGTCCGGGCTCTACGTCTGGTTCTTCGGGGATCGTTGAAGGTGCGAGGTATGCCCGGTTCGATCAGGATGGCGGACATGGAGCGCTACCCCGTCTCGCTGGCCGGTGTCGACCTGGAGGTGGAGAAGCCCTCGTCCAAGCATCCGAAGTTCCTGCGCGATGGCGCGGTCATGCCCCAGGATGTCTGGGGCAACTGGGTTCTCGTGGACGCGCAGGGAAAGAAGCACCATCCGACCATCGGGTACAGCCAGTGGCACAGGAGCCCGACCGTGCGGCTGGACGAACGCGAGGAGCCCGTGGTGCTGTGGCCACTGCCCCGGGCCGCGCGGATCGCCCTGATGGCGGCCTGGATCGTCGGAGCGGTCACCGGTCGGCTACCCGGGCTGCTGTGCGTCATGGCCGGCACCTACGTGTCCCTGCGGATATACCGGCAGCCTGATCGAAAAGCCTCTCACCGGTGGATGATCGCGGGGGTCTGGGTGGCGGTGGTGGTGCTCTACGTCATCGTCGCCCTGATCATTCACAGCGTGCTCACCTGAAAAGCCCTACACCTGCTTGAGGACGTCGTTGAGCCCCTCGATCCCGTCTCCGGTCAGGTCGGTGGTTGCGTGGATGCTGATCCGGATCCGGTCGGGTTCGTGGGCGGTCACTGTGATGCCCCGCGCGGCCAGCCGGTCCCGGACCACCGCCGACGGCCCGCCCGTCCTGACCACGACAATGCCCGCCCGCCAGGCTGGTTCGCGCGGTGAGAGGATCTCGACCCCGGAGGCGTCGAGCCGGTCGAGCAGCGCGCCCACCTTCTGCTCGATCAGTCCGGCGACGTCCACGGACTCGAGCAGTTCCAGCGCGTTCCACAACGCTGCGGAGGTGAACGGCGAGAGGTTGGTGACGGACAGCTGGTGCGCGCCCTGACGGACCGCATGCGGTTCGCCGTCGTAGTGCGTAGGTTCCTCGACCCCGGTCCAGCTGCCGAGCGTCGGACGGATCCGGTCCAGGGCCCGCGGCGACAGGGTCAGGAAACCGGTGCCCCAGCCCGCCCGCAGCCATTTCTGCCCACCGACCACGAGCGCGTCGGCGGCGGTCCAGTCCTGGTCGACCGCCCCGAATCCCTGGATGCCGTCGACGATGAGCAGCCGGTCGCCGATCACCTCGCGGATCCCCGCCAGGTCGGCCCGGTAGCCGGTGCGGAAGTCCACGGCGCTGATCGCGACGGCGGTGGTGGCCGGGGTGAGAGCCGCGGCGATCGTTGCGGGCGTCATCCACCGGGGGACGTCCGCCACCTCCCGTTCCACGGTCCGGACCCGCATCCGCCCGGCCTCCTGCGCCCGCCACCACGGGTAGAGGTTGGACGGGAACTCGTCGCGGCCCAGGAGCACCTCACCGCCGAGGCCGAAGGCGACCTGCTGGAGCCCGGCCGAGGTACTGGTGGCGAGCAGACACCCCTCGCGGGCGAAACCGGTCAGCCGGGAGACCGCAGCCAGCGCCCGCTCGTCCTGCGCATGCAGGTTCGCCGCCGGTTCCCCGAGCGCGGCCGCCCGGGCGGTGGCGGTAATGGCCTCGACCACCCGGCCGGACGGCGGGCCGTAGGCCGCGAAGTTCAGATAGCCGGACGGCTCCTGGAAGTCCGCGCCATACGCGTCCCGACCCCGGAGCCCACCGCTCAGTCCCTGTCCCAGCCCGTCCATGGCCGCCGATCATGCCACCGCCCGGAAACCCAGGTGAGCCCGGGGAGGTTTTGCATGATCACGAACAAAGGATGGGGAAGCCGCCCCGCTCCGCCCCCCTGTCCCGTTCGTGATCATGCAAAACCTCCCCGTTAATTATGGGGAAGCGCACCCCGGGCCAGCCCCTCGATTCAGCTGCGCTCGGAGCTCCCCAGCGCGGGGGCGAGCTTCGAGTCGGCCCGCCCGCTGTCAACGGTGCAATGCCACTGGCCCCATTCAACTGCATCGCGATTGCCGACAGGAGGGGCTGTCAAGTGCCGCAGCATTTGCTACGGCTGTGTTAACGGTTGCCTGACGTGGCTATTCGGGCGCATCGGACACGGCCGCAGCTCTTCCGTCCCTGAGAACGCTGTGCAATATTACTGCCGTGGCTGAGCGAGGGCGTGTCGTAGTGATCGGGGCCGGCATCGTCGGCGCCGCGATCGCCCGTTCCCTCGGGCGCGCCGGGCACGAGGTGATCGTGCTCGACCGGGGGCCCACCGCGGGTGGTACCTCGGCGAGCGGGGAAGGCAATCTTCTCGTGTCCGACAAGGGCCCCGGGGCCGAACTGGAACTCATGCAGCGGTCGCTGAAACTCTGGCGGGAGCTCGACGGGCAACTGCGCGACGAACTCCCCGCCGGATTTCCCTCCCTCGAACTGGATCACAAGGGTGGCCTGGTGGTGGCCACGACCGACCCGGGTGCCATGGCACTGCGGGAGTTCGCGGCCCTCCAGCGCACGTCGGGAGTCGTGGCGCAGGAGGTCGGCGAGCAGCAGGTACACGAGCTCGAACCCGACCTCACCCGTGACTACACGGCGGCGGTCTTCTATCCCGGTGATGCCCAGGTGCAGCCCGTGGTGGCGACCGAGTCGCTGCTGGCGTCCGCGCGTCGGCGGGGTGTCCAGGTGCGTCAGGGGGTCGAGGTGACCGGGCCGATCATGACCGCCGGCCGGCTGGCAGGCGTGCAGACCTCCGGCGGGCCGGTGCACGGCGACGCGGTGGTGCTCGCGGCCGGTCCGTGGTAGGGCGGTCTGTCCGCCGGGCTCGGCGCGCCGTTGCCCGTTCGCCCGCGCCGCGGCACGGTGCTGGTGACAACCCGCATGCCGCAACGCATTCGCCGCAAGGTCTACGATGCGGACTATGTCGGGGCGGTCGGGTCGGGTGCGGCCGACCTCCAGGTGTCGAGCGTTGTCGAGTCCACCGCCGCGGGTACCGTTCTCATCGGATCCTCGCGCGAACGCAAAGGTTTCGACGAACGCATCGAGGCCCGCGTGGTCGCCGCGATGGCCGCGAAAGCCCTTCTGCTGTTCCCCTTCCTGAAGGATGTACCGGTAATGAGGGCCTACGGTGGTTTCCGGCCGTTCGTGCCCGATCATCTCCCGGTGATCGGTCCGGACCCACGCCTGGCGGGCCTCTGGCACGCGACCGGGCACGAGGGTGCGGGAATCGGGCTGAGTCTGGCCACGGCCGAGATCCTCACAGACCTCATCGCGGGAACCGGCAACGACAAAAACCCCTTTCGCGTCGACCGCGACACTCTCGCGCCCTATCTGGAAGAGGTCGCCTGATGGGCCCGCAGCGTCTTCCCGTCGCCCAGGACCCGGTGGCTCCCCGCGACTCCGGCCCCCTGACGATCACCGTCGACGGCGCCCAGGTCACCGGCCAGGTGGGCCAGACCGTCGCCGGCCTGCTGCTGGGTGCCGGGCACGTGTCCTGGAGAACCAGCCGAACCGGCCGCCCGCGTGGCGTTTTCTGCGGGATCGGCGTGTGCTTCGACTGCCTGGTGACGGTCAACGACATTCCGGACGTGCGGGCCTGCCAGCGCCGCGCCACCGAGGGCGACGTGGTGAGCACCGAGCCGCCGACCCGGGAGACCCCGGCATGATCACGAACGGGATCGAGGACGCACGCAGCCGGGTTTTGATGGCGGGGAAGGTTTGCCTGATCACGAACGGGGTTGGTGGCGGGTTGCCGGGGGTTGGGCGTGTTTGAGCAGGGTGGGGGTGTTCTCGTTGTCGGTGTGGGGCCGGCGGGGATGGCGGCTGCGGCTGCTGCCCTCCGGCACGGGGCGCGCGTCACTCTGCTGGAGGCTGGGTACAATCTCGGGGGGCAGTACTGGCGGCATCTGGCCCATGAGCGTCGGGGCGCGCAGGAGCACCGGCTGCATCACGGCTGGAGCACCTTTCAGCGGCTGCGCGACGAGATCAGCGGTCATCCGGACTGTGACGTGGTGTTCGGCGCGAGTGTCTGGGCCATCGACCGGCACGACGACGCCCCGCCGGTAGTGCACGTCATGGTCGGGGCCCCGGACGGCACCGATCGTGAGCCCCGCAGCTACACCCCCGGCCGGCTGATCCTGGCCACCGGCGGGCAGGAGCGCACCCTGCCCTTCCCCGGCTGGGACCTGCCGGGCGTCTTCACCGCCGGCGCCGCCCAGGCCCTGGCCAAGGGGGAACGGGTCGCCGTCGGGCGGCGCGTGCTCGTCGCGGGGGCCGGGCCCTTCCTGCTGCCCGTGGTCAGCAGCCTGATCCGGACCGGGGCCACGGTGGTCGGGGTCGCCGAGGCCTCCGGCCGCAGCCGCCTGACCCGCGGCTGGCTGACCCGGCCCTGGGAACTGGCCAGCGCCTCGTCCAAGGCGGGCGAGCTGGGCGGTTACCTGAAAGATCTGGTGCGCCATCGCGTCCCCTATTGGACCGGGCAGACCGTCGTGGCCGCGCACGGCACCGACCGGGTGCACTCGGTCACCCTGGCCGCCCTCCACCCCGACTGGACCCGCGTGGAGGGTTCCGAACGGGTCGTGGAGGTCGACGCCGTGTGCGTGAGTCACGGATTCGTCCCCCGTACCGAACTGGCCATCGCGGCCGGGTGCCAGCTCGACGAGCAGGGTTTCGTGACTACGGACGCCGGCCAGCAGACGTCCGTGCCGAACGTCTACAGTGCCGGTGAGCTCACCGGGATCGGCGGAGCCGATCTGGCCCTGGCCGAGGGAGAGGTGGCGGGTACCACAGCGGCCGGGGGCGTGCCTCGTCCATTATTGGTCGGTCAACGAAAAGCCTTACGAAACTTCGCGACCCGGCTGGAAGCCGCGCACGGCATCCGGCCCGGATGGCAGACCTGGCCCGACCCGGGCACCATGCTCTGCCGCTGCGAAGACGTCACCGTCGGCGAACTGCGGGACATCGCCGCGAAAACCCGGTCCCGCGGGCTGCGCTCCCTGAAACTCACCACCCGCGCCGGACTCGGCGTGTGCCAGGGCCGCACCTGCGGCCGCAACGTGGAAGACCTGCTGGGGCCGAATCTCCTGCAGGCCGGCCGCACCTCCCGACGACCTATCGCCACACCGGTCCGGCTCGGGGAACTTGCCGCGACCCTCACCCCAGAACGAGAGGACCCTCTTCCGTGAGCACCGATCAGCCCGTCAACTTCCAGGGCGTCATCGTCGCCACCGCACTGCCCTACAAGGAGAACCCGGACGCACCGGCCGGTCTCGAGGTCGACTACGACAAGTTCGCCGAGCACTGCGACTGGCTGATCAGCAACGGCTGCCGGGGCGTGGGCCCGAACGGTTCGCTGGGGGAGTACTCCTCGCTGACCGACGCCGAGCGCCGCAAGGTCATCCAGGTCGCCGTCGAGGCCGTCGACGGGCGGGGCCTGGTCGTGGCCGGCGTGCACGGCCCGGGCTGGCACCAGGCCCAGCACTGGACCCGTCTGGCCGCGGAAGACGGCGCCGACGGCGTGCTCTCGCTGCCGCCCACGATGTACCGGGCCTCCGACGAGCAGGTGATCGAGCACTTCTCGAAGATCGCCGAGGTCGGCCTGCCGGTGATGATCTACAACAACCCGATCGACACCAAGGTCGACCTGGTGCCGTCGCTGGTCGCGCAGATCGCCGGGATCCCGAACATCTCGGCGATCAAGGAGTTCAGCGGCGACGTGCGCCGTAAGTTCGAGATCTCCGAGCTGTGCGACATCGACGTGGTCGCGGGCGCCGACGACGTGCTGTTCGAGCTGATGATCGACGGTGCGGTGGGCTGGTTCGCGGGCTTCCCCAACGCCTTCCCGGCTGAGTCGGTGGAGATCTACGAGCACATGCGGGCCGGCCGGGTCGAGCAGGCCCGCGCCCTGTACGAGCGTCTGGTGGCGGTGTTCCGCTGGGACTCGCGCGTCGAGTTCGTGCAGGCCATCAAGCTCAGCATGGAGATGGTCGGCCGGTACGGCGGCCCCTGCCGCCCGCCGCGGGGTCCGCTGACGCCCGAGCACACCGCCCGGGTGCGGGCCGACATGGAGCGTGCGATCGCGGGCCTCGAGTCGCTGCGCGCAGGAGTCTGATGAGGTCGAGAAGGCTCGTCTCCGCGGTCGACTCGCACACCGAGGGGATGCCGACGCGGGTCGTGACCGGTGGCGTCGGGGTGATCCCGGGCGCCACCATGAACGAGCGGCGGCTGCACTTCATCGCCGAGATGGACCACCTGCGCAAGTTCCTGGTGAACGAGCCCCGTGGGCACGCCGCCATGAGCGGCGCGATCCTGCAGCCGCCGACCCGGCCCGATGCGGACTTCGGCGTGCTGTACATCGAGGTCTCCGGCTGCCTGCCGATGTGCGGGCACGGAACCATCGGGGTGGCGACCGTTCTCGTGGAGACGGGGATGGTCGAGGTGGTCGAGCCGGTGACGACGATCCGTCTCGACACCCCGGCCGGGCTGGTGATCGCGCAGGTGGCCGTGAGCGACGGCCACGCCGACTCGGTGACCCTGGAGAACGTGCCCTCGTACTGCGAGCGGCTCGACGAGACCATCGAGGTGCCGGGTCTGGGCACGGTGCCCTACAGCCTGGCCTTCGGTGGGAACTTCTACGCCATGGTCGATCTCGACGCGGTGAAGCTGCCGTTCGAGCGGGCCCGGCAGCAGGACATCCTCAGCGCGGGTCTGGCCGTCATGAACCAGATCAACCTCCAGGCCCCGCCCCGGCACCCGGAGATCGACGGTGTGAATCACTGTCACCACGTCGAATTCATCGCCCCCGGATCGGACGCGACGCTGTCCCGGCACGCGATGGCCATCCACCCGGGCTGGTTCGACCGCTCTCCCTGCGGCACCGGTACGTCCGCGCGGATGGCCGAACTGCACGCCCGCGGCGAGCTGCCGTTGCACCAGGACTTCGTCAACGAGTCGTTCATCGGCAGCCGGTTCGTCGGGCGGCTGATCGGGGAGACCACGGTCGGCGGGCACCCGGCCGTTCTGCCGACCATCACCGGGCGGGCGTGGGTGACCGGCATCGGGCAGTACATGCTGGACCCGAGCGATCCGTACCCGGAAGGTTTCGAGTTCTGAGATGAGCAACGACGAGATGACGACCATCGACCTGGACCAGATCCTCGCGGCCGCTGCGGCCGTGCCCCTGACCGGCCCGGCCTCGGCGACGCCGGCGCAGCGGGCCGGCTGGCTGGAGGCGGTCGCCGGCGTGCTGGACGGCGCCGCCGACGAGCTGATCCCGCTGGCGCAGGCGGAGTCGCACCTGCCGGCGGCGCGGCTGACGGCCGAGCTGAAGCGCACGACGTTCCAGGCCCGCCAGTTCGCGGAGGCCCTGCGCGCCGGCACCCTGACACCCACCCAGGTGGACGCGCCCGACGCCGGGTGGGGCAGCGGTCCCCGGCCCGACCTGCGGCGCACCGTGGTGCCGCTGGGTCCGGTGCTGGTGTTCGCCGCGAGCAACTTCCCGTTCGCGTTCAGCGTGTTCGGCGGCGACACCGTCTCCGCCCTGGCCGCCGGCTGCCCGGTGGTGGTGAAGGCGCACCCGGGTCATCCGGAACTCTCGCGGCGCACGGCCGAACTGGTCGCGGCGCAGCTGCCGGAAGGTCTTTTCGCCCTGATCGAGGGGGTCGAGCCGTCGCTGACCGCGCTGAAGGACTCCCGGATCAAGGCCGTCGGATTCACCGGCTCCACCAGTGGTGGGCGGGCGCTGTACGACATCGCCGCCGCCCGGGCCGAGCCGATCCCGTTCTACGGCGAACTGGGCAGCGTGAACCCGGTCGTGGTGACTCCCGAGGGCTGGGCGCAGCGGCCGGGCGAGATCGTCGGTGGCTGGCTGGACTCGCTGCTGCTGGGTTCGGGGCAATTCTGCACCAACCCGGGCGTGGTGTTCGTGCCCGACGCGCAGGCGTTCCTCGCCTCGGTCGAGCTACCGAAGCCCGGGCGGATGCTGAACGACCGCCTGGAAGAGGGTTTTCAGAAGTCCACCGCACTGGTGGCCGAGCTCCCGGGCGTGCGTGAGGTGGCCGGCGGCCCGGCGAACGAGCAGGGCGTCGCGGCCCGGATCTTCGCCACCACGCTGGAGCAGCTCGACCCGCAGGCGCTGGACACCGAGATGTTCGGCCCGGCCGGTCTGGTCGTCGAATACGGTGACACGGGTGCGCTGGTCGATGTGCTCCAGCGGGTGCCGGGGCAGCTGACCGGCACGGTCCAGGGCACCGAGTCCGGGGACGAGGTGGCCGCCGAGGTGGTCGCGGCGCTCAGTGCCCGGGTCGGCCGGGTGCTCTACAACCAGTGGCCCACCGGCGTCAGCGTGACCGCGGCGCAGCAGCACGGAGGCCCGTACCCGGCGTCCACCAATTCCCTGACCACCTCGGTCGGGCTGGCGGCGATCGAGCGGTTCCAGCGGCCGGTGTCCTATCAGGGTCTGCCCGCCGGTCTGCTGCCGACGGAACTCCGGTAAAGTCGCCAGACTTCGGAAGGCGTTTTCCGCCGTCGTCAGTGGGGAGGTCGAGTGGCATCGCACATCGGTCCGGTGGCCGCGGGCTCGAGCCTGCGGATCACCGTGGAAGAGGCTCTGGCCTCGGCCATCGTGTCCGGTGAGCTGGCCCCCGGCACCCTGCTGACGGCGCCCACCCTGGGTGCCCGGTTCGGTGTCTCCGCCACGCCCGTGCGCGAGGCGATGCTGAACCTGCAGAAGCGGGGGTTCGTCGAGACGGTCCGGAACAAGGGTTTCCGGGTCACCGACGTCAGCGAGCAGGACCTGTGGGAGATCGTCCGCATCCGGCAGCTGCTCGAGGTGCCGGCGATGCGCGACATCGCCCGCACCCTGCAGCCGTACACGGCCACGCAGCTGCGGGCCCAGGCCGACCTGATCGTGGAGGCGGCGGCGTCGGCCGACATCCCCACGTACCTGGCGGCCGACGTGGACTTTCACCTGACCCTGCTGCGGCTCACCGGGAACGAGCGGCTGGTCGAGCTGGTGCGTGACCTGCGTCAGCAGACCCGGATGGTCGGGCTGGCCGACCTGATCGGCAGTGACGAGCTGGCCCGCTCGGCGGCCGAGCACCATCAGCTGATGGACCTGCTCGAGCGCCGCGACGGCCGGGGGGCGCAGCAGCTGCTGCACTCCCACATCGAGCACGTGCTCGGCTGGTGGAGCGGGCGTACCGAGACCCAGTAAGGTTTTACCTCCGCACACGAAGGGCCGGTCACCACACCAGGTGACCGGCCCTCTTGCGTTGGGAGAATCACTGTCGATCCGTGACTTTCGGTGAGACCGGCCGTTCGTCGCCAGAAACATTAATCGTTTGTAACTAGTTCACTCCAGGGCTTCACCTGCGAGGTGTGACATATTACTGTTCCACCAGGTACCCGGGCATCAGAGCACCTGACCCGCGCCGACCACTAGTCGTCCCGCCGGCCGTTCCCCCCGACCGGCGTGCAGAACCGCACCGTGAGCAAAGCTTTCGCTGATGTCGACGAGCGTGGACCGCCCTGACGTGCAGCAGATGTGCACCCGGCGGACATCCGCGTGATTCCGGAAGGCAGGACCTGTGAAGAGAAGTACACCCCGGGTGGCCGTGGGCAGTCTGATGATGGCCTCGGTCCTGGCCGTGTCGGCCTGTTCCGGCAGCTCGTCCAGCGCCTCCGGCACGAGCGGCAGTGGCTCCACACAGACCCCGGCCACGGGCGGCACCGTGCAGGTGCTGCAGGCCGCCGACTTCTCCTACCTCGACCCGACCCGGGGCTGGGACGGTGGGGTGAACGCCTTCTACCGGCTGGTCTACCGCACGCTGGTGACGAAGGCGGCGAACAACGCCGAAGACCCGAACGCGATGGTGCCGGACCTGGCGGAGTCGCTGGGCAAGGTCTCGGACGACGGGCTGAGCTGGACCTACACGCTGAAGAAGGGCGTCAAGTTCGACACCGGCGCCGAGATCACCTCCAAGGACGTGAAGTTCGGCATCGAGCGGAGCTGGGACCCGCAGATCGGCATCGGCTCGCCGTATCTGAAGCAGCTGATCGACGCGCCCGACGACTACCAGGGCCCGTACAAGTCCGGTGCGCTCGACACGATCGAGACGCCCGACGACAGCACCATCGTCTTCCATCTCAAAGAGGCCTACCCGGAGTTCGACGCGGCGCTGTCGATGCCCAGCGGCACCCCGTTCCCCGAGGGCACGGGCGAGGGCGACGAGTTCATCTCCGACATCGTCGCCTCCGGCCCGTACGACCTGGAGAAGTACACCCCGGGCAGTCTGATCGAGCTCAAGCGCAACCCGGAGTGGGACGCCTCGACCGACGACGTGCGCAAGGCCTACCCGGACGCCTGGAAGTTCAGCATCGGCCTCGAGGGCGCCACGATCGACGAGCGCCTGATCGCCGGGCAGGGCACCGACATCAACGCGATCGCGGGCACCGTGCAGACCGCCACCATCGCCCGCCTGCAGACGCCCCAGCTGAAAGCCCGCACCACCAAGGCAGCTTCGACCTGCCTGACGTACATGGGCCTGAACACCACGAAGAAGCCGCTGACCGACGTGAAGGTGCGGCAGGCGATCAGCTATGCGATCGACAAGAGCGCCGTGCTCAACGCCACCGGCGGCACCCAGTTCGCCACGGTCGCCAGCACGATCATCCCCTCGACGGTGTCCGGGCACACCGACTTCGACCTGTACCCGAGCCAGAACAACGCCGGTGACGTGGACAAGGCGAAGCAGCTGCTGACCGAGGCCGGCTACGCCGACGGTTTCGGGATGACGCTCGACATCCGGCCGATCCCCGCAGTCCAGCGTCAGGCCGAGGCGATCCAGCAGTCGCTGAAGAAGGTCGGCATCGACCTGAAGCTCAACGTCATCGACACCTCCACCTACTACGAGACGATCGGCACGCCGAGTCAGCAGCACGACGCCGCGATCACCGGCTGGTGCCCGGACTGGAACTCCAGCGCCTCGACCTTCATCCCGCCGCTGTTCGACGGTCGGAACATCACCGAGAAGGGCAACAACAACCTGGCCCAGCTCGACGACGACGCCGTGAACGCGGCGATCGACAAGGCCAAGGCGATGACCGACATCGACGCGGCCAACCAGGCCTGGGGCGCGCTCGACGAGCAGATCATGAAGCTCGCGCCGATCGTGCCGCTGAACGTGGAGAACCGGATCTACCTGCCCGGTGAGAACGTGGCCGGGATGATCACCCCCAGCGGCGACTACGACTACACGATCATGGGTCTCAAGGACCCGTCCAAGGGCTGACATGACCATCCCCACCACCGGGCTGACGGTGCCGGCGGACTCCGGGCAGGAGACCGCCGGCACCACCCCCCAGCTGCGCGCGAGCGTGTTGCGCACCCTGCTGCGCGACCCGGTCGCCGCCGCCTGTCTGGCCTACATCGTGCTGGTCCTGATGATGGCCGCCTTCGCCCCGCTGATCGTGAAGGTCAGCGGGTGGGACCCGTACGAGTTCGACCAGAGCGCCATCGACGCGAACATGGGCGGCATCCCCCTGGGTGGCTTCTCCGGCTCGCACTGGCTGGGTGTCGAACCCGGCACCGGCCGCGACATCTTCGCCCGCATCGTCTACGGCGCCCGGGCCTCGATGCTCATCGCGATCAGCGCCACCGTGCTGACCACCCTACTGGGAGTCGTGTTCGGCCTGCTGGCGGGGTATTTCGGTGGACGCACGGACATGGTCATCTCGCGGGTCATGGAGTTCCTGATGGCCTTCCCCGCGCTGATCTTCATGATCGCCGTGCTCTCGGCGCTGCCCGCCGACGACCGGCAGTACCTGCTGGTCGTGGTGATCTCGGTGTTCGGCTGGCCCTACCTGGCGCGCATCGTGCGCGGGCAGACCATGTCGCTCAAGCAACGTGAGTTCGTCGAGGCGGCGGTGGCCTCCGGTGCCTCGCGCAGCACCGTGGTGTTCACCGAGATCCTGCCCAACCTGCGCTCGACCATCCTGGTGATGGTGACCCTCGCGGTGCCCGGCTACATCGGCACCGAGGCGGGCCTGAGCTTCCTGGGGGTCGGGGTGGTGCCGCCCACGCCGTCGTGGGGCCAGATGATCGCCAGCTCGGTGAACTGGTACTCGGTGGTGCCGCTGTACTTCGTGGTGCCCGGCACCTTCCTGGCTCTGCTCGTGCTGTCGTTCATGGTGCTCGGTGACCGGGTGCGTTCCGTGGTCGACCCGAAAGGCCGCTCATGACCCGATACGTCGTGAACCGCCTGGCCGGAATGGTTCTCGTGCTGTTCCTGGTCTGCCTGTTCACCTACATGGTGTTCTTCCTGCTCTCGCCCGACCCGGCCGTGCAGATCTGCGGCAAGAACTGCACGCCCGAGCGCATCGACCAGATCCGGGCCAACCTCGGCCTGGACGAACCGTTCGTCACCCAGTTCCTGAACTTCCTGCGCGGCCTGTTCATCGGTCGCGAGTACGAGGGCGGCATCAACTGCCCGGCCCCCTGCCTGGGCTACTCGTTCCAGACCTCGCAGGTCGTCACCGACATGATCGTGCAGCGTCTGCCGGTCACCGCCGTCGTGGCGGTCGGGGCGGCCGTGCTGTGGCTGCTCATGGGTGTGGTCGGCGGGCTGATCAGCGCCGTGCAGGAGGGGAAGTTCGCCGACCGCTTCATCGCCGGGCTGACGCTGGGGGGCATGTCGGTGCCGAACTACGTGCTGGCGCTGGCTCTTCAGTACGTCTTCGTGGTCTGGCTGCAGTGGCTGCCCTTCCCGCAGGCCGTGCCGTTCGCCGACGACCCGGTGCAGTGGTTCCTGAATTTCATCCTGCCCTGGTCGGTGCTCGCGATCGGCTACGCCTCGTCGTACACCCGCCTCACCCGGGCCAACGTCATCGACACCCTGGACGAGAACTTCGTGCGCACGGCCCGGGCCAAAGGCCTGCGGCCCGATCTGGTCTGGCGCCGGCACGCGCTGCGCCCGGCCCTGACGCCGATCGTCACGATCGCCGGGATGGACTTCGCCGGGCTGCTCGGCGGCGCCCTGATCACCGAGACCGTCTTCGGCATCAACGGGGTCGGCAAGCTCGCCGCCGACTCCATCACCAAGAACGACCAGCCGGTGATCATGGCGGTCACCCTGCTGGCCGCGTTCTTCGTGGTGGTCGGCAACATGGTGGTCGACCTGCTCTACTCGGCCATCGATCCGCGCGTGCGGGTGGGGGTTTCGGCATGACTTTGCTTCAGGCGAAGGGCCTGACCGTCACCTTCGGCGCCACGAACGTGGTGGACGGCATCGACTTCGAGGTCCGGCCGGGAGGCACCCTCGGCATCGTCGGGGAGAGCGGCTCCGGAAAGTCCATGACCAGCCTGGCGATCATGGGCCTGCTGCCGTCCTCGGCCACCCGCGCCGGCAGCATCGACTTCGCCGGCACCGAGCTGACGAAGGTCACGGAACGGCAGATGCGCGCGATCCGGGGCGACCGCATCGCGATGGTCTTCCAGGACCCGCTGTCGTCGCTGAACCCGTACTACACCGTGGGCACGCAGATCGCCGAGGCGTACCGCTCGCACCGGTCCGGGGTGAGTCGAAAGGCCGCTCGCGCGGCGGCGATCGAGGCGATGGACCGGGTTCACATCAAGGACGCCGGTAAGCGGGTGGACGACTACCCGCACCAGTTCTCGGGCGGCATGCGCCAGCGCGTGATGATCGCGATGGCGCTGTCCACCGAGCCCGAGCTGATCATCGCCGACGAGCCCACCACCGCCCTCGACGTCACCGTGCAGGCGCAGATCCTCGACCTGCTCGCCGAGGTGCGGCGCGACACCGGGGCCGCGCTGATCCTCATCACCCACGACCTGGCCGTGGTCAGTGAGGTCGCCGACGACCTGATCGTCATGCGGCACGGGCGGGTCGTCGAGACCGGCACCGCCGAGCAGATCTTCTCCGATCCGCAAGCCCCTTACACGCAGGCCCTGCTCGACGCGGTGCCGCGCATCGACGACAGCATCGGCGACCTGCGCCCGGTCCCGGGAGGTCCGGCATGACGCTTCTTCGGGCGAGGAACCTGGTGAAGGAGTTCGACGTGGCGGGCACGGCCGGACTGGTGAAGCCGGCCCGGCGGTTCACGGCCGTCGACCACGTCTCCTTCGAGCTGCACGCGGGGCAGACCCTGGCGCTGGTGGGGGGGTCGGGCTCGGGCAAGTCCACCACGGCGCGTCTGGCCGCCCGGCTCGTCGACGTCACCTCCGGCACCGTGCACCTGGACGGCCAGGACATCACCGCGTTGCAGGGCGGCGACCTGCTCGAGGTTCGGCGGCAGGTGCAGATGGTGTTCCAGGACCCGTTCTCGTCGCTCAATCCCCGCCACACCGTCGAACGGATCGTCACCGCACCCCTGCGCTACCAGAAGCGTCCGGTCCCGGGCGGGGTCCGGACGGTCGCGCGGTCATTGATGGAACGTGTCAGCCTGAACCCCGATCACAGCGACCGGTACCCGGCCCAGTTCAGCGGCGGTCAGGCGCAGCGCATCGGGATCGCCCGGGCGCTGGCGGTCGGGCCCCGGGTGCTGGTCTGCGACGAGGCGGTCTCGGCGCTCGACGTGTCGGTGCAGGCCCAGATCATCAACCTGCTGCGGGGTCTGCAGGCCGAGGAGGGCTTCGGCTGCCTCTTCATCGCCCACGACCTGGCCGTGGTGCGGCAGATCGCCACGAATGTCGCGGTGATGACGGGTGGCCAGGTGGTCGAGTCCGGCTCTCGCGACGCGGTGTTCGACAGCCCGCAGCACGAGTACACCCGCAGGCTCCTCGCGGCGGTACCCCGCATCCGGCCGGAGTGGGAGGCAGCCCGCCTCCGCAACGCGGGCCGGGTTCGTGAGCCCCAATGAGGGACGAGGAACCTCACCCGCCCCGGTGGTCCCGGCGGCGAAGGCCCAGACTGAGATGAGTGAACCAGCCCGTCACGATCCAGGGGGAGAAAATCCATGACATCCCACCCGAACAGCCCGAGCACGGCCACAGTGGCAACACCCGGCCCCACGCCGGCCACCCGGACCGGTCCCACCACCCCGTCCACCCACGGCGATCAGGATGCTCTGGCGGGGACTGACTCCGCCTCCATGGTTA